>NZ_JANKZF010000002.1 GCF_027568515.1 Arthrobacter sp. HY1533 | reverse complement strand
TTACACCAACCCGGCGCCACACCCCCCTGCGGCGGGTGGGGCCCCCCTGTAGGGGCCAACAACCCGAACAAGGATAAGGAAAGGACAAACATGGGAGCCCAGATCCGGGTCTACCGCCAGAAGATCGCCTCGACCACGTCGATGCAAAAGATCTTCAAGGCGATGGAACTGATCGCTACGTCCCGTATTGGAAAGGCACGCACGCGTGTCGCGGCTTCGTTGCCGTACTCCAATGCGATCACCCGTGCCGTTTCTGCCGTTGCGTCCCAGTCCGAGGTCGACCACCCGCTGACAACCGAGCCGGAGTCAATCCGCCGGGCCGCAGTATTGGTGATGACTTCCGACCGTGGTCTTGCCGGATCCTACTCTGCCAGCGTTTTGAAGCAGGCAGAGCACCTTATCGAGTTGCTGCACGAAGAAGGAAAAGACGTCACGACCTACCTGGTCGGCCGCAAGGCGCAGGCGTACTTCGACTTCCGTGGCCGCGACTACGCCAAGGTGTGGACCGGTGGAACCGACGCGCCGGAGTTTGAAACTGCACGCGAACTTCGCGAAGCTTTGCTGGCCGACTTCGCCACTGACTTTGAAGAGGGTGGCGTGGATGAAATCCACGTCGTTTACACCCAGTTCAAGTCAATGGTCGTCCAGGAACCGACAGTGATTCGTCTGCTGCCGCTGGAAGTTGTTGAAGAAGAAGTCGAGTCTTCAGCCGACCTGCTGCCGCTGTACGAGTTCGAGCCCCGGCCGGAGGACGTCCTTGACGCCCTGTTGCCGCGGTACATCGAGTCACGCATCTTCTCCGCGCTATTGCAGGCAGCAGCTTCCGAGCTCGCGGCACGCCAGCGGGCCATGAAGTCCGCAGGCGACAACGCCAACGACTTGATCAAGAAGTACACGCGTCTTCGTAACAACGCCCGGCAGGCTGAAGTTACGCAGGAGCTCTCCGAGATTGTTGCGGGCGCTGACGCGCTCAACGCCTCTTAGCAGCCCAATTCATACTTATTCAATGCCATCTACACAAGTGAAGTGAGAGAGATGACTGCCCAACTCAACGAGCAGGGAACCGCAGCGAAGGCCGGTGCCACAGGCCGCATTGCGCGCGTTATCGGCCCGGTTGTCGACGTCGAATTCCCGGTTGACGGCCTTCCCGCCATTTACAATGCACTCACCACCGAGATCACTCTCAACGGTGAGACCAAGACCATCACCTTCGAAACCTCCCAGCACCTCGGAGACGGCCTGATCCGCGCCATCTCCCTGCAGGCCACCGACGGACTTGTCCGCGGCACCGCCGTGCAGGATCTGGGCCGGCCCATTTCCGTGCCGGTTGGCGACGGCGTCAAGGGCCACATCTTCAACGTCTTGGGCGAGCCCCTCGATGTGAAGGAATCGGAACTGAACATTTCCGAGCGCTGGCCCATCCACCGCAAGCCCCCGGCATTTGCAACCCTCGAGGGCTCCACGGAGATGCTCGAGACGGGCATCAAGTCCATTGACCTTCTGACCCCCTACATCAAGGGTGGAAAGATTGGCCTCTTCGGCGGCGCCGGTGTTGGCAAGACGGTTCTGATCCAGGAAATGATCACCCGTGTTGCACGCAACTTCGGTGGTACCTCGGTATTCGCCGGTGTTGGCGAGCGTACCCGTGAAGGCAACGACCTCTGGGTCGAAATGGAAGAGGCAGGTGTTCTCAAGGACACCGCACTGGTCTTCGGCCAGATGGATGAGCCGCCGGGAACGCGTCTGCGCGTTGCCCTGTCGGCGCTGACCATGGCCGAGTACTTCCGCGATGTGCAGAACCAGGACGTGTTGCTCTTCATCGACAACATCTTCCGTTTCACACAGGCCGGTTCCGAGGTTTCCACGCTGCTGGGCCGCATGCCTTCAGCTGTGGGTTACCAGCCCAACCTGGCCGATGAGATGGGTCTCCTGCAGGAGCGCATCACCTCGACCAAGGGTCACTCCATCACGTCCATGCAGGCCGTTTACGTGCCTGCTGATGACTACACGGACCCGGCCCCGGCCGCGACCTTCGCCCACCTGGATGCGACCACGGAACTTTCCCGTGAAATCGCTTCACGTGGCCTGTACCCGGCCATCGATCCGCTGACCTCCACGTCACGCATCCTTGACCCGCAGTACGTGGGCCAGGCCCACTACGACACCGCAGTGCGTGTCAAGCAGATCCTGCAGAAGAACAAGGAACTGCAGGACATCATCGCGATCCTCGGCATCGACGAGCTCGGTGAAGAGGACAAGATCGTCGTGGCCCGTGCCCGCCGCATCCAGCAGTTCCTCTCGCAGAACACCTACACTGCCAAGCAGTTCACCGGCGTCGAAGGCTCCACGGTTTCCATTGCGGACACCATTGAAGGCTTCTCCGCGATCTGCAACGGCGACGTGGACCACATTGCCGAGCAGGCGTTCTTCAACATCGGCGGCATGGATGATGTTGAGCGCCAGTGGGCCAAGATCCAGGAATCGACCAAGTAGCCATGGCTGACCTCGAAGTTGAAATCGTAGCTGCGGACCACTTCGTGTGGTCCGGTGCGGCGACCCTTGTCAAGGGGTTCACCAGCGAGGGCGAGATTGGCATCCTGCCCGGTCACTCCCCGCTGCTCGCGGTTTTGGCGCCGGGCTTGCTGGAGATCGCTCCTGTTGGTGAATCACGCTTCTCTGTAGAGGTGGACGGCGGCTTCTTCTCGGTTGACAACAACCGGGTGGTCATCGTTGCCGACAATGCGCAGTTGAAGGACGGCGCAACGTCTGGCGCTGGGATTCGCTAGCAATCAATTGATGAACGAACTCGGTACGCCGTTCATCGCACTGGCCGGAGCATTCGGGCTGGTAGTATTTGCACTGTGCCTGTTCGGGGTGCGCCGCACAATGTTGCGGCGCGCCCTGGGCACGGTGGATGCCTCCATTTCCACAGCGGACAACCGCTGGGCAATGGGGGTTTGCCGTTACAAGGAGTCGGGCCTCGAGTGGGTCCGGCTCCTTTCGTTAAGCCCCCTCCCGGCCCGCACCATGGCACGGAGCAAGATCGTGCTGGTGGGCCGGCGGGAGCCCAGCGAACGGGAGCTGACGCGGGTTCCGCCCGGGACGGTGATCGTGGTGCTCTCCTATGAGAACCGTGAGATTCTCCTGGCCATGAAGTTCGGCGCCTATGCGGGCCTTTCCTCGTGGCTTGAGGCCGGGCCGCACACCGGTGCGGGGACTTGGCACTGACCTTGGGTGCCCTCCCTGCCGGAACTTTTGCACCAACCCTCCGCCCCTGCGGCAGGGGCAAGCTGCCACGGGCGGCGGACGCTTGAACTGGATCCTGGAGTTGGATCTGCTCAGCGGTCCGCTGCCCGTTGCCATTTCCCTGCTGGGCGCCGCTGCGCTTGGCTTCCTGCTGGCCAGGCGGTCCGGGCGTTGGCTGCTGTTCGCGGCAGCCTCCGCAGCTGCCGCCTTCCTGCTGGCGTGGATTGCCTGCTGGGCCGCCATCCACGTCTTCTTCCTCTGGTCCGAGGACCTGCCCTTGCGGGTTGTTGCCGTTGTGGCCCTGGTTCTGTGGGCTGTGGCCTTGGGCGGCACGACGGCGCTGGCCGGGGTGCGCCGCCGGGGAACCCGCCGCCGGGCTGCTGCCACCGTCCCCGCCGCACCGTGGCCTGCCCCCTCGCCCGCGCCAACCCTGCGCCGGCGGCTTCTGGCGGTGCTCTCAACCGCCGTCATTTTTCTCACTGCCGCCACGGCGCTGAACGTCATGTACGGGGACACCCCCACGGTGGGGGCGCTGCTGGGCCGGCACCCACAGGCCATCGAGGAACCCCCTCCTGCGCTGCAGCACGCCGGTGCGCCCCTGTTCATGGGCACGTCAGTGGCTGCGAGGTGGCAGGCCTCGCCCGGACTCCCGGCCGAGGGGAGGGTGCTCTCCGTCCCTATCCCGGGCACCGAGTCTGGCCTGGCGGCCCGCAATGCCGTGGTGTACCTGCCCCCGGCCTACGCCGCCGCCAAGCGACCCATCCTGCCGGTGCTGGTCCTCGTGGCCGGGCAGCCCGGATCGCCTGAATCGTGGCTGAGATCCACGAGCCTGGTGCACCAGCTCGACGCCTTTGCCGCCGCACACAGGGGCTTGGCGCCCCTGGTGGTCATTCCCGACCCCAACGGCAGTGACAACGCCAACACCATGTGCATGGACTCCGCACTGGGGCGGGCGGACACCTACATGGCAGTCGACGTCCCGGCCTGGATCAAGGCCCACCTGGACGCGGACAGCAACCCCGCGCACTGGGCTGTGGGCGGTTTTTCCTACGGCGGCACCTGCTCGCTGCAGATGGCCACACGGCACCCCGAGCTGTTTCACACCTTTATGGCCATTTCACCCGAGCGTGAACCGGCGCTGGCCGTGCAGCGCAGCGTGACAGTGGACCGCGCCTTCGGTGGTGACGCCGCGGCGTTTGACGCGCAGCTTCCCCTGACCTGGCTCGCGGAACACAAATATCCGCAAACCCACGGCTGGTTTGCCGCGGGTGCCCAGGATGCAACGTATTCTGCCAATGTGAAGACTCTTCGGGCCGCCGCTGACGCCGCCGGCATGACCACGGGCGGCGCCTCGTTCCCGGGCGGCCACACCTGGGCCGTGGCCAGCGAGGCACTGCCGCAGGGCTTCCGTTTCGTGTTCCCGCGGCTGGGGCTGTCATGACGGAGCCAGAGGGCACTGCACCGGCCGTGGCCCCCGGGCGCCGCGCAGCGTCCGCCAGGCGCGTGGTGGCAGCTGTTGCGCGCTGGGTGCGCCGCAGGCCCATGACGACCGCCCTGATGGCCGCCACGCTCGTTGTCCATGCACTGTCCGGGACCGGGCTGGGACGCATTCCTGCCGCGGTGGCCGGGGCGTGGGGTTACCAGCCCGCCGACCTGGGCGGGGGCCTGTGGTGGACCATGTTCACCTCGCCCCTGCTGAATTCCGGTGCCGGAACCATGCTGCTGGGCCTGGTGGTGCTGGGGGTGGTGCTGGGCCTGGCGGAATCCACTGTCGGCACGGTGCGCACGGCCGCGGTGTTCATCACCGTCCAGGTGGCAGCGGCCCTGCTCTTCACCTGGCTGCTGCCGCTGGCCAGCGCCCTGGAGCTCGATCGGCCAAGCGGGCTGGGCCCGGCCATGCTGCTGGGCCCAGCGGCGGCCTCGGTGGGTGCCCTGATGGCCGCGAGCCAGGCCATCAGCCTGTTGTGGCGCCGGCGCATCCGTGTCCTGGTGCTCGCTGCCGCCCTCATGTTCAGCATGTATGTGGGCCATGCGCAGTATGTTTTCATCTTGCTGGGGGCAGTGTCGGGGCTGGTGCTGGGGCGCCTGGCCATCCCCGCCGTGGGGCAGGGCGTGGTGGGCCGCTCCACGAGCCGCGAGGTGCGCACCAACCTGGCCGTGGTGGTGGCAGTGTTTGCCGTGGGCCCCTTTGCCGCGGCCGCAGCGCATGTGGCGGTGGGTCCGCTGGCCGTGCTCCGTGGCTGGATCACCGGCCAGGATGAGGCAGTGGCACACGGCCTGGACAGCTGTGATGCCGCCGCGGCCGCCTGCCATGCCGTGCTGCACAACCTGGGCTCCGGCTGGCACCTGCTGGCCCTGATGCCCATGGTCCTGCAGCTTGTTTGCGCCGAGGGCCTGCGCCGGGGCAACCGCCTGGCCCTGTGGGCCACCGTGTACCTGCTGCTGGTGATCGGGGTGGTCTCGGCCCTGTACTTCCAGGTGTTCGCAGGGGTTGGGTTGTCGCTGCGCAAGGGGCACCACAGCCTGACCATCAACGAGTCGGTGGTGGACCTGCTGCCCGTGGTGCTGGTGCCCCTGGCCATTGCCGTGCTCCTGCTGCTGAACCGGCGGCACTTCCGGGTGGACCCCGACCCGGCCCTGCGCCGCCGCCTGCTGGTGATCCTGCCGCTGATCCTGCTGGCCTTCCTTGGCCTGTACACGGCCGCCTGGCTCGCCGAGGGCAACTTGCAGGCCAGCACGCTGGGCTGGGTCTCGCTGCTGGCCGGGATTCCACGGATCCTGCTGCCGCTGCCCATTGCCTTCAACTATTCCTCCAGCGTGTACCCCAGGGGCCTGTTCTCCGAACTGCTTTTCAGCTTCGGCGGCACGCTGCTGTGGCTGGCCAGCGCAGTTGCCATTCTCGCGGTGTTCCTGAGCCGGCGCCAGCACAGCGGTCCCGACGCGGCCGGCCAGGCCCGGAGGCTCGTGCGCGAAGGCGGCGACTCGTTGTCATGGATGGCCCTGTGGCCCCGCAACCAGTACTGGTTCAACGCCGAGGGAACCGCGGGGGTGGCCTACCAGCCGCACAACGGCGTGGCGGTCACGGTGGGCGGGCCCATCGGGGACCAGTCCCTGTGCCAGGAAGCCGTGGATGGCTTCTTGGACTTCTGCCTGGAGGAGTCCCTCACGCCGTGCTTCTACTCCGTCAACGAGGGGCCGGCCGAGGCCCTTGAACGGCACGGCCACCGGCGCATCGAGGTTGCCTCCGAAACGCTGCTGGATGTGCAGACCATGGATTTCAAGGGCAAGGCCTGGCAGAACATCCGCACGGCGCTGAACAAGGCCGAGAAGCTGGGCGTTGAGGTGCTGTGGTGCCATTACAGCGAGCTCAGTTCCAGCCAGCGCACGCAGGTCCACGAGATTTCCGAGGACTGGGTCTCCGGGCAGGCATTGCCGGAGCTCGGCTTCACGCTGGGCGGGCTGGAGGAGCTCAAGGACGGCAGCGTGCTGCTGGGGCTGGCCATCGACGCCGCCGGGAAGGTCCATGCGGTGACCAGCTGGCTGCCCGTGCACTCTCAAGGTGCCGTGGTGGGCTGGACGCTGGACTTCATGCGCCGCGATTCCGCGGCCTTCAACGGCGTCATGGAATACCTCATTGCCAAGGCCGTGCGGCATTTTGCGCAGACGGTGGAGACCATTTCCCTGTCAGGTTCGCCGCTGTCCGGCAGCGGCGGGGCCGACGGCGGACTGGACCGCATCCTGGCGCTGCTGGCGCGCACACTGGAACCTGTTTACGGCTTTGCCTCGCTGGCCCAGTTCAAGTCGCGGTTCAAGCCCCGCCACCGCACGCTGTACCTCATGTACCGGGACCCGCTGGCCCTGCCGGCCATTGCGGCTGCCGTGGGCGAGGCGTACATGCCAGAACTGTCGGTGCGTTCCGTGGCCAGGCTCCTGCGCAGGACTTAAGCGCAGATCGGCCCCCGGCAGCAGTGCCGGGGGCCGATCCGAGAAAAAGTTGGGTGGCCGCCTAGAGCGCGCTCACGCCCGTGGCCTGCGGACCCTTGGAACCCTGTCCGATTTCAAACTCAACCCGGGCGTTCTCATCCAAGGTCTTGAAGCCGGGGCCCTGGATTTCCGAGTAGTGGACAAAAACATCGCCCTCGGAGTTGTCCGGGGTGATGAAGCCGAAGCCCTTTTCAGCGTTGAACCACTTGACGGTTCCCTGTGCCATGTACATTTCTCCTTGTGATGAAAGTCCGTGCTGTACTGCCATGTGTATTGCCCCACCATTGGCAGGACGCCGCCACACGGGCAATGAAAGCATGGCATGAGTCACATGCAAGGTCAACGGGCAGGGGCAAAGAGTCGCAATTGTTAACTTAGGACAGCCACTTGCCGGCGCGCATGACGCGCTGCAGGTCCAGCCCGGCATCGACGATGAGCACATCGGCGCGCAGTCCGCGGCGCAGGTGGCCCACCTCGTCGGTGATGCCCAGCACGCCCGCCGGAACGGCAGTGGCCGAGGCCAGTGCGTCCTTGAACGGCACGCCGGCCGCTGTGGCGCGCCGGACGACGTCGAGCAGGGTGGCGGTGCCGCCGGCGATTGAGCCCGTGGCATCCAGCGTTGCCACGCCGTTGGACACGGTCACGGGCGAGGGCCCCAGCATGTACTGGCCGTCGGCCAGGCCCGCGGCCGCCATGGAGTCGGTGACCAGCAGGATGTTGGCGGAGCCCACCAGCTCAAACACGGTCTTGACGGTTTCCGGGTCCAGGTGGGTGTCATCGGCCACGAGCTCGACGGCGGCATTCCCGGCCTTGGCGATGCGCAGGCAGGCCGCCACGGGGCCGGGGGAGCGGTGGTGCATGGGCGGCATGCCGTTGAAGAGGTGGGTGACGGTGGGGCGGCCGGAGACGCCGTCGAACCCGGTGGAGTCAAGGCCCTCGCGGGCTTGTTCCAGCGACTCTGCGGCGGTGGCGGTGTCGCAATCCGTGTGTCCCAGGGAGGGGGTGATGCCGTGGCTCGTGAGCAGGTCAACGAGGGCATCGGCGCCCGGCAGCTCGGGGGCGTACGTCATGGTGGCGATGGTGCCCTGGCCCGCCTCGATCAGCGCCGACATGAGCTCCAGGTCGGGGTCGAGCAGGAAGGCCGGGTTCTGCGCGCCGCAGCGGGCGTGGGACAGGAAGGGGCCCTCAAGGTGGATGCCGGCCACCAGGCCCTCTTCGGTCATGCCCGCGTACACACGGATGCCCTTGATGAGGTCCTCGGGTGAGGCGGTGACCATGCTGGCCAGCAGCGTGGTGGTGCCGGCGCGGTGCAGGAAGTCCACGGCCTTGCGCGCGGAGGCTTCATCGCCGCTGGGGAAGTCCCCGCCGTTGCCGCCGTGGTTGTGCACGTCCACAAGGCCCGGCAGCAGCATGTGGCCGGACGGCAGGGAAATGATGTTGGCCGCGTCCAGCTCGGCCGCGCCGAATCCGGGCTCGTCGAAGTGGTCTGCACGCCCCGCATACACAATCCGGTCGCCGTCAATGGCGAGCAGTCCGCCCTCAACAATGCCGTGGTCGGTGGCGACGGCACCTTGGATCAGGAATTTTTCGGACACGGGCGCGGAGGTGGGTTCAGTCATGCCCCAAGTCTATCCAGCCGCGCTAGAACAGGCGGGACGCGCTGTCGTCCACGCCGCGCATGGCGTCATAGTCAAGGGTCTTGCACTCGATGCCGCGGTCGGTGGCGAGCGTCTTGGCCTGCGGCTTGATCTGCTGGGCTGCAAAGATGCCGCGCACGGGGGCCAGCAGCGGGTCGCGGTTGAGCAGTTCCAGGTAGCGGGTGAGCTGTTCGACGCCGTCAATGTCGCCCCGGCGCTTGAGCTCGATGGCCACGGTGGCGCCGTTGGAATCACGGGCCAGGATGTCCACGGGGCCGATCGCGGTGAAGTACTCGCGCCGGATGAGTGTGAAGCCGGCTCCGAGAAGGTCGATCTGTTCCGCCAGGAGCCGCTGCAGGTCGGCCTCAACGCCGTCCTTGATCAGGCCGGGATCCACGCCCAGGTCATGGCTGGACTCCTGCAGCTCCTCGTAGATGTTGATGATGAGCTGCTCGTCGGCCTTGGTGGAGCGCACGATCCACTGGGAGATGACGCCTTCCTCCAGTTCGGCCTCGTCGGGGCCCACGGTGCGCAGGGTGGCCGGCGGGCTCATCCAGTTCAGCGGCTTGTAGGAACCGCCGTCGGAATGGACCAGGACGGAGCCGTCGGCCTTGACCAGCAGGAGCCGGACGGCGAGGGGAAGATGGGCTTTGAGGCGTCCGACGTAGTCGACGGAGCACTTGGCAATCACTAAACGCACGCCCTCCACTCTAGCCGCTTCGCGCCGCCGGTCCCGGGTGCGGCACAATGGAAGGCATGCCCCGCTCGAACCACCCACGCCGCCGCCCCGCCAAGGCCAGGGGTGCAGCTGGGGACGGCGAGCCCGATCTCAACCGGGTGCGCATGGGCGTCCCCACCACCGAGTCCGCCCCCGACGGGGTCTGGGCTGTGCGGAGCATCACGGCCGGCAACGCCCAAAAAACCTACACGTGCCCCGGCTGCCACCGGCCCGTGCTGCCAGGAGTGGCGCACCTTGTGGTGTGGCAGGAAGACGCCCTTTTCGGCGCAGACGCAGGCCTTCGCGACCGCCGCCACTGGCACAGCAACTGCTGGCGGGGCCGCAGCTACCGCTACCGGTAGTTGCCGGGCCACCGCGCGGCGCAGAGCCTCCGCGCGGGCCCGGTAGTCTGGAAGGCATGGTTTTTGATCCCGCCGCCCTGGACTTTGTTGATTCAGGCGCCCCCGTTGCCGTCCGTGCCGCCACCATCCTGCCCGCCCGGCGGGAAAACATTGAGATCACCACGGCCGACGGCCTGACCCTGGTGGGAGAGCTGGCCCTGCCCGCCCACGGCCCGGTCCGGGCCACGCTGGTGACCCTGCACCCGCTGCCCACCCACGGCGGATTCATGGATTCGCACGTCTACAAGAAGGCTTCCTACCGGCTGCCGGCGCTGGCCGGCATTGCCGTGCTGCGCTTCAACACCCGCGGCACAAGTTCGCCGCGCGGAACCAGCGGCGGCACCTTTGAAGAGGGGATTGGCGAGCGCCTGGACGTTGAGGCCGCCGTGCAGTTTGCCGTGGACCGCGGCCTGCCCAACCGCTGGCTCGTGGGCTGGTCGTTCGGCACCGAGCTGGTGCTCAAGTACGGCGCCGCGGCCCCGGTCTCGGAACAGGTTGAGGGGGCAGTGCTGCTGTCACCGCCGCTGCACCGGGCCGTTGACGCCGACCTTGCAGCATGGGCCGCCTACGGCAAGCCGATGACAGTGCTGGTGCCCGAACACGACGACTACCTGCAGCCCGCAGCCGCCGCCGGGCGGTTCGCCCTGGTGCCGCAGGCCAGGATGGTCCCCGTTGCCGGGGCCAAGCACCTGTGGGTGGGGGAGAAGTATGCGGCCCGGGCCCTGGATGAAATTGCCTCGAGCGTGCTGGGCACCCCGGTGCAGCTGCCCGGGGAGTGGGCCGGCCCGGTGGCCGCACTTCCCTAGGCGACGGCGCGGCGGCAGCCGGTCAGTGCTTGTCCTGCCGGGCGATGAAGACTTCCTTGACCAGGAGCATGACGGCGGCCGCCGTGGGGATGGCGATCAGCGCGCCCAGCACGCCCAGCAGGCTGCCACCGGCAATCACTGAAATCACGGCCACGGCGCCCGGCACGGCAACGGCTTTCTGCATGATGCGCGGCGAGACAAAGTAGGCCTCAAACTGCAGGTAGGCCATGTAGCAGATCGCGTAGATGACAGCCGTCTGCCAGCCTGCCGTGAGGCTGACCGCAATGACCACAATGGCGGCGATCATGCCGCCGACCAGGGGAATGAAGGCCAGCAGGGCCACCACGAAGGCCAGCAGCACGCTGAAGGGGATGCCCAGGATGGACATGACAATGAACGCGAATGTCGCGTTCAGGAACGCCACGCAGACCTGCCCGATCACGTAGTTGCCCACCCCGCGGGTGATCTCCTCGCTCAGTTCCTCAACGCGGGCACGGCGTGAACGGGGCGCCAGGCGGTAGCTCCACTTCTTCATGGCAGGCAGCGACGCCAGGAAGTACAGGCTCAGCACCAGCACGATCAGCGTGCCGAACAGGCCGTTGGCAATCGTGGTGCCCACGCCCACCACGCCGCCGAAGATGCCGCCCACAGCCTGGGCGTCCTGGAAGAACTTGGCCACCTGGTCGTTGATGGTGTCCAGCACGTGGTACTGCACATCAAGCTGCTTGAAGAAATCGGAGTTCAGGAAGTCCCGGATCCAGATGGGCGCCTTGTTAACAATCTGGGTGGTCTGCTCGATGATGGTGGGGATCAGCGTGGCGAAGAAGATGGCCACCAGGCCGAGCAGGGCCGCAAGGACCAGCACAATGCCCAGCGGGCGCGGCACACGGCGCTTTTCCAGCCAGCGGACCACGGGGTCCAGGCCCAGCGCAATGAACAGTGCCGTGACAATCCACAGCAGCAGGGATTCGGTGTTGGCCAGCATGTAGCTCAGGAACAGCGCAATGCCCACGCCCACGGTGCCCATGAAGCCAAAGTAGATGGGGTGGCGGAACAGCCCGCCGGTGGAGACGTTCTCGGCTGTGCCGGCGGCGGCCTCGGCACTGGGCCCATCCGGATCGCTGGGCAGGTCAAAGCGAACGCGCGGCTGTGCACCCGGAAGCGGCTGGTGCAGCAAGTTCAACGCCCAGGCCCGCACACCCCGGGGTGCCGAGGCGGGGCTGGGCCGTTCGGACCCTGCCTCTTCGCCGCCCGGCGTGTGCCCGGCAGCCTGGGCAGATGCGGCGTCATCCGCTGATTCGCCGGGGGAGGCCACATCATCGACCCCTGCCTGCTCGGCTGGCTCCCCGGATGCGGGGCTGGCGGGGAAGGTTTCAGGGGACGGGCTCACGGTGCATGCCTTCGGTTCAGGTGCGGCGCACAGGGTGTGTCGCCACTCTCAATGGTGACTCGACAGTATCAGCGCCGGGCGCGCGGCCCCGCCATCCAGGAAACGGAAAACGTGAGAAAAGTCAATGGAACATGCCCTAAAGATAACGGTTCGGTTACCCTTGAAGTAACGACCGCAGCAGTAATCCGCCGATGTTAGGTAAGTACTTGCGTTTAAAAATTGCTATCGTCCTGGCCGTTCTGGGCCTGATCGTGTTGGGCCTGGGCATTGGCCAGCGCACCATCTGGCTGCCGCCAGCCATGCTCACAACCTCCGTTCCCGCCGATGTGGCCCCCGCGCCGCTGACAGTGGTGAGCCCCGAGCTGCTCAAGACCCGTGACGGCAAATTCACCTTGACCATCAAGAGCGACGGCCCCATCCAGCTTGCCGTGGCGCGTGAGCGCGACATCGCCGGCTGGGTCGGCGACGCCTCATACACGAAGTTTGGTGCCCCCGACGCGGACTTCACGACCCTCACCACAGAGAGCGTGAAGGGCACCGAAAGTGTGCCGAACCCCGCGGGCTCGGACATGTGGGTCAGCGAAGAGAAAGCCACAGGGGAAATGACGTACACGTGGCAGGCACCCGGTCACGGTGACTGGGCCCTGCTGCTGTCCTCCGACGGCAAGGCCCCGGCCCCCACGAACATTTCCATGACAGTGGACAACGAGGCCGGCACCCCCTGGGCCGTGCCGCTCATGGTGATTGGATCGGCGCTGCTGGCCCTGGCCGCACTGCTGTTCCTGTTGGCACCGCGACCCCCCAAGGGCGCCGAGGCTGCCGTTGGCCGCCGTGCCGCCGGCCGCGTGCCCGCCGACCCCGCGACGGGCGCCCTCGAGGTTGAAAAGATTGTTGCCGCCCGCAGGGGCGCCGCTGCGGCGCCTGCTCCGGCCACGATCGCCGAAGCCGGCAGGGCCGCCAAGGACGACGCCGGCAAGCCCGGTTCCGGGGCGGCCGCCGGCCCGGCCACGGCCGCCATCCCCACCGACGCCGCCTCGGCGCTGCCCAGCTCCCTGCGGGGCACCGGGCCGGCAGCGGCCTCCGCCGCGACGGCTGAGGCCGACGTGACTGAAACCGCCGACGCCGGCAAGGACGACGCCGGCAAGTCCAAGGACGCCGGCAAGGACGACTCCAAGGGCAAGGACGACGGACCGGACGCCGGATCCGGCGGCGGAGCCGCCAAGGAGTCCAGCACCAAGGACGCCAAGCCCTCCGGCAACAACCCCAAGGAAGGCGGCAAGAACACCATGGGCCGGCTCCGCTGGGGTGCAGCGTTTGCCGCCGTCCTGATGGCCGGCAGCGTGGGCCCCGCCATGGCAGCCGATGACACCGCCTCGCCGAGCGCGCCCGCACCTTCCGCCAGTGCAACGGCCGAAGCCAACGCCGCACCCGGGTTCCCCAACTTGCTGGACAGCCAGGTGGAGCGGATTGCCGCCGCCGTTGCCACTGCGGTGGCTTCAGGCGACAACGCCAAGAACGCCAAGGTGCTGGAACCTCGCGTTGCGGGGATGGCCCTGGCGATGCGCACTGCCAACTACAAGATCCGTGCCACGGTTTCCGCCCAGGCCGCGCCCGAGCCGGTCAGCGGCACGCCGCTGCTGGCCCGCGTGGTCTCCACCACCGAGGGCTGGCCCCGCACAGCCATGTTTGTCACCCAGGGTGAGAAGAACACCCTGCCGCAGTTGCTGACGCTGGTGCAGGCAAGTGCACGGGAAAACTACAAGCTCAGCAACGCCACCCCGCTGCTGCCCGGACAGACATTCCCCGGCGTGGACAAGGAGGGCACCGCCGCGGTGCCGCTGGATTCCGCCACGGGGCTGCTCATGAGCCCCAAGGCCGCCATCGCCGCGCTGAGTGACAGGCTGACCAAGGAGGACAGCAAGTTCAAGGCATCCTTCAACGACAGCGTGTACATCACGAGCGTCTTCGACCTGCAAAAGAAGGTCTCCGAAGGCGCCAAGGATGCCAGCTACGTGTTCAGCCACACAGGCAACCTTGACACTGCGGTGTCGCTGCGCACGGCCGACGGCGGCGCCATGGTGGTAGTCGATAACACCTTCGGCATCGATGCAACCAGCAAGGCAGATGCCACCTTGACGGTGGGCGAGGATGCGGCTGTGTTCACCGGCGGACGGGAAACCACCAAGGGCTTCAAGCTCAACTACGCCGAGCCCGTGGTCATGTACATCCCGCCGACGGCCGACGGAAAGATCACGATCCTCTCGGCCACCCGGGCCCTTGTGGGCGGTTCGTTCAAGTAGTCACGTGGCAGGCAGGGGCGCCCCTCGGGGCGTCCCTGCCTGCCACAGCCAGTTTCACCCGCGGCGAGATGCCATTTCCTGCGGGCCTGCCCAGTTAGAGTGAATCCATGAGTCAAAACACCCCCATGCCGCCCAACCCAGCGCCCGGGATCAACCTGCGCGGCGCCGTCGACCTTTCAGCCCTGAAGAACCGCGCCACGGCCCCGGCCGGGGCGCCCTCCGGCGGTTCGCCGTACGCCGTGGACGTGAACGAGCAAAGTTTCCAGGAATTTGTCCAGCTCTCCCAGAAGGTGCCCGTTGTGGTTGCGCTGGGCTCGGCCCGCTCCAACCTCTCGATGCAGCTGACCGCCGTGCTTGAACGCCTCATGAACGAGCAGGGCGGCAAGATTGCCCTGGGCCGCGTGGACGTGGATTCCAGCCCGCAAATTGCCCAGGCATTCGGCGCCACGGCCGTGCCCACCACGATCGCCCTGATCAACGGCCAGCCCGTGCCCATGTTCGAGGGCGAAATCCCCGAGGAGCAGATCCGGGAGTTCCTCACGGAACTGCTCAAGGTGGCCGCCAGCAACGGCGTCACCGGCAACCTCGGCGGTGCCCAGGACCCGGCCGCCGAGGCGCAGGAGCCGCCGCTGCCGCCCCTGCACCAGGCCGCCCGCGACGCGATCGACGCCGGTGACCTCGACGCGGCCGCAGCCAGCTACGAGAAGGCGCTGGCGGAAAAGCCCAACGACACCGACGCCAAGATTGGCCTGGCCCAGGTCCACCTCATGGGTCGCACAGCCCAAATCAACGTGGTGCAGGCCGAGGAGCTCCGTGCCCGGGCCGCAGGGGATCCGGATGACCTGGAGGCCGTGCTGGCCGTGGCCGACCTGGACGTTACCGGCGGGCATGTGGAGGACGCCCTGGCCCGGCTCGTGGGCTACATTGGCACCCACTTCGGCCCCGAACGGGACACCGTCCGGGTGCGCCTGCTGGAGCTGTACGACGTGGTCGGGGTCTCGGATCCGCGCGTCTCGGCATCCCGCCAGGCCCTGGCCCGAGCGCTGTTCTAGTCAGCGCTGGCACCAGCAGCAACCGCCAGGGGCGGCCGCCACAATTGTGGCGGCCGCCCTTTTGCCTGCCGGCAAACTCATCCTTTGGGATGGGTCACACGGGCCATGCGGATTGTTAGGGTGGCTGCATGACCAACACAGCGATCCAGCCTCCCGGCGCCGGGCTCCCGCCGGCCCTGTCCATCCGCGGCTTGTCCAAGCGCTTCGGCGCCAAGGTGGCAGTGGACGGGATCGACCTGGACGTCCCGGCGGGTTCCTTCTACGGGCTTGTGGGACCCAACGGCGCCGGCAAGACCACCTCCCTTTCCATGGCCACGGGGCTGCTGCGCCCCGACGCCGGGGCGGTCACTGTCCACGGCGTGGACGTCTGGGCGCAGCCGCTTGCGGCCAAACGCCTCATGGGCCTGCTGCCCGACGGTGTCCGCCTCTTTGACCGGCTCACGGGCGAACAGCTGGTCAGCTACGCCGGCCTGCTGCGCGGCATGGACAAGGACACCGTGGCGGCCCGCGTCAAGGACCTGCTTCAGGCGCTGGATTTGGCCAAGGACGCCGGCACCCTGGTGGTGGACTACTCGGCCGGCATGACGAAGAAGATTGCCCTGGCCTCGGCGCTCATCCACGCACCCAGGCTGCTGGTCCTGGATGAGCCATTCGAGTCGGTGGACCCCGTGTCCGCGGCCAACATCCGCGACATCCTGCACGACTATGTGGCCTCCGGCGGCACTGTCATTGTCTCCAGCCACGTCATGGACCTGGTCCAGCGCATGTGCGACCACGTGGCCGTCATTGCCGCCGGGCGTGTCCTGGCCGCCGGCACCGTGGAGGAGGTCCGCGGCGGGCAGAGCCTGGAAGACAAGTTCGTGGAACTTGTGGGCGGCCGGAACCAGACTGCGGGGTTGCAATGGTTGCGCACCTCCTGAGGCTCAAACTGACCCTGCTGCGCAACTCCATCAAGCGCAGCCCCTGGCAACTCGTGGGCCTGATCCTGGCCGGCGTGTACGGCCTGGGCATGCTGGCCACGGCCCTGGTGGCGCTGGCCGTCGCCGGAAGCGTGGGGGAGCCGCAAGCCATCGGCACCGCCATTGTGCTGGCTGGCTCGGCGCTGCTGGTGGGCTGGCTCGTGGTTCCCGTGCTGGCCTCGGGCCTTGACATGACGCTGGACCCCGCCCGGTTCACCACCTACTCCATTCCCATGAAGAGCCTGCTGGCGGGCCTTGCCCTGTCCAGCTTCATCGGCGTTCCCGGGGCCGTGACGCTCATTGCCTCGATGGGCACGGCGGCAGCCTGGTGGCGCCATCCGGGTGCGGCCGCCGCGGCACTGCTGTGCGGCGCGCTCGGTGCGTTGACGTGCATGATTGCCTCACGTGCCATCACGGCGGCCAGCACCAGCCTGGCCTCCTCGCGCCGCTTCAAGGACGTCAGCGGCATGGTGGTGCTGGTCCCGCTGGTGCTCATGGGCCCCATCATCGCCGGCGTCTCCTCAGGCATCAGTGACTTCTCCGAGTACCTGCCGCAGCTGGCAGGCACATTGTCCTGGACCCCCCTGGGAGCGGTTTGGGCCGTGCCCGCCGACATTGCCGCAGGCGCCTTTGGCCCGGCGGCGCTTAAGTTCCTGATCGCCCTGGCCACCCTGGCCGCATTGACCTGGATCTGGAAGGTGTGCCTGGCCAAGGCCCTCGTGACGCCCGCCTATGCCGGCAGTGCCAAGCGCAGCCCCGGCAAGCTGGGCTTCTTCGCCACCTTCCCGCCGACCCCCGCCGGCGCCGTTGCCGCGCGCTGCCTCACCTACTGGATCCGCGACCCCCGCTACAGCGCCGGGCTCATTATTGCCCCGCTGATTCCACTCGTCATGGTGTTTGGCGCGTCGCAGGCCAGCGGGCTGGATGCGCTGGGCCCCATCATTGGTTTTGGCGGCGCCTTTGCCGCCTTCATGGTGGCCTGGAGCATCTCCGCGGACATCTCCTACGACAACACGGCCTTTGCCCTTCACCTGGCCACCGGCGTGGACGGACGTGCCGACAGGGCCGGGCGCGCCGCGGCGGCCGGCATCCTGGCCCTGCCACTGGGCCTTCTTTTCGCCCTGGCGGGCGCCATCATCTCCGGCGACTGGGCCAGCCTGCCCGGCACGGTGGGGCTGGTGCTCGGCGCCACGGGGGCCGGGCTGGGCATGGCCAGCGTGCTCTCCTCCCGGTTCACCATGAACGTCCCCCTGCCGGGCGACAGCCCCATGAAGTCAAAGCCGGGCAACAACTTCAGCTCAGTGCTGGTCCAGCTGGGCGGGTTTGCCGGGGCAGCCGTGCTGGCCGCCCCCGTGGCCATTGTCCTGGCGCTTGGGGCCATGGCCGACAACCCGGTGTTTTCCTGGCTCGCCCTGGCCGTTGGGCTGGTCCTGGGTGCCGTCTACGTTGTGGCGGGAATCCGCCTGGGCGGGGCCGAATACAACAGGCGTGCACCTGAATTGTTGCAGGCCGTTTCTGTTGACCGCTGACACTCGATAAGCTTGAAGCTACACAGCAGACGCATGGCAACAGCGCCCCGTCCTGCCGCCGAGCAAGGTGGCTGGCGACGGGGCGTTGCTGCACTTGCGTTCCCGTCTGCCCCGAAGCATGTGGCCCACCTGCAAATGGTGGCCGTGAAAGGAAGAGTGTTTCATGGAGGTCATCATCCTCCCGAGCAGCAAGGAAATTGGCGCCCTGGCCGCCGACTCCATTGAGTCCCTGGTTCGCACCAAGCCCAACGCCGTGATCGGCCTGGCCACGGGTTCCTCCCCGCTGCCCATCTACGATGAGCTGGCCCGCCGCCACGACGAGGACGGCCTGAACTTTAGCGAAGTCAGCGGCTTTGCCCTTGATGAGTACGTTGGCCTGCCCGTTGGCCACTACGAGTCCTACCGCGAGGTCATCCGCCGCGAGTTCACCAACCGCGTGGACGTTGCCCCGGCCAATGTGCACGGACCCGACGGCTCCAGCAATGACATCGCCGGCGCCTGCCAGGCCTACGAGGCCGCCATTGCCGCCGCCGGCGGCATCGACCTGCAGATCCTGGGCGTGGGCACCAACGGCCACATCGGCTTCAACGAGCCCGGCTCCTCGCTGGCCTCGCGCACCCGCATCAAGACCTTGGCCGAGCAGACGCGCCAGGACAACGCGCGCTTCTTCGACCACCTTGACCAGGTGCCCCACCACGTGGTGACCCAGGGCCTGGGCACCATCATGGATGCCCGCCATGTGGTCCTGGTGGCTTTCGGTGCCGGCAAGGCCGACGCCGTCCGCGACTTTGTGGAAGGCCCCGTCTCGGCCTCTTGCCCGGCCTCGGTCCTGCAGTTCCACCCCCGCGCCACCATCATTGTTGACGAGGCAGCTGCCTCCAAGCTGGCCGGTGCGGCAACATACCGCCACGCCTACGACAACAAGCCGGAGTGGCAGGGCCTGTAACGCAACACACCCCGGCGGGCGGCGAGTTGCCCACATGACTCGCCGCCCGCCGTCGTGCTTTTAAGGCGCAGATCACGAACTGCCGCGGCGCCCTTCGGCGAGTCGCGGACGCCGAGCGGCTAGAATGGATTCCATGAGTTTGCCTCCAGACCCCTTTGAAAACGACCCTGCGTACGGCGGCGGCCAGACCGGCGGCTCCACTGCGGTGATTGAGCGCCAAGAGCTGCGCCAGGAAGTTGAACCGGGCGACAGCGAGCGTTTCTCGCACTATGTGCGCAAGGAAAAGATCATGGAATCGGCCATGACCGGAGAGCCCGTCGTGGCCCTGTGCGGCAAGGTGTGGACGCCCGGGCGCGACCCCCAGAAGTTCCCCGTCTGCCCCGAGTGCAAAGAGGTCTACGACGGACTGCGCCCCGAGGGCGGCGGCAAGGGCAAGGGCCCGAAGAAGCCCAAGAACTAGCCTGGGCCCGCAACACGTGAAGTAAAACGGCCATTGGCCCGTGATTGGCCGTGCCCGGAATTGGCTGCGGAAGCGTTGAAGAAGTGACAAGGATGGCGGATATTTCGTGACGGAGACTTTGTTTGGTGGCCCGTCGCTGCCTCCGGCCTACCCCGAGCGGGCGGCCTGGGGAACCGCACAGAAGTTGCGTGCCTGGCAGGCAGAGGCCATGGAAAAGTACTTCACGGAAAATCCGCGGGACTTTCTGGCCGTGGCAACCCCCGGGGCAGGAAAGACCACGTTCGCCCTGCACATCGCCACGCAGCTGATCAGCCGCGGCGCCATCAACCGGGTCACAATCGTCACCCCCACCGACCACCTCAAGCGCCAGTGGGCGGATGCCGCGGCGCGCGTGGGCATCGCGATTGACCCCAACTTCAAGAATGCCGACGGCCGGCACGGCAAGGGCTTCATCGGCGTGGCCGTGACGTACGCGCAGGTGGCGAGCAAGCCCATGCTCCACCGCGCCAAGACCGAGGCCGCCCGCACCCTTGTCATCATGGATGAGATCCACCACGGCGGCGACGCCCTGAGCTGGGGCGACGGCATCCGCGAGGCCTTTGACCCCGCAGCACGCCGCCTGGCCCTGACCGGAACCCCGTTCCGCTCCGACACGGCGGCCATCCCGTTCGTTGAATACGCCGAGGACCGCGACGGGATCCGCCGTTCCAAGGCCGACTACACGTACGGCTACGGCGAGGCGCTCAAGGACCACGTGGTCCGCCCCGTCATGTTCATGGCGTATTCAGGCCAGATGCGCTGGCGCACCAGCGCTGGTGAGGAGATGGCGGCAAACCTCGGTGAGGCCACCACGAAGGACATCACCTCGCAGGCCTGGCGCACTGCCCTGAACCCGGAGGGGGAGTGGATCCCGGCCGTGCTGGCCGCCGCCGACAAACGCCTGACCGAGGTGCGCCGTGCCGTGCCCGATGCCGGCGGGCTCGTCATTGCCACCGACCACGAGGACGCCCGGGCCTACGCGGCCCAGCTGAAGCAGATCACCGGCGATTCGCCCACCGTGATTCTCTCCGACGATGCCAAGGCCTCGGACAAGATCGACGCGTTCTCGGCCGGCGACAAGCGCTGGATGGTGGCTGTGCGCATGGTGTCCGAAGGCGTTGACGTGCCGCGCCTGGCCGTGGGTGTCTACGCCACCTCCACCGCAACGCCCCTGTTCTTTGCCCAGGCCGTGGGGCGCTTTGTGCGTGCCCGGAAGAGGGGGGAGACGGCGTCGATCTTCCTGCCGTCGGTGCCGAACCTGATGGAACTGGCCAACCAGCTTGAGCTGGAACGCGACCACGCCCTGGACCGCCCGGACAAGGATCCGGACGGCTTCATGGAGGAAGACGCCGAGATGGAGGAGGCCAACCGCGAGGAGAAGGCCTCCGACACGCTGGAGAAGTTCAAGTTTGAGGCGCTGGAATCCCAGGCATCCTTTGACCGGGTCTTGTTCGACGGCGGCGAGTTCGGCACCGGCGGGGCCATCGGCAGTGACGATGAAATGGACTTTCTGGGCATCCCCGGACTGCTCGACGCCGACCAGATGGGTGTGCTGCTGCGCCAGCGCCAGGCCGACCAGCAGACCCGCAAGCGCAAGAAGGCCCCCGCAGCGGAGCCGGAGGCGGCCCCCCTGGTGGACCACCGCCTGCTCATGGACCTGCGCGCCGAACTGGCCAAGAACGTTTCCGCCTGGAGCGCCCGCTCCGGCATGCCGCACGGGCTGGTGCACAGCGAATTGCGCCGTATCTGCGGCGGCCCCGCCGTGGCCCAGGCCGACGAGCCGCAGCTGCAGGTGCGCCTGAAGAAGCTGCAGGACTGGTTCATCGGCCGCAAATAGGATTCCCCGGTGGTCGAGCTTGGTTCCCCGGTGGTCGAGCCTGTCGAGACCTGGCTAGTGGTTCCCCGGTGGTCGAGCCTGTCCCCGGTGGTCGAGCCTGTCGAGACCTGGCTAGTGGCTCCCCGGTGGTCGAGCTTGTCGAGACCTGGACAGGCCCGGCAGATCCGAAAGCCGCCCCTCAATGAGGGCTTCCCTCTTGGCCCGGCTCCAGCCTTGAATCTGCTTCTCCAGCGCAAATGCGGTGTCGACCCGGTCATATTGCTGGGCCCACACCAGCGTGACGGGGAGACGGTGGCGTGTATAGGCCGCACCTTCACCGGCATTGTGCTGCACGAGCCTGCGTTCCAGGTCGATGGTGCTTCCCACGTAGTACGAACCGTCGCTGCAACGCAGTATGTAAACATGTGCCATGCGGCCAGTCTGCTGCCCGTTGGCTGCGGTCGGAACACCGTGGAGACACTATGTGAAAAGTGGTGACGCTGGCCGGGCCTGTGGAGGAATCACCGGGTCTCGCTCCCCAGCGGCTCCCACCGCTCGCAAGCTCGCAGCGGGGCCCTCGCCGCAGTGGGCCCAGGCCCGACCACCGGTTTGTGGTCTCGACAGGCTCGACCACCGGGTGTTCGCCGCTACTTGACCTCGACGCCGGCTTCCTCGAGCTCCTCGAGGGCTTCCTCGGCGGCGTCGTCATCGATCCCGGCAACGTAGTCGCGCAGCACAGTGGTGTTGTAGCCGGCGTTGACGGCATCCAGAGCGGTGGCCCGGACGCAGTGCTCGGTGGCGATGCCCACAATCACGACGTCCTCGACGTCGTTCTCGCGCAGCCAGTCATCCAGCGACGCCGGGGTCTCGCCGTCCTCTGCTGCGGCCTCGTGGGCCTCGCGTTCGCCCACGGCAACCTCATCCTCGGGGGCCAGCAGTCCGTCGAAGCCTGAGTAGGCGGCGTCAAACTTGCCCTTGCGGAAGTAGGCGTCGATGTCCTCCGTGTCCAGGTTGCGGTGCAGGGCGGCACCCTTGGAACCAGCCACGCAGTGCACTGGCCAGCTCTTGACGAAGTCGGGGGTGTCGGAGAAGTGGGTGCCCGGGTCGATGTGCCAGTCCTGGGTGGCCACCACAAAGTCCAGGTCATGGGCGTTTTCAAGCAGTTCACTGATCTCGCTGGCAAGGTCGGCCCCGCCGGCAACGGCCAGGGAACCGCCTTCGCAGAAATCGTTCTGCACGTCAACAATGATGAGGGCCTTGGCCATGGGGGTGCTCCTTTTAGCTTGCTGCTGGTACTGCTTGTTCGTATTCGGTGGGGATGACAGGTTCCCCGCGCTGCAGGCGCCTGGCGGCACCTGGCATCTCGGCCATGGAGGCGGCGTGGCGGGCGGTGGCCCGCACGACACCCTCGGCGCCGGTCCAGCCCGGCGTGAGCACGCCGTCGTGCATGAAATGCGCCAGCAGCGGCCGGTCGTTGTCGTCGCTTTCGGGGTGGTGGCCAATGCCCACAACCTCGCTCGTGGCGATGCCCGAGCCGTTGAGGCGGCGCAGCGCGTACTTGCGTCCGCCCACGCTGGCCTTGTTCTTGGCTGCCTTGGCCACGGAAACAAACTCGCCGTCGTCGCCTTCACGGGACACCAATTTATACACCATCGACGCCGTGGGCGCACCCGAGCCGGTGACCAGGGAGGTGCCCACGCCGTAGGAGTCCACGGGGGCTGCGGCCAGTGCGGCGATGGCGAACTCGTCGAGGTCGCTTGTGACGGTGATGCGCGTGTTCGTGTTGCCGAGCGAGTCCAGCAGGGCCCGGACGTCGCGCGCCTGGGCCAGCAGGTCCCCGGAATCCAGCCGGACGCCGCCCAGCTCGGGGCCCGCAATGGCGACGGCCTTGCGGACGGCGGCCTCGACGTCGTACGTGTCAACCAGCAGGGTGGTGCCCGCGCCCATGGAGCCGAGCTGGGCGCGGAAGGCGTCCTCCTCGGAATCGTGCAGCAGCGTGAAGGAGTGGGCGGCGGTGCCCTGCGTCAGGACGCCGTAGCGCAGCCCGGACTCGAGGTTGGAGGTGCTGTGGAAGCCGGCGATGATGGCGGCGCGCGAGGCGGCCACGGCGGATTCCTCGTGGGTGCGGCGCGAGCCCATCTCAATGCAGGGGCGGGCGCCGGCGGCACCTGTCATGCGGGAGGCGGCGGAGGCAATCGCGGAATCGTGGTTCAGGATCGAGAGCACATAGGTTTCCAGGATGCACGCCTCGGCAAAGCTGGATTCAATGGTCAGGATGGGCGAATTCGGGAAATAAAGTTCGCCCTCTGCATAACCGTAGACGTCGCCGGAGAACTTGAAATCGGCCAGCCAGGACAGGGTTTCGTCATTGACCACATTGTTGTTGGCCAGAAACGTCAGTTCCTCGGGGCCGAAGCGGAAGTGCTCCAGGCCCTCCAACAGCCGGCCCGTTCCGCCCACCACGCCGTAGCGGCGGCCGTCGGGCAGGCGCCTGGCGAACGCCTCGAAGACGCTGCGCCGGTGGGCCGCACCCGAGTGCAACGCGGCCTGGAGCATTGTCAGCTCATAGTGGTCGGTGAACAGTGAGGTCCGGGGGTGGCCCCAGTTTGTTGGCGTAGTCACGGAATTTACTTTATCGGGGCAACACTAGAATGGATACATGAGTGTCAGCACAGCCCCGGAAACAGACCGGGAAGTTACAACCAGCGAACTCATCTCCCCAGACATCCCCTGGGAATTGATTGTGTGGAATGATCCGGTCAATTTGATGAGCTACGTCAGTTATGTCTTCCAAAGCTACTTTGGCTATTCGGAGGCGAAGGCGGCCAAGCTGATGATGCAGGTCCACACCGAAGGCCGCTCCGCCGTGGCACACGGGTCCAAGGAAAAAATGGAGGCCCACGCGGCCGCCATGCACGGCTACGGCCTGTGGGCAACGGTTCAGAAGGGCGGCCCCCGTGGCTAAGGCCTTCTCCGCCGGGCGCCGCGGCATCACCGGACACCTGGAATCCGCCGAACGAGACCTCCTGCGCAAGCTTTTCTCCGACATCATCTCCATGCTCGAACCCGACAGCCCGGCCCACGAGGACCCCCTCGCGGCCCTGATCGGCCTGGACATGGATGTCAGCGTCCCCAGCGACCCGGCCCTGCTGCGCCTGTTGCCGGATGCCGTGAAGGACGACGCCGCTGCCTCCCTTGAGTTCCGCCAGCTCACCGAGCGCTCATTGCGCGAAGGCAAGATCGGTGCGCTGCGGGCGGCCTCCCTTGGCCTGGAAAGCGACAAGCTGGTCCTGGATGCGGAAGCTGCCCGGCACTGGGCCATGGCGCTGAACGATGTCCGCCTGGTCCTGGCCGAGAGGCTGGACATCCGCAGCGAGGAAGACGCCGACAAGGTCCACGAGGTGCAGGACTGGGACCAGGCCGAGGACGTGGACAGCTACCTGAGCCTGGTGTACAACTTTGTCACCTGGCTGCAGGAAAGCCTGGTCCAGGCCATGCTGTCCAGCCTGGCGCGGAAAGACTAGCCAGCATGGGGACCCGCGCCTGCACGGTGTTGCGGGGCCCAAGCAACTATTGTTGAGGCGAACATGAGCACACATCCAGCAAGCACAGCAGCCACCCCGGACAGCAGCGCCGCCGCGCGGCAGGCTTCCGTCTCCGACCGGGCCATCGGGATCTTTGATTCCGGCGTGGGCGGGCTGACGGTTGCCCGTGCCGTGATTGACCAGTTGCCCAACGAGTCGATCCTGTATGTGGGCGACACCGCCAAAGGCCCCTACGGGCCGCTGCCCATCGCCGAGGTCAGGGCCAATGCGCTGGGCGTCATGGATGAGCTGGTGGACTCGGGCGTGAAGCTGCTGGTCATCGCCTGCAACTCGGCCTCCGCCGCCGTGCTGCGCGACGCCCGCGAACGCTACACGGCCCGCTACGGCATCCCCGTCATCGAGGTCATCCAGCCGGCCGTGCGCCGCGCCGTGGCGGCCACCCGCACCGGCAAGGTGGGCGTCATCGGAACAGTGGCCACTGTGGGATCGCGTGCCTATGAGGACACCTTTGCCGCCGCGCCCGACCTTTCTATCACCTCGGTGGCCTGCCCCGACTTTGTGCGCTTCGTGGAGTCCGGCATCACCGCCGGCCCCGAGCTGCTGACCACGGCCGAGGAATACCTGGCCCCGCTGAAGGCCGCAGCCGTGGACACCCTGGTGCTCGGCTGCACCCACTACCCGCTGCTCACCGGCGTGATTTCCTACGTCATGGGCGACTCTGTGACACTTGTCTCCAGCGCCGAGGAAACGGCCAAGGATGTCTACAAGGCCCTGGTGAGCCACGACCTGGAACGTGTTTCCACCGAACCTCCCACACACCAGTTCCTGTCCACGGGCGACGCCGCCGGATTCGGTGTCCTGGCCCGGCGCTTCCTGGGCCCTGAGGTCCGCGGCGTGGAGCAGGTCAGCCACGTGGCAGCGCACTATCCCACGGCGTCGCTGGCCATGATCACCGAGGACATGCTGGCCGCCGCACGCGAAAACAATCCGGGCGCCGCCCCCGGACGCGTCTCCAATTTTGTTTTGGCCAATTCGGTGGGCAGACTGTCTTATCCGGGACCAGCTTCGGGGGAGCAAACATGAAATTGACGATTGTCGGATGCAGCGGGTCCTTTCCCGGGCCGGCGTCGCCCGCGTCCTGCTATCTGCTGACGGCGCACGACGGCGTGCGGCCCTGGCGGGTGCTCATTGACCTGGGCAGCGGTGCCCTCGGCGCCGCACAAAAGTACATGGACCTTGAGGACGTCGACGCGATCTTCCTCAGCCACCTGCACCCCGACCACTGCATGGACCTGTGCGGGCTGCACGTGGCCGTGCGCTGGAGCCCTGACGGCTGGCACCGCGACCGGATTTCCGTGTGGGGGCCGGCGGAAACCGCCGACCGCCTCGCCACCGCCTACGGGCTGGACCTGGACCCCGGCATGCGCGAGGAATTCGACTTCATCAACTGGCAGGAACGACAGACCGTTGAGGTTGGCCCGTTCAAGGTCACCCCCTACGCCGTCAACCACCCCGTCCCGGAGGCCTACGCGCTGCGCGTCGAGGTGACCGAATACGACGGCACCGGGCTTGACCGCACGGCCGTGCTGGCCTATTCGGGCGACACCGACAGCTGCCAGGGACTGGAGGACGCGGCGGAAAATGCCGACTTCTTCCTGTGCGAGGCAGCCTTCGAGGAGGGCCGCGACGACCACATCAAGGATGTCCACCTCACGGGCAAGCGCGCCGGCGAGGCTGCCACGCGCGCCAACGTCAAGCGGCTGCTGCTCACGCACATCCCTGTCTGGACCGACACGAACAAGGTGGTCGCGGAGGCCCGCGGCGCCTACACCGGCGACGTCGCCGCCGCCGTTGCGGGTGTCCACTACACGATCTAGGCTGCGCAGCACGCAAAAGATCCTCCAAAAGGAGCATCCGCCTGGCCGCCCGACCCGGCTAGGATCGAGGCACCAAGGCGACGGCCCACGCCGTCGAACGCCAAGAGCAAAGGATGCCGACCATGACTGACATGCCCCGCTACAACCCCGGAACACCCGACTACCAGCCGGTCCAGGCCCCCGTGGCGCCGCCCGTCATGAACATCGTCTTCTGGCTCATGCTCGCGGCAGGCCTCATGAGCGTTGTCGCGGCCGTGTTCGGCGTCATGAACGCCAACTCGAGCACGGTCCGCGCGCAGGTTGAAGCGGAGCTCGCCAAGCGGGGCACCCCCGTCACCCCCGAAATGCTGGACACCGTCATGGCCTTTTCGCTGGCAACCGTGATCGGCACCGCCGTGGTCTCCGTCATTGCCTATGTGGTGCTGGCAATCTTCGTCAAGAAGGGCATGGGCTGGGCCCGGATCGTCGCCGCCGTCCTGGCCGTGCTGTCGCTGGGCCAGTTCATCGGCCTGGCCATGCCGGGCGGGATCGCCACCACCCTGCAGATCCTGCTGGGCCTGGCCGCCGTGGCCCTGTGCTTCACGGGAGCCGGCGCCGCATTCTTCCGCGCCCGCCGCGACTTCAAGCTGGCCACAAAGGGCCGCTAAGAGGCCCCGGCTGCGGAAATGACCCCGTTCCCGCTTACTGACACCGATATTCCGGGCTCAGTTGGTGGGACCGGGATCATTTTTGTTGGGGACCGCCCAGGTCCCTCGCCCAGTAGGCTTAGTCCATGACTTCTGAATCCCTGCGCTCGGACGGGCGCACCAACGACCAGCTCCGCGACATCACCATCACCCGCGGCTGGTCCAAGCAGGCCGAAGGCTCGGCCCTGATCGAATTCGGCAACACCCGCGTGCTGTGCACCGCATCCCTGACCCCCGGCGTGCCGCGCTGGCTCAAGGGCGAAGGCACCGGCTGGGTCACTGCCGAATACGCCATGCTGCCGCGCGCCACCAACACCCGCAACTCCCGCGAATCCGTCAAGGGCAAGATCGGCGGCCGCACGCACGAGATCTCCCGCCTGATTGGCCGTTCGCTGCGCTCCATCATTGACACCAAGGCCCTGGGCGAGAACACGATCGTCCTGGACTGCGACGTCCTCCAGGCCGACGGCGGCACCCGCACCGCCGCGATCACCGGCGCCTATGTGGCCCTGGCCGACGCCATTGCGTACGCCAAGGAAAACAAGCTGATCGCCAAGAACGCCCAGCCCCTCATTGACACGGTTTCCGCCATCTCGGTGGGCATCATCGACGGCGTCCCCATGCTGGACCTGCCCTACGTTGAGGACGTCCGCGCCGAGACAGACATGAATGTTGTTGTCACCGGCTCCGGCAAGTTCGTCGAGGTCCAGGGCACCGCCGAAGGCGCGCCGTTCGACCGTGACGAGCTCAACGAACTCCTGGACCTGGCCCTGATCGGCACCACCGAGCTGGCCCGCATCCAGCGCGAAACCCTGGCCGGCTGATGGCGGCGCCCAAACTGGTCCTCGCCACCCACAACCAGGGCAAGCTGCGGGAACTGCGTGAGCTGCTGCGCGGACAGGTTCCCGGCCTGGACGTGGACACCGACGTGGTCGACGCCGGCGCCATCCAGGCGCCCGACGTCGCCGAAACAGGGGTCACCTTTGCCGAGAACGCCCGCCTGAAGGCCCACGCCGTGGCGCAGTTCAGCGGCGCCCTGGCCATTGCCGACGACTCCGGCCTGGCCGTTGACGTCCTGGGCGGGGCCCCCGGCATCTTCTCGGCGCGCTGGGCCGGGAAACACGGGGACGATGCCGCCAACCTGAACCTGCTGCTCGCGCAGCTGGGCGACATCGGTGAAGAACACCGCGGAGCCCAGTTTGTCTGTGCCGCCGTGCTGGCCAGCCCCGACGGCAGCATTGACGCACTCGAGGAGGGCGCCCTGCGCGGCACCCTGCTGCGCGAACCGCGTGGCGAGGGCGGCTTTGGCTACGACCCCATCCTGCAGCCGCTGGGCCTGGAGAAGTCCTGCGCCGAGCTGACCTCCGCGGAAAAGAATGCCATCAGCCACCGCGGCCAGGCGTTCCGCGCCCTGCTCCCGCACATCATCAAGGCGTTGTCCTAGAAGTTCCGGTGGTCGAGCTTGTCGAGACCAGGTCTCGACAAGCTCGACCACCGGAAACAAAAGCTCGACCACCGGAAACAAAAAGGCGGGCCGCAGCAATTGCTGCGGCCCGCCTTTTGTGTGCCAGGAACTATGCGGTGGGGTCGGCCTGCTGGGCCTTCTTCTTGCGGTGGTGGCTCATGGCCTTGAGGAACTCAATGCCGATCGGGATGACAGAGACGGCTACGATGGCGATGAAGATGATGTCCAGGTTGTCACGCACCCAGGGAACCTTGTTGCCCAGGACGTAGCCCAGGTAGGTCACGCCGCCGGCCCACAGGATGGCACCGATGGCGTTGAAGAGCAGGAACTTGCGCATGTCCATCTTGGCCACGCCCACAATGACGGGGACAAAGGTGCGCACAATCGGGACAAAGCGGGCCAGGATCAGGGCCTTGCCGCCGTGCTTTTCAAAGAAGGCGTGTGCCGAGTCCACGTGCTGCTTCTTGAACAGCTTGGAGTCGGGCTTGTTGAAGATGGCCGGCCCGGCCTTGTAGCCAATGTAGTAGCCCAACTGGTTGCCCACGAAGGCGCAAACCATGAGCATGCCCATGAGGGCGTAAATGTTGATGGGCATCTTGCCGGTGCTGACCAGCAGGCCCGCGGTGAACAGCAGCGAGTCACCGGGCAGGAAGAAGCCCACCAGGAGTCCTGTCTCGGCAAAGATGATGGCGCAGGCAATGATCACGACCCAGAAACCCAGGGCGGGGTTGTCCAGAATCTTCATGGGGTCCAGCCAGTCGGGCAGGATTCCGAGGGCGGGAACGGCTCCATGCCCCACGAGTGCGGGCAGGGCAGAGTCACTCAAAGCTGTAAGTATCACCGTCCCAGATTACGGCACTTGCCTGAACGTACCCTCCACCCACAGGACGATATTTCCGGCGGCACCATTGACACCAGCCACATTACTTGTATGGTTAGTTACATGAGTAATGAACCAGTGTGGCTGGCCGGGGCGTTCCGCCCCAGGTTGACGGGGTGCGGCAATGATCGATGACAGCAAGCCGATCTTCCTGCAGATCGCGGAAATGATCGAGAACGACATTGTCGACGGCGTCCTGGCCGAGGAAGACCAGGTCCCCTCCACCAACGAATTCGCCGCGTTCCACCGGATCAACCCGGCCACGGCAGCCAAGGGCGTCAACCGGCTGGTGGATGACGGAATCCTGTACAAGAAAAGAGGCATTGGCATGTTTGTTGCCACGGGTGCCCGGGCCGTCCTGGTGGGCAGGCGCCGGGAGGACTTTTACGAACAGTTCGTCCAGCCGCTGGCCCGCGAGGCCCGCAAGCTGGGGATCGACGGCGGCCAGCTGGCAGCCATGCTGGCCCGCGAAACCGCGGCGGCCGGTGAAAACGCCCTGCAAAACCCGGACATGGCAGCCATGGCCGCAACGCTCAAGGAAGGTGCATCATGATCACACCCATCGTCCAGGTGGACAAGCTCACCCGGCACTACCGTGACGTCAGGGCGCTCGACGGCGTCAGCCTCACCCTGGAGCCGGATAAGATCTACGGGCTGCTGGGCCGCAACGGCGCCGGCAAGACAACGCTCATGTCAATCCTGACCGCACAGGGCTTTGCCAGTTCGGGCGATGTCCGGGTCTTTGGCGAACACCCCTGGGAAAACGAGAAGGTGCTGAGCCGGATCTGCTTCATCAGGGAGTCGCAAAAGTACCCCGACGACTTCAAGCCCATTCACGCATTCAAGGCCGCGGCGCTGTTCTTCAGGAACTGGGACCAGGACATGGCCATGCAACTGGCCGAGGACTTCCAGCTGCCCATGAAGCGGCGGATCAAGAAACTCTCCCGTGGCCAGCTCTCGGCAGTGGGCGTCATCATCGGCCTGGCCTCCCGCGCCGAGCTGACATTCTTTGATGAGCCGTACCTGGGCCTGGATGCCGTGGCCCGCCAGCTGTTCTACGACCGCCTGCTGGCCGACTACGCCGAATTCCCCCGAACCATCGTGCTCTCCTCGCACCTCATTGACGAGGTGGCCAACATGCTGGAGCACGTCATCATCATCGACAAGGGAAAGATCCTCCTGGATGAGGACGCGGAAGCCATCCGCGGCACCGCCTTCACCCTGGCCGGCACCCGCGCCCGGGTCGAGGGCTTCGCCGCGGGCCGCACGGTGCTGCACCGCGAGGGGATCGGCTCACTCGTTTCGCTGACCCTCGAGGGTGCACTGAGCCCGGGCGAACGCCGGGAGGCACAGGAGCTTGGCCTGGAAGTGGTGCCGGTTTCGCTTCAGCAATTCGTCATCAGAAAAACGCTCGACGCCGGCGCCGACCTCTCGGGGGATGCGGACGGCGCCGGTGCGGCAGCCGAGACATCAACCCGGATGGGAGCAACGCGATGAACCGCGCACTAGGAGTTGCCAGGATGCAGCTCATCAACAAATGGACGTTTCTTGGCCTTCCGGCCGTGATCCTCGTGTCCAGCTTCGGCCTGACGCTGGCCATCTGGTCCATGATTCCGGACACCGGCACAGGGCCCATGTATTCCGGTGCCGGACAGGCCGTCATGTGGTACTTCTTCGCCCTGGGGCTGCAGGCCATGTCACTGACCTTCCCGTTCTCGCAGGGGCTAAGTGTCAGCAGGCGCAACTTCTTCCTGGGCACAGTGGGCTTGTTCGCCGTGGTGGCGGCCGGGGTGGCAGTCCTTTACGTGGTCCTGGGCTACCTGGAAACAGCCACTGACGGCTGGGGACTGGGCGGGCAGATGTTCGCCCTGGCGTGGATCGCCGAGCGGCCCTGGCTTGTTCAGGTGTTCTTCTACTTTGTCCTGATGATGTTCCTGTTCCTGCTGGGCTTCTGGTTCGCCACTGTCTACAAGCGCTGGGCGGCCACGGGTGCCGTGGTCATGAGCCTGTCGCTGTCGGTGCTTCTGATTGGTGCCGGAGCACTCATCACACTGAAGGACTGGTGGCCCGCAGTGGGGGCATGGATGGTCAGCCTGACACCGCTGTCACTGGGTGCCGTGGTCCTGGTCCTTGTCCTGCTGCTGGGATCGGGCGCGTACCTCACCCTGCGCCGCGCCACACCCTAGTGGACCCCGCGGCAAGGCACGACGCCGGACCCTCCGTCCGGCGTCGTGCCTTGCCTGTTGCTTGGCGAAAGTCATGTGATGCCGCGCTCGCAATGCGCCGCACACGCGCGGGCAGGGGTAGCCTTGACGGGTGGCTCTGGACTTTACTGCAATTGATTTTGAAACCGCCAACGGCTTCAGGGGATCCCCCTGCTCGGTGGGCCTGACAAAGGTCCGCGACGGCCGGATCGTCGACGAGGGCTACTGGCTCATGCGCCCGCCCGAGGGCCACGACCACTTTGACTCCCGCAACATCACCATCCACGGGATCACCCCGGATGACGTTGCTTCCTCGCCCCGCTTCAAGGACGTCTTTGGCGAAGTGGCCGCCTTCATCGGCGACGACGCACTTGTGGCGCACAATGCGGCGTTCGACATGGGCGTGATCCGCTCGGCCTCGGAAGTCTCCGGCATGCCGGCACGCGCCTATGACTATGCCTGCACAGTGGTGCTCTCGCGCAAGAACTATTCGCTGCCCTCCTACTCGCTGCCGTTTGTGGCCGAGGCCGCAGGCGTGCCGCTGCTCAACCACCACGATGCCACGGAGGACGCCCGCGCCTGTGCCGGGATCATGGTGGACATTGCCGCCAAGCACGGCGTCGATTCCGTCCGGGGCGTGTTTGATGCCATGAAGCTGGCCATGCCGCACGTGGACGCCTACGACCCCGCCGTGGATGGCATGTCCAAGGCCACGCGCTCCGCGCTGGAGAAGTTGGCGGAGATGCAGGCCGGGATTGCCGCCGGGACGGCGCGCAGCTCGGCCCGCGGCGGCCGCGGCAGCTGGTCCACCGAGGGCCCCAACCCGGTGCCCAACGCGCAGGCGGATGCGGCCCACCCCCTGTTCGGCCAGACAGTGGTGTTCACGGGCGACCTCAGCCTGGGCCGTCCCGCGGCCAAGGAAATGGCGGCCGTGCATGGCGCCCAGTGCGCCAGCAGCGTGACGTTGAAGACCACTGTGCTGGTGGTGGGCAGCGGCTTCACGGCCTCGGATTTGCGCAGCGGCCGGCTGACCTCCAAGGCCCAGCGCGTGTTGGAACTGCAGCGCCGCGGGCAGGGCATCGAGGTGCTCTCCGAGGGCGAGTTCCTGCAGATGGTGGGCTAACCGAAGCACTGGCCCTGGCGCCCGCGCCACTGGCAGCCACAGCCGGGGCGGGCTACGCTTCTTGGCATGGCCCATCCCCGGATGTACAGCGACGCCGACCCCCTCCTGCAGCGCCTGCGCACACTGTGCCTGGCCTTTCCCGAGGCAACGGAGAAGGAGGCGTTTGGCAGGCCAACGTTCCGCTGCGGGAAGATCTTCGCCTACTACGGCCAGGGCCAGAGCGGCCGCCCCCGGGAGACCTCCATCCAGGTGCTGCCCGAGGCGGACGAACGCGAGGCCCTGCTGGCGGACCCGCGGTTCTACGTCCCCTCCTACATTGGCCCCTACGGCTGGGTGGGGCTTGACCTGAGCCTGGCCCCACCGGACTGGCAGGAAATTGCCGAACTGCTCGACAGCTCCTACCGCCGCATTGCCCCCGCCCGCTGCGTGGCGGCCCTGGACCGGGACGGCTCGCCCGCCGACCGGGACAGCTGACACGCCCCTGCGGCGCTGGCGCCAATTCCGTCACGCTGCGCAACAATCCTTGGGCACGCCCGTGCCGGAGTCCTACTGTGGGGCCATGACCCAGTTCCCCGCCGCCACCGAGTTCGTCCAGGCACCAGCGCCCGGCAAGGCGGCGCCCGGGCCCCTGAAGAGGTTTTTCGCCTTCCCCAACCCGGTCAACGACCACGCCGCCCGCTTCACGGCCGGAATCGTGGTGCTGCTGGCACTTGTTGCCCTGGTGGGCCAATTGACGTGGCTCGTGGGCATCATCGCCGCAGGCTTTGTGCTGCGGCTGGCCTTCGGGCCGCGGATTTCCCCCGCGGCACTGCTCTCCGTTAAGGTCCTGGCCCCGCTCGTGGGCGAACCCAAGCTGGTGCCGGGGCCGCCCAAGCGCTTTGCCCAGGGAATCGGCGCCGTGCTCTCCATCGCAGCCTTCGCACTGCTGCTCGCGGGTGCCTCGACACTCGGCTGGGCCCTCATTGTCCTGCTGCTCGTGGCGGCCTCGCTTGAAGCTGCCATGGGCCTGTGCCTGGGCTGCATCATCTTCGGCTTGCTGATGCGGCGCGGGCTCATCCCCGCCGGCATCTGCGAGGAATGCGCCAACTTTTCCCTCCGCAAGGCCTGATCGGACGCGGGCTACTGCCCCGTGGTGAGCTTGATGAACTCGGCGCCCAGGTGGCGGACCAGCTGGGGTGCCTCGGCCATGGTCATCCACGACGGCGGCAACGCGGCCTCGCCGTACAGGGCGCCCAGGATGTTTCCGGCAATTGAGGCCGTGGAATCACTGTCCCCGCTGTGGTTGGCCGCAAGCCGGATGGCTGCCAGGAAGTGCTCCACGGGCGAAACCGAGGAAGCCTCGGTGGCCAGCACGCAGTAGAGCGCAACAGCCAGGGCCTCCTCCGCCACCCAGCCCAGCCCCAGCGCATCGGTGAGGGAATCACCAGACAAGGGAGCGCCGTCGTGCGTGCCAAGCGGGGGAGCGGACAGGGCAAGTGCCGCATCCAGCCGGGCCATGAGCTCGGGGTCGGCGGCCGGCTCGGCAGCGGCGCGGTCCCGGGCGGAAACAGCAGCCTCGCGCAGCGGCAGCCCGTCAATGACGAGGCGGTGGATGAGCCAGCTGAACGCACCGGAGGACTGGCGGGCGGCCGGGTGGCCGTGGGTCAGTGACGCGGCATCGGAGCTCATCTTGTACACGGTTTCGGCGTCAACGTTGGGCAGCAGGCCGTAGGGGGCCGAACGCATGACTGTCCCGCACCCCTTGGAATCGGGGTTGACCGGGCGGGCAACCGTGCCCATCTCGCCCGTGGCCAGGCCCGTGATGCAGGCGTTGCCCGGGTGGCGCTGGTGGTGGAGCACGCTCTGCGCATCGATCCAGCGCGGCGGCTGCTCGGGTGCGTGGCTGGGCGCGGGGACACCCTGGGTCTTGAGCCAGCGCAGGTAGGCCAGCCACTGGCAGGCATTGACGTCGGCGCCCACGCCGTCGTTGGCCCATTCCAGGACATCCAGGAGGCCGTCCAGTGTGTACAGCGTCATCTGGGTGTCATCGGAAAAATGCGCTGGCGCCCCCGACTGCGAGAGGTCTACCAGGCCTGAGGGACCATACTTGGCCGCGATGTCCGCCAGCGAATCAAACTCAACGAGGTACCCGAAGGCATCGCCCAACGCCCCGCCCATGAGCGTTCCCTGCACCAGGGTGGCAAAAGTGGGGCGGATGGGGATCACGGGGCCTGCTGCGGTAGTCATTGAACCAATTTACCGGTTCAAGGCGGTGTTGTGCGGCCCAGTAGACTCGTGGGTGAATCAGCACCCCACCTTGATGAGGAGACGCATGCGCGAACCAGCCTGGCGACGGACGGGAAAGACCCCCGACTACAGGTTTTCACTGGCCAACGAACGCACCTTCCTGGCCTGGGTCCGAACAGCACTGGCCCTGCTCGCGGGCGCCGTTGCCATCGACCAGCTTGCACCGGAGATTGCCCCGCCCGTGGTCCGCGTCCTGCTCTGCCTGGTGCTGGCCGTGATTGGTGCCGTGTTGGCCGTGGTCAGCTACCGGCGCTGGGCGCACCAGGAGCAGGCAATGCGCAACGATGTGGAGCTGCCGCATTCCTGGCTCATGCTGGGCATGACTGTCATTGTGTCGCTCGCGGCCATTGTGTTCGCCGTGTTGATCCTGGTCCGGCCCTAGCGTGCGTCCTGCGGTGGATGCTGCCCGCGACCCCGGACTGCAGCCCGAACGGACGGCCCTGGCCTGGCGGCGCACCATCATGAGCGCCATCGTGGCCGACATCCTCATTTGGCGTGGCTGGTTCCACGCACTGGAAGCCCCGGCAGGCTCCGGCCCGGTGGACGGCGGGCTGTTTGCGGCCGGGCATTCGGCCCAGGTGGTGGGGATGGGCCTGTGCGCCGTGGTGGCTTGCGTGACCACGCTTGTCCTGGTGGTGTGCGCGGTTGCCCGGATCCGCATGCTCCATGCCGGCGTCGGCGTGCTCGAACACAGTGCGCACATTGCCGTTCCGGCTCTTATGGTTCGTTCAGCATCGGCCGCTATAGTGGCTCTGGCCCTCGCCGCCATGGGCGCGCTGGCCCTCGGCTTTTAGCGCCGCCGCCCACCTTTCGGGCGCATGGCGCACAAGCCGCCACCCACGTTTTCAAACGAAGGATCTACACACCATGACGTCATCCGGAACATCCCCGGTGCATGCCCACCCGCTCAGCACCCGCGTGGCCGTTGAGGGCCTGGGCAGCTTTTTCATTGTGTTTGCCGGGCTTGGCACAGCGCTCTTCAGCGCCGCTGGCGCGGGCACCACAGTGGGCTTCGCCTACGGCCTGGCCATGGTTGCCGCCATCATTTCCTTCGGCCACATCTCCAACGGCTACTTCAACCCCGCGTTCTCGCTGGGCCTGGCCATTGCCGGCCGGCTGAAGTTCTCAGCCATGGCCCTGTACATCGTGGCGCAGACCGTGGGCGCCGTGCTGGCCTCCGTGGTGTGGCTGGGCATGATGATGGTCATGCCCACGGGAGCCACCCCGGCCACGCCGCAGCTGTTCGGCGCCCTCGCCAACGGCTTTGACGCCCACTCCCCGTCGCAGGTGCCCATGATCGGCATCGCCATTGTGGAAGTTGCCGCCGTGGCCATCCTGACCGCGCTGCTCCTGGGTGCCACCTCGCCCCGCAACAAGAGCACGCTTGGCCCCGTCGCGGTGGGCCTGGCCTTCGCCGTGGCCGTGGGCATCACCATGCCGCTGAGCAACGGTTCGCTGAACCCGGCCCGCGCCACCTCCGTGGTGTTCCTGGCCGACTCCTGGGCCGCCGGCCAGCTCTGGCTGTTCTGGCTCGCCCCGCTGGTGGGTGCCGCACTGGCCGCCGCCATCTACCGCAGCTTCGCACCCGCCGCTTCTTATTCTGACGCCGTTTCCACGGACGACGACGAAGCCCCCTCGGCGGAATCCGCCGCCCCGGCTGCTTCCGCGGCTTCCGTGACGGCCGCAGCTGCTGCCGAGGATGCCGCCACCAAGGTCGACGACGCCCAGGCCTTCTTCGACGCACCGAAGAAGTAGCCTGCCCGCACCGGCCAATGCCGCCGTTGCTGACAAATGCCACCGTTGCAACGGCGGCACTTGCCAGCAGCGGCGGCATCTTTCGTGGGCTTCGGGGTTCGGCGGGCGCTAGGGTTGGTGCATGCTGACTTTCTCCCTTTTGCTCCTGGCCGCCTGCTCACTGGGGATGGCAGCCATCAACCATGCCTGCGCCGCGGGGAAGATCGGCAAGAACCCGCTTGTGGGCATCAGGACCGCCAAGACCATGGCCAGCGACGACGCCTGGAAGGCCGGGCACGCCGCCGCCACCCAGCCCCTGTGGGTCAGCGGGGCCGCAGCCGCGGCAATCTCGCTGGCCGGCCTGCTGTACCTTGATTCGCCCGGCACGCAGCTGGTCATGGTGTTCCTTGCCTGCGCCCTGCTGGCCGTGGCCGTGGTCTACGGAACCAAGGTGGCCAATGTGGCGGCCCTGGAGGCTGCAATGCCGGAGAAGCCCCGCCGCTGAACGCATCCGCCGCGGCCCGCGCCGCCGCCCGCAGGTCATTGAATGTCCCAGCCCTCCGCTAGCGTGGAACCATGAAGCTTTTGCACACTTCGGACTGGCATTTGGGCAGGTCGTTCCACGGCGTCGGCACCCTGGAGGCACAGCGGCGTTTTGCCGATCAGCTGCTGGAGACCGTCACGGCAGAGAAAGTCGACGTGGTCCTGGTCGCCGGCGACGTCTATGACAGGGCCCTGCCCAGCGTGGACGTGGTCAACCTCTTCGACGACATCCTGGCCAGGCTCAACGGGGCCGGCGTCCAGGTGGTGGTCACGAGTGGCAACCACGACTCCGCCACCCGCCTGGGCTTTGGCGGGCGCCTGCTGGAAAGCGCCGGCGTGCACCTGCGCACGCGCGTGGCCGATCTCGCCAAGCCCATCCTGCTGCCGCTGGATCCCGCCAATGAAGGCGCTGGCCCCCAGCTGGCCATCTATGGCATCCCCTACCTGGAACCGCGCATGGTGGCGGAGGAGCTGGGCGTGGAGAACCCCACCCACTTCGGCGTGACGGAAGCAGCTGTGGGGCTCATTGCCGCCGACCTGGCCACCCGAGCGCCCGGCACCCAATCCGTGGTCCTGGCCCACACCTTTGCCAGCGGCGGGATCACCTCCGCGAGTGAACGCGAACTCGCCGTCGGGGGAGTGGGCGCGGTGCCGCTGGACCTCTTCGAGCCGTTCACGTACACGGCCCTTGGCCACCTGCACGGGCCGCAGCGGCTCAGCGAAACAGTCCGCTATTCCGGCTCGCCCCTGCCCTATTCCTTCTCCGAGGCCGCGCACAAAAAGGGCGGCTGGCTCGTGGACATCACCCAGGAGGGGTTAGCCGGCGTCAGCAAGGTCGACTGGGCGCCCGGAAAGGCCCTGAGCATCCTCAGCGGCAAGCTGGAGGAGCTGTTGTCCCTGGATGCGTACAGCGCGGATGAGGACAACTACTGCCAGGTCACGCTGACCGACAACGAACACCCGCCGCTGGCCATGGAACGGCTGCGCACCCGCTTCCCGCACACCCTGGTGCTCATGTTCGCCCCCGAGACCGCCCGCGACGCCGGGCCGCAAAGCTATGGTGAGCGGATCGCCAAGGCCGCCGACGAGCTCGATTTGTGCTGCGGTTTCCTTGACCATGTGCGCCACCGCGGCGCGGACGACGACGAACAACGGCTATTACGCGCCGCCCTCGCCGGCGTGCGGGAACAGGATGGTGCACTGTGAGAATCCACCGCTTGGAAATCCAGGCCTTTGGCCCCTTCGCGGGCCGCGAAGTGGTGGACTTTGACGCGCTCGGGGCCCAGGGGCTGTTCCTGCTCAACGGCTCCACGGGAGCCGGCAAGACCACGGTCCTGGACGCCATCTCCTACGCCCTCTACGGGCAGGTCCCGGGTGCTCGTCAGGGTGCTGCATCGCAGTTCCGCAGCCACCACGCCGCCGAAGGAGTGGCACCGGAGGTGCTGTGCGAATTCAGTGCCGGGGGACGCCGCCTTGAGGTTACCCGCAGCCCCGAATGGATGCGGCCTGTAAAACGGGGAACGGGAACCACCCGCGAACAGGCCAGCACGCAGCTACGGGAAAAGACGGCGGATGGCTGGGAAGTGAAGTCGACCCGCAACGACGAGGCCGCCGCCGAAATCCAGGAACTGCTGGGCATGAACATGGCCCAGTTCACCAAGGTTGTGCTGCTGGCCCAGGGTGACTTTGCCGCCTTCCTGCGGGCATCGGCCGAGGACCGCCAGACCCTGCTGCAGAAACTGTTCGGCACCGACATCTACAAGGACCTCGAGGCCCGGCTGGCCAACGATGCTAAGGAAGCCGCAGCCCAGGTGTCTGCGGGGCTCGCCCAGCTGGCTCAGGCCGAGCAGCTGGCCCGCAGCCAGGCCGCCAGGGCCTTGGCCGACGACGATGCCCTCGCCGCGGCGGATGGCACAGCCATGCCCGCGGAAGAGACTCCGGCAACGGAGACGACGGAATCCCTGGCGGAGATGTCCGGTCCCGGCCTTTTTGAGGCGTTGAGGGACCGGCTGGCACACGCGGTGTCCCGGGCGCAGGGGCGCTCGGAGCTTGCCCAGCGCGACCTGGACGCCGCCGGGCTGGCCGTGCAGGAGGCGCAGGAGCGCAGCACGAGGCACAAGGCCCTGGAGCTTGCCGTGGCCGAGGAGTCACGCCTGGCCGCGCTGGCCGGGGACGCCGGCCAGTGGCGCCGCGGGCAGGAACTGCACCGCGCAGCCCAGGTGTTGGCGCCCGTGCTGGCAAGCTCCGGCAAAGCAGCTGCGGCCGCGGGGCAGGCCGCCGATGCCGCGGCCGTGGCGGCCGCCGCCGTGGACACCAACAAGCTGGCAGCCAGCCTCCTGGGCACGGCCGCGGCTGATGCCACGGAGGACGGGCTGGCCCGTGTTGACAGGGAGTTGACCACCCAGCTGGCGGCCGTTGACGCGGCACTGCCCGATGAGGAGCGGCTGGCCGGCAAGACGGCCCAGCTGGGCCGCAACACCACGGCACTGGACCTTGCCGTGCAGCGCCACGCGGAGCAGGACGCGGCCGCAAAGGCGGCCACCGCGCGGTTCGCACAGGTGCAGGCGCTGCAGGACGGCCTGCGGGCGGAGGCGCAAGACGCCGGGCACACGGCCCAAAAGGTGCGCCAGGCCAAGGACGTGGCCACGGCCGTCCAGGAACACCAGGACCAGGAAAAGGCTGTTGCACGCCTGGCCGGGGCCGAAACCGCCGCCCGCACCACGTCCCTGGATGCCAGGGAAGCCTGGCTTGCGGCCCTTGACCGCAGGCTTGCCCAAATTGCCGGGGAATTGGCCGAAAAGCTGGTCGACGGCGAACCCTGCCAGGTGTGCGGCAGCACCGTCCACCCGGACCCCTCGCCGCTGGCCGGTGGCGGCGCGGACCTGGTCAAGGCGGAGAAGGCAGCCAAGCGTGTCCAGGAAGAGGCCGAGGCCAAGGCAGCCTCAGCTCTGTCGGCACTCGCGGAGGCCCGGAGCGTCCTGGCCGTGCTGGCGGAGCGCGGCGGGCGCGGTTCGCTCGAAGAGGCACGCACCGCCGTCGAGCTTGCCGAGGCAGAGCATGCCAAGGCACTTGCGGCCGCGGCACAGCTGGCGGCACTGGCCACGGAATCCGAAGCCCTGGCGGGCACGATCACGGCGGCCCGGGACGGGGTTTTGGCCGCCACGGAAGAGGCTTCGACCCTGCGTGCAGCAAACCAGGCCCTGGCTGCGGACATTGCCGCGCTGCAGGAACGCCTGGCCCTGGCCCGCGACGGGCACCCGGGCCTTGCTGTGCGCCGTGCGGCACTGGCAGCGGCGCAGCTGCCCTGCGAGGCGCTGCTTGCCGCGCTGCGACGGAACGCCTCGGCACAGGCTGCAGCGGGGGAGGCGCGCGAATCGCTCGATGCCGCCCTGGCGGAGTCCGAATTTGCCGGCGCCGCCGCGGCAGCTGCCGCCCTGCTCACCCCCGCCGCCGCCGAGGCGTTGGAGCGCAAGCTGGAAGACCATGCCCGCGACGTGGCAGTCAACGCTGACCGGCTCGCGGCGGCCGATGTACTCGCCGCCCGCCGGGAAGCCGAAACCGGCACGCAGGCGCCCACGCCGGAGGGCCTGGCCGCATTGGCAGCCGCTTCGACCCGGGCCGCTGCGCAGGCCAAGGCCGGCGCCCTGGCCCTGGGGCTGGCGGAATCGGCCGCGGCATCCGTGGCGGGAACACGGGGCCGGTACATCGAGCTCGAGGAATCCGTGGCGCCGCTGCGCGAGCATGCCCGGCTGCTGCAGGGGCTGGCCGATGCCGTGCGCGGCGGCGGTGAGAACAAGCTGAAGATGACGCTGACCAGCTACGTGCTGGCCGCCCGGCTCGAACAGGTGGCACTGGCCGCCTCGGTGCGCCTGGCCACCATGAGCGACGCCCGCTACACCCTGCGCCACACCGACGCGAAGGCGGGCAACAACCGCAAGTCCGGACTGGGCCTGGAGGTCGTGGACGAATGGACAGGCATCAGCCGCAACACCGCCACGCTGTCCGGCGGGGAGTCGTTCATGGCCTCGCTGTCACTGGCCCTTGGCCTGTCCGACGTTGTGCAGTACGAGTCCGGCGGGCTCGACATTGAAACCCTGTTCGTCGACGAGGGCTTCGGCAGCCTCGACGAGGAATCGCTGGAGCAGGTCATGGACGCGCTGGAGGGGCTGCGCGACGGCGGGCGCATGGTGGGGCTGGTCAGCCACGTGGCGGAGATGAAACAGCGGATTCCCCTGCACCTGCACGTCCACAAGGGCCGCAAGGGCTCCACCCTGGAGCTCACCATGGCTGGATCTGCGGCCCCCTAAACCGGGTACACTTGGCAAGTCTGGGCCCTGTGGGCCGCATGAGGCACAGCCCGGGCAGTTGATGTGAAAGCAGTTGAGTACCTCGCCGTCCCCTGATGCACCAGCACTCCCGGCCACCACAAAGACGGGTGGCCGCTATGCGGTCCTGCCCCGGGTGGCAGGACGCAGCTACATCCCGCTGGGCCTGATGGCCCGCGTGCCCCTGGCCATGCTGACCATCGGTGTCCTGACCCTTGTCACCAACGTCAGCAACTCCTACGCCATCGGCGGTTTTGCCGCCGGAGCAATTGGCCTCGGCGCGGCCGTGGGCGCCCCCGTGGGCGGCTATCTGGCCGACCGTCTCGGCCAGAAGCCGGTGCTGATCGTGGCCGCCGTGGTCAACGCACTCCTGGTGGGTGCCGTCGTCGCCCTGGCCTACGCCCTGCTGCCCGAACATGGCGCCCAACTTGGCGACGCCTCCACCCTGGCCCTGCTCGGTGTTGCCCTGCTGGCCGGCGGAACCTCGCCGCAGGTGGGGCCGTTGTCGCGCGTGCGCTGGATGGCGCTGAGCCGCAAGCTTCCCGAGCCGGAGCGCGGCCCCATGGTTGACACGGCCCTGTCCCTGGAAGGGACAGCTGATGAGATCACGTTTGTGCTGGGCCCGGCGCTCGTGGGCCTGCTGGCCTCGCTCGTGGCGCCCTGGCTGCCCCTGGTCCTGGCCGCCGCGATGACGCTGGCCCTGGTGACGCTGTGGGCCGTGCACCCCACCGTGAAGGTTGTCGGCGCCAGGCCGGCCACCAGCACCTCCGTGGGCAGTGTGGGTTACGTCAGCCCGAATCGGCCCAACTGGTTCCTCGTGGCCGTGCCCGTGGCCGCCATGCTGTGCATGGGCACGTTCTTCGGCTCTGCCCAGACCGCGCTGACCGCGTTCACAGGGGTCCACGGTTCCGTGGACCAGGCCGGGCTCATGTACGCCATCATGGGGGCCAGCTCCGCCTTCACGGCATTGTCAGTGGCGTACTGGCCGGCCAAGTTCAGCTACCCGTGGCGCTGGGTCATGGCTGCTGCCCTCATGACGGCAGGCTCGGCCGCATTCCTGCTGCCCACCTCGCTGGGCCAGATGGTGTGGGTGCTGCTGTTGGCGGGCCTGCCCGTGGGGCCCGTCATGGTCACCATTTTCAGTGTGGGATCCGTCGTGGCCCCGCCGCAGTGGATGGGCACCGTCATGACTGCGCTGGCCAGCGGCGTTGTGGCCGGGACCGCGCTGGGCTCCTCGCTGTCAGGATCCCTTGCGCAGGGTTCCGGCTACCATGTGGCGTTCCTGGTCCCCATCGCCGCAGCTGGGGCGCTCTTCCTGCTGGGCCTGGCGGCGGCCGCCGTGCTGCGCGGCCGCGCCCGGGCGTAGGGGAACGGCCGGGCAGCCCCGCTAGGACAGGAACGCGATTGCGGCGTCCTTGAACTCCCGGGACGTCACCGTGTTGTTGTGCGTGCGCCCCTCAATGACCAGCTGCTGTGTTCCGGGGCTCAGCTCGGCCAACCGGTCCATGGTGCGGGCGCGCTCATCCAGGCTGCCTGCCACGAGCAGCATGGGGACGTGGGGCACGGCGTCGGTGGGGTCGAACGGTTCCATCTTCACGGCCTGGACCAGGGCCAGCAGGGCAAAGATGTCGTTGGAGGGGACCAGCTGCGCCATGTTCAGCAGCCAGTGCGTGGATTCATCGGCAATGGGCGTGCCGTCGTTCAGGAAGTCCTGCGCGGCCTTCAGGTCGAAATCGGCCAGCGGGTCCTCGGGGTTGGGCCCGCCCAGCACCATGCGGCGGACCAGCTCGGGCTGGGTAGCGCCAAACTCCCAGGCCAGCCGGGCACCGAGCGAATAGCCAACCAGGTCCACGCCGCTTTGCGGTTCGCCCTCCCGGAGCGGGTGGACACCCTGGTCGATGAGGATCTGCAGCAGGTCCGCGCGGATCTTGCCGGGCGTGTAGGAATCGAGCTCGTAGGGTGCACCGCTTTCGCCGTGGCCGGGAAGGTCCACGGAGATGACGCGGCGGCCGGCGCGGGTCAGGGCCGTGACCCAGCCGGACTTGACCCAGTTCAACTCAATCGAGGAGGCGAAGCCGTGGATCAGGAAGACGGGAGGGAGCGCCGCGGGCGTTTCGGGGTCGAACACTGCCACATGCAGCTTGGCGTCGGAGCCCTCGATCGGGTGGCTTGCGGCGGGGGTGCTTTGCTGTCCCTGGATGCGCATGGGGTTCCTTTCCCGCGGTGGCGGGTGCCGCCGTCGTGCTTCAACACTAGCGAAAAGGGGCGGATTGCGTGAACGGCATGCGCGCCGTTGAGCACACCGTTCGCATGTGACGCTAGTTACAAAACGCCCAAGAAGCAAAACGAGTTCAGCTACTGGTAAGTAGGCCTGATTTATTACGCTGGGCCAGCCAGTTGACCGCGGCGATGGCGGCCACGAGCGTGAAGGTGCTCAGGAGCTGGGTTCTGCCGGCAGGGTCGCTGAAGCCCACCACGAAGATGGCCAGCAGCAGGACCAGGCCCGCAATGCTCAGCCACGGGAATCCGGGCATGCGCAGCGGCAGGGCAGTTCCGTCGCGGTCGGCGCGGCGCCGCAGGATGATCTGCGACACCAGGGCCATGCCCCAGACCACCAGGCAGGTGGAGCCCACAATGTTCAGCAGGTTGTCCAGGACCGCGCCGGGGAACAGGACCTCCAGCACCACTGTGACAAAGCCGAAGGACACCGAGACCAGGACGGCGGGAACCGGCACGCGGGACTTGCTGGTCGACCGGAAGGCGCGCGGCGCCTCGCCCCGCTCGGACAGGGAGTAGATCATGCGCGAGGCGCCGTAGAGGTTGGCGTTCAGGGCCGAGAGCAGTGCTGCCACCGCCACGAGCGTGATCACGGTGCCGGCCCAGTGCAGCCCTGCCACGTTCAGGACGCCGGCGAACGGCGAGGCCAGGGCCTCGGACGTCCAGGGCAGGACCGTGGCAATGACAAAGATGGAGCCGATGTAAAACACCAGGATGCGCCACACCACTGTGCGCACGGCCACGGCAACGCTGCGCGCGGGGTCGGCGGTCTCGGCCGCGGCCACGGCAACAATCTCGGTGCCGCCAAAGGCAAAGGCCACCACAAACAGGGCCGTGGCGATGCCCGCCATGCCGTGGGGTGCAAAGCCGCCGTTGTTCACCAGGTTGCCCAGCCCTGGGGAAGGGGTGCCGGGGATCCAGCCCAGCAGCAGCGCCGCGCCGAACGCCAGGAACAGCACAATGGCCACGACCTTCAGCAGGGCAAACCAGAACTCAAATTCACCGTAGTTCTTCACGCTGGTCAGGTTGATGGCCGTGAAGACCACCATGAAGATCAGCGTCAGCGCCCACACGGGCAGGACCGCCCACACCGAGGCAAGCAGTGCCGCCGCGCCCAGCGCCTCGGCCGCAATGACCACCACGAGCTGCAGCCACCACAGCCAGCCCACGGTGGCGCCGGCCACGGCACCCATGGCCTTTTGCGCGTAGACGGAGAATGCGCCGGAGTTGGGGTTGGCGGCTGCCATTTCGCCCAGCGCCCACATGACAAGGATGATCAGCGTGCCGGCCACAAGGTAGGAAATCAGGACGGCCGGGCCGGCCTTCATGATGCCCGTGCCGGAGCCGAGGAACAGCCCGGCCCCGATGGCGCTGCCAAGGCCCATCATGGTCAGCTGGCGCTGCTTGAGGGAGTGTCCCAGGCCGGTTTCGGAAGCTGGTGCTGTGGCTGTGGGCGGTTGGTGGTTCATGAAAGGGGTGGCCTTCTGTGGGGGAGCCGGCCGCTGTCGGCCGGGAGGGGAACGGGTGATTCCTGTCCAGAATTATCCACCATGCGCCCGGTGCCCCCAATTCGGGCCGCCGTGCTGGACTCTCCGGAACAGTGGCCGGCAGTTGAAAATGTGTCGCCGGGATTTGCCGCGATCCGGCAAAGGGTCGTAGAATCAGTTGTAGTCAATTTGACCCTAACTAAGGAATCGGGGTGCAGGGCATGGACCGGATGCCGTTTGCCAGCGTGGCAAATGTCAGTGAGCGCATGGCGCTGCCGCCTGCCCTGGCCATTTCCACTGTCATTTTCGCCCTCCGTCCCAGCGAAAAGTCGGGCCGCCCCACCTTGTGGCTGCCTCTCGTGAAGCGCATCCGCGAACCGTTCAAGGGCATGTGGGCACTGCCCGGCGGCCCGCTGACCCAGGCCGACTCCCTCCTTGACGCCGCGGCCCGCAACCTCGCCGACACCACGGGCCTGGCGCCCAGCTACCTGGAGCAGCTGTACGCCTTTGGCGGCCTGCACCGCTCCCCGAGCCAGCGGGTTGTCTCGATCGTGTACTGGGCCTTGGTCCAGTCCACGGAGGCAGAGCTCGCCCGGGAATCGGAAAACGTGCAGTGGTTCCGCGCCGACGGCCTGGCGGAGCTGGCCTTCGACCACAACGAGATCGTGGAATACGCCCTCTGGCGCCTGCGCAACAAGATGGAGTACGGCTCCATCGCCTACCACCTGCTCGGCGAGAAGTTCACCCTGGCCCAGGTCCGGGAGGTCTACGAGGCCGTGCTGAACCGCAGCATGGACCCGGCCAACTTCCGCCGCCAGCTCAAGCAGGCGGCCCGGATCGAACCCACCGACGAGTTCCTCCAGGGTGGCAAGCACCGCCCGCCCCGCCTGTACCGCTACACGGGCAATGACGACGCCGCCCCTTCCGGCACGCCGCCGTCCCGCCCCTGACCCTCCCGGATTCAAACCCTCCCTCACTTTTCGGGGTGTTTCCACAAACCCTCCCTCACCTTCCCCCGCACGATCGCACTGCCTCACCCTTTGGAGCAAGCCATGTCATCCGTGAACACCACCATTCAGCTCATCACCCGCGAGGAAGCCGAAGCGGCCCAAGAGGCGCGCGCCAAGCCCGGCCGCGCCCAGGAAAGCTGCAGCACCGAACTGGCCAAGGGTCCGTGGGAATTCGACCTGGCCGAGGCACTCGCCGGCACGCCCGGCTACGGCCCCGGCGCGTCCAGCGAGGACGTGGCCCCGGCCGCCACCCCGGTGCAGGGGCAGCTGCCGCAGGAGTACAAGGACGCCTCCGACGCCGAGCTTGAGGCGCGCATTCTCGCCGCCAAGGCTGAACTCGGGGACCGCGTCGTGGTGCTGGGGCATTTCTACCAGCGCGATGAGGTGGTGCAGTTCGCCGACTTTGTGGGCGACTCCTTCCAGCTGGCAAACGCCGCCAAGACCCGCACGGAGGCCGAGGCCATTGTGTTCTGCGGCGTGCACTTCATGGCCGAGACGGCCGACATGCTCTCCGCTGCGCACCAAAGCGTGATCCTGCCCAACCTGGCCGCAGGCTGCTCCATGGCCGACATGGCCGACCTTCCCTCCGTGGAGGCCTGCTGGGCCGAGTTGGAGGCCCTGTACGGCACCGAGCCCGACGCCGACGGCCGGGTTCCGGTCATCCCCGTCACCTACATGAACTCATCGGCCGCGCTGAAGGCGTTCTGCGGCGAGCACGGCGGCATCGTGTGCACTTCCTCGAACGCCTCCACGGTGCTCGAGTGGGCATTTGAGCGTGGCCAGCGCGTGCTGTTCTTCCCCGACCAGCACCTGGGCCGCAACACCGCAAAGGCCATGGGCGTGCCGCTGGAGCAGATGCCGCTGTGGAACCCACGCATGCCCCTGGGCGGCAACAGCCAGGACGCCATGGAAAACGCCAAGGTGGTGCTGTGGCAGGGATTCTGCTCCGTGCACAAGCGCTTCACCGTGGGCCAGATCGAGCAGGCCCGGGCGGACTTCCCCGGCGTGCGCGTGATCGTCCACCCCGAATGCCCCATGGAGGTTGTGGACGCGGCCGACGAGGCCGGCTCCACCGACTTCATCCTCAAGGCCATCCAGGCCGCCCCGGACGGCACAACGTTTGCCATCGGCACCGAGATCAACATGGTGAACCGGCTCGCCGCCCAGTACCCGCAGCACACCATCTTCTGCCTGGACCCGGTCATCTGCCCGTGCTCCACCATGTACCGCATCCACCCCGGATACCTCGCCTGGGTGCTGGAGGGCCTGCTGCGCGGTGAGGTGCTCAACCAGATCACCGTCCCGGAGGCCACGGCCGTCAACGCCCGCATCGCCCTGGAACGCATGCTCGCCGCCCTGCCGCAGGCCGCCACGAAGCAGACGGTCCCTGCCGGGCAGCCACAGAGCGCCGCACGCGCATGAGCAACTCGCACCTGGCCGTGGTGGGCAGCGGCATCGCCGGGCTCTACAGCGCGCTGCTGGCAGCCGAGGCCGGGGTGCGGGTCACGTTGCTGAGCAAGGGGACACTGGCGCAGAGCAACACGCACCAGGCCCAGGGCGGGATCTGCGCCGTGCTGGCCGAGGGGGAGGCCGCGCCCGGCGATTCCGTTGAGGCGCACATTGCCGACACCCTCAAGGCCGGGTCCGGCCAGTGCCTGCCCGAGGCCGTGCGCATCCTGTGTTCCGAGGCTGCCGGCGACATCACCGCCCTGGAGCGCTTCGGTGTCCGCTTTGACCGCGACGCCACGGGGCGGCGCGCCCTGGGCCTGGAGGGCGCCCACTCGGCGGCCCGGATCCTGCATGCTGGCGGGGACGCAACAGGGGCGGGCATTGCCGCCGGCCTGATCGCCGCCGTCCGCGACGCCGAGGCCCTGGGCCTCATCACGGTCCTGGAAGGCTGCTTCGCCACCGAGCTGCTGGCAGGCCCGGATGCCGCTGACGGCCCGGACAACACGCACGACGCCGGGACCCCGCCGCGCGCCGTCGCAGGCATTGCCTACCTGGACGCCCGCGACGAACGCCAGGTGCTGGCCGCGGACGCCGTGCTGCTGGCCACGGGAGGCGCCGGACAACTCTTTGAGTTCACCACCAACCCGGCCGTTGCCACGGGCGACGGCGTGGCCCTCGCCTGGCGCGCCGGCGCCGTGCTGGCGGACCTCGAGTACTTCCAGTTCCACCCCACGGCGCTCGCGGTGGGCCAAAACTTCCTGATCTCCGAGGCCGTCCGGGGCGCCGGGGCCGTGCTGCGCGACGCCAAGGGCGAGGCGTTCATGGCCCGCTTCCACCCCGAGGGCGACCTCGCCCCGCGCGACGTGGTGTCCCGCAGCATCGCCGCCCACTTGGCCGCCCTTGCGGCAACCGCCGCGGCCCAGGGTGAGCCGGAAGGCCCCAGCCACGTCTTCCTCGACGCCACAGGGATTGAGACAGCCAATGGCCCCGACCACCTGGCCCGTCGCTTCCCCACGATCGATGCCGCGACCGCCGCACTGGGCTTTGACTGGCGCCGCGACTGGCTGCCAGTGGCACCGGCCGCGCACTACTGGATGGGCGGCATCGCCACCAACTTGCACGGGCGCACGTCCATCCCGGGCCTCTACGCCGCGGGCGAGGCGGCCTGCACCGGCGTCCACGGGGCCAACCGGCTCGCGTCCAACTCTTTGTTGGAGGGCCTGGTCTTTGGCCGCCGCGCTGTTGCCGACTTCGTCGCGGCGGCCGCGGAGGAACGCGCTTGGCAGGACGCGGACGACGCCGATGCCCCGGTTTTCGGGGACACGGCACCCCTGGCGCTGCTGCCGGGGGAGACGAACGCACCGGAGGGCTCCGCCGTTTCCCGCATGGAGCTGCGGCACCTCATGGCCACGCATGCGGCAGTGGTCCGCGACGCGGGCGGCCTGACGCTCCTGGCAGATGCCCTGGGCCCCGTCGGTGGCGCCACCGATGCCCTGAAAGGCGGTGCGGAAACCGGCCTGCCCACACGGCAGGCGGCGGAGGATTCGAACATGCACCTCGTGGCGCAGTTGCTGGTGCAGGCCGCCCTGGCCCGGGAGAACTCCGTTGGCGCCCACTTCCGCGCCGACTTCCCCCAGGCGCCCAACAACCAGGCGCCCGGCGACACAGCCCGTGACTCCCTCTTCTGGGTCAACCCCGTTGCCCGACTGACCACCACCGAACCCCTGCGTGAAAGCGAAACAGTATGAACGCCGTCGTGCCTGTCCTGAATGCAACCACCCCCGCCCTGGCACAACTGCCGCGAACGGCCGTGGTCGAGATCCTGCAGCGTGCCTTTGCCGAGGACGCCCCGTACGGCGACGTGACCTCGCAGGTGCTGTTGCCGGCCGAGGCCCGGGCCACGGCCTGGCTTGTGGCGCGCGAGCCCGGGACGTTCTCCGGCGGTGCAGTGTTCGAGGCCGCCATGAAGATGCAGGACCCCAACGCGCAGGTTGAGCAGCTCGTGGCAGACGGGGCCACCTTCGGGGCCGGTGCGCGGCTCATGTCCGTGACCGGGCTGGCGCAGGGGGTGCTGACGGCAGAGCGGATCGGGCTGAACCTGGTGCAGCGCATGAGCGCCATCGCCACCCAGACCGCCGTATACGCCGCGCTCGTGGCAGGCACCGGGGCCCGGGTCACCGACACGCGCAAGACCACCCCGGGGCTGCGCATCCTGGAACGCTATGCCGTGCGCTGCGGCGGCGGGCACAACCACCGCTTCTCCCTCTCCGACGCCGTGCTGGCCAAGGACAACCACCTGGCCGTGCTCACGGGCGGCGACAACGGCAAGCTGACGGCCGCGCTCGCAGGCGTGCGGGCCCAGCTGCCGCACACCGTGCACTTTGAGGTCGAGGTGGATTCGCTGGAGCAGATCGAGCCCGTGCTGGCCGCCGGCGTGGACACCATCATGCTGGACAACTTCAGCAACGAGGAGCTCGTGCAGGGCGTGGCCCTGGTTGCCGGCCGGGCGCTGGTTGAGGCCAGCGGCAATGTGAACCTTTCCACGATTGCCTCCATTGCCGCCACCGGGGTGGACATCATTTCCGTGGGGGCCCTGACCCACAGCGTGCGGGCCCTGGACCTGGGGCTGGACATGGCCGTGGAGCTCTAGGTGATCTTCCTCGACGCGGCCGCCACCACCCCCGTCAGGCGGGAGGCCATCGAGGCCATGTTCCCGTACTTGACCAACCAGTTCGGCAATCCGTCCAGCCACCATGAGCTGGGGGAGTTGGCGGCCACCGCCCTGGAACGGGCCCGGGAACAATGTGCCGAAGTGCTGGGCTGCCACGCGGAAGAACTCACCTTCACCTCCGGCGGCACCGAGGCCGACAACCTGGCCCTGAAGGGGATTGCGCTGGCGCGCCGGGCTGCTGACCCTTCGCTGAACCGGGTGTTGATCAGTGCCATCGAACATCCGGCCATCGTGGAATCGGCCGACTACCTGCGGCGCGTCCACGGCTTCACTGTGGAGACGGTGCCCGTGGACTCCACCGGGCTGGTGGACCCTGCCGTGTTTGCCGGGATGCTGGCCGACTCTGCGCCAGGTGGCGTTGCCGTGGCGTCCATCATGTACGCCAACAACGAGGTGGGCACGGTCCAGGACATTCCCGCGCTGGCGGCCGCGGCTGCCGATGCCGGGGTGCCGCTGCACAGCGACGCCGTCCAGGCCGCGGGCTGGCTCTCCTTGGACGTAGGCTCCCTCCGTGTCACTGCCATGAGCATTTCCGGGCACAAGGTGGGTGCACCCAAGGGTGTGGGGCTGCTGTTCCTGAAGTCCGGGACGCTGTGTGAGCCGCTCGTCCACGGTGGCGGCCAGGAGCGTGGCACCCGCTCGGGCACCGAAAACGTGGCGTTTGCTGTCGCCCTGGCCACGGCGCTGCGGCTGGCGGAAGCGGGACGGGACGACGCCGTCGAACGCGTCACTGCGCTGCGCGAGGCGTACATTGGCCAGGTCCTGACGGGCGTTCCCTCTTCCCGGCTGACCGGGCACGGGACGCGGCGGCTGCCCAACGTGGCCTCGTTCGTTTTCCCCGGAACCAGCGGGGAGTCGGTGCTGCTGGAGCTGGAACGGCGCGGGATTGTGTGTTCCTCGGGGTCGGCCTGCGCGGCGGGTTCTGACGAGCCGTCCGCCGTGCTCAGCGCCATGGGGGTCGAGCGCACGGTGGCCCAGACGGCGCTGCGCTTCAGCTTCGGCGCCGGCGTCACGGCCGCGGAGCTGGACACGGCAGCTGCCGAGCTTGCGGCCGCCGTGGCGCGGATGCAGCGCCTGGGCTGAGTCCCGGCGCTGAAATTACAGCACAAAATTGGCACTAATTAGTTCGGCAGTTTTGGGCGTACGGTGGAGGAAATCGGGCTGCGAGGGCCAGGTTTCGCCACAAGGGAGAGCATCATGACTGTCACCGTCCCCGTCACCGAATGCGCCGTGTCGAACTGTTCATTCAACGACCACACCCACTGCGGAGCTGCGGGCATCACAATCGGCGGCAACACCGACCACGCCCAGTGCGCAACGTTCATTGATACCGGCACCCATGGCGGGCTGCCCAAGGTCCTGGCCTCAGTTGGAGCCTGCCAGCGCACCGAATGCGCCCACAACGACCACCTGATGTGCGGGGCCGCATCGGTGAAGGTTGGTCCGGGCGCCGACAACGCCGACTGCCTGACCTACGAGCACAGCTAGGCTGCGTCCAGCCACACGGACAGCCCAGCCGCCTGTCAGCTGTTGGCGGGGACCATGCTGGCCCCGGCCTCCGGGCCGGCAGGGCCGTGTGGTCCGACGTGGCGTGCCCGGCGGAAAATCCAGAACTTCAGCAGCAGGAAGCGGCTGACGGCTGACGCCACATTGCCCAGGACAATCACGGCCAGCTCAAGTGCGATCGGTGCCCCGGGGACAACCGCCATCAGGATCCACAGGCTCCCGCTGGTCATGGCCAGGGCAAGAAGCATGACCCAGAGCCCGCGGCGCTGGTCCCGCCACCACAGGTGCCGGCCCTTGATGCCAAAGCTCATCCGCCTGTTCAGTTCCGTGTTCAGGACCGAGCAAAGCACCAATGAGATGGCATTGGCCCATTGCGTCCCCAGCCAGGGGCGCATGCCGGCAAACATGGTCATGGAGACAGCAGTGCAAATGACCGCGACCAGGGCAAATCCGCGAAGCTGTGAAGCCAGGACCGGATTGCGGCGCAGCCAGTTTCCGGGTGCAGCAAAGACCCCGCGGGCCGCCGCCATGCGGGCGGAATCTGCGGGGTGAGGTTCCGGGGGTGCTGCTGTTGCCATCGGCAACCATCCTGCCAGTGAATTCTCACAACACCCAATGGATGCCATGTGCGCCGGCTGTGAACCGGCGCGGCACCCATCGGGCGTGCTGAGCCTGCGTGCTTAGGCGCCTGCAACCACGGGGTTGCGCAATTCACCAATGCCGCCCACGCGGCAGATGACTTCATCGCCCGGGGTGATCTGGCGGCATTCCGCCGGGAACCCGGTCAGGATGGCATCGCCGGGCTGCAGGGTCATGAAGCTGCTGAGGTAGACAAGGATTTCATCGACGCCCCAGCCGAGGTCGTCGCTCGAGGCGGGGGCCAGCTCGGTGCCGTTGTGCACAATGCTGATGGCCACGCCGTCGTCCTTCAGTCCGGCAACAATCCAGGGACCCAGCGGGGTGAAGGTGTCCGGGCTCTTGGCGCTGATCCAGAGCTCGTCGGACTTCTGGGCGTCGCGGTCGGAGACGTCGTTGCCAATCGTGAAGCCGAGGATGGCGCTGCGGGCGTTCTCGAGCGTCAGGTTCTTCGCGGGGCTGCCGATGATGACGGTCAATTCCGCCTCGGGGTCGGTGTAGCCCCTGCCGGGGCCCAGGACAATGGCCTCACCGGGGCCGACGACGGAGCTGGCGGCCTTGTGGAAGGCCTGCGGGGGGAGTGCGCGGCCGGGGGCGCCGGTGTTGTGCGCCATGCCGAAGACGTTGACCGGCGCGCAGGGGGCCAGGAAAGTGAACTGCTCTTCGTTGACAGTGCCACCAACGGTCCAGCCGTCGCGCGGTGCGCTGTTCTGGTTGGCCGGTGATGTGGGGAACGGTGTTTCCACAATCTGCCAGATGAGGCCTTCGGGGCTGGCGAAGTCGGCGGCGTCGTTGCGCACGAAGAACTGTTCGGGCAGCGGCCCTGCGGCGGCGTCGATGGGGCGGACACGGGCAAGACGGAACGTGGCGTTGGTCATGAGGACATCCTACCTCCAGTCGCCGGGACGGGTCCGCGTGGGCGACGCGGCGGCGTCCCGGGGCGTAACAGGGCCGTGGCATAGAATCCGTGTCATGCCTAAAGGACCAGCAAGACCGATTGGCCGCGCGGTGGCGGCAGCGTTGGGTATGGGTGCGGCCGGTGCTGCCGCCGTCATGGGTGCCCGAGCATTCCGGGCCAGCACCCCGGCGGGGGACTACGGCGCCGCCGTGGAGCCGTCGGGCGCTGGCGCGGCCGGCCTCGCAGCCGACCACGCCCAGGCGGCCGCCGACAAGCTCAGCGAGCTCATTACCTTCCGCACGGTCTTCTCCGAGCACCGCGACCGGATCGAGCTGGAACAGTTCACGGGGTTCATTGACGCACTGGAGCGGCTCTATCCGCGGGTGCACGCCACGTTGGGGAAGGAACTGGTCAACGGGCATGGCCTGCTGTTCCGGTGGCCCGGCTCGGGGCCCGGCGCAGGCACCAGGTCCGCAGTGCTCATGGCCCACTACGACGTGGTTCCCGTGGACGAGCGCGACAACTGGACCCATCCCGGCTTCTCCGGCCACCAGGAAGGCGGCTATGTGTGGGGCCGCGGCGCACTGGACGACAAGGGCGCCTTGGTGGTCATCATGGGTGCCATTGAGTCGCTCATCGAAGAGGGGTTCACGCCGGCCCACGACATTTTCCTGTCCTTCGGCAACAACGAGGAAACCGCCGGCGACAGCGCTGAAGCAGCCGCAGCACTGCTGGCCGGTCGCGGCGTGAAACCGTGGATGGTGCTGGACGAGGGCGGGGCTGTTGCCCTGGAGGCGTTCCCGGGGCTGGCAGTGCCCGCCGCCGTTGTCGGAGTTGCGGAGAAGGGCATCCTGGACTTGGAACTGCTCACGCGCGGGGCGGGCGGCCATGCCTCAACCCCGCCGCGCATGGGCGCCACGGCCCGTCTGGCGCAGGCCATCATGGCGTTGGAGGAGACGCCCTTCCCGGCGTCGATGCCCGGCCCCATCGTTGAGATGCTGCGGCGCATTGGCCTGCACAGCGGCTTTGCCCTGCGCCTGGTCACCGAGAACATGTGGGCATTCAAGCCGCTGTTGACGCAGGCGTTTGGCGTGGTTGGCGATGAAACTCGGGCGCTCACACGGACCACCGTGGCCGTCACCATGATGGAGGGCAGCAAGGCCGCCAATGTGCTGCCGTCCATTGCCCGGGCCACCGCCAACATCCGCATCGCCGTGGGGGAGACCGTGGAGTCAGCGGTGGAGCGGGTGCGCGCTATCATTGACGACGAATCCGTGGAACTCACCGTCCTTTCCGGCCACGACCCCTCGCCGATATCCGACTTCGGCAACGAGCAGTTCGCCCTCCTGAGCAGTGCCGTGGCCGCCTCCTACCCGGAAGCCGTGGTGATGCCCTACATCCAGACTGGCGCCACCGATTCCCGACACTTCACGTCGATTTGCCCGGCCGTTTACCGGTTTTCGCCGCTGCTCATGGACGCCGCCGACCGCGCTTCGCTCCATGCCGTCAACGAGCGCGTGCGCATCAGTTCGCTCGGCACTGGCGTGGTGTTCTACCGGGAGCTGTTGAAGGGCCTCGGCTAAGGCGGGTTTTTGCCTGTTTTGTGGTGTCTGTTCCTCCACAGGGGCTCTGGGGCGGTAGTTGTGCACATCGGGGCTTGTTTGGGCTTCTTTGTCAGTGCCTGGATTTAGAATTAGGGCATGGAAACAGCGGCGGGGA
>NZ_JANKZF010000042.1 GCF_027568515.1 Arthrobacter sp. HY1533 | reverse complement strand
ACTTCAACACTTACAAGCAATGGCGCGCTCTGGCAACCCGCTACGACAAACTCGCCCCTACCTACCGAGACGGAGCCGTTCTCCGCGCCCTCACCATCTGGCTCACCGCTCTAAGAGACACGCCCTACGGGGCCAGCACGCCCACGCCGGTGCGGGCCTCGAAGATCAGCTGTGTTTCGGTTTGGCGGACCACCCGGTGGACGGTGATGTGGTGCAGGACCAGGTCGCGCAGGGCCTGCGGGTTTTCCACGGCAACGTGCAGGTGGAAGTCGTCCTCCCCAGCCACGTGGAAGGCATGGATGACGCCCGGCACCTGGCAGAGGCTCGCGTAGAGGCTGTTCACGTGCTCGGCGTTGTGGCTGCCCAGGCGGACCTTGATGACGGCCTGCAGCGGAAAGCCCAGGGCGGCCAGGTTCACCGCAATACGGTTGCCCAGGATGACCCCGGCATCGCGCATGAGGCGCAGGCGGTTGGCGCACGTTGACTCGGCCAGGCCAAGGCGTGATGCAATGGCCTTGTTGGTCAGCCCGCCATCGGTGGACAGGGCCCGCAGTATGGCAAGGTCGGTGCTGTCCAGCGCCGGCGCGGCGGATCCGTTCGGCGCTCTTTTCGCCATTGTGGCCCCCGTCTCATTGTATTGCGGTGGTGGAAAATGCGGATTCCGACGATTCTATTGTTCTTTCAGTCAACTATCTAGGCATTCTCTGTACGTTCGTTCATGGTTGTGCCATGACTTACGAACTTATGAATGCCGACTCCCTGGCTGTCCATGCCGGCCGGGAGGACCTGCAGGCACTGGGCATCCACGCTCTTCCCCTGGACCTGTCCAGCACCAATCCGCTGCCGGATATTGAGCGCGGCGGAGACTCGTACGAGTCCATGGCCCTCGGCGGGCACCCCCTGCCCGACGGTGGCGCGGTCTACGCCCGGCTGTGGAACCCCACTGTTGCCCGTTTTGAATCCGGTCTGGCGCAGCTGGAAAAGGCGCAGGCCGCCGTGGCCTTTGCCTCCGGCATGGCGGCCATGACGGCGGCCATCCTGGCCAGCAAGGAAAACCTGAGCCCCGCGGCCGACCCGGCAGCCAAGCCGCATGTGGTCGCCGTCCGCCCGCTCTACGGCGGCACTGACCACCTGCTGGCCTCCGGGCTGCTGGGTGTGGAGGCCACGTTCTGCGGTGAGGACGGGGTGGCAGCCGCGATCCGTGCCAACACCGTCCTGGTCCTGCTGGAAACACCCGCCAACCCCACCCTTGACCTCGTGGACATCCGCAGCGTCGTGGCCCAGGCCGGCAGTGTCCCCGTCCTGGTGGACAACACCTTTGCCACGCCCGTGCTGCAAAACCCCATCAGCCTCGGTGCCGCCATGTCGCTGCACAGCGCCACCAAGTACATTGGCGGCCACGGCGACGCGGTGGGCGGCGTCATTGCCTGCAGCGAGAAAACCGCAGAGGCCCTCCGCCGGGTCCGGGCCATCACGGGCGCCATCCTGCATCCCCTTGGCGCCTACCTGCTGCACCGGGGGCTGGCCACGCTGCCCGTGCGGGTCCGGGCCCAGCAGGAAAGCGCGCGCCTCATCGCCGCCTGGCTGGCGGACCACCCGGCCGTGGAAAAGGTGCACTTCCCGGGTGCGGACGGTGACCCCCGGGGCCTGCTGCGGCACCAGATGCGCGGCCCGGGGGCCATGGTCGCCATCAGCCTGCGCGGAGGCTTTGAGGCGGCCAAGCAGCTCACCTCGGGGGTTCGGATGTTCACGCACGCGGTGTCCCTGGGCGGCGTCGACTCCCTCATCCAGCACCCCGCGGCGCTGACCCACCGCCCCGTGGCCCCGGATGCGCGGCCCTCGGCGAACCTGGTGCGGCTGTCCATCGGGCTGGAAAACGTTGAGGACCTCATGGCCGACCTCGGCCGGGCGCTTGGCTCACTTGCGGAGGACGGTACCGGGCAGTCGGACATGGCCCACGCCGCCAGCGCACGCTGAACCCGGCCGGGCACGGCACCCAACCGCCGGCCGCCCGCCGTCGAACATTTACAGGGAGGCGGCCGCCGAGAGGATGGTCCAGCGCTGGACGGCGTCGGAGAGCTGCCGCGGCGGCAGACCCTTCACTTGCTGCGCCGTTCCGGTGACAAGGCCCGACGCCGTCCGCCGGGTGTGCGCCGGAAGCCGAGTGTCGCGCGCGGCGAGGGCCAGGTAACGGCACAGGATGCCGGTGAACAGGCTGCCGTCGCCGCCCCCGGGCTGGAGACGGGTGCCGCCGGCCGGATCGCCGAGGTTCCGGGCCACGGCATCGACCAGCGCGGCGGCCTGGCGCAGGTCCTCGGGGCTGCCCAGCTCCAAAAGGACGCCCAGCACGGTGCCCTGGTTGTAGCTGTAAATGGTGGTTTCCACGCTGCGGCCCGCGGGCGTGGGGTGGACGCCGTCCAGGTACAGGCCCGTGGCGGGGTCGAACAGCTCGGCGCGCAGCCAGTCCATGAGGGCGCGGGCGTGGTCGGTTTCGCCAATCCTGGCCAGGTGCAGGGCGGCGGGGCCGTTGGCGGGCGTGTTCTTGAAGTCGCGCTTGCGGGACCAGTAGATGCCCCCGCCCAGGACATCGTCGTAGGCGCTGTGGAGCTGGCCGGTCAAGGTGGTGTTGGCGCGCCCGGCCAGACGGGCCGGCTTGGCCACGGTCCGCAGCGAAAGCTGGTTGAGGCGGCCGGCGGCGAGCGCCAGCCAGGCCATGTCGTCGAAGAAGTAGTTGGGGAAGCGGCCCGCGTTGCGCAGCAGGATGCCGCGCAGCAGGGCATGCCCCCGCTGCAGTTCCGCACGGGCGGCCAGGCGGGAGCCGCTGCGCAAGTGCGCAAAGCCGCTGTCAACCACGGCGTCCAGGTAGTGCGCCTGCCACCAGTAGTGCCATTCCGGCCAGGGCCGTCGGGGGAGCCGAAGCGGGTGGGGGCCTTGCGTGAGGGAACCGATCCAGGTCCCGGGCAGGCCCAGGAGGCGGTGGCCGTAGCGGGCGTTGACCTCAGCTGCCGCCTGTTCGGCCAGGGGCGCCCAGGAAACTTCAGTGCCTGCTGCCGGTCCGCGGTCCGCGGGATCCACGTTTTTCCGTGTCATGGAAACCAGCGTACTGTCCGCCGTCGCAGCCGGTGGCTGCCGCGCACAAATTTTGGTTAGTATGCATTAACGCAGTGAAGCACTGGGTCCGGCCGCGGCCGGACACCTCAACGAGGAGGAACCATGGAAATTTCCGGCAACGGCACCGTCGCGCTCATCACGGGCGGGGCCTCGGGGCTGGGCGCGGCAACGGCCAGGCGGCTGCATGCCGCGGGAGCCGCCGTCGTGCTGGTTGACCTGCCGCATGCCGCAGAGGCGGGCGCCGCACTGGCCGGTGAGCTGGGGGAGCGGGCCGTGTTCGCCGAGGCCGACGTCACCGACGAGGCCCAGGTCCGCGCCGCGATCGACGCCGCGGCCGGGCTGGGCACGCTGCGGATAGTGGTCAACTGCGCCGGCGTGGCCACCCCCGGCAAGGTCCTGGGGCGCGAGGGCGTGCTGCCGCTGGAGCAGTTCAGCCGCGTCATCCACATCAACCTGGTTGGCACGTTCAATGTGGTCCGGCTGTGCGCCGAGGCCATGGCGGCCGCCGAGCCGCTCGCCGGGGAGTACGGTCCTGAGCGCGGTGTCATTGTGAACACGGCGTCCGTGGCCGCTTTTGACGGGCAGATCGGCCAGCCCGCCTACGCCGCATCCAAGGGCGGTGTTGCGGCCATGACGCTGCCCATTGCCAGGGAGCTGGCACGCTCGCTCATCCGCGTGGTGACCATTGCACCCGGGATCTTTGAAACACCCATGCTGGCCGGGCTGCCGCAGGCCGCGCAGGATTCGCTGGGCCAGCAGGTCCCGCACCCCTCCCGCCTGGGCAAGCCGGCCGAGTATGCCGCCCTGGTGGAGCACATTGCCGCCAATGCCATGCTCAACGGTGAGACCATCCGGCTCGACGGCGCCATCCGGATGGCACCGAAATGAGCTGGCACGGGCAGGCTGCCGGGGATCTGCCCGCGGCGGACTTTTACGATTTCGAATCCCTTCTCAGCGAAGGGGAGGCAGCCAAGCTGGCGCAGCTGCGCGAATTCCTGGCCGCCGAGGTGGCGCCGCACGCCACCGGCTGGTGGAATGATGCCGAATTTCCGGCCCACATCCTGCCCAAGATAGCGGCGCTGGATTTGGCCGCCCCTGACCGCCGCCGCCTCAGCCACCTGTTCACGGGGCTGGTCGTGGCGGAAATGACGCGCACCGACACCTCGCTGGCCACGTTCTTCCTGGTCCACCACGACCTCTTTGTCCAGGCGCTCATTGACGTCGGTTCCGCCGATCAACAGGCGCGGATGCTCCCCGACGCGCTGGCCCTGCGCGCCACGGGAGCCTTTGCCCTGACCGAGCCGGACCACGGCAGCGACGTGGCCGGCGGCATGGCCACCACGGCCCTTCGCGTGGAGGACGACGGCGGCACCCACTGGGTGCTCAACGGCGCCAAGCGCTGGATTGGCAACGGGACGTTCTGCGAGCGGATGCTGCTCTGGGCCAGGGATGCGGAGACCGGGCAGGTGCGGGGCTTTTTCCTCGACGCCAACTCGCCGGGGGTGGTGCGGACCAAGATCGAGAACAAGATTGCCCTGCGCACAGTGCAAAACGCGCACATCACGCTGGAGAACGTGCGGGTTCCGGAGGTGGACCGGGTTGCCACTGTCAATTCCTTCGAGGACACCAACAGGCTGCTGCTGGCCTCGCGGATCTCCGTGGCGTGGCAGGCCGTGGGGCAGCAGCTGGCTGCCTTTGACGTGGCCCGCGCCTACGCCGTGGAGCGGATGCAGTTTGGCCGGCCCATCGCCTCGTTCCAGATGGTCCAGGACCAGCTGGTGCGGATGCTGGGCAACGCCACCTCTTCCCTGGCCATGATGGTGCGCATTGCCGGGCTGCAGGACGGCTCCGCTGAAGGGGCAGGTGGGAAGCAGCTGCCCGCCATGGCGCAGGTGGCGCTGGCCAAGGCGCACACCACGGCGGCCATGCGCGAAACCGTGTCGCTGGGCCGCTCCATCCTGGGCGGCAACGGCATTGTCAGCGACTACCGGATGGCGAAGATCTTCGCCGACGCCGAGGCGATCTACACCTACGAGGGCTCACACGAGATCAACACCCTCATTGCCGGCCGCGCCATCACGGGCGTGTCAGCAATCGTGTAGCGCCGCCGGACAGGCGCTATCGCAGCGTTGGCGCGGTGCCTGCCTACTTGCGCGGGTCGCGCTCGCCGGCCTCGACCGCCACGGGCAGCGTGTTGCCGGGGACGGGCGCCGGGCAGGTGCCGAAGTCGGTGAAGGCGCTGGGGTAGTTGATGGTGCGGTTGAAATCGACCACCACTGAGCCGTCGGGCCGCGGCTTGGTCAGTTCCAGCTTGCGCCAGTGGGAGGTGGAAACTTCGTTGCTGGCATCGTGGAAGGAAACCACCAGGGAGCCCAATTGACCTTCCTCGGCGGCGAGCGTGTAAGGGGTCCCGGCCAGCTCAAAGGACACCTCGCCCACCAGCTTCGCCACGCCGGGCACTTCCGGGTGGGCGGTTTCAATGGCCTCGTTGCGGGGTGCGTCGTAGGGGGTAAACTTCCCCGTCACCACCAGCTCCGGATCGTAGCCAAAAACGGGCACGCCGGTGAAGGAGGTGAGCACGGGGGACTGTGCGTCGCGGGTGCGCACCATGTAGCGGTGGGCGCGCATGCCCAGCTCCACCACAACGGAACCGAAGGAAACCCAGCTGATGGACTCCTCATCGGACAGTTCGGTGGAGATCGTCCCCACCACGGCCTCGCCGCTTTCCACCAGCGTCAGGTGGTCATCGGCCGAAGCGGTGAGTGACGCCGTCGTGCCGTCGGAACTCCACAGCCCGGGCATGCCGGGCAGAGCGGCGGGGGAACCGGGCAGCCAGTGGAAGGCGGTCAGCGTGAGCCAGCCGTCCTTCGAGGCGAGGGCCGAATTGCGGCCCGTGCGGAACCGCTCCCAGCGCTGGGTGAGGCGGTCGAGTTCTGCGGCGTTCGTGCTCATGGGGCTCCTTGGAATGCGCGGTTGATCCACTCTAGGCACAACGGGCCCCGGCGGGCGGCTATTCCACGGCGGGCGGCGGCCGGTGGTGGAAGAATGGTTCCATGGCATCAAACGCAACATTCAACAAGGACATGACCCGGTTCCCGCTCGGCACCACTGCCGCCGTGGATGCCGAAAGCACCGAACTGGTCTTCACCCGGCACTACGACGCAGCCCCCGAGGCCGTCTGGGCCATGCTGACGGACCCCGAAAAGACGCAGATGTGGTGGGCCAAGGTCCGTGGCCAGGCCCGCACCGGATCCTCCTTCGACCTGAAGTGGCTCAACGTCAAGGACGAGGGCCACGGCATTGAAACCGACTGGTGGAACGGCCGCGTCACCGAGGCGCAGGAGCCCCGGGTGCTGGAGCTTTCCAACTCGATGCACGGGCGGATCCGCATTGAACTTGAGGCCGAGAACGGCGGCACCAAGCTGACGTTCAGCAACACCGTGGCCGTGCCCGGGGAGGTGGTGCTCATGTCGCTGGCCGGCTGGCACTTCCACCTGGACCACCTGTGCGACGCCCTTGAAGGCAAGAGCGTGGACTGGCAGCGCTGGTGGGACGACTTTTACCCTTGCTGGGAGCAAATCCACGCCCAATACCAGGCCCGCTGACGCCGTCACTATTTGAGACGGATTGGCTCCCGTGCACCTGCGCCGCGTAGGATCCAAACGGCCCTGCCAAGGGCCCGACCGTATTCAACGTGGCATACGAGCACCCCAGATTCACAGACCGTAAGGACGCTGACTCATGAGCTCAGACTTGCAACCCAACCCGCAGGGCCCCGCGAACAACCAGGAGCAGGACACCGACCTGCGCGCCGATGTCCGCCGCGTCAGCACCCTGCTGGGTGAATCCCTGGTCCGCCAGCACGGCCCCGAGCTGCTGGCCATGGTGGAGCAGGTTCGCCTGCTGACCAAGGAATCCAAGGAAGCGGCCCGCGGCGAGTCCGGCACCGGCCCGTGGAGCGCGAACGACGTCGCCGAGCAGGTCCGCGAGGTGCTCTCCTCCCTGCCGCTGGAGCAGGCGACCGACCTGGTGCGTGCCTTTGCGTTTTACTTCCACCTGGCCAACGCCGCCGAGCAGGTGCACCGCGTGCGCAGCCTGCGTTCACGCGCTGAAAAGGATGGCTGGCTGGCCAAGGCCGTCACCGAGATCGCCGAACAGGCCGGCACCGAGGCGCTGCAGAAGGTTGCCAACGAGCTGGACGTGCGCCCCATCTTCACGGCACACCCCACCGAGGCATCGCGCCGCTCCGTGCTGGACAAGATCCGCAAGCTCTCCGACATCCTGGCCACACCCTCCGAAGAGGGCACCTCGGCACGCGCCCGCCAGGACCGCAAGCTCTCCGAAATCATCGACCAGATGTGGCAGACCGACGAGCTGCGCAAGGTCCGCCCCACCCCCATGGATGAGGCCCGGAACGCGATCTACTACCTGCGCAACATCCTCACGGATGCCATGCCGGAGGTCCTGACCGAGCTCAGCGACCTGCTGGGCCAGCACGGCGTCTCCCTGCCGGCCGACGCCGCCCCGCTGCGTTTCGGCTCCTGGATCGGTGGCGACCGCGACGGCAACCCGAACGTCACCTCCGAGGTGACCCGCGATGTGCTGGTCCTGCAGAACCAGAACGCCGTGAAGATCTCCCTGGTCCTGATCGATGAGCTGCTCAGCGTCCTCTCCAACTCCAGCGCCCTGTACGGTGCCGACGCGGCGCTGACCGAATCCATCGCCACCGACCTGGCGCACCTGCCGCACATTGACCCCCGCGTGCTGGAGCTCAACGCCGACGAGCCCTACCGCCTCAAGCTCACGTGCATCAAGGCAAAGCTGATCAACACCCAAAAGCGTGTTGCCAACGATTCCTACCATGAGGTTGGCCGCGACTACAGCGAGACCGCCGAGCTCATTGCCGACCTGGAGCTGCTGGAAGTTTCCCTGCGGAACAACTCCGCAGCCTTGGTGGCCGACGGCGCACTCGCCTCCGTGCGCCGCGCCATCGCCTCCTTCGGCCTGCACCTGGCCACCCTGGACATCCGCGAGCACGCCGACTACCACCACGACGCCGTCGGGCAGCTCATGGACCGTGTTGGCGACCTGGGCAAGCCCTACGCCGAGCTGGACCGTGCCGGGCGCCTGGCAGTGCTCAGCACCGAACTGGCCAGCCACCGCCCGCTGTCCGGCCACCCGATCAAGCTGGACGGCATTGCCGACGGCACCTACGACGTCTTCCGCGTTGTCCGCCGCGCCCTGCGCACCTACGGCCCGGATGTCATCGAAACGTACATCATCTCCATGACCCGCGGAGCCGACGACGTCCTGGCCGCTGCCGTGCTGGGCCGCGAGGCCGGCCTGGTGCAGCTCACGGGCGAGAACCGCTACGCGAAGATTGGCTTCGCGCCGCTGCTGGAAACCGTTGACGAACTGCGTGCCTCGGCCGAGATCGTGGACCAGCTGCTCTCCGACCCGTCCTACCGCGAGTTGGTCCGCCTGCGCGGCGACGTGCAGGAAATCATGCTCGGCTACTCGGACTCCAACAAGGAATCCGGCGTGCTGACCTCGCAGTGGGAAATTCACAAGACCCAGCGCAAGCTGCGCGACGTCGCGGTCAAGCACGGCGTGAACGTGCGCATGTTCCACGGCCGCGGTGGCTCCGTGGGCCGCGGTGGCGGACCCACCTACGACGCCATCATGGCCCAGCCCAACGGCGTCCTGGAAGGCGCCATCAAGTTCACCGAACAGGGCGAGGTCATCTCCGACAAGTACTCCCTGCCGGAACTGGCACGCGAAAACCTGGAACTCTCGCTGGCCGCCGTCATGCAGGGTTCGGCCCTGCACCAGGCGCCGCGCCACTCCGAGGACGATCTTGGCCGCTTCGGCGCCATCATGGAGGTCATGTCCGACGCCGCCTTCGGCACGTACCGGACGCTGATCGACCACGAGGACCTGCCGGCCTACTTCCTGTCCTCCACCCCCGTGGAGCAGCTGGGCTCGCTGAACATCGGCTCACGCCCGTCCAAGCGCCCCGACTCGGGCTCCGGCCTGGGCGGCCTGCGCGCCATCCCGTGGGTGTTCGGCTGGACGCAGTCGCGCCAGATCGTGCCGGGCTGGTTCGGCGTGGGCTCGGGCCTGAAGGCTGCCCGCGAGGCCGGCAAGTCCGCGGACCTTACGGAAATGCTGGAAAACTGGCACTTCTTCTCCTCCACCATCTCCAACGTGGAAATGACGCTGGCCAAGACTGACATGGACATTGCCGCCCACTACGTGCGCACCCTGGTGCCCGCCGAGCTGCAGCACCTGTTCGCCACGATCCGCGCCGAATACGACCTCACGGTGGCCGAGATCCAGCTGCTCACCGGCGAGGGCGAACTGCTGGACAACCAGCCGCTGCTCAAGCGTTCCCTGAACGTCCGCGACCAGTACCTGGACCCCATCTCCTACCTGCAGGTTGAACTGCTGCGCCGCGTCCGCGAGGCCGACATCACCAAGGCAGACGTGGATGAGCGCCTGCAGCGCGCCATGCTGATCACCATCAACGGTGTGGCCGCGGGCCTGCGCAACACGGGGTAAGCGCCAGCGCCGGTGGTCGAGCCGGTCGCCGGTGGTCGAGCCTGTCGAGACCCCCGCTTTGAGAAATGACACCGATCCCGCTTTCTGACACCGATATCCCGGTGTCAGAAAGCGGGATCGGTGTCATTTTTGCGTGGTGCCCTGTTCCCCTAGGCTGGAACCATGCCTTCCTTCCGCGCCACGATCCAAATCACCGGCCTGCGCCCCGGCCACGCCCCCGAGGAGGTCATGGACATGGCCGTTGCCGCAGTCGGTTCCGCCCATGTGGTGGAAGCCAACCAACTGGACATCGTGGCCGGCGTCCCGCGCATCACTGTGCGCTTCATGGTTGAGGCCAGCGAGTACGACGCCGAGAACCAGTTTGCGCGCAACGCCGCCGTCTCGATGGCCCACGGAGTCAACGAGGTGGCCACCACGGGTGCCCTGCGCACCTTCCGCCGCTCCGCCGGAAAGTGGCTCAGCCTCTAGTTCCAGGCCTGTGATGCGGATCACATGAAATTGACCGTGACGATTCCCCGGCTCAACACGCCTTAGTTGTGTAGGCGCCAAACGGCACCGAGCTTGAAGAAATATCGGACACGAAGAATTTCGGGAGTGATTATTTTGACTACTCAGCCTCAGAACAAGAACCAGGGCGCAGCCACGAGCCCGGCCACCGTTGCCGCGGCACGGCAGACAGCCACCAGCCGCGGCACCACCACAGTGGCGGACGGCGTTGTTGCCAAGGTGGCCGGCATCGCGGCCCAGGACATCCCCGGCGTGTATGCGCTCGGCGGCGGCGCAGCCCGCGCCCTCGGATCGCTGCGCGAAGCCGTGGGACAGAAGGACCTTACCCAGGGCGTGAGCGTGGAAGTTGGCCAGACCCAGGTGGCAGTCGACGTCACGCTCGTGGTGGAGTACCCGCACCCGCTGCAGAAGGTCGCAGAAGACGTCCGCGACGCCATCTACGCGGCCGTTGAAGACGTTGTGGGCATGGAGGTCACGGAGGTCAACGTGTCCATCACAGACATCCACATTGCCTCGGACGAGTCAGAGGAAAAGCAGGCCTCCCACAAGCGCGTCGACGACGAGCAGGACGGCCAGCGCGAAGCCCGCGTCTCATGAGTGCCACCCTGGCCGGCGCCGCACTAGGCGCCGTCCTGGCCATCTCGGCCCTGGCCTTCGGGTTCTGGGCGATGCTCCTAGTGGCTCTTTTCATGGCCGCCGGAGCCGTGGCCGGAAGCAGCGTGCGCGGCAGGATTGACCTCCGCGGCGCACTGGACGCCCTGCGCGGCAAGCGCACCTCGCGATGAGCGCCGGCACGCTGGGCCCTGAAGCGGAAGCAAGCGTGCGTGCCGGATACACCAGCATCTCCTCCGGGACCATGCACCAGCTGGCCGCAGCCATAGCCGCCGAGGCCTTTACGGTCCCGCGGCGTGACGTGCGGGCCGGGATCGGCGACGAGCAGGGGCAACTCAGCGTCTCACTCGCGCTGCCCCTGGCGTTCCAGCTTGGGCCGCACGGCCCCACCGGGTCCAAGGCCGGGCACGACGGCGGCACGGTGTTTGAGCGCGCAGCGCGGGCCCGGTCCGTGGTTGCCGACCGCATCGAGGAGTTGTCGGGTGCGTCCGTGGCAAGGGTGGACATCCGGTTCACGGGCATCCACCACGGGAAGAACACTGCTGCAGGGAGGGTGGGATGAGAAACCAGGACTCAAGCAATCCGAAGTTGGTCAACCGGCTAAACCGGCGTGAAACACGCTCCAGCCGGGCAGCCCTGTCCATCACCGTGGCAGCAGTGCTGCTGCTGGCCGCTGTATGGCTGGCCGTGGAACTCACACTCTCGGCGACGGGGAACGCGGCACTGCTGCTCCCGCCCGCCGAACTTGCGCAGCGATCAATTGCCTTGCCGGCAACCACGATCCCCGGCGCACTCATTGCGGCGGGCGCAGCCGTGGCACTGCTGGGCCTGGCCCTGCTGGCGGCGGCCGTGCTGCCCGGCACCAAGGCGCGGCACATTGTGGCCAACCCGCGCTCCGCCGTGGTGGTTGATGCGCAGGTCCTGGCATCGGCCGCTGCACGGGCGGCACGCACCGAGGCCCGGCTCGCGCCGGAACAGGTCACATGCAGCGTGGGGCGCAGGCGCCTGGACGTAGTGGTCCGGCCCGTCACAGGCAGGGCAGTGGACACAGCTGCCGTCAGGGCGGCCGTGGAACACGAAGTTGCCGGCTACGGGCTGCGCAGGGCCCTGGCCGTGGGCGTCTCCCTGAACAAACCCGGGGACAAGCACGGGGCGGTGGGGGCATGAACGGCACCCACCGCGGACTGAACCGCACGTTGTTGGGGGCGCTCGGGGCAGTGCTCATGGTTGTCGGCCTCGCTGCCGCATGGGCCGGGGCCAGCGGGTCGTTCGCCCGGGACTGGGCCATGGCCGGAACACGTGCCTGGGCGCAAACCCAGCAGCAGCTCGCGGAGGCACGCATCCCCGGGACCGGCACCAGCTGGTGGACCGTGGCCGCTTTCGCCGCCATTATCGTGGCGGGCGTGCTGCTGGTGTGCTGGATGGCGTCGCAGGACACAGGCCGCAGTAACCAACTGGCCAGCCGGGAGGGCGCCGGCGGCAACACCACTGTGGACACGGCCGTGGCCGCCGAGGCCATCAAGGAGGCGCTGGCGGGCAACCCCCAGGTGCTTTCGGCAAAGGCACAGTCCTGGAAGACGCCTGGAACGGGAGGCGCAACCGGACTGAAAATCAGTGTCCAGGTGCGCAAGGGGGCCTCGCCCGCCGAGGTGGGGGCCGCCGTCGACCATCTGGTGGAGGGCCTGGACATCCTCCTGGGCACCCGGCTTCCCGTGCTGGTTCGGATCACCTCAGGAACCCGCAGCAAGTTTGCCCGCACTGAACGCGTGGCATAAGCAACAAGCAACTAGGAGAACATCATGGGATTCATCAGTTTCATCATCCTCGGCCTGATCGTCGGGGCCATCGTCAAGGCCGTCATGCCGGGCAAGGTCCAGGGCGGCTGGGTTACCAGCATCATCCTGGGCGTGGTCGGGGCCATCGTGGGCGGCTGGCTCGGATCGCTCATCTTCAACACCGATCTGGGCAGCTTCTTCAACATCAAGACGTGGCTGCTGTCCATCGCCGGCGGCCTGGTGGTTGCCGCCGCCTACGGTGCCATCAAGGGCCGCAAGTAGCCATAAACGTCCCGCCCTGCAGGCCCCTCAGGCCTGCGGGGCGGCACTTCGCGTAGGCTCGCTCCCAACTGGTGGGAGCCGGCCGGAACCTACGGAAAGGGTGCACACCGGTGAAAAATCCGCAGGATTTGCCACAAACCGGGCCCGACATCCCCGACGCCATCCTGGCCGAGCGTGCCGGCGACGGCGATGTGGCAGCCTTTGAAACCCTGGCCCGCAGGCATGGCCCGCTCATGCGCGCCTATGCCCGCAGGCTGGCGCGCAGCTATGAAGAGGCCGACGACGTGGTGCAGGAGGCGCTGATCACCGCATGGCGGGACATTGGCTCGCTGCAGGACGGCGCGGCCGTGAAGGCCTGGCTCATGAAGATCGTGGGGCACAGGGCCGTTGACACCGGCAGGCGCCGAAAGGTCCACGACAACCTCGAGGACCGCCCCGAAGCGCCGGACCACACACCCGGCCCGGCGCAGTCGGCGGTGGCCGGGTCCGCGCGTCGTGCCTTGAACGCGGCACTGGCCAGGCTGCCGGAGGAACAGCGAAGATGCTGGGTGTTGCGGGAATTTGGCGGCCAGTCCTATGAAGAAATTGCCGGGACGCTGGGCATCAGCGCCGCCAGCGTGCGCGGCCGGCTGGCCAGGGCACGAACCACGCTCGTTATCGAAATGGAGGAATGGCGATGAACCCCACGCAAGACTGCGGCCGGCGCATCGAAGACCTCAGCGACTACCTCGACACAGGGGCGTCTCCGGATGCCTGGCACATTGAGAACTGCCCGCAATGCCAGGCGCGCCTGGCCGGGCTGCGCAGCCTCAGTGCGGCTGCCCTGGACCTGATGGACAGCGACGTTGCCTCCGCCGACGACGCCGGCTGGCTCGACGGCATGCTCGCCAACCTGCGGCTGGAAACCCGTGCCGGGCGCCCCATTCCGCTGTCCGGCGGCCCGCTGGATGAGCTCACCGAAACCGAAGGTGCCGTGATTGCCATGGTCCGGGCCGTGGGCGATTCACTGGGCGGCGTGCTGATTGGGCGCTGCAGGCTGGAGGGTGAGGTGTCCACCGCCGGTGCTCCGGTGGAAGTGCGGATCAACGTGTCCGCTCGGTACGGGCACCCGCTGCCGGCCCTCGCCGATGAACTGCGGGTCGCCGTTATTCAGGAGCTGCTGCTGGAGACCGAACTGAATGTGGCCGCCGTGCACGTGGCCTTCACCGATATTCGTCCGCCACTTCCGGCGCCGCCAGGCTCCGCCGGTGACGGGACGCGGGAGGAGGGGCGATGAGCCTTGAAGCTGAGATTCACCAGCTGGTGCTGGGCATGGACGGCGTGGCAGCGGTCTACGCGGCCGACCCCGTCTGGCTGACGGCCGTGAAACAACTGGGCTCGCTGCTGGGCCCCGGCGAGGCCGCGCCCGTGCCGTTTGTGGTGTGCTCCGAAGAAGCTGACGACGCCGGCGTGCCGGGTGCCGCTCCCGCCATGAGTGTGCGGGTGCGGATTGGCACTGACGGCTCGCTGCCGGCGCCAGGGCTGGCCCGTGCCGTCGCGGCCGGAATCCGCACCCATGTGGCCGTGCAGCGTCCCGGGGTGGAGGTGAAGGCCGTCGTGGAGATTTCGGCGATCGGCGTGTAGGCGGGGCCGGGCGCGGCTTTGACGCCACCAGCTGCGGGTCTTACTTGTGGTCCGGAAACTCCGACAGCTCCAGCTGGGAGAAGTACTTCACCGGCTGGTGGGTCAGCGGGTCCGTGAAGGAGATGCTGTGGGCAAGCAGCTGCAGCGGCTTGGTGTAGTCGTCCGGAGCCTGTTCGTGGAGCACGGGGTAGAAGGGATCGTTCACGATGCCGATGCCCTGCGATGCCAGGTGGACGCGCAGCTGGTGGGTCTTGCCCGTGTGCGGCTGGAGGTCGTACAGGCCCAGCGTCTGGCCGGTTGCGGCATCCACGCGGGTGTCCATGAGCTCAATGCGGGTTTCCGCATTGGGCTCGCCCACAATTTCCTGCGCCAAAAGGTAGGTGCGGGACTTGATCATGCGGCTGCGGACCACCAACGGAAATTCCAGGTCTTCCCGGACGGGGGCCACGGCGCGGTAGGTCTTTTCGATGCGGCGCTTCTCAAACAGAAGCTGGTACTTGCCGCGGGTCTCCGGATTGGCGGAGAACAGCAGCACGCCGGCCGTCATGCGGTCCAGGCGGTGGATGGGCACCAGGTCCGGCGCATCAAGCAGGACGCGCAGCCGGACAAGGGCCGATTCCTGCACATACATTCCGCCCGGCGTGGTGGGCAGGAAGTGCGGCTTGTCCACCACCACCAGATTCTCGTCCTGGTGCAGGATGGACAGCTCCACCGGCAGCCGTTCCTCCACGGGCAGTTCGCGGTAGTACCAAATGAACAGGTGCTCGGCCAACGGCGTGGTGGGGGTGACGATTTCCCCGCCGAGCGCCTTGACCTCGCCGCGTTCAAACCGCTCCACGATCCCTGCCGGGTCCACATGGTTGAACCTGTCCAGCACATATTCCATGGCGGTGGTCCAGGGGCCCTCAACGGGGATGCGCATGCGGGTGGCATTGACGCCATTGCGCACGGGAAGGGGAGATTTCATCACCATTCAAGGGTACCGAGGCTTCCGAGGAGGCCGGACCAGCCGTCTCGCCAGCACGGCAGGCGTGGGGGAGTCCTGCCCATGGGGGGACCGGGCGCATCGCTGCTAGCCTGAGGGAAATCCCCTGCCCCGAAGGAAGCCGCATGTCGCCGTCCACTTCTCCGTTGCTGCGCCGCCGCACCGTTCTGGCCGGTGCCGCTGCTGCCCTCGGCATGGGGTTGGCCGGTTGCGGGTTCACCTTCCGGAAAACCAGCGGACCGCCGCACTTCACGCCGGAAGAGCTGGTGGACAATGCGGAATTCTCAACCCTGGACGAGCTGGGCATTGCACGGGCCAAGGCGTCGAAATCATTGCGGCTCGACTTCAGGGACGGGTCCATCGCCAAGTCCGACGTCGGCCTGCCGGATTCCGCCCATGCCCCCGACGTGGTCGCCGCCAAGGGTGAGAAGTTCCGCCTGTCCATCACCGGCAGCGCCGGCACCCTTGAAGCGGAGACCGACCACGCCAGGTTCGGCACCACGGACACCAGCCCGGAACTGGATACCGTCTATTACTTCCTCACCGCCACGAGCCTGCAGGAGTATGTTAATTTGCTGCGCGACGGCGTTCGGGACTACGGGCTCGACGCCGAGGTCACTGAACGCTGGATCTCCGGGGCCGAGGCCGATCCTGGCAGGAAAAGCAGCTACTCCCTCGGGGACGGCAACGCGCTCGGCTTCAACGTGGGCTACGACCTTCGCTATGACGGCAGCAAGGACACCCAGGTGGTCATTGTGACCGTTTCAGCAGAGCTGTAGGCCGCCGTCGAAGCTGCTAGCGCTCAGCGAGGGAGCCGGCGTCGAGGCCGTCCTTGCTGGCCACCTGGCCGCGGATGAAGAAGATGGCAACCAGCCCCAAGGCAATGACGGGAAAGTTTCCCATGGACGCGATCTGGCTCAGCGGGCTATCGACGGGATGCGCCGTCTGCAGGAAGATGCTGGGATCTGTGCTGGCGTGCAGCAGAACCGGCCAGATCAAGTTGCCGGTGACGCGCAGCGTCAGGTACATGCAGATGCCGAACGCGAAGGTGTACAGAAGCTGAAAGGCCGTGGCGAACAGCGACTGTCCGCCCAGCAGGTTGCCGGCATGCAGTGCGGAGAACACTGCTGCCGAGACCAGGGCCACGGCGAGCTCCTTGTGCCCGGCCTTGCGCATCAGATTGACAACAAAGCCGCGGGTCAGAACCTCCTCGGCGAAGCCAATGCACAGGCCCGCCAGCAGCCAGGCGGCGGCGTAGGAGAATCCGGCCCCGGCGTAGTCGGTCGTGGCAAAGCGCAGGATGTTGAAGACCAGGACCACGGCGACTGCCGCCCACATCCAGCGGCCTCCCCGGATGGGTTGGCGGGCGAACAATTCCTTGAACCAGCCCACGGAAAGGGCAAACAACACCAGCAGCAGCCCGCCGAACGCGATGGGAACAACAAAGCCGGCCACAACATAGGACGCCGACGCCGGATCAGCCAGCCAGGGTCGCAGGATAGGCAACATGACAAGGGGGACCAGCTCATACAGCGCAAAGTAGACAGCGGCAAGGATCACGGCCTTCCACCAGCCGCCCCGCTCCCAGAATCGCTGCCATGCTGAAGATGTTTCGTGGCTGGTCATGATCGGTCCCCTTCGGTCATTGAGGTCAGCGCTATCGCGGATCGGGCCAATGGACGGCCCTAGATAGGATGTTATCGGAGCTACACGTCGCAGCCTTGCCGCGACGGGCCACACCCACAAGTGTGAAAGTCGACATCCCCCGAGCCGAGCAAAGGAACACCGTGGCCAAAACCCAGGACACCCAACTGTGGGCACTTGCCCACGCGGAGCGCGCCGCACTGGCGGAAGACCTCGCGGGAATCAGCGAAGAGCAGTGGCGCCACGGTACCCTGTGCGGGCAATGGGACGTTGAGCAGGTGGTGGCGCACCTGAGCGCCGCGGCGAGCATTGGCCAGTGGCGCTGGATCCGCAGCATGCTCGGTGCACGGTTCCGCCCGGACGTGCACAACCTGCGCCGGCTGAATGAGCATCTGGGGGCCACCCCGCAACAGACCCTGGAGCAGTTCCGGGCCATCGTCACCAGCACCACGGCGCCGACCTCCGACACCGCCGCCTACCTGGGCGAGGTGGTGGTGCACGCTCAGGACATCCGCCAGCCGTTGGGGCTGCCGCACGTTCCCAGCATCGAAGCCCTCACACCTGTCGCGGAATTCTTCGCGCGCCGGGACTTCGCCGTACCCAGCCGCAGCAACGCCGCCGGCCTTGAACTCAAGGCCGACGACGGCCCCTTCGGCGCGGGCACAGGTTCATTGGTCACCGGGCCAACCCTGGCGCTCGTCATGGCAATGGCGGGGCGCGGCGCCTACCTGGAACAACTTCAGGGGCCCGGCGTGGAAACCCTGCGCCAGCGCCTGGCTGCCGCCAAGTAGCCCTCAGGGACCTGGCTGGCAGCGCGGGCACCAGTAAATGTCCCGGGCGCCGCGGGCCGGAAACGCCGGATCGGCCAACTTGCCGTGCCTGACCAGGCTGCCGCAGCGCTTGCACGGCTTCCCGGCCAGCCCGTAAACCCACGAGGCGGCATCTCCGCGCGCAGGTCCGCCGGTGGTGGACCGTGCCGCCCTGTCCTTGTTGGCCTCCAGCAGCCGCTTGGCCAACCCGAGCATGCGCGGCAAGCCGGGCACGTCCCCGATGGCCGCAGCGGGGTGCGCGCCGCCCAAAAAGCACAGTTCATTGCGGTAGATGTTGCCAATGCCGGCCAGGTTCCGCTGGTCCAGCAACGCGAGCCCCACAGCCCGGCCCGGATCCGCCTGCAGGCGCCGCAGTGCTTCCTCCGCGTCCCAGTCCGGCCCCAGCAGGTCCGGCCCAAGATGCCCGACGGCGTCCCCAACCCGGGCTTCGGGCAAGACTTCCAGCGTGCCCAGTGAGAAGCCCACGGCTGCCGCCGCACTGGTTTGCAGCACCACCCTGGCCGTGAACGCGGGCCGGCGCCATTTTGCTGCCCGGCCGGTGACGTCCACGGGGTAAATGTCCCAGTGCCCTTCCATGGACAGGTGTGAATGGATGACCCGTCCGGCCACGAACATGAGCAGGTGCTTTCCGCGGGACTGCACGGAGGTGACAGTGGATCCGGCCAGGTCCAAGGTGGCGTGGGCGGGGACTCTGAAATCACTGGACACCAGCTCCCGCCCCTCAAGGACGGCGCGCAGATCCTTGGCCTGGCGCCAGACGGTGTCGCCCTCAGGCACGGTGAGCTCCCGGTGTCCGAGTGGGTGCTGGTGGTCGAGCCTGTCGAGACCCGGTGGAGATTTCGACAGGCTCAATCACCGCCAAGCCCTCAGGCACGGTGAGCTCCCTGTGCCCGAGTGGGTGCTGGTGGTCGAGCCTGTCGAGACCCGGTGGCGATTTCGACAGGCTCAATCACCGCCAAGCCCTCAGGCACGGTCAAGCCCTCAGGCACGGATCCGCACTCCCCGGGGGGAGCTGTTGGCGCCGGCCGCGAGCAGCGCCGCGGCCAGGGGCGTGCCCAGGACGTCTGCCCCGTTGACCTTCTCGATGGCCATCTTGTCGATCGCGCCCCGACGGACCACCTGGACCAAGGCCCCGGCCGCCAGGGCAACCACGGACTCATCGCCGCTGAAGCACAGCAGCGTCCGGCCGCCGCGCTCCACGTACAGGACCAGGACGCCGTCGACCATCACCACCAGGGCGCCGGCCTTGCGCCCCGGCCGGTGGCCCGACTCCAGCGGCGGCCACGGCAGGGCGGCGCCATACGGGTTGGCGGGGTCGGTGGCGGCCAGGGCAAGGGCCTGCGGCGGGCGCGGGTTCAGTGCGGCATCCTCACTGAAGGTGCGCAGCCTGTCCACCGTGGCCGGGACGGCGAACTGTGCCGCGCCCAGGTGCTCGATGAAGTAGCCACGCCGGCACTTGCCGCTCTCCTCCAGCCGGGCCAGGACCTTGTACATGAGGCCGAATCCGCCCGGCAGCCCCACATTCATGACGGAGCCGCGCGTCACCACCCCGTACCGGTCAAGGAACAGCTCGGCCAGGGCATGCCCGCGCAGGGTGGCCTGGGCGCTGCCCATCGAGGCGGGATCGGCCAGCGGTGAGGCAGGCAGCAGGCTCCAGCGGCCCGCACCCAGGGGAGGCGCGCCGCGCTGCGCACCCGCGGCACGTCCGGGCAGCCGGCCGTAGCGGCCGGCCCGGGCAGGGCGCAGGCGCGACGGCGGAGCCTTCTGCTTGTGCGCCGTGTGCCCGCCGGCCAACAGCGCCCGGACGGGGGAGAAAGTGTCGTTGCTGATCCGCCCGGCCCACAGCAGCTCCCACAAGGCAGCCGTGAGGTCGGAGTCGGAGGCGGCAAGGTCGGGGCCGTCGGCAGTCATCTCGCGCAGCTGGTGGAAGAAGTAGGCGCCACCGTTTTCCAGTGCCGCCAGCACGCGCTGCTGGAACTCCGTAGGGTCAAAGTCGGCCGGCGGTGCCAGCGTCAGCTCCGCGGATTCCGCAACATGCAGGCTCAACCAGCCGTCGTTGGAGCCAATGGCACCAGCCCCGGCAAGCAGCACTTCACCGGTGGCCGTGAGCTCATCGAGCATGGCGGGGGAGTAGTCGGCAACCCGGGCCGCCAGCACCAGCGGCTCCCACGCGGAGGCCGGAATGGGCACGCCGGCCAGCTGGTCCACCACCGTCAGGACTCCGTCCAGGCCGCGCAGGGCAGGGGAACCGGAAGCTGCCGTCACGTGCTGCCAGGCCGGCAGGAACCGCGCAAAGGCGGCGGCATCCACTGGCTCAACCTCGGCCCGCAATGCCGCCAGCGACCGGCTGCGCAGCTGCCGCAGCACCTGGACGTCGCACCACTCGCTGCCCGATTCCTGCCGGGCGAGCCCCTCAGATGGGCCCACGGCGGCGAGGGACCCGTCACGAGCTTGCGAGTGAGGGGAGCCGATGGGGATAAACTCGCCCTCCGTGACCCGCTTGTCCGCGGCCAGCCGTGCCAGCCCGGAATGCACGACGGCGACACCCAGTCCCAGCCTGGCCGCCACATCCGCGGCGGTGAAGGGGCCGTGCGTGCGGGCATAGCGGCCGATGAGGTCGCCCAGGGGGTCTGCCACTGGCTCGATGAAGGCCAGTGGCACACCCATGGGCAGCGGGATGCCGAGGGCGTCGCGCAGCCTGGCCGCGTCCTCGATGGCGGCAAAGCGTTCCCCTCCTGCCATGTTGACGCGGAGGGCGCGGTTGGCGGCAACCAGCCCGGCAAGGTGGCCGGCCGCCGTGGCGAGGTGCCCGCCGTCGTCTGTTTCAGGGGCAGCTTCCGGCACAAGGCGGGCGGCGACCTCGTCCAACGAGAGTGGCCCGAGCAGTCGCAGCAGGTCCGCCGCACCCTCCATGCCGCGGGCACGGCGGTCGGGGGCCAGGCGCTGCAGCTGCGACTCGGTGAGGGCAATGACGTTGGGGTCCAGGAGCTCGCGGAGCTCGGCCCGGCCCAGGAGCTCGTCCAACAGGGCGGGGTCCAGCGACAGGGCGGCCGCGCGGCGCTCGGCCAGCGGGGAATCACCCTCGTAGAGGAAACTGGCCACGTAGCCAAAGAGCAGGGAGCGGGCAAAGGGCGAGGGCTCGTTGGTGGTGGTTTCCACCATGCGCAGCTCGCGCCGCTCCAGGGAGGAGGCAATGTCCTTCAGCGCGGGGAGGTCGTAGACGTCCTGCAGGCATTCGCGGACGGTTTCCAGCACGATGGGGAACTGCGGGTACTTCCGGGCCACGTCCAGCAGCTGGGCCGAGCGCTGGCGCTGCTGCCACAGGGGCGAGCGCTTGCCGGGGTTCTGCCGCGGAAGCAGCAGCGCGCGGGCTGCGCATTCGCGGAATCGGCTGGCGAACAGGGCGGAGCCGCCCACCTCGGCCGTGACGATCCCGTCCAGTTCCTCGGGGTCAAACATGAAAAGTTCCGCGCCGGGCGGTTCGTCGTCCATGAGGGGCACGCGCAGCACAATGCCGTCGTCGGAGGCCATGGCGGAGCCGTCCAGGCCGTACCGTTCGTGCAGCCTTGCCGCGACAGCCAGCGCCCAGGGGGCGTGGACGGGCATGCCGAAGGGGCTGTGCAGGACCACGCGCCAGTCGCCGAGCTCGTCGTGGAAGCGTTCCACCATGAGGGTTTTGTCATCCGGGACCTGCGTGGTGGCGGCCTTTTGCTCGTCCAGGTAGCCCAGCAGGTTGTCCGCGGCCCACTCATCGAGCCCCGTGGCCGTGCAGCGGGCCAGTGCTTTTTTGCGCGGCGCGGCGCTGACCTCGCGGATGAACGCGCCGAGTGCCCGGCCCAGCTCCACCGGCCGGCCCAGGGAGTCGCCCTTCCAGAACGGCAGCTTGCCGGGCTGGCCAAACGCGGGGGAGACCAGGACCCGGTCAAAGGTGATGTCCTCGATCTTCCAGCTCGTGGCACCCAGGGCGAAGACGTCGCCCACCCGGGATTCGTAGACCATCTCCTCGTCGAGCTCGCCCACGCGGCGCCCGCCCTTGTTGGCGGCGGCGGTGGCGCCTGGCTCTCCACCAGCCCGGTCGCCAGAGTCACCAACAATAAACACGCCGAACAGGCCGCGGTCAGGAATGGTCCCGCCGGAGGTCACGGCCAGCCGCTGTGCGCCGGGGCGTCCCGTAATGGTGCCGGCGGTCCGGTCCCACACGATGCGCGGGCGCAGCTCGGCAAATTCGTCGGAGGGGTAGCGCCCGGCCAGCAGGTCAAGCGTGGCGTCAAAGGCCGATCGCGGCAGGGCGGCAAACGGTGCGCTGCGGCGCACGGTCTCAAACCACACGTCCACGTCCACGGATTCCAGGGCCGTGGCCGCCACTGTCTGCTGGGCCAGGATGTCCAGCGGGTTGGCCGGGATGGAGAGTGGCTCAATCCCGCCGGCCAGCATGCGTTCCACCGTCACGGCCGAATGCAGCAGGTCCGCCCGGTGCTTGGGGAACAGCAACCCCTCGGAGATCTCGCCCACCTGGTGCCCGGCGCGGCCCACCCGCTGCAGCCCGCTGGCCACCGACGGCGGCGATTCCACCTGAATGACAAGGTCCACGGCGCCCATGTCGATGCCCAGCTCAAGGCTGGAGGTGGCGACCACGGCGCGCAGCCGGCCGGACTTGAGGTCGTCCTCAATCAGCGCCCGCTGTTCCTTGGAGACCGAGCCATGGTGGGCCTTGGCCAGCACGTTGGGCGCACCCGCCACGGATCCGGCCTGCGCCATCATCTCCGCCGGCAGCCGGGTGGGGGACCGGTGGTTGAGCTTGTCGAAGTCCGGTCCAGGGGTCTCGACAGGCTCGACCAGCGAATCCAGTTCGAGCCGCTCCACGTAAATCTCGTTGAGGCGGCCCGTGAGCCGCTCGGCCAGCCGCCGCGAATTGGCAAAGATGATGGTGGAGTTCTTGGCCAGCACGGCGTCCACAATCTTTTCCTCCACATGCGGCCAGATGGAGGCGTTGGGGGCCAGCCCGGAGGCGGGGCCGAGGTCGTGTGCGGCGGCCAGCGCCGGCAGCTCGGTCATGTCGGCAACAGGGACAGTGACCGCCAGGTTCCAGGTCTTGGTGCTCGCGGGCGCCACGATGGTCACCGGCGCCAACCCGCCCAGGAAGCGGGCCACGGTGGAGTGCGGCTCCACGGTGGCTGAGAGCCCGATGCGCTGGGCAGGGGTGTCCAGCAGGGCGTCGAGCCGCTCCAGTGAAACGGCCAGGTGGGCGCCGCGCTTGGTGCCGGCCACGGCGTGGACCTCGTCAATGATGATGGTGTGCACGCCGGTGAGGGTTTCCCGGGCCTTGGACGTCAGCATCAGGTACAGGGATTCCGGCGTGGTGATGAGGATGTCCGGGGGGTGGCTCAGGAGGCGGCGGCGCTCACTGGCCGGAGTGTCGCCGGAACGCACGCCCACGCTGACGTGCGGGGCGGCCAGGCCCAGGCGGGCGGCTGTCTGGGTGATGCCGATCAGGGGCGCCCGGAGGTTGCGTTCCACGTCCACGCCCAAGGCCTTCAGCGGCGAAATGTACAGGACACGGGTGCTGGCCTTTTCCCCGGGCTGGGGGTTCGCGGGCGGCTGGGCGATCAACCCGTCCAGCGACCACAGGAAAGCAGCCAGGGTCTTGCCGGAACCCGTGGGGGCAACCACCAGGGAATGTGCGCCGCCGGCAATGGCCTCCCAGGCCCCCGCCTGGGCCGGGGTGGGGGATCCGAACGCGCCGAGGAACCATTCGCGCGTGGCCGCGGCGAATTGGGTCATGGCGGTGGTGGGCGGACCGCCGGGCGTTGTTCCTTGCACGGCTCCATCATGCCGCATGGTGCCCACATTGCGGCAGCGGTCCGCAAGTGTCCGTGGCTAGCGGTAATCTAAACGGTAGGAGCGGCAATGAATGCCGGGGCCGGTCCGGCAGCTTGTGCACGCCCACGGCCAGCCTGGTTGGTTTGGACGGTTTGGGAGGCTGGCACAGTGAAGACAAGGCATGTGGGGAACAACTGGGTTCCGATGCTTGGCCTGTCCTTCCTCTTCCTGGTTTCCCTCGCCATCAGCATGGTGGCTGAGAAGGGAAACGGCGCCGACGCTCGCTTCTTCGTTGCCGGCGCCATCGTGGTGGGCGCCCTGAGCGCAGCCTGGCTGTGGAAGCACCCGTCGTGGTGGCTGGCCCCACGGAATCACTACCTGTACCTTGCCGGGGGAACCGGCCTTGGCATCGTCTTGTTCGCGCTGATTCCCTTCCTCAACGGCGCCGGGCCATGGCTGGCCATTGGCGCAGCCGTTGCCGTGTACGGACGCTTTGAACAGCTGCGCCTGCTCGTCACGGTGGGCGGGGCCGTCGCCGTGACGGGGTTCCTGGCAGCTGTCATCCACGTCGACGTGCTGGGCGGCGCGATGCACCTGGTGGCCGTTGGCGCCCTGGCCTTCGCCGCCAACAAACTGTACGTGCTGCGGCACGGCCGGCGCCGGGAATCGCAGGATTCAGACCCCGGCTTCATCGGCTCCTTCGAGGAATTCGACCCCAACGAGCCGCAGTCACCGCTGAGCCGCACCCCCCGCTGAGCCCCGACTGTCCGCGCCGGGGCTGGACGCCGCGCTACGGCTGGAAAGCACCAATCGTGAGCAGCTTGATCCCTGCATTGCTGCAGGCGGTCAACGGGCGCGCGATCGACAGGCTGTCCGTCGCGCTGGGCGGGTACACCAGCACGGCAGCGGCATCCACACGGTTGCAGTCCTGGTAGTTCCCTGCCTGCGTGTAGCGCAGCACCGCGGCGGCGCTGTCGCCCGGAGCCAGGGTGATGGGACCGCTGGAGGGTGCCGACGCATCGCGCTCGGCGGGTTCGCCGATCGGTTCCGTGCTTCCGGCCGCAACCAGCGAAACCCCCGGGTACCCGTCAAGGATGCAGTCCGCACTGGAACTGTTGCTCACAATAAGCTTCATGTAGATGTGCCCGGCCGCGCCACCACCGGTGTCATCCAGGGATCCCGCGAGCGAGGCCGCCGTGCACAGCGGGGGAGGGGCCGGCGTGGTGGCTGCCGGTGCGCTGCTTGGGGCGGACGACGGCGTGGCCTCCCCGGTCTCGGCAGGTGCGGTGGCGCTGGGGCCGGCCGAGGTGGCCGGTGCCGTGGTTTCGGAGCCCGTTGATTCCCGCGGGGCGCACGCCGAGAGAGTCGCCCCCAGGGCCAGGACCGAAGCAAGTGCCAGGATCCTGGCTGCGTGGGGCTTGTAGGTGCGGCTTCTCGGGGGAATAGTCATGCCCCCACTTTTGCCCCACAGCAATCCCGAGTCAACCCGGCCGGGCCCCCGGTGTGTCGCGCGCTGGCTCCCCTGCGCATTCGCACGGGCGCCAACGCGCAGGGGCGGACCATCCCGCCCGCCCCTGCGCGGATGCTAAGCCTTGCGGGAGGTGCGCAGGAAGGCCAGGCCGCCCAGGACCAGCCCGGCCAGCCCGGCACACAGGCCGAGCCATGCCGGCCAGGTGGTGCCGCCGTCGGACGTTTCAGCGGTCTCGGAAGTCGCGTCCGCGCCGTGTGCACCGTGGGCGTCGCCGGCCACTGCCGCCGTGATGGTCAGTGAGGGTGCCGGGGCGTCCACGGAGTCGTGGTCGGCGCCGGCGGCCGGGATTTCCTTCCAGTCTGTCTGCCCGGTCTCGCACTTCTGCAGCGTGGGGAAGTGCAGGGTGGTGCCGGCGGCGACGTCGGGCAGCTGCAGGGACAGGGTGAAGGTGTCGCGCTGGTGGTCGGGCAGGGGAGTCTTGGCCGTGTACGTGATGGACGCGGTGCGCTCGCTGACCTTGCTGCCGTTGGGCAGCGTGAGGGGGGTGTCCAGCTTTTCCGTCGCCTTGCTGATGGTCCAGTTCGGGTTGACCGTGGGCGTGGCGTCGTTGAGTTCCTTGGGCAGCGTGATGGTCATCGACGTGGTGGGCGAGCCGTCGCAGCCGTGGCCCGTGGCAAAGGTGACCAGCGTGTAGGCGCCGGCGGCCGTTTCGGTGGGGGTGGCGCTGACGTGGGCGGAGGCGCTGCCCAGCCCCAGCAGCATCAGGCCGCTCGTGGCTCCGAGGGCAAGGGTGGTCTTGAGGGTGCGTGAAATGCGCATGGCATAAGCCTTTCGAACAGGAAAAAATTACAGGGAATCGCGCCCTGTGACTGGTTCGACAGGGCGTCAGGCGAAGACTGCTGCAGCGGCGGGCGGGCCGCGCCGGGTGTTGGGGCGCAGATTGCGCCACGGCAGGCGCGGCAGGGGGCGCGGCACAATGCGGGGCCGGGCGTCCTGCACCGGGATAAGCCGGATGACGGCGGCGCTTTGGCAGAGCGGCCGCAGCCAGCCCGCGAGGGCCCAGAGGGCGCTTTCGCCATAGGCGAGGAGTCCGGCGGCGGCCAGGGTGGCTGCAATGTGGGCGGCCAACATCCAGCCGGACATCCCGGCCGCATGGCCCAGCGATGCGGTGGCCGGGTCCGCCAGTGGCGCGGCCGCGGCGAGCAGGCTGGCCGCGTGGGCCTCGGCCGTCATGCCGTGGTGGCCCGCGGCGGCTGCCCCGCCAACACCGGTTGCGTGGGCGCCGTGGGACAGGGCGTCGAACGCCTGGTGGAGCACTATTTGGCTGCTGCCCAGCAGGCCGGCCATGGCAGGGATCGAGAGCTTGAACTTGGTGGCAACCGTTGAGCACAGCACGTGCAGGGCCAGGATGCCAACCATGATGCCGGGGGCCGGGAGTGTGCCGCCACCCAGCAGGTGGGCGCCGGCTGCCAGGCCAATGATGGTGGCGCCGACCAGCGAGGTGCGCAGGAGCCGAAATGGCGCGTGGTCCATGTGTGCTCCCTTCCGCGCTCTGGCCAACTTTCCCAGCTTATCGGGGAATTCCCCTGTCTGGCATTCGGGGCGGAAGGCCCTGCGGATTGGCTGTCACATTGGGCGCAGGCGCGGGGGCCCGGGGAGTGGCCTTGGCGGGGGCCTGCGGGGAGGCTGCACCGGGCAGCCTGACCGTGAAGGTGGTCCGTCCGGGCACACTTGCAGCCTGCACGGTGCCGCCATGGGCCTGCACCATGCCCTGCACAATGCTCAGGCCCAGCCCCGTGCTGCCGGTGGTGCCGGTCCGGGCAGTGTCGGCGCGCGAGAACCGGTCAAAGACCACGGCCAGGAAGGCGGGGTCGATGCCGGGGCCGTTGTCGCTGACCTCCAGCACAACGCTGCCGTCAGGCGCCTGCGACAGCGAGGTGTGGACCGCCGTTCCGGTGGGTGTGTGCTTGGCGGCATTGGAGAGCAGGTTCAGCAGCACCTGGCGCAGGGCGGATTCCCCGCAGGCCGCCTCAACGGGTTCGTCGGGGACCGTGAACTGCCATTCGTGGCCCGGGGTGGCCACCTGGATGTCGCGCACGGCCTCCATGACCAGGGGGCTCACGTTCACGGGGGCCTGAACCGCGGCCGCAGCGTGGTTCCTGCCGCCCTGCGATGGGGCAGCCGTTCCCGCGGCGGCCTGCTGCTCGTCCAGCCGGGCCAGGGTCAGCAGGTCCTCGACCAGCTTGCTCATCCGCACCGACTGGGCCTGCACCCGGCCCAGCGCGGTCTGCCCGTCGGTGCTCAGCGGCTCGGTCATGGAAAGCAGCTCGGCGTAGCCGCGGATCGCCGTCAGGGGCGTGCGGAGTTCATGGCTGGCATCGGCCACGAAGCGGCGCAGCTTGGTTTCGCTGTGCTGGCGGGCCTGCAGGGCGTGCGAGACGTTCTCCAACATGGCGTTGAATGCGTGGCCCACGTTGCCCACTTCCGTCCCGGGCCGGGCGGCCGCTTCTGGGACGCGCGCACTCAGGGCGACCTCGCCGGCGTCGAGCCTTAGCGTGGCCACCTTGGTGGCCGTGCCGGAGAGCACGGCCAGGGGGCGCAGGCTGCGCCGGATGATGGCGGTGCCTGCCCAGCCCAGCGCCAGCAGCCCGGCGAGCGAGACAAGGATGATGGACACCACCAGCGTTTGCAGTGTCTGTTTGGTGGCGGCCAGGGGGAGGCCGGTGATGAGGGTGTCGCCGTTGGGGACTGCCTGGGCGGCGAGGCGGTACTCGCCGATCGAGAGTGTCCTGTCGCTGAATGTCCCGTTGGTGGACAGGCCTGCCAGGATGTCGGCGTCGGCCGTGGTCAGTTGCTGCCGGGTGCCGCGGCTGGAGAGGATTCCGGCGTAATGGACGACGCCGTCACTCAGGACCGCGCTCAACTGGCCTGCGCTCGTGGCCCGGGCGTTGAGGGGGTCGGGGCCCGGGCCCGTGGTGCCGGGGCTGGTGTAGTAGGCGGCGGTGCGCACGGCGGCCTGCTGGAGGGAGGCGTCGAGCTGGCTTTTCACGGTGACGCTCAGGGCTGTGTAGCTGACCATGCCCACGAGTGCGCAAATGACTGTCAACAGGGCGAGCATCACCACCACCAGGCGGGTGCTCAAGTGCCACGAGGCCGGGTGCAGGAGTTCCTTGGCGCGGGCCGTTGCCGCTGTCCGCGGTGGTGTGGCGGGGGCTGCGGGGGTGGTCACTGGCATGGCTTGATCACGTAGCCGGAGCCGCGGACGGTGTGGATCATGGGTTCGCGGTCGGCATCGATTTTCTTGCGCAGGTAGGAAATGTACAGCTCAACAATGTTGCTCTGGCCGCCGAAGTCGTAGTTCCAGACGCGGTCAAGGATGCGGGACTTGCTCAGCACGTGGCGCGGGTTTTCCATGAGGAACTTCAGAAGCTCGTATTCGGTGGTGGTCAAGGCGATTTCGGTCCCCGCCCGCTGGACCGCCTTGGTGTCCTTGTTCAGGGAAAGGTCGCCGACGCTCAGTTGGGCCGAATCCGGGGCGGTGATGCCCGAGCGCTGCACAATGCGGTGGAGGCGCAGCAGGACCTCCTTCATGCTGAAGGGCTTGCTGACGTAGTCGTCGCCCCCTGCCTGCAGGCCCGTGACCTTGTCCGCCACGGCGTCCTTGGCGGTCAGGAAGAGCGCGGGGACGTCGGGGTGGATGGAGCGGATGCGCTGGAGCAGTTCCACGCCGTCCATGCCGGGCATCATGATGTCCAGCACCAGCACGTCTGGCATGAAGCCCCGGGCGATGTTCATTGCCTCAAACCCGTCGTGGGCCGTTTCCACCTGCCAGCCGGTCATCTCCAGTCCGCGGCGCATGAGATCGGCCAACTCCGGTTCGTCGTCCACCACGAGCGCGCGGATGGGTTCGCCGTCGGTGCGGGTCAGCTTGGGGAGGGTGGCAGGTTCGGTGGCCGGGCGTGGAAATTCCATGTCTTCATTCTCTGGCACGCGTCACGATGCTGGCTGAATGGTCCCTGTGTGTTCTCTGTGTCCTACACTGGCCGTTCACCGGACTGGTGAATCATCGCTTCGTTGCATTTTTCATTCTTGCGGAGGACTTCATGACAAACACCTTTTCTGCGGGGACCAGTAAAGCCGGCAGGCGCCCCAAAAAATCATTCTGGATTACTGCGGGGATTTGGCTTCTTCTGCTCATCCTCATGCTGGTCTCCGGCGTTGCCGGAGCGTTCGGCGCCTGGCTGGTCCTGTTCGCCCTGTTCCTCATAGTGACGGCCCTGTATTCCTTGGTCTTCGGACGCAGATCATGGCTCGGACTGCCCCACCGCAAGGGAGCTGGAGCTGCCGTGGGTGCCGGCTTCGCCGCCCTGGTTCTGGGCTTTGTCGCTACTGCTGCGGCAGATCCAGCACCCAGCACCATGGTCCCGCTGGCGGAGACAAAGGTTGTGGCTACGGTTACCGCAACTCCGTCGCCCAGTCCAACCCCCACGCCCAAAAGTAGGCTGCTCGACGAATGCGCCTCTGAAGGCACGTCATTTGTTGAACCCGGCGGAACCCTCAATTGCACCAAAAATGACAAGGGGGTCCTGGTGTGGATGACGGAAAAGGACTCCAAGACGCTCCTGGCCGAGAGGGCTGAAGTCACCCGCGTGGCCCAGGAGAAGGCCGTTGCCGAAAAGGCCGCGGCAGAGAAGGCTGCGGCCGAGAAGGCCGCCGCCGAACAGGCTGCAGCGGTTCAGGCAGCGGCGGATGAGGCGGCACGGGTGGCAGCCGAAAAGGCGGCACAGCAGCAGGCTCCGCCCATTCAGCCGTTGCTGGAGGCTCCCGCCGGGGACGTTTACTACGCGAATTGCTCGGAGGCCAAGGCCGCTGGAGCGGCCCCTCTGTACATTGGACAGCCCGGCTACCGGCCCAAAATGGACGGTGACAGCGACGGCATTGCCTGTGAGCGGTAGGCGCAGCAGCCACAGGCCTTGATTCCGGGCCCGTGAAACGCAAGAACGCCCATCAAATTGATGGGCGTTCTTGCCAGGCGTTTAGTTGCTACAGGCCGAGCCAGATCAGGAGGCCGAAGCAGACGGCACCGCCGACCACAGTCCCGTAGCCGATGATGTTGCTGGCCAGGGCGCTGGGCTCTCCGTGCGCGTTTTCTGAGTGCTGGTCAGTTACTTGAGTACCCAATGGTTTCCTTTGTTCGACGGCCCTCGTGTGCGGGCCGGGGTAGTCGTTGCTTTCGGCCACGCAGATGTGGCGTGCAACGAAAAAAGCTCGCCGAAGGCATCGGCGGATGCCCAAGCTTAGCAATTCAGGGCGCGGGTGCCCAAGGCAGCGCGGTGGTCCCGGTTTCCTCTCTACAGTGCGTAGGCGAAGGGGACGAACTGGCTGCCGTTGGCCTCAAACTGCTCCAGTTCCGTCATTCCCATGTGGCGGTGCACGTTCAGCGACTTTACGTTTGCGGTGTCAACGAACTGGACGGCGCACTGGAAATCGCCGGCGAGTGCTGCATCACGGGCGGAGGCCATCTTCCGGTACAGCCCCTGGCCCTGGAAACGCTCGGAAATTGCCACGGGACCGGACATGAAGACGCGGGAGCCGGGGAAGGCTTCCGCCGCGAGGCGCAGTGATTCAGTGCCGACCCGGTTCTGCTCGCCAATTTGTTCCGGACCCCACGACATCACGAACCCGGCCACCTCATCTCCGGACACTGCAAGGTAGATGCCGGGGCCCGTCAATGCCGCGTCGAGCAGCCCTTCGTTGACAGTTCCCTGAATGAAGCCACGCTCCGCGCGCTCCTCCGGGCTGAGGGCATCTCCACGGGCCTCGGCAATGAGCTCGAGGACCTTTGGTTTGTCGGATTCGAGCATCCGGCGGATTTCAATGGAGGGCTTCTGCGCAGTCTCGTTCATGGTTTCCAGTCTAGAACCCGTTTCATTGCCGCCGTCGACGCAAAAGCCCATACTGAAGAAACCTTTCCACCAAGGCAGGGGTGGCACCATGAACGCTGACAATTCAGCAGTCCAAGCCGTCGTCATGGACGTTCATTTGCCAGCGGGAGTTGCGGGTCCTGAACCACTCGATTTTGACGTTCGCTGCTTCCTCGTTCCGCATCCGAATGGTGTTGTCCTCATCGACACAGGCATGCCGGGCAGTGCGGAGCACATAGGCAAGGCGCTGGCAGGCATGGACGACGCGTGGGGGGATGTCAGCGACATTGTTCTCACCCACTCACACATGGACCACACTGGCGGATTGGCCGAGGTCCTGAAGAAAACCCAAAACCCGGTTGTTTGGGCCGGCATTGAGGATCACGCCCACATGCCCCAAACAATGGGGCTAAAGGCGCTGGCTGACGGGGACGACGTCAGGGGGTTGCTGGCGTTGGCAACCCCCGGGCATACACCAGGTCACAGGAGCCTGTTTCATCCGGCACTTTCAGTGCTCTTTCCGGGGGATGTGGCGGGCAGTGACGGGTCAGGCGTCCGCCGATCCCCGGCGGCATTCACCCATGACGCCCAACAGGCGCAGGAGTCGCTGGGCCGGGTTGTGGCAATTCACGCTGGGCGGGTGTTGTTTTCCCACGGCGGCGAGGTCGCCAATCCCCTTGATGCCCTGAAGGCATTGCTGGCCAGTCCCCAATAGGATCTGCCGCTTCCCCGCGGCCCTGTTTTTGGGCAAAACAAAACCCCTGCTTTCCTTCTAAACAAAGGGAAGCAGGGGCCTTGCGATTGGCGGTGACGGTGGTGTGTGATCTCAGGACATAGTTCCCAGGTGATACTTCCCCGATGTCTCGAGACATGGTTCCCACTTCGGTCGAGCATTGTTTATGGGAAAGAACAAAGTGATTGTGTTGGCCGTGCTGGAGGCAGGG
>NZ_JANKZF010000041.1 GCF_027568515.1 Arthrobacter sp. HY1533 | reverse complement strand
CCGGAAGCTAAGACCCACAGCGCCGATGGTACTGCATTCGAGAGGATGTGGGAGAGTAGGACACCGCCGGACAACACCAAAAACAGGTCGAGGCCCCACACCACACGGTGCGGGGCCTCCCTGCATTAACCCCACAAGCCACAACACGGCCACCCCACCAGGTGGCCATTCTTCGTTTAACGCCAACAACTACTCAGCCGGCGGCACCGCCGTGCTGGAACGCACCACCAGACGGGTCGGAAACACCTCGGCAACAGGCTCGTGGGGGATCTCTGCGGCCGGCAGATCCTGCGCCAGCCGGTCCAGGATCCTCCGCGCCGCATAGGAGCCCTGGCCGCGGGCATCCTGGTCAAAGGTGGTCAGGCCGTACACGGCGCCCTGCTCGTGGCCGTCGATCCCGATCACGGACAAGTCCTCGGGAACACGCAGGCCGAAGTCACGGGCTGCCAGGATGGCACCAAATGCCATCTCGTCGGATGCTGCGAAGATTGCCGTGGGGCGGTTGCGGCCGGCGCCCAGCATCGCCCGTGCCGTGGCGTAGGCGCCGTTGACGGTGAAGTCCGAGGTCTGCAGCCATTCGGGCGCGTAGGGCAGCTTGGCGCCCTTCATGGCCACCTCATAGCCGTTGCGGCGGGTGCGCGGGAGCTTGAAGTCGGCGTCGTACTCGTTGGCGCCGCCAATGTGCGCAATGCGTGTATGCCCCAGCCCGATCAGGTGCTCCGTTGCGTCCTTGGCCAGCTGGAAGTCGTCGACGCGGATGCTGTCGGCCCCGGGCAGGAGTCCGCCAACGCCCAGGACCGGTCGGTGGATGGCCAGCAGCTGCAGCACCTCCGCCTCGGTGAGCTCCAGCGAGACGGCGATGACGGCGTCGAGCCTCTTGCGCAGCAAAAAGTCGCTCAGGATGGTGGCCCTGTGGCTCGCGTTCTGGCTGGTGGTGTACAGCGTGAGGTCGTAGCCGGCCTCCAGGAGCTCGGAGGAGATGCCGTCCAGCAGGGAGGAGAAGAACCAGCGGTTGACGGCCGGCACCACCACGCCGATGTTGTGGTTGCGGCCGGACGCCAGGCTGGAGGCTGCATAGGAGAGCACAAAGCCCAGCTCGGCCGCGGCGTCCTGGGCCCTCTTGCGGCTCTTGGCAGACACGCTGCCCTTGCCGCCGAGGGCCCGTGAGACGGTGGCAATCGAAAGTCCGGAGAGTTCGGCCACGTCCTTGATGCCTGCCACTTTTTTCTCCATCGTGTCCTTGTTTAGATGCTGAGCCAGGCGGCCTCACCCGGTTGCAGGGCCTCGCCAGCCCCGAGCTGCTGCTGGGAGCGCAAGAGGACTGTTCCGCGGGGGAGCTCAAGCGGGGTGGTGCCTGTGTTGAGCAGGGCCAGTGTGGTTCCATTGCGGAAACCCAGTGATTGCTCCGTGCAGTATTCTTCCACCCATTGCAGTGTTCCTGTACCCAGGCCGTGAATGCGACGCGCCTGGAGTGCCTTGCGGTACAGGGCCAGGTGTGAGGTGGGGCTGGCGGCCTGCACGTCCCGCGCATAGTCGTCCCAGGCTGCCGGCAGCGGGAGCCATGGGTCTGCCGCTGTTTCTCCGCCGCTGAAGCCGGCCGAGGCTGAGCCGGCCCGCCAGGGGAGGGGGATCCGGCAGCCGTCGCGGCCAATGCGTTCCCCGGACGTGCGTGCAAATGTGGGGTCCTGCCGCGAGGCGTCGGGCAGCGTTGTGTGGTCCGGCAGGCCCAGCTCCTCACCCTGGTACAGGTACACGGCGCCCGGCAGGCCCAGCGTGAACAACGACGCCGCGGCGGCGCGCCTGCGTCCCAGTTCCAGGTTGGGCTGGGGGTCGGCAGAGCCAATGCCGTCGCCCTCCCGCGGGCCCGGGCCGTCGTAGCCGAAGCGGGTGGCGTGCCGGACGACGTCGTGGTTGGAGAGCACCCAGGTGCTGGTGGCGCCAACGGCACCAAAGGCCCGCAGCGAGGAATCGACAACCGAACGCAGTGCCGGGGCGGAGAACGGAGAGGTCAGGTACGGAAAATTGAAGGCCTGGTGCATCTGGTCCGGGCGGACCCAATTGGCCATGCGTTCCAGCGGATCAACATTGGCCTCGGCGCACAGGATCTTGTCCGGGCCATACTCGGCGAGCACCTCACGCCACATGCGGTAGACGTTGTGCAGGGCGGGCTGGCCGAACATGGGCGCCTCCTCGCCGGGGAAGCCCTCAATGCTGCCGCCCCATGCGGTGCCGCCCCAATCGGGCAGGCCGGGTGCCTTGACCAGCGCGTGGGCAACATCCACCCTGAAGCCGTCCACGCCGCGGTCCAGCCAGAACCGCAGGATCCGCTCAAATTCGACGTGCACGGCGGGGTTGTCCCAGTTGAAGTCCGGCTGGGTTGAGTCAAAGAGGTGCAGGTACCACTGGCCGCCGCTGCCGTCAGGGTTCACTGTGCGGGTCCAGGCCGGCCCGCCAAAGTGCGACTGCCAGTTGTTGGGCGGCAGGTCATCTTCGGAGCCGCGACCGTCGCGGAAGATGAACATGTCCCGGGCGGCGCTCCCCGGGGCCGCAGCCAGGGCCGCCTGGAACAGCGCGTGGTCGCTGGAGCAGTGGTTGGGCACCAGGTCGATGATGACGCGCAGCCCCAGACCGCGGGCACTGTGCATGAGCTCGTCGAAGTCCGCCATGGAGCCGAAAATCGGGTCCACGTCGCAGTAGTCGGAGACGTCGTAGCCGGCGTCGCGCTGCGGGGACCGGTAGAACGGCGACAGCCACACGGCGTCCACGCCCAGGTCCGCCAGCTGGCCCAGTTCGGCCGTGATGCCGGCAAGGTCGCCGATGCCGTCGCCGTTGCTGTCCCGGAAGGACCGGGGATACACCTGGTAGATCACCGAGTCCCGTGACCAGTGGGTGTCCGGGGTTGCCGATGCGGCGAATGCGGGAGCTGCGTACGTGGAAGTCATGCTTACAAGAGTAGTGAATCGGCGCGATTCTGTAAACGTTCTCAAAATTGAGTGAATCTCATCCGACGTGGCCACAAAGGCCCGGAATAGCCCTAAATTGCGGGCTTCTTGACGACTGGTAGCGTGCGACATTTCCGCTGAAACTGACAGCCAGTGAGGTGGTTTGTGTCTATTTTCTTCCGTTCCCTCTTCAAATTGGAACCGCTTTCATGTAGCTTGGTCAATGCTTGCGCTTTGTGAGGCAGGCCACTGACAGTTTTGCCCGCCCGGCCCACATGGCCGGCGACGGGCCCATGAAAGGGACACAATGAAGTTGCCAAACAGCAGTGCCATGCCGGTCAGCCGCCGGGTCTTCACGATTGGCGCATTCTCCGCCGTAACCGCAGTTGCGCTCAGCGCCTGCGGCGGCGGGGACAAGACCTCCAGCAGCGCACCTGCCACTGCCCAGGACCTGGCCGCAGGCGGCGCCAGCACCATCACCATGTGGGTGGACGCCGAGCGCTCCCCGGCACTGAAGGACATTGCCGCCAAGTTCAAGGCGGACACAGGCATTGAAGTGAAGCTCGTCATCAAGGACTTCGCCGCGGTGCGCGACGACTTCATCACCCAGGTCCCCACCGGCAAGGGCCCGGACCTCATCGTCGGCCCGCACGACTGGGTAGGCAAGTTTGTGCAGAACGGCGTCATCGCACCTGTGGAGCTGGGCGACAAAGCCTCAACCTTCTCGGCCACAGCCATCAAGGCCATGACCTTCAACGGCTCCAACTACGGCGTCCCGTACTCCGTGGAGAACATCGCTCTGCTGCGCAACACGGCCCTGCTTCCCGCAGCCGTCACCACCTTCGACGAGGCGGTCGCCGCAGGCCAGGGCGTTGTGGACGCCGGCAAGGCCAAGTACGCCTTCCTGGTGGGCCTGGACCCCAAGCAGGGCGACCCCTACCACCTGTACCCGCTGCAGACCTCCATGGGATCGGCAGTCTTTGGCCTGACCCCGGAGGGTGGCTACGACCCCAAGAACCTGGTCCTGGGCGGACCCGAGGGCATTGCCTTCGCCAAGAAGCTCGTGGAGTGGGGCGACACCGGTTCCAAGGTCCTGAACTCCAACATCACCGGCGACATTGCCAAGGAAGAGTTCAAGAACGGCAAGAGCCCGTACTTCCTGACCGGCCCGTGGAACGTGCCGGACCTGCAGAAGGCCGGCATCAAGCTGGCCATCGACCCGCTGCCCACCGCCGGCGACAAGCCGGCACAGCCGTTCGTGGGCGTCAATGGCTTCTTCATCAGCGCCAAGAGCGCCAACGCCCTGGCCACCACGGAATTTGTCACCAACTACCTGACCACGGAGGCCGCTCAGGACTCCATGTTTGCCACGGGCGGCCGCCCGCCGGCACTGAAGGCCTCCTTTGAGAAGGCGTCCTCGGACCCGATCGTCGCCGCATTCGGCAAGATTGGCGACAACGGCGTGCCCATGCCGGCCATCCCGGAAATGGATGCCGTCTGGAACGACTGGGGCGCCACTGAACTGGACCTCATCAAGGGCAAGGGCGATCCCGCCACCGACTGGCCCAAGATGGCTGCAACCATCAAGTCCAAGATCGGCGCCTAGGCTTCACAGCCACGCATGGGGGTGTGGTGCGGCCGCGCGCGGCGGCACCACGCCCCTTGATGATCAGCCAAGAACAGTGCAAGAGGACCCCAAGTGACGCAAGTTTTCCAATCCACCAACGACGCCGGACACGTGGCACCGCCTGCCTCCGGACGCCCGCCGGGCCGGCTGGCACGGGCCAGGGACCATGGTCCCGATTCAATCAAGGGCACCCTCGTGAAGGTGGTGCTGCTGGGCCTCGTGGACGCCTTTGCCGTCTACGTCATGATGATGCTTTTCCTGAGCGAGTCATGGGCCATCCTGGCCGTGGCCGCCCTGGTGACCCTGGCCATCAACTGGATCTACCTGCGCAAGGGCGGCCTGCCTGCCAAGTACCTGGCCCCGGGCGTCTTCTTCCTCATCATCTTTCAGGTGTTTGTGGTGCTGTATTCGGGCTACATTGCGTTCACCAATTACGGCGACGGGCACAACAGCACCAAGGCGGACGCCATTGCGGCCATCCAGACCATGGCGCAGAAGCGAGTGCCGGATTCGCCCACGTTCAAGACGGCCGTGCTCAAGCAGGACGATGAGCTGTTCCTGCTGTTCACCGCTCCGGACGGCGCTGTTTCACTGGGTTCCTCCACCGAAGCCCTGGCCGCGGTCACCGACGCCGGCACGGACAGCACGGGCAAGGCCAATTCCGTGCCCGGCTACGACACCCTGAACTTCGCCCAGGTGGTGGCCAACCAGGACGCCATCCTGGCCATCTCCGTCCCCGTCTCCGACGACCCCGCCGAGGGCAGCCTGCGCACGGCTGACGGCAGCACCGCCTACGCGTTCAAGCCCAGCATGGTCTACGACGCCGGCACCGACACCTTCACCGACGTCGACACGGGAGCCACCTACACCGACAACGGTGAGGGCGCCTTTGCCAACGCCAACGGTGAACGGCTGGCCACGGGCTGGAAGATCAACGTGGGCTTCGACAACTTTGTCCGCGCCTTCACCGACCCCAACCTGCGCGCACCCCTGCTGAGCGTCGTGGCATGGACCTTCACCTTCGCCATCGCCTCAGTGATCCTCACCTTCAGCCTGGGCCTGTTCCTGGCCATCACCTTCAACCGGGACGACCTGCGCGGCAAGAAGGTGTACCGGGTGCTCATGATCCTGCCCTACGCCTTCCCCGCCTTCCTCTCCGGCCTGGTGTGGTCAGGCATCCTGAACCCGCAGTTCGGCTGGCTCAACCAGACCCTGTTGGGCGGCGCCGAAATCGGCTGGCTGACAGATCCCGTGCTGGCCAAGATCAGCGTGCTGGTGGTCAACCTGTGGCTCGGCTTCCCCTACATGTTCCTGGTGTGCACGGGCGCCCTGCAGTCGCTGCCCACCGAGCTGGACGAGGCCGCCCGCGTGGACGGCGCCGGCGCCTGGCGCGTGTTCCGCTCCATCAAGCTGCCGCTGCTGCTGGTCTCGATTGCACCCCTGCTCATTGCCTCCTTCGCCTTCAACTTCAACAACTTCAACGTCATCTACATGCTGACCGGCGGCGGGCCCCGCTTCGAGGACACCACCCGGGACATTGGCTCCACCGACATCCTGATCACGCTCGTGTACAAGGTGGCGTTCGGCCAGGGCACGGGCCGCGACTACGGCCTGGCCAGTGCGCTGGCAATTGTCATCTTCATCATTGTGGCCACCGTATCCGCCGTGAGCTTCAAGCAGACCAAGGCACTTGAGGAAGTGAACCGATGAGCACCACACTGCAGCCCGAGACAACCCGGACCCTGGTCCCGCAGCCCAAGCGCCGCCCCTTTGGCGTGTGGTTCAAGGACAAGGGATGGCGCCACCTGGTGGGCGTTGTGGTCACGTTGTTTGCCGTGTTCCCGCTGCTCTACGTCCTCTCCGCAGCACTGAACTCCAACGGCACGCTGGCCGGCACCAAGGGGCTGTTCACCCAGGTGGACATTGAGAACTTCGTGAAGCTGTTCAACGACCCGGCCCGCCCCTTTGGCCGCTGGTTCATGAACACCCTCATCATTGGCGTGGTCACCTCGGCCGCCACCGTGTTCCTGGGCGCCATGGCCGCCTACGCGTTCTCCCGCATGCGCTTCACGGGCCGCCGCGTGGGCCTGCTCTCGCTGTTGCTGCTGCAGATGTTCCCGCAGCTGCTCGCCGTCGTCGCGATTTTCCTGCTGCTCAGCGGCATCTCCGACGTCATCCCCGCCCTGGGCCTGGGCAGCCAGCTGGGCCTGATCATGGTCTACCTGGGCGGCGCGCTGGGCGTGAACACCTACCTCATGTACGGCTTCTTCAACACCGTCCCGCAGTCCCTGGACGAGGCCGCCAAGATCGACGGCGCCTCCCACGTGCAGATCTTCTTCGGCATCATCCTGCGCCTGGTCACCCCCATCCTGGCCGTGGTGGCGCTGCTGTCCTTCATCGGCATCTCCAGCGAATTCGTGATCGCCTCCGTGGTGCTGACCGACCCCGACTCGCAGACGCTGGCCGTGGGCCTGTACTCCTTCGTGGCCGACACCCGTTCCAAGAACTGGGGCATCTTCTCCGCCGGCGCAGTTTTGGCCGCAGTGCCTGTCATGGCACTGTTCCTGTTCCTTCAGCGGTACATTGTCAGTGGCTTGGTTCAAGGCGGGGTAAAGGGATAAACATGTCAGTCAATCAACCGCACCACGACGGTTCGGCTCTCCACGTTGGAAGCACGACGCCGGCACTCGGCGAACGCTGCACGCTGCGGTTGCGCGTGCCGCAGGACTGGGGGAGTGCCTCCCGGGTGTGGGTGCGCAGCGTCCAGGACGCGGAGCCGCGCTACGACGAGGCCAGGGAGATCGGCACGGCCGGCGGCTGGACATGGTGGGAGGCGAGCATGCTCCACGTCAACCCCGTGGCGCAGTACCGCTTCGTCATTGAAGTCGCCGGCGAAGACGGTCCTGTCTACTGGCACCTGAACAACGCCGGGCTGCACAACCGCGACACCTCCGACTACAACGACTTCCGCGTCACCACGGCCAGGCCCGCCCCGGCGTGGTCGCACGACGCCGTCATGTACCAGGTGTTTCCCGACCGCTTTGCCCGCTCCGCCCAGGCGGGCGGGCGGCCCACCCCGGACTGGGGCGTGGCCTGCAACTGGGACACGCCCGTGCAGGGCAAGGGCCCGGATGTGGCCCGCCAGTTCTACGGCGGGGACCTGGACGGCGTCACGGAACGGCTGGATGAGCTTCAGGCCCTGGGCACTGACATTGTCTACCTGACACCGTTCTTCCCGGGCCGCTCCAACCACCGCTACGACGCCTCCACCTTCCACGCCGTGGACCCGCTCCTGGGCGGCGACGAGGCACTCATCCGGCTCGTGGAGGCCGCGCACGCCCGCGGCATGAAGGTCATGGGCGACCTCACCTCCAACCACACAGGCGACGCCCACGAGTGGTTCACCCGTGCGCAGGCGGACCCCAATTCCGTGGAGGCCGGCTACTTCTACTTCAACGAGGACCACACGGACTACGAGAGCTGGTGGGGCGTGAAGTCGCTTCCCAAGCTCAACTGGGCCTCCGAGGCGCTGCGCGAAGCCTTTGTCACGGGGGAGGACTCCGTGGTGGCCCACTGGCTCAAGGCACCGTTCAACTTGGACGGCTGGCGCATCGACGTGGGCAACATGACCGGGCGCTTGGGTGCGCAGGACATCAACCGCGAGGTGGCCGCCCTCATCCAGGAACGCATCCTTGAGATCAACCCGGACGCGCTGCTGCTTGGTGAGGAAACCTCAGACGCCGGCGCCGACGTGGACGGCTTCGGCTGGCAGGGCGCCATGACGTACTCCAACTTCACCCGACCCATGTGGCAGTGGCTGGGCAACCCGGAGGCGCGCGTTGACTTCTTCGGCACCCCCCTGGCGGGCCCGCCCAAGGTGGCGGCCGACGTCGTGCTGGCCACGCACCGCGACCTCTCCAGCGCGTTCAGCTGGCCGGTCCGCAATGCCACCATGAACGCCCTGAACACGCACGACACCGCCCGCGCGGCGAGCGTGATGATCCCGGGCGGCCCTGCCGTCGCGGCGGCCGTGTCCATGCTGCTGCCGGGCATTCCGGTGGTTTTTGCCGGCGACGAGTTCGGCCTCGAGGGTTTCAACGGCGAGGCCTCGCGCACGCCGCTGCCGTGGGACGAGCCGGAGCGGATCGTCACGGACCTGCGCCCCGTTTACGCGGCGCTCGCTGCCCTGCGGCATGAAAGCCCCGCCATGCGCGGCGGCATGCGCTGGCTCTTGGCCAGCGGCGATGTGCTCGCGTTTGTGCGGGAGTCGGCCGAGGAGTCGCTGCTGGTGGTGGCCGTGCGTGCCGCCGCGAGCGTGCCGATCGCAGCGCTCGGGCTGTCCTCACTGGAGTTCGAGCCAGTGTTCGCGGGTGCTTCCGTTTCCAGCACGACGGCGGAGCTTGAGCTGGGCGGGCCCGGCACGTTTGTGTGGCGCCTGCCAGGAATCGCAGTGCCCGCCTGAGTGCCCCGCCCCGCCTTGGTTTCTTCTCCTAGACTTGGGGGAGTAAATACGGCGGTGCAAGGAAGGCTTGGCGGAACATGGCAGTTGAGGAACTTGGATTGAATGCGGCGTTTGGGGCGGCACTGCGGGAGTCGCTGCGGCCGGACCAGATCAGTGTCGCCGAGGGCGACCTGAAGACGTTCGCCATCGACCAGGGCCCCGTCACCGACTACAAGGAACCCGTGGCCGTGGTGTGGGCCGAGAACATCACCGAGGTCCAGGCCGTGGTGCGCGCTGCTGCCGCCCACAACGTCCCGCTCGTGACGCGCGGGGCCGGCACTGGTGTCTCGGGTGGCGCCCACGCCACGGCCGGGTCCGTGGTACTCAACTTAACACGCATGAACCAAATCCTGGAGATCAACCTGGCGGACGAGATCGCCCGTGTGGAGCCCGGCGTCATCAACGGCGACCTCAACACCGCCGTTGCTGCACACGGGCTCATGTTTGCCCCGGACCCGGCCAGCTTCAAGATCTCCACGATTGGCGGAAACATCGCCACGAACGCCGGCGGGCTGCGCTGCGCCAAGTACGGAGTCACCCGGGACGCAGTGCTCTCGCTGGACGTGGTGCTGGCCGACGGATCGCTCATTCACACGGGCCACCGGACGTTCAAGGGTGTGGCCGGCTACGACCTCACAAGCCTGTTCGTCGGCTCCGAGGGGACGCTGGGCATCGTGGTGGGGGCGACCGTGCGGTTGAAGTACCTGCCCACCATTGTGCGCACGCTCGCCGTGTTCTTCCCGGACGTGCAGTCTGCCGCAGCGGGAGTGCTGGCCCTGGGCGCAGCCCGTGTGCAGCCCTGCATCCTGGAACTGCTGGACGGACCCTCGCTCAAGGAGCTGGACTTCCGCAACGGCAGCAACCTCTCCGAACGGGGCACGGCGCTGCTGCTGATCCAGTTCGACGGGCTGGCGGCCGAGGCGGAAGAGGCGATTGCCGCCGCGGAACTGTCAAAGCTGGGCGGCTCGGTCAGCCGGGAAGACCCGGAGGAGGCGCAGCGGCTCGTGGACCTGCGCCGCAACAACCGCGGACTCGACGTGGACGCCGAGAACCGGGTGGGGGAGGACGTGGCCGTGCCGCGCTCGCAGTTGGTCCACTACATCACGGCGCTGGAGGAGATGGCGCAGCGTCATGGCGTGGAGCTGCAGGTCATTGCGCACGCGGGCGACGGCAACCTGCACCCCACGTTCTCGGTGCCCACCTTTGAGCCGGCCGGCATCAAGGCGCTCAATGCGGCCCTGGACGAATCGATCGACAAGGCGCTGGAGCTGGGCGGAACCATCACGGGCGAGCACGGCATTGGCCAGTACAAGCTGCGCTGGCTGGCGCTGGAACAGGCCGAAGAGGTGCTGGAGCTGCAGCGTGGCATCAAGGAGCTGTTCGACCCGCAAGGAATCCTGAACCCCGGCAAGGCAATCATCTCCCGCCCCTGACCCTCCCGCCAGACGCTCCCTCACTTCTAGGTCAGTTGGGGCAGACGCTCCCTCACTTTTCGGGCAGTTTTCGCCATCCCTCCCTCAGCACGCAGGGGGAGGGACCGCCAACCGCCCCAAAAGTGAGGGAGCGTTGGCCGGAAGCCCCCATGAAGTGAGGGAGCGTTGGTGGAAAGGCCCCAGAAGTGAGGGAGCGTCGAGGGGTGGGCTAGTCCTCGAAGTCGGACTCCGGGATGACTCCTGCTTCCAGCATCTTGATGGTCTCGGTGTCGGTGCTGAGCATGATGGCGTCCTCGTCCCGGCGGTAGCGCAGGATGTTGTCCACATAGGACTGCACGGCCTCGGCGAGGGGGACGTTGCGTTCATCCTCCTGGGACTTGTACCAGCGGTGCTCCAGGACCTCGTGGACCACCTCGGCCGGCTCCAGTTTGCCGCCCAGTTCACGCGGGATGGAGCGGACGATGGGCTCGAAGATGGAGCTTACCCATTCGTGCGCGCTGATTTCCTCGTCCTTGACAGGGGTGACGTCGTTGCGGAACGAGTCCATGTCATTGAGCAGGCGGCGGGCCTGGTTCTCCTGGGCGTCGATGCCGGTCAGGCGCAGCAGGCGGCGCTGGTGGTGGCCGGCGTCGACCACCTTGGGCTGGAGCTGGATGGTGGCGCCGTCGGGCGTGGTCTTGATGGCGTATTCCTCGACGTCGAAGCCCAGTTCGTTGAGGCGGCGGATACGGGCGCCCACGCGCCAGCGGTCCTCCAGCTCGAAGGACTCCTTCTCGGTCAGTTCGGCCCACAGGCGGCGGTAGCTCTGCATGATGAGCTCGCTCGTGGCAACGGGGTCCACCTTCTCCTCGATGAGCCCGCCCTCGAGCAGGTCCATGAGTTCCCCGGCAATGTTGACGCGGGCAATTTCGAGGTCGTACTCGCGCTGGCCCGTGGACAGGTCAGGGTAGAGCTCGCCGGTTTCGGCATCCACCAGGTACGCGGCGAAGGCGCCTGCGTCGCGACGGAACAGGGTGTTGGAGAGGGAGACGTCGCCCCAGTAGAAGCCCACCAGGTGCAGGCGGACCAGCAGCAGGGCCTGGGCGTCGATGAGGCGTGTCAGGGTGTCACGGCGCAGCTTCTGCGAGAACAGGGCGCGGTACGGCAGGGAGAACTTCAGGTGCCGGGTGACCAGCACGGGGTCCAGGGGTGCGCCGGCGGGGGTGGTGCGGCCTGTGATGACGGCGACCGGCTCCACGCAGGGCACATCCAGCCGGGCCAGCTTGCGCAGCATGTGGTACTCGTGGCGGGCCACGTGCTCGGAGGTTTCCTTGATGGCGATGACCGAGCCGTCCAGGTGGGCAAAGCGCACCACATGGCGGGAGATGCCGCGGGGGAGTGCGGCCAGGTTGGCGGCCGGCCACTCCTCAAGCTTGATGTGCCAGGGCAAATCCAGCAGGCCGGGATCGGCGGCAGCGGCCGTGATGTTCAGCGAGCCCATCACCGGGGCGGGCGGCGCAGTCATGCGCGGCAGCTTGCCGATCTGGTCAAAATCGGTGGGCTCGTGGTTCCACTTGGCACCTGGTTGTTCAGTCATGCTAGAAATTCTCCCTTAAAAGGTGAAGCGCGGCTGCCTGCTGGAAAATCCAACAGGCAGCCGCGCCTTACGTGGTGCTGGTTCCGGGGTCTCGACAAGCTCGACCACCGGGAGTCCCGGGGTCTCGACAGGCTTGACCACCGGGGGTTCCGGGGTCTCAACAGGCTCGACCACCGGGACCGTGTGCGAACTAGTCGCGCGTGACGGCCTTGTGGCCCAAGCGGGCGCCGGAGGTTGCGTCGAAGAGGTGCACGTGGCCGGACTGCGGGCGGACGTGGATGGTGTCGCCCTTCATCGGTGGGCGGCGACCGTCGACACGTACAACCATGTCGCGCTCGTTGCCGTCGATGATTGCGTGGCCGTAGACGTAAGCGTCTGCACCCAGCTCTTCAACGACGTCGGCCTCAACGGCCAGGCCCTCGCCGGCGCCAACCAGCTCGAGGTCTTCGGGGCGGACACCAACGGTGACCGTGTTGCCTGCGGCTTCACCGAGGACGGCGCTCTGCACGGGGTAGATTGATCCACCGAACTTCACACCGCCGTCGACAACGGGCAGTTCCAGCAGGTTCATGGCGGGGGAGCCGATGAAGCCTGCAACGAACACGTTCTGGGGGGCATCGTAGAGGTTGCGCGGGGTGTCAACCTGCATCAGCAGGCCGTCCTTCAGAACAGCAACGCGGTCACCCATGGTCATGGCCTCGACCTGGTCGTGGGTCACGTAAACCGTGGTGACTCCCAGGCGGCGGGTCAGCGAAGCGATCTGCGTACGGGTCTGCACGCGGAGCTTGGCATCAAGGTTGGAAAGCGGCTCATCCATGAGGAAGACCTGCGGGTTACGCACAATGGCGCGGCCCATGGCAACACGCTGACGCTGGCCACCGGAGAGTGCCTTCGGCTTGCGGTCCAGGTACGCCTCGAGGTCCAGGAGCTTAGCGGCTTCCTTGACGCGGGTGGCGCGCTCTTCCTTGGAAACGCCGGCGATCTTCAGGGCGAAGCCCATGTTGTCGGCAACGCTCATGTGCGGGTACAGCGCGTAGTTCTGGAAGACCATGGCGATGTCGCGGTCCTTCGGCGGAACGTCAGTGACGTCGCGGTCGCCGATCAGGATGCGGCCGGCGTTGACATCTTCCAGGCCGGCGAGCATGCGCAGGGAGGTGGACTTTCCGCAACCGGAGGGTCCAACCAGAACGAGGAATTCGCCATCGGCGATGTCAATGTTGAGCTTGTCAACAGCGGGCTTGGTGGTGCCCGGGTAAATGCGGGTTGCGTTGTCAAAAGTTACTGTAGCCACAGCAATAAGTCCCTTCATCGGCAGGTACGTGCCGAACGATCCGTTGTGAATGGTTGTTTCGAGCATCAGGCCGCAAACCACTACTGCAGTGTGCGGGACTGACTATATGAAGTATGACACATTTTTGCCATGACCGCCGTCACAGTGGCGACGGCGGCCATGAATGTTGCGCATCTCTCGCCTAGAGAAGCTGCTGCTGGTCCGCGACGACGCGTCCGCGGTGCAGCACAGTGCGGTCGCCGGGGCGGTCCATGACGGCAGCGGCCACGGAATCGCCGGGCACCAAGACGAAACTGGCGACGTCGGACACTTGGGTTCCGGGCCTATCGGCAGTTGAGCGCAGCCCGGGGACGGAACGGTCCAGGATGGACGCCCCGCCCATGGTGGCCACGGCCACGGCATGCTCAATGAGGGTGTCCGCGCGGAAGCCGTTGGCGAAGGCCAGCTGCCAGGTGCGGTCCAGCATGTCGGCGTTGCCATAGGGGGACCAGTAGTCGCGCTGGCCGTCCTCGCCCAGGCCCACGCGCACGCCGGCCTCGGCCAACTGGACGATTGGAGGCTGGTGGCGCCCGCCGGGGGCGACCGTGGCGGTGGAGATGTCCAGCTCCGCCCAGGTCTCGATTAGCGCGCGGGTGTGGGCTTCGCTGACGCTCCACAGGGGGTAGCCGTGGGAGATGGTCACATTGCCCTGCATGCCCAGGGCGCGGGTGCGCTCGGCAATGAGGTCGGCGCTGAACAGGCCCAGCTCGCCGGGTTCGTGCAAGTGGATGTCGATGGGCAGCTGGTACTTCTCCGCCAGGCCGAACACAATGTCCAGGTGGCGCACGGGGTCGCGGTCCAGGGTGCAGGGGTCGATGCCGCCCACCACGTCGGCGCCGGCCTTGAGGGACTCCTCCAGCAACTCGGCGGAGCCCTTCTCCAGCAGCAGGCCTGCCTGCGGGAAGGCAATGATCTTCACATCCGCGCGGTCCTTGTGGGTTTCGCGGGCGGCCACCACGGCCTCGAAGCGCTCCAGCTTGCAGTCAACGTCCACCTGGGCGTAGCTGCGGACGCGGGTGGTGCCGCGTTCAATCATCATCCGCAGGGTGGTCTCGACGCGCTCGCCGATGGTGGCCTCCGCATTGCGCCAGTTGTTGCGGTCATTGAGCATCATGCCCCACACGCCGGGCGCGCCCGTGTGTTCGCGGAACGGCAGGCCCAGGCGGGTGGAGTCCAGGTGCACGTGGACGTCGGAGAAGCTGGGCAGCAGCAGCCGGCCGCGGCCCTCAACAACTTCTCCTTCGGGAACGGCTGCCGGGTTGTGGGGTGCGACGGCGCTGATGTGGCCGTCGGTGACGGTGACGTCGCTGGCCTCCCCGCCCCACGGGCGGACGTTGCGGATGAGCGAAGAGTTCAAGGTGGTGCCTTTCATGCTGTGTGCGTGTGGTTCGTGAAGTCTGTGCGGGCGGCCAGGAGCAGTTCCAGGATCTCCGGCAGTTCCTGCGGGGAGTCGATGCGGAAGCCGGCGGCGGTGGTGCCCGGGCCAACTTTCACTCCGACGTCGCCGGGCTGCAGGGCGGCGAAGGCGTGCTCGTCGGTGACGTCGTCACCGGCAAAGAGGGCTGCCGTTGCCGCGCTGAATTCCCGCAGCGCGGCCAGGCCCTCGCCCTTGTTGGCCGTGACCACGGAAATTTCCAGCACCATCTTGCCAGCGGTGACATGGAATCCCGATTTGCCGTCCAGCGCGTGCGTCACATGGTCGACGGCGGCAGCCCCGTCGGGTGGGCTGGCCAGCCGGAAATGCAGCACTACCCCTGCGGGCTTGTGTTCGGCGAGGGTGCCCGGATAGAGGGCAGCTGCCTGTTCCACGGCCTCGCGGGCCAGCTGCAAGTTGGCCAGCTGCGTGGGCGTCGGTTTTAGCTCACTTGAGCCAGGACCGAGCCAGAGCTCGGCACCGTGGCTGCCCACCAACAGTGTCCGCGGGTCGGGGGCGGCGACCATACGCAAACTATCCAATGCGCGCCCGGAGATGAGTGCCGTCGTCGTGCCTTCCAGGGCGGACAGGGCTGCGAAGGCTGCCGCGCTGTGGGGGAGGGGACGGGCGTCCTCTGCGCGGTCCACGATGGGGGACATGGTGCCGTCGAAGTCCAGGGCCACAAGCAGCCGCGGCGTCCGGGCAAGGGTGAGAACGGCGCTGTGCAGTTCCTGCGGGAGGGTCATTCCTGCCGCGTTCCGTTTTGGAGGGTGGAGAGGAAGTCCTCGCTCCAGCGCTGGACGTCGTGGGTGACGATTTGGCGGCGCATGGCGCGCATGCGGCGGGCGGCTTCGGTGCGGGGGAGGTGCACGGCGCGCATGATGGTGGCCTTGAGGCCGTCGATGTCGTGTGGGTTGACCAGGAGGGCGGACTTGAGCTGGTCGGCGGCGCCGGCGAATTCGGAGAGGACCAGGGCGCCGGTGTTGCTGGCGCGGGCGGCCACGTATTCCTTGGCCACCAGGTTCATGCCGTCGCGCAGGGCGGTGACGAGCATGACGTCGGCGGCGAGGTAGAGGGCCACCATTTCCTCCACGGGGTAGCTGTGGTGGAGGTAGCGGACGGCTGTGTTTTGAATGGTGTCGAACTGGCCGTTGAGGCGGCCCACCATGCCGTCCACCTCGTCGCGCAGCAGGCGGTAGCTTTCCACGCCCTCGCGGCTGGGGCTGGCGACCTGGATGAGGGCGGCGTCCTCCACCGTGAGGGTGCCGTCGGTGAGGAGTTCGCCGTAGGCCTTGAGGCGGTGGGTGATGCCCTTGGTGTAGTCGAGCCGGTCCACGCCCAACAGGATGGTCTTGGGGTTGCCCAGGTCCTCGCGGATTTGCTTGGCTCGGGCGATCACGTCGGGGCGGGCGGCGAGTTCCTGGATCTGGGCCACGTCGATGGAGATGGGGAAGGGCGCAGCCTGGGCAATGTGGGCGGGGTTGCCGTCGTCGTCCTTGAGCTGGACGCGGGGGGCCTTGACGCCGGCGCCCACGAAGCGGCGGGCGGAGCGCAGGAAGTTGGCGGTGTCGCTGGCGCGCTGGAAGCCGATGAGGTCCGCGTCGAGCAGGCCGGAGATGATCTCCCGGCGCCAGGGCAGCTGGGCGAAGATCTCCGGGGGAGGGAAGGGGATGTGGTTGAAGAAGCCGATGCGCAGGTCAGGGCGCAGGCGGCGCAGCAGACGCGGAACCAGCTGGAGCTGGTAGTCCTGCACCCAGACGGTGGCGCCCTGGGCTGCGGCGCCGGCGGCGGCCTCGGCGAAGCGCTGGTTGACGGTGCGGTAGGCGTCCCACCAGGTGCGGTGGAACTCCGGCGGGGCAATGACGTCGTGATAGAGCGGCCAGAGGGTGGAGTTGGAGAAGCCCTCGTAATAAAGCTCAAGCTCGTCCGCGGAGAGGGCCACGGGGATGAGGTCCATGTTCTCGTGGTGGAAGGGTTCAAGGACCTCGTCGGGGGCGCCGTGCCAACCCACCCACGCGCCGTCCCGCGAAGCCATGACGGGGGCAAGCGCGGTGACGAGCCCGCCCGGGGAACGCCGCCATCCGGCGTCGGAATCTTCAGAGGAAACCCTGTCCACGGGCAGCCGGTTGGAGACGACAATGAAGTCGGAACTTCCGGGCTGGGGGACAGGCTTGGCGCTTGATTTCTTCGGCACGTGCAACTCCCAGGGGTATAGCTCGGGTTTGTGCCAGCTTAGCCGGTGGGGTGGGTGCCGCGTCACAGATGGCGCGGGGAGTGCGGGGCGCCATCTTTGGGCGTTCTCCAAGGTTTCTGTCCTAGGATTGTGGAGAACTAGCCGTGCAACGGCCTTTTTTCTTGCCCACAGACTTGAGGAACCATGAGCCCCCAAAACGAACCGCGGAAGTCCAAAGCCGAGCGGACAGCAGAAGCCCGTGAACAAGCCCGGATCATCCGCGACGCGCAGTTGAAGAAGGAAAAGCGCAACGGATGGCTGATCAAGGGCGGCGTTTTGGCTGCGGCCGTTGCCATCATTGTCATCATTGCGCTGGTGGTCATCAACACGAACAAGGCAAACGAGCCCGTGGCCGACTCCGGCCCGGTCCCGAGCAACATGAACGCCTACGGCGGCATCACCCTGGGCAAGGACGGGGCCGTCATTGCCCCGACAACCACCGAGACCACCGTGGACATCAAGTCCCTGGGTGCGGCTCCCACCGCGCCGGTGGAAAAGGCCATTGACCTGGAGAAGATTGGCATCAAGGCAACGGCCGACGGCCAGCCCGTCCAGACCGTGGTGTACTTCGACTTCATGTGCCCGTTCTGCAACCAGTTTGAGACGCAGTACGGTGCGCAGCTGAAGGCGCTCGCAAGCGAAAACAAGATCACGGTGGAATACCGCGCACTGGGCTTCCTTGACCGCTTCTCCGGCGGCACCAACTACTCCTCGCGTGCAGGTGCCGCGGCGGCGTGTGTTGCCGATGTTTCCCCGGACAAGTACCAGGCATTCCTGGACAAGCTGTTCGCCGAGCAGCCCAAGGAAAACAGCAAGGGCCTGGACAACGCAACGCTGAAGAAGTACGCCACCGAGGTGGGGGCTGCGGACATCACCAGCTGCGTGGATGAGAAGAAGTTCCGCCCGTACGTGGCCAACACGACCGGCCTGGCAACGGTGCACGGCGTCTCCGCTACGCCGACGGTGTTCATGGACGGCCAGCAGTGGCAGTCGCCGGAGACGTTCGACGACTTCTCCAAGCGCATCCTGGACGCCAAGAAGTAACTCAGTTCTTATGTGGCCGGCCCTTGCACTTCCTGTGCGGGGGCCGGTTTTCATTTTTCGTGGTCTCCACGGTAGCCTTGTCTAGCGCTTGATTGCGTCTGCCTCCTTAGCTCAGCTGGCCAGAGCACCGCTCTTGTAAAGCGGGGGTCGTCGGTTCGAATCCGACAGGGGGCCCAGAATGTGCGGAATGTGCCGCTGGTCGAGCTTGTCGAGACCCGGAATTGCCGCGAAGGAATGGCCCCGAAAGGGGCCATTTTTGGCTTAACCCATGTCTTCCGCTTTCTTCCGCTGGTCGAGCCTGTACAGACCGCTCAGCCGCCCGCCCGGTGGTCGAGCTTGTCGAGACCCATAGCCACCTTCCACCGCCGGTTGAGCCTGTTGAGCCCCGGCATTTGGCTTGAAAACATCCACTATTGACCTCGTGTCGAGGGCATCGCGAAGCTCCTCAATCTAGTACTCCTGCGTCATGGACACCTTGGAGTGGCCGGCCTGATAGGCGGCCTCGGGGCCCAAAGCTCTGGCGATGAGGGTGGCATTGGCCTTTCTGAAGGTTTTCAGCGTTACCCATTCGTATCCCAGCGAGTCCGCAACCTTGCGCCACAGCTTGCCAACGTTATTGGCGTCGCACACCGTCCCGGTTGACGACGGAAAACCAGGTTCAGTGGATTGGGGGCATCGAGCTCCCGTTGGCGGTTCCTGCGTTCCAAGAGCTGCTCCACTAGGAAATCTGGAAGTGTCAGGTGGCGGATGCCGTGCTGGGATTTGGGATGGTCTTGTATTCGGACGCCGCCGGTGGTTCGGATGACCGTGGCATTGATGAACACTGTGGGTGGATCGGCATCCAAGTCGATGTCATCCCATGTGAGCGCGAAGAGCTTGCATGGCCGGGCCCCGGTCGCGATGAGGCAGTCAGCAATTTCATGTAGCTCTTGGGTGCGAGGCCGGCCAAGGGCCGGCGCTGGTTCCCAGCCAATGAGCGTTTCCCGCAGATCTTGGTATTGCACAGCATCCAGGGCCTGCGGTTTGGCGGTCTTGTTCCTCGGGATCGACACTCCGATGACGGGGTTTACGGTGACGGCATCGTGGCGAAGAGCGAGTTTGAACATCCAAGACATGACGGCGCCGCAAGTTCGGGCCGTTGAAGGGCCTGAATCTTCAACAAGTTTTCGAATGAAATTGTCAATGACGCCAGTAGTTACTTCACCAATTCGGACTTCCCCGATGGCAGGAGCGATGTACTTCTTGACGCTGTATTCGTACTTGTCTTTGGTGCGGTCGGCCCTGTCCGACGCCTGAAGTTCGGCGAGAAACAGCTGGATGAGTTCGTTGATCCTGCTCCGTGGGTTCACCAGACCGTACCGAGGGGTCTTTCGGTCGGCAAGCTTCTGCCGTAAGTTGCGGCGCGCGGCCGCGCCCGATGGGCCGCGGGCCTCCACAAGGCGTACCTTGCCGTCCATGTCGCGGTATTTGGTGCGTGCGCTCCAAGTGCCGGCCGCGCTGCGCGTAACGTTGATGTTGCCCCACGATCCAAGTGGGAGCGGTTCCCTGGACATTTCTCAGCCTTCTGCCCGATGCCATTTGGGGTCAGAGCGGAGCTCCAGCCAGTCCTCGAGGTCCGCACGGCTGACGCGCACATGCCGCCCGACCTTGTAGGCGTGCGGACCGATGCCCTTGGAACGCCACGTGTAGAAGGTTGCCAGTGGGATCTGCATTTCACGGCAGATGTCAGAGGGCGAGAGCCACTCCAACACCGTTTCGGGCGTCTTGATGACGGGCAGTTCCTGCTTGCTCATGATGTCCTCCATGAAGTTGTAGTTACTTGTACCTACTTCATGGTGATTCAGCCGGTTTACTACATGACCGAAGGATTCTTAACCGAGTAGCCGAGACGATTCGGATGGTTAGCTCATCCGGTTGTAGATAGATATCGTTGTGTGCTTCGACTTGGCTGGGCCCTTGTTCGCTGAGGAACACGAGATGACAACTACCCCGGTGTGTCCGTGTTCAAGGTCTTGAGAATAGGCAACAAGCTTCCAACTGCCCGCTAAGACGTGGTGCAGTGGAACTGTAACTTCAGAATGTTGCATTCCATCAGCATGAAACAGCAGGCCACGCAATACCGGACTCTAGGCATCGCCTACGCCGTCGCGTCGATCGCAGTAGAGCCGTAGGAAGGCGACAACATCTATCAACTCACATCAGGTCTCATGGGGCTGTGGACAGCGACGTCTCCCGAGTGTGCCAGCGGGTCCTAGCTCGTCTTTTTCATCGATTCGCCGCAGACATCAGCGCACTCAGCTGTGAAGACTATAATCTATACACATGTCAGTGGATCCGGCCCTTTCTAGTCTCGCCAAGCCCATCGAGTCCCGCCAACCATGGCCGCGTCCCGCATGCCCGAGCTGCCAGATCGGGTACATTGGTTTCTCAGCTCCCGCTGAAGACGAGGGCCACGATTCAGCCTCGGCACACAGCCATATCGCATTCGAGCCTGAATGGATTTCAGGCACGTTCGTCGTTCGCGGGCAGTGCGAGAACCCTGACTGCCAGCAGGCCGTGCACGGAACCGGTGATTACCGCGTGGACTACTCTCAAAAGTCGATCGATGGCGAGTTCGAGTACCAGGGTTCCAGCTACTCCTCTTATTACACCATCACGCATCTGCACCCACCCATGTTGATGATGCCGATCCCCAAATCTGCTCCAGACGAGGTTCGAGACGGCGTGTTGCGCGCATCTCGTGTGCTGTTCGCCGATCCTGGCCTAGCCTCGACCGCGCTACGCGCCACGGTGGAGCGGTTCCTAACCGCGGAGGGCATCTCCGCGACTGGCTCAGCTGGGCAGTTCCGGAACGCTCATGAACGTATCAAGGAGTGGCGCGACGCGGATGCTAGCCGCCCGCAGGTCGCCGACCTGTTGTTTGCGGTTAAATGGCTCGGGAACGCCGGGACGCACGAAGATTCAGACCTGACTACTATCGAGGTGCTTGACGGTGCGAGAGTGCTCGACGAAGCATTTCATCGTCTCTTTACGGGGCCGGATATTGACGCACATGCGCAGACTATCAACGCAGCCAAGGGCCCCTCCCGGTAAACCCAATCGCCATACTCCAGCAGTGTTTTCATGAGTCGGATCTACTCTTTTATCGCAGATGTCGTGCTCTGAGCCATCCGATTCAGCTGCGCTCAGTCTGCTTCATTCCGCCACGAATGCTCAAAGTTGATTTCCAGACATGGCCGCCAATACGACTGGACTGAATCCCATGGACACGGGGCGCGGTTGGCCGAAGGAGTAGACCTCGTCGCAAATCGAGGCACCCGAGATCACATTTACTTCCATACAGTGGCGCTGGGTAAGAGTGCCGCTTTACATGCATTTAGACGCGTCCGGGGAGGGCACGGCTTTACGCAGCCGGTATCCCATCTCCCAGAATGGCACGTCCTTCACCTGCAGTTCACGAACCGATTAAGTCACGTGCTGCAGCTACCAGGTGGCATCTGTGACTGGCATCAGGATACCGGGCAGGCTGGGCCGACCGGTACACGACCTAATGGAGTGTCTATTCCCCTACAAGCGTGACTACAATGAGCCCTACAAAGTGAAGCATACTATTCGCTCGGGCTGGCCGCAGAAGCCATCTAATTTTTCGCAGGTGGGCGTGCCATTGTCGTTCGAAACAAGGAGTTTCGGACGAGCGGAAGCAGAAGGGCAGATACAACGCGATGAGTCTCGGTCCAACCCACCACGGCTACTTCTATCAAGACCTCATCACAGCAGTCGCCCTCGTTGACCTCCTCTTGGGCATTGCGGAAACCGTCACGGTTGACACCAAGGGGTTCGATACGGATCGGTTTGACGACGTCAACATCTCATATGTGAACAAGACCCGGGTTCGTCTACAAATCAAGCACACAACTACAGACCGTCAGCTGTCGAAAGAGACGTTCTCCCAAGATGGCAGAAGCCTGAAGCTCAACAAGGTTTTCGACTCCCTACTCAAAGACCTAGCCACGTCTCCAGCGACCACATACCGAATTGTCGTCCGGGACCAAGAGCCAGACGACACTCTCGCAGCCGTCTTGAAGCCTGTTGACTCGTCCGGCCGGCCGAACGCCCCGCTCCCAGGCATCATAACGGCGATGTACCGGTTCGAACCTGCGGCGCTGCGCGTCAACAAGCCATGGGCCGAGCTGGTCAGGCACCTCAGCGACGACGACCTCGGCAGTGCCTGCAGCAGTCTCATCGTTGACACTGGCGCACCGGCCTCAACCATCAGCTTCGCTGACCCGGGGCCCGCCGAACGCGCTCTTCTCAGACGCGTCCGAGAAGAGCTTGGAGCAGGTCGCACCCCCAACACTGACGTCACTCCCGAATTCGCGGCATACGCACTCATTCAAGCAGCCACTTCTGCGCGTGTAGTTGATACCGGAGTCGTCCGGCGCGATCTTATTGAACCGCGTCTCGGGATGCGTGTCGACTTTGGGGCCGTCACTGCGGGCCACCCAATCGAGACTGAAGTTGCTGTCGCTCGCGTTGGCGCAGCGGCAGAGGTCAGTAAACATATTGACAACACTGCAGCGGCTGGTGGGCGAATCGTCGTCGTGGGCGAGCCAGGTGTAGGGAAGTCGTGGCTATGCGAAGAGCTTGCGAATAGGTACCGAGACAATGACTGGGCGGTCGCGCGCCACCACTGCTGGCTCGGATCAAGCGACGATCACTTGCAGGAACGAGTTCTGACTGAGACAGTCATCGGCAGTCTACTCGACCAGCTCGGACACGCGGTCCCTGAAGCAACCAATGACCTGCGCCCCAAATTCGCCACGAGCATTGAAGCACTCGAATTGGCGCTAGGGACCTGTCGCAAAGCCCAACCTGATAAACAAGTTCTCCTCGTCGTCGACGGCCTCGACCATGTAGACCGAGTCGTTGGTCGCAGCACTAACCAGCAGAAAGACCCCTCATTTCTCTTGGTCGAGGAGCTTGCCGCCATCAACCTCCCGCCTGGCGTCTGTCTGCTTATCGCGAGCCAGCCTGGAATCCATCTCGAACCAGCGGCCCCAGCCTCCGAACGTATCTTGATGCCGCCAATGTCCCGAGCCGAGATCAAGGCACTCACCGTCAAGCACGGCCTACTCGAATCGCCTGACGGCACCGGACCCGTAAGCTCGTCTGATGAGACCACCATCATCACGTTGGTTCATGAACGGTCCAGCGGAAACTCGCTCTACGCGACGTACCTGTGCAAGCTCGCACTTGGCGCGTCACCGCTGGATGACACTCCGGGTCCGCTGACAGTCAGTGAGCTTATCCACCGTCTAGAACTCGTCCCAGACACTGCCACGACGGTCGATGAATACTACGAATATCTCCGAGACGCGATGACCCCTGACCAACGCTTTGCCACAGACACGCTCGCGCTGTGCGACTTTTCGCTCACCCCCGACGAACTGGCAGAACTTGTCGGGTCACCCATCAAAGCCATTGTCATTCCCGCCCTCCAGACGCTTGCCCCAGTTCTGAACACCCAGAAGGGACTGGGCGGGTTGCGGCTCCACCATGAGAGTTTCTCACGGCATATCGTCCGCGACATTGATCACGAGACAGCGACTTCCATTCGAAGGATTATCGTGATGTGGCTCGATGGTCGCGGATTCCTTACTGACTCCCGTGCGTTCCGCCACTTGCCTGACCTTCTCGCGAATCTTGATGAATACGCTCAACTCACGGCACTGGTCGGTCCACACTTCGTAGCAGACGGCATTAGGCAGTTCCACTCTCCAGATGCTCTTCAACGAGCGCTCTGCGTCATCTCACGCGAAGCTGAATCACGACTCGACTGGCCAACCCTCGTCAAGTGCATCGAAATACGCAAAACCATCGACACATATGAGAATGAAGCACTCGCCGACACCATAACCGAGTATGCCGACATTATCGTGAAAATCCTCGGGGCCGAGACCGTTTCAGAACGCCTTATTTACAATGGCCGGGCCACGTTCTCCCCGAAATGGGGTCTCCGCGTTTGTGATGCCGTCGACCGAGCCGGCGCAGCCGCCCCATGGAAGGCATACATCGAGGGGTGGGAAACACAACGCAAGATTGAACGGAGCGGCTACTCCTCCGACAGCGACGGAACACTCCAACTAGCCGCCCAACGCGGAGCGCTTAGACTCCGTGCCCAACGACAAGACATCGACCCGACCCTCATTCCAACAATCGCCGAACACCTAGAAGGCGAGCTTGATGCTTCTCTGCCCGATCTCGTGGCAACTTTCACGGCAGGACTGCCTACGGACTACATGCCCCGGGTCGCGGCAGCAATGACCAACCCGACCAACGCTGCGACGACCTACCTGACGCTCGCTGGACTCGCCGCTGACGGAGCAATCGGGCTCCCGGCCCCCCACGATCTGGCACGCCAAGCGTGGGAACTTGACCCTACGCTCGATGCCATCGGGTACATGCTCCACGGCATCGCCGCACAAGACGTTGTTTCTGGACTCGGCATCACCGATCTCGATTCTGAACTCGGAGCGGCCACGGACGTCATCCTCAAGGGTGGGAGCGCCAATGAACCGGAAGTCAGAAGATGGCACACTCTCCTAGTACTTGCGCATTCCATCGACCCATCTTGCGTGTTAAAAGTCGGCGTAAAGTTGTCTGGCGTCGGATTCTACCGGGCATGGCTCCGCTACACGGTGGCAACTATCGGAATTGCAGATGATGTACGCGTCGGTAACATGGCACCAGAAACCGCGTCAACTGCAGTTGTCGTTGCACTTGCTGACCTCGTCGCCGAAGCCAATGCATTCACCGGAGAGCCGCGCGCGTGCGACCTCTACTTTATTCACCCCCTCATCCACCAAGTGCTCGAGAACTCGCTCACCGTCGTACGGGAATCAGATCTGGACACAGTTCTCGACCACCTCATCGCAATAGGTGATGGTACAACAACGACTACAAACTTAGGCCTCGGCGAAAGTGGTCCACTGACCACTAATGACCTACTTTCAGTCCTCGCACATGTCTCCCATTACATCGGCATCGGGGCTGTTTACTCCCTACTGGCCATAATCCGTGAACGCCGCAACGACGACCACACAGGCTACAGTCAACAAGCTGCGTTTGAGCTTGAGACGGCCCGTATCTGCATTGCCGCAGGAGCCATCGAGGAGGCACACGAGTGCTGGAATCGGGCGACCATACTCCTCTCTAGCTACGGTGGTCACAAAGACCCCACGCTCTCTGAGATCGTCGCAAGCATCAAGGACATTGAAGGCGTGTCGGAAGCGCGAGCTCGCCTGGCCAAAATCGTCGACCTGGTCTACTTGGTACGGCAGCATACAGACGGCCGCGACACGTCGCACTATGTCACCCAATGGTGGGAGATTGCCGCGGCTGTCGACCCTGTCGCCGCTACTCATGACGCCGCTGACCTTTATCTCGACACCATTGGATTTGAGGACGCCCGAGCAGATGCAGTGCAGACTTACCTGCTGCAGAACTACCGCGCGACAGCCGACCCTGCAGCCCTCGCCGCGCTCCGGCTCACCACCAGTATTGCCTGGCGATCACCATCGGTTGATCTAGACATCCTCAGTCAGCTTGAAACTGAGCGAGGGAAAAGTCAATCCGCCGACACGATGCTCGCCGTCCTAGCCAACAACATCGCAGCGTCGTACGACGATCAACCGATGCAGTACTCGAGCAACCAATCCAAAGAAGTCGTAGACCAAGCGCTTATCCAAGCTGTGGTGAACCTAGGTGGCCCCGAATTCGCTCCCCGAGAAGCGCGCCCAGACCCAGAAAACCGCACCTCGTTCTTCGAGTCGGAACACTCACCAGACACGCATATGCTCCTCAAGCGCCTAACTGCAGCTCAACGCCCGGAGGCCCCTGAGGGCCGCGCTGGTGCCATTAGCATTGCCCATGCAATCGACAGAGAACGCTATCAAGACGCACCTGCCACATGGGATATCGACGCAGCCACCATCTCAATTGGCTACCGCATTCTTGAATTGACTGTAGCCAAAGGGCGTGAAGCTGGGTTCGCGCTCATCGACGATATCTCCCGCGAGATCTCCACATTCTCCGGCAACGATATTTTCGCCGATCTCGGACGGGGACTTGCCGCCCACACTGACACCGACCCAGCGGTTGCTGAGGTAGCCAGCTACTGCCTCGTCACCGCATACCAGCGCATCCGAGGCATCGGAGGCTGGCGACACTTCGCCGACACGGAACGCCGAGCACTATGGGAGCAAGCCCACGCTCTCGATGCAGACACCGCCGAGCGTGCTCTCGCCGCAGCGGTCACCAACCGTGTTGCCGCTGCGTCATACGACTTCTACGGAACCAGCCACGGCCTCATTGCCGCATTCGCCGCACAACCCGCAACTAGCCCAGGGGGAACGGCCGCCGATTGCTGGGACGCAGCTTTCGATATCATCAGTCACCGCCTCCCCGGGACTGCCATGACGGGTACGCACTCCTATACGCCTGCGCCGATTCCCGAGCAGGATGAAGACCTCGCCATCGCCATATCGACACTGGCGCTTTCAACCGTCTGTCAGGCGTCACGAGAACAAATACGGCTCTCATTGGTAGCTGCCGCGTTCCTCCTGGCCGTCCGCCCGCGGATAACCCAAAGAGCACTCGCGTACATACTCCGGAAGGACTTAGACTCTGGCCGCACCGCTTGGCTACTCGAAACCGTTCGCGTGAACTTGCCAACCGGCAAGCTCGAAGACGACCTAGCTGCGGAACTTACCAGGCTCACTTTGAGTGACCGGCTGTCTGTCCGAGTGCTAGCGGGCCAAATTTTGGAGGTCCACGGATGCCCCGTGCCTGAACCGCCAGCTAGCACCCCAACACCGTACGTAAGTGCGGCATTTCACGCCATCGACAACAATCCCGAAGCAGTAGCAGAATGACCCGGAACAACCCACTAGAGCAGGCTGAAGATCTCGTCCGCCTGCTTCTGAACGGACGCCTTGCCCACGCCAACGAGCCACCCGGAGTGCGTGATTCAGTGGTACAAAAAATGGTCGGTCAAGCCGAGACCATCAATGAACGAACCAGAGAACAGATCGACCAGCTCCGGTCGCCATCGTCACGCAGTTTTCCTGACGCTTACCTCAACTACGAAGAAGAAGCCGAGAACGCTCTCCAACAGGCAGCCGCCGGCGGCAAGGTGATGTACCTCCGGGAGGGCTTCCTGATTGACGACACCCGGAAATTCGAAGCGGCCTTCGCGTTCGCACTTTCCCCATCAGCCCGATGGGCTTCGCTCCAAGAGTCATCCCGAGTTCCGCGGCCAACAACCCGCCACCACCTCCTCGCCCGCTCTCTGACTGCTATTCCTTGGCAAGACAACGAGGACGAGTGGCCGCCACCGACCGCGATCGATCTTGACCGCATGCGGAACCTTTCTGGGCAAGATGCAGAGCCAGTCCGTGTCGCTGAGAAGCCTTTCAGCTCCTGGGTTCAACTTGGAATGTTGGAACGCCAGGTCACCTTGGCCAGCAGCTATCCTAAGCAGCCAAGCCGCCAGCTACTGATCTCATCTAGCCTCGAGATTGCCGAAGAGCCGATTCCGATGGGCTCGATGCCACTCGGAACCAGTCGGCCCAATATTTGGCTGACCACATACGATCATCTACTCCCGGGCATCGACCAAGCCTCAGCGGCGGAAATACTGGAAGATTTCCAAGGACCGCTGTCTGCGATGGCCAGCTACCGAGGCCAGCGGGGTGAACCTCACCGGCACCGTGGTGTCGGGCTGCACCCATTATCTCTCGTTCCTAGATTCGAAATCGTGGCGTTTCTGAACCTGCGCCCAGAGTCTCCGCCAGTTCGTCACTGCCTCGTTGATGACCAAGGGCCAGCTCTGGTGGGACGCAATTGGCGTGGATTCCTCATCCATGACGGTAGCTACTCACCTCTTACACCGGCAGTCCATGGCACAGACCTCATCGTTCGTCCGGACCTATACGAACGCCTCGAAAAGGCACTCGGCAAGAACCGCATCCAGTCTGGCATCGCAGCGCGGCACTTCGAAGGTGAAGACGACGACATCGAAGATAGCTGAGGTGCAACCTCAAGCAACGCGGCGGCAATTGATTTCGCCAATCGGGATCAACTGGGCAGCATCGAATAGCGAAAGTTTTCCGATTCGTCACTCTTGACTGGTGCGAAATACGAGTATGACTCCAACGGCATCTTTTTGGCTATGGATGCCACAATGCACGTCTGCCTTCGTGGCGTATGGAAGTAATGACGCTAGATCTGCGGCGAAGGGGGCGCATCTGCTGAAGTGGTGCCGACTGGCAAACAGGGCAGTACGCTGTGACATTCAAAGGCGAATGCTTGACGACGGCAGCAATTGCTTCGGTGGCCAACGTGCGACGCAGCTCTCGCGTCAGACCCTCGTGACATCTGTATCCGTCGCGACCAACACTAGCAATTGCCGCTTATGCATGGAGACCCCTTGGCTAACAATGGTCGCACTGTCGAGTCTGTCGCCGAGCCATACCCTGCTGCCGACCGAAAAGATAACTAGCTGCTCGAAAAATGTTCGGCGTGGTTCGTCAGCCACTCTTCGAATTCAGCCCGGTCGATCCGAAGCAGCTTGCCGAATCGGTATGCCGGCGGTGCTACGTGCCTGGCGCGCCACTGGTAGAAGGTCTGCTTCGGGATACGCAATTCGTCGCACACTTCTTGCGGCGACATCCAGCGGTTGACCCCACGGGGCATTCCATCTTTGGGAGCGACGTTGGTTGTCATGGCGAGTTCTCCTTCAATTGAGCTGACTCGGTGAACCGTGGATTAGGCTGGCGTCAGCTTTTGGTTGTTCATGGGTGAAAGGCTCGCTAACAACGTTGCCATCAAGCTCTAGCAGTCCGTGGCACCCATGTCTTGCGCTGCATGGGCCAGTGCATCCTGCAGCTGCCCAATATCAACCGTGAAGAGGTTGGGCTGTCCCATAGGCGCGGACCCAGAGCGGATCACAAGCCGACATCGTAACAATTCCCACAAGTGGCGGCGCACCAGACTTGGCGGCAATGTGAACCGTCCCGGGAATCATGCCGCCGTTTTGTGGGCGGCGTCGTCGGGTAACGAGCCGGAATTTTCATCATAGTAGGTTCGCTCGGATGCCTCTGGGGTCTGGTGGTCCAGTGAGGAATGCAGGCGACTGTAGCTGTACCAGTGGACCCATCCGAAGACGACCTCAATGACATCGGATTCGGTCTTCAACGCACCGGATCTGAAGGGTGAGCCTTTGGCGACAGCTTCGTTCTTGAACAGGCCCATGACGGTTTCGGCGGCGGCACTATCGTACGCATTCCCGACACTGCCAATAGAGGGAACCAGCCCCTCAATTTCCAGGGTGTCGGTGTAGCGGATCGAGGTGTACTGACTGCCCGCGTCGCTGTGGTGCAGAAGCTCCTTGCTTACCGGCCTATTGCTGAGTTCTCGCCGCTACAGCGCCATTTTCAGGCATTGCTCCACGAAGGCAGTGTCTTTCACGGTGGAGGTTTCCCACCCTACGATTGCCCGTGAATACAGATCGATCACCAACGCCACGTAAACGAATCCGGTATACACCGGAACATAAGTGAAATCGGTGACCCAGACACGGTTGGGTGCACTGGCAGTGAAGTTGCGGTTCAGCAGGTCACCAGCGCGTTTGCCGTCCTTGCCGGGGATGGTGGTGCGGGTTCTGCGACCGCGAACCAGGCCGTTCATGCCCTCATCGCGCATCAGCCGATCCACGGTGTGTTTGGAGACCTCAAGGAAGCCCTTGCGGCGCAGCCACGCAGTCATCTTCCGGCGACCGTAAAGGATTTCTGGCCGGGGTCTTCCCTTGCCGTCTACAACCTTGAGGCTGCGCAACGTGTCAATGATCTTCGCATCCTCCATGGCACGCAGGGCCGGCAACCTGCTTTTCCAGGCACGGTAGGTACGTGCGGCAACCTGCACGCCCTGCAAGCGCAGGACGGTGCAGATCGACTCGACCGCATGACCTTCGGCCCGCTGTTCGTCGATAAACCGGCAGATTAGCGGCGGCGAGGGTCGAGCTCCCTCGCGAAGAAAATCGATGCCGCCTTCAGGATCTCGTTAACTTCCTTCAAGTCCCGATTCTCAGCGCGCAGGCGCTTTAGTTCATCCATGTCAGTCGTCGTTGGACCGTCATTCTCACCAGCATCTGTTTGGGCCTGGAGCACCCAACGACGCAACGACTCGGGACCGACATCAAGCTTCGGAGCCAGGGCCTTGCAGGCTGCAAACACGGAAGGATACTCAGAGAGCCGATCAACGACCATGCGGACGGCACGGTCACGAACTTCGGCGGGGTATTTCTTGGGCATGATTGCTATCTTTCTCAAGAAAGACAGCGGCATCAAACCCGGGACGGTTCAGTGCTCATGTTTTTGCGTGCTGGCCCGGCTCATAGCCATAGACGTACCGTCTAAACTTTGGGCAACTCGCCCGTCGTAAAAAGGCGTGCCCGATGGTCAGATTTGCATGCAAGCGCGCCGGGTGGGTGGATGCCATTTCGTCGTTTCGACGTTGCACGATAGGCAGGACCGGACTAGCTGGGGTATCCGATCGATAGACGCGGTCGCGGCGTAATTGGATGGGGTGTGTCGCGCACAACGTCTTCATGCGTTAAGTGATGTCGGCGATCCTTTTACCACAATGTCAGGCCGTGTGGTTAGACTGGTTGCACAGACTGTGGACAAGGTGTTTCACGCTATGTTTCACGGCAGAATCGCCAACGATTAACGCTGTGTAGAATCCGGCGAAGGGGGTTAAAATGGCTAACGCGCTAGACGTTGCATCGTACATCTTGGGAAAACAAGGATCGATGTCGACCATGAAGCTTCAGAAGCTCGTTTACTACTCCAAGGCTTGGCACCTGGTGTGGGAGACGAAACCCCTTTTTGATGACCGTACTGAGGCTTGGGCCAACGGTCCAGTTGTTCCTCGGCTGTACTTCAAGCATCGTTCTCAATACACGATCAGTGAGCTTCCCGATGGGGATCCTGAACAGTTGACTAGTGCCGAAAAGGAAAGCATCGACATTGTCCTCGGGCACTACGGGGAGATGAAAGCATTCGAGCTCAGCGATCTCACTCATCGCGAGAAGCCTTGGAAAGACGCCCGCGGTGACACGCCAGCTGGTCAACGCAGCAATGTAGAGATCACGGACCAAAAATTGTATGAGTACTACGATGGTCTCGTAGGAGTTGAGTAGGCCAAAGCGATCAAAAGCCGTACCCGGTTCGCCACCAAATCAAACTAAGGCCGTGTCGCAGGCTAGCAGCGTAGATGCTAGTAAAAGGGTTTGGGAATCACCGGATGCAACGTCAAACGAAAAGTTGCGCTTCCGCTTTGACCTGATCGACAACAATAATTGGCCATTGCATAAGATTCAAAGCAGCCACCACCAGCGACTGCTCAAACGGCTAAGCTATTTCGAGGGATTGACGCTCGAAGATGCAAAAAGCAATGGCAGCCTAGGGGATTACGACATGACCAAATGCCGCAACAAGGCAGCTGCGAAGATTCTCAAGGAATCCCATGAAGGTCTTGACTCCCTTTGTAAGCTCGTAATCCAACCGTCCGGGCCACTGAGATTGTTTGGCATTCGCGAAGCGAACGTCATTCATATTCTTTGGTGGGACTCAAAGCACGAAATCTGGCCTGAAGGTAAGACGGTGAAGTAACGCCTCAATAAAATCCGTCCACTGTGCGATTACTGGCCCAGGAGCCCCTTTGGGCCCCAGTCGATTAGTACAACTTTTTCGAGTGGTTGGTATCATGACTGAACCATCCCGCGAATTATGCCGCCGCTTTGTTGACGTCGTTGGCGCATAGCCCCTGTTGGTAGCACCTGTCTGGGCAGGTGGTGTCTAGTGAGAGACGTTGTCCATGAAGATGTGAGATTCACTGTCCACGATGTAGCGAGATTGCACACCAGCAACGCAGACGTGCGCTATCAACTCGGGCTATGCGCCAGTCGTCGCGGTACGTTCCCTCGCTCAGTAGCCACCAGAGCTAGCGGGCGACCAGAGGCACCAGCCAGTGCGGGTGTGTGACATCATCAGCTTTGAACTCATCGGACTAAGTTGGGCGAGAACACCATCGGAACAATCCTTTCAGGAACTGTCCCACATCAGTAGTAGACCTCAATCAACGCAGGGAAGGAGTGCGCCCATAGTCAATAGGTACTCTAATCTTCGGTGGACGATTCACGTACCCGCGGGATTCAGAACGCCGGGTCAGGACCTTTTGCGGGCCAACAATTTGCGAAATCGGGGTAGCCACCATGCCGGAGGATCTCGTCGTTACGTTCCATCCGTGCTCGTTATAGAACTTCATCAACTGTACGTCATCAGAGGCCAAGGACATCCCAGTGATCTGGGATGTGGCGGCTACAAGCATGTCATTTCTTGTGTTGCGGACAGTGCCTTTGACATGACATCCACTCATGACAAATTGGTCTGCGAGGACGGCTGCTTGCGCGGAGATTTCATTGTCCAGCGGAATCACGGCCACAATATCGTTGCGTAGTAGCTCCCATTTACTTAGAACACGCTTCAACTTCTTGCCCCTCAGGCCGCTCGTGGCAAACGCGCGGAAGAGTCCATCGAACCCCCGCTCATGCGCAATCGAAACTGCGGCGTGTCCCAGCTCCAGCGATTCCGGGCCTAGTAATGACCGTGGTGCCACTTGCCGGTCTGCGTGTTTTGAGACCGGTGAACGACTCGCATGATCACCAAACCTACGACTCATCTCATTCAGGGGCACACCCATGCGCGCGCCTAGCAAGTGCTCGTCGAGAACTGGAAGTGCGTAGCTGTACCCAGTGTCCTTACCTGGCCGTTGCATTCCAAGGAGTTCCTGAGCGGACACTGAGGAGACAAAGAACGGTTGCCGATGCTGCGACATATATTCGGCCACAATATCCGGGGCCAATAGGTTGGTATCCAATATAAGCATGAAGCCTAGCTTAGACATGATGAAGCAAAATTATCGGAACTGGTGATGACGGGGACTGCACCGAATTTACTTGACCCTTTGACTGGTGAGGAACCCAAGGCTGCCCAGGTGCCCGTTGTTGGCCTCACGAGGTCGTTTCCGGCCCGTTTCATAGTAAATTTGCTCGGGCTGTGAATCGGACTGTCAAGCCGGTTTGAGCCAAGAGTAAAGTGTTACCCATGGTATGGGTGATTCACTGGCTCTACTCGAGGTCAAGCAGCAGTCTGGAGGGAGTTCCCACCACGTCATACAAAACTCATCCATATCAGTGCAAAGTGGAGAGTATTTAGTATCACTTGTTGTTGCAATAGGACCATATAGAAAAAGGCCAAAACGGAACATTGACAGCTCAAAATGATCCCTTGTAGGTCAAGCGGGGGTCGTCGGTTCGAATCGGACCGGGGACGCGGTGTGATGTCTCGGGACATAGTTCCCACTATGTCCCGAGACATCGTTCCCACTCCTTGTAGGGGACGAAATAGTTACACCCCGGTCTTCGGATCGGGGTGTTTCTTTTTGCCCTGATAGTCCTTGCTGTCGTCAAGGATGAATTCGGCGATGATCTCTGCGGTGTCGTGGTGAATGACGATGACGTCGTTGTCCTTGACCAGGATCCGGACCTTCTCGTGTTTGTAGGCACGTCCGATGCCGAGATGGCGGAGTCTTCCTCCGTAGCGCAGGCTCACCGTGCCTGTCTGATCGATGCGATCCATGCGGGCCCGGAAGTGTTCCTGGCCTGGCAGTTGTTTCGGCACTGCTTTCGGTATTGCCCGGTAAGTCGCATCTGGTGTTCTTCTGTTCAGTGCCCGGTGGGGGCGCTGGTCGTTATAGATGTGCTGGAATTCCCGCAGCTGGGTGTTGAGTTCCTCCAGGGTCCAGGCCGCGGGTTGTCTGGCGAGCCAGAGCTTGAGGGTTTGATGGAATCGCTCGATCTTGCCTTGGGTTTGTGGGTGGT
>NZ_JANKZF010000040.1 GCF_027568515.1 Arthrobacter sp. HY1533 | reverse complement strand
ACCGATCCCAACGTCATGTACTACATCACCGTGTACAACGAGCCGATCAGCCAGCCCAAGGCACCGGAGAACATCGACGTCGAGGGCATCAACAAGGGCATCTACCTGCTCAAGAAGAGCGAACACGACGGGCCCCGCACCCAGCTGCTGGCCTCCGGCGTGTCCGTCCCCTGGGCCCTGGAAGCCGCACAGATCCTCGCCGAAGAATGGGGCGTCGCCGCCGATGTCTGGTCCGTGACCTCCTGGACCGAACTGCGCCGCGACGGTTTGGCCGCGGAGGAAGAATCCTTCCTTCACCCCGAACGCGAAGCCCGTGTTCCCTACATCACCGCCAAAATGGCTGATGCGCAGGGACCGGTCATCGCCGTCACCGACTACATGAAGGCCGTCCCGGACCAGGTGCGCCAGTTCCTGCCCAACGACTTCGCAACCCTCGGTGCCGACGGCTTCGGCTTCTCCGACACCCGCCAAGCCGCACGGCGCTACTTCAAGATCGACTCCCACTCCGTGGTGGTCCGCACCCTGCAAATGCTCGCCAAGCAGGGCAAGATCGATCCCAACGCAGCCGCCCAGGCAGCCGCAAAGTACGACCTCCTCAACGTCAACGCCGGCACCACCGGCAACGCAGGCGGAGAAGGCTAACCTTCCACGAATGAGGGGTGGTTGCTGCCACCGGGAATCTTTCCCGGTGGCAGCAACCACCCCTTTTCTGCGTTCGCCGTGAGGGTGAAGGGTGGGCAAAATAGCAGCCCGGCGGAACGGGGCCAAATCACCAAATTGTTGGCTGCCACAATCCCGAATCACCCGCATATGTAGCACCCTTTGTGCAAAGGTGGCTTCATGTCCTACGATCTCTCCGTCTATGCCACAGCGCCCTTGGGCCTTGACGGGTTGTTGGCGCTGGTGCGCAGCACGGCAGGGCTCGACGGCGACCCTTCCGGCGGGGCTGACTCGTTGATGGTGGTTCGCGGCGCACGCCGAAAAGTCCGCCCGGAAGCTAGCCAAAGCCACCGCCGGCGCCATGCTGGATGAACAAACAGAGGAAGTGTGGCCCAAGGCCAAGTGCAGCCGCGTGGCTTGGCTACCCAACACATACCCCGTATTTCAAAGGTCTGTACCCGTTTGCATTGGGATCGATGGATGGGGAACGCGGTCGTACGACCGGCTGCCCGGACACCGTGAACAACATGGTGACCACCTCTTACACGTGCTGGCGGAGAAACCCATCGACCGGGACCAACTCGCAGCCCTGCTCCCGGATCCGTCCCAGCCCTGGATCCCACGGGCGCTCGCGACGCCCTGCACCCATTGACCACAGCAGTTCACCCGAGAAAGCAAGGAACCCACAGCATGGCTTTTTTCAGCAGGAAACCCAAGGAACTCGACGCGACCTTCCCGCAGCTGACGCTGCAGCAGGGTGTGAAGATGCGCCAGGTATGCGCCGAGGTCCTGAACGGCATGGGGTACGGCGTCGAGGTTGCCGATGACCACGTCGTCACATCCGACGGGCGCATGTACGGCCTGGAAACAGTGGCCCGGACACTTCCCAACGCCCCCGAGCGGGAATGGAAGCCCATGCTGGAGGACTACTTCGCACGGATGACCGCCAAGGCCGCCGGATCCATCATCGATGCGATGCCCGAGGAAGAGCTGCTGGCCCGGACCCGGGCGAAGATCATCGATCCGGCCATGATCACCGAGGAGGAAGGCGAACGCCACTACAAGTACACCCAATGGGTTGGCTTGCTTCCCCTCGTCATGGCGTACGACGGAGAGGAAACCGTCAACTACCTGCGGGACGACCACGTGGAACGCATCGGCGAGGACCTTGCCTGGAAGACCGCCTGGGCAAACTTGCTCGCCGAGGGCACCGGCACGCCCCAACAGGCCACCGACGGCGACGGCGGAACCTTTCTGGGCATCATGTCCGAGTCCATCTTCCAGTCGACCTGGCTGGCCTACCCGGCAGAGCTCCTTGCTGCCCTCAAGCTGACGGCCGGTCCCCTGGGGATGTTCATGACCGTCCCGTCCGCATCGGCGCTGAACCTGCATGTCATCACCGATGACACGGGTTTGGCCGACCTGCTGTTCATGACACGCGTAACGCGCGCCCAGTACGACGACATGGCCCACCCCCTGAGCCCGCACGTCTACTGGTGGAATGGTGGCCCTGTCCAGCCCATCACGAGTGTCGTGGACGGCGAACTGGCCATGACGCTCCCCGACGAACTCGAACACCTCGTGGCCCGCTAAGGGGTTGAAAGCCGGGCCGGTGCTGTTTCGGGGGAATCAAGCACCGGCCCGGCCTCCATTCAATCGGCGCCGGGAGGGTCTCACTGCTCGCGGGCCAATCGGTGTCCAGCCCTGCCGTCGCCGGGGGCGCAACGGCAGAAGCTGGTGGGGCGGTGTTGTTTTCCACGCTGGCTCTGCCAACTGGTCCGGGGGAGGGACAAACAACACCACCAACACCTAGAGAGTGTCGAAACGTGAAATCGTGACGCCATTTTGGACCCGTAATTCACAAGGTGGCTCCCCAACATGAAGGCCCGGCCGCGCAATGCGGCCGGGCCTTGACGTTTCTGCAGAACAGCTAGTTGCGGTTGAGTTCCTCGGAGATGACCTGGGCCGCCTGGCGCAGCACCGGAATGGCACGCTCGGAGAAGGCAAAGTCCACACGCTGCACGGGGCCGGAGACCGAGATGGCCGTGGGCGTGGGCGAGTTGGGCACGGCCATGGCGAAGCAGCGCACGCCCAGTTCCTGCTCTTCCTCATCAATGGAGTAGCCGCGTTCCCGGATGAGGGCCAGGTCCGCCAGGAGCTCCTCAATGGTTCCGATGCTCTTGCTCGTGGGACGCGGCATGCCCTGGCGGGCAATGATGCCGCGCACGGTGTCGTCGTCGAGCTGGGCCAGCAGCGCCTTGCCCACGCCGGTGTCGTGCGTGTGCGCCCGGCGGCCCACCTCGGTGAACATCCGCATGGAGTGGGGTGAGGGAACCTGGGCAATGTAAATGACCATGTCGTCGTCCAGCACCGCCATGTTGGCGGTTTCGCCCAGCTGGTCCACGAGCGACTTCAGCTGCGGCTGGGCCAGCGCACCGAGTTGCCTCGTGGCGCCCTCGCCCAGGCGGATCAGGCGCGGCCCCAAGGCATAGCGCCGGCTCGGCAGCTGGCGGATGTACCCCAGTGCAACGAGTGTCCGCAGCAACCTGTGGATCGTGGGAAGGGGCAGGTCGGTCGAGGATGACAGCTCGCTGAGCGTCACGTTTCCGCCTGCGTTGGTTATGAGTTCAAGCAGTTCGAAAACGCGTTCCACGGACTGTACGCCGCCGCTCGCCTTTGCTGCCATGGGTCCGACTCCTAAATTTTTGACGGTGCCAGTACTTATCCGCATGGTGACACGGATATTTCACTGATCTCAACTTACCTCACGGCGCCGCCGTTGAAGTGAAGTTGCTCGTGGGCTTGAAATTCCACCAGATAGATAATAATATCCATAATACGAAAACATCTCGTACATGTCGACAGCCCCTCGGGGCCCAAGCTAAGGAAATTCAATGGCGAATCCCAGTCCCGGCAACTCAATCACCCTGCGCGTCACCGCACCCTCCAGCTTCACCGTCACCAGCGAACTGGCATCCGCCGTCGCGGCGGCCGGCGCTTCGGTCACGGCACTGGACGTCACGGAGTCACACCACGAGCGCATCGTTGTTGACATCACCGCCAACACCACCGACGACGCCCACGCCGACCGCGTCAAGGCCGCACTGGACGCACTCGAGGGTGTAACTGTCCAGCACGTCTCCGACCGCACCTTCCTGATGCACCTCGGCGGCAAGCTGGAGGTCGTCCCCAAGGTTGCCCTGCGCAACCGTGACGACCTCTCCCGTGCCTACACCCCCGGCGTCGCCCGCGTTTGCATGGCCATCTATGAGGACCCCGAGGCCGCACGCAACCTCACGGTCAAGCGCAACACCATTGCAGTGCTGACCGACGGTTCCGCAGTCCTGGGCCTGGGCAACATTGGCCCGGCCGCGGCACTGCCCGTCATGGAAGGCAAGGCGGCGCTGTTCAAGCAGTTCGCCAACGTTGACGCCTGGCCGGTCTGCCTGGACACCCAGGACACCGAGGAGATCATCATGATCGCCAAGGCCATGGCCCCCGTTTACGGCGGCATCAACCTCGAGGACATCGCCGCCCCCCGCTGCTTCGAAATTGAGAAGCGCCTCCGCGACGAGCTGGACATCCCGGTCTTCCACGATGACCAGCACGGCACGGCCATCGTGACCCTTGCGGCCCTGGCCAACGCCCTGAAGGTCGTTGAGAAGAAGATCCAGGACGTCAAGATTGTTGTTGCGGGTGTCGGTGCCGCAGGCAACGCCATCATCCAGCTCCTCATCGCCCAGGGCGCCACCAACATCGTGGCCTGCGGCCGCAGCGGCTCCGTCCACCGCAATGAGACCCACACCGATGAGCACCGCGCCTGGCTGGCCGAGAACACCAACCCGGACAACTTCGACGGCACCCTGCACGAGGCCATGACCGGCGCCGACGTCTTCATCGGCGTCAGCGGCCCCAACGTCCTGGGCGAAGAGCAGATTGCCGCCATGGCGGACAAGGCGATTGTCTTCGCCATGGCCAACCCCACCCCCGAGGTGGACCCGGTCATCGCAGCCCGCCACGCCGCCGTCGTCGCAACCGGCCGCAGCGACTTCCCCAACCAGATCAACAACGTGCTGGCTTTCCCCGGCTTCTTCCGCGGACTGCTGGATGCGGGCGTGTCGGACATCACACCGAATATGCTGGTGGCAGCCGCCGAGGCCATTGCCAACCGTGTCTCTGACGACGAACTGAACGCCAGCTACATCATCCCGAGCGTTTTCGACCCGCATGTGGCCGGCGACGTCGCTTCCGCAGTCGCTGCCGCCGCTGCAAGCAACACCACCGAAAGGACCCAGTCATGAGCACCTCAACCGTCACAGTCACGGATGCCAACCCCATCCCCCGTGCAGCGGAAATCCTCACCGACGACGCACTTGCCTTCGTTGCCGAGCTGAACCGCCGGTTCAACCCGGTCCGCACCGAACTGCTGGAAGCCCGCGGCGTCAAGCGCGCCAAGGTCGCAGAAACCGGCAAGCTGGACTTCCTGCCGGAAACATTGAACGTCCGCGAGGGCGACTGGAAGGTTGCCCCCGCACCGGCGGCCCTGACCGATCGCCGCGTCGAGATGACCGGCCCCGCCTCCCCCGCCAAGATGGCCATCAACGCCCTCAACTCCGGCGCCAAGGTGTGGCTGGCCGACATGGAGGATGCCGCCACCCCCCTGTGGGAGAACGTGGTGGATGCCGTGTTGAACCTGCGCGACGCCGCCCTCGGCACCCTGTCCTACACCTCCCCCGAGGGCAAGGAATACCGCCTCCGCACGGATGCGCCCCTGGCCGTTGTGGTCACCCGCCCCCGCGGCTGGCACCTTGAGGAGCGCCACATCCTTCTCGACGGCGAACCCACCTCGGGTGCGTTGGTGGACTTTGGCCTGCACTTCTTCCACACGGCCAAGGCACTGCTGGCCAACGGCCACGGCCCGTACTACTACCTGCCGAAGATGGAAAGCCACCTTGAGGCACGTCTCTGGAATGACATATTTGTCTTCGCCCAGGACTACCTCGGCATCCCCCAGGGAACCATCCGCGCCACGGTGCTCATCGAGACCATCCCGGCCGCCTTTGAAATGGACGAAATCCTCTACGAGCTGCGCGACCACGCCGCCGGCCTGAACGCCGGCCGCTGGGACTACCTGTTCAGCATCATCAAGTACTTCCGCGACGCCGGCAGCGCCTTCACCCTGCCGGACCGTGCACAGGTGGCCATGACGGCACCGTTCATGCGCGCCTACACCGAGCTCCTGGTCAAGACCTGCCACCACCGCGGCGCCTTCGCCATGGGCGGCATGGCGGCTGTCATCCCGAACCGCCGGGAACCGGAAGTCACCGCAGCCGCCTTTGACAAGGTCCGCAATGACAAGACCCGTGAGGCCAACGACGGCTTCGACGGCTCCTGGGTTGCCCACCCGGACCTGGTGCCCATCTGCCAGGAGGTATTCGACGCCGTGCTCGGCGAGCGCCCCAACCAGCTGGACAAGCAGCGTCCCGAGGTCAGCGTCACCGCCGACCAGCTGCTGGACGTTGCCTCGGCCGCAGGGGAAGCCACCGAGGCCGGCCTGCGCCTGAACCTCTATGTCGCCGTCGCCTACACGGCCGTCTGGATTTCCGGCAACGGCGCAGTCGCCATCCACAACCTCATGGAAGATGCCGCCACGGCGGAAATTTCCCGTTCACAGGTGTGGCAGCAGATCCGCAACCAGGTCAAGCTCGCCGACACCGGCAACACCGTCACCCGCGAACTCGTGGAAACAATCCTCGCTGAGGAAACGGCCAAGCTGCGCGGCGAGGTTGGCGAAGAAGCATTCGCCAAGTACTACAAGCCGGCCAGTGACCTGATCGCAGACATCTGCCTCTCCGAGGACTACACGGACTTCCTGACCATCCCGGCCTACGAACTGGTGGGCTAGAAATGGCCGCCAAACTTTCACTTTCTGACGCGGACCTGGCCCGGATCGACGACTCCCTCGCCGAAACCGATGCGCTGCTGGAACGCAACTACTCGGGCGATGACGGCAGCCGCCAGCCTGTGCACACCGTTTACGTGCCGGCCGACAAGTTCACCCCCACCCTGGCAGCAGACTGGGGCAACGAGGCACTTGCCCTGGCCAACGACCATGGTGGATTGGAACGCCTGGGCGCACTGCTGGGCCAGGACGATGAGCTGGCAGCCGCCGTGGCCCCCCGGGTTGCAGCCAAGCTGGCGGCGGAACCCATTGAGGATCTGCGCCTGGACTTCGAGGACGGCTACGGTAACCGTGGCGACGAGGCAGAGGACGCTGCGGCAGTCACCGCCGCCCGCGCCGTGAACACGGCAGTTGCCCAGGGCACGGCCCCGCCGTTCATCGGCATCCGCTTCAAGTGCTTCGAGGCCCCCACCCGGGCCCGCGGCATCCGCACCCTGGACCTGTTTGTCTCCACCCTGGTGGAGACCGGCGGCCTGCCGGACGGGCTCATCCTGACCCTGCCCAAGGTCACCACCGTTGACCAGGTGCGGGCCATGGACTTTGCCGTCAGCCGCCTGGAGCAGATCCACGGCCTTCCTGCCGGCCGGCTCCGCTTCGAGGTGCAGATTGAAACCCCGCAGATCATCCTGGCCGCCGACGGCACCTCGCCGGTGGCACGCCTGGCCCACGAGATCCCGGGCCGGATCAGCGGACTGCACTACGGCACCTACGACTACAGCGCCTCGCTGGAGATCTCCGCCGGCTACCAGTCCATGGAGCACCCCGTGGCGGACTTCGCCAAGGAAGTCATGCAGCTCGCGGTGGCCGGAACGGGCATCCGCCTCTCCGACGGCTCCACCAACGTCATCCCCATGGGCGACGGCGTGGAGTCCGCCTGGGCGCTGCACGGCCGCCTGGTGCGCCGCTCCCTGGAGCGCGGCTACTACCAAGGCTGGGACATGCACGCAGCCCAGCTGCCCAGCCGCTTCAGCGCAGCCTATGCGTTCTACCGCGAGGGTCTGCCGGCTGCGGCAGCGCGCCTGCGCAATTACGTGGAGCAGACGCCGGGCGCCGTCATGGACGAGCCCGCAACTGCCCGCGCACTGGCCAACTTCGTACTTCGCGGAGTGGTCTGCGGCGCCGTGGGCGCCGACGAGGTTGCCGCGCTGACAGGCATCGACATTCCCCAGCTGACCGCATTGGCGCACCCGCGGCTGGCACAAACCGTTTCCAAGTAAGGAGCAAGCGATGACTGAAAAGTATTTCTACCCCAAGGGCGGCCTGCCGCCGCAGACGCACCTCACCACGGAACGCGCCATTGTCACGGAGGCCTACACGGTCATCCCCAAGGGCGTCATGACGGACATTGTGACCAGCACGCTGCCGGGCTTCTCCAAGTCCCGTTCCTGGATCCTGGCCCGCCCCATCTCCGGCTTCGCCACCACCTTCTCCCAGCTCATCGTGGAGATTGCACCGGGCGGCGGCGCACCCATCGCCGAGTTCGAAGCCGGCGTTGAAGGCGTGGTCTTCGTGACCAAGGGCAAGGTCAACCTGACCCTCGACGGCGAACTGCACCAGCTCGAGGAGGGCGGCTACGCCTACCTCGCCGCCGGCGCCACCTGGGGCCTGGAAAACGTCTCCGATGACATCGTCTCTTTCCAGTGGATCCGCAAGGCCTACGAGCGCCTCGAGGGCTACGAGGCCAAGTCGTTCGTGACCAGCGACGCCGAGGTGGAACCCACGGCCATGCCGGACACCAACGGCGCCTGGAAGACCACCCGTTTCACGGACTCCTCCGACCTGGCCCACGACATGCAGGTCAACATCGTCACGTTCCAGCCGGGCGGCGTCATCCCGTTCCCGGAAACCCACGTCATGGAGCACGGCCTGTACGTCCTTGAGGGCAAGGCCATGTACCTGCTCAACAACGACTGGGTCGAGGTGGAGGCCGGCGACTTCATGTGGCTGCGCGCCTTCTGCCCGCAGGCCTGCTACGCCGGCGGCCCGGGCGAGTTCCGCTACCTCCTGTACAAGGACATGAACCGCCAGATCCGCCTCACCTAGAAACTTTTCCGGCCCCGCTCTCTTGCCACTACTTGCGGCGTGGGGCCGGTCAGGAAACAGCGCCTGCCGGCGCTTTCCACACCTTCGTTGACGAACCGGGTGCGGAAGGCGCAGGCGGGCGCTTTTTTGTGCCCGGGCCCGCAGGGCAGGGGCATTGACAGCGCTGTTAGGGTCACAGCATGGATGAAAAAATGGGGACGTTCATCACGGATTTTGGCGCGCTTGTCCGTTTGGCGCAGGCCACCGCGCAACCAATCGAAGGCGGCGACGAGCTGCTGCAGGCCCTTACCGGCCATCTGGGTGTGCGCCCGAAGGAACTCTCGGTGGTGGTGGAGGAAATCCCGGCCCACCGCCTTGCGGACGTGGACATCCTGCTCGAAGACATCGCCGGACGGGATCCCAACGCCCGCCTTGTGGGAATAGGGGGTGGCGAGCAACGCAACCACATGTCCCTGAGCGACATTGTCCAGCACGCCCAAATGTACGCAGCATTCCCGCTGGCCCCGCCTGACTACACAAACCAGCCCGTTGGCCCCGATGAGCAACGCCAAACAGTTGCACTGGGACTGAGGCTTTTCCGCTACGACGGTGTAGCCATCGCCGTGCTCCAGCGTGAGGCCAAGCCGAACTTTGGCCGCCAACTTGCCACCCTGGAGGTACTCGCGGCAAAACCTGCGGACACCGCAGCGTTTTTGGCGGAGGTGCGCCGACGGATGGAGCACGAAAGCGTGTTCAAGGGCCAGATCATTTCCCTCCAAGTCAGTGAGTATGGCCCCAGCATGGGCGGTGTGACGTTCATCCGGCGTCCGGAACTGGACCGGGCGGACATCATCTTGCCCCACGGTGTCCTGGCCCGGGTCGAAGACCACACCCTGGGCATCAGCCGCCAGGGGCAGGACTTGAAGGCGCATGGCCAGCACCTCAAGCGCGGCCTGCTCCTCTACGGACCGCCCGGAACCGGGAAAACACACACCGTCCGCTACCTGTTGGGCCAAAGCGCGGGCACCACGGCCGTGCTTCTTTCCGGGGGCGCCCTGGCCCGTATCTCCGAGGCGGCCAAGTTGGCCCGTGCCCTGGCTCCGTCAATCGTGGTCCTGGAGGATTGCGACCTCATCGCCGAAGACAGAAGCTTTGGGCATGGCCCGCAACCCCTGTTGTTTGAGGTCCTCGACGCCATGGATGGCCTGGACAGCGATTCCGACGTTGCCTTTGTGCTGACCACCAACCGCGTTGACATGCTCGAGCGGGCGCTGGCCCAGAGGCCCGGCAGGGTGGATCTGGCCGTGGAAATCCCCATGCCCGTTGAGCACGAACGCCTGGCCTTGTTGCAGCTGTACGCCCGCAACCTCGGCTTCTCGGCGTCGGCACTTGAGGCAGCTGCCGCGCAGACGGACGGCACCACGGCGTCCCTGGCCAAGGAACTGATCCGGCGCGCCGTGGTGGCAGCCTCGCTGGCCGGGGACGTTCCCGGCGATTCCCACCTGGCCGCCGCTGCACAACAGCTCATGGACGACAGTTCAGCCCTCACCCGCAGCCTCCTTGGCAGCGGAAAGGACACCCGCGGCCCGGACTTCCCCGGCCGCTAGGGCAGGCATTGTCCTGGCGCCCCCTTCCACTTTCCGCACCTTGGTTGACGAACCGGGTGCGGAAGGCGCAGGCGGGCGCTTTTTTGTGCCCGGACCCGGCCCTGTGCCCCTCGCCACATCAACTCGCCGCCTCCCCTTGACTACTGGCCGCACCTTGCCTAAACTTTTCATAAAGCAGAAACTTAATTCCATGAAGTGAAAAAGTGGAATGAAGCACACGGAACACAGACGTTCCCTTGGAAGGACTTACGATGACGTACACAGTGAATTGCTCCATCCTCCTGACGGAGCTGCCCCTGCTTGAGCGCGCGGCCGCAGCAAAGGCAGCCGGCTTTGACGCCGTCGAGTTCTGGTGGCCCTTCGCCACCTCCGTTCCCGGCGATGCCGAGGTCACCGCGTTCGAGCGCTCCATCACCGAAGCAGGCGTGCAGCTGACCGGCCTGAACTTCAACGCCGGGGACATGCCCGCAGGCGACCGCGGACTGGTCTCCTGGATTGGCCGCGAAGCCGAATTCAAGGACAACATCGACGTTGTCGCAGGAATCGGCGAGCGCCTGGGCTGCAAGGCCTTCAACGCCCTCTACGGCAACCGCCAGGACGGGCAGGATCCCGCAGCACAGGACGCCCTGGCCGTGGAAAACCTGGTGGCAGCCGCCCGCGGCATCGCAGCCATCGGCGGAACCGTCCTGCTGGAACCGGTCTCCGGAACCCCCGCATACCCGATCAAGAGCGCCGCAGACGCGCTTGCGGTCATCGCCAAGACCCAGGCGGCCGGCGTCGACAACGTCAAGCTGCTTGCAGACTTCTACCACCTGTCCGTCAACGGCGACGACGTGGCGGCAGTCATTGAGCAGCACGCCAAGGACTTCGGCCACATCCAGATTGCCGACAACCCCGGCCGCGGCGCACCCGGCACCGGCACCCTCCCCCTCGGCGAGTGGATCAGCCGCAGCCGCGAACTTGGCTACACCGGGGCGATCGGCCTCGAGTACAAGTCCCCCGCAGCGGACGCCTTCACCTGGGCCATCCGCCAGCCCGCCTAAACGGCAAACACCCCCCCCACACACTTTCACTTCACATAAGGATTCAACATGACAAACGTTGCAGTTATCGGTCTCGGCATCATGGGCCTGCCCATGGCAGTCAACCTGGTCAAGGCCGGCCACACGGTCACCGGCTTCAACCGCAGCCAGGGCGCCATTGACAAGCTCGTCGCAGCAGGCGGCAACGGCGCCACCAGCATTGCCGACGCCGTCAAGGACGCCGACGCCATCATCACCATGGTCCCGGACTCCCCCGACGTTGAGGCAGTTGTGGGCGGCGCCGACGGCGTCTTCGCCAACGCCCGCAAGGGTGCCCTGTGGATCGACGCCAGCTCCATCCGGCCCGACGTGGCCAAGCGCCTCTCCGCCGACGCCGTTGCAGCGGGCATCCGCCCCCTGGACGGCCCGGTGTCCGGTGGCGAGCAGGGCGCGATCGACGGCGTGCTGTCCATCATGGTCGGCGGCGACGCCAAGGACTTTGCCGACGCCGGTGAAGTGCTCGAAGCCGTGGGCAAGACCATCGTCCACGTGGGCCCCTCCGGCTCCGGCCAGACAGTCAAGGCAGCCAACCAGCTGATCGTGGCAGTGAACATCCAGGCACTCTCCGAGGCGATCGTCTTCCTTGAGGCCTACGGCGTCGACACCGACGCAGCACTGAAGGTCCTCGGTGGCGGCCTGGCCGGCTCCAAGGTCCTGGACCAGAAGGGCCAGAAGATGCTCGACCGCAACTTCGAGCCCGGATTCCGCCTGGCCCTGCACAACAAGGATCTCGGCATTGTCACCGCGGCAGCCCGCGAGGCCGGCGTCACCGTCCCCCTCGGCGCAGCTGTTGCACAGCTCGTCTCCGCAATGGTGGCCCAGGGCGACGGCGCCCTTGACCACTCAGGCCTCTTCAAGCAGGCCGCGGCACTCTCCGGGCGCAAGTAGCCCCTTCCCCAGCAACACCCGGCCCGCCTGGGCCACCCACCACAGACTTTCAAGGAGCACACAATGACTAAAATGCGCAGCGTTGACGCAGCCATCCTGATCCTGGAGAAGGAGGGCGCCACCGAGGTGTTCGGCCTCCCCGGCGCAGCCATCAACCCCTTCTATGCAGCCATGCGCGACCACGGCGGCATCAACCACACGCTGGCCCGCCACGTCGAGGGCGCCTCACACATGGCCGACGGCTACTCCCGTGCCGCCAAGGGCAACATCGGCATCTGCACCGGCACCTCCGGCCCCGCAGGCACCGACATGATCACCGGGCTCTACGCAGCCTGGGCCGACTCCGTGCCGATCCTGTGCATCACCGGCCAGGCCCCCGTGGCCAAGCTGCACAAGGAAGACTTCCAGGCCGTGGACATTGAGACCATTGCCGCACCGCTGACCAAGATGGCCATGACCATCAAGGAGCCCGGCCAGATCCCGGGTGCCTTCCAGAAGGCCTTCTACCTGATGCGCTCCGGCCGTCCGGGCCCGGTCCTGCTGGACCTGCCCATCGACGTCCAGATGGCCGAGATTGAATTCGACATCGACGCCTACGAGCCGATGACCCCCAGCAAGCCCGCTGCCACGCGCAAGCAGGCCGACAAGGCCCTGGACATCCTGCTGGCCGGCAAGCACCCCCTGATCGTTGCCGGCGGCGGCGTCATCAGCGCAGAGGCCTCCGAGCGCCTGGTGGAACTGGCAGAGCTGCTCTCCATCCCGGTCATCCCCACCCTGATGGGCTGGGGCGCCATCCCGGATGACCACCCCCTGATGGCCGGCATGGTTGGCCTGCAGACCTCGCACCGCTACGGCAACGCCACCTTCCTGGAGTCCGACGCCGTCATCGGCATCGGCAACCGCTGGGCCAACCGCCACACGGGCGGGCTGGACACGTACCGCAAGGGCCGCAAGTTCGTCCACATCGACATCGAGCCCACCCAGATCGGCCGCGTGTTCGCACCGGACCTGGGCATCGTCTCCGACGCCGGCGCAGCCCTGGACGCACTGCTGGAAGCCGCCCGCGAGCGCGTTGCCGCAGGCACCGTGCCGGACTACAGCCAGTGGGCCGATGACTGCGCCACCCGCAAGGGCAGCCTGCAGCGCAAGACCCACTTCGACAACGTGCCCATGAAGCCGCAGCGCGTCTACGAGGAGATGAACACGGCCTTCGGCCAGGACACCACCTACGTTTCCACGATTGGCCTGTCCCAGATTGCCGGCGCGCAGATGCTGCACGTCTTCGGCCCGCGCCGCTGGATCAACGCAGGCCAGGCCGGCCCGCTGGGCTGGACCGGCCCCGCTGCCCTGGGCGTTGTCCGCGGCAAGCCCGGCGAGAGCGTTGTTGCCCTGTCCGGCGACTACGACTTCCAGTTCATGATCGAGGAACTGGCCGTCGGCGCACAGTTCAACCTGCCCTACATCCACGTTGTTGTAAACAACTCCTACCTGGGCCTCATCCGCCAGTCGCAGCGCGGCTTCAAGATGGAAGCCCACGTTTCCCTGGCCTTCGAAAACATCAACTCCCCGGAGACCAACGGCTACGGCGTTGACCACATCAAGGTCGCCGAGGGCCTGGGCTGCAAGGCCATCCGCGTTGAGCGCCCCGAGGACATGGCCGGCGCCTTCGCCGAAGCCAAGCGGCTCATGGAAGAGTTCCGCGTTCCGGTTGTTGTCGAGGCCATCCTGGAGAAGGTCACCAATATCTCCATGGGCACCGAGCTGGACAACGTCACCGAGATCGAGGACATTGCCGAGTACGCCACCGACGCACCCACCGCCATCCTGGCGCTGCAGGGCCAGGACTAGCAAGATGCGGGTCATCCTCGCACCGGACAAGTTCAAGGGGTCGCTCTCGGCCCCCGAGGTGGCCCGGCACCTGGCGGAAGGCCTGCGCTCTTCCTACCCCGGCCTGGACATTGAGCTGATGCCCGTGGCCGACGGTGGTGAGGGCACCATCGACGCCGTCGTCGCCGCCGGTTTCACCCGGGTTCAGGCGTCGGTGCAGGGCCCCACCGGCGAGGCCGTACAGGCCGAGTTCGCCGTCCGGGGGGAGGTCGCCGTCATCGAGATGGCGTCGGCCTCCGGGCTGGCCGTCCTGCCGGACGGCCGCCTGGCCCCGCTCGCAGCCTCCACCTACGGCACGGGCCAGCTGGTCAGTGCCGCACTGGACCACGGCTGCACCGACATTGTGCTCGGTGTGGGCGGCAGCGCCTCCACCGACGGCGGCGCAGGAATGCTCGCAGCCCTGGGCGTCACGTTCAAGGACGCTGCCGGCAAGCACCTGCCGCCCGGCGGCGGAGCCCTCGCCACCGTCACAAACATTGACGTCACCGGCCTGGACAAGCGCCTGGGCGGGGTCACCTTCACCCTGGCCAGCGACGTGGACAACCCGCTGCTGGGCCCCGAAGGTGCAGCAGCCATCTTTGGCCCCCAGAAGGGTGCAACCCCGGAACACGTGGCCCACCTGGAAAACGCATTGGAGCGGTACTTCAGGATCATGGCCAACGCCCTCGGCACCGCCGCCGTGGACGCGATTGACGCCCCCGGCGCCGGTGCAGCCGGCGGCACCGGCTATGCGGCCCTGGCCGTGCTGAGCGCAAAGCGGCGCTCAGGCATTGACGTGGTGCTGGGCCTGACCGGCCTGGCCGAACGCCTCCCCGGAGCCAGCCTGGTCATCACCGGCGAAGGCAGCCTCGACGAGCAAAGCCTCTTCGGCAAGGCCCCCATGGGCGTGGGCGCCGCTGCCCGCGCCGCAGGGGTTGCCGTTGTTGCCGTCTGCGGACGCACCACCCTGGACGCCGAAACACTGGCCGGTGCCGGCTTTGCCGGCACGCACGCCTTGACAGATATTGAACCCGACACCAGCCTTTGCATGAAGAACGCCGGTACCCTGCTCGCCCGGATCGGTGCCGCAATTGGCTCGGACCTGGCCCGCAGCGGCCAAGAAAAGGAGATTTCCCATGTCTAGCACAGAAGAAAACGCCCCCCACGGCGGCATTTTTGACCTCGTCTTCCGCGGCCAGCGCGTGCTCACCACCGCCGGCATTGTGCCGCGCGAAGTGGGCGTCCGTGACGGCGTCGTCATTGCCCTTGAGCCGCTTGGCAACAACCTCCAGGGACACAAGGTCATTGAGCTCGCCGACGACGAGACGCTCATCCCCGGCCTGGTGGACAGCCACGTGCACATCAACGAGCCCGGCCGCACGGACTGGGAGGGCTTTGCCTCCGCCACCCGCGCCGCCGCGGCCGGCGGCGTGACCACCGTCATCGACATGCCCCTGAACAGCATCCCGGCCACCACCAACGTTGCAGCCCTTGAGTTGAAGCGCAGCGTCGCGCTTGACCAGGCCTTCGTCGACGTCGGATTCTGGGGCGGTGCCATCCCCGGCAACAAGGCTGACCTGCGCCCCCTGCACGACGACGGCGTGTTCGGCTTCAAGTGCTTCCTGCTCCACTCGGGCGTGGATGAGTTCCCGCCGCTCGATGCGGACGAGATGGAAGCCGACATGGCCGAGCTGAAGTCCTTCGACTCGATCATGATTGTCCACGCCGAGGATTCGCGCGCCATTGACCGCGCCCCCACCGCGGCAGGCGACCATTACGACAAGTTCCTGGCCTCGCGCCCCCGCGGCGCCGAGAACCTTGCCATCGCCGAGGTCATTGAAAGGGCCCGCTGGACGGGGGCACGCGCCCACATCCTGCACCTGAGCTCCTCCGACGCGCTGCCCATGATCGCCAGTGCCCGCCGCGACGGTGTCCGCCTGACAGTGGAAACGTGCCCGCACTACCTCACGCTCATGGCCGAGGAAATCCCCGACGGCGGAACCGCCTACAAGTGCTGCCCGCCCATCCGCGAGGCCTCCAACCGCGAGAAGCTGTGGGAGGGACTCCAGGACGGCACCATCGACTGCATCGTCACCGACCACTCCCCCAGCACCCTGGACTTGAAGGACCTGGAAAACGGCGACTTCGCCGTGGCCTGGGGCGGCGTTTCCTCGCTGCAGCTTGGCTTGTCGCTCATCTGGTCCGAGGCCCGCCACCGCGGCATCGCCCTGGAGCAGGTCATCAAGTGGATGTCCACCGCCCCGGCAGAGCTGGTTGGCCTGCACAAGAAGGGCAAGCTGGCACCGGGCTACGACGCCGACTTCGCCGTGTTTGCCGCCGACGACGCCTTCGTTGTTGACGTCACCAAGCTCAAGCACAAGAACCCCATCACGCCTTACGACGGCCGGGCACTGTCCGGCGTTGTCCGCCGCACCTTCCTGCGCGGTCAGGAAGTCGATTTCCAGACGCCCACCGGCAAGCTCCTGCGCCGCGGCGAGATCACTGTGGATCGGCCGGTCAATGCCTGATTCCGTACTGCTTCCTGCCCTGGGCGAAAGCGTCACGGAAGGCACCGTCACCCGCTGGCTGAAGGCCGTGGGCGAGCTCGTCGCCATCGACGAACCGCTCGTGGAGGTGTCCACCGACAAGGTGGACACTGAGATCCCCTCACCCTTCGCCGGCATCCTGCAAAGCATCGAGGTGGCCGAGGACCAGATCGCGGAGATCGGCGCTGTCCTGGCCATCATCGGGTCTGAGTCGGCGGTCGTGCCCGTCGAGACCCCAACGGTGGTCGAGCTTGGGGCCACGGCGGCGAGGGACCCGCTGCGAGCTGGCGAGCAGGGGGAGCCGCTGGGGAGCGAGACCCCGGCGGCGGCAGTCGCACCCCCGGCGGACCGGGATTCCCTCGGCGACTTTCCGGCCAATCGGCCGCAAGCGGCCTCGGCCTCCCTGACGTCGCCTACGGAAACCCCGGCTCCGCCGGTGGCGGAGACCAAGTCCCCCGGCCTCTACTTCACTCCCCTCGTGCGCAGGCTCGCCCGCCAGCACAAGGTTGACCTGGCCACCGTGGCGGGAACCGGCGTCGGCGGACGGGTCCGCGGCGACGATGTCAGGAAGGCAGCCGCTTCAACTGTTGCAACCCCGTCTACGGCTGTTGTGGCCGTTCCGGCCCCCGCAAAGGCTGCTGCCCCGGCACCGGCCACACTTCGGGGAACAGTGGTGAAGGCGCCGCGGATCCGTGCAGTGATTGCCTCCCGTATGCGTGAATCGCTGAACACCTCCACCCAGCTGACGCAGGTGCACGAGGTGGACGTGACGGCGATCGTGCGGCTGCGGGAACGGACCAAGGGCCAGTTCGCGGCGGTTCATGGCGTGAAGCTGACGTTCCTGCCGTTCATTGCCCAGGCAGTGGCCGAGGCGCTGAAGGCCCACCCCATGCTCAACGCCGAATTCGATGAGGCGGCCGGCAACATCACGTACCACGGCGCGGAGCACCTCGCCTTTGCCGTGGACGCACCGAAGGGGCTCATGGTTCCTGTGGTGCGCGATGCGGGGTCGCTGAACCTTGCCGGCCTGGCCTCAGGGATTGCCGACGTGGCTGCGCGCACGCGCAACGGCTCCATCAAGGCCGAGGAGCTCAATGGCGGCACGTTCTCCATCACCAACATTGGTTCGGTCGGCGCGCTCTTTGACACGCCCATCATCAACCAGCCCCAGGTGGGAATCCTGGGCGTTGGCGCCATCGTCAAGCGGCCCATGGTGGTTGCCGGCGCTGACGGCGAAGACGTGATTGCCATCCGCCACATGATGTACCTGTGCCTGACCTACGACCACCGCCTGGTGGACGGCGCCGATGCCGGCCGCTTCCTGCAGACGGTCTCGGCACGGCTCTCGGCAGGTGCCTTCGAGGCGGAACTCGGCCTGTAACACCCCGACGCCGCATCACTTATGGTCGGTTTTTCCGGAACGCTGTCGCACTCGGTGCGAAAGGGTTCCGGGAAAACCGGCCATTGCTGCGCTGGGGACAGTATTAGAGAAGGGCAGCCGCAAGCAGGGGCGACAACCGCTCGGCCATGATGGCGTAGCCGGCGGTGTCGGGGTGAAGTGTGTCGGGCAGGCGGTCAAGCGCCTCCTGCTCCGTCAGCACCGTGGCACCGTCGATCAGGTGCAGGCGCGCATCCCCGGCATCCTGCAGGGCTGCAACCACATCGGCCGTTGCCTTTCGGTAGTCCGCCAGCGTCCAGCCCACCGCATTTGGCTTGCTTTCCCGCGGTAGCGACAGCACGGGCGTAATGACGGCGATGGGCGTGTCCGGGTGGGCGCGCCGCACGGTGTTGATGAATCCCTGAACCGCAATTGCATACGTGCGTTCGGAAAACGCGGCAGCGTTGTAGCTGTTGATGCCCACGCACAGCGATATGAGGTCCGCCGGGGTCTGCGCAATGGTGCTGGCGGCCAGCGGGTCCAGTTGGCATTCGCCCGCCAGGCCCAGGCACGTCAGCTGCCAGCCATTGTCCGCGGCGACCAGCGCGGGCCACGTCTGCGTCGGGCCGTCGGCCTGCTGGCAGTGGGTAATGGAGCTGCCGTAGGTGATCCAACGCGGTCCCCCGGGGCGCGCAATGGCGACGGATTCGCCGTCGAACGTGGCCTCCTGCAGGCGGAAGTCGCCAAAGTGGGGCAGCCACAGCTCCACAAGTGAGTCGTCCCCCAGCCCCTCCAGCACCACCTCGTGGCGGTGGGAACCGATGGCGGGGAGCCGATGGGTGCGCGTTCCATTGACCACGACGTCGTAGGGGGCACAGTCGGCGGCGCCGTGGCCCGCAATGGTCAGCGTGCCCCCGGCAGTGCGCCAGCCGGTGCGGATTCCGGCGGCCATGGCGGCTCGGTTGGCGAGCAGGTCGGTGAAGGGTGGCAGGTAGCCGGTGGGGTCCAGCCGGGCGAAAACCTGCATGCCCTCGCCGTCGCGCTGGATTGAGTACATTCCGGACCACTGCGCAACAACTGAAACCATGGTTTGATCCTATCGAGAATTGGGGGTACCCCTGGCCGGCCGTTGGCGGGCCGGGCCGTTCACGGGTTTGAAAAAGCGGGGCCCGGTGCGCATGATGCGCTTCCGGGCCCCGCCTCTGTGTCCTGTTGGGTGCCTTCCAGGTTAGTGGCGGGCGCCCCGTGCGGAGCTGCGGCGCACTGCGAACAAGGCACCAAACAAGACCAGGAGTCCGCCGGCAATGCCCAGCGGCATGGCCCCGAATCCGGTGTTGGCGAGGTCGCCGTTGCCGGCCGATGCCGTGGTTGCAGCAGAGCTGCCGGCAGGGGTGGCGGGTGCTGAGCTGCCGGCCGCGGCAATCTTCACCGCGATGCTGGCCTCAATGGGCGCACCATCAGTGCCCGTGCCCGAGATGACCACGGTGTGCGCACCGGCAGGAACACCTGCAGGAACCTTCACGGTCAGGGACACGGAACCGTCGGCGCCGACCACAGCCGAGCCCAGGACCACAGGGTCCGAGTGCAGCGTGAACGTGGCCGTGGTGCCAGGCTTGAAGTTCTTGCCCGTGATGACCAGCTCACCGCCGGACACTACCGAGGCGTCTTCGAGCGATGCTGACGGCTTGCCCGGGGCGGCAGTGGTCGGTGCCACCGTCGGCTCCTGGGTTGAAGTCGGTTCCACAGTGGGTTCCGTCGTCGGCTCCGTGGTCGGCTCAACTGTGGGCTGAACCGTCGGGGTGGCTGTCGGTTCAGTCGTCGGCCCGACGGTGGGCTCCGTGGTGGGCTCCGTGGTGGGGGTGGCCGTTGCAGACGGTGTGGCAGAAGGAGTGGGCTCCGGCGCCAGGGTCAATGCAAAAGCAGCACCGGACCCCGTCTTGGCAACATCCTTCACACCATTCTTTGCTGCCGCGGCCACAGCCGGGCCGTCCACCTTGGCGGCTGCCAGGTCTGCGGCCACAACGGTGTGCTTGACGGTGCCGCTGGTGCTGGCACCGGCAGCCAGGGTCGTTGCCGCGCCAGCAACTCCCGGAACCGAAACCGCGGTCAGGGCTACATTGCCGTCGTTCTTCACCGTCACGGGGAAGCTGACAACATCCCCGACACTGGCAAAGCCGCTGGAATCCTTGTCCTCAAGGACGCCCGCAGCGACCGCCACGGCCAGCGACGGCTTGCGCACCAAGACGTCAACTTCGTCACCGGTGATGGTGTAGTTGACGGTTGCCGAGCCGCTTGCTTCAGCGCTCCACTTGGTGACGGGAACAAAGTAGCCGTTGGCAACGTCGTCGGCCGTAACTACGCGCTTGGCCGTGGTGCAGGTGTATCCCCCAAGGGCCGGAACGTTGCGGTAACGGCAGTTTGGCGTCCCGTCGATGTTGAATCCGGCAAATTCGCCGGCTGTCGGGTAGATGGTGGAGATGGCATTGGAGGTGCTCTTGACAACAAAGTTGTACGGCAGTTGCTCGCCAACCGCGTACGGGCTGGTGGCCAGGTCCTTTGCTGCATCCGCCCGCGACCCCTTGATGGTGGCGCCGAGCACGGGGGCAGGGGCAGAGACCACGAGGGTCGCCGTGGCACGTTGAGCGCCCGCAGTGGCCGTGAGCGCGTAGCTCTTGGCAGCGGTTCCGGCAGGAACCGTGACGCTCTTCGTGGCGTTTCCGGCGGCATCCGTGGTGGCGCTGCCGAGGGAAATGCCGCCGTCCAGGGAAAGAGCCACCGCCGTGTTGGCAGCGAAGCCGCCCAGGGTGACGCTGATGTCCTTGCCGGCCTCAACCGACCCGGGCGATGCGGAAACAGTTGCGGTGCCCGCGGTGACGGGGAGTCCGCCGATGTTGACCTCGGAGCCGCCGCCAAAGGCGTTGTTGGCGATGCCGTTCAAGCCAACGAGCTTGACGTAGCGGCCAGCCTTGTTGCCGGCGATGGCGATGCGCTGCGGGTCCTTGCTGTCCGCAAACGCGCCGCTGGAGACCTTTTCGCCAAATTCTGTGGGGCTGTTGGAGACGAAGATTTCGTAGTCTTTCATCTTGCCGTTGGCGGCATTCTGGCGCTGGGTGTATTCAAGGCCGGTCACCGAATAGCCCTTGCCCAGGTCGAAGACCACGGAGAAGGGGTAGGCGCCGGCGGTCCCGGACCACTTGCTGTGCCAGAAGGTGTTGTAGTCCCCGTCCAGCAGTGCTGCCGCGGGACCACTCGGGGCGGTCTCGCCGGTCAGTTCCTCGGAGGACACCGAGGCAATGCTGAGCTGGTTCTGCGGGATCAGGTTGGCCATGGGCGGCGCCTGGCCGCACAGCGCGTCCGAGCAGGCTGCCACAGGGGCTGCGGAAACGGAGGCTCCCGCAAGCTTGGCACCATTCCTGGCGGTGACGCTCAGGCCCTTGACCACCTTGTTGGCCGCAACGTCTGCCGCAGTCAGTGTGTAGACGGAGGTGATGGTCTTGCCTTCACCGGCGGCCAATTCAAAAGCGGGCTGGCCGGCGACGGTGACGTCGGCGAGGCGGACGTTGCCGGTGTTGGTGATGACAGAGGTGTAGCTGATGGTGTCACCCACCGTGGCGAAGCCGCTGGAATCAACGTCCACCAGTGCGGCACCCGTGTGGGTGGCGGAGAGGGACGGCTTGCGGACCAGCAGGTCCACCTCGGCGCCGGTGACGGGCGTGAAGGAGGTGAGCCCACTGCCCGTGGCGCGCCACTCGGTGGCCGGAACAAAGAAACCGTCGGCCAGTTCACCATCGGCAACAGTGTGCTGGGCCGTGGTGCAGGTGTACCCGGTGCCCACGGCAACGGATCCGTAGCCACAGTTGCCTGAGTCCGAGGTTCCGCCTTCGGACACGCGGCGCAGCGGCTGGAAGTTGCCCTTGGTGGGGCGAACTTCGACGGCAATGTTGCCAACGTTGTCCACGCGGAAGTCGTAGCCGACCTTGTCGCCCACGGCGTAGGGGGATGTCGCAATGTCACGCACGGGTGCCCGCAGGAAACCTGAGACCTCCAGGGCTGCAACGTTTGCGGTTGCACCGCCAGTTACGGCGACGACGGCGTTGGCTGTCACCTTTTGCGTGCCCTGGGCCAGCGTTGCCTGGAGCGTGACGTTGCCGGCCTTGAGGGTGGCCGGGATGGTGACCGGCACATTGATGGTCGCGGTGGCACCGGGTGCCACGTTCGGCACCACTACAGGGGCGAACGTCCAGCCGGGCTTGCCCGTGAAGGAAGCCACCGCGCCGGAAAGGGCGCCTGAGCCGTTGTTGGTCACTGTCAGCGGAACGTCCACGGTGGCGCCGTTGGCGCCGGAGACGTTGGCCGCGGCAAGTGCGGCGTTCATGGTGCCGATGCAGTCCACACCCAGCCAGTCGGCGTCGAACTTGCCAAAGGTGATGGCGTTGCTGTTGCCCTCGTAGAGCAGGCCGAACGTGCCGTCGCTGAGCGCAGTCACTGTGGAGTAGGCCATGTAGCCGTCCTTGAACTGCTTACCTGCGCTCCAGGTGGCCCCGTCGTCGCAGGAGTACCGGATGGTGCCGTTGGAGCGCGTGGTGGCGTTTGCATTGGAGAACAGCAGGATCTTCGCTTCAGCCGAGCCCTGGACAGCGTTCGGGTACATGCGTGCAATGGAGGCGTTGTTGACGGGGTCGCGCAGCTCGGTGTTGATGGTGACCGGGCCGTACGTCTGGCCGCCGTCCTTGGAGATGGCCACCTTGCGGCCGCCGTTTCCGCCGCTGCTGGCGCGGGAGTTCATCATGACGTCGCCGTTGGACAGCTCAACAGTCTTGTTCTCATCCATCCCCGTGCCCACAAATGCGCCGCGCTGCCACGTCTTGCCGTGGTCGTCGGAGTACACGCTGTAGGACTGGAACGGCGTGGAGCCGTCAGCCTGCTTGACCTTGCCGGTGAACTGCTGGATGAGGCGGCCCTTGTGTTCGCCGTACTGCAGCTGGATGCCTTCACCGGAGGCGGCGAACAGGCCAGCCACGCCGCCAATGTTGTTGGCGCCTCCGGCGGGCTTGGCCACGTCGGAGACCAGCGGGCCGTCAAAGCCTGCGTACTTGGAGCCTGCCGCATAATTGGGGGCGACCGGAAGGGTGGGCATGTTGCCCGGGTCCATTGACCAGGTCAGGCCCTTGTCGGTGGAAACGGCGACGGCGGCACTGACCATCTGGCGGTCGGCGTCGTCGCTGGAAAATGTGCTGCCGTGGAAGCCCTGGTCCTTGGAGTAGACAAAGAAGGCAAAGACATTGCCGGTGACCTTGTCCACAACGTAGCTGGGGTCGCTGAAGCCGTACTGCAGGACTCCGCGGGAGCCCACCTGGCCGCGGGCCACGAAGGTGGGTGCTCCCCAGGTCTTGCCGCCGTCAATGCTGCGACGCTGGACGATGGAGTTCGGGGACGGCGAGTCACCGCCGTCGGGACGGCCGTCATAGGCAGCCAGGACCACGCCGCCACCCAAATCTGCCAGCGCAGGAATGCGGTACCAGGCCTGGTTGGGGACTGTGGCCTTGTCGCCGGGAGTGGCGAGGACCTGCTCGGCGTAGCTGCCGCCGGCGGCGAGGGGTGCAGGCACTGCATCCTGGGCAAACGCCGGGGCCATCATGCTGGTGAGAAGTCCGGCAGCCAGAACACCTGCGGTGACGGCCACATGCCTGCCCTTGGGGCGGCGCACCTTTTCGGTGGATTTCATCGGTTCCTTCCGCGCGACCCCAGAAGGGCCTGCAAATTCGAAATTGCGTAGAAGATCTGCACCCTGGGCCACTGGAGAGCGGACGTAGGATGACCTACGCCACATTAGCGTGTTATGGATCACAAGCACCAGTGCCGCCGCCAATATTTTCGATTGCTACGAACCCGCAGGGGCACGTCGTCCCGGAACACGAAAAAGGGAGTGCACCCACACGTGGTGGATGCACTCCCTATTGTTCGTTCAAGCGTTGGACGCAGGGTGCAGCTAGGGCGTTACGTGGAAGGTGCCAAAGGAGATGAACGCGCCGTCCTGGCCCGAGACAACAAGGGTGTCCTTGCCGTTCTTGGTCCCCGCGGGAACCTCGAAGGTGATGGTGCCCTGCGCGTCGGCCAGGAACCAGCCGATGCGTGCGCCGTGCTGGTTCAGGTGAACGTAGGCCCACTCGTTGGCCGGCAGGTTCTTGACCGTGACAGCGTCACCGACGCTGTACTTGCCGGCGTTCAGGCCCAGCTCGACAGGGGCCTGGCCCTTGAAGTTTTCGCGCTGGACGGACGGCTCGAAGTCAGGCTTGGCCGTGACCACGGGCAGCTCGACCGCCTGGACCGCGACGCCCTTGGAGGCATCCTTCGCACCGTTGGCCGCAGCAAGCGCCACGGAACGTTCCGCCACAGCACCTGCGGCGAGTTCCGCCGCGGTCAGTTCACGGGTTTCGGTGAACGTGGCGGAGGCACCAACGGCCAAGGTGCCGTGCTCAGCGCCCAGTCCGGCGACGCCGGTCAGGGTCACGTTGCCGGAGTTGGTGGCGGTGACAGTGGTGGTGACGGTGTCGCCGGCCTCGGCCAGGCCGTTGCCGTCGAGGTCGTTCCACACAGCCGTGGAGCTTGCCGACAGTTCGGGGTTGCGGACCAACAGGTCAACTTCCTCGCCCGTGAAGGTGAACGTCTTGGTTTCCATGCCCGTGGCGGCGGCCGACCAGGTGGTCAGGGGCACGAAGAAGCCGTGGGCCAGTTCGTCGGAGGTGACTGCGTGGCGGGGCGTGCCACAGGTGTAGTTGGCCCACATGGACAGGTTGTTCCAGCGGCAGTTGCCGCCGGCCGGGGGCAGGAACGGATCGAAGTTGCCGGAGACCGGTGCAACGTTGGAGGTGACGTTGCTCAGGCTCGTGACGGCGAACTGGTATGGGAGCTTTTCGCCAACCGTGTAGGGGGTGGCGGCCAGGTCGCGGCCCTTGTCCGTGCGCGAGCCAACAACGCCCAGGCCGATGGTCGGTGCGGCGCCGCCGGTGACGGTCACGGGAACCACTGCACTGAATTCACTGGTGCCGTAGTTGACCTTGGCGGTGACCTGGTAGTTTCCGGCCTTGGCGCTGGCGGGGATGGTCAGCGGGACGGTGACGGTGGCCGAGGAGCCCACGGCGACGTCGGCAAATGCCGCAGTGCCGAAGGTCCAGGCGTTCTGGGCGGCGAAGGATGCCTTGGCGCCGGTGATGGCCTTCTCGCTGCCGTTGACAAGGGTCAGTTCGGCCTGCACGGTTGCGCCGTTGGCGCCCGTGACGGCCTTGGCGGTGAGCTCGACGCCGCACTCGATGGCGAGCCATTCGGCGTTGAACTTGCCGAATGTCATGGTGTTGTTGTCGCCCTCATAGAAGACGCCGAAGGTGCCGTCGCCCAGGGGCGCGAGCGTGGAGTAGCTCATGGCGCCGGCCTTGAACTGCCTGCCCGCGCTCCAGGTGGCGCCGTCGTCGCAGGAGTAGCGGACGGTGCCGTTCTGGCGCCCGGAAGTGCTGTTGGCGTTGGAGAAGAGCAGCATCTTGGCCTCGTCGGAGCCCTGTGCCGCGTTGGGGTACATGCGTGCAATGGAGGCGTTGTTGACGGGGTCGCTCAGGCGCGTGTCCACCGTGACGGGGCCGTACGTTGCGCCGCCGTCCTTGGAGATGGCGATCTTGCGGCCGCCGTTGCCGCCGCTGCTGGCGCGGGAGTTGAGCATGACGTCGCCGTTGGAGAGTTCAACGGTCTTGTTCTCGTCCATGCCGGTGCCAACGAATGCGCCGCGCTGCCAGGTTTTGCCGTGGTCATCGGAGAAGACACTGTAGGCCTGGTACTCAATGGCTCCGCTGGCCTGCTTGACCTTGCCGGTGTACTGCTGGACCAGGCGGCCCTTGTGCGCACCGTACTTGAGCTGGATGCCGGCACCGGACGCCGCGAAGACGCCCTGGATGCCGCCCACGTTGGCGGAGTCGCCCACGGGCTTGACCACGTCGGTGATGAGCGGGCCGTCGAAGCTGGCAAATTCAGAATCTGCGGCGTAGTCAACCGGCGGGAGAACGGGCATATGGGCCGGGTCCATGGACCAGCTCAGGCCCTTGTCCCGTGAGACGGCGACGGCGGCGCTGGTGATTTTGCGGTCCGCGTCGTCGTTGCCGAAGGCGCCGGCCTGGAAGCTGACGTCCTTGGAGTAGACGAAGAAGTTGAAGACATCCCCGGTGACCTCATCGACAACGTAGCTGGGGTCGCTGAAGCCGTAGACCAGCTTGTCGGCGGCGGGCATCTGGCCGCGTGCCACGTAGGTGGGGGCGCCCCAGGTCTTGCCGTTGTCGGTGCTGCGTCGCTGGAGGATGGAGTTGGGCTGGGGCGAGTCGCCGCCGTAGGGCCGGCCGTCGTAGGAGGCCAGGACAATGCCGTTGCCCAGGTGGGCCAGGGCGGGGATGCGGTAGTTGGCGCCCAGCACGGGGTCAATGGCGTTGTCGCCATTCTTGGCCAGCACCTGTTCGGCGTAGCTTCCCTCGACTGCGGGGGCGGATTCGCCCTCCGCCATGGCGGGGGCGATCATGGTTGTCAAAAGCGTTGCGGCAAGGGCTCCGGCGGCGATTGCCGTCCGGGGCTTCTTCCATCGGCGTTGGGTGTCGGTGGATTTCATTTGGTCCTTTCGGCGGCCTTCGTTGGCCGCGTGGCTGTCGCCATGTTCATGAAATGCACCACGCATGATTGTGATTCATCAGACATGGAACATCCCACAACCGTAGCGTGCGCCTCGTCACTAAACGACTTTGCGCCGCCCCGCCATGGCGGCTAGGATCGAACACTCCCCCGGGCCAAATGCGATGTGCGCCACTGAAATTCCACAGTTTGCATTGACTGCGTAGAATGGAATGGCAAGCTCGCGGAGCGCTACCCTTAGCGGTTTTCAGGCGGAATTCCCCTGGCCACAAGACAGCGTAAGACGGCACCTCCGCGGCCACACCCCTCTTAATCACCAGGAGATCCTTCGATGCCCCGGATCGTTGTCGACGTCATGCTCAAGCCCGAAATTCTGGACCCGCAGGGGAAGGCCATCGTTGGCGCGCTCCCCCGTCTGGGCTTCAACGCCTTCTCCGCTGTCCGCCAGGGCAAGCGCTTTGAACTGACCGTGGACGGCGAGGTGACCGACGAGATCCTGGCCCAGGCCCGCGAAGCAGCCGAAACCATGCTCTCCAACCCCGTCATCGAAGACGTTGTCAACGTTGAAGTTGTGGCGGACTAGCCATGAGTGAAACCCCCTTGATTGGCGGGGCCGCCCCGGCCCCCGTTGACTCCCGTTTGGCCGGAGCCCGCATCGGCGTTGTCACCTTCCCGGGCACCCTCGATGACCGCGACGCAAGCCGCGCCGTCCGCCTTGCCGGCGCCACCGCGGTGGACCTTTGGCACGCAGACACCGAGCTGGCCGACGTCGACGCCGTCATCATCCCCGGCGGCTTCTCCTACGGCGACTACCTGCGCGCCGGCGCCATCTCCCGCTTCGCCCCGCTCATGGGCAAGATCGTGGATGCCGCGAACTCCGAGGCAAAGCTGCCTGTCCTGGGCATCTGCAACGGCTTCCAGATCCTGACCGAGGCGCACCTGCTCCCCGGCTCCATGATCAAGAACGACCACCTGAAGTTCCTGTGCCGCGACCAGGTCCTGCGCGTGGAGAACAACACCACTGCCTGGACCAACGCCTACACGGCCGGCCAGGACATCACGGTTCCCCTGAAGAACCAGGATGGCCAGTACATCGCCGACGAGAAGACCCTTGACGCCCTTGAGGCCGAAAACCGCGTTGTCTTCCGCTACGTGGGCTTCAACCCCAACGGATCACGCCGCGACATTGCCGGCATTTCCAACGCCGCGGGCAACGTCGTGGGCCTCATGCCGCACCCCGAACACGCCGTGGAGGCCGGCTACGGCCCCGGCCACACCGGCACCGACGGACTGGGCTTCTTCACCTCTGCCCTGAACACGCTTCTTGGAGGCAAATAAATGAGCGAGATCTCCGCCGACACCACGAAGAAGTTCAACATCGACACCGTGGCCAACGCCGCAGTGACCCCCGACGTTGAGCTCCCCTGGGCCGAGCTTGGCCTGAAGCAAAACGAGTTCGACGACGTCGTGAAGGTCCTGGGCCGCCGCCCCACCGGCGCGGAACTGGCCATGTACTCCGTCATGTGGAGCGAGCACTGCTCCTACAAGTCCTCCAAGAACCACCTGCGCCAGTTCGGCGCCAAGGTCACCGAGGAAATGAAGAAGGACATGCTGGTTGGCATCGGCGAAAACGCCGGCGTCACCAACCTGGGCGACGGCTGGGCCGTGACGTTCAAGATCGAGTCGCACAACTCGCCGTCGTTCGTGGAGCCCTACCAGGGTGCCGCAACGGGCATTGGCGGCATTGTCCGCGACATCATCTCCATGGGCGCACGCCCCGTGGCCGTCATGGATCCGCTGCGCTTCGGTGCCATTGACCACCCCGACACCGCCCGCGTCATGCACGGCGCGGTTGCCGGCATTGGCGGCTACGGCAACTCGCTGGGCCTGCCGAACATCGGCGGAGAAATGGTGTTTGACTCCATCTACCAGGGCAACCCGCTGGTCAACGCCCTGGCTGTTGGCGTCATGCGCCACGAGGACATCCGCCTGGCCAACGCCTCGGGCAAGGGCAACAAGGTTGTCCTGTTCGGTGCACGCACCGGCGGCGACGGCATTGGCGGCGCCTCGGTGCTGGCCTCCGAGTCCTTCGACGACACCAAGCCGTCCAAGCGCCCCGCCGTTCAGGTGGGCGACCCCTTCGCCGAGAAGGTGCTCATCGAGTGCTGCCTCGAGCTGTTCAAGGGCTCCCTCGTTGAGGGCATCCAGGACCTCGGCGCGGCAGGCATCTCCTGCGCCACGAGTGAGCTGGCCTCCAACGGCGACGGCGGCATGCAGGTCGAGCTGACCAGCGTGCTGCTGCGCGACCCCACGCTGACCCCGGGCGAGATCCTCATGTCCGAGTCGCAGGAACGCATGATGGCCGTTGTGACGCCGGAGAACATTGCCGCGTTCGAGGCCGTCATGGAGAAGTGGGCCGTGGAGTACTCCTGGCTCGGCGAGGTCACCGACACCGGCCGCCTGATCATCACGTGGGAAGGCGAAGTCATTGTCGACGTCGACCCGCGCACCGTGGCACACGACGGCCCGGTCTACGACCGACCGTACGCCCGCCCCGAATGGCAGGACGCGCTGCAGGCCGACACCTTCACCAGTTCGGTCCAGGACGCCGGCCGCCCCTCCACCCCGGAGGAGCTCAAGGCCGCCGTGCTGGAACTCATCGCCTCCCCCAACATGTGCTCGAAGGACTGGATCACCAACCAGTACGACCGCTACGTTGGTGGCAACACCGCCATGGCGTTCCCGGATGATTCCGGCGTGATCCGCGTTGACGAGGAAACCGGCCTGGGCGTTGCCCTGGCCACCGACGCCAACGGCCGCTACACCTTCCTGGACCCGTACCACGGCGCCCAGCTGGCCCTGGCCGAGGCCTACCGCAACGTGGCCACCTCGGGCGCAATCCCGATGGCCGTCTCCGACTGCCTGAACTTCGGTTCCCCCGAGGACCCGGATGTCATGTGGCAGCTGGCCGAGTCCATCCGCGGCCTGTCGGACGCCTGCATGGTTCTGGGCATCCCGGTCACTGGCGGCAACGTCTCGCTGTACAACCAGACGGGCACCACCCCCATCCACCCCACCCCCGTTGTGGCAGTGTTGGGCAAGTTCGACGACGTCGCGCGCCGCACGCCGTCGGGCTGGGCCGAGGATGGCCAGGCCATCTACCTGCTGGGCACCACGGCCGCCGAGCTGGACGGGTCCGAATGGTCCAACATGCGCGGACATCTGGGTGGCCTGCCGCCGAAGGTTGACCTGGAGCGCGAGCGTGAACTGGGTGCGATCCTGATCAACGCTTCACGCGACGGCATGATCGACTCCGCGCACGACCTCTCCGAAGGCGGCCTCGCGGCAGCCCTGGTTGAGTCGGCGCTGCGCTTCAACACCGGTGCCCGCGTGGCACTGGACGAGGTTGCCGCCCGCGACGGCGTGGACACCTTCACGCAGCTGTTCTCCGAGACGCAGGGACGCGCAATCGTCTCCGTCCCGCGCAGCGAAGAGGTCCGCTTCAACGACATGTGCACCGCCCGGAACTTCCCGGTGGCCCGCATTGGTGTTGTTGACGCAGCCGATTCCGCACTGGACATCCAGGGCGTGTTCACCGCCTCGCTGGATGAACTCCGCGAAGCACACGAGGGCACGCTGCCGAAGTACTTCGGCTAACACCTTCCGGGCGGTCCCGCCCGAACTGCAAGACCCCGGTCGCCTCATTGCGAGGCGGCCGGGGTCTTTTTCGTGAACTCGAGGACGTCGAATCAGTGGACTGGTGGTCCCCTAGACCCGGCTGCCCTGGCGACGGCCGGCTACTACAACCGCCCCTGCCAGCAGCAGGGCCAGCCCGCCCACCAGGAGCGGTGCGGTGGAAGCACCGGTGGATGCCAGATCACCGTCGTTTGCCGCAGCAGGTGTTGCCGCTCCGGTGCTGGCGGGAACGGTGCCCGCTGTGGCCTTGACTTCCAGCGCCAGGCTGACTCCAGCAGCCTGTCCGTTGGTGCCCGTGCCCGAGATGACCACCGTGTGCAGGCCCGCCGGAACATTGCTGGGCAGCTTGGCGGTCAGCGTCACCGTGCCGTCAGCCTTGACCACAGCCTGCCCCAGGACGACCGGATCCGAGTGGAGGGTGAACGTGGCCGTGGTGCCAGGCTTGAAGTTGTGGCCAGCCATGGTCAGCTCGCCCCCAACGGACACAATGGCCGTACCCAAAGTTCCCGCCGGCTTGCCGTCCGCGCTTGCGGTCGGCTGCACCGTGGGCTCCGCGGTCGCAGAAGATGTCGGTTCAAGAGTGGGCGCCACCGTGGGCTCAACTGTCGGAGCCACTGTTGGCGCAACCGTGGGCTCAACCGTGGGCTCAACCGTGGGCTCCACAGTGGGCTCAACAGTCGGGGCAGCCGCGACGGCGAAGGTCACCGTGGCAGGCGTCTTGGAAATGGCCCCGGTTGCTGTGGCTGTTGCATTGCCGGCAGGGCAGTTGGCCTTAACGTTTAGCTTGGCTGCGAAGATGCCGGCGGCGTTGGCCTTGGCAGTGGCGGGAACCGCCAGGCAATCCCCCGTGATGCTGACGTTCTCGCCGCCCGCAAAGGCGGTGCCCAGGACAAGGGCAGGGGTGCCGGCAGTGACGGCTTCGGCGGGTCCGCTGAGCTGTGGGGCGAAGACCTGGGTGAACGGCGCAACGTCGGCAGCCCTGGACAATGCCGCGTAGCCGGCGGGATTCAGGTGGATCCTGTCCCCGCTGTCAAAGGCAGGAAGAATGCGTTCAGGGTCGGCAGGGTCGGCAACTGCCGCCGAGAAGTCCACCACGCCGTCGAACTCCCCGCTGGTCATGATCCAGTTGTTGGCTGTGGTTCGCACCAGTTCACGGGCGGCGTTGAAGGACGAAGTGCCCTTCGTGGGCGTCATGGTGGCGCCGTAAATCTTCAGCCCGGCAGCACGTGCCTGGGCAATGATGTTCTTGTAGCCGTCGATGATGCGGTCGCTGCTGGCGCCGTCGGGAATGTCATTGATGCCCTCGAAGAGGAACACGCTTGTCACACCCGGGACTGCGGCGACGTCGTAGGCAAAGCGGGTGGTGGCGGCCATGCCGCGGTTCTTGGCGCCGCCGGCCTCAAAGGTCACACGGTTGGAGCTGATGCCGGCGTTGACCATGGCGATCGATGAATCCCTGGCATTGATCTTGTCGGCGAGCTGCGCCGGCCAGTTGTTGAAGCCGTTGGTGGTTGACCCGTAGCCATCCGTAATGGAGTCGCCCAGGGCAACCATGGAGCCCTTGGCGTTGGCCGAGATGACGTCGATGCCCTTGAGGAAGAAGAACTGCGATGCACCCTGGGTAAAGCTGGAATTGGCGGTGTCTGCTGCGTGGTTGCCGTCGGCAATGCCATTGGTGACGCTTCCGAGGTTGTGATAAGTGGAGACCGGGATGGTGCCCGAAACAAACACGCTGACCAGCAAGTTGGTGTCGGTCTTCACGGGCACGTTCAAGGCGTCACTGACCACTTCGCCGCCCGCGGGGATGGTGACTGTGGTGGCTCCGCCAAACTTGAACGCCGACGGTGCCGAGGTGGCGCTGAGCCCGCTGCCCTGGTAGCCCACAGTGGCCGATCCGACCACCAGGGGCGTGGTGCCAAAACGATTGGACAGGGTGATTCGCTGGGCATTGCCGGCCAGGTTGGGGCGGACCACCATGCGGATGGTCTTGTCGGTCAGGGCAGGGCCGCCGTCGGTCAGCGCAGTTCCCCAGGCGGTGACACGGGTGACGTTGTTCTTTGCAAGGGTCCAGCGCTGGGACGCAGAATCCCCGGGCGCGATGGAGACAATGTCGGTGGACGCCGCATCCCCCACGTCGGCGGCACGCCCGGAAGCAATGTTGACCAAGGTGTAGCCCTCGGCCGCCGCGGTCAGCCGCCATCGCTGGGCGGGCGTTTCCGCACACGTCTCCTGTGTCAGGGCAGCCCCAGCCGTTGCGGCATCCTGCAGGCAAAGGCCGCTGTTGTTGCTGCTGAGCTTGTAGACGCCCGGAGCAGTTTGCGCCACCCACCAGGACTGCCCGGCGGTGCCCCTCGGGGCGTCCTCCACAATCTTGGCGCCAGCGGCAATTGAGACCCCGTTGACGTGGAGGTTCTTGGCGGTTGACGCATTGGTCAACGAATAGGCTCCGGGGGCAACCGTTGCCGGGGGCGTTGCCGCCTCCACGCCCTGGATCCCCGCTGGAAGAACCACCGCCCCGGAAAGTGCCAGGGCCGAAACCGCCAGGGCCACGGACATTTTGCGCATCAATTGCTCCTCAAGTGGGAAAATCGATCCGCTGCCGGCACTCCTGTTCGTGCGTGATGCGGATCACGGGACGAGAGTTATGTTATCCATCCCACCGTCGGATGTCCCACGTCCCACCGATTATTACGCAGTTCTCCGGCCAAACCCGGAAGCGGCCCTGCTGGACATTTCAGGGCGCACAAAAGCGCCCGGGGCACCAGGCTGGCTGGCGTCCCGGGCACCGAAATTGCCGGGTCCTAGAACCCGCCCGTCAGGTTGCGGGCGGCCTGCTGGTAGGAGCGGGTGACGCCCGCCTGGGTCAGCCGGGTGACGGGCGAACCCAGCGCGAAGATCAGCCCCGCCGGCTTGCTGAACGCCAAAAGCCGGAAGTGGACGGCGCCGTCGGGCGTGAGCATGGCGATGAATGCCTCCTCGCCGAGTGCCGGGTGTCCGGGCAGGGTGCCGTAGCCGAAGCCCGCCATGGTGACCTCGACGCCGTCGGGCCCTTCGGCAGTCTGCGGCTCCATGGCCCAAACAACCTCACACGGCACCGGCAGTCGCAAGTTGCCGACGCCGAAACCGCTCGTGATCCGGGCACCCACGGCGGCCCGGGCCGGGGCCTTGACCTGCAGGCCGGAACGGCGCTGAATCTCCCACGTCATGATGCCCTCGGCCAGGGCGGCAAACGCGGCCGCTCCGCTGCCCACGGCCGTGGTTTTGTCCACATGGGCGAATCCCGCGGGCCAGTCGACGGCGGCCGGCGACTTGTGTGCCGCCAGTGCAGTGAACCCAAGGTGGGGGTAGTCCAGCCGGCTATCCCTTGGCGGCATGTGCGCTCCACTCCAATGCAATTTGTTGTTTTTTGGGCAGCCCGGCCACCACGAGGTCGTATGAATCTTCCAGCATTTCCAGCACCACCTCCCCGTCCACCACGGAGGTGTCAACGGTGTTCCAGTGCCGCTTGTTCAAGTGGTAGCCGGCGATGATGCCGGGGTTGGCGGCGCGCAGCGCGGGAGCCAGCTCGGGATCGCACTTGAGGCTGATGGCCAGGGGCGCGGCGTCTAGGTTGCCCAGCGCAAACACCTTCCCGGCCCGTTCCGAGCCGCCGCCGCTGGGCGCCTTGACCTTGAAGACTGCCGTTTCCGGCCCGAAGGGGTAGTCCTCGTAGGCTCCGGGCATGGCCAGCGCTGCTGCACGCAGGGCTGCTGCGCCAAGGCTCACTTCAGCGGCCCGACGTCGTACGTGAGCATGGCGAACTGGCCGCGCTGCTCGGCGGTGCGCAGCGTCAGGCGGTCCGAGCCGACATTGCGCGGCAGCAGCGCCGCACCGCCCGTGAGCGTGGCCGGGGCAAAGGTGACAACGAGTTCATCCAGGGCGCCCAGGTCCAGGAATTGACCGGCGAGCTCGCCGCCGCCCACAACCCACACGTCCAGGTCTCCCGAGGCTGCCTTGATCTCCTCCAGCACGTCCGCCACGGGCCCGTTGACTAAGCGCACGTCGGCGCCGTCGGGCACGGGAAGCGTCCGCGAGGTGAACACGTAGGTGGGCTTGTTGCCGTAATACTGCTGCCACTTGGCCGGCTCCGCGAGAAGGTTCTCGTGCTTGAGCACCCACTCATAGGTGGAGGAACCCTCAACAAAGACGCCCATGGTGTCCATGAACGCGGCGATGTCCGGCCCGTCAGTGCCCTGGACGGCAAACAGCCATTCCAGGGAATCATGCTGGTCCGCCAGGTAGCCGTTGAGCGTTGATGCCGTGTAGTAAACAATGCGCGTCATGGCATCAACGCTACCTGTTGGCGCCTACTTTGTGGCGAGGTAATCCTCCAGCAGCACCACCTTGAGCCCGGCAGCCTTCTGCGCCGCCATGAATGCGGCTAGGTCCTGCGGGAATTCGGGGCGGAAGTGCATCAGCACAATGTCCCCGGGGCGCAGACCGGCACCCACCTGGTAGTCCATGTTCCCGGCATTTGCCTTGGTCTCCCAGTCCACGATCGCCTTCAGCCCGCACGCTGCCACTGCCTGCCGCGTTGCCAGCGTGTAGGGTCCGCCCGGCGGCCGGAAGAACACGGGGCGCCGCCCGTACTGCTGCTCCTCAAAGTCGGCCATGCCGCAGATCTCGGCCTTTTGATCCTCGTAGCTGAGGTTGATGAAACCCAGGTTGTGGCTCATGGTGTGGTTCTCAATGAGGTGCCCGGCGGCCGTGTATTTCTTGTAGAACCGCGGGTCGCCGGCCACAAAGTTGTTGGCAAGGAACAGCGAGGCCTTGATCCCGTTCGCTTCCAGCAGGGCCAGGTCCGAGTCCCGCTTCACGGCGCCGTCGTCGATGGTCAGGAACACCACTTTTTGCTCCGTGGGGACTTTGGTCAACACCGGCGCCAGCCCGTCCACGATGGGCGGCAGCACGTAGTCCGGCACCAGCCCGCCCAGGGTGTCCACGCGCCCGGTGGCCGGGTTGGTGGCCGGCGCTGTGCTGGGGGCGGACGACGCCGGAACGTCACTGGGGCTCGCCGTGGCACTTGCCGTTGGGCCCTCCGTGGAGACGCCGGACGGCGTGACGCTGGCCGCGGCTGAACTGGGCGCGGTGGCCGGAGGGTTGGCGGTGCCGCCATTGTCCGGCAATGTGCTGGTGAACCACCAGATGCCCGTCGCGACAAGGGCGACGGCCAGCACGGTGACGAGCGGGCCAACCCAGCGTCCGAGGCGGCGTGGTTGGTGCATGTGGCGGGGCATGTGTTCTCTTCCGGGCTTGAAGCTTCTGGCGGTGGTTGGGGCCTAAAGGCCCAGCATTGCCGCTTCGATTTTGGGGCAGGTGTCCATGACCACGTCGAGGCCTGCATCCGCGGCCCGTTGTGCGGCGGCCTCGTCGACAACGCCGAGCTGCAGCCAGACGGCCTTGGCTCCGACGGCAATGGCCTGGTCAACCACGGCACCCACCTTGCCGGAGTTCACAAAGCAGTCCACCACGTCGATGGCCCCGGGGACGTCGGCAAGCGCTGTGTAGCCCTTGGCGCCGTGCACGTCGTCGCCCTTCAGGCTGACCGGGATGATCTCCTGGCCCAGGTGCTGCTGGAGGAACAGGGAGACACCCACTGCGGGGCGGAGCGGGTTGTTGGACAGCCCCACCACGGCCCAGCGGCCTGGTGTTGTGAGCAGCCGCCGGATCACTTGCGGGTCATTGATGTGTGCCATGATTCGAGCCTAGCGGCCGAAGGCGCCCAACCTCTCCTCGACCTGCGGCAGTTACACGCGGCAAATCTAATGTGTCGCGTACGCCCGGTCCGGGCGGTGGGGTCAGGCGTCCACGAAGGATTCGTCGATGCCGGGCCGTTCGTTGTCGCCTGAGTCGCTTTCGGGTTCTTCCTCTTCCTCCGGCTCGTCGTCGATGTCGGTGTAGTCATCGCTGGTGAGCTCATCGGTGTAAAGGGACCAGAACTCGTTGGCGGCGGCCGCGGGCGGGTCGATGGACTGCAGTTGCTGCTGGAACGTCTTCTTGACGGCGGAGAAGTCCTCGTCGTCCTCAGGTCCCACGGTGTCCCGGTCAATGGAGGCCCAGGCGGCGACAATGGCCGGTAGGGTCTCCAGGGACGAGGCAATCAGGGTCTCCTCGCCTTCGCAGACGTAGAGCACGGCGCCGTTTTTTCGGTTGACCACCACGAACTGGTAGTCCCCGTCGTTGCACACGATGGCCCGTCCGTCCGGGTCGTCGGCAAACGGCGGTTTCAGCCATTCACCGTCCAGCGGCACGTCCTCCAATGCCACCGGATACATCGCTTCCAACACCTGCCAGATACTGGTGTCGTCCATGGTTTCCTCCTGCCCTTAGCCTTGACACTAACCACCGCCGATGGGCACGTCAACGGCGAATCTCAGCCGGCCGGAACCACCACGGCGCTGCTCTCGAAGCGCCGGTTGCGCAACACGGGCAGGAACTCACGGACTTCCTCGATGCGCCGGTGGGTGACGTCCGCCGTGGCGATGCCCTCGTCCTCGTCATTGAGGAATGCTGCGGGGATGCCCATGGGATCCAGCACGGCAGAGTGGCCAATGCAGTGCCCGCTCGAGGTCCCGGCGGCCGCCACCCAGCAGGTGTTTTCAATGGCGCGGGCCTTCAGCAGCGTCTCCCAATGCTCCACCTTGTGCTCACCCTTGAACCAGGCGGCCGAAACACTCAGCAGGTCCACCCCGGACACGGCCAGGGCCCGGGCCAGTTCGGGGAACCGGATGTCGTAGCAGGTCATGATGCCCACCTTGAAGCCGCCGATCTCCACAACCGTGACCCCCTTGTCGCTGGGCTTGATCCGGGTGGATTCCTGGTAGGAGAACGCGTCGTAGAGGTGCAGCTTGCGGTAGGTTCCCAGGATGCCGCCGTCGCCGTCCACGGCCACCACGGTGTTGTAGGGCCGCGCTTCGCCGCTGGCCTCGTAGCCTCCGGCGATCACAGCGATGCCCACCTCGGCGGCCAGCAGCGACAGCCCCTTCACGAACGTGGTCCACTGGGCATCGACGGCCGCCGTGAAGTCCCCCTGCACCCGGCCCACGGAGAACATTGCCTCCTCGGGGAACACCACCAGCTTGCTGCCGTCCTGTTCGGCAGCCAGTGCCAGCCGGCGCATCGTGGCCAGGTTCCCTGCAACGTCGCCGCCCGGGTTGAATTGTCCAACACTGACTTTCATGGCCGTGGATCCTTCCGCCGGTTTGCCTTTCCATACAGCCTAGCCGCCCCGGCGGCGGCCGGGCCATGGCGGCCCACGGTACGATGCCAGCATGAAGACGATTGGACTGCTGGGCGGCATGAGCTGGGAAAGCTCGGCGCTCTACTACCGCCTCATCAACGAGCTGGTCCGGGACCAGCGCGGCGGCCTGCATTCGGCCCGCTGCATCATGGCCTCGCTGGATTTTGCCGATGTCGAGGCCCTCCAGGCCGCGGGCCGTTGGGATGCGGCCGGTGACCTGCTGGCCGATGCGGCCCTGGGGTTGGAGGCCGCGGGTGCGGACATGATTGTGCTGTGCACCAACACGATGCACAAGGTGGCCGGCGCCATCGAGGACGCCGTGGCGATTCCGCTGGTGCACCTGGCCGATGTCACGGCGCAGGCCGTCACCGCCGCCGGGCTGAAGACCGTGGGGCTGCTCGGCACCGCCTTCACCATGGAGGAGGACTTCTACCGGGACCGGATCGCCGGCCACGGGCTGCAGGTGCTGGTTCCCGACGCCGCCGCCCGCACGCTGGTGCACCGGGTCATCTACGAGGAGCTCGTGGTGGGCGTGGTTTCCGAGGCCTCGCGGGCCAGCTTCCTGGCGGTCATCGCGGACCTCGCCGCCCGGGGCGCCGAGGGGGTCATCCTGGGCTGCACCGAGATCGAGCTGCTCATCGACCAGGACGCCACCCCTTTGCCGGTCTTCGCCACCACACGGCTGCACGCGGAGGCTGCGGTTCGGCTGGCACTGGAAAGCTGAGCCGGGCAAAACAAAAGGCGTGTTCGACGCCGGAACCCAAGTTCCGACGTCGAACACGCCTTGTTGCTGTGGCTGGCTGTGGCTGGGCCCACGCGCCCGGGTGTCTAGTAAATCGCGTCAGCGATTTACTAGACGGGCGTGGGGACTAGTTGTACCTGGCCATCACGTTGGTGACACTCGGTTGATGGGTGTTGTTCCGGTGCTGGTGTGGATGCGTTCATTGTTGTAGTGGTTGAGCCATGGGTCAAGGGCTTGGGTGCGTTGGATGTTGCTGGTG
>NZ_JANKZF010000039.1 GCF_027568515.1 Arthrobacter sp. HY1533 | reverse complement strand
ACCGCCTCAAGGACCACCAAATCGACTCACTACCCTCGACAAGAACCGAGAGTACGGCAGAATAGTTCCATCAACGTGGCTCACAATTCACCCCACAAAACGGCTCACTATTCGACCAGCGCTGACAGCGTTTCTAATGAGTCGGTCGAATCCCGCTGTGCCTCGCTTGTCAGTCATCTGTTCTCACCTGAGGAACGTCAGACTCCTCAGCAAGCAGGTCGCGGCTGGCTGTCGTCGACCTCGAGGGCAGCCCTCTGGAACACCTGCCCTCAGGACAATTAGGCGCGGACTCGGCATCGCTGGTCACAGCCACTATGGACTCAGGACACCTAACACGCCCAGCGTCCTGGGTCCATAGCTTCGCGTGGAGGCTATGTTGCGGCCAAGAATGCCATCGACTTTCCCCCGCAGCGGGTCCAAAATGGAGAATCGGGTCGCACCAAAATAACGTCAGTCAGCGGTATTGAGGTTAATTAGTCCAAAAATTGCGTATTTCTCGTGCTATTTCCAGAATTCCGATTGATGTATTCAACTAGATACTGGCAATATTACTTTCCTGCGCGGCGTCGCTGCCTCAAACCATGCTCGAGCGGAATTCACAGGGTCGTCATAATCGCGAGCGAGACCTTGCCGAGCCTGACCGATAGATCCATTGACAAACGCAATCGTGCGCCTGTAAAGCCGCGAATCTGCTTCGTTCAAGCACACTCGGTCGAGAATCTGATGCCATTCGTCGAATAGATCCGTTCGGCTCACCAACCGCGCTGAGAGAACCGCGCTCACGCATAGCGAAGCAATATCAACATTCGCCTTGGACTCCTCAAAGTGACGGCAAGCCATGTGCAACAAGAAACTTGACGCCTCCGTGTCACCTCCTCTGGCCGCGACAATCCCGCGCGTACCTTCGATCTGGGCAAGTCCAATTGACGAATCTACGGCCAAATTCACTTTTTGAGCTTGAGAAAGCGTCGACTCCACATCTGGGTGATCCATGATCGCTTCCACGCGCGCTTGGTGGCGCAATCCGCGCGCGTACTCCAAATCCCGGGCAGCACTTCGGGCAAAATCGGCAGCGCTTTGGAAGTAGTTGCGCGCCTTGACAAAGTCACCTTGCCACAAGGCAATATGCCCAAGTAAGTCGCTGCGCTCATCTTGAACCGTCCAGTTTTCTGCGAGCTTACGCCCGCGAATCAACTCCCCGGACCGAGACGCTAGAAGGATTTCAAGTTTGGATCGCCTATGAGCAATTGTTGGGGTGGAGTCTGTAATTGTCGACAGCACCTCCGAGCAGCCGGACAAGTTGCCTTCCAATAGCATGTGCCGAGCTATTGATACCTGGTGGGTATCAACCAACCATCTGGGTTCGTGATCACTTGGATGGCCGATGCTGGGTACTCCGGACGATTCGAGAGCAATAACCGAACGCAGTACGTTGCTGAAATAGCTGGACTCGCCGCCAAACTCCGTCTCGAAGAGCCGACCTGCGCTGCCTGCAACATTGGCCGCAAAAATGAGGTCCACCGTACGTGGCGGAAGCTCAGCACCGGTTCGTTCAAGGCTGATGACAAATTTAATTGCCTGATCCAGCTTGATGTTGCTGGTAAGTGTGGCTACGCTAGGGAGTGTCAAGCAGCTCGCTAGCAGCTGGTTAACTGCGTTACTCAAAGCAGAACGAACCTGGTGACTCGACCAAAACCAAATTGAGCTATTCCGAGAAGCAGTCACCAATTCGGCAACTGAAGAGCGCAGGCGAAATTCAAGCCAGTCAGACATCGTGGATTCGATGAAATGTCGGTGCAGAAATCCGGTAATCTGTAGTGGAGTTGCCTGCGGTACCATGGCGGAAAGAATCTCTTCGCTGAATACCGGTACCAAAGATGCCGCCAACAACAGATCCCGCTCGAGTGGCGGCAGCCCTCGGAATACGCGCTGGTAAACTTGAGGTAGTCCACCACTCACGCTTTGGATAGTCAGCGGTGAACCGTCAGTCAAGGCCCCCTGCCACAGGTCAATGATGGCGTCCAAATAGTCAGGATGACCGCCGCTTTGAGCGACCAGAGCATCCAAGAGATCGGGCTCAATTGGCCTAGCCGCCGTCGCGACATGCAAGAATTCCAAACTGTCCTTGTGAGAAAGCGTGCCCAAGAGGTGCTGGTCCTTTTCACCCGACTCCGAAAGTGCAAGACCTGGCCAGAAGTTAGGCCCAGAGCGAGTCAAGTAGGCTGCAGATTCTTTCTCTGCCCAACGCAATCTTTCTCGACCCGTAATTACAAAGAGTACATTTGGCATCAAAAATACGAGCTGGCTGAGTACGTCTTCAAGGCATCCACGGTAACCGCTGTCCGCCTGCACGTCTTCCCATGAATCAAAGAAGACCACAAAGGTGCGGGCTGGTGCATGGCCTTCGTGGTTCATCTGAGCTTGGTGGAGATCCCACGCCAAAAAATGCGGAAGGAACATTCTCAAATCGACCATGTTCACTTCGTTAAGAGCTTCACTCAAATATTTGCAGTTTCTCAGAATCTTTGAATTATCCAGCCGCCGAGATACGGTTGCAGCGATACCTTTCGTCAGTCGAAACGCTGCCCCGGCGACTCCAAAAGTAGACACATCGGCGACTTGGCCAACAATATCGTTTAAGGCATCCTGCATGATTGACCCCAGGTCGGTCATTTCTGACGCACGCCCTGACACTGTCGACCGTGACAAATATTCAGTCAAATGTTGCCCCGGATGGGTTTGGGCCCAGTAGTACGCGAAAGCCAAGTCGAAAGCCGGTGCTCTTACGTTGGCTGCGGCCAGCTTTGCGCGAAGAGCCAGAAGGATCGACTCGGCGTCTCTGGCCGAACTCGTCGACAGATCGTACCTGAGGGAAAGCATAGGGGGCAATGCTTGAGGCGAAATCTCACTATCGACTTCGAGATCAATTCCCTCCAGATGCTTGGAAAGTGCTGATTTTCCAATACCACCATGCCCATAGTAGGACAGTACGTTTGTTCGAGCGCCGATCAGTGTGGTGAACAAGGTCGGTTGCTTGGAGCTAAACCTAATCAGTGAAATAGCATTACGATATGCTTCCGCTTCGCTAAATCGGTTTGTAAATACTCGGTGCGCGTTGACCGACGTACCACCGTTGTTTAACAAATCTCGAAGCGCCACTATGCAATCCCCTGTCCCGTAAAGCGATCATACTGGTTTTGCCCAGCTTGAGGCATATCGATCCGCCTTGTCCCCTCGCGAGTCGACCTAAGCCTAATCCAAAACGGCAATCTCACCACGAGGATTTAAGAGACGCTTCGGAAGTTTCGGTCATGGACTTTGCTGATATCGCGAACGGTCCCGTCTTCTCCTTGGCGTCCGTGAATGAATCATCTGACCACCTCACCCTAGCCGTATGGCGCAATAAGGACCACCAGTGGTACTCCGACTAGCAACGAGGCCGGAGATCCTGGAATACCCAAAACCACAAGCGTCGGCAGCCCCGAAATCAATCAGGACCAGCCGCGGGTCGGTAGATCACGGCGAAGCCAGACGCGCGATAATGGTCCCCGGGGGATGTTCGGAGAAATCAAGCAAGTCGTTGCATGTCAAGGATGTGATGCCTCGCACCCAGAGTTACATCGCCCCCTGGAAATCCCCCATCGTGGGCCGAGCACGGGATCGCAGGAATACAACTTCGACCCCAAAGAAGGAATACTGATGTTACACAATGAGGCTCAGATCTACCCCCGTTTCGCTGGAAAAGTGGTACTTGTGACTGGAGCGGGGACTGGATTGGGCGCCGAAATTGCAGTGCGCGCCGCCAAAGAAGGCGCGCAAGTAGCCGTGCATTTCAACCGGTCGAGGGCGGGTGCTGAGGAGACCCTCGATCGCGTTCGCGAAGCCGGCAGCCATGGGATCGTCGTACAGGCAGACATCTCGTGTCAGGATCAAGTGGAGAGAATGGCCGACGACGTCTTCGAAGCATTCGGCGAGCTAGATGTGCTCGTCAACAACGCTGGCGACGTGGCCGGCAATCAGCTTACGTGGCGCGAGCTGACTCAGGGCGATCTCGATACCGTCATCGATGTAAATGTGAAAGGCACTTTGCTCATGACACATGAGTTCGGACAACGTATGGTGGCACAAGGCCGGGGCGTGATCATCAACGTCGGCTCGACTGTGATCGTGCATGGATCTTCCCGGGCACCGCACTACGTCGCCTCAAAGTACGCGATCGTCGGCATTACCAAGTCATATGCATTGGCGTTCGCGCCCTCCGTGCGCGTGAATACATTCGCTCCGGGCTCTATCGAGACGGAGCAGCTGATGAATCGTCGGGATTGGGCGTCCGGGCGGCGCGAGGCCCTACTTTCTCATACGCCAATGGGTGTGATCCCGTTACCTGAACACATTGCCGGTGCGTGCCTCTGGCTGGCAACGGATGAGGCGGCGCATCTGACCGGCGGCTTCGTGCCGTCGGATGGCGGATACACTATGGTCGGAGCCTGAATTCCCGATTCTTATCTTCGTGAGTCGCACTTACGTGCGCGTCTTCACAGACTAATACCCCCATCCGCTGGCGAGCACGCGCGCACGCGAAAGGGACAGTTCATCGTCCACGTCGAATAGGCTCGCACAGCGAAGGCTCCGAACGGAACCCAGTAGATGTGTAGCGAGATTCGACATTTGCTGTTCATCGTCGCGTTGTCCATCCCACGACTCCACATATAGACGGGCGAAGGCCTGATTCAGGACGCGCACACCGACCCACGTCTCCTCCGTCGGCGTTGCCCCCTTGCCAAGCTCCAAAACGATTCCGGCCTCCGTGCTGACGACGAAACCAGGGTCGCTCTCATCCGGCGCGATATCAGTCGTCGCAATCACGCACAGTGGCCCGCCCGACTCGCGGACGATCCTCGTCGCCTGCTTGATAAAGTCGTTGAGGGCTCCTCTCTCTCCGACGACGTCACCGGGCAGCACAACCGAGATTTGCTCAGCCGAACGCGCTAGTAGATCCACGACCGCGCGAGCGGTACCCCCGGCTGGCGCACGGATCACGTCCACGGGTGGTCGCCATTGCCCGAGAGAATCGGGCAGTTCCTCACACCCGTCCGTGCTAAGGAGAACAGCGGGCGGCGTCAGGGAGAGCGGGATCCCTTCGAACAGGGCGTAGCTGATCAGCGAGAGGTCGTCCGTCAACTTCGTCGCTGCCTTGCAGCCCCCGTTCGGTCCGAAGAGGCGCGTGCCACGACCACCAGCGAATATAAGAAGAGTTATCATGGCACTATCCTGCAGTACAGGCATCACTTATTGGAAGCAGAGAAACCGCTATGGACGGTGGAGCATCTTCGCTGGTCATCTCCGATGTAGGAGGAACCATCCTGAATACGGACGACCTACACCTCGCGGCGTGGCGTTCAGCGCTTGCACACTACGGCTATGACCGAGAGCCCCATCTTTCTGCCATAGAGCTATCGTTCGCCGCCGGCAACGACAGCTTCTCGACTGCACGCTCGCTGAATATGCCCCAGACGACCGCCATGCAAATTGCGAAACGGAAGCGCGAACTTGCCCAGGTCGTTCAGCCGGTCGATATTAACGTCGATGTCATGGAGTTCATCGCATCACGCGGAACCATTGCGTGCGCCATTAGCCACAGCGAGGAGAGCTGGACGCAGGCTATGCTCCTGGAAGCCGGAGTCTACGACCACTTTGCGCTCGTATTGGGCCGGACAACGAACACGCCCGCGTCCAAAGAACTGATGCTACGCGACTGTCTTGAAGCCTTCCCCGATCGAGAGGAAGCTATTTACATCGGGAACACCGCATCCGACCGGACGCTCGCACGGCAGTGCGGGCTCGCATTCATCAGCGCGCAGTCGATTCAGAATCGCTCACACAGATGACCCGCAGCAATCAGTTCACGCTGTTAGTGGCGGCGCTTGCTGGTGTTCCTACGGCAGAAATAGGATCCCAGACATGACGCATAAGAGTTTTTCTCCTCTCCGCATATTGATTGGCAGCGACGACGCCGGCCATGACTACAAGGAAATCCTCAAACGCGATCTCGAAACCAACCCGGGGGTCTCGATGGTCATTGATGTGGGCATCGGCAGTCACGCCCTCTATCCTCTGGTTGCATTCGAAGCCGCCGAGCAAGTAGCTTCGGGCCTTGCTGATCGTGCCTTGTTAATTTGCGGTACCGGTCTCGGTATGGCCATCGCAGCTAACAAGGTGGCCGGTGTGCGTGCCGTCACTGCTCATGACCCGTTCTCAGTCGAGCGCAGCGTGCTCTCCAACAACGCCCAGGTGCTCACGATTGGCCAGCGTATCGTCGGTGTCGAACTAGCCCGTCGATTGGTGTGCGAATGGCTCACCTACCGTTTCGACACCGCGTCGGCTTCTGCGAGCAAAGTAGCCGTGATCCAGGAATACGAGGACCGTTGGAGCAGACGAGAGCACCGTTGACTATCGGAGTCAGCCTCAAGACCTACTTCACGCACAGTCAGGCCGGCGACTGGTTCGGTCGCGTCGCCGAGCGCGCGGCCGTCCACCCGGCACTGCTCACGAGGGATGTCCGACTTTTCGTGGCGCCGACATACCTACAGATCCTCCCAGCCCTCGACGCCTTTTCGGGCACACCGGTTGTCGTTGGTGCACAGAATGTCTCCGAGTATGAGTCGGGAGCTACTACCGGCGAAGTGACCGCCGAGGAATTGGCCGAGATCGGTGTGGGCGTCGTCGAGGTAGGTCACGCCGAACGACGCCGACTATTCTTCGAAAGCGACGGCACTACAGCCGCGAAAGCCGCCGCCGCGCTCCGTGCGGGTGTAACGCCCGTCATATGTGTCGGTGAGGCGGAGCGCTCAGGCATAGCTGACGCCGCCCATTCTGCGGTTGAGCAGCTCGCGGCGAGCCTAGTTAGCGCTCCGGCTGGCCCCATTATCGTCGCTTACGAACCAGTGTGGGCCATCGGAGCCGCTCAACCCGCCCCCAAGAGGCACATCGTTGCCGTTACCCGCTTCTTGCGCTCTAGCCTGGACAAAGACTCGGTGCGGCGGGGAAGTGCGGTCATCTATGGCGGGTCGGCAGGGCCCGGAATGCTTACGCGGCTGGGTAGTGACGCCGACGGCCTGTTCCTAGGACGTCATGCGCATGATGCCGACAAGCTGTTCGCTGTATTGGATGAGGCAGATCAGGTGAACAAGCAGGTCCGAGGCGTACTGACATAGACCGGAGAGGGCAATCTTGACGTCACGGAGGCCGTCCGAACACCCCTCGAGTGCATCGACTGCACAGGTGTTGCACTCACCCGCATGCATCCGGACGCGGCTCGCCACACCGATGCCTTGTTGACACTCGACCATCGCTCTGGGTTTTCTTCTGCATCTTGAATCCCGAGTGCAGCATTGATTCCGCGCTGGGATCCGCCCACGGCAGTCGTCGTACGGCGAACTGCACATCCTCAACCTCACCTTGCCTGACGGTGGGAAGGTTGTGCTGGAAGCAGCCGACCCGGGCTCTGTAGGCCGACAATCATCCAGGACGTACTCATGCCTCTGGAGCTTTCATAAATGGGGCGGGCCTCAGGATTCTAGGGGCTCATCGCAAGCCTTACACTCTATTTACACCCGTCCGTCGATTGCACTCTCTTGGACTACCGGTAGCCGCCTATGTTTTTCATCCAAGATGGTACTTACTAAGTTGTTGAACCGTCCCCACCTTGGATCATTTGCAGGACGAGACCAGCGCGAAAGTCGTGCAGCGGAATTCCACGGCGCGGCCAACGGGACTCTGATCTACGCGGCAACCAAATAGCCACGTCCCTCGAAGTCAGGACAACGCCAAAGGATGCCTCTGCAAGGGCCAAACCCGATACGGGCCGGAAATCAATTTAATGAGTTTTTAATGAGTTCGGTCGGAACGGCGTATCTCGATGCCACTCCCCCGCAGCAAAGTCGCAGGTCAGCGGCACCGCCCCAACCCAATCTCGGATTCGAACCGACGACCGTTGCGTTCGAATGCCACAAGCATTTAGAAGCGCAATGGCGGGGTGGAAAACCACCCCGCCATTGCGAAAAACTCCGTAAATCCTGGCTTTTGGCCCTCAAAACTCGAGGGCCCCCTGTCGGATTCGAACCGACGACCCCCGCTCTCAAGCCAACGCTGGGTTTCTCGCTGCCAATGGGCCATTTTGGCCTGTTCTTGCATGGTTTGATTGCAACAATACAAGCTACTAAATGGTGGCTGCTGTGCCTTCAAAAGTATGAGTTTTGTATGACGTGGTGGGAACTCCCTGCCGACGGCTGCGTCATCATTGAGGCAGCATCGTTCGCCCCCTCAGGCGACTCCTGGTTGGAGTACTGCAGCCGTAAGTCGCGCGTGTTCCAGGCTGACGTCTCGCCGCTGGACGACGCATGCCGAACCACCCAGCGGCCCACATCCTGCATCGATCCCAAATCAATGACCACCCATTACACCGAGCTACCGCCGTTGGTCGCAAGCGTGGCGCACCATTTCGTGCTGTCGAGACCGTCCCTGAGCATTTCGAGTGCTTGGTTCGCGGCGATATATCCACTGGCGGTCACACTCTTGCCGTCAGCAAGGCTGGACGGCGCCTGCATGCCGATCGTGAGCCCGCCCAGAGCCGTGTACTGCTGCCCGTTGTTGGACGAGCGATCCCGCCACATGTCGCTGCGCGGGAGGTACACATTCTGCGTCTTGCGGTCACCCGCGACCAAGCCGAACAGGGTGCCGTTCCCCATGAGCGGCCCGTCCGGTGCGTAATTCGTGTCCCACGGGAGCCCGCTTCGTGTCCGACGTGTAGACGCCCTTGTACTGGTCCAGCATCGCGGAGAGCTTCCCCCACTCTGCTGCGGATGCCCCGCCGGCGCCGCATCGGTGCGTGGCGCTGCCGTGTCTTCTGCTGTCGCTGGCGGCGCCGCGACCAGCAGGCCGCCCACCCCCATCGCCAACGTCACCACAACGGCCGTCAGACGCGTGCCCACTTTCGTGGATTCGCCATGACTCTGTGTTCCTCTGAGAATCAGAAGCCGGATGTCGTCCGTCAGTGCCTGGTGGATCCAGGTCACGTAAGGATTGACCAATTATTTTGTTGAATGAACCCTGCCAGTGCGTCGGGAAGTCTCACCCCGACCTTTTGCAACCTCCAAGGGGTGGGGGTGAGCCGCATGGCTCACCCCCACCCCTTGCATTCTGCGCTTAGTTCTTCGGACCGAACGCGCTGAACTCGGCGAGTCCGACCTCACCACCGTGCGCCTGGTTGTTGAACACGTTGTTCGGGTCGACCGTGAACTTCAGCCACGAGGTCTTCACCGGTGCATCCAGAGTGATCATGTTGTCGGGCTGGCCGTCCCACTTGATCCCGGTGACGAACTTGCTGCCGCCTTCCCACTCCAGCAGACCCTCGACGATCTGATTGACGTCGTGCCCGCGGTCGATCAGGTTGACCCGGTCGATGGTCACGTCAGACCCGAAGTCGAGCTTGATCCACGGCGAGACATCCGTCTGCTTGGATGCCCACGACGTCGCCTTGTCACCGTCGACGGCCTTGGCTCCGACGTAGCGGTCATCCTGGTTGTCGCCGTTCGGCACACCGTTGCGGTCCCGCACCGACGAGACAGTCACGCTGGCCGTGCTGGCGAGGTTGTCTCCCGTCATGATCAGCGACACGGGTGCCGAGGTGAGCGTCTGGCCGTCCTTCACGACCGTGGCGCGCACCGTGGCGGTGAGCGCGCCGGTGACCGGCTCGGTCAGCACGATGGTGCTGCCGTCCTGCTTCAGACGTGCGTCGCTGAACTCGAACGTCGTGGTCAGATCCGCAGGATCGGCCACCTCGCCGGTGTTCAGCGTCGTCTTCACCGTCGCGGTGATCGGCTCATCCACCCGGATCTTGTCGCCACTCAGCGACAAGTCCACGCTGCGCACGTAAGTCGGCAGCGAGATCTTGCCGTCGGCACCGACCTTCACGAAGAAGACATCGGATGCCTGGTAGCCATTGACCGTTGCACGAACAGTGACCTGCGTCGTGCCCTCGCCGACCGCACGAACGACGCCCTTCGCATCGACAGTGGCGACCTTGCGATCCCCACTGACAATCTTCACATCACCATTCGCCACCGAGACCGCGCTGCCGTCGAACGCGAGCCCGGCAACACTGACCTTCGCCGTGCGCTGGTCGTTGTCAAGCTTCGGCGTCGCGATGATGCTCGACAGTCCGGTCATCTCGTGCGAGGCCTGAATCTGCACCTCGAGCAGGTCGAGGGATGCTCCCGCCGAACCCTCGGGGAACGAGATCCGTACGTGCTGCGCGAGACCGGTCACCGGGTAGGTGTTGATCGTGTTCCAGTAGACACCGCCGCTTGGTCCGTTGCTGGAGACCGCGTCCTTCCACGTCTGGCCGTCGATGCTCGTCTGGATGACGACCTTGCGCGGCGCGTTCGCGTAGCGCTGGCCCGACTTGTTGAACGACAGGCCAACGCTGGACAGCTCGGTGGGAGCCGCCAGGTCGAACTGCGCCCACGACGCGCCCGACGCAGACGCGCTCCAGCCGGAGCCGTTCAGGTGCGCTGCGTCGATGACGATGCCGTCTGTCAGCTTCTTCCCGGCATCCGACTCATCACTGGTGGTGACGGTCGCCGCTGCCGCGACGTCGCGCGTCGGCAGCAGGTCGAGGAAGACCCGGTTGCTGGTGACGGTCTTGCCGTCCAGCGTCGCCTCGGCCCACACGACACCACGGGTCTGCTCAGCAACGCGGGGCGTCGTCAGCTTGCCCTTGGCGAAGTCGAACGTGTCGACCTCGTTGATCACGACCGGTTCAGTCTTCGTGCCTGCCGTCAGGTCGACGATGCCGGCGTGCCATGTGATGTCGGCAGCATCCAGCCTGACGGACTGGCCGTGGCCGGAGCGCCCGTCGAGCGAGTACGCGGGCTTGGCGCCCATCGCGAACGTTCCGAAGGTCTCCTTGCCATCGATCCGCAGCACGGCCGATGACAGGTCCTGCCCGATGTAGGCGATGCCGTCCTTCACGGTGATGGTTACGGATGCCTTCTTGGTGATCTTGCCGGACGTCGCCTCAAGATCGACCTTCACCGACCCGTCGGAACGGGGGATGACGTTGCCGTTCTTGTTGACCTTCGCGACCCGCTCATCGGGGGCGTTGAAGACGACCTTGTCGAGCTTCGCCGGCAGTGCCGGGTATGTCATGTACCCGCCCGCGACGAGCTTGAGCCCGCCACCGCCGACCGGGGTCGAGTCGATCGTCGCGTTCGTCAGCTCGTAGGTGCGCTTCTTGCTGTCGGTCTCGATCTTGATGATCGTGTCGACGGGGTCGACAGTGACGGCCGACAGGTCGAGCGCGAGCTCGGTGCCGCTCTGCATCACCCCGGTGACCGGCGATCCGTCGTTGAGCAAGGTCACCTTGGTGACCTTGTCCTTGATGCCGCCGATGCTGAGCTTGCCGTTCGCGATCGCGTCGAAGCCCTTCTTGCCGTCCGGTCCCTTCAGGATGTGCAGGTAGATGGCGTTGTCACGCGCGGTCGCGTAGCCCCACTGCGGGCCGGTCGACGCGTTCGGGAAGGCGAACTTCTCGTAGTTGCCGCGGGCGTCGTCGTCGAATCCGTATCCAGGTAGGAAGAACGGCGTCGTGCCGGTGGTCGACTCGTGCAGGTTGATTCCGGATGCCGGTGCGAACCAGTCAGCCAGTCCGTTGCGGACGTCCATCATCTCCTGAGCGGCCTGCGGGTAGCGCGTGGCGATATCCGTCGGCGAATCCCAGTTCGGTCCGCGGCTGTTCGTGATGGTCTGATCGTTGTTGTCGACATAGCCCCTGCCGACGTTCATGATCATCTCCTGCGTCACCAGGCGGAAGTCATCGCGCTGCCCGTAGTACGGCGAGCGCTCGTGATCCGTCAGCACGATCTTCCACGGCTCCATCGGAGTGCGCTTGACGAGATGGTTGCGTGCCGTGTTGGCGTAAATGTGCGAGGCCTCGTCGGTGCGCAGGTCAGGATCGCCGTACTCCTCTCCCCACGCGTTCGAGTCGATGACGACGTCGGCGCTGTGGTTGCGCACGGCGCTGTACATCACGTCGTAGTTCGCGCTGCGCATGGCCTGCGGGCCATCGAAGTACAGGTAGCTGGGCTCGTAGCGCTTCAGCAGGTCCTCGACGTTCTGCACGAAGACATCAGTCGAGTAGTGCTGCAGGCCGCCACCCTCGGTGGCGTAGTAGAGACCGAAGTCCATGCCGTACCGCTTGACCGCCTCTTCGAACGGCTTCAGGCCGTCAACGACCTTGCCGTCGGCGCTCTTGGGCATGTACTTGTTGCGGTCGTGCGCCGGGTCGGCGAACTTCGAAGGCCAGTAGTAGTTCTGCTGCAGCGCCTCGATCGACACCAGCGAATGGCCCTGTTCCTTGGCACGCTGCGCCCACTGGTCGACCGAGTAGTTCGGGTCGACGAAGTACTTGTAGATCGGAGTCGAGTGCGTGAGTGCACCGACGCGGCCCTCTTCGAACTTGCGGTTCGGGCGGTCCTTGACCGTGAGGGTGAACATCTTGTTCGCTGTCGCGCCCGCAGCATCCGTCACCTGCAGGGTGAATTTGTAGTCGCCGATGCGGGCATCCCCGCTGATGATGCCCTTGGTGCTGTTCAGATCGGCCTTGCCGTTCACGAGGCCGTCGGCGATCGTGCCGTCGGGGTTCAGCTCGAGCCCCTTGGGCAGTTCGCCGTCGACGAGCTTCCAGGTGTACCCGGGCTCACCGCCACTCGCGTTGAACTGGAATGCCGAGGCCGAGACGCCGTAGTTGTTGTTCGTGGTGGACTTGTTCCACACATACGGCCACTCGAGGTAGCCGGTCGGCAGCGCATTGGTCGGCAGCTTGTCCTTGCCATCGCCGTCGAGCGCCTGCGTGTCGATCTGCAGCTTCTCGGCAGGCCCCGTCACCGAGGTGACGATGTCGTCGATCCGGTTGCCGTCTTTGTCGCTGACCCGACCGTAGAAGCCGAGGTAGGCGACATCCTGGTCCTTGGCGATCGGCACGCCGTTACCATTCACGTCTTCGGTGTAGGTGTGCTCGATCTGCAGCAGCACCTTGTTCCAGCCGGCCTTCAGGTCAACCTCCTGACGGGTGAGGTCCTTCTGCACCTCGACGGGCTTGCTGGGTGCGGTCACGCAGTTGTCGTTGACGTAAAGGCGGTACGAACCACTGGCGCCGACGTTCACAAACGCCTTGCGTGCGTCAGGGCTGTAGACGTAGGTGTGGGCGTAGACAAACTTGTTGCGGGTGTCCTCGCCCTTCTTCACCTCGAAGTAGCCGGACAGGTCCTGGTAGTCGTCGTAGTTGCGGTTGAACAGACGGTCGTCGAAGTACTCCCAGTCGCTGGACTCCGCCCCCACGGCGAGCTCACCGCCGACGACGGGACTGATCGCATCGCTGCCCTCTGCGGGCGCCGGACGCTCGTAGACCTCGACCTCGGAGAGGCCAGTGATCGACGGATAGGGGGTGAGACCGTGGTCGATCGCGATGGTCAGCGAGACGACGTTCTTCAGCATGCTCTCGTGCATGTAGACCGTGGGCGATGCCGACGAGCCCGACGTGCTGTTCACACGCGGCGAGACGACCGTGGAGCCATCGGCTAGCGTGAACGTGATGTCGTAGTACTTGTTGACGTGGCGGCTGTCGCCCCACTGTGCGATGCTGACTTCGTTCATCGCCGTCGGCGTCGCCCAGGTCAGGGTGACGGTCGGGGCAGAGTCGTTCTGGGTGACCCACTGTTTGCGCGTGTCACCGTCGATCAGCTGCGACGGCGGGTTGGGTGCCAGTGTCGCGGAGGATGCTGTGGCTGTGGCCGACGCCGCGAGGTTCTTGATCGAGGCCGCCTCGCAGCCGTAGAGCTTGTCGGCGACGGCCGTGTCGAACGGGCCGGACACCAGCCAGGAGTTGATGAACGGTGCGGTGCCGCTGACCTGCTGCGCGAGCGCAGGGGCGGATGCTCCCAACATCATGGTCGTCGACATCAGTACGGCTGCACTGAGAATCGCGATCGACCTTCCTCGTTGTAACTTCATTGTTGCTCCTTGGGGACGGTTGCCGGTCTTCTTTGATCCGGCGTGTGGGGAGGGCAACGTGCGCCCGACGCAACACAACGCACACCGGGATGGCGATGAGTCACATTAAGCAAACAAGTTGAAGAACAGTAGATCAGATTCATTGCGCAAGCTCAAGAGGTGAAATCTGCACAATCTTGCGCATTACCTCGAAGACCGCAGCCCGGCAGGCGGCATTGGATCTGGTTTATTGATGCGAATCTCGCGCGCACGATCGAGAGGAGGGGCGGGTTTCCCGCCCCTCCTCTCACACCACCAGAGGTGCGGGCCTCGCATTCGGTGCCGGACAGCACGTACCACGCCCCGACGTACGCAAAGGCAAGGACCGCACGGATGCGACGATGCCCTGGGAATGCGGCTCGTTGCCGCTCCCCCAGGGCATCCTCAGTCCTACGGTGAAACTGCTTACAGGCTGACGACAGTCCCGTTGAGTCGCGCCTCTTCAGCCGCGAACACCACACGGTGGCTGGCCATGCTCGCGTTGATGCTCGAGGACATGGCCTCGGGCGACGCCTCGCGCAGTGCCGCGATGAAGGCCCTCATGAGCCCCCTGTCGCCGCCGCCATGTCCCGCCGCGGCGTCGAAGCCGAGCTCGTCGGTGTCGTACACGGTCGTCTTCAGGGTGCGGAAGTCGTAAACGCTGATCATCCGGCCATCGCCGGTGATCTGACCCGCCGTGCCGAACAGCCGTGTCTTGCGGTTGGACCCCTCGGCGAACGCGGTGAGCGTGAAGCTCGCAAGGCGACCCTCACTGAACTCCATCTGCACGGACTGGTGGTCGACCACGTCGTTGTCGCACAGGTACACGCACCGACCCCAGGGACCAGTCTCGAGGGCCTTGTCGATCGCCTCGGGGGTGACCTCGCCCGCCATGACGCGCGCGTTGTACTCCTCAGCCGAACCGGGGTTGTTCAGACCGCTGCGGTAGAACCGCACCGCGTCGAAGGCGCACGACGACGCCACGGGGCACGTGAAGCACCGGTCGGATGCTCCTTCGGGCTGCGATTCCTTGCGGAAGTATCCCAGCGAGCCGAACGACGACACGCGCTCCACCGGTCGCCCCATGATGTGCAGCAGCCAGTCGATGTCGTGGCACGACTTGGCCAGCAGCAGGCTGTGCGCAGTCTTGGAGCGCGCCCAGTTGCCACGCACGAAGGAGTGCGCGAAGTGGTGGTGCCCGACCGGCTCGAGGTGCTCGATCTGCATGATGTCGCCGATCGCACCGTCTGCCAGCAGCTGCTGCAGCTTCTGCGTGTAGGTCGTGTACCGCAGCACGTGGCACACCGTGACGCTGACGCCATTGGCGTTCGCCGCGGCCTCGATGTCGTCGCAGTCCTCGGGACTGGTCGCGATCGGCTTCTCGAGCAGGATGTCGTAGCCGGCCTCGGCGAACGTCACGCTCGCGTCGCGGTGCAGATGATCGGGCAGCGAGACGATCACGGCATCCGCCAGTTGCGGCTGCGCGGCCAGATCCTGCCAGTCGTCGAAAACCTGCGCGTCGGGGAAGAGCTCAGCGAAGCGGCGCAGCGCCGTGGGGCTATTCTCTGCGACGGCGACGACCTCGACACCCGGCAGCAGGGCTGCCTCTGAGGCATAGGCGTGCCCGCGCATCCCTGCGCCGACGACCGCCAACCGGATGTTCCGCGATTCGCCCTCCGAATTATCCCTTTGATGCACCACTGACAAGACCCTTCACGAAGTATTTCTGCAAGAAGATGAACAGGATCACGATCGGGATGGTGGCGAGCACCATGTACGCGAACACTGCTCCGTAGTTCGACACGTACTCACTGATCTGGCGGTACATGCCCACCGTGATCGTCGTTCCGTTGCCGGGGCCGAGGATGATCAGCGGGGTGATGAAGTCGTTCCAGATGCCGACGGCCAGGAAGATGATGACGCTCGCGCCGGCCGGACGCAGCAGCGGGAACACGATCGCCCAGAACGTGCGAATGGGGCCCGCACCGTCGATGGCCGCAGCCTCTTCGATCTCCTTGGGGATCGAGCGCATGAACCCGCTGAACACCAGCACGCCGAACGGCAGGTTGCCGGCGATGTAGACGATGATCAGACCGAAGATCGATCCGATCATCCCGAACGTGTCCAGCACGCGCAGCAGCGGCAGCAGAGTGGTCGCCGCCGGAATCATCAGGCCGAGCGGGATGGTGATCCACAGCAGCTTGGCGAACCAGCTCGTCGAGCGCACCATGTAGTGCGCCATCATCGCGGCGACCATGGTGGCGACCAGGGTGCCGATCACGGTGATCTGCACGCTGTTGATCAGGCCGGTCCAGAACAGCCCATCCGAACGTGTGAACACGTCGGTGAAGTTCTGCAGCGTGAGCGGCAGCACCGGGACGCCCGGGGACTTGTAGATGTCCTCCTGCGTCTTGAACGCATTGAGCACCACGAGGTAGATCGGGTAGATGAAGACCGCTGTGACGAGCAGGGCGATGATCGCGCGGCTTGGGCTGCCGGCCGTGACATCCTGTCCGCGCCAGCGGCGCTTCTTCTTCCTGTTCGAGAGGGACTGCGCCTCTTCTTCCACAAGCTCTTCCGTGGCCACTGACGTGTCTTCGATGCTCACAGGTCCACCTCCCGCTTCTTCATGATTTTCATCGAGGCCATCGAGAGGAGGGCGATGATGAAGAACATCACTGCGGCCTTTGCCGCGCTGTACCCCACTGCACCGGAGCTCAGGCCGGTCTGGATGACGTCGAACGCCAATGTTGAGGTGGTGCCGACGCCGGGACCACCGTTGGTCATGACCTTCACCTGGTCGTAGATCTTGAAGCCGCCGATCATGGTCAGAACGGTCATGATCGTGACCGAGGGTGCCAGCAGGGGCCAGGTCACGTTCCGGAATCGGCGCACGGGGCCGGCGCCGTCGATGGATGCCGCTTCCAGCAGCTCCTTCGGAATGCTCTGCAGGCCCGCGAGGTAGAGCACCACGCACATGCCCACCGACTGCCAGGCGACGATGGTGGCGACGCTGTACAGCGCGAGGTTGGGATCGGACAGCCATCCCGGAGGGTTGTCCGTGAAGGGCCGCAGCGCCGCGTTGATCAGACCATCGTCCTTCATCAGCTGCTGCCAGACGACGGCGACGACGACGGATGAGAGGATGACCGGCACGAAGAAGACGGCCCGCATGGCGTTGAACGCCCAGCCGCTGCGGTCGAGCAGGATCGCAATGCCCAGTCCGAGTGCATTGGGCACGATGACGGCGATGATCGTGAGGACCAGTGTGTTGCCGAGTACCTGCAGATACGCCGGGTCGGAGAACAGCTTGGCGTAGTTCTCGAACCAAACGAACGAGGTCTTGGGGCGGTATGCGTCTTCGTTGGTCAGGCTCGACCAGAAGGCGAGGACCAGTGGCCACAGCACGAAGACGAAGTACAGGATCGCGCCCGGCAGCGCGAACAACAGGAAGTGGAGGGGGCTGTGTAGGGATTTTCTGCGCTTGCGCAGGGACGCTCTGCCCTGCGGCAGCGGTTTACTGCTCTTGATCTGGGTGGTGCTCATGAGGGCTACTTCGCTTCTCGTTTTGTCGTGAACCTGTAAGAAGGGGACGGATCCGATGTGCGGTCGGTGTCCGCCCCCTTCCCTGTGGTACTGCGCCTTACTTCTGCGCGGCTGCGTACTGCTCGTCGAGGTACTTCGCGAAGTCCTCAGGCGACGTCTTGCCCGTCATCAGGTCGACGTTTGCGGCGACCATCTTGTCGTTGAAGCCCGGAGGCAGTGCTCCGTCACCCGTGGTGTTGCCCCACGCGGGAACGGTGGCGTCTTCGGCGACCGCGGCGTCGTAAGCGGCCACCATCTCCTTGTAGAGCGTGCCGACGTTCTCGGGGATCTGGTAACCCTTGACCGTGCTGATTGCGCCGTCGGTGATCACACCGGCGTCCATGTTCTCCTTGTCGGTGGCGAAGGCCAGCGACCACTTCTTGGCGAGCTCGACGTTCTTCGACTTCGCGTTCACGTTCATGCCTGCACCCGAGACCACCGGGAATGCCGGCTTGCCGGCGTCGCTCGGCCAGCCGAAGGCGCCGATGTTCGTCAGCTTCTTGGCGTCCGCAGCGGCGGTGAACCAGGAGCCCATCGGGTACATCGCGGCCTTGCCGTCGAAGAACGACTGCTCCATGTCGGCGTAGGTACGGGTCATGCCGTCCTTGTCGCCGAAGCCCGCCTTCGTGATTGCCGCGACCTTCGCAGCGGCGGCGACGAACTCGGGATCGGTGAACTTGACCTCACCCTTCTCGCGCTTGAGGAACCAGTCCTTGTCGGCGGTGAGCATGTCTGCTGCCACGACGGCGTTCAGCGTGAACGTGGTTGCCCAGGTGTCCTCGCCGCCGCCACCGATCTCGAACGGTGCGATGCCGGCTGCCTTGAGCTTGGTCGCGTCGTCGAGCAGCTCGGAGTAGGTCGCCGGCGGGCCGTCGATTCCGGCCTTCGCGAAGAGGTCCTTGTTGTAGTACACCAGCGGGATGGCCTGTGCGCCGGCGGGGATGCCGTAGAACTTGCCGTTGATGGTGCCGGAGGTGAAGTCCGTGATGCCGGCAGCTTCCATCTCCGCGCGGGTGTACTCGGCGAGCTCACCCTTCTGCGCGAGGCCGTTGGCGATGCCTGCGGCGAAGATGTCGGGAGCCTGGCCCGAGGCGAACAGCTGCTGGGCGTACGCCGGGGTGTTCTCGCCGACGACCTTCTTGATTGTGACGCCGGGAACCACCTTTGAGGCGCGGGCGATGGCCGCGTCCCAGTACTCGGGGGTCAGGTTGGGCGACTCGGAGACGAGGAATGTCAGCGTGGCGTTGCCTTCCTTGTCAGGAGTGGTCGTGCCCGAACCGCCGGCGGTGCAGCCGGTAAGCCCGATGGCCGCAGCGGCAACCATGCCAATGGCCAAGTACCGCGTGATACGTCGTTGTTTACGCACAGGTAGCTCTTTTCTAGGGTGCGAGTGATTTTTGAGTGCTGAGTGCGGGTTACTAAAATATATTTCGTATTATCCCGGTTCGGGTAGTTTTGCAGGGGACGCAAATGCTGTCAAGTCCGAATTTTCCCGGTAGACTCGGGGAAACCATTATGCTATGGGCTATTGAGAAATGAGATTTGGTATGTCGATCAAGGATGTCCGACGGGCAAACCGGCACGCGGGTGACGCCTCTGCGCTGCGGATGATGAACATCGCCGCGGTGCTGCACCTGCTCTACTCCGCCCAGCAGACGCCGGCCACCTCGTCCGAGACCACCGGCGATCACCGCTTCACGGTCACCGAGATCGCTCGGGCCACCGGCGTCTCGCGCCCCACGGCAGAGGATGCGGTCGATGCGCTGATCGCCGAGGGATGGCTCGCCGAGGGTGCTCCGACCGTGAAGCACGGGCGCCGTCAGGCAGGTCGCCCGGCACGGAGGATCTGGTTCGATTCCCAGGCCGGATGCGTGGTCGGCGTCGACTTCGCACCGCACTGGGTGCGCGCGCTGATCGCCGACCTGGCCGGAACCATCATAGGCCAGGCCTACTACCCCGTGACCGAGAAAGCACCGGCAACCGATCGGGTCGCCGCCGCACGTACCGCGATCGGCGAGGCGCTGCGCCTGGCCGGCCGCGAGCATTCGCAGATCCTCGCCGCGGCTGCGGCAACCGTGGGCATCGCGCGCGCAGACGGGCAGATCGTGCGCTCGATTCTGTCGCATCTGGTCGGGCAGAACCTCGCCGAGATGCTCGGCGAGTTCCTGCCGGTACCGGTCCAGGTCGTCAACGACATGCGTGCCGCCGTGCTTGCCGAGTACTGGGTCGGCGCAGCTGCCGGCAGTAGCAGTGCTGTCTATCTGCATGCCGGCCTCCGACTCGGCACCGCTTACCTCATCGACGGCGTCTCGCCGCTCGGGTTCAACGGTGCGGCGGGCGAGATCCCACCGGATTCCGGCAACCGACTGATCGATGCCCACCGCGAACTGGTCAGCTTCACCGGGGTCAACATCGATTCGCTCACCCCCGAAGAGATTCGCGGTATCGACCCGCAGACGGTCTTCGAAGATGCGGCGCGCGGCGTCGAGGGTGCTCGTCAGGCGGTGATCGCCTTCGCCGAGGCGCTCGCCGCGGCCATCGAGGGCCTGGTGATCACCGTCGACCCCGAGGTCGTGGTCGTCGGCGGCGGTGCCGTCGTGGCCGGTGCCGTCGTGTCGGAAGCCGTACAGTCCAGGCTCGCGGGCGTCTGCCTCTTCGAACCACGCGTCGCCCTCTCCCCCCTGGGCGAGAGCGCCGCCGCGATCGGAGCCGTGCGTCTGGCGCTCGACAAGGTCGAGCACATGCTGTTCGCGAACCCGTCTGCTCGGCGGCAGGACACCAAACTCGTCAAAGACATCACCCCCGCACAGAACATCGAGGAGGAAGTCGGATGACCGCGTCCGCTGACTACATCACGGCCATCAGCGCAGGGTCCGGCGCACGCCGCCCCGCCCGTTCCTGGTTGCACTCCAAGGCACCCGCCCTCTCGCTGAACGGCGAGTGGCGCTTCCGGCTGCTGCCCGGCGCTCCCGGCTCGATCGGTGCGCCAACCGTGCTGCCCGAGGGCGAGGATGCCGAGGCGATCGCCGACCCGCGCTTCGACGACTCCGGCTGGGACACCATCGAGCTGCCCTGCCACTGGGTGCTCGCAGGTGACGGCGCCTTCGGCGGGCCCGAGTACACCAACAGCCAGCTGAGCATCCCGATCGACCCTCCCTTCGTGCCGGATGAGAACCCGACCGGTGACCACCGCCGCAACTTTGACCTGCCGGCCGAGTGGCTCGACGCCACGCGGTTCGATGCCGTCGTGCTGCGCTTCGACGGTGTCGAGTCGATCTACCGGGTCTGGGTCAACGGGCAAGAGATCGGCGTGGGCGTCGGCTCGCGCCTCGCGCAGGAGTTCGACGTCACCGCTGCCCTGCATGCGGGTGAGAACAGCATTGCCGTGCGCGTGCACAAGTGGTCGGCGCAGACGTTCGTCGAGGACCAGGACCAGTGGTATCTGCCGGGCATCTTCCGCGATGTCACCCTGCAGGCGCGTCCGGTCGGCGGCATCGAGGATGTCTGGCTGCGGACGGCCTTCGACGCCGAGACCGGCGAGGGCGACATCCTTCCCGAGGTGCGCGCCGACGCATCCGCGTATCCGATCCGCCTGCAGGTGCCCGAACTCGGCATCGACCTGAGCTGGGTCACCGCCGACGAAGTGCAGCGTGTGCAGCTCGGGACCGTCGAGCCCTGGTCCGCCGAGGTTCCGCGGCTGTACGACGCCACGGTCTCGAGCGCGAGCGAAGAGATCGCGCTGCGCCTGGGGTTCCGCACTGTGCAGATCATCGACGGCGAAATCCGGGTGAACGGCACTCAGGTGATCCTCAATGGTGTCAACCGGCACGAGAACCACCCCGACCTCGGGCGGGTGTTCAACGAGGATTGGGTGCGCGCAGAACTGCACCTGATGAAGCAGCACAACATCAACGCCATCCGCACCGCGCACTACCCGCCGCACCCGCGCGCGCTCGACCTGTTCGACGAACTCGGCTTCTGGGTCGTGCTCGAGAACGACTACGAGTCGCACGCCTTCGGCAAGTCCGAGCCCGTGCAGTGGGCGGGCAACCCAAGTGGCGACCCCGCCTGGCGCGATGCGGTCGTCGACCGCGTACGGCGCACGGTCGAACGCGACAAGAACCACGCCAGCGTGATCATGTGGTCGCTGGGCAACGAATCGCACACCGGTAAGAACCTCGCGGATGCCGCGAACTGGATCCACGCCCGCGACCCCGAACGCCCCGTGCACTACGAGGGCGACTACCAGGGCCGCTACACCGACGTCTATTCGCGCATGTACACGGCGGTCGCCGACGTGCAGAGCATCTGCAGCGATCAGGGCGAGACGCCGTGGGCGACCGACTTCGCCGAGGCCGCCCGCATCCGCACCCGCCCGTTCCTGATGTGCGAGTATCTGCACGCCATGGGCAACGGCCCCGGCGGGATCTCCCGCTATGAAGAGCTCGTGCGTGCGCGCAACGCCGACGGCACCCGCACCTACCCCCGGCTGCATGGCGGCTTCGTGTGGGAGTGGCGCGACCACGGCATCCGCAGCACGGCACCCGACGGGCAGGAGTACTTCGCCTACGGCGGCGACTTCGGCGAGCTCGTGCACGACAGCAACTTCGTGCTCGACGGCCTGGTGTTCTCGGAAGGCACGCCCAGCCAGGGCCTGCGCGAGTATGCGGCCGTTGTCTCCCCCGTCGAGTTCGGCACGGGTTTGTCGCAGGATGGCGAGTTCACCGTCGACGTGCGCGGTCACGCGGGCGTCGCGATCGCACCGGTGCGCTTCGTCGCCCGCGTCGAGATCGACGGCGTTCCTGCCGGCGAGATCCCGGTGAAGCCCGCAGACGACGTGCCTCTCGCCCCCGGCGAAGTCCGGATGCTGCGGATGCCGCTGCCCGAGGTGTCCGCCGACGGCGAGACCTGGCTGACCATCGAGGCGCAGTTCGCCGCCGACCTGCCCTGGGCGGATGCCGGGCACGTAGTCGGCACGCAGCAGTTCGACCTCACGCCCCGCCGCATCCACGACCTGGCGCGCGCCAGCACTCCGGGCGCACCTGCGGTGACCGAGCAGGCGGCGGGCACGATGACCTTGGGCCCGGCATCCTTCGTCGGCGGTCGTCTGACCTCGCTGGCCGGCCTTGCGACCGGACCTGTGCGCCTCGAGCTGTTCCGCGCGCCGACCGACAACGACCGCGGTGCGGGCGCCGTCGACTCGACGAAGTACGACCCCACCAGGGCCGTCGACTACGCCACCGCGACCGTCGACCCGCCGCACGCGAATGCCTGGGCTCGCGACTACCTGCACCTGCTGCGGGGCCGTGTCGAATCAGTGCAGGCTTTCGAGAACGGCATCCAGACCAGAACCCGGTGGTCGCCGCCGAACTCGCGGCATGCGGTCACCCTCACCGAGACATGGCAGCTGCATCGCGGTGACCTGTGGGTGCGGTTCGACTTCGCGCCGACGGCGGACTGGCCCTACATCTGGCCGCGGTTGGGTGTGCGTATCGACCTGCCCACCGCGGTCGACGGCGCCGACTGGTTCGGGGCCGGCCCCGGTGAGTCCTACCCCGACACCGACCACGCCGCACGCGTGGGGCGGTTCTCGGCCAGCATCGATGAGCTCAGCGAGCCGTACGCGCGTCCGCAGGAGACCGGGCACCGCTCGGCGCTGCGCGAGCTGACGCTGACGGTCGGTGGGCAGCCGCGCGTGCGGCTCGACACGCCCGCTGACCTGCAGGGGCGCCGGCCGGGCTTCACGCTGATCCGGCACACCGCGCAGGAGCTGGCGCAGGCGCAGCATCCGTACGAGCTGCCGACGCCGACCGCGTCGTACCTGTACCTCGATGCCGCGCAGAACGGCATCGGGTCACGATCTTGCGGGCCGGATGTCTGGCCCACCGACATGCTGAGCAGCGAAGCGCGCACCGTTGTGGCGCGCGTGAGCTCGCTGCCGTACGAGTCATAGGAGAATCATGCTGGTTGACAGGTGGCGACCCGCCGGGTCTGAAGCCGCAAGCGAGCAGGCGCAGGCCGAGTTTTCGAAGATCCACGTGGTCTTCAAGACGCACCTCGACCTGGGCTTCACCGATCTCGAGCGCAACGTGCTGCGCCGGTACCGCGAGGAGTTCATCCCCGGGGCGATCCGGTTGGCACGCGACATGGCCGACAAGCACGGTCGGCCGGAGTTCGTGTGGACGACTGGGTCGTGGCTGATTGCGCATGCGTTGCGCGAAGGCACGGACGCCGAGCGCGCGGACCTGGATGCCGCGATCCGCGACGGCCTGGTGGCGTGGCACGGGTACCCCGTAACCACGCAGACCGAGCTGCTCTCGCGCAGCATGCTCGATCACGCGATGACGTACTCGCGGCGGTTGGATGCCGAGTACGGGCGCACGACCACGGCGGCGAAGATGACGGATGTCCCCGGGCACACCATCGGGCTGGTCCCCGCACTCGCGGCGGCAGGCGTGAACTATCTGCACATCGGCGTGAATCCGGCATCCGCTGTTCCCGACGTCCCCGAGCACGCTGTCTGGCGCGCGCCGGACGGCAGCGAAGTCGTGCTGTCGTACGACCCCGAGTACGGATCCGACCCTGAGGCCGCCACGGTGCGGCCCGTTCCCGGGTCGACCGAGGGGCTCTTCTTCTCGTTCACGAACGACAACCAGGGCCCGCCGGTTGAGGCGAACGTCGTGCGGCTGCTGGAGCGGCTGCGCGAGAAGTATCCGAGTGCTGAAGTCGTGGCATCCGATCTGAACGGCTTCGGCCAGGCCGCGTGGGAAGCCCGCGCGTCTCTGCCGGTGGTCACGCAGGAGATCGGCGACTCGTGGATCTACGGCATGGCCGCAGACCCGATCGCCACCAGCGCGCTCAAGCGCTACGAGCGGCTGCGGCAGGACTGGCTGGCCGACGGCAGCCTCGCCCTCGACGGCCCCGCGGAGCGGGCGTTCTCGGAGCAGCTGATGCTGGTGGCCGAGCACACCTGCGGCTACGACCACAAGCACTACATGCCCGACTACGTCTCGTACGACAAGGATGTGTTCCGCGGGCAGCGCGAGCGCGATGTGATCGACATTGCGCAGACGATCCCCCCGACGCTGGAGTACACCAAGTGGTCGACGCCGACGTCCGAGGAGCCGTACCGGTACTCGAGTGCGATTGCCTCGTACGAGGAGAAGCGCGCGAACGCGCTGGGCGCCGTCGACGGGCTGCCGGCAGCGCTGCGTGAGCAGGCGCGGCATGCCCTGGACCCCTCAGTTCCGGCGGTTCCGGCTGACGCCGTGGCATCCGATGGCCGCGTCGCGACCGAGCGGCTGCAGGTCGCGCTCGGAACCGACGGATCGCTGTCGGGCCTTGCGGTCGACGGGGTCGAGGTGCTCGTCGACGACGGCGAACGGGCATTGGGCGCGTACGAGTACTGGACCTACGGCGCCGCCGACGTGCAGCGCTGGGTGGACGACTACGTGCGCGAGCCCTACCGCAACGGCACTTGGGCGTTCCCCGACCTCGGCAAGCCCGGGCTCGACCTGGTGCGTCCGCTGCCTCAGACACAGCGCCATCTGCCGACCGTGATCGACACCGTCGCATGGGAGCAGGGTGGCTCTCTGCACGTGCGCAGCCGCCTGCGCCTGCCGGACGACGCGTGCGAGAACGCGGGTGGCCCGCGCTCGCTCGTGATCGAGCACGCGATCACGGCGGATGCCGGGCACGCCGCCACCGTGCGCACCACGCTGTGGATGGGCGAGAAGGATGCCGTCTACGCACCGGAGTCGTCATGGCTACGCTTCGACCCCGCCACCCGCACACCGAACAGGTGGCGGCTGCAGAAGAGCGGCGTGCTGGTCGACCCGATGGATGTCGTGCACGACGGCGGCCGCACCTGGCACGCTGTCGAGGCGGCCCGCTACTCGGATGCCACGACCGAGATCGAGATCGAGCCGCTGGATGCCCCAGTGCTGAGCATCGGCCGACCGCGCATGTTCGAATTCGACCACGACCCGGGTGATGCGGGCAGCGGGTTCGCTTTCACGCTGCACAACAATGCGTGGAATACGAACTTCCGGCCGTGGTTCGACGACGACGCAAGGTTCGAGGTGGTCACGACGCTGCGGCGGTCGTGACGGATGGAGCGGCGGTGTTGTACCGGTGATTCGCACGGGCATCGAGATTGCGCCCGCCTAACCTGAAGTTACGCAGGCTAAGACAGGAAGATCCCCGGGTTTCCGGGGATCTTCCTGTCTTTGTTTTGGGGTGTCTGGCTACTTTCTGCTGGTTTTGGTGTGGTCTCGGATGAGGTTCAGGGCCTGGTGCTGGGTCCGGTCATCTGGACGGCCATCGGCATCGCCGTCGGCAATTCGCTGAAGCGGGCGGGCGTCGCGCCGCAGTAGCCTGACTGTCGAGCCCGGTCAGTGCAGGTCGCTGGTCGATTGCAGCACGAGGTGGGCGCGGCGGTGGCCCGACACGAGGCGCTCCTGCTGCGTGGCACCTGACAGCATCCCTGCCACATATCCTGCGGCGAACGCGTCGCCGGCGTCAGGCAGGTAGGCGCGCACGTCCTCCGCCGTCGTGCAGCCCCACGGCGTCTCGGCCTCGTCGCGGTCGTGCGGCGGCTGCTCTACACGGCTCAGGCAGCGTCGGCGACAAGTGGCGACAGCGATGGATGCTTCACGGTCTCGGAGATCGCCCGCACGGTGGGTGCGTCGGGGGCCATTAAGCAGATGGGGCATGTAATAGTTCGACGTCAAGCTGCTACCCTTTCGGCGACCTCGTAAAACAACTCGTCGCATACTGCTTGGCAGGTGAGGCCCGAAGCTCAGTCGCTAGCAGAGTCCCCTCCCCCGGATTCCTCGGTTAGCGCAACTCTTTTGAATAATCGGGTTGAACTTCTCACAAACCCCGTAAGACTGCTGCTGCTTCGGCCCTTGACACTGCGTTGCCCGGCAGACAAACTGGGTCATAGATTTGATTAAGAAACATTTTTTCGATAATCGCTTCTGCGCACATCGGCTTCCCCCAGAAGTCGGTGGGCACTCAATGTTGAGCGTCTACAGCCAAGGAAGGTTCCCCATGCGCACACCCGCGCAAGTGTCTCCCCAACCGCCCGAACATCGACGACGTCTGCGATCTGTCGCGGGGGTGAGCGCCCTGGCAGTCACTGCGGCGCTCTGCCTCGTGAGCACGCCGGCCGCGGTCGCGGCAGACGGCGCGCAGTCATCCGCTGCGCCGGTGCAGGCGACGTTCTACGTCTCCCCGCAGGGCAAGGACAGCAACTCCGGCCTGACGCGGGGATCCGCGTTCAAGACCCTCGAGAAGGGGCGCACCGCCGCGCGCGCGCTCGCCGGCGACATGTCCGGCGACATCGTCGTCAATTTGACCAAAGGCGAGTACTACACGCCCGAAACCGTCGAATTCGACCAGGCCGACTCCGGTACCAACGGATTCTCGGTGGTCTACCGCTCGAGCGACGGCCCGGGGGCCGCGAAGCTCATCGGCGGCACCAAGGTCAAGTCGGAGTGGCAGCTGGTCTCCCCGACGACGCCGGGCGCAGGCGACGCGGACCTTCCCACGAGCGCCGTCGGCAAGGTCTACGAGACCAAGATCGGCGCAGGCCTCGACTTCAACACCCTCTACGTCAACGACGAGCGGGCGACGATGGCACGCACTCCTTCGCACCGGGTCGAACCGCGCTTCACCTCGGCGCAGAATGACTACATGGTCTCGACAGGTGGCAACCTGACGAGCCTGAACTACCCGGCATCCGGGCTCGACGAGGCCCAGGTCACCGCGCTGGTGAACGCGCAGAACCGTGGCGACCTGAACGCGCAGATCTTCGGGTGGGATGGTGCGGGTTGGGACTGGATGACCTCGACCATTCCGATCGGGTCGATCGACGCGGCATCGCGCAAGCTGTCGTTCGTGCAGATCCCCGGCCAGCCCGGTAAGAACCGCCCGCACTTCTCGTACGGCGGCGGCGCCCGGTTCCTCGTGCAGGGCAACATCGGTCTGCTGGATGAGCCCGGCGAGTACTACTACAACAAGTCCAGCGGATACCTCTACTACTACCCGCAGGCGGATGCAGGGTCCATCGCGAAGCACGAGGTCGTTGTTCCGACGACCGAGAAGATCGTCGACGTCACCGGCGCATCACGCACCGAGCAGGTCTCGCACATCACGTTCGACGGGCTCGCGTTCAAGGACACGAACTTCCCGGAGTACTACAGCTACGCCTGGAACGCGCATGACGCGCGAGGCCCGATGGGCTTCCCCGACTACGCGATGGAGCCGGGCATCACGCTGCCCTCGTATGCCGAGACCAGCGAGCGCCCGGAGTTCCAGGTCGGTTCGATCACGCTGAAGAACACCAACAACATCACGATCACGAACGCCCATGTCAAGAACAGCGGGCTGTTCGGCATCGAGTTGTACGAGGCCAACGACCACACCATGATCAGCAACAGCCTGATCGAGAACACCGGTCACGGCGGCGTCAACATCGAAGGCGGATTCCCCGGGGTCGGCGGTGACGCAGAGGGCAACGGTTACAGCAACAACAACACGGTGACCAACACAATCATCCACGACATCGGTCAGCTCGTCGGGCAGACCGCAGGCGTCTCGATCAACAACGCCAGCTACAACACCGTCTCGCACTCCGAGATCTACAACAGCCCGCGCCGTGCATTGCTGCTCATGGGCGGGTACGGCCGCACGTCGGGCCCCGGGCCGACCGGTGACGGTGACTACAACCGCATGACGGATCTGTACGCGCACCACAACACGTTCAGCCACCTGTACATCCACGACGCCGAGAACGACGGCGCCGACGACGGTGCGATCTTCACCTTCGACCTGTTCCGGGCCAAGCAGCACAAGCCCAACACCTTCGACCAGATCGTCATCGACAAGATCGGCTCCACACCGACGATGGACGGCATCCCGCCGAACAGCATGAACCTGGACGTCGGCGCGGCCGGCGTAGTGGTCAAGAACTTCCAGGGCATCAACCCGCAGCAGTACAACGCCGAGGTCAACACGATCGTGCAGTACGGCGACCAGATCACGTTCGAGAACACGAACATCAACTACGGCCGGATCGTCAACCAGCTTGCCGACTTCGACCCGTCGAAGATGGACTACGCCAACATCGGTGCGAACGACGCCAACCCGTACTTCACGTCGGCGCCGGGCGTCGAGGCTGCGAAGAAGGTCTACTTCGAGGACACGTTCGAGGGTGCTGCTCTTGACGCGTCGAAGTGGCGCTGGGAGGGCATCAAGCCGGCGATCTCGCACGAGTTCACCTCTGAGGGCGTGACAGTCAAGAACAAGGGCGGCGTCGACATCGGCAAGGGCGCTCTCGTCATCGATGGCGACAAGGCGGCGGGATCGAAGCCCGTGCTGTTCCGCGACTTCGGCACCGCGCTGAAGAAGCAGACCGTCACGGTCGACATCTTCGACCGGCAGAGCTCGGGCATGGTTCCGTACGACTCGGGTGCTCCGATCTCGGCCAATGTGAAATCACTGGTGCGCGTCGACAACGGCGGGGACGACGCGATCGGCCTCGGCATCGACACGAGCGTGAGCCGCATGGACTACGTGTTCCAGAACGGCAGCGAGAAGATCGTCACCGAGATTCCGCGCACGTACGGCTGGCACACGCTGACCTTCGACTACTCCGATGGCCGCACCGCGGTGCTGTCGATCGACGGCGTCGAAGTCGGCACCGTGCAGGCTCCGAGCTTCCAGCGCGTGCAGCTGGGATCGGCCGACGAGTTCGGCGATGGAATCTACGACCAGGTGCGGATCGTCAGCGCCACCAAGCCGGGCGCTGCGGAAACGCTGCCCGTGCCGCTCTCGCTGGACGCCCCGCTGTCCGCAGCCGACGCCGCCAAGACGTCGGGCGTCACCACCGGAACCACTCCGGATGGCGCCGCCTACGCAGGTCCGCTCGCTGAGGGTGCGTACCTCGAGTACGTGGTCGACGTTGCCAAGACCGGCGCATACAGCATCGACTACCGCGTGGCGGTGGATGCCGGTGCGACCGGCGGTGTCGAGCTTCTGGTCGACGGCAAGTCCGCCAGCCAGACCGCACTCGATTCCACCGGCGGCCTGCAGGACTGGGCCACCGCCAGCGATGTGGTGACGCTCACCAGCGGCATCCACACCCTGCGCCTGCAGTCGACGGCCGGCGGCTGGAACTTCCAGTCCGCGAAGCTGGCCTACGTGGCGCAGAGCATCCCCGGCACCATCCAGGCGGTGAGCTACGACTCGAAGACGGGCGGCATCCAGCCCGTCGAGGGTGAAGGCGGCTCTGCCATCGGATACATCAGTGTGAACGACACGATGAGCTACAAGGTCGTCGTCGGCGCCACCGGCGTCTACGACCTTTCGTACCGGGCCGCTGTCAACAAGTTCACCAACAACGCCCTGGAAATGCAGGTCGATGGTGTGCCGGTCGCGAAGACCGTGCTGCCACTGACCGGCGGCTGGACCAACTGGGGCACGGCGACGGATACCGTGTCGCTGACCGAAGGCATGCACACCATCACGCTGCGCATCGCCGACAACAACAACTTCAACGTGCAGTCGTTCACGTTGTCGTTGCAGAAGTGATCATAGACGCCGCCAGGCAGCTCTGACGCAAGGGGGTGCTGATCCACACGGATCAGCACCCCCTTCGCGTGTCCACGAGCGTTCCGCGGGCATTCTCCATGTTGGCCACCTCGCGCCTGGTCAGGTCATCGTTGCCACGGATGACCGCGCACGGGCGGTCGGATCTGTACCGCCTACAGCGGCGCGACCTGCATCGACCAGGTCACGTTCACGGACTCTCCCGCGTTCAGCCAATGCGCCAGGCCATCCCGCTCCGCGCCCGCGACGCCCTCCGTACCGTGCACGGAGGATGGAATCAGGGCGCCGATGCCGCGGCCGTTCTCCCATTCGGCAGTGAGCCAGACCCACACGTGGTCGAGGATCGGGGATTCGAACTCCAAAGAGAATCGGGTGCCGCTGGCAGGGCTCTCGACGGTGACCGATGAAGGCGAAGACGACAGTTCAACGCAGTCGAGCCGTTGGGGGAACGCCTCGTCATCGCCGAGTGTCGCCACGAGCCGATCACCGACGAAGAGCCTTGTCCCCGGAGCCAGAGTTGAAGGCCCGAAGTAGGGATGAATCCCGTAGCCACAGGGCAACGCCTCGGCGCCGTCATCCGTTCGGGACAGCACATCGGTCACTTCGAGAACGCTGGGGTCAGCGCCAAACCGCATGGTCCGCTCGATGGCAAACGGCGCTCCGACGCTCGCACCCCGCAGGTGAAGCTCGGGTGAATCGCCCTCGACGATCTCGTAGTCCCAGGGGACCCTGCGAGCGTCTCCGTGGAACACATAATTGTGCTCGCCCCGCTGCGACGCGTCGCCGGCGTTCGGATACATCGTGAGAAGCCCGGCGAAGGCATACTCCGACGGATCTTCGCGCCGCTGCCGACGATCTGCTTCGAAGCGCGAGATCTCGCCACTGTCGCGATAGAAAACATCCAGATCGAGCGCGCGTGAGTAGAACCGGTTGATGTCGCCGCCACGCCACGGAAGAACGACGACCTGCAGAGCATCCGACTCCAGGACGACCTCGGTCAGTCCGCCAATACCCTGCCGAACACGGATTTCACCAGTCACGATTGAGCTCTCCTCCGAGGATCTTTCAACGAGCAAACATCAATTCTCGCAGGCTCGCGAGAGACGCAAAATACACGGGCCAGCGCGTCAGACCCGCACGAACTCCACGATCGAGCTCGGATAGTCCCGCTGCGAGAAGTGCGAGGTTTCGGGGCGAACGATCCAGCGACCGGCGCGGCTCGTAGCAGAATACCACGACCCGGCCATCGAGCCCGTACGGCACCGGCGGCGTGGAACTCGGCAAGGGCACAGGCACCGGACTCCTGGGACTCCGCGAACGGATGCGAAGCATCGGCGGCGACCTCAAGGTCATCAGCCCGCGGGGCATTGGCACCACGGTGGAGATAACCGCCCCCGCCGAGCCGAAGTGGTACGCGAATGCACAGACGCGCACTCCCTTGTTTCCACGGTTGATGCCATGGCCCGCAAAGCGCAGCTGCCGGATCTGGTGATCACCGATGTACGCATGCCTCCGGGAAACACCGACGATGGTTTGCGTGCAGCCATCGACCTGCAGGCGGTGGCGTCGTCGTCGACCCAGACGTGGTTCGACACGTCACCAAACCGGACTCCCCCACCGGGCCGCTGAGCCGTCTGACTGCCCGGGAGGCCCAAGTCCTCACCATGATGGCCGAAGGGGAATCAATCAAGGACATCGCCGATGCGCTGTACCTTTCCAACGCCGCGGTCAGCAAACACGTGGCCAACGTGTTTCTGAAGCTCGGCATGCCGCCCGGCGAGGACAACCGCCGGGTCAAGGCAATTCTCATCTGGCTCGAACACCAGTGATGGACACTGACGGACCATCGCGGTGTGCGCGAGGCGCACTGCTTGTATACCGCGCCTTGGGTTATTGTGTTGAAACCGAGCAGCTCCACCAGCACCCTTCCACCTCCAGGAAAGAGCCATGAACAACATTCAAACCACAGCCGCAAACCACAAGGGACGCGGCCTGGGCATCACGGCGCTGATCCTGGCCATCCTGTTGAACATTGTTGGACTGATCCTGGGCATCATCGCCCTTGCCATCTCCCGCAGGGCAGGTGCCAAGAATGGCTGGGCCGTGGCTGCCATCGTCGTCGGGGCTGTGCTCTTTGTGGTCCTGGGCGTTGCAACCTTGATTGGTCTCACCGTGATCAATAGCCAGTGCGGGGAGCTGGGGCCAGGCGTCCACCAGTGGAATGGCCTGACCCTGACCTGTTCCTGACACACAGCACGTCGCTTCAGACACCTGGAATTCAAGAGCCGTGTCTGGGATTACCGCGGTTCGCCATACCTGACGAGGTGGTTTGAGTAGCCGCCGTCGACCACCATTGAACTGCCGGTGATGTAGCGTGCCGCGCGGCTTGCCAGGAAGACGGCAACGTCCGCCACCTCCTCCGGCACTCCGACACGGCCCATGGGGATCCACTGCTCGAACTTCTCCGCCCCCACGGCCTCGATCAGCTCACGGTTCATCTCCGTCTTGATGGCTCCGGGGGCGATGGTGTTCACCCGTATCCCCTCAGGACCAAGTTCGACGGCGGCGGTGCGGGTCAGTGACGCCAGCCCGGCCTTGGCGGAGGCATACGCTCCATTGCCGCTGACGGGGACGGTCTCGTGGATGGAGGTGATGTTGATGATCGATGGATCGGTGCCTCGGCGCAGCAGGGGCAGGCACAAACTCATCAAAGCGGCCGGCGCCACCAGGTTCACCTCCAGCACTCGTGCGTAGTCGTCGGCGGCAAGGTCTGCCACTGTCGAATGCTCCTCGAAGCCTGCATTGTTGACAAGAATATCCAGGCCGCCTCGGGCAGCGAGTTCCGCAACGATGCGTGCAGGGCTGCCACGTTCGGCCAGGTCCCCGAGCACCGATTCACCGCCAACATCCATGGCCACTCGTTCAACTTTTTCCCGGTCGCGCCCGTGAATGATGCACATGGCTCCGGCCGCTGCGAATGCCCGCGCGATTGCTTCGCCGATGCCGTTGCTGCTGCCCGTGATGAGGGCACGTTTGCCTGCCAACGGCAGGGATTCATGGTTCATGGTTGTCTAAACTTTCGTAGTAAATGCACAGGGAAGTCCCGAGGGTGGTTCCAGGACTGGACGACGCCGGGGCCGTCACCGCCGCATTCGACGATGACGGCCCCGGCCGTGGCACGTGGTGTCACCAGGAGGGCATGACCGGATTCCAGCCGGGCCGGAAGCGGTCGGCCCCGTTGCCGGAGTCCCCCGCAACGTAGAGATTGGCGAATTGTCCGCTGTCGTGCAGTTCGCGGTACTGGCCCACCTTCTCCTCGTCCAGTTCCACACCCCATCCCGGCCCGGGCGGGGGCGCCAGGCGCCCGTCGCCTGCCGGGAGCAGGCGCGGTCCGGCAATGACGTCGTCGGTCAGGTGGTGGTGGTGGGCGTCCACGGCAAGGGTTAGCTGGGGAATGGTCACCCCTGTGTGTGCCATGACCGCCATTCCGATCCCCAGCTCAATGCCGGAGTGCATGCCCATGCCAATGCCCTGGACCTTGCAGATGTCGGCCAGGGTCTTGGTCTGCAGCGGGCCGCCCCAGTACCAGGGGTCCGAGAGGATCACATCAACGCTGCCCAGCGCCATGGCGCCGGGGATGTCCTCAAAGTTGACCACGCACATGTTGGTGGACAGCGGGATGGAGGTCTTGGAGCGCACCTCGGCCATCCCTGCTTGGCCGGCCACTGGGTCTTCGAGGTATTCCAGGCCGATCTCCGCCAACGGGCCCAGCAGACCCATTGCTGTCGCAGGGGCCCATGCGGCGTTGGGGTCAATGCGCAACTTGACGCCGGGAAGCAAGTCCCGGATGGCCCGGAGCGTTTCAATCTCGACGGCGGGCTCAAACACACCGGCCTTGAGCTTCACCGTTCCGAAGCCGTAGCGCTGCACCAGGTCCGCGGCGTGCCTGGCCATGTCGTCGGGGGTCGTGACGGCAGCGTGTGTTGCCGACTCGTAGCGGTAGAAGCAGTAGGCTGCCAGGTCGATGTGGTCGCGCACAGCACCGCCCAGCACCTGGTGGGCGGGGACGTCCAATGCCTTGCCAACAATGTCCACGCACGCCATCTCCAGGGCAGCCGCGACCAGGGGATTCTTGCTCCAGTAGAAGCGTTCGGTGATCCGCATGCGGATGACACCGGTTTCCAGGGCGCTCAGGCCGAGGATGACGGCGCCGGAACGCTCCACTTCCTCGGCGCTGGCAGCGGTCTCGGCGAGGCCTACGAGCCCGTCGGAGGTGTGGACCTTGACGATGGTGCGGGTGAAGGCCTCGTGCACTCCGTAGGAGTGCCGGATGGGGGCCTCGATGGGCAGGGTGACCTCGAACGCTTCGACGCGTTCAATTACCAATTTTTTCACGTTTCCACTTTCGATTTATCGGTTGCCGGGGGCGCCGAGGCTGATGGTCTGGATGCGCCAGGCCGGCAAGGTGAGGGTGATTTCGCCGTCGACCGTGTCGATGCTGGACTGGACCTTGCCGTCAAGGTCCACCAGCTCGGCGGAAGCTCCGACGGCGGCGCCCCTCAACCGCACTGTGCGCTCACGCCCTGACTGGTTCACCAGCCGTGCGGAGATGTTGTTCCCCTCGGCGAACAGCGCCGAAAGCCGCACATCGTCTCCTGTGTTGTTCAGCAGTTCCAGAGCGGACTGCCCGCCGCCCACAACCACCCGGGGCGAACGCCAGGACATGTCCGCCAGTTCGGGCATGTCGGCGCCCTGCCAGTCGGCCGGCGTCGGAATAAAGGAGAAGTTCCACACGGTCCGGCCGGGGTTTGTCCATGCCATGCGGGGATCCCCGCAGGAAGGAGCGGTGCGCAGCAGCACCGCTTCCAGGGCGTCCCCGTCGTGGCGGAACGCGGGGTGTGTGGTGATGATGCCCAGGCCCGAATCGGCAGTCTCCGAACGAAGGTGCGCCCAGTGCTGAATCTCGCGATAGGCGTCGATGTTCTCCTGCGAGATTTCATCAGGCATCCGGGACTGCTGTTCCACTGGAACATCGAGCCACCCGGAAGCGTGGAAGGGTGTCCCATGCGTGACGGCGGCCCGTCCGACGGCGGCCATCGGCATGCGGATCTGCCACTTCTCAAAACCTGGCCAGTCAACCTGGGTGTCGATGTCCACGCGCGGGCTTGCGCCCCAGACACGGACAGTGGTTGTCCACACGACCTCCAGGAGGCTCCAGCGAATCCGCACGCGGGCCAGCACCGGCCCGCCATCTTGGAGTTCAACGCTTTCAACACTCGCGTCAACACGGCCGTCTTCGTCAGTTTTCAGTGTGACGTCATTGCCGAGTTCCGGCACGGCATAGGCGGCCCCAACCGGAACCGGCCACTGGGCGCCAGTGGCCTTTTCGGTAATGGTGACAGTGCCGGTGGCGCGGTCAACGCTGACCTGAAGGTGCTCTGTTTGAATGCCAATGGCTTGCTCGGCATCGTCGCAGCTTATTGCGCCGAGAACCTCAGAGACCTGCAATGGGCTGGTGCTGACTCCGTGCGCCGGCACCAGGTTCAGTGCCGCCGTCGGGCTTCCCTCATGCTCTGCAAGGGGCTGCCAGGTGCCCGCCGGGAGGTTTTCCAGCCACGGCTGAAGGGCCGCGGTGGTGTCCGCATCCAGCAGGAGCTCGGTTGCCGAACGGCCGAGCCTGGTGCGCAGAATACCGGGCTGCTGGGCGTCACCGCCGCCCAATGCGTGGTCAACGACTTCCAGGGCATAGCCCTTCATGCGGTCGTGCCGGACCTTCTTCTGGAAGATGGACAGCGGACCGTCCTGCCCGCCGCCGTTGTGGTCCTGGGTGAAGACGTGCATCCGCCACAGCCACTCCCATTCCTTGCCCTCGGGCGGGGTGTCGTCGCTGGCAAAGTAGGCGTCCTCGGCGAACAGTCCGCGCCAGTTGCCCGAAGAATCAGGCAGGGCAGCCCGTCCGGCGGCAATGCCGATGGCACTGGCTGTCTCGGCATCCAGAAGCAGGGCCTCGAGTGCGCGGACCCGGTGGAAGAAGCGCATCTCCTCATCGGGGGCCACACCCCAGACACTGGGAATGGAACCGGACACTTCGGCAAGTTCGGTGTCAGTGTTCAGGTAGGGCGCGAGCACCGTTGCCGGAATGGCATAGCCAATGGTGAGGTCCGGGTCCTCGGAGCGGTACTTCGCCACGTAGTCACGGAGGTCCTGGCCATAGCGTTCGGTGAAATCGCTGGACTTGGTAAGGTCGCCGGCCGATCCTGACACGGCAATCGTGCCATGCGGGTACCGGCCCGCGACGTCGTCGTAGGACAGCTGGGTTTCGGGCGGGAACCAGACACCATCGGCCTCGTGGTGAAGGCCGGTGTCAAGTAGTGGAATGAAGACATAGTGCTCGGGCCACGTCAGCATGGTCATCGCAGTCCCATCCGGGGCCCGGTGGCGCCACACCCGGCCCTCCTGGAACAGCTTCCGGCTGGTGACGTAGTAGTCAATGCCGGCCTGGGCGTAGATTTGCCCGGTCTGGGCGTTCAGCCCCGGCAAGTCAGGATGCGCGGCAAGCTTGATGTCGATCCCGAGCCTGTCCCTGCCCCACGCCCGACCAATCTGGATGTTGCGGATGATCGACTCGCCCAGCACCAGGTTCTCCCAGCGATCGATGTAAGCGGCGCCTATCTCCAGCCGGCCTTCCTCGATGAGCTTGCGGATGGGGCCTTCGTACTCGGGGTTCTGGGCGAGGAAGTACTCGGCAAAGATGGTGGTGTCGATGACAAACGTTTCATCACCGGATTCGATGGCGCGGTCCAGGTAGTCGCGGATGACCTCTTCACCGCGTTCGAGGCAATTGCGGTAGTCGCCCAGCCAGAACAAGTCGAGGTGGGAGGTGGGGATGATGACGACGTTGCGCTCAGTTGTCACGGAGCAATTCCTTTCGATGGGTGCGGGTCAGCCTTTGACCGCGCCAGCCAAGCCATTGGTGAAGTATTTTTGCAGGAAGAAGAAGAGGATGAGGGGCGGAAGCGCGGCAAGCGTCGCGGCAGCCAACAGCAGCCCCTGGTCGGTGCTGTGTTCTCCGATGAGCCCCGCCAGTGAGACCGGAACGGTCTTGTTTTCCCCGCTCAAGAGCACGAGCGCAAAGAGAAGTTCACTCCAGCAACCGATGACGCACCAGATGGCCACGGCGGCAATCCCGGGTGAGGCCATCGGCATGACAATTCGAACCAGGGTTCGCACTGTTCCGCTGCCGTCCACGTTGGCGGCTTCCAGGACCTCCCGGGGTATGGCGGAAAAGTGGCCTGAAATGATCCAGACCGCCACGGGCAGTTGGAAGGCAACGTAGATCAGGACAATGCCCGGGAGCGTGTTCACCAAGCCGAGCTTGGTCCACAGGATGAAGATCGGGACCAGGGTTGCCGCCTGCGGAAGAAGCTGGGTCACCAAGCTCAGGGAGAGCAGCGACTTGGTCCAGCGGAACCGCAAGTGCGTGACAGCGTAGGCTGCCGCGCTTCCAAAGATCACCACAAAGAATGTGGTGAAAATGGCGATGGTGATCGACTGGATTGTCGCAGGCACCAGGGAACCCTCTTCAAAGACCTTGGTGAATTGTTCAAGGCTCAGGGATTCCGGCCACAAAGTGGCAGGGATGCGGCTCAGTTCCGCGGACGTCTTGAACGAGGAGGCCACCATCCAATAGACAGGCAACAGGGTCCCGATCAGCACCAGGCCAAGGACAACAGCTCCCAGCCAGGGGAACCGGCGGATGCGTACGATGGCTGACATTACGATGCCTCATGCTTTCTCGTGGCCCGCAGGTAGAAGCCGATGGCAATGCCTGTCAGTGCGATGGACAGCACCGAGTAGGCCGCCGCCTGGTCAAATCTGTTGAACTTCAGCGCCGACTCCCAAATGGCGAAGGGCAGCGTCGTGGTGGACGAACCAGGCCCGCCATTCGTGAGCAGGTACGCCAGGTCGAAGTAGTTGAAGGTCCAGATGAAGGCCAGCAGCGTGGTGGTGCCCAGCACCGGGCGAATGGCTGGCAGCACAATGTGCCACACAATCCGTCAATAAGGAGCCCCATCAACTTTTGCTGCCTCGATTGCTTCCTTGGGCACTGTCTTGATGCCGGCGGACAACATCAGCATCCAGTAAGGCACTGATTTCCACGTATTGACGACGATGAGGCTCATCATGGCCAAAAATGGCGTGGACAGCCACTGCACAGGATCCGGGCCAACCATTCCCAACAGGAGGTTGGCAAGGCCGGAAAGCGGATTCAGGATGGCCAGCCAGATGGCGGCAACAGCCACACCCGGCATGACCCACGGCGTCAGCAAGAGCGGGCGAATGATCCTTGAAGCCTTGGGAAACGCTTCGAGGGCCAGTGCCGTGCCCAGGCCAACGATGAATTGGAGCACCAATGAACCAAGGGTGAAAGCCAGCGTGCGCCCCAGTGTTGCCAGCAGCGCACCGTTCTGAAGGACCTTGATGTAGTTCTCGAACCAGACAAATTCTCCGTCGCGTTCGCTCAACTGGTCGACGTGAAGGCTGATCCAAACGTTGTAGATGAGCGGGAAGAGCAGAACCAGCACAAGGGCAATGAAGGCAGGCAGCGCGAACGGCCAGGCCTTGGGCCGCTTGATGCCGCTCCCCCGCCGTGGCGGACTCAT
>NZ_JANKZF010000038.1 GCF_027568515.1 Arthrobacter sp. HY1533 | reverse complement strand
GGTCGGTTTTGACCTTATCGCCCGGTGCCCGCAACAGTTTCGAGGATGCCGCGACCACGCAATCGATCCCGGCCTCGCGCAGGTGCCGGGCGAGCACGTACCCGGTCGGGCCCGACTCGTAGACCGCTTTCACGGGTGGCTCGAAGCGGCGGATCCAGTCCAGGACGACCACCGGGTCTGAATCCATGGCCATCCTCACCAGCTCCCCGGTGACGGGATTCAACGCGCATCCCACCACCGAAACCGCGTGAACATCAAGCCCAATAAACGTATGCTGAAACATAGCCGGGACCTCCCAAAACTCACATGTGGCACTACCAATGCAACGCTCCAAAGGCCGCAAAGCCAGGGAGGTTGTTCACTGGCAACCCACGGAAGCTGTGAAACAGAAGGCCCCGGCCCTCACCTCATATCGTCTAACAGGTTCCCGGTGGTCGGCTTGTCCCGGTGGTCGGCCTGTCCCGGTGGTCGAGCCTGTCGAGACCCAGGGGTCGGCAGGCTCAATCACCCGTGGCGGCGTACTCCACCACGGCGGCAGGCGGGGTTTCGTCCACAAGGTGGGGGCGGCGTCGTCCATCCCCGCGTACCCACAGCTTGAACGCAACGGTCAACAGCACCAGCCATACAGCGCCGACAACCAGGGCAGTGCGGGTGTCGGGGTAAACGCCCAGCAGCACGATGATGCCCAGCATAAACACGATGGCGGCGACCGAGGCCAGCGGCCACAGCGGGACGGGGAAGGCTGACGGGGCCATGCCACCGCGGGCGATTTCCCGCTTCATGGCCACGTGCGAGGCGAGGATCATGATCCACACCCACACCGTGGCGAAGGTGGCGATCGAGGCGATGAGCAGGAACACGTCCTCGGGGATGGTGGCGTTCAGGACCACGCCGGCCAGCAGCACGCCCGTCATGAGCAGCACTGTCATCCACGGCACGCCGGAACGCGAGATCTTGCCGAACGCGGCGGGTGCGTGGCCCTGCTGCGAGAGGCCGAAGAGGACCCGGCCGGCGCCGAAGATGTCACTGTTGATCGCCGAGAGGGCCGCCGTGATGACCACGGCGTTGAGGATGTGCGCGGCGAGCGGGATGCCCAGGGAGTCGAAAATCTGCACGAAGGGGCTGGATTCGCCAGTGATTTCATTCCACGGGACAAGGCTCATGAGCACGCCCAGCGTCAGCACGTAGAACAGCAGGATGCGGACCGGGACGGTGTTGACCGCCGACGGGATTGACTTGCCGGGATCCTTGGCCTCGCCCGCCGTGACACCGATGGTTTCAATGCCGCCGAACGCAAACATCACGACGGCGAACGCGGCCAGGAGCCCCACCCAGCCGTTGGGCATGAACCCGCCGTTGTTGACCAGGTTGCCCAGCCCGGCCGCGGCTTGTGCGCCTTCCATGTGGAAGCCGAACACAATGATGGCCACGCCGCCGGCGATCATGGCAATGATGGCGCTGACCTTGACCAGGGAGAACCAGAATTCCAGCTCGCCGAAAACCTTCACGCTGAGCAGGTTCACGGCCGCCAGGAAGAAGATGATGGCCAGGACCCAGATCCAGCGGGGCACGTCCTGGAACCAGAAGCCCATGTAGATGCTGAAAGCCGTGACGTCTGCAACGGCCACCACGGCCATTTCAAACACATACGTCCAGCCCGTGATGAACCCGGCCAGCGGGCCCAGGTAGCGCCCGGCGTACTGCCCAAACGATCCGGACACGGGGTGCCGCACGGCCATTTCGCCAAGGGCCCGCATCACCATAAACACGGCCGCGCCGGCAATGATGTAGGCCAGCAGGACCGCGGGCCCTGCCTTTTGGATCGCGCTGGAGGAACCGTAGAACAGGCCGGTGCCGATGGCGGAGCCCAACGCCATGAAGCGGATGTGCCGGGCGTTCAGGCCGCGGGTCAGGACGGATCCCTTGGGTTTCATGAGTGGGCTTTCTAACACTGCGTGCCGGGTGGGCTGCGCCACAAAGGGTGCATCAATGGTGCGCCACGCCACGTTTTTGGCCCTGTTTGGGCTCAAAATCGCGGTGCGGCGCTTGAGAATCTGGGATTTCAGACTGCAATATTCTATAGTGTGGCAACAGCAGCCGCCATTTCAGCCCTATCCTGAGGAGCCATGGAAACTGCCGACCGGAACCCTGCCCAGCCCGCCCCCGACACCGGGGCCGCTGTGCGCCGTCCGGCGAAGCCTGCCGCCAAGGTTGCCTCGAAGGTGCCGGCTGCGGAAAACACGTTGCGCATCCTGAAATTGCTCTCCTCCAAGAGGGGGCCGCTGGCCGCCTCCACGATCGCCAGCACGCTCGAGCTGCCGCGCTCCAGCGTCTACCACCTGCTGGGCGTCATGGAGCAGAGTGGTTTCGTCATGCACCTGCACGAGGAACAGCGCTACGGCCTCGGCGTCGCCGCGTTCGAACTCAGCAGCGCGTACTCACGCCAGGAACCGCTGTCCCGGCTGGGCCGGCCCCTGCTGGCCTCGCTCGTGGACAAGATCGGCGAAAGCGCCCACCTGGCCGTGCTGCACGGCCGCGACGTCCTGTACATCGTGGAGGAGCGGGCCAAGAACCGCCCGTCCCTGGTGACCGACGTCGGCGTGCGGCTGCCGAGCCACCTCACGGCCAGTGGGCGCGCCATCCTGGCCGCGCTGCCCAAGTCGCAGGTCCGGGCGCTGTACCCCAATGCCGCAGCTTTCAGTTCGCTGACAGAGGTGCCGGACCCGATCAGCAAGTACTCCACCCTCTCCGCCCACCTGGACCAGGTGCGGATCCGTGGCTATTCAACCGAGAGCGGTGAGGTCACCGGCGGCTTCGGCTCCGTGGCTGCCGCCGTGACCGACCACCTCGGCTGGCCCGTTGCCGCAGTGGCTGTCACGTTCCTGGAGGAAAAGGTGCCGGCGGAGCAGTGGCCCGAGCTGGCCGCACGCGTCACAAAGGTGGCCGACGAGCTGTCCACCAGGATCTACGGACGCCGCGAGGGCTGATTTTGGTGCCGCGGGGGGTGTTTTTTGGGAGTTGCGGCCGGGCCCCCCGGGGCGAAAGGGACAAAACACACCCCCCCC
>NZ_JANKZF010000037.1 GCF_027568515.1 Arthrobacter sp. HY1533 | reverse complement strand
TATTTGGGGGCCGGGGGGTTATTGTTTCCCATTGCCCCCCGCCCCCCGGGGCCAAATGGCCAACAACTACCCCCGCACAGTTTGTGGCAGCCCTGCTTCACGGAGCAGCCGGAACAGCCTGCCGGGTTGGCGGAGATCGTCCCAGACCCAGCGAACCACGTTGTAGCCCTTGGCCCTCAGGCGATTTTCACGGTTCTTCTCGTCCACAACCACCTGGGACGGGGCGCGGCCTTTCAGGAATCTCTGGGCGGAGTACTTTTCATAGCCGTCGAACTCACCGAGCGTTTTGTACTCTTCCCAGTCAAAGTCGGGCATGCCGATGAAGCCGCGGCTGTCCGAGAACCGCACCTGCAGGGTGGGCATCGGGAAGCCCTGCTCAATCATGAGGGCGCGGCTGAACGACTCGCCGGGTGACCCGGACAGCGGGTTGGCGACGCTGAGCGCCCGCGTGACTCGACGCCGCTGGGTTTCGTTGGGCAGCAGTTCGGTTGCTGCCAGTATGTCGCTCTCGGTGAAGATGGTTTTGACGTAGCTCGGGGATCCCTCCAGCGGCTTCTGTTGCAGGACCCGGTCCATTGCAGGCAGGGACATGGCCAGGGGGAGCCGGACCGCCAAGTCCCGAGCTGTTTGCGGTGGCGGAGTTGTGAGCAGGCCGAACATTTCCCAAGGGGCGGGGTCGCCGTCGATGGCGTTGACGCGGCGCACCCCTCGATTGCTTTGGCCCCCGCTGCCCCCACGCGGGACAACGGTTTGCACATCCTGCGGTACGCCGATGACCGGCAGGCCCATGATCTGGGCCGCGGATTCCCTCGCGAAAACGGGCGGGTGGACGGACGCTGCCTGGACGGCTTGGATCCGCACGCGGTACTTCTCCCATGGTTTGAGCGAGTTCCAGTCCCCGGCGGGCAGGTACAAGCCGCGGCGAACGCGAACCAATTGCCCGGACGAAGCCGCCCGTGCCAGCCTCCGGGCTGAGTATTCGTCGGCGAACTTGCTTTCCGGAGTGATGAACGGCGGCACCTTGAAGGTAGTCATGAGTCAAGATTCAGTCCGAAGCTTTTGGGTCGAAAGGAGGAGGCGGCAGAAGGTGCACAACTCCACGCTTGGGTGGGCCTGTGGAGCAACCACGGGGCGGGCGGACGTGCTGCGGGGGTGGTGCTTGCCATTTGCCCCCGGTGCACCGGGCGCGAATGGCAACAACCACCCCCGGGCCGCTTGACCAGGCCACTCCGCACTGTCTGGAATCCCGGATGCAGGGTGCCCAAGGGGGCAGATTTCCGCGCGGTTAAGCGGGATAGTTGAGAACAGGAAACCTGAACAGCTACCCAAGGAACGCCATGACCGCCACCGTCCTGTCCCAAGAAGTCCTTCTCTCCTCCTCCGGCGTCACGCCCGAGGACGTCATCGCCGTGGCCCGTCACAACGCAAAGGTGACCATCAGCGAGGAGGCGCTGGCCGGCGTCGAACGCGTGCGCGCGCACATTGACACGCTGGCACACTCCGAGACCCCGGCCTACGGAATTTCCACGGGCTTCGGCGCGCTGGCCAACCGGCACATCCCCACGGACATGCGCACGCAGCTGCAGAAGTCGCTCATTCGCAGCCACTCAGCCGGCATGGGCCCGGCCGTGGAGCGCGAGGTGGTGCGTGCACTGATGTTCCTGCGCGCCAAGACCCTCGCCAGCGGCCGCACCGGCGTGCGCCCCGTGGTGGTGCAGACCATGGTGGACGTGCTCAATGCCGGTATCACCCCCGTGGTCCGCGAATTCGGCTCGCTGGGCTGCTCGGGCGACCTCGCGCCGCTGTCCCACTGCGCCCTGGTCCTCATGGGCGAGGGCGAGGCTGCCGGGCCCGACGGCGTGGTCCGTCCCGTGCCCGAACTGCTCGCCGAGGCAGGCATCACCCCGGTGGAGCTGGCCGAGAAGGAAGGGCTGGCGCTGGTCAACGGCACCGACGGCATGCTCGGCATGCTCCTGATGGCCATCGCCGACCTGCGCATGCTGCTCACGACGGCGGACATCACCGCCGCGATGAGCGTCGAGGGCCTGCTCGGCACAGACCAGGTGTTCCTGCCCGAGCTGCACATGGAACTGCGCCCGCACCCCGGCCAGGCCGCCAGTGCCGACAACATGCTGCGCGTGCTGGCCAACTCGCCCATCGTGGCCTCGCACCGCGTGGGTGACACCCGCGTCCAGGACGCCTACTCGCTGCGCTGCGCCCCGCAGGTTGCCGGCGCCGCCCGCGACACCGTGGACCACGCCCTCATGGTGGCCAGCCGCGAACTCGCCGCCGCCATTGACAATCCGGTGGTGCTGCCGGACGGACGCGTCTCCTCCAATGGCAACTTCCACGGCGCCCCGGTGGCCTACGTGCTGGACTTCCTTGCCATTGTTTCCGCCGACGTCGCCTCGATCGCCGAGCGCCGCACCGACCGCATGCTGGACCCCGCCCGCTCCCACGGCCTGCCCGCCTTCCTGGCCGGGGACCCCGGCGTGGATTCCGGCCTCATGATCGCCCAGTACACGCAGGCCGGTCTGGTCTCCGACTCCAAGCGACTGGCCGTGCCCGCATCCGTGGACTCCATCCCCAGCTCCGCCATGCAGGAGGACCACGTGTCCATGGGCTGGCACGCGGCCCGCAAGCTGCGCAAGTCAGTGGAGAACCTGCGCCGCGTGCTCGCCATTGAGCTGGTCACGGCCGCCCGCGCCATTGACATGCGCACCGACATGTCCAGCGGCGAACTGGTCCCCGGCCCCGCCGGCGCGGCAGTCATCGAGGTGCTTCGCGAGACCGTGCAGGGCCCGGGCACCGACCGCTTCCTGTCACCCGAGCTGGAAGAAGCCGACCGCCTGGTGGGCTCCGGCGCCATCCGCGCGGCCGCCGAGAAGGCCACCGGCCCGCTGAACTAGCAGCGCCGCCGCGGACTCGCAGTTTTCGCCCACTGGCTGGGGGCGAAAAGTGCGAGTTCGCGGTCTTTTTGGGCGGTGAATCCGGGCGGCAAGAAATCACTTGTGGATGTCATAGGCCGGGTGTTTAATGTTTGGTACGTCGAAATTCAAACGTATATTCGAATGGAAACCCCGTGAAACTCTTCCGCCTGGCCATTCGCCACGCAAAACCGTACTGGGTTTGGGTCACAGCCGTGCTCGTGCTGCAACTGATCTCAACCATCGCCGCCCTCTACCTTCCCAGCCTGAACGCCCAGATCATTGACCAGGGCATTTCCAAGGGCGACACCGACTTCATCTGGTCAACAGGCATGACCATGATCATTGTCTGCTTTGTCCAGGTCGCCGCGGCCATCGGCGGCATCTACTTTGGTGCCCGCACGGCCATGGCCATTGGCCGCGACCTGCGCCGCGAGGTCTACTACCGCGTCAACGCCCTTGGCGCGCTGGATGTGAGCCGCTTCGGCACGGCCACCCTGATCACCCGCAACACCAACGACGTCCAGCAGGTGCAGATGCTGGTGCTCATGACACTGAACTTCATGGTGTCCACGCCCATCATGTGCATCGGCGGCATCGTCATGGCCCTGCGCGAGGACATTGGCCTTTCCTGGCTGCTGTGGGTGTCCGTGCCCCTGCTGTTCATCGTGGTCGGCTTCCTTGTGGTGCGCCTGCTGCCCCTGTTCCGTGAAATGCAGGACCGGATCGACTCCGTCAACGGCGTGCTGCGCGAGCAGATCGTGGGCATCAGGGTCATCCGCGCGTTTGTGCGCGAAAAGTTTGAGTCCGAGCGCTACCGCGACGCCAACACGAACCTGACCCGCGTCTCCGTGCGCGTCGGCAACTTGTTCGTGCTCATGTTCCCCGCCATCATGATGATCCTGCACCTGGCCACGGCCGCCGTGCTGTGGTTCGGCGGGCACCGGGTGGACGCCGGCCAGATGCAGATTGGCTCCCTCACCGCATTCCTGCAGTACCTGCTGCAAATCCTTGTCGCCGTCATGATGGGCGTCTTCATGGTCATGATGATTCCGCGCGCAGCCATTTCCGCCGAGCGCCTCGACGACGTCCTGTCGGCCGAGCCCAGCCTTGCCGTTCCGGCGGGCCGGGAGCTGCCGGCCGGACACGACGTCGAATTTTCCTCGGTGTCCTTCGGGTACCCGGGCGCCGAGCGGCCCGTGCTGAACAATGTCAGCTTCACTGCCCAGGCCGGCAAGACCACGGCAATCGTGGGCTCCACCGGTGCCGGCAAGTCAACACTGCTGAACCTGATCCCGCGGCTGTTCGATCCGCAGGGCGGATCCGTGAGCATTGGCGGCGTGGACGTCAATGAGCTCAACCGGAAGCAGATGGCGGGGCTCGTGGGTCTTGTGCCGCAGAAGCCGTACCTGTTCTCCGGCACTGTTTCCTCCAACCTGAAGTTTGGCCGTCCCGACGCGGACGACGACGATCTGTGGGAGGCGCTGCGCGTGGCACAGGCCAAGGACTTTGTGCAGGAGAAGCCCAAGCAGCTCCAGGCCCCCATTGCCCAGGGCGGCACCAACGTCTCCGGCGGACAGCGGCAGAGGCTGTGCATCGCCCGCGCACTGGCGGCACGGCCCAAGATCTTCCTGTTTGACGATTCCTTCTCGGCCCTGGACGTCACCACCGACCAGCGGTTGCGCGAGTCCCTGCATGAGGCCACCTCGGGTGCCACTGTGATCATCGTGGCCCAGCGCATCTCCACGATCCGCGAGGCAGACCACATCATCGTGCTCGACGGCGGCGAAGTGGTTGGCTCCGGAACGCACGACGAACTGCTGGAGGGCAACGAAACGTACCGCGAAATTGTTGAATCGCAGATGAGCATTGAAGGAGCAGCCTGATGGCGCGCAAAGGCAAGAACGAAGCTCCCCTGGACGTGGCCGTGGACGCCGACGAGGAACTGGTTCCCGAATACCGGCCCACCGAGGCCGACGGCGACATGTTCGGTGGCACCCCGGCCAAGAAGGCTGAACACTTCTGGCCATCAGTAAAGCGCCTCGTGGGACTGCTGCGCCCCGAGCGCGTCATGTTCTCCGTGGTCATTGCACTGGTTGTTGTTTCAGTGGTGCTCACGGTCATCGCCCCGAAGATCCTCGGGCAGGCCATGGACGTCATCTTCAACGGCGTCATCGGCTCCCAGCTTCCCGCGGATGTCCCCATCGAAGCGCTCATCGAGGCGCAGCGGGCCTCCGGAAACAACCAGTTCGCGGACATGCTGGCCAAGGCCAACATTGTCCCCGGTGCCGGCATTGACTTCGTGGAACTGAGCCGGCTGATCCTCTTCGTGCTGGCCCTGTACACGGTGGCCTCGACCATCATGTGGCTGCAGGGGTACCTGCTCAACGCACTGGTCATGCGCGTGGTGTTCAAGCTGCGCGAAGACATTCAGCGCAAGCTCAACCGGATCCCGCTGGGCTACTTTGACACCCGCCAGCGCGGCGACTTGATGTCCCGCGTGACCAACGACGTCGACAACATCCAGTCAGCGCTGCAACAGGCGCTCTCGCAACTCGTGCAATCCGCACTGACTGTCATCGGCATCGGCGTCATGATGTTCATCGTGTCCTGGCAGCTGGCCCTCATCGCCCTGATCGCACTGCCCCTGTCCGGCGTGATTGCCGGTGTCATCGGCACGCGCTCGCAGAAGCTCTTCGCCGCCCAGTGGAAGCACACCGGCTCCCTCAACGGGCACATCGAGGAAACCTTCTCCGGCCTTGAACTCGTGCGTGCCTATGGCCGTGACGAGGAAATGCTGGCCGAGTTCGACGACCGCAACGAGCACCTCTACACGGCGTCGTTCGGGGCACAGTTTGTCTCCGGCATGATCATGCCGGCCATGCAGTTCGTCTCCTACCTCTCCTACGTGCTTGTCGCCGTGGTTGGCGGCCTGCGCGTGGCAACAGGGCAGATGACGCTCGGTGATGCCACGGCGTTCATCCAGTACTCGCGCGAGTTCTCCCAGCCTATTGGCGAGATTGCTGGCATCGCCAACATGATCCAGTCGGGCGTTGCCTCCGCGGAGCGCACCTTTGAGATCCTCGACGCCGACGAGCAGGAGGCCGAGGAGGACTCGGAGCTGCTGCCCGAACGGACCGACGGGCACGTCCAGTTCGAGAACGTCTCCTTCAGTTACTCGGAGGAAACCCCCCTCATCAAGGATGTCTCTTTCACCGTGCAACCTGGCCAGACCGTGGCCATTGTGGGTCCCACGGGAGCAGGCAAGACCACACTGGTCAACCTGATCATGCGCTTCTACGAGATCACCGGCGGGCGGATCCTGCTCGACGGCGTGGACATCCGCGAGCTGTCCCGCGAGCAGGTGCGTTCCCAGGTGGGCATGGTCCTCCAGGACGCGTGGCTGTTTGAGGGCACCATCCGCGAGAACATCCGCTACGGGCGCCTGGACGCCACGGACGAGGAAATCGTGGCGGCTGCCGAGGCCACCATGGTGGACAGGTTCGTGCGCCAGCTCCCGGACGGCTACGACACCGTCATCGACGCCGACGGCGGCTCCGTCTCCGCCGGCGAACGCCAGCTGCTCACGATTGCCCGTGCCTTCATTGCCCAGCCGTCCCTGCTGATCCTGGACGAGGCAACCTCATCCGTAGACACCCGCACGGAACTGCTGGTGCAGCACGCCATGGCGGCACTGCGCACCGACCGGACCTCGTTCGTCATCGCGCACCGCCTGTCCACGATCCGCGATGCGCACACCATCCTGGTCATGGAAGACGGCGACATCGTGGAGCACGGCAACCATGAGGAACTGCTCAAGCGGCAGGGTGCGTACTACAACCTGTACATGACGCAGTTCCAGGGCGGCCACGAGCTTGAAGGCGAGGTGGCGGCAGAGGCCCACTAGCCGGCTGGAGGAGCTTGTCCCCGGTGATCGAGCTTGTCGAGATCCGGCTCCACCGCCGTCCTACCGCAGGAGCGTGTCGATCAGCCGCGCGGCCACCTTGGCCGTGCGGCTGTCGATGTCGTACTCCGGGTTCAGCTCGGCCACGTCAAAGTGGAACAGCTTCCCGCTGGCGGCCACCTGCCGGCAGACTGCAGCGATGACCGGCAGCGGCACGCCGTAGGCGGCGGGGGCGCTTACACCGGGCGCCACGGCTGCTGGGAGCACGTCCAGGTCGATCGTCAGGTACACAATGTCCACGGTCTCCAGGAACGCGGACACGAATCCCTCCGTGCGCTCGGCCGAGCAGTCTTCGTCCAGCAGGTACTTCACATCCAGCTCGTGCGCCGTGTCGAACAGCGTCCGGGTGTTGTTGGGCTCGCTGATGCCCACCACGGCGTAGTTCAGTTCCCGTCCAGCGGCCGCCTCCATGCGGGCCATCTGGAGGAACGGGGTCCCCGAACTCGGTGCCGGTGCGTCGCGCAGATCGAAGTGCGCGTCAAGGTTCAGCACGCCCAGCCGGGCACCGTTGGCCACTGCCGCCGTGCCGGCCACGCCCAGGTAGCTGGCAAAGGCTGTCTCGTGGCCGCCGCCCAGCACAAAGGTGAGGTTTCCGGCATCGAGCATGGCGGTCAGCGCAGCTCCTGCGCGGGCCTGGCCGTCCTCGAGTGCATCGCCTGCCACCACGACGTCCCCGGCGTCGGTGACGTTGCGGGTGCCGTGGAATGCCAGGGAGCCCAGGGCCGCGCGGATGGCTGCGGGGCCGGTGGCTGCCCCGGTGCGGCCAAAGTTGCGGGCCACGCCAGCATCGGAGCGGAAGCCGAGCATGGCGGCCGGGCCGGGAAGGGAGGCATCCAGCTGTGCGGGCGCCGGTTCGGCTGCCGTGGACACTGCCTGCCACCAGCGGCGGTGGGCGGGGCCGTCGCCGTCGTTTCTTCCGGTCCAGGCAGGGGCGGGGGCGTCAACGCTGAGCTGGGAAAAGTCCATGCTTCCAGCCAACAGCATGGAGGCGTGGAACTCCAGCCCGCGGGCCGCCTCTACGTCTGTCATGTCAGACACCCCACAAACATCTGTGGCGCAGTAGTTGCAGAAAATTCCCCAAAAAGAAGGGAAATTCTTGCAACTACTGCGCCACAGAATGTGAAGGGCTAACCGATGCCGAAGAGCGCTTCCACGGTGCCGATGCCGAAGAACAGCAGGAAGGCCGCCGCGACAACCCACATGAGCGGGTGGATTTCCTTGGCGCGGCCCTGGAACAGGCGGATCAGCACGAACGCGATGAAGCCGGCGCCCAGGCCATTGGCGATCGAGTAGGTGAACGGCATGAGGGTGAACGTCAGGAATGCCGGGATGCCGATGCCCCAATCGGACCAGTCGATCTTGCCCACCTGGGAGACCATCATGAAACCAACAACCACCAGGGCCGGGGCCACAGCCTCAAAGGGGACCAGCTTGATCAGCGGGGTGACGAACATGGCCAGCAGCAGGAGCAGGCCTGTGACGATCGAGGCCAGGCCCGTGCGGGCACCTTCGCCAATGCCGGCGCCGGATTCCACGTAGATCTGGTTCGAGGAGGTGGAGGCGCCACCGCCGGCAATCGCGCCAAACGCGTCAACCAGCAGGACCTTGTCTACATCGGGGATGGAGCCGTCCTTGCGCATGGTGCCGGCCTCGGCGGCCAGGCCCACCATGGTGCCCATGGCGTCGAAGAAGATGCTCAGCAGGATCACGAAGGCCAGCAGGATGGCCGCCAGGGCGCCCAGCTTGCTGAACGCGCCGAAGATGTTGACCTGGCCGATGAGGGACAGGTCGGGCATGGACCACTCCGACAACTGCGGGGAAACCAGCGACCAGCCCTGCGGGTTGGCGGTCTTGCCGTCGAAGGACGGGCCAATGTGCAGCGTCATTTCCAGGATGTTGGCCAGGATGGTGGAGACCACGATGCCGATCAGGATGGCGCCCTTGACCTTGCGGACCACCAGGCCGATGGTCAGGACCAGGCCCACCACGAACACCAGCGTGGGCCAGCCCATGAGCTTGCCGTCAAAGCCCAGTCCAACCGGAACGGTGGTTCCGGCAACGTCGGGGATGCGGCGCACAAAACCGGCGTTGACCAGGCCGATCAGCGCAATGAACATGCCGATGCCCACCACGATGGCCGTTTTCAGGCCTTCCGGGACTGCCTTGAACACGGCGGTCCGGAAGCCGGTGAGAACCAGGATGAACATGGTGATGCCGGAGAGCACCACCAGGCCCATGACATCAGGCCAGGTCAGGCCTGGGTTGGTGGCCACCGTGACGGCCACGAACGCGTTGACGCCCAGGCCGGTCGCCATGGCAAAGGGGTGCTTGGCCCAGGCGCCCATGATGATGGTCAGGACACCGGCCACGAACGCCGTGACGGCCGCGACGCGCTCCAGACCCAAAACCTCGCCGGAGGAGTCCGCGCCGCCCAGGATCAGCGGGTTCAACACCACGATGTAGCTCATCGCGAAGAACGTGGCGAAGCCGCCCCGGATTTCCCGCGAGTAGTTCGAGCCGCGTTCGGTGATCTTGAAGTATTTGTCGACCGCTGACAGACGGACGTCCGTTTTGGTAGCCATAAGGAGCCTTCCCGGCGAAGTGAAAAAAGAAAATAGTTAACCGAGGAAATACTAGCCGGTAGAGCAACGCCGCAGTGGCTTGCGTCCTGCTGCAGTTTCCCCGTTCCTGAACGCAGGACGGCGGCACGCGCCCGGGTGCCCGGCCCGCCCCCGGGCCCCGCCGGACTTGGGCAAACTCCCAAGGTTCTGGGCTACCGTGGGATGAACTGCCCTAAAACAAACGAAGGATTCCACGCTGTGAAGAGCCTTGCACGCCGCCGGTTCAGTGAGACCAACATGACACCGCAGTCCCTGTTTCGGCGCCTGCTGGCCGCAACCGCGGCCGTTTTCCTGCTGCTGCTGGGCGCCTCGGGCGCAGCCCTGGCCCACGACTCCGTGACCGGCACCTCGCCCGCGGACGGGTCGACAGTTGCGGCCGTGCCGGAAAAGATCGAGATCACCATGAGCAACACCCCTGCCGTGATTGGTTCCCAGGTGCAGGTCCTGGACGCGGCAGGCACCAACTGGGCTTCCGGAACTGTGGAGGTCCTGGACGAGGTGGCCGCGCAGGCGCTCAAGCCCGGGGCTCCGGCGGGCAAGTACACCGTCAAGTGGCGCCTTGTGTCCTCGGATTCCCACCCCATCGAGGGTGAATTCAGCTTCACCGCCACGGCGGCCGGCGGCGGCGCCAGCTCCGCGGCAACCGCGGGACCTGTTGTCGGCGCCGGCCCGGCAGCCTCGGTTTCGGCAATTCCGGAGGCCGCGCCGGAAGCTGCCGCCGACGACAGCGCCGTGCCGTGGAGCGTCATCGGACTGGTTGTGGTGCTGGTGGGCGTTGTCGTTGCCATGGTGGTGGTGGCCCGCCGCCGCCTCACCAGCGAGGACTAGCTTCCGCGCCAAGCAAAGAAAGAAGGCCCGGCCATCACATGGCCGGGCCTTCTCGCGTTTGGGGTTAGGCGAAGGCCAGGGCGTGGCCGGCTTCGGGGATGGCCACACGTGACTTGATGGACTGGCCGGCGCGCTTGGCCTGGTGCAGGATCTCCTGGGTGCTGGGGATGGCGAGGTCGCCCACCCCCACGAGGTACAGGCCCAGTGAGTGCATGCCGTCGCGAACATCGGCCGCCGTGGTGACTCCCACGCTGTGCAACACGCGGCGCAGCTGGCTCAGGGCGCCGCGGGTGAAGACCACGCTGTGGGCGCTCAGGGTCCCGGTTGCCGTGCGCACGCGCCACTGCCGGTGGGCCTGCGCCTCGTGGGGCTGGCGCGTCAGCTCCAGTGCCTGTGTGGACGGGCGGATGTCCAAGCTGTGGCGGCGGGCGTAGTTTTCCAGCAGGCGCAGGATTTCGCTGCGTTCGCTCAGGTCAGCCAGGCTGATGCTGCCCGTGACCGGCTGCGGCACGGTGGCCTGCCCCAGGGGGCAGAAGCTGTCCACAACAATTGCCTTGATGCCCTGCCGGTTGAGCTCGGCGGCAACTGCCAGGGCGGAAAAGCCGGAACCAATCACAATCGTGGTGGTTGCTTCCGCGGCTGGGCGCGTGGCGGCCAGGGGTGCAGCAGTCATGGCAAATGCCTCCTCGAACGGTGGGAGAACTTTCATGGCGGACCTGCCGGGAGCATGGTGGGTCCGTGAGGGGGAAATCAAGGGAGAACCCGGTCCAGGTATGCGTTGCTGAAAACCCGTTTGGGATCGAGAACATCTCGAACCTTACAGAACTTTTCGAGGTCTGGGTAGAGCCCTTCAAAGTCCTTCGATTGGAGAAAGTGCCACTTGCCCCAGTGCGGCCGCCCGCCATGGGCACGGAAGATTTCCTCGGCCGCCCGGAAGTACTCAAAAGGGTTGCTTTTGATGTGCTGGTGGACAGCAATGTAGCCGCTTTCGCGGCCGCTGGCCGTGGACAGGGCAATGTTGTCCGCAGCGGCGCAGCGCACCTCCACGGGGAAGGAAATTTGCAGCCCCCGCCGCTCGATCATGGCTTCCAGCCCGCCAAGCACGGCGGGGACCTCCTCCAGCGGCACGGCATATTCCATTTCCCGGAAGCGCGTGGTGCGCTCTGTGGCAAACACCTTGTGGGAGGCGTCGCCAAATTCCCTGTTCCCGGTCAGCTTCACGGCGGTCCTGTTGATGGCAGGAATGGCCGCGGGAACCTTTCCGGAGACAGTGCACAGGGTGGAGAACAACTTGTTGGAGACCAGCACGTCGTCCACCACATGCCGTGCCGTGGACAGCGGCCCAACACCCGGCGGCAGGCTCCCCGGGGCAAGGCGCGTGTTCGCCTTGGTCAGGGCCGTCTGCGTGTGCGGGAACCAGTAGAACTCAAAGTGGTCTCCGGCGCCCCAGCGCCCGGGCAGCGACTCCAGCACGGAGACCAGGGGCTCGGGCTGTTCCACGGCGTGCAGCATGAACGCATCAACGCACTGCAAAGTCACGGATGTGATGATGCCCAGGGCGCCCAGGCCCACCCTGGCAACGGCAAAGACGTCGGCGTTCTCAACGGCGGAACAGTGCAGCACCTCGCCGGTGCCCGTGACGAGCGTCAATGCCCGCACCTGGGTGGCGATGCCGCCAAACTTCAGGCCCGTTCCGTGGGTGCCGGTGGAGATGGCCCCGGAGATGGACTGCCGGTCAATGTCGCCCAGGTTTTCCATGGCCAGCCCGTAGGGTGCCAGAAGCGCCGGAACCTCGTGCAGGCGCGTGCCGCCGGCCAGCGTGGCCAGCTTGGCCTCCCGGTCAACGCTGAGCAGCCCGCTGATGCCGTCCAGCTTGAGCTGGGTGCCGTTGGTCAGGGCTATGTCGGTGAAGCTGTGCCCGGCACCCACGGCCTTCAGTGTGCCGCCCGACGCCGCGGCGGCCGCGGCAAGTGCCGAAACCTCCGCCACTGTGCTGGGGCGGGACACGGCCGCGGGCCTGCACCGCTGGTCGCCGGCCCAATTGCGCCACTCACTCATACGAATGCCTTCCCTTCGCCCCGGTAGGTGGGGATGCTGCCTTGGAGGTGCCCGCCGTCGAGCACTTCCAGGGCATCGACATGTTCACAAATTTCACCGGACTTGGCGTGCCGGAACCACACCTTGTCGCCAATGCGCAGCTGGGCCGCGGCCGCACCGCGCAGCGGGGTCTGCACCTCGCCGGGGCCCTCAGTGCCAATGAGGGACAGCCCCGCAGGGTGCACGGGCACGGGGGACCTGTCCGGGCCGGACGGGCCCGAAGCGATCCAGCCGCCGCCCAGGACCGTGACCAGCTCCGGTCCCGGCCGCCTGACCACGGGGGCGGCAAATCCGACGGCGTGGGCAGGGGTGAAGCGCGAGTAGCCGTCAAAGAGGGTGGGGCCAAAGAGGCCCGATCCTGCGGCCAGCTCTGTGACTGAGGGGTCGGCAGTGGTCAGTTCCAGGCTGCCGGTGCCGCCGCCGTTGACGAACTCCAGTTCGGCGACGTTCCGCACTGCCGCCACCACGTTGCCGCGGCGGTGGTTGATTTCCGCCATGGACGAGCGCTGGATCTGTGTCAGGACGGCGGACTTGGCCAGGTCGGCCACCTTGTTGGCTGTGTGCGGGGTGTCCTGCAGGCCGGCCACCTGTGCCTCGTAGGCCATGATCCCCACCAGCTTGAACAGCGGCTCGGGGCCGTTGCGGTGGGCGTCCATGGCCAGGGCAACGGCGATCGCGTCGGCACCGGTGCGAAGCGGCGAGCGGTACACGCCAATGTGCCCCAGGGTCCGTCCGCCCAGCGACGGCCGCCAGGACGCATCCAGGTCCAGGCACAACCGGATGGGGGCGGCCGGGCTGTGCCCCCGCAGGGTTGCCGCCAGCCACTGAAGCTGTTCAGTGGAGTCCACCATCAAGGTGACCCTGGCGCAGGCCGAGGCACTCGCGGCCAGGGCCCGCACCGCGTCCGCGTCCGCCGTCGGATACGCCACCACAATGTCGGTGAAGGCATCGGAGGGGTCGTGGGCCAGCCAGAGGGCCTCCGGCAGCGTGAACCCCAGGATGCCGGCAAAGCCGGGCTGTGCAAGGACGGCCTTGAGGACCTCCTTGCTGCGGATGGACTTGCTGGCCACGCGGATGGGCTTGCCCGCAGCCCGGCGCAACAAGGAGCCGGCATTGTGGGACAGGGCGGCCAGGTCCAGGGCGGCGAGGGGGAATTGCAGACCGGTGCACGCGGCATTGGCTGCCGGCCACATTGCGGCGGGCGCGGGCCTGCCCGCACGGCCGTCCTCGAGGTTTTGCTTAAGCAGTTGCATCGTTGCCATCCACTTTCACGCTACTGTCCAGTAACTTAATCTGCGTACACTTTGCCACATCCCGGCGCCGCTGTGTGAAAAGCAGATTACGTGACTTTTTTGCTCCTGCTGCGGGGCAACTTGACGGGGGTGTCCGAACCGGCAATAGTCACAAGTACAGGCCGCGATGGAGAGGCGCCAAGGCGCAGCCGCACCCTCCGGCACACAAGAACCAGGAGGCGCACCATGAGCACCCCACAGGAAGAAACGCAGGGCGCAACACCCGCCCCCGCGCCCGATCCCACAGGCATTGTGGTTGGCATCGACGGCTCCGAGCAGAGCAACTGCGCCCTGGTCTGGGCCGCCCGCGAAGCCAAGCTGCGCAAACTCCCGCTACACCTGGTCACCGCCTACACCGTTCCCATATTTGCCGCCTCGGGCCTTGACGGCGGCTACGCCACCGTGGACGACGACGTCATCCGCCAGGGTGCCGAAGCGGTCCTTCGCGAATCCGCGGCCAAGGTGGCCCACCTCGACGTGGAAATGGACGCGCGCGTCGAAAACGGCGACGCCGCAGGAGTCCTGCTGGACATGAGCGAAACCGCCGAACTGCTGGTTTTCGGCTCCCGCGGGCGCGGCGGCTTCATTGGCCGCCTGCTGGGCAGTGTCAGCACGGCGCTCCCGGCCCACTCGAAATGCGCCACCGTGACGGTGCCGCTGAGTTGCGCCAAGCGCTTCGCGGACGCGCCAGGGGAAACTCCCGCCAAGGCCATTGAAAAGGTGGTTGTGGTGGGCGTGGACGGATCCGACCAGGCCCGCTACGCCGTGCTTCTTGCGGCCGAGCAGGCCGAGCGCAGCGGCTGCACGCTGCGCATCATCTGCGCCGTCCAGCCTTACACGGGATCACTTGCCTGGATGCCCGCGCCCGTGGACCGCGAAGCCTTGTTCGCGGAGATCCAGGAGCAGCTGGACGCCGGTGAGCGGTGGCTGCGCAGCCACTTCCCGAAGCTGCCCATTGAGGTTCAGCTTGTTGAAGGCGCCGCCGTTGAGGTCCTGGTCAAGGCCACGGAAACCGCTGAATTGCTGGTCATGGGCACGCGCGGACGCGGCGGCTTTGCGGGCATGATGCTCGGCTCCACCACCGACGGGGTGCGCCACCACGCCAAGGGGCCCATCATGGTGGTCCGCGACAAGGAAGACCCCCGCCAGAACGACCGCGCGGCGTTTGGGCCGCTGCTGGAGGTCTAACTCCAGCCGCATCGCAAAGGGCGCCTGTCTCCACGGAATTCGTGGAGGCAGGCGCCCTTTCGTTGGAGCCTAAGAAAGAGGTCAGTACCTGGCCGCGTACGGGTACAGCTGCATCCCGGACATCCACGACAGCGGCGTCACCTGGATGGGCTGCTCCGGGTTCAGCGCCTGCACCACCTGGTTGTTGCCGATGTAGATGGCGATGTGCGTGAACTGGCCCCTGCCGTTGTCGTTGAAGACCAGCAGGTCGCCGTAGCGCATCTGCGAGATCGGCACGCGCTGCGGGGCCGCCCAGAACTGGTCGGTGCCCTGCCGCGGCACTGCAACGCCCGCCGCGGCAAACGCCTTCAGGACAAGGCCGGAGCAGTCAAAGGCCACGGGCCCGGTTCCGCCCCACTGGTAAGGGCCGCCCACCTTGGACATGGCGTAGTTGACCATGACGTTGATGTAGTTGCCCGACGGCGGCGGGGTCACCGGCGGCTGCACCGGCGGTGTCGTGACGGGCGGCTTGACCGGCGGGGGAGTGGTGGGGGCTGGCGGCTTCGGTGCCGGGCTGCTCGGCTTGGGTGCCGGGGGCTTGGGCGCTGGAGGCTGGGGCGCCGGGGCGGGATCAGCGGGACGAACGGGCGGTGTGGTCCCCGTGGCCGGCGGACGAACAGGCGCAGGGGCATTGTTGGAGGCCTCAAGCTGCTGTTTCAGGGCTTCCTCCTGGGCCTTGCGCTGCAGTTCCTCAACCCGGGCGCCTTCCAGTGCCACAGTGGTGTTGTGCAAGGCGGCCAGCCGGTCCAGCAGGACCCCGCGCTGGGCCTGGTTTTCTGCCACGACCGCCGCCTGGGCGTCGGTTGCAGCCTGGGCCCGGGCACGGGAGGCCTCGGCCGTTTTGGCCGCCTCGGTGGCGGCCCCGCTGGCCTCCGTGGCCTGGGCTTCCAGGGCAGCCGAGGTGGCGGCGGCCGATTCGGCCGTGTCAAAGGTGTGTGCGCGGTTGTTGCCCAGGGCCATGAGCGTTGACGCCTGGTACAGCGCGTTGTCGGCATCGGTGCTCGTGAGCAGGCCCTGCACGCTCAGGTCGAGGCCGCCATTTTTGTACAGGCTGCCGGCCAGTTGGCCCAGCTGGGCCTTGGCCTGCTTCTGCGCCGCGGCGGCCGCTGCCGCCTTTGCCTTGCTTGTCCCGGCCTCGGCTTGGCGCTGCTCGAGTTCCACAAGGGCCTGCGTGTAGTTATCGTTGGCGCCCATGGAGGCCATGGTCGCGGCCTGCAGCCTGTCATTGGCGGAGGCAATGATGGCGTCCAGCTCGGCCGAGGTGGCAGCCGTGGCCGCCTCCGATTCCTTGGCCTTGGCAATGTCCTCCTGGCTGGGAATGGCGGGGCTGGAGGGCCGCAGCGAGAACTGTTGCGCCGCCGTCGTGCCAAAGTGCGGTGCTGCCGCGGCAGGGGCAATGAAGGCCGATGAGGCAACGGCGGCGCAGGCCAGGGCCGTTGTGCCGCGTACCAGGAGTCGCTTGCTCATCCATTTGCCTTACTGCAGAAATCAGGGGGAGGGGCGCACGCATCCGGGCGGGGGTGGGCGCGCAATTGCACAGCTGAAACCGACCCTACGGCCTGCAAGATCCCTTTTGCAACAAGGGAAACACCAGCAACATGAATCACATTGGTGTCATTTAGCCCCAGCCAAGATCATGCAGGCGCTCGTCGCTGATGCCGAAGTGGTGGGCGATTTCATGGGTCACGGTCACGGCCACCTCGTGGATGACCTCTTCGCGGCTCGTGCAGATCTCGAGGATGGGGTTGCGGAAGATGGTGATCCGGTCGGGCAGGGAACCTGTGCCCCACCAGGAGTCCCGCTCCGTCAGCGGCGTGCCCTCATACAGTCCAAGCAGCACGGTGTCAGGATCCTCATCGGCCGAGGGTACGTAGTCGTCGGCAATGAAGATGGCCACATTGTCCATTTCCGCCCTGATGTCCGCCGGAATCCGGGCGATGGCCGCCTGCACGGCGTCGTCAAATTCCGCCTCGTCCATGCTGAACGGACCGAAGGACGGGATGCCGGCGAGGGGGTTTTCATGCATGCCACAAGCCTACGTTCGGCCGTGCCGGAAAAGGCCCGCGGATGCTCGATTTGTGCATGGAGCAAATAGGCCCTATAGTTTTTGGAGTCCACTTCGGAGCAACGCGCTGGAAACAACGCGGACGCCTTGAAGCTGACTTAGGCCCCCATCGTCTAGCGGCCTAGGACACCGCCCTTTCACGGCGGCGGCACGGGTTCGAATCCCGTTGGGGGTACTTGCGAGTGAGTGGTAAAACAGCCGGAAAAAAGCTGCTAAGCTATAACTCGTGAAAATCACCCGAGAGGGTGAATGAAGCAAAAAGAAGTACAAGTATGGCCCTGTAGCGCAGTTGGTTAGCGCGCCGCCCTGTCACGGCGGAGGTCGCGGGTTCGAGTCCCGTCAGGGTCGCTTTGGTTTTCTTGACTAGTGCAAGGGAATCTGGTGACGAGATTTTCAGATCACCAAGGCTCTGTAGCTCAGTTGGTAGAGCGTTCGACTGAAAATCGAAAGGTCACCGGATCGACGCCGGTCGGAGCCACCAGCAAGACCCCCAAGAAATTGGGGGTCTTTTGCGTTTCCCGGGAACTTTTCCCGCCACCCCTGGCGGCTGTGTTTCGTCTCACGTTTTGTCCCGCGCCTTCCGCGGCGGGGCCCGCAACCAGGTCCCATCCGTGCGCCGGCCAGGCGGCTTTCTGGCCCCCACCGGCGTTGCCCCTCAAGTTTGTGCTGCATAGGCTTACCGTTAGGACAAACAGAAAGGCGCATTCATGGATTCGCACAACCAGGCTTCACAGGGCACGGACGCCACGGGGCAGGGCACCCAGGGGAGGACCGTCATTGCCGAGACGGCGGTGGCCAAGGTTGTCGGCGTCGCCGTCCGCGGAGTCCCGGGCGTCCACGCACTCGGTTCCGGAGCCTCGCGCTCCATCGGGGCAATCCGTGAAGTGGTGGGCGCCACCGATCTCACGCAGGGCGTGCGCGTCGAGGTGGGCGAATCCCAGGTTGCCGTGGACATTGTCCTCGTGGCCGAGTACGGCTACCCGCTGCAAACGCTCGCCAACACCGTCCGGGCCGGCGTGTACGCGGCCGTGGAGGAGCTCGTGGGGCGCGGCGTCATTGAGGTGAACATTGAAATCACCGACGTGTTCATCCCAGCGGCCGACACCGAGAAGCCTGCCGGGCGCCCGCGCCTGTCCGAGCGGCTGTCACAGCCGGCAAGGCCGGCATCGCTGGACAAGCCGGCCGACGCCGGTGTGCCGGCCCAAGATTCTTTCAACAACTCAACGGAAGCCGGGGAAAAGCCGTGAATCTCAGTGTGGTGTGCGCAGCATTCGGCGCCTTTTTGGCGTTCATGGCCTTTGCCTTTGGCTTCTGGGGCTTTGTGGTCTCGGCGGCCTTCATTGCCATTGGCGCGTTCGTGGGCCGCGCGGCCGGCGGCAAGCTCGACTGGAGAGGCGTGCTGGACGCCCTGACCGGACGGCGCTCATCATCGTGAGCGCCGCACCCGCGGGCGATCCCGCCCCACAGGGGTTGGACCCGGCCCGCAACCCTGCCCATGCGGGGCACAACCGCATCAGCACGCAGGCATTGACCTCAGTTGCCAAGGCGGCTGCGGCCCAGGTGCTGGCCGTTGCCCCCGCCCAGGTCCGGATCAGCTGGTCGGACGACGCCGGCTCACTCGCCCTGTCCGTTGCCTCCGCCATGGGTGCCCCGTCCCTGCAGGATGTCAGGCGCAACCCGGCACGCGTTGCCCTCAGCGGCGGCAGCGTCCTGGCCCGTGCCACGGCGGCAAAGCTGCAGATACTGTCCGAGGTTGAGCGGCTCACCGGTTCGCAGCTGAGCCGCGTCGACGTGCGCATTTCCGGGCTGCTGGCAAACACCGAGGGGAGGGTTCAGTGACCGGTCCCATGCAGCGTGCCCTGCGCCGCGAGACGCATTCACCCCGTTCGGCACTCTCGGTGGTGGTGGCCGTTGCGGTTGCCGCCCTTGCCATCTACTGCATGCTCGAATTTACGCTGGCGGCGCTGGGACAGCCCAGCTGGCTGGTCCACCCGGTGGACGCGGGCGCCTGGCTTGCCGCGCTGCCCGGACCTTATTCGCCGCTCCTACTCGGGGCGGCCGGCGTCGTTCTTGCACTCCTCGGCCTGATTTTCCTCGGCAACGGGCTGCTGCCTGGGCGGCGGGCACGGCATGTGGTTGCCGATCCGCGTGTGGCCATTGTGGTGGACGACGAGGTGGTTGCCTCGGCGCTGGCACGGTGCGCACGGATGGCCGCCGGGGTCACCCGGGAGCAGGTCATGGTGGTGGTTTCGGCCCGCCTGGTCCAGGTGAACATCCGGCCAACCTCCGGAATCCGCCTCTCCGAAGCCGCCATCCAGGCGGCCGTTGAGGCCGAGCTGGCTGACATGGCCCTGGATCCGGCGCCGGCCGTCACTGTGAAACTGGCCGACAGCGGGGTGATTGGCGTATGAACGGCACACCGCGCGGACTTAACAGGTTCCTGCTGGCCCTCCTGGGGCTGGTGCTCCTGGCTGCCGGGGCAGGCCTGGTGGTGCTGGCCACGGTTCCATCCGCCGCCCAGTGGTGGCAGGGCTATGCGGGCGCACAGCTCGACTGGCTGCGGGACTACGAAAACCGGTCCCGGCTCCTGCTGGGCAATGAAAGCTGGATCTGGATAGCCGGGGCGGCCCTCTCGCTGCTGGTGGTCATTGCCATGATCAGCTGGATCGCCAATCAGGGCAAGGGACGTGCCGCCACCCTGCTGGACCGTCCTGGGGACGCGGACGACGACGGCGCCGCCGGGGCGGTCAGGATCAGCTGCGCCGTGGCTGAGCAGGCGCTTAAAAGCGCCCTGCTGGAACGGACGGACCTGCTCGGCGTTTCTGTGACGAGTTATGACTTTGCGCGCCAGACGGCCGTCAAGGTCCGGGTCCTGCCCCGCCAGGGGGTTGCCCCGCACAAGATCGCCGCTGAGATCGCCGAACTGGTGGAGGCTCTGGATGAACTGCTGGGCCTTGAAGTGCCGGTGCTGCTGAGCATTGGCACGGCGGCCAGGTCACGGTTCACGAAAGCCGAACGAGTCCGCTAGTCTCATTTCATCAACACCCTCGGGTGCTATTTGCTTGGGGGACCGCATCGACGCAACACGGAGGGCACCATGACTGAAAACAACGCTGGAAACCCGATCGAAGAAGCTGCAGGCCAGGCTGGCGAGGCCGGTGCCGATGCACTGGCACAGGCCAAGGACTTCGCAGCCGACGCTGCCGAGAAGGCCAAGGATGTGGCCGCCGATGCCGCCGAGAAGGCCAAGGACTTCGCCGGTGATGCAACGGAGAACATCAAGGAGTTCGCCGGTGACGCCACGGAGAACATCAAAGAGTTCGCCGAGGACGCGGTTGAGAACGTGAAGGAATTCGCCGGCGACGCCGTGGAGCACGCCAAGGGCCTCGGCGCCAAGATCGCCGGAATCTTCAAGCACGACAAGTAGCAGGGCACCCGCTGGCAGCGGGCATAAGAACCACCAGGACCGCGGGGTGTTGGGGCTTGAAAATATTTCAAGCCCCAACAGGCGGCGGGGGGTTTGGGTGTTAATAAATAACAGACACCCCCAAACACCCCGCGGTCCCTTGTTTAAGCCGAATTTGCGCACCTGTGTGCGTGCAGTGCCCTGAAAAACCGCCGCCCATCCTCCTGAAACAAAAGGGTAACAAATTGGTGTAAGCGCTTGCACTATTGCACTTTGACTAATTAGTGTGAGCTACACCACTCGCCGCGACACGTTGAACTGTGCGCTGCAAATCAAATTTTCACCCTAGGAGTACGAGCATGGGAATCAAGATTTCAAGGATGTACGTGCCGATGGCAGCTGCCGCGACGCTTGCGCTGGCGCTGACTGCATGTGGCGGCGGAACCGGTGGCGGAGGTGGAGGCGGAGCTGCCTCTGAAAACCTGGATTCCCGCGGGCCCATCACCTACGTCCAGGGCAAGGACAACTCGGATGTGATCCGGCCCCTGGTGGACAAATGGAACGCGGCCCACCCGGACGAGAAGGTCACCTTCAACGAGCAGTCCGACAAGGCCGACCAGCAGCACGACGACCTGGTCCAGCGATTCCAGGCCAAGAACGGCGACTACGACGTTGCCAGCGTTGACGTGGTGTGGACGGCAGAGTTCGCAGCCAAGGGCTGGCTTCAGCCGCTGAAGGACAAGATGGCCGTTGACACCACCGGGTTCCTGCCGGCAACCGTGGCGGCCGCAACCTACAAGGACACCCTGTACGCAGCCCCGCAGACCTCCGACGGCGGCATCCTGTACTACCGCAAGGACCTGGTTCCCACCCCGCCCAAGACCTGGGACGAGATGATGGGAATGTGCCCCATCGCCAAGGCAAAGGGCATCGACTGCTACGCCGGGCAGATGGCCCAGTACGAGGGCCTGACAGTGAACGTTGCCGAGGCCATCAACACCGCCGGCGGGACCGTCGTGGACAAGGATGGCAAGGCAACTGTTGACACCGCCGACGCCAAGGCCGGGTTGAACAACCTGGTGCAGGCCTACAAGGATGGCAACATTCCCAAGCAGGCCGTGACGTACCAGGAAGAGCAGGGCCGGGCTTCCTTCCAGGACGGGAAGCTGATGTTCCTGCGCAATTGGCCGTACGTGTACAACCTGGCCAAGACAGATGGCTCCTCCAAGGTCAAGGACACCTTTGGCATTGCGCCGCTGCCCGGCAAGACCGGCCCCGGCGCATCCTCTTTGGGTGGGCACAGCCTGGCCGTCAGTGTTGATTCCAAGCACAAGGCCACGGCCAAGGACTTTGTGGCCTTCATGACCAGTGCAGAAACCCAGAAGTTCTATGCAACACAGGGATCCCTGGCTCCGGTGACGGAAAGCCTCTACACCGACGCCGCCCTGGTGGAGAAGCTGCCCTACCTGCCCGTTCTGCTGACCTCCATCCAGAACGCTGTGCCGCGTCCCGTCACACCCTTCTACCCGGCGGTTACGCTGGCCATCCAGCAAAACAGCTTTGCTGCCATCAGCGGCACCAAGAGTGTTGACCAGGCCATGACTGACATGCAGGCGGCCATCAATGCTGCCGGGGCAAAGTAGCGCCTCAACAGTGAGCGTGCGGCGTTCGCGGCAGTGGATAACCACGCCGGGAACGCCGCAGCGCCTGCCCTCGCATCACCGCTAGCGTGATGCCACACAGAGCCGTGGTGAAAGGAAAGCAGCATGTCAACACAACTTGAACCGGGTGCACTGCCCGGTCGAAAAACAGCCCGCAAGGGTGGTGAGAACAAGGAAGTCGGTGCGGACCGCAAGGAAAAGACGCAGGGCCGTGCGGCAGCGTTGCTGGTTGCCCCCACCCTGATTGTGCTGGCCATAGTGATTCTGTACCCAGTACTCAATGCCATTTACATGTCCTTCCAACAGGACGAGGGCCTGGACCCCGTGACCGGCAGCTTTGTGGCCGGGGGTTTTGCCGGCTTTGCCAACTACATCCACTGGCTGTTCCAGCAGTGCGACACCCCCGCTGGCGCGGCCAGCTGCCCGCCCGGAACTCTGGGTGCCCAGTTCTGGAGCGCCACAGGAGTCACCTTCTTCTTCACGGCAGTCACAGTCTTCTTTGAAACCCTCCTGGGATTCTGGATGGCAGTGATCATGGCCCGCACCTTCCGCGGCCGCAGCGTGCTGCGGGCCGCAGTGCTGGTCCCATGGGCCATCCCCACGGCCGTCACCGCCAAGCTCTGGTTCTTCATCTTCGCCTTTGACGGCATCGCCAACACCTTGTTCAACACGGAGATCCTGTGGACCGGCAGCCAAGGTCCCGCCCAGGCGGCCATCATCATTGCCGATGTTTGGAAGACAACGCCCTTCATGGCGTTGCTCATCCTGGCCGGTCTGCAGATGATCCCCGCCGAGGTGTACGAGGCGGCCAAGGTGGACGGGGCATCCGCCTGGCAGCGATTCCGCCTCATCACGCTTCCGCTGGTCAAGCCGGCGCTCATGGTGGCCATCTTGTTCCGTGTCCTGGATGCCCTGCGCATGTACGATTTGCCGGCCATCATGACCGGCGGCGCCAACGGCACCACAACACTGTCCATCCTGGTGGTGAACCAGATTCGCGTCGGCTTCAATTCCGCCGCGGCCCTGTCCACCATCACCTTCCTGATCATCTTCATCGTGGCGTTCATCTTCGTGCGGTTCCTCGGAGCCAACGCCGTTGAATCCGCCAGCGGCGGAGCGAAGGGGAAAATCAAATGAGCACCACCACCTCTACCGTGAAGTCCCACACCGCAGCCGCTAAATCGGTGGCCAGGCGCCGGGAGAACTGGTCAAGCACCCGCACCTACATCAGTGCTGCCGTCATCGTGATCTGGTGCCTGCTGCCCTTCTACTGGATGATTGTCACGGCCTTCCGCGATGTTGGCTACACCTTTGATTCCACCCCGTTCTTCACCCACGTCACCTGGGACAACTTCGCCACGGCGTTTTCCTCCCAGCTGGGCAACCACCTTGACAGGGCGTTGCTGAACTCCCTGTTCATCTCCGGGGTGACCACAATTGTTGCCCTGCTGTTCGGCGTCTTCGCCGCATACGCACTGGCCCGGCTGAACTTTCGCGGCAAGTTTATGGTGCTGGGCGTGGTTCTTGGTGCTTCGATGTTCCCAGGCGTCGCAATTGTGACCCCGCTGTTCCAGCTGTTTGGCAACGTTGGCTGGAATGGCACGTACCAGGCGTTGATCATTCCCAACATCTCATTTGTGCTGCCGCTGACGGTCTACACCCTGACGTCCTTCTTCCGGGAAATGCCGTGGGAACTGGAGGAGGCGGCCCGCATTGACGGGTGCACCCAGGGGCAGGCGTTCCGGCGGATCATCATGCCGCTGGCCGCTCCGGCGGTATTCACCACAGCAATCCTTGCCTTCATCGCATCCTGGAACGAGTACTTGATTGCAAGCATTCTCTCCAACAAGGACACGCAAACAGTTACTGTTGCCATCGCCAATTTTGCCGGCTCCCAACCACACCAGGAACCGTACACGGCAGTCATGGCAGCAGGCACGGTGGTCACCATTCCACTGGTGATCCTGGTGTTGATCTTCCAGCGCAAGATCGTGGCCGGGCTGACAGCCGGGGCGGTGAAGTAGGCCATGGCGCACAAGGACAACGAGTCCAACGGACTGCACATCCCCACCAGCAGGCAAAAGAGTGCCGAGGACTTTGACATCATCATCGGCTTCCTCGGTTTCTGGGCTGTGGTCCTGTTTGGCGTGACGGTCTGGATGGAGGTCACGGGACAGCCGGCACTCATGTGGGCGCTAGGATTGTTGCTGGTTTGCGCGGGCCTGTGGGGCATGGTCCGGCTGCGCCGCAGGCTCCCTGCCAGGCGGGGCAGGCGACAAAACTAAAGCAAGCGGACTGGGGCCGGGGAAACCGCGAAAGGGGCAGGCGTGAAGGTCAGCATTGACGACGTGGCAGCACGCGCGGAGGTTTCCACGGCCACAGTGTCACGGGCATTGCGGGGACTGCCCAAGGTCAACCCCGCCACCCGTGCCCGGGTGCTGGCAGTGGCCCAGGAAATGGGCTACGTCCCCTCACCCTCGGCAAGCAGGCTGGCCACCGGGCGCACCAAGACGGTGGGTGTCCTGGTGCCCTATGTGGACCGCTGGTATTTTGGGCACGCCATCGAGGGCGTGGACCAGGTGCTGCGCGAACACGGCTACAACCTGCTGCTGTTCAGCCTGGGCGGATACCTGCACGGGCGCAAGCGCAGCTTCACCGAAAGCATGGTGCGAAAGCACATTGACGCCCTGCTGGTCTTCTCACTGGGCCTCTCGGACGAGGAGCTGCTCCAGTTGCAGCGCACAGAAATCCCGCTGATGTCGGTGGGTGGCCCCGTGGACGGCTGCACCGGCGTGTACATCGACGACATGGCTGCGGCAGCGACTGCCACGGAGCACCTGATCGGGCTGGGCCACACCCGGATCGGCTACCTGCACGGCGGGGTGGAGGACGAACGCAACTTCAGGGTCCCGGCCTTGCGCACGGTGTCCTTTGAAAATGTCATGGGGCGTGCCGGGCTGGAGCTGCGGCCCGAATGGATGGTGTCCGGCGACTTCACCGTGGCCGACGGTGTGCGGGCCGCCGCCAGCATTTTTGATCTGCCTGGCGAGAAGCCCACAGCTCTTTTTTGCAGCTCGGACGAGATGGCGCTGGGGGCCATGTTTGAGGCACAGCGCCGGGGCATCCAGATTCCCCGGGACTTGTCCATCATCGGCATTGACGACCACGATTTTTCCGCCCCGGCCGGCCTCTCCACGGTTGCACAGCAACCACTGGAGCACGGCCGGGCGGCGGCCAGCATGGTGCTGGCCGAGCTGGCCGGGACGCCCGGTGCGGTCCAGGAACGGGTCATGCCCTTTGAGCTCATCCTGCGCAACAGCACCGCGCCCCTGCTGTGACGGCCAGCCTCAGCTGGCCCGGGCGAGCTGCCTGATGGGCATCCAGCGGTTGGCCAGCCTGCGGTAGGCCGCGGCCGCGCCCGTGAAGTCCCCTTCGGCCAGGCAGGCCAAGCCCATGTGGACGTCGGCGGGGGAGTCGTCGGGGTGGACCCTGTTGGCCACGGGGCCGTAGTCAAGCTCCACGACGCCATCACCGTCGAAGCCGGACAACCAGCGGCCCAGGTCTTCGAGCTCGGTGAACAAGTCAAGGTCCGGTGCCATGCGGGCAAGCATCAGCAGCGTCCGCTCGGCCCTGCCCACGGCAACGGAGAGCGGGACCTGGATGCGCACGGTGAGGATGCGGCCGCCGGATTCCACCACCTCCATGCGGTCGTTGGCATAGACCAGGGTGAACCAGCTAAAGGGGACGCCCCACGTGGACGTGCGGGTCTGCAACGGCAGGTCCAGCTGGGGTGCGGTTGTGGCACGTTCCAGGTCCTCGGCCCAGCGTTCCGCGGGAAGAATCAGGGTTGCCAGCGGTTCCATGAGGCCGGAGAGCAGCTCGGCGGCTCCGGCTATGGACCGCGCCACCACTTGGTTGGGGGCGTACAAAAGAGGTTCGTCGGCATCCATTTGGAGCACCCGCACCCGGTCCCCGGCCAACAACGGCAGCGGATTGGGGCGCGGCCGTCCCACCCTGCCCAGGGAATCGGCCAGTTCGGAGGCGTCAACGCTCACGGCGTTCTGCCCGGGTTCCATCCGCCGTTCCAGGTAGCTGAACTCGGTGTCCGTGTAGGCCTCGCGGGGCAGGTAGATGCGCAGGCTGGAGACAAAGGGGAGTTGCACCCCGCCCAAATACAGCCCGGAAGCCATGGCTCAGTCCAGTTCCACGATGACAGGGGCGTGGTCGGAGGCGCCCTTGCCCTTGCGTTCCTCGCGGTCGATCGAGGCGCCGGTGACACGAGCGGCCAGTGCGGGCGATGCCAGCACAAAGTCAATGCGCATGCCTTCCTTCTTGGGGAAGCGCAGCTGGGTGTAGTCCCAGTAGGTGTAAACGCCGGGGCCCGGGTGCAAGGGACGGACGACGTCGGCAAATCCGGCGGTCTCAAACGCCGAGAACGCTGCCCGCTCGGGTGCGCTGACGTGGGTGAGACCCTGCTCAATGAAGAAATCGATGTCCCACACGTCATCGTCCTGCGGGGCGATGTTCCAGTCGCCCATGAGGGCAATCTGTGCCTGCGGATCTTCCGCGAGCCAGCCGGTGGCCTGGTTCTTCAGCTCGTCCAGCCACTGCAATTTGTAGGGCATGTGCTCGTCATCAAGCGCGCGTCCGTTGGGCACGTACAGGCTCCAGATGCGCACGCCGTTGCACGTGGCGGCGATGGCGCGGGCCTCCTGGACAGGGTCCTTGCCGCCCTTGCCGAAGGCGGGCTGGCCGGAAAACGTGCGTTCCACGTCCTCAAGGCCCACGCGGGAGGCAATGGCAACGCCGTTCCACTGGCTCAGGCCAAAGTGGGCCACCTCGTAGCCGTTGTTTTCAAAGAGCTCCCAGGGGAAGTTCTCGTCCTTGCACTTGGTTTCCTGGATGGCCAGAACGTCGGCGTCGGTGCGGCGCAGCCAGTCCTCCACACGGTCGGCACGGGCACGCAGCGAGTTCACATTCCAGGTAGCAATCTTCACGTAACCAAGCTATCAAGTTCTGGCGCCCCGGGGTGCCCCGGGCGGCACGCGAACTGCCAGGTTCCCCGAAACTGCCCGCCCCTCCCCGACGCGGCATCACTTAATGGCCATTTTTCGGCAACGCTGCATCTGCTGATGCTGCCTTTTCCCGAACGCTCCCGCACCTGTCCCCTGAAGGTGACGGCCCGCCGTCGTGCGGCCTGACTGTGGGGAAGTCAGCGCCACCAGTTGTCGAGCAGGGTCACGGGCGTGGTGCGCTTGTGGCGGCTTTGCAGGTAGCGGCGCTCAATGGATGCCGCGGCCGTCTCGGGGATGGCTTTGCCCTCGAGGTAGTCGTCAATGTTGTCGTAGCTGATGCCGAGCTCGTCCTCGTCGGTGCGGCCGGGGACGCCGTCCAGGAGATCGGCTGTGGGCACCTTGGCCCAGAGCTGTTCCGGGGCGCCCAGGTGCTTGAGGAGTTCGCGGTTCTGGCGCTTGTTCAGGGTGAACAGCGGAAGGATGTCGGCCCCGCCGTCGCCAAACTTCGTAAAGAAACCTGTCACGGACTCGGCGGCATGGTCGGTGCCGATGACCAGCAGGTTGTCATGGCCGGCCAGGGCGTACTGGGCGATCATGCGGCTGCGGGCCTTGATGTTGCCCTTGTTGAAGTCGCTGACGCTTTCCGTGGCGGTCTTGGCGAACTCGGCCTCGAAGCCGTCAACGGCCGGGGCGATGTTGAACGTCCACTCCGTCTTGGCGGAAATGAACTCGAGGGCCTTCTGGGCGTCGGCCTCGTCGTGCTGGACGCCGTAGGGCAGCCGGACGGCAATGAAGTTGGCCTCGACCCCTTCGGCCGCCAGCTCCTGAACGGCCAGCTGCGCCAGCCGGCCCGCCAGGCTTGAGTCGAGCCCGCCGCTGATGCCCAGCACAAATCCCTTGGTGCCGGTGGCCTTGAGGTAGTCCTTCAGGAACTGGACGCGGCGGGCAACCTCCGCGGCCGGGTCGATCCTGGGCTGGACGCCGAGTTCTGCAATGATCTGAGCCTGTAGTTCGCGCATGAGCCAAGCGTAGCGTCCGAGGGGCCCCCGACGAGCGAAGCCGTAATCTCCGAGGGGCCATACACGCTGGCGGCCACGGCATGGGGTGTCCGGGTGCGCCATTAGAATGGATGCCATGACCCAGACTCTCGCCGCTGACCGCGCCCGCCTGCTCGAACTCGTCAAGGAACTCGCCGTTGTCCGCGGCAAGGTGACTCTCTCCTCCGGCAAGGAGGCCGACTACTACATCGACCTGCGCCGCATTACGCTCCACCACGAGGCCTCCCGCCTCGCCGGCCGCGTCATGCTGGCCATGCTGGACGACGCCGGCATTGAGTTTGAGACCGCCGGCGGCCTGACCATGGGTGCAGACCCCGTCGGAACGGCCCTGATGCATGCAGCAGGCGATGCCGGCCGCGCCATCGATGCCTTCGTGGTCCGCAAGGCACAGAAGTCCTACGGCATGGGCCGCCAGGTGGAAGGCCCGGGCGTTGACGGCCGCAAGGTGGTTGTCCTGGAAGACACCTCCACCACGGGCGGCTCGGCCCTGACCGCCGTCGAGGGCGTGCTCAAGGCAGGCGGCAACATCCAGGCCGTGGCCGTGATCGTTGACCGCGACACCGGCGCCAAGGAGCGCATCGAGGCCGAGGCCAACGTCCCGTACCTGTTCATCTTCGGCAAGGACGAACTCGGCCTGGAGTAAGCATTTCGGCGGGCCCGCTCCGACGCGTGGGCCCACCACGGCTCCGGCTAGACCGCGAGCGTGATGGCGTGGATCTCGTCGGCGGCGTGGCCCGTGCGTTCATGGACGCGCAGCACGGCCTCGGCCGACGGGGCCTCCGACAGGCAGAAAACCTTGCCGGTCTCAGGGTCGGCCCAGGCGTTCTTGAACACCACGTTTTCCTCGCCTTGGGCCTGCAGGTCGGCCTCGTGGGCGGCCCGCAGGTCCTCGGCCGAAATGCCCTTCATGTGGTTGTGGACGTCCATGAACTCAGGCATGGCGCACTTCCTTAGGTCTTGAACTGGCCCGCAGGGTTTGCGGGCGGCGGTTCAACTATAGGTTCGAGATTTCGGCAGCAACAGCAGTACGGGCGCGTAACTTGTGCGCAGGGCCCGGACAACATGAAAGGACCGTTTTGGCCAAGCTTTACTTCCGCCATGGCGCCATGAACTCGGGCAAGTCCACAGGACTGCTGCAGGCTGCGTTCAACTACGAGGAACGCGGCCAGCGGGTGCTCCTGGCCAAGCCCGGCGTGGACACCAAGGGCGAGAATTCCATCGTTTCCCGGCTCGGTGTGAGCCGCGAAGTGGACTTTGTCATCCCCCCGGGCTCAGACGTCCGCGAACTTTTCGCCCGGCAGGCCTTGGGCGATGACCCCGACGCCCTGCTGGAGCACGTGGACATGGCACCCGTGGCCTGCCTGCTCGTGGACGAGGCCCAGTTCCTGGACCCCGAGCAGGTGGACGGGCTGTTCCGGATCGCTGTCCTGGACGGCGTGCCCGTCCTGGCGTATGGCCTGCGCACCGACTTCCGCACCCGCGCCTTCCCCGGCGCCGCCCGGTTGATGGAAATCTCGCACTCCCTGGAGGAACTGAAGACCATCTGCCGCTGCGGCCGCAAGGCCATGTTCAACACGCGGCGCGTGGGCAGCGAGATCACGTTCGACGGCGACCAGGTCGCCATCGAGGGTGCCGACGTCTGGTACGAGTCGCTCTGCGGCAACTGCTACCTGGAGGCATCAGGGGGCCGGCTCGGCTCCTGAGCGGCCCGGTCCCGCCTGTCTGTCAGGCCGCCAGGATCCGCTGGAACATGACGTGGTCCTGCCAGCGCCCGGCAATCTTCAAGTACTCGGGCGCAAGGCCGTAGCGGGTGAAGCCGTTCTTCTCTAACACCCTTTGCGAGGGTCCGTTGTGGACCAGGGTCTCGGCCTGCAGGCGGTGCAGGCCAAGAGTTCCTGAGGCGAGCTCCACGGCGTCGGCCACCGCGGCGCTGGCCAGGCCAGCGCCGTTCTGCCCCTCGGCAACCCAGTAGCCAAGCACCGCCGATTCCAGGGCGCCGCGGACAATGCCGTTGATGTTCAGCCGCCCGGCAATGCCGCCTGAGCTGTTGACGATGACCAGCGGAACCATGGTTCCGTCGGAGTGGGCTCCGAGCACTGTTCGGGCGATCTCAAGCTGCTTGGCTTCGGTGAAGAACTCATCCCCGCGCACGGGATCCCACGGCGCCAGGAATTGACGGTTTGCCGCGAGGAGTTCAGTCAGTTCCCCGACGTCCGAGAGCTCGAGCAGCCGCGTTGTGGTTCCCATGGACTGGCCGCCGGCGCTACAGGTGCTCGAGCAGGTCCGCCACCGAGTTCAGGGCCTGGTTGGGCCGGAACGGGTAGGCGTCAATGTCTTGCGGCTGGGTGATGCCGCTGAACACCAGGACCGTGTGAAGCCCGGCCTCCATGCCGGCGATGATGTCGGTGTCCATGCGGTCGCCGATCATGGCCGTGGTCTCCGAGTGGGCCTCGATCCGGTTCATGGCCGAACGGAACATCATGGGATTGGGCTTGCCCACAATGTAGGGCTCGCGCCCCGTGGCCTTGGTGATCAGGGCCGCAACGGCGCCTGTTGCGGGCAGCGGGCCCTCGCGGGAGGGTCCGGTGGCGTCCGGGTTGGTGCAGATGAACCGCGCGCCGTCGCCAATGAGGCGGATGGCCTGGGTGATGGCCTCGAAGGAGTAGCTGCGGGTCTCGCCCAGCACCACGTAGTCCGGGTTCTGGTCGGTGAGGATGAAGCCGGCCTCGTGCAGCGCCGTGGTCAATCCTGCCTCGCCAATGACAAAGGCGCGCCCGTTGGGCATCTGGGACTTCAGGAACTGGGCCGTTGCCAGGGCCGAGGTCCACAGGTTCTCCTCCGGCACCTCAAGGCCGGAGGCCTTCAGCCGGGCCGCCAGGTCGCGGGGCGTGAAGATTGAGTTGTTGGTCAGGACCAGGAAGCGCTTGGACGTGTCCACCCAGCGCTGGATCAGCTCGGCGGCCCCGGGCACGGCCTTGTTTTCATGGACAAGGACGCCGTCCATGTCGGTGAGCCAGCATTCAATGTCTGCGGGTTGGCGTGCGGCTTGCAGGGTCATGGATTCTCCTTGGCGTTGCAGGGTCTTGGGCTCCAGTCTTGCAGAGAACCGCCCGATGCGCCGTTGCGTGGGCCATATGCGTAAAGTTGAGCGGTGAGCAAAACCCAGGAAAACCCCGCAGCAGAGGCCCCCGAACACCCGGAACTCCACCACGAGGTGGGCGTCGGGCCGTGGGAGGGCGAGCTGCCCGAGGGCAACCACTGGGACCCCGAACTGCTGGCCAACGGCGACCGCCGCAACGTCCTGGACGAATACCGCTACTGGACCATGGAAGCCATTGTGGCCGAGCTGGACACGCGCCGCCACGACTTCCACGTTGCCATTGAAAACTGGCAGCACGACATGAACATTGGCACCGTGGTGCGCACCGCCAACGCCTTCCTGGCCAAGGAGGTCCACATCATCGGACGACGGCGGTGGAACAAGCGCGGCGCCATGGTCACCGACCGCTACCAGCACGTCCGCCACCACGCAACGGTTGAGGAGTTTGTGGCCTGGGCGCGCGGCGAGGGCCTGGCGATCATCGGCATCGACATCTTCCCCGACTCCGAGCAGCTGGAAACGTACGAGCTGCCCCGCAACTGTGTGTTTGTGTTTGGCCAGGAAGGCCCCGGGCTCAGCGACGAGGTCCACGCGGCCGCGGAAACCACGCTGTCCATTGAACAGTTCGGCTCCACCCGCTCCATCAACGCCGCATCGGCCGCGGGCATCGCCATGCACGCCTGGATCCGACGGCACGTGTTCAACCAAACCGTCGGGTAGTGACGCACGCTCAGGGAGAGGCGGAAGGTGCGCCGAAAAGCGGTGGCCAGGGCCGGCGTCGTGCTTGGAAAAGGTCCAGAATCCGGGCTGTGGCTTCATCTTCTTCGACACTGTGAGCGCAATCGCTAAGATGGGGAGAGCCATGCGGGAGGCCGGCCTGTTGCCAGCCTCTTAGTACCGTTCAGCCCATAGGAGCTCTCAATGCCCATTGCAACACCGGACAAGTATGCCGAAATGATCGACCGCGCCAAGGCTGGCGGCTTCGCCTACCCGGCGGTCAACGTGACGTCATCCCAGACGCTCAATGCAACCCTTCAGGGCTTCGCCGACGCCGGCACCGACGGCATCATCCAGGTTTCCACCGGTGGCGCAGCCTACTGGTCAGGCGCCAGCGTCAAGGACATGGTTGCCGGTTCCCTGGGCTTCGCAGCATTCGCACGTGAAGTTGCCAAGAACTACCCCATCAACGTGGCCCTGCACACGGACCACTGCCCCAAGGACAAGCTGGATGGCTTTGTGTTGCCCCTGCTGGAAGCTTCCGAGCGTGAAGTAGCCGCCGGCCGCGACCCCATCTTCAACTCGCACATGTGGGACGGTTCCGCCGAGACCCTCGAAGAAAACCTGCGCATTGGCCGTGAACTGCTGGCCCGCACCCACGCTGCCAAGATGATCCTTGAGGTTGAGATTGGTGCTGTTGGCGGCGAGGAAGACGGCGTGGAGAACGCCATCAACGACAAGCTGTACTCCACCATTGAAGACGGCCTGGCCACTGTTGAAGCACTGGGTTCCGGCGAGAACGGCCGCTACATCACGGCCCTGACCTTCGGCAACGTGCATGGCGTCTACAAGGCCGGCAACGTCAAGCTGCGCCCGGAGATCCTGAAGGAAATCCAGGCAGCCGTTGGCGCCAAGGTTGGCAAGGCCAGCCCGTTCGACCTGGTCTTCCACGGCGGCTCCGGCTCCTCCGACCAGGAAATTGCCGACGCCGTTGCCTACGGTGTCATCAAGATGAACATCGACACGGACACGCAGTACGCGTACACCCGCCCCGTGGTGGACCACATGTTCACCAACTACAACGGAGTCCTGAAGGTTGACGGCGAAGTCGGCAACAAGAAGACCTACGATCCCCGCGTCTGGGGCGCCTCGGCCGAAAAGGGCCTGGCAGCACGCGTTGTTGAAGCTGCCGCGCAGCTCGGCTCCGCAGGCAAGACGTTCAAGTAACATGAGCGACGAATTCCGCCGGAACCTCCTCGGCCCGGAGCCCACGCTGCTCCCGGCCGAGGAGGACGTGCTGGCACGCCTGGCTGCCGGGGACGAGGCCGTTGACCTCGCCGCCGTGCATCCGACGTCCTCGCTCCTGTGGGCGATCTTGGCCGATGAAGCCTACGCGGAAGGCCGGACCATCGAGTCCTACGCCTACGCCCGCACGGGCTACCACCGCGGCCTGGACGCACTTCGCCGCAATGGCTGGCGCGGAACGGGCCCGGTCCCGTACTCGCATGAGGGGAACCGCGGTTTCCTGCGTGCGCTGTACGCCCTGGGCCGCGCGGCACGCTCCATTGCCGAGGTTGATGAGGCACAGCGGATCGCTACGTTCCTGAACGACTCCGACCCGTTGGCAACCGCCGCGATCGAAGCCGCCCTGGAGCTTTTCCTAAGGGCACGGCGTTTGCGCTTAAGGCTGGTGTTACACCACCCGCCTTAAGCGCAAACGCCGTCCTTTTTTGTGCCTGGCCGCGGGACATCCGGGGCTCGACGGCAGGGCCACCGTCCGGCATGATGTGCAGATGGAGAAATTGATCCCGTCGCCGTCCGCCACGGCCGCTTTTGAGGCGCTTGCCGCCGACGTTGCCCAAGCCGGGGTGAGCGTGGGCAAGATGTTTGGCGCCACCTCGCTCATGGTGGGAAGCAAGGCGCTGGGCTGCCTGCACGGGGACGGTGTGGCCTTCAAGCTGGGCCGCGACACTCCCGGGCATGCCGCGGCGCTCGCCCTGCCCGGGGCGGCGCTCTTTGACCCGTCGGGCATGGGCCGGCCGTTCAAGGACTGGGTTGTTGTGCCGCTGGCGTCCTCCGGGATGTGGCCGCAACTGGCCGAAGCCGCTTTGGCTGCCCACGACGCCTGACGCCCTGACACCTGGCGTACGCCGGGCCTAGCCTTCAGCGCCGGCGTGGACCTTGCTGGACGCGGCAGCCACGACGAACGAGCCCACCAGGCCAATGAACAAGAACACGGCCGCGGCGAGCACCGAGGCGCTGATGGCCTGGGCAAAACCGTCGGAGAGGGCGCTGGCAACGGCGGGCCCGGCGTCGCCCAATGGGCCGGTGGTTCCCAGTTGCTCCAGTTGGGGAACCACGCCGCCGGCCGTATCGCGCAATTGGCCGGCCAGGGTGCCGGCCTGGGTTGTCGAAATTCCCGGAACATTCCCCAGCAGCTCAGTGGCCCGCGTGACCGCGAAGTGCGCCAGCACGCTGCCCATGATGGCCGAACCCAGGGCGGCGCCCAGTTGCCGGACCGTACTTTGAGTGGCTGAACCCTGCCCGGACACGGCGGTGGGAATATCGGCCAGGACCGTGCCGGTCAGCTGCGCCGAGGCGAGGCCCAGGCCCAGCCCGTAGACCACCAGGAGCGCGGCAATGAGCCAGATCGAGGTGTTGGAAGTGATGAACAGGCCAAGTGCCAGCACGCCGGCGGCTTCCAGTGCGAGTCCCGAGATGACGACCTTTGGCGGGCCCATCCGGGCTGCCAGGTGCCTGGCCGAGGCTCCGGAGAAGAACGCTCCCAGGGCCATGGCGGCCAGCACAAATCCGGCGTAGAGCGTGCCCAGGCCCAGGACGTTGATGAGGTAAAGGGGCAGGACCAGCAGAAGGCCAAACTCGCCGATGGCCACCGTGGCGGCCACCGCATTGCCCCAGGAAAAAGTGCGGACCTTGAACAGCGACAGGTCCAAGATCGCGGAGCGGCCAATGCGCGCACGCCGCCGCTCCCACAGCACAAAGCCCAGAAGCAGCACGATGCCGGCGCCCAGTGTGAGCGGGACAGCGGAGATGGCCGCGTCGGCCGGCCAGGTGATGGGCCCCAGCACCAGTTCGCCCTTGGGCTGCCACCAGCCGAGGGTGGGTCCCTCGATCAGGGCAAAAACAAACAAGCCAAAGCCGGATGCACTGAGCAGCAGGCCCGGCACGTCCAGGCCGGCGGCGTGATGCGGGGACCGGGTTTCAGGCACAAAGAGCACGGCGCCCACCAGCACCGCCAAGCCAAGGGGGATGTTCACAATGAAGATCCACTGCCAGGCAAAGGAGGAAGTCAGCCAGCCGCCCAGCAGCGGCCCGATGGCAGCCATGCCGGAGATGACGGCGCCCCAGATGGCAAACGCCGTGGTCCGGTCCTTGCCGAAGAAGGTGGAGTTGACGCTTGAGAGCGTTGCCGGAAGCACCGCCGCACCGCCAACACCCTGCAGGACACGGCTGAGAATCAGTCCGCTGGCATCGTGCGACAGGGCCGCGAAGATGCTGCCCGCCATGAACAGCACGACGCCGGCAATGAACAGTTTTCTGCGCCCCAGCCTGTCACCCAGGCGACCACTGGTCAGCAGCAGTGCGGCCAGGACCACCGAGTAGAGGCTGTTGACCCACTGGGCTTCGTTGAGGTCCAGGTGGAGGTCCTCAATGATCGTGGGCAGGGATACACCCACAATGGTGCCGTCGATGACGATCATGGACAGGCCCGCCGCCAGGACGCCCAGCCCCGCCCACTTGTTGCGGGACGGTCCAGCTGCCCTGGCACTGTTCGTTAGCTGCATGACTTCACACTATGCCTGCTACAAACCAATTGGAATCAACCATCCGGATGATCCCCACGCCCTCGTCCAAATCCCCTGCACCGACCCTGCAGATCATGACGCTTTGAATTTTCAATGCGTCGTTATCTGCCGTCTCGGCGGCGGGAATGGCGTGCGGGAGTGTCCACACAGTGTGGCCAATGTGCGCCGTGGTGGGCACTTCCGGTAAACTTAGTGGGTAAGACCCCCTTGTCCATTCGCCGGCCCGCAGCAATTGCAGGGCTGGGCGGTGGTTTCCAAGGGGCATTTTCGTGCCCGGACGCTGTACGGCGGAACCTCTGCCGGAATCCGCAGCGCCCGGCTCAACTTATGAGCAAGGGGGAGGGTCCCATGCCAGCAATCGTAATCGTCGGCGCCCAGTGGGGTGACGAAGGAAAAGGCAAGGCCACAGATCTTTTGGGTGGTTTGGTCGACTATGTAGTGAAGCCCAACGGCGGCAACAACGCCGGGCACACAGTAGTTGTAGGCGGTGAGAAGTATGAGCTCAAGCTCCTTCCTGCCGGCATTCTGAGCCCCAACGCAACACCCATCATCGGCAACGGCTGCGTGGTGAACCTGGAGGCATTGTTCGAGGAAATCGAGGGCCTGCAGGCCCGCGGCGCGGACACATCCAAGCTGCGCATTTCCGCCAACGCCCACCTGGTGGCCCCGTACCACCAGGTGCTGGACAAGGTCACGGAGCGCTTCCTGGGCAGCCGTGCCATCGGCACCACGGGCCGCGGCATTGGCCCGGCCTACATGGACAAGGTGGCCCGCCTGGGCATCCGCGTCCAGGACCTCTTCGACGAGTCCATCCTGCGCCAGAAGGTGGAAGGATCGCTCAAGCAGAAGAACCAGCTTCTCGTGAAGGTGTACAACCGCCGCGACGTGGAGGTTGAGGAAGTCGTTGAGTACTTCCTCAGCTTTGCCGAGCGCGTGCGCCCCATGGTCATTGACGCAACGTTCGTGCTGAACGAGGCCCTGGACCGCGGCGAAGTGGTGCTCATGGAAGGCGGCCAGGCCACGTTCCTGGACGTTGACCACGGCACCTACCCGTTCGTGACCTCCTCGAACCCCACAGCAGGCGGCGCCTCGGTTGGCTCGGGCATCGGCCCCACCCGCATCACCCGTTCCGTGGGCATCATCAAGGCCTACACCACGCGTGTTGGCGCCGGCCCGTTCCCCACGGAACTCTTCGACGAGATGGGCATCTACCTGCAGAAGACCGGCGGCGAATTCGGTGTCAACACCGGCCGCCCCCGCCGCTGCGGCTGGTACGACGCCGTCCTGGCCCGCCACGCCTCGCGCGTCAACGGCTTCACGGACTACTTCGTCACCAAGCTTGATGTCCTCACCGGCATCGAGTCCATCCCGGTCTGCGTTGCCTACGACGTTGACGGGGTGCGCCATGACGAAATGCCCATGACGCAGACCGATTTCCACCACGCGAAGCCCATCTTCGAGTACTTCCCGGGCTGGACCGAGGACATCACCACGGCCCGCACCCTGGAGGACCTGCCGGAGAACGCGCGCAACTACGTGCTGGCTCTCGAGGGCATGTCCGGCACCAGGCTCTCCGCCATCGGCGTTGGCCCTGCCCGCGACCAGACAATCGTGCGCTACGACCTGATCAACGACTAGTTGTACTTGGCCATGAGGTTGGTGACGCTCGGGTCTTGAAAAAAGGGGGAGCCTCCGGGCTTAGTGGAGTTGTCTAATCCTTCACGGTCCGGAGGTTCCCATGTCCCACGCTAATGCCAGACTCACCT
>NZ_JANKZF010000036.1 GCF_027568515.1 Arthrobacter sp. HY1533 | reverse complement strand
CCACATCCTGTGCAGCGCCACCGCCCCGGTCCCCGGGGACAACCACCGGAATACTCATACCCCCACACTACGCCCACCGTAATACAACCGCAATAGTTTTTAGAAAGAATGTTCTAACAACATATTCCGCCAGCAGACCCCGGGTCTCGGGTCTCGACAGGCTCGACCACCGGGAGACAGGCTCGACCACCGGGCGACCACCGTGGCCTAGAGGACATCCAAGCCGTCGCAGCGCACCTGCACAGGTGATCCGGTCCTGCGGGCAGCATTGGCTGCCTTGAGGGCCCGCATGTCGGCCGTGACCGTTGCGGCCAGGGAGTACGGGAACAGCAGGATGGTGCGGTAGTCGGGCGCCTCGGCATCGCCAGCACCAGAATGCACGGATGCGGAGGGCACCGCCGCCACTGGCGCGGGCCCTATGACGCGCACGGACTCCGGCAGCTTCAAGGCCACCCGGAACGCCTCGACGTCCTCCTCGCGGCCCGTCAGCGAGGCAAGCCGCATGGCGGGTGGCAGTCCGAGTTGGTGGCGCAGGGCAAATTCCCGCTCGGCGTGGCCGGCCGGGTCCCAGCGCACCAGCGCAGAGACCTCCACGGACTCCTCCGCCGTGACCACCACGATGCCGCCGTCCTTGGCGGGCCGGACCAGCGCCGCAGCGTTCAGCCAGCGGCGCAGGGTTTCTTCGCCGGCGCGCAGCGACTCACGCCGGAGCATGGAGTCGCCGTCGAGCAGCAGTGCTGCCGCATAGCCGTGCGTGGCCACAGGCTCGGCACCGATTGTGGCGACCACGATGGCCGGACGGTCGGGCACGGTTGTCTTGATGTGCTCGCCCGAGGAGGAAACCACGGCAACCGAAGGAAAGGCGCGGCCCAGTTCCTCGGCGGTGCGCAGGGCCCCAACGGAGATGGCCCGCAACCCCTGGAAACCGCAGGTGCTGCAGCTGAACGCAGTCTCGGCCGTGCCGCACCACTTGCACGTGACCATGACCGACGCCGAGCCGGGGGCACGCGCCTGCATGAGCGGGCCCGCACAGTGCCGGCACCGGGCCACCTCCCGGCAGCGCTGGCAGGCCAGTGCCGGCGCATAGCCTGTGCGCGCCACCTGCACCAGCACCGGACCGAACTTCAGCGCAGCCTTGGCCGTTTCCCAGGCCCGGTGTGGAAGCCTGGCCAGGGCGGCGGCGGGGTCGCGCTCCTGCTCGTAGGAATCCTGCGTGCTGATGACCCTGGCAACGGCCTTGCGCACCTCGGGGCGTCCGGCAACCAGCTCTTGCGCCCAGCCAGTGGCCACGAGCCGCTGCGACTCGCTGCTGCGGCTGTGGCCCGCCATCAGGACTGCGGCCCCCTCCACCTCGGAGCGCAGCAGCAACACGTCACGGCTGTGCTGGTACGGGGCCCGGCGCTCAACGTGCAGCTCGTCGCCGTCGTCCCAGCAGCACACCAGGCCCAGGTCTTTCACGGGGGCATAGGCGGCCGAGCGCGTGCCAATGACGATCCGCACGTCGCCGGAGAGGACGCGCAGGAAGTTGGCATAGCGGAGGCTGGGGCCATCGTCGGCCGTCAACTTCACATAGCTGTCCTCAGGCAGCACATCGGCGAAGGCCCGCTCCAGCAGTTCCAGGCTGCGGAGCTCGGGCACCACCACAATGGCGCCGCGGCCGGACAGCTGGCAGTAGGCCACTGCCTGGGCCAGCTGGTGGTGCCACGACTGGGGTCCATAGCCGTGCAAGGCACCCAGCACCGCCTTGGGGCTGTCGCCCATGGCCAGCCGGGTCAGGAAGTCCTCGGCATGCGGGAAGTCGGCAAAGAGCGAGTGGCCGGGCTTGGCGGGGGCATCGGGCTTGGCCTCCGAAGCGGAATCCCCTGCGGACTCCCCCGCCTTCTTCAGGTACACCTTCTCCAGGCTTGCCACCCGGGGCGGGACTGCCACGCGCAAGACGTCGGCCACGGTGCCGCTGTAGCGGGCCGCGACGCGCTGGGCCAGCTCCAGGACCTGCGGGGCCAGGACGGGGACGGCCGAGTACACGCGGGACAGCGGGACCAGCCGCGTGCTTTCCGATTCGGCGGCACGCTCCACCAGGAAGCCGTTGAGGTCCTGTCCGGAGAACTTCACCCGGACGCGCACGCCCGGCTGTGCCTCGGCGTCGAGCTCAAGGGGCACGGAATAGTCAAAGACACGGTCAAGGTGGGGCAGCTGCGAGTCGATGATCACGCGGGCCACCGGCAGGGATGGCGCCAGGACAACCCCGCTGTGGGGGTCGGCCACGCGCTCCTTGGCCACGAAGCCGCTCAGCAGGCTCAGCTGCACGCCGTCCTCGAGACCGCCATGGGAGAAAGGGCCTGCGTTGTGCGTGTCCACGGCGGCCCCTTTCATTCAGTTCAATGCGGCAACAATCAAGATCAGGAACTAGCCCTGAAACAAGCTAAGCACAGCCCGCCGACATTGGAGCCGGCAGGCTGTGCTTGCTGTGGAAAACCGGGTGCCTAGGCGTTGAAGAATGCCTTCAGCGCATCAACGCGGTCCAGGTTTTCCCACGTGAAGTCGGCGTCGTCGCGGCCGAAGTGGCCGTGTGCGGCCGTCTTGGCGTAGATGGGGCGCTTCAGGTCGAGGCTGTCGATGATGGCGGCCGGGCGCAGGTCGAAGATTGCCGCAATGGCATCCTCGATGCGGCGGGGGTCAACGGTTTCGGTGCCGAAGGTCTCAACATAGACACCCACGGGACGTGCCACGCCAATGGCGTAGCCAACCTGGACCTCGGCACGGGCGGCCAGGCCGGCGGCAACCACGTTCTTGGCAACCCAGCGCATGGCGTAGGCGGCCGAACGGTCAACCTTTGACGGGTCCTTGCCGGAGAAGGCGCCGCCGCCGTGGCGGGCCATGCCGCCATAGGTGTCGACGATGATCTTTCGCCCGGTCAGGCCGGCGTCACCCACGGGGCCGCCCACCACGAAGGGGCCGGCCGGGTTCAGGTAGGTGCGGATGCCGGACACGTCCAGGCCGGAGGCCGCCATGACAGGGGCAATCACGAATTCCTGCAGGTCGGCGCGCAGCTTTTCCAGGGCGGTGCCCTCGGCGTGCTGACTGGAGATGACAACGGTGTCCACCGAAACGGGAGTGTCGCCGTCGTAGCCAATGGTCACCTGTGTCTTGCCGTCGGGGCGCAGGTAGGCGAGCTCGCCGGACTTGCGGACGTCCGTCAGGCGCTCGGACAGGCGGTGCGCCAGGTAGATCGGCGTCGGCATGTAGGAGGCGGTCTCGTTGCTCGCGTAGCCGAACATGAGGCCCTGGTCGCCGGCGCCCTGGGAGTCGTACTTGTCCACCGCGGTGCCTTCACGGACCTCGAGGGCGTTGAACACGCCGTCGGAAATGTCCTGCGACTGCTGGCCGATCGAGACCGACACGCCGCAGCGGGCGCCGTCAAAACCGTTGGCCGAGGAGTCGTAGCCAATGTCCAGGATGGTGTTGCGCACGATCTGCGGGATCTCAACGTAGGCGTTGGTGGTCACCTCGCCGGCAACGTGGACCAGGCCGGTGGTGGCCATGGTCTCCACGGCCACCCGGGAATCGGGGTCCTCGGCCAGCAGCGCGTCAAGGATGGCGTCGCTGATCTGGTCACAAATCTTGTCTGGGTGGCCTGCCGTCACGGATTCGGACGTAAACAGGCGCAGGGGGTTCACTGAAGTCACTGTTCCACTCTACTGGTGATGGTGCAGCGCCCTGTCGGGGCGGGACACGGATTGTCATACATGTTGTGCTGCCGGGTCCGCAGCGCTAGCCGGTTCCAAGCCTCTGGGCAATGAGTTGCACGACGGCGTCAGCCACCTCGCGCTTGCTCCCGCCGGCCTGCACGGGGCTGGCCCCGTCGAGGGCCAGGATCTCCACGTGGTTGCTGTCCTGGCCAAAGACACGCTCGCTGCCGGTGTCGCCGGGGCCCACCTCGTTGACCACGAGCAGGTCACAGCCCTTGCGCTCCAGCTTGGCCTGCGCGTAAGTGCTCGCGTCGGCCTCGTCGTCGCCCGTCTCGGCCGCAAACCCGACAATGAGCTGCGTCTGGTTCAGCGCGGCCCGGTGGGCCACCACCTCGGCCAGGATGTCCGGGTTGCGCACCAGCGTGATGACGGGGTCGGCCACGTGGTCGCGCTTTTTGATCTTGCCGGTGGAAATGCTGGAGGGGCGGAAGTCCGCCACGGCCGCGGCCATGATCACGACGTCGGCCACCCCCGCAGCGGCAAGGGTTGCCGAGCGAAGTTCAAGGGCTGTCTCAATGGCCTGGACCTTGGCCCCGGCGGGAGCGGGGACCTCCATGGGTGCGTGAATCAAGGTCACGTCGGCGCCTGCGGCAAGTGCGGCCTCGGCCAGGGCTGTGCCCTGCTTGCCCGAGGAGCGGTTGCCCAGGTAACGCACGGGGTCAAGTGGTTCCCGGGTGCCGCCGGCCGTGATGAGCACGCGGACGCCGGCAAGGACGCCCGCAAGCGCGCCGGGCGCTTCCGGTTCGGGGGTGGCTGCGGCAGGGGCGCCCTCCCCCACCAACGCCATGGCTGCGGCGAAGATCACCTCGGGCTCGGGCAGGCGGCCGGGACCCGTGTCGGGGCCGGTCAGGCGCCCCACAGCCGGGTCCAGGACGTGCACGCCGCGCGAACGCAGCGTGGCCACATTGGCCTGGGTTGAGGCATGCTGCCACATTTCCGTGTGCATGGCGGGGGCAAAAAGCACGGGGCCCCGGGCCATGAGCAGGGTGGTGGTCAGGAGGTCGTCGGCGTGGCCGCCGGCCGCCCGGGCCAGCAGGTCCGCGGTGGCCGGGGCCACCACGATCAAATCCGCCTCATGTCCAATCCGGACATGGTTGACCTGGTCCACGGCGTCAAAGACATCGTTCGTGACGGGCCGCCGGCTCAGCGCCTCCCACGTGGCGGCGCCCACGAATTTCGTGGACGCCTCCGTGGGGATGACTGTGACGCGGTGGCCGGCCTCGGTGAAGAGGCGCAGCAGCAGGGCCGACTTGTAGGCGGCGATTCCGCCGCCTACACCCAGAACAATGTTCAGCTCAGACACCGTGGCTGTGGTTGCGCGTAGTTACGCGGTCTCGACAGGCTTGGAAACCAGCAGGCCCTCGTCGATTTCGCGGAATGCGATCGAGAGGGACTTCTCGTTCAGGCGGGTGTCAACCAGGGGGCCAACGTACTCGAACAGGCCCTCGTGGAGCTGCGCGTAGTAAGCGTTGATCTGGCGCGCACGCTTGGCACCAAAGATGACCAGTCCGTACTTCGAGTCGGCAGCCTCAAGCAGCGAGTCGATGGGGGGATTGATGATGCCTTCGGGCTGTGTAGTCAAGTGATTCTCCAAAAAATCGAAAGGATGTTGTGCTGGCCAAACGGTGCGGAACGGGTGGGTTCCGCGCGGTCAAACGTTGTGGTGGGGGGTGAGCCCCATCAAGTCAACCAGCGCAGCTGCAGCACGGCTGACATCGTCATTGACAATGACGTAATCGAACTCCGGCGCGGCAGCAAGTTCCAGTTTAGCGGTTTCCAGGCGGCGCTGCTGTTCCTGGGCTGTTTCGGTGCCGCGCCCCACAAGGCGGCGGACCAATTCGTCCCAGCTGGGCGGGGCCAGGAACACGAAGTCGGCCTCCGGCATGGCCTCCTTGACCTGTCGCGCGCCCTGCAGGTCGATCTCGAGGAGCACAGACTTGCCGTTGGCCACGGCGGCCTCGACGGTGCTGCGCAGGGTGCCGTAGCGGTTCACGCCATGGACCACTGCCCACTCCAGCAGCTCGCCGTCGGCCACGAGGGAATCGAAGTCGTCGGCGGCCTTGAAGAAGTAGTGCACGCCCTCTTCCTCGCCGGGGCGGGCCTGGCGAGTGGTGGCGGAGACCGACAGCCACACATCCGGGTAGTTGTCCCGGATAAAGGTGGACACGGTGCCCTTGCCCACGGCCGTGGGGCCGGCCAGGACGGTCACGCCGCTGCGGGGCTTGGTGCGCTCGGTGTTCTCGCCGGGCACCTCCACGGCGGTCATGCCTTGCCCGCCAGGTAGTCCAGGAGGGCCCGGCGCTGGTGCACGCCCAGGCCGCGCACCCTGCGGGTTGGGGCTATCCCCAGCTCGCTCATGATCACAGTTGCACGTACCTTTCCAATGCCCGGGAGGGCTTCGAGTAATTCACACACTTTAAGTCGGTCAAGGGCAGGTTCGCCCGCGGCCGCGCCAAGCACGGCGGCAACGCTCATCTGCCCTGTCTTCAAATCTTGTTTTGCCTGGGACCTCAAGGTCCTGGCGGCAATGGCCTTGCTCCGTGCGTCCGCGCGTTCTTCGTGGGACAGATGCGGCAAATTCACGAAACGTAACTCCCCTTTTGACGGCTGTCCCCGGTGCGGCTTGCGAACAAGGCTGTTGTTCGAACTTATCCGCACCGGGGAAGCAAATCAATCTGCGCCGGCACCTTGGTGCCGGCGCAGGCCGGCTACAGACCGGCCAGGGTCTCCTGCGTGGCGGCCCGCAGCGCTGCCACATCCGGGCCGGCGGCCAGGATGCCGCGGCTGGAGGTGGCCAGCACGGCCGGGTAGGCCGCACCGAAGGTGGCCCGCATGTCGGCACCCGTGGCGCCCTGGGCGCCCAGGCCCGGGGCCAGCAGTGGCCCGTGGACGGCGGCCAGGTCAATGCCCAGCTGTTCCAGGGCGTTGCCCACGGTGGCGCCAACCACCAGGCCCACGGAGCCCAGGGCGTCCTGGGCGTAGCGCTGGTTTTCGACGGCGGCGGCCTGGGCAATGCGCTTGGCCACCGACTCGGCACCGCCAACGTGCTGGACGCTGGCACCTTCCGGGTTGGAGGTCAGCGCCAGCACAAACACGCCGCGGCCCGTGGCCGCCGCGAGGTCCAGTGCAGGGCGCAGCGACTCAAAGCCCAGGTACGGGCTCAGCGTCACGGAGTCGGCCGCCAGGGCCGAGCCGTCGCGCAGCCATGCGTCGGCGTAGCCGGCCATGGTGGAGCCGATGTCCCCGCGCTTGGCGTCGGCAATGGTCAGCACATCCGCCTGGGCTGAGGCTGCGAGCAGCTCCTCCAGGACGGCCAGGCCGGCCGAGCCGTGGCGCTCATAGAGCGCCACCTGCGGCTTGATGGCGGCCGCCAGGGGGGCCACCGCCTCCAGCACTGTCAGGGAGAAGCTGCGCAGCCCCTGGACGGAGTCGTCCAGGCCCCACGCGGCCAGCAGGCCCGGGTGCGGGTCGATGCCCACACACAGCGGCCCGCGGGCCCCCATGGCGGCGGCAAGCCGCGCACCGAATGCCGCCCGGCCGCCGGTGGTCGAGCCAGTCGAGACCGAAGCGTCCGCGCTAGGCATTCTGGGCCGCCAGACCTGCCGCCAGGACCACGGCGTGCTCCTGCAGGCTCGTGACGTCCCACTCGTAGGAGCGCAGTGCCTCCATGGCCTGGACGGCCACGTTGAACTCGGCCACCGTGGTGATGCAGGGCTTGCCATTGGAGACGGCTGCCGCGCGGATCTCGTAGCCGTCGCCGCGTGCCTGGCCACCCGTGGGGGTGTTGAAGATCATGTCGATCTCGCCGTTGTTGATCAGGTCAACAATGGTGCCTTCACCTTCAGCGGAGCTGCCTTCGGCGATCTTGCGGACCGTGGTGGAGGCAATGCCGTTGCGGCGCAGCACGTCGGCGGTGCCGCCCGTGGAGACGATCTCGTAGCCGAGGTCGGCGAGGCGCTTGACGGCCATGATGATGGAGCGCTTGTCGCGGTTGGCCACCGAGACAAAGACCTTGCCCGAGATGGGCAGGGCGTTGTTGGCCCCGGCCTGGCTCTTGGCGAATGCCGTGTCAAAGTGCTTGTCGATGCCCATGACCTCGCCCGTGGAGCGCATTTCCGGCCCGAGCAGGGAGTCCACCACGTGGCCCTCGACGGTGCGGAAGCGTGCGAACGGCATGACTGCTTCCTTCACGGCGACCGGGGCGCTGTCGGGCAGGTTTCCGCCGTCGCCCACCTCGGGGAGGATGTGGTGGACGCTGCGCAGGTGGGCGATGGACACGCCAACACCGATCAGCGCGGCGGCCTTGGCCATCTGCACGCCCGTTGCCTTGGAGACGAACGGCACGGTGCGCGAGGCACGCGGGTTGGCTTCCAGGACGTACAGGATGTCCGAGGCAAGGGCGAACTGGATGTTGATCAGGCCGCGCACGCCCACGCCTTCGGCGATGGCGCGGGTTGCCTTGCGGACGCGCTCCTGCACGTCCTTGCCCAGGGTGATGGGGGGCAGCACGCAGGCGGAGTCGCCCGAGTGCACGCCGGCCTCTTCAATGTGCTCCATAATGCCGCCGAGGTACATGTCCTTGCCGTCAAAGAGCGCATCGACGTCAATTTCAATGGCGTCTTCCAGGAACCGGTCGATCAGGACCGGGTGCGCCTCGGTGATTTCGGTGGCGTTCTTGATGTAGCGGGACAGGTTGGCCTCGTCGTAGACGATTTCCATGCCGCGGCCGCCGAGCACGTAGGACGGGCGGACCAGCACGGGGTAGCCAATTTCATCGGCGATCTTCTTGGCGTCGTTGAAGGACACGGCCGTGCCGTTCTTGGGCGCAATGAGGCCGGCCTCATCCAGGACACGGGAGAACATGCCGCGGTGCTCGGCCAGGTCGATTGCCTCAGGCGAGGTGCCGAGGATGGGGACACCGGCGTCGGCCAGTTCCTGGGCCAGCTTCAGCGGGGTCTGGCCGCCGAGCTGCACGAAGACGCCCATGACGCCGCCGGTGCGCTCCTCGGCTGCGATGATTTCCAGCACGTCTTCGAGCGTCAGCGGCTCAAAGTACAGGCGCGTGGAGACGTCGTAGTCGGTGGAGACGGTTTCCGGGTTGCAGTTGACCATGACGGTCTCGTAGCCGGCCTTGCGCAGTGCCATGGAGGCGTGGACGCAGGAGTAGTCGAACTCGATGCCCTGGCCGATGCGGTTGGGGCCGGAGCCCAGGATGATGACGGACGGCTTTTCGTGCAGCGCAATCTCGTCTTCCTCATCGTAGGAGGAGTAGTGGTACGGGGTGTAGGCGGCGAATTCCGCGGCGCAGGTGTCCACCGTCTTGTACACGGGGCGGATGTTCAGTGCCTGGCGGACGCCGCGCACCACTGCCTCGGAGTTGTTCGTCAGGGCGCCGATCTGGGCGTCGGAGAAGCCGTGGCGCTTGGCCAGCTTCAGCATTTCCGGCGTCAGGGCGGTGGACTGGCGGATCGTGGCCGAAACCTCGTTCAGCAGCACCAGCTGGTCAAGGTACCAGGGATCGATGCCGGTGGCCGCGTACAGCTCTTCCACGGTGCCGCCGCCCAACAGGGCGCGCTGGACCTGTGACAGGCGATCGGTGGTGGGGCGCTTGGCGGCCTCGATCAGATCGGGCACATCGAGGGCGTTGACCGAGGAGAAGTCAAGGCTGGCGCCCTTCTGCTCCAGGGAACGCAGCGCCTTCTGCAGGGCTTCGGTGAAGTTGCGGCCAATGGCCATGGCCTCGCCCACGCTCTTCATGGTGGTGGTCAACGTGGGGTCCGCCGCCGGGAACTTCTCGAAGGCGAAGCGGGGAACCTTGACAACAACGTAGTCCAGGGCCGGCTCGAAGGAGGCCGGGGTCTTCTGGGTGATGTCGTTGGGGATCTCGTCCAGCGTATAGCCGAGGGAGAGCTTCGTGGCGATCTTGGCAATGGCGAAGCCGGTTGCCTTGGAGGCGAGTGCGGAGGAGCGGGACACGCGCGGGTTCATCTCAATGACGACGACGCGGCCGGTGTCGGGCTCGATGGCGAACTGGATGTTGCAGCCGCCGGTGTCGACGCCAACCTCGCGGATGACGGCGATGGAGATGTCGCGCAGGTTCTGGTACTCGCGGTCCGTCAGGGTCATGGCCGGTGCCACGGTGATGGAGTCGCCCGTGTGGACGCCCACCGGGTCAAAGTTTTCGATGGAGCACACAACAACGACGTTGTCGTTCTTGTCGCGCATCATCTCCAGCTCGTATTCCTTCCAGCCCAGGATGCTCTCTTCGAGCAAAACCTCGGTGGTGGGGCTGTACTGCAGGCCCTGGCCTACAATGCGCTCCAGGTCCTCGGGGTTGTAGGCCAGGCCGGAGCCCAGGCCGCCCATGGTGAAGGAGGGGCGCACGACCATGGGGTAGCCCAGGTCCTTGGCGGCCTCGAAGGCCTCATCCAGGGTGTGGATGATGTGGCTGCGGGCCGATTCGGCGCCGCAGCGCTCAACGACGCCCTTGAACTTTTCGCGGTCCTCGCCGAGCTCGATCGCGGCGATGTTGGCGCCGATGAGTTCCACGTTGTACTTGGCCAGGACGCCGTTCTTGTCCAGTGCGATGGCCGCGTTCAGGGCCGTCTGCCCACCCAGGGTGGGCAAGATGGCGTCGGGGCGTTCCTTGGCGATGATCTTCTCGATGACCTCGGGGGTGATCGGCTCAACGTAGGTGGCGTCGGCGAACTCGGGGTCGGTCATGATGGTGGCCGGGTTGGAGTTGACCAGGATGACCCGCAGGCCCTCCTCGCGCAGCACGCGCAGGGCCTGGGTGCCGGAGTAGTCAAACTCGGCGGCCTGGCCGATCACGATCGGGCCGGAGCCAATGACCAATACTGACTTGAGATCTTCCCTCTTGGGCATTACTTGTTTTCCTGGCTCTGTGCGGTCTTGCTCTGTGCGGTCTTGTTCTCGGTCATGAGGCTGATGAACCTGTCAAACAGGTACGCGGCGTCGTGGGGACCGGCTGCGGCTTCGGGGTGGTACTGCACCGAGAAGGCGGGGATGTCCAGGCAGGCGAGTCCTTCGACCACCTGGTCGTTGAGGCTGATGTGGCTGACCTCGACACGGCCGAAGCGTTCCTCGGGGGCCTGTGAGGGCCCGTCCAGGGGTGCGTCGACGGCGAAGCCGTGGTTCTGGCTGGTGATTTCCACCTTGCCCGTGGTGCGGTCCATGACGGGCTGGTTGATGCCGCGGTGGCCATAGCGCAGCTTGTACGTGCCAAAGCCCAGGGCGCGGCCCAGGATCTGGTTGCCGAAGCAGATGCCGAAGTACGGCACGCCGGCGTCAAGGAAGCTGCGCACGAAGGCGACCTGGTTGTTGGCGGTGGCGGGGTCGCCGGGGCCGTTGGAGACGAACACGCCGTCGGGGTTCAGCGCCTGGGCTTCCTCGAAGGTGGTGGTGGCGGGCAGCACGTGCACGCGCACGCCGCGCTCGGCGAAGCGGATGGGCGTCATGCCCTTGATGCCAAGGTCCAGGGCGGCGATGGAGAACAGCGGCTCGCCTTCCCAGCCGTGGTCCGAGGGCTCCACGACATAGGCCTCGTCAACGCTGACCTCTTCGGCCAGGCGCAGGCCGGCCATGGCGGGCTGCGCCAGGACCTCAGCCAGCAGTTCCGCTTCCGGGCGGGCGGCGTCGGTGCCGGAGAAGATGCCAGCCTTCATGGCGCCGCGTTCACGCAGGTGGCGGGTGATGGCGCGGGTGTCCACGCCCTGGATGCCAACGATGCCCTGGGTGGAAAGCTCGTCGTCGAGCGTTCCCTCGCTGCGCCAGTTGGAGGGGCGGCGGGCGGCATCGCGGACAACGTAGCCAGCGGCCCAGATGCGGGTGGATTCGTTGTCGGCCGCGTTCACGCCGGTGTTGCCGATGTGCGGTGCCGTCTGGACGATCAGCTGGCGGGCGTAGGAGGGGTCCGTCAGGGTCTCCTGGTAGCCGGTCATGCCGGTGGTGAAGACTGCCTCGCCCAGGGCCGTGCCCTGTGCGCCGTAGCTGGTGCCACGGAAAGTGCGGCCGTCTTCCAGGATCAAAAGTGCCTGTGCAGGCATGGTTGCATCACTCATTCTCAGTTGTTCTTTCCGTTGCTGTCTGTTTGGCCGCCGTGGGGCAGCAATTCCTGCAAAGCTTCAATGAGCGGGCGCTTGGCGCCTGCCTCGGTGGTGCGGAAGCCTGTGTCCACTTCAGTGTCCGCCAGTCTCCAGCCAATGACCACAAGTCCGTCCTTTTCGACAAACTTACCGGCCATTCCTGCCCGCGTCTCCACCTCGAGCAGGGATTCCCTGGCGATGAAGAGGTCCTGCGCCCCGCGGCGTTCAATCACGACGCCGTCCGGGTGGACGCTGACCGTGGCCGGCGTGCGGATGCCCAGGCCGTGGACGGCCATCCGGTCCAGCCAGTCGCCGGCCGCGGTGGTGACCACGTATTGGCCCGGGACGCTGATGGTGGCGGCGCCCAGTCCCCCGGGGATTGCGGGGAGTTCGGCCAGGCCGGCCTGTGACTTGAGCTTGTTGCGCCAGCCCCTGAACATCAAGGCGAAGACCACCACAACGACCAGGAGGACCAGGACGCCGGGCAGGATCCGCTCGTCCACTAGTTGGCCCCGTGGCGGTAGGGCGTGTTGAGCACGCCGTCCAGGACCGTGGGGTGGCCGTGGAAGAACGTGGCCTGCACGCGGCCCGGCAGCACCAGGCCGGCGAAGGGCGAGTTGCGTCCCTTCGTGGCCATGGCGTACGGGTCAACGTTCCAGCGGGCTGCGGGGTCAATCAGCACAATGTTGGCCGGCTCCCCCACTTCCAGCGGACGGCCCTGGTCTTCCACGAGGCCGATTTCGGCCGGCTTGGTGGAGGTGACGCGGGCAAAGTCGGCCCAGGTCATCAGGCCGGTTTCGATCATGGTTTCCTGAACCACGGACAGGGCCGTCTCCAGGCCCGTCATGCCCATGGCCGCGGAGGCCCATTCGCATTCCTTGGCCTCGCTGGGGTGCGGTGCGTGGTCGGTGCCAACAATGTCGATGGTGCCGTCGGCCAGGGCCGCACGCAGGGCGTGGACGTCGGAGTCGGCGCGCAGCGGCGGGTTGACCTTGTACACGGGGTTGTAGCTGCGCACGAGCTCTTCGGTCAGCAGCAGGTGGTGCGGGGTGACCTCGGCCGTGACGGAGATGCCGCGCTCCTTGGCCCAGCGGATGATCTCCACCGAGCCAGCCGTGGAGACGTGGCACACGTGCAGGCGGGAGCCCACGTGGTGTGCCAGCAGCACGTCGCGGGCAATGATGGATTCCTCGGCCACTGCAGGCCAGCCGGCCAGGCCGAGATCCGCCGAGACGGAGCCCTCGTTCATCTGGGCGCCTTCGGTCAGGCGCGGTTCCTGCGCGTGCTGGGCAATCACGCCGTCGAACGCCTTGACGTACTCCAGGGCACGGCGCATCATGACGGGGTCGCTGACGCAGATGCCGTCGTCGGAGAAGACCCGGACGCGGGCGCGGGAATCGGCCATGGCGCCGAGCTCGGCGAGCTGCTTGCCGGCTAGGCCCACGGTGACTGCGCCAACAGGGCGGACGTCGACCCAGCCGGATTCGCGGCCCAGGGTGTGGACCTGCTCCACCACGCCGGCGGTGTCGGCGACGGGTGAGCTGTTGGCCATGGCGTGGACGGCCGTGAAGCCGCCCAGGGCTGCGGCGCGGGTGCCGGTCTCGACGGTTTCGGCGTCTTCGCGGCCGGGTTCGCGCAGGTGGGTGTGCAGGTCCACCATGCCGGGCAGGGCCACCAGGCCGGCGGCTTCAATGACGGTGGCGTCGCCCACAACGTCGCTGCCCAGGTTTTCACCCACGGCGGCAATGACGCCGTCGCGGACCAGGATGTCTGCCGTGGTGGTGCCCAGCAGGGACGCCGAGCGGATCAGGTAGCTTGCGTTGGTCATGAGTGGTCCTTTACTGGGGGCGCAGCTGGGAAGTGGTGGGCGGCGGCGGGTTCGCGCATTTCGCCGGAAAGCAGCAGGTACAGGGCGGCCATGCGCACCGAGACGCCGTTGCGGACCTGGGCCAGGACCGTGGAACGGGGGGAATCGGCGGCCGCGGAGGAGATTTCCAGGCCGCGGTTCATGGGGCCGGGGTGCATGATGATGGTGTCCTTGAGGTTCAGGGCATCCAGCTTGGCGAGGCGGGCGTCGTCGAACCCCCAGCGGCGAGCGTATTCGCGGGCCGACGGGAAGAACGAGGCGTTCATGCGCTCGGCCTGCACGCGCAGCATCATGACGGCGTCCACGCCCTTCTCCAGTGCGGCGTCGAGGTCGTAGCTGACCTCGCAGGGCCAGTGTTCCACGCCCACCGGCAGGAGTGTGGGCGGGGCCACGAGCGTCACGTGGGCGCCCAGGGTGCGCAGCAGCCACACATTGGAGCGTGCCACGCGGGAGTGCAGCACATCGCCGGCAATGATGACGCGCATGCCTGCCAGATCGGCACCCACCGAGGAGCTGCCCTGCAGCTTGGACCAGTGGGCGCGCATGGTGAAGGCGTCCAGGAGGGCCTGCGTGGGGTGGGCGTGAGTGCCGTCGCCGGCGTTGATGACGGCGGCGTCGATCCAGCCGGAGTTGGCCAGCTGCGCGGGTGCGCCGGAGGCCCAGTGCCGGATGACCACGGCGTCGGCGCTCATGGCCTCCAGGGTCTGGGCGGTGTCCTTGAGGGACTCACCCTTGGACACCGAAGAGCCCTTCGCGCTGAAGTTGATGACGTCGGCCGAGAGGCGCTTGGCGGCGGCTTCAAAGGAGATGCGGGTGCGGGTGGAGTCCTCGAAGAAGAGGTTGACCACGGTGCGGCCGCGCAATGCGGGGAGCTTCTTGATCTCCCGCTCCCCCACGGCGGACATTTCCTGGGCGGTGTCCAGGATCAGGATGGCGTTTTCGCGGCTGAGCTGCTCGGTGGAAAGCAGGTGCCTCATGCGCCGGCCTCGATGACTACCTGGTCGCCGGCAGCGGTGCCGCCGTCAATTTCATGCAGGCGGACACGGACCTTTTCGCTGGAGGAGGTGGGCAGGTTCTTGCCCACGTGGTCGGCACGGATGGGCAGTTCGCGGTGGCCGCGGTCAACCAGGACGGCAAGGCGCACGGCGCGGGGGCGGCCCAGGTCCACGAGGGCGTCCAGGGCTGCGCGGATGGTGCGTCCGGAGTACAGCACGTCATCGACCAGGACAATGGTCTTGCCGTCGACGCCGGAGGCAGGCAGTTCGGTGCGGCGCGGGGCCATGGTGGGGTGCTGGGCCAGGTCGTCGCGAAACATCGTGACGTCCAGCTGGCCAACAATGGCAGCCGGGTCGATGGCGGGATCGCTGGCGGCAAGCTTGGCGGCCAGGCGCTGGGCCAAAGGGAAGCCGCGGCGCGGGATGCCCAGGAGCAGGAGGTTCTCCCCGCCCTTGTTGGCTTCGAGAATTTCATAGGCGATGCGGGTCAGTGCCCGCTCGATGTCGGCGGCGCTAAGCACCACGCGGGACACACTGCTCGGGGCTGGCTGGCCGTCCCCGGACGCTGCAGAGGGGTTGTTCATTTTCTTTATGTCCCCTTTCCCCGCCTCACAGGACGGAATTAAAAGGTTGATTGAGTACACCTCAAACTACCACAGCGGCGCCCCTCCCCGGCTCTCGGGAACCCGCCGCGGGGCCCGCCGGGAGCCCCCTGGGCGGTGCTTGTTCCCAGCTGCGGGCCGCCGGCTGCGCGTCCCCCTTTGTGGCGGGGGGCGGTGGCCCTAGTCTTGGAGGCATGACTGAACCGGGCCAATGGCCAGACCCCACAGCCGGCGCACCACAGCAGCAGCCCAGCTATGCGCAGGAACCCCTCCCCGCGGCCCCGCTTTCTCAGGCGCAGGGACCCGGCACTGAACTGAGCCACAGCCCTGAATACTGGGCACACCCGGCACCCACCACGGCGCAGGGAAAGCGCCGCGGCGCGGGCCTGAAGGTGACCAACATCATCCTGCTGTGCGTCCTGGGCCTGGTGACGGCGGTGACCCTGGCGTTCTTCGCCCTGTCCATTGGTGCCAACGTGTTCCTGATCTGTGGGGCCCTGGCCCTGATCCCGCTGGGCATCTGCGTGGTGACCCTGCGCTGGATCGACAAGTGGGAGCCGGAGCCCGTCGCGGCCATGGTCCTGGGTTTCTGTTGGGGCGCCGGCATGGCCGTCATCGCGGCCCTCGTGGTGGGCAGCTGGGTCCAGCCGCTGCTCATGAGCTCCAATGCAGGCGCCGACGCCGACATGGTGGGCGCCGTCATCCAGGCACCGCTCGTGGAGGAAATCTCCAAGGGGGCCGGGCTGCTCCTGCTGTTCTTCCTGCGCAGGCGCACCTTTGACGGCCCCATTGACGGCGTGGTCTACGCCGGCATCATCGCGGCGGGATTCGCCTTCACCGAAAACATCCTCTACTTCGGGCAGGCCCTGGAGGAGGCCCACGGCGAGGTCAACGGCCTGGTGGGGATCTTCATCCTACGCGGGCTCATGTCGCCCTTTGCCCATGTCATGTTTACGGCGACGCTGGGCGTGTGCGTGGGTTGGGCCGCCCGCAACGGCGGCACGGGGCTGGTGCTGCTGGCCTGGGTGGTGGGGCTGGTCCCGGCCATGCTGCTGCACGGGCTGTGGAACGGATCCTCATTCCTGGGCGGGAACTTCTTCTTTGTCTACGTGGTGCTCCAGGTGCCGCTGTTTATCCTGTTCATCCTGCTGATCGTGCTGCTGCGGCGCTCGGAGGCGAAGCTGACCCGCACGCGGCTCTCCGAGTACGTGCCCTCCGGCTGGTTCACCCCGCAGGAGGTGCCCATGCTGGCAACCGGCAAGGGCCGCCGTCGTGCGATGCAGTGGGCCAAGACATTCTCCGCGGGGCCGGTCATGAAGGAATTCATCCGCCTCGCCACCCGCCTGGCCTTCACCCGGCAGCGGCTGCTGGTGGACGCGCGGGCCAACGCGGCCGGGGCTGTGCGGCTTGCGGCGGACCAGGAGCGGGAGATGGAGCTGCTGAACAAGATCACGGCCGTGCGCAGCGACCTTCTGGGCCGCCATGCCGCCGTGGTGTGGCAGGCACAGCAGCAACAGGCAGCCCAATACCAGCAGGCGCAAGCGCAGCTCCAGCAGCCGCAGCCGCAGGCCTGGCAGCCGCCGCAGGGCTAGCTGGCCCGGGCGCACTGGCGCCTAAGGAAGCCACGCACGCACGGCCATAAAAATGGGGGGGCCCGGACCGAAGAAGTCCACGTGCCGGCCCACCACTTTTTGTTGGCGGGGTGAGCCTACGCCAGCAGGGTCGGCTTGATCTGCTGCAGGCGGCCCAGCAGGCCGTTGACGAACTGCGGGGAGTCGTCGGTGGAGAGGATCTTGGCCAGTTCCACGGCTTCGCTCACGGCAACGCCGTCGGGCACGTCGTCGTTGAACAGCAGCTCCCAGGCGCCGATGCGCAGGATGATGCGGTCAACGGCGGGCATGCGTTCCAGCGTCCAGCCCTGCGAGTAGGTCTGCAGGTACTCGTCGATCTGCTCCGCCATGGCGGTGACGCCCTCGACCAGGTCAACCGTGTACAGGTTGATAATCTGGTCGGCGATTTCGCGCCGTGCCGTCATGGCAGACATGGCGCTGACCTCACGCTGCTCTGCCTCGAACAGGATGTCCAGGGCGCGGCGGCGTGCCTTGCTGCGCGCGGAGTTGGGTTTGCCCGAAGGGCTGATTTGACTGCTTGCCACTACTCGCTGACACGTCCCAGGTAGCTGCCGTCACGGGTGTCGACCTTGACCAGGGTGTTGTTCTCAACGAACAGGGGAACCTGGATTTCCAGGCCGGTCTCAACGGTTGCGGGCTTGGTGCCGGCGGAGGAGCGGTCGCCCTGGAGGCCCGGCTCGGTGTAGGTGATGCGCAGCTGGACCGACGGGGGCAGCTCGATGTACAGCGGTGAACCTTCGTGCAGGGCGATGGTCACGTTGATGTTTTCCAGCATGTAGTTCGTGGCGTCGCCAATGGTCTTGCCGGACACCGTGAGCTGGTCGTAGTTGTCCAGGTCCATGAACACGAAGTCTTCGCCGTCCTGGTACAGGTACTGGAAGTCGGAGCGATCGACCGTGGCGGTCTCGATCTTCAGGCCGGCGTTGAACGTCTTGTCAACGACCTTGCCGGAGAGGATGTTGCGCATCTTGGTGCGAACGAACGCACCGCCCTTGCCCGGCTTGACGTGCTGGAATTCGATGATGTTCCAGAGTTGGCCCTCAAGCTTGAGAACGGTGCCGTTCTTAATGTCGTTAGTCGTTGCCACAATAGCCTCTTAGCGTATAAGTATTATCAAAAATCCATTGACCATACTACAGCACACGGGAACTGCGCGCCGCATGATTCCCGCCACCATTGCGGTGCCGCAGGGCACGACGCCGTTGCTGCCGCCGCCATTTCAGTCGGGCCCGGCTGCGCCCCGGCTACTGCTGCTCAGCCAGGTCCAGGGCCCGCTTGAGCGAGACCGTGGCCGAGTAGATGGCGCTGGCGTCGGAGCCGGAGGCCACGCGAAGCTCCAGTGCCGTGGCGAAGTTCTTGGCCGCCGCCTCGTACAGGCCATTGCTGAAGTGGACCTTGCCGAGCTGCTGGAAGACCCAGGGCTCGTTCGTGGTTCCGGTGACCTCGGGCAGCAGCGAGCGGAGCACCCGCTCTGCACGGTCGTAGTTCTTCGTGGCGCGCAGCACCTCCGCATCCAGGACCTGGAGCCTGATGGATGAGGGGTTGGCCAGGCGGGCGTCGGCGGCAACCTCGGCGGCCTCTGCTGCCTGCCCGCGGGCCAGGAGCACGAAGATCGTGTCGCCGGCGTCGTCCGAGGCGGCCAGCGCGTCGGCGCAGGCCTCCTCGTCAACGACCTCGGGCAGCAGTGTCTTCGGGTTCACAGCCGTGCCGGGGAAACCTGCCGAGGGCCAATCCTTCAGGCCCATGCTAGGAGGCGATTTCCTGGTAGGCGGCAAACAGCAAGGACGCATCCGGCACGTCCAGGATGCCCGGCTTGCCGATGCCGTCCAGGACAACGAAGCGCAGCAGGTCCCCGCGGGTCTTCTTGTCGCGCTTCATGCCGTCCAGCAGCGCCTGCCAGCGGTCCCGGCGGTAACTCAGGGGCAGGCCGAACTGTTCCAGGATGGTGCGGTGGCGGTCGGCGTCGGCATCGCTGAGGCGGCCCACGCTGCGGGCCAGTTCTGCGGCGAACATCATGCCGACGGACACGGCGGCACCGTGGCGCCATGAGTAGCGTTCCGTCAGTTCAATGGCGTGGGCCAGGGTGTGGCCGTAGTTCAGGATTTCGCGCAGGCCCGATTCCTTCAGGTCCTCGGAGACCACCTTGGCCTTGACGGCGATGGCCCGCTCGATGAGCTCACGCAGAACCTCGGAGCGCGGGTTCTTGGCTTCCTCGGGGTTGGCCTCGAGCAGGTCAAGGATCACGGGGTCGGCAATGAAACCGCATTTGATGACCTCGGCCATGCCGGAGATCAGCTCGTTGGGGGGCAGGGTGTCCAGTGTGTCGAGGTCCACGAGGACTCCGGCCGGCGGGTGGAAGGCACCCACCAGGTTCTTGCCCTCTGCCGTGTTGATGCCGGTCTTGCCGCCAACAGCGGCGTCAACCATGCCCAGCAGCGAGGTGGGCATGTGGACCACCTTGACGCCGCGCAGCCAGGTGGCGGCGACGAAGCCGCCGAGGTCGGTCACGGCGCCGCCGCCCACGGCCACGATGGCATCGGAGCGGGTGAAGTCGTTCTTGCCCAGCACTTCCCAGCAGAAGGAGGCAACCTGGATGTGCTTGCCTTCCTCGGCGTCGGGGATCTCGGCGGTCAGGGCCGTGAAGCCGGCTGCCTCGAGGTCGCCGCGGACGGCGTCTCCCGTCAGGCGCAGGGCGCGGGGGTGCACCACCAGGACCTTCTTGACCCGCTCGCCCAGCAGGGCCGGGAGCTGGGCCAGCAGGCCGCGGCCCACCACCACGTCGTAGTTCTCCTGCGGCTGGCTGCCGGTGACCTTGATGACGGTGTTGGGCACGGTTGCCGCAGCGTCGGTGGCGGGGGTGGATTCGGTGTTCACTTTAGGGATTCTCTTTCCTTGATTCTTCGGCCAGGAGGCCGACGAGCCGTTCGACGAGCTGGGGCACGTTGGCCTGCCCGACGTCGAGCGTGATGTCCGCCAGCCTGGCGTAGACGGGGCCGCGGACGGCGGCGAGGCGCTGCCAGGTGGCCACGGGGTCTGCGGCCAGGAGCGGGCGGCCGGTGTTGCGGGTGATGCGTTCGCGCACAGTTTCAATGTCGGCGCTGAGGTAGACCACTGTGGCCCGGGCCAGCAGTTGCTGGGTTCCGGAGTCCAGCACGGCTCCCCCGCCCAGGGAGAGCACCACGGGCTTGGGCTTGGGGGAATCGAGCACATCGGCGATGGCCCGGGCCTCCAGCTGCCGGAAGTAGTGCTCCCCGCGGGCGGCGAAGATGCGGGGAACGGGGCCGTGCTTGGCCACGATCTTGTGGTCAGAGTCAATGAAGGGCAGGCCCAGCACGCGGGCCAGCTCGGCCCCCATGACTGACTTGCCCACGGCCATGGGCCCGATCATGACAATGGGCCGGTGGGGCGTGAAGTCCGGCGCCCCTGCCGGGTCATTGCCCGATGCCATCAGTGCCCCTGCGTGTCCAAATTTGCCGGGATCGCCGCGAGGTAGCTGTCCATGTTGCGCTTGGTCTCGGCCATGGAGTCGCCGCCAAACTTCTCAACGAGGGCTTCGGCCAGGACCAGGGCGGTCATGGCCTCGGCCACCACGCCGGCGGCCGGCACGGCGCACACGTCGGAGCGCTGGTGGTGGGCCTTGGCGGGCTCGCCCGTGGACACGTCAATGGTCTTCAGGGCGCGCGGGACCGTGGCGATGGGCTTCATGGCGGCGCGGACGCGCAGCACGTCGCCAATGCTCATGCCGCCCTCGATGCCGCCAGCGCGGTTGGAGGTGCGGATGATGCGGCCGGCTTCGTCGCGCACGATCTCATCGTGTGCGGCGGAGCCGCGGCGTGCGGCGGTGGCGAAGCCGTCGCCCACCTCAACACCCTTGATGGCCTGGATGCCCATGAGGGCCCCGGCCAGGCGGGAATCCAGGCGGCGGTCCCAGTGCACGTAGCTGCCCAGTCCGGGCGGCAGGTTGTAGGCCAGCACCTCGACGACGCCGCCGAGGGTTTCGCCCTGCTTCTGGGCGGTGTCCACTTCCTCGACCATGGCGGCGGAGGTGGCTGCGTCGAAGCAGCGCAGCGGATCGGCGTCCAGGGCTGCCACGTCGGCGAAGGCGGGCAGCGCGGCGTCCTCGGGTGAGGCGACGCCGGCGATCTGGACCGTGTGGCTGACAAGCTCGACGCCAACGGCGGCAAGGATCTGGGCGGCAACCACGCCAAGGGCCACGCGGGTGGCGGTTTCGCGGGCGCTGGCGCGCTCCAGGACGGGGCGGGCCTCGTCGAAGGCGTACTTCTGCATGCCGGTGAAGTCGGCGTGGCCGGGGCGCGGGCGCGTCAGCGGGGCGTTGCGGGCCTGTCCGGCCAGTGTTTCGGGGTCCACGGGGTCAGCAGACATGATCTGCTCCCACTTGGGCCACTCCGAGTTGGCGATCTGGATGGCGACGGGGCCACCCTGGGTCAGCCCGTGGCGCACGCCGCCGAGGATGGTGACCACGTCCTGCTCAAACTTCATCCGGGCGCCGCGGCCATAGCCAAGGCGGCGGCGGGCCAGGGCGTCCTGGATGTGGGCGCTCGTAAGCTCCACACCGGCAGGGACGCCTTCAATAATTCCCACGAGTGCCGGGCCATGTGATTCTCCGGCGGTCAACCAACGCAACATACTCTCTATCCTGCCATGTTCTGCTTGTGGGGATTCCGCCTCGCGACGCCAAGTGCGTCGCACATCACATTGATGACGTCCCCTTCCGAATCTGTTGCGGCCGTGCCGTACCCTCCGGCCTCCGCGAACAGCTTGACTTGTTCCACACCCTGGTACAGCAGCATTTCAATGCCGGCCACGACTGTTCCGCCGCCGGCCTCCCAGGCCTGCCCCAGGGCGCTTGGCCAGGGATCGTAGGCCACATCGAGCAGCAGGGCGCCGTCCACGCGTTCACCGGTGCCGGCAAATTCCGCAGCGAGAGCGTCGGGGCCGTGCGGCGGCAGGGTGGAAATGACGACGTCGAACCCGGCCAGCGCCGCCGCGGCGCCTGAGTAGGGCTCAAGGGATGCGGCTGTGCCCACCCGGGCGGCCACCTCAAGGGTGTCTGCGGCCTTGGCCGCGTCGCGCACGAACAAGGTGGTGTCCGTGGCGCCCAGCGCGGCCAGTGCCGCAATGGCGGAAACGGCCGTGCCGCCGCCGCCCAGGATGGCCGCACGCGGGTTCTCCCGGACGCCGGCGTGGCGCAGGGCGTTCACGATCCCGGCCACGTCGGTGTTGTCCCCCAGAAGGTGGGCCTGCCCGGCGTCGTCCGTGGTGCACACAATGGTGTTCACGGCACCCAGCGCTGCGGCCACCGGTGTGAGGGTGTCCACCAGATCGTGTGCCTCGTTCTTCAGGGGCATGGTGACGGACAGGCCGTACCAGTTGCCTTCCGCACGGACGCGCTCCAGCAGGCCCGCCAGGGCGGGCACCTGGACGTCAATGGCCGTGTAGTTGAAGTTGGCGCCGATCAGCCGGTAGGCGGCATTGTGGAGGGCCGGTGACTTGGAATGCCCGATGGGGTGTCCCAAGACCGCGCCGTTGAGCGGTTCTGCCACTTATTCGCACTTCCCGGCGTTGGCGTTGCACCATGCCACATACTTGGCCACGTTGGCCTGGTGTTCGGCGAAGGTGGCTGCGTACAGCGTCTCGCCGGTGTCCAGGTTGATGGTGACCCAGAAGTAGTACGGGTTGGTTTCCGGGTGCGCAGCGGCCTCGATGGCCTTGATGCCGGGCGAACCGATGGGGCCAACGGGCAGGCCGGGGTTGGCGAAGGTGTTGTAGAGGTTGGTCTTGTCGGCCTTTTCCTCCGCCGTGATGTTGTACGTCTTCTTGCCGAGCCCGTACGCCACGGTTGCATCGGATTCCAGCCGGCCGCCCGTTTCCCCGTTGGGGTTGTTGATGCGGTTTTCAATGGCCCCGGAAATCTTGGCGTAGTTCGCCACATTTCCCTCGAACTCAATGATGCTCGCAATGGTCAGGACGCGGTACTGCTCGGCCGGGTCCTTGATGCCGGTGTCGGTCAGCGACTTCTTGGTGGCGTCGACCATCTGGGTCAGGATGCCCTTGGCATCGAGCTCGATGGGGAAGCGGTACTCCCCCGGTGCCAGGTAGCCTTCGAGGTTCTTGGCCTTCGCCGGCAGCCCGAAGGCGGCGGGGTCGTTGGACAGTGCCTCAAATTGCGCCACGGGAATGCCGCTGCCCTTGGCTAGGACCTCCAGCGTCTCGCCAATGCGCAGGTTCTGGGCGACGGCGGCATAGTGCACCTTGTCATCGCTTGCCGCGAGCAGGATGGTGACGGCGTCGGCCGCCTTCATCTGCTTCTTCATGTTGAAGGTGCCCGGCTGCAGGGATCCGGTGCCGTTGGCGGCGGCCAGGGCGTCAAGGAACGCCTGCTCGCTGGCCACAACGTCAAGCGACTTCAGCTCGGTGGCCACGATCCTGCCGGTTGCGCCGGTGCCAACCTCGACAGCCACTGTGCCGGTGCCGGGGCCGGGGTAGTCAGCCACCTCAAAGCCGCCCAGCATGGGCCGGACGGTCTGCACGGCGAAGTACACGACGGCGCAGAATGCGACGAGGACGATAAAGAAGACCACGCTGCGGCGGCGCTTGCGCACGCGCTTGGACACACGGCTGGTGCGGCGGGAAGGCAGCGGCGCGGCCTCGACTTCATGCTCCGCGTAGTGGTGGGCGTCATCCGGGTGCGCGTAATGCACCTCGTCCGGGTGGGCGTAGTGCGCATCGTCGGGGTGCGCGTAGTGCGCATCGTCCGGGTGCGCCGCGTAGTGGGCGCCGTCGTAGGGGACATCGTCCGGGTGGGCAGCGGGCTGCCAGCCTTCCGGGTGCGTCTCCCCGGGGAGCTGCCCGCCCTGTGCGTGGGCGCGGCCACGGTATAAGTCACTCATCGTTCCTGCGCCCGTTCTTCCGGCATGCCAAATTGCGTGGAAATGGTGGAAACCTCTTCATGTTCAGTGGGCCGGAGGGTCCCCACGACGCCCGGCTCGGGTGCGCGCACAACCTGTCCAACGTTCGCGTTGCGCGCCTTTTGCATGTCGATGGCGTGCTGCAGGATCTCAACTGCTGCCACCTGATCAACCACTTTACGGTGTTCCCGGCTGCCCATGCCAGCTTTGTGCAGGGCCTGGTGCGCGCTGACGGTGGTCAGGCGCTCATCAATGAGGTGCACGGGAACGTCCAGGCCGGCGGCCAGCAGCTGCGCCGCCAGGATGTCCGCATAGTTGCGGGCCATCTCCGCGGAAGCTTTTTCCTCGCCCTTCATGGTCCGTGGCAGGCCCACAAAAATCTGGCAAGCCCCGCGGGCGGCCGCCTCCTTGACAACAACCTTGACGTCGCTGTTTTTCTTCAAGTCCCTGCTGAGGGTCTTGACTGGGGTGGCCAGGATGCCGTCGGGGTCGCAGGAGGCCAGGCCGACGCGGACCATTCCAACGTCCACGCCCAGCTTGACCCCCTGCGGGAAATTTCGCTCCGACACGGTGCCCCTAGGACCGGTTCTTCACGGCATCGCTGACGGCTGCCAGTGCCGCGCCGATGGCGTTGGCGTCGCTTCCGCCGCCCTGTGCCATGTCCGGCTTGCCGCCGCCGCCACCACCAAGGATGCCCGAGGCCAGCTTGACCAGGTTGCCGGCCTTGATGCCTGCCTCGCGGGCGGCCTCGTTGGTGACCACCAGGATGATGGGGCGGGCGTTGCTCACGCCGGCAACGGCAATGGTCGACGGCGCCGAGCCCAGGCGGTTGCGCAGGTCAAGTGCCAGCCCGCGCAGGTCATCGGCGCTGCCGACTTCCCCGGCGTCGTGGGCAATGACGCGCACGCCGTTGGCGTCCACGGCGGTGCCCACCAGGTTGGCTGCTGCTGCGCTGAGCTGTTCCTTGCGCAGGCGCTCCAGTTCCTTCTCCGCGGTCTTGAGCTTGGCCAGGGTTGCGGCAACGCGCTCCTGCAGCAGGTTGGAGGGAACCTTGAGCATGTCGGTCAATTCGCTGACCAGGGCGCGTTCGGCGGCCAGGTGGCGGAAGGCGTCCATGCCCACGAAGGCCTCAACGCGGCGGTTTCCGGAACCAACTGACTGCTCGCCCAGCAGGGTCAGCGAGCCGATGCGGGAGGTGCTGTCAACGTGCGTGCCACCGCAGAGCTCGCGGGACCATGCGCCGTCGATCTCCACAACCCGGACCTCGGAGCCGTAGTTCTCGCCGAACAGGGCCATGGCGCCCAGCGCCTTGGCGGCATCCAGGTCCATGACCTTGGTGTCCACCTTGTAGTTGTTGCGGATGGCGATGTTTGCGACTTCTTCAATTTCCGAGCGGGTTGCCGGGCTCAGGCCCTCGCCCCAGGAGAAGTCGAAGCGCAGGTATCCGGCCTTGTTGAAGGATCCCCGCTGGAGGGCCTCCGGGCCGAGGATCTGGTGCAGGGCGGCGTGCACAATGTGCGTTCCGGTGTGTGCCTGCTCGGCGGCGTGGCGGCGTTCGCGGTCGACGGCGGCGCGCACCAGCGCGTCGGCCGGCAGTTCGCCTTCGCGCACGATTGCCTGGTGGACGCTCAGGCCCTTGACGGGGCGCTGCACGTCCAGGACTTCCACCACGAAGCCGTCACCGGTGATGAGGCCGGTGTCGGCGGCCTGGCCGCCTGCCTCGGCGTAGAACGGGGTGGCATCCAGGACCAGGGAGATTTCGTCGCCCGTGGAGGCGTGCTGCACGGGTGCGCCGTTGGAGAGGATGGAGCGCACGCGCCCCTCCCCTTCCAGTTCGGTGTATCCGGTGAACTTGGTCTCGCCCTGGGCCAGGAGTTCGTGGAAGACGGAAAGGTCGGCGTGGCCGCTCTTCTTGGCCTTGGCGTCCTTCTGGGCGCGCTGGCGCTGCTCGAGCATGAGGGAGCGGAAGCCGGCCTCGTCCACGGCCAGGCCTGCTTCGCCGGCCATTTCCAGGGTCAGGTCGATCGGGAAGCCGTAGGTGTCATGCAGGGCAAAGGCCTCTTCACCGGAGAGCGGGGAGTTCGCTGCCTTGGAAACCTTCACGGCCTCCTCCAGGCGGGCGGTGCCGCTGGCGATGGTGCGCAGGAACGACTTTTCCTCGGCGTAGGCAATGCGGGAGATGCGGGCAAAGTCCTCGGCCACGGCGGGGTAGGCGCCCTTCATGGCGTCGCGGGAGACCGGCAGCAGCTCGGGCAGCACGGCCGTTTCGACGCCGAGCAGGCGCATGGCGCGCACGGCACGGCGGATCAGGCGGCGCAGCACGTAGCCGCGGCCCTCGTTGGAGGGGGTGACGCCGTCGGAAATGAGCATGAGCGAGGAGCGGATGTGGTCGGCCACAACACGCATGCGGACGTCGTCCACGTGGTGGGGGTCGGCCGGGTCCTCGGTGGAGGTGTACTCCTTGCCGGACAGCTCGGCGGCCTTGTCCAGGACGGGGCGGACCTGGTCGGTCTCGTACATGTTCTCCACGCCCTGGAGAATCATGGCCAGGCGTTCCAGGCCAAGGCCCGTGTCAATGTTCTTGTTGGGCAGCTCGCCAACAACGTCGAAGTCCACCTTGGAGGTGACGTTGTCGATCTGGTACTGCATGAACACGAGGTTCCAGATCTCAATGTAGCGGGTCTCGTCGGCGATGGGGCCGCCGTCGATTCCATACTCGGGGCCGCGGTCGTAGAAGATTTCCGAGCAGGGGCCGGCGGGGCCGGGCTGGCCGGTGGACCAGTAGTTGTCTTCCTTGCCGATGCGCTGGATGCGCTCCTCGGGGAAGCCGACCTTGTCGCGCCAGATTTCCAGCGCCTCGTCGTCTTCCTTGTAGACGGTGACCCAGAGGCGGTCCGCGGGCAGGCCAAAACCGCCGTCGGCAACAGATGTGGTCAGCAGTTCCCAGGCGTAGGGAATGGCTGTTTCCTTGAAGTAGTCGCCAAAGGAGAAGTTGCCGCACATCTGGAAGAAGGTGCCGTGGCGGACAGTCTTGCCCACCTCGTCAATGTCGCCGGTGCGGATGCACTTCTGCACGCTGGTCGCCGTCTTGAACGGCGGCACCTCGCGGGCTGTCAGGTACGGGATGAAGGGGACCATGCCGGCCACCGTGAACAGCAGCGACGGGTCGGAGGACACCAGTGACGCAGACGGCACGGGGGTGTGGCCCTTGCTGGCGAAAAAATCTACCCAGCGGCGTGCAATGTCATGGGATTTCATTAGCCTGGTGGCTCCTTCAATAGTTGTTGCTGGCAGTTCTGCTTGCAGTTCATGGTGCACCCGTGAATGAAAGGTGCGGCTCCCGTTGCCGGGTGCGGTGGTGCCGCCTTGGCGCAGGCTAGGGGGCCTGGTGCTGGCCCGCGGCCTGCTCCTGGTCAATGCCCAAGGCAAGGCGGAGGTCCGATTCCCGCTCATCCATGTTCTCACGGAGGGCGTCGGCGAAGTCGTGGACGGCGTCGCTGACGCGCCCCACGGCACGGTTGAGGCCCTCCGGGCCGAATGTGCCCTGGGCGGCAGCAATCTTGCGGGCGGCAATCACGCCGATGGTGATGCCCACGCCGAGCCAAAATATCTTCTTCATCTTTTGGAATCCTCCGAAGGCTTGTTAGCGGCTGCGCCGTGCGCGGCGGGGCTTGCCACGGCCGGCGAAGGCCTGGCGGACGCCGTAGGAAAAAGCGGCAACCTTGATCAGCGGGGAGCCAACCGTGGCGGCCACGAGTGCCGAAAGCGCCGAGATGTTGGCGGTGGCGTCGGAGACGTTGTTGGAGATGCCGTCCACCTTGCCCAGCTGGGTGTTGGTGGTTGCAACCGTGGCGGTGACCTCGTCAATGAGTGGCGTGGTGCCGTCGCCGATCTGGCGGATCGTGGTGCGGATCTCGTCAAAGACCTTGCCCAGCTTGAAGATGGGCACGGCCAGAAGCGCCACGAGCACGGCGAAGACGCCCGCTGCGATCAGTCCTGCGATGTCGCCACCACTCATGCGTGCCGCCTCTTTTCCTTCGTTCGGTGGGGATTGCAGCCGGCCCGGTTCCCGGGCGCGCTTTCCCCCAAGCCACCTTAGTCGAAAAACCTGCCCCTTTTGAAACACAAAACAGCCCGTGGCGGATGCCACGGGCTGTTTTGTGTTTCAAGCTTCGAATTGATTCGAGCCCTACTCAATGCCAAATGAATTTAGCGTGAGTAGAATTCCACAACCAGCTGCTCTTCACAGGTCACGGGGACCTCGACACGCTTGGGCTTGCGAACCAGGCGGGCCTGCAGGCTCTCCAGCTTCACATCCAGGTATGCCGGGACGGCGGGGAGCACGTCGCGGTGGGCGCCGGCTGCAGCAAGCTGCAAAGGCGTCATGGTCTGGCTGCGCGGGTGCACGTGGATCAGCTGACCCTCGGCAACGCGGAACGACGGGCGGTCCACGCGGGCGCCGTCGACCATGATGTGGCGGTGCACAACCAGCTGGCGGGCCTGGGCGGTGGTGCGGGCGAAGCCGGCACGCAGGACCAGGGCGTCCAAACGGGTTTCCAGGATCTCAACCAGGTTTTCACCGGTCATGCCCTTGGTGTGCTTGGCTTCTTCGAATGCACGGGTCATCTGTGCTTCGCGGATGCCGTACTGGGCGCGCAGACGCTGCTTTTCGCGCAGACGCACTGCGTAGTCGCTGTCCTGCTTCTTGCGGGCGCGGCCATGCTCACCGGGGCCGTACGGGCGGCGCTCCAGGTACTTGGCGGCCTTGGGAGTCAGGGCAATGCCGAGGGACCGCGAAAGGCGGGCCTGACGGCGGGCACGTGTGTTGTTAGCCACTTGTGTCCTTCCAATATGTGCAATAAGTGTTGTTCTGGCCTCCATTGTGGAGAGTTGGGGCTATTGCAACCCGTCGCTGCAGCAGCTGGGCATGAACAACAAATCAGCAAAACACAAGGAAATACGCGGCTTGCGCCGCGTGAATCGTGCAGTGATGTTGTGCATGGAGCCAGAGCTTGCCAGTGCGCCCTAAAGTCTACCACCAGAACGAACGCCGGCCCGCGCTCAGTTGCCGCGGATGATCCCGCGCAGGCGCTCCAGCCGGGGGCCGAGCTCGCGTTCGTGGCCGTTGGCGGTGGGCGTGTAGTAGTTCTTGCCCACCAGGTCATCCGGCGGGTACTGCTGGGTCGCGATGGAGTGCGGGGCGTCGTGCGCGTAGATGTAGCCCTTGCCGTGGCCAAGGCCCGCGGATCCGGCGTAGTGCGCGTCGCGCAGCGGCGGCGGGACCGTGGTGCCCTTGCCGGCCCGGACATCGGCAATGGCCGCATTGATGCCCATGTAGGCGGCGTTGGACTTCGGTGCCGTGGCAACGTGGACCACTGCCTCGGCCAGGATGATCCTGGCCTCGGGCATGCCGATCAGCGCCACGGCCTGGGCGGCGGCAACGGCCGTCTGCAGGGCCGTGGGATCGGCCATGCCCACGTCCTCGGCGGCGGAGATCATGATGCGCCTGCTGATGAAGCGCGGGTCCTCCCCCGCCTCGAGCATCCGGGCCAGGTAGTGCAGCGCCGCGTCCACGTCGGAGCCGCGCACGGACTTGATGAAGGCGCTGATGATGTCGTAGTGCTGGTCCCCGGCGCGGTCGTAGCGCACGGCGGCGGCGTCGATGGCGCGTTCGGCCACGGCCAGGTCAATTTCCACCGGACCGTCCCCGGCGGTGGCTTCCAGGTCCAGTTCGTTCAGCGCCACGCCGGCCGCGGCTTCGAGTGTGGTGAGCGCGCGGCGGGCGTCGCCAGCGGCCAGGCGCACCAGGTGGTCCATGGCGTCGTCGGTGACGCTGACCAGGCCGTCGAGTCCGCGCTGGTCGGTGACGGCGCGCTCCAGCAGGCCCTGGATGTCGGCGTTCGTCAGGGGCTGCAGCGTCAGCAGGATGGAGCGTGACAGCAGCGGTGCCACCACGGAGAACGACGGGTTCTCGGTGGTGGCGGCAATCAGCACAACCCAGCGGTTTTCGACCCCGGGCAGCAGGGCGTCCTGCTGGGCCTTGTTGAAGCGGTGGATCTCATCCAGGAACAGGACAGTGGTGCGACCGTGCAGGTCACGGTCAGTCAGCGCCTGGTCCATGACCCGGCGCACGTCCTTGACGCCGGCGGTGATGGCGGAGAGCTCAACAAACTTCCGCCCGGGGCCGCGTGCAATCACGTGGGCCAGGGTGGTCTTGCCCGTTCCGGGGGGACCCCACAGCATGACGGAGGCGGGGCCGGCCGCTCCCCCGGAGCTTCCGCCTGCGGCCAGCATCTGCAGCGGTGAGCCCGGTCCCAGCAGGTGTTGCTGGCCCACCACCTCATCGAGGCTGCGTGGGCGCATGCGCACTGCAAGCGGGCTGCGCGGCCGGGCACCGGCGGATGCGGACGGCGCACCAAAGGTGGGCTCGTTGTCGTCCGTGTCGTCCCCGTGCAGGGCGCTAAAAAGGTCACTCACCCCTCTAGGCTATCGCCACCTGCCCACACCGCCCGCCGCGGCCCCCGGCGGTAGTCTTGCAGCGTGAATCCCTCCTCGCGCACAGCCCTTGTCCCTGCCGCCCGCCTGACCGGCTGGGTGGAGCGCTTCGCCGCCGCCCACCAGGGCCCGGCCGGCACGCAAGACACGGACGACGGCGTCCTGCTGGCCATGCGCGACGGCGCCACGGCGCTGCTGTCCCCTCCGTGGCCTGATGACGGCCGGCCCGGACGGGGTGCCGGGCCCGTGGAGCGGCTCGCCTCGCTGGCGGCTCAGGAGCGCCGGCTGGGGCTGGTGCTGGTTCGCCGGGGCGGATATGCAGTGGGCGTCTCGGTGGGTGGAAAGCTGGTGGCGCACAAGGTGGGCACGGCCTCGGCGCGGTCGCGCGGCGGGGATTCGGGCGCTGCCGTGGTGGAGAAGGCCGTGGCGGAGGCCGCCAAGGTGTTTGCCGGGCAGGGTTTTGAGTATCTGGCCACAGGCGGGGACGCCAAGCTGCTGGCGTCTGCGCTGCAGAACCCCGCGCTGAAGGCCGTAGCGGGGAGGCCCCGCCTGATCCCCCTGCCGGTGGCCGACCCCAACATGGCGGTGTTGCAAAAGGCCGCAGCAGATTTCTGCGCCGTCCGGATCCGCATCACCGAGCCCTGACCCGCCCCCCCTCCAACAGACGCTCCCTCACTTTCGGGGGTGTTTTGGTCAACGCTCCCTCACTTTCGGGTGTCCTGTGGCCAACGCTCCCTCATTTTCAGGGGTGTTTTGGCCAACGCTCCCTCACTTTCGGGAGTCCCAGGGCAAACGCCCTTTCCACGGTGAGGGAGCGTTTGGGAAAAGGGGCCATAAAGTGAGGGAGCGTCTGGGGTGGGGCGGGGGTTTAGCAGGCGCCGGGTGCTCGCCGCAGCGGGGCCTGGCGGTAGTGGTAGCGGCCCACCTCGGCGAATCCCGCTCGGCGGTAGAGCTCCTGCGCACCGGCGTTGGCGTTCGTGACCATGAGCCACATGCGCTCGGCACCAGCCGCGAGGGCATGTTTCATGAGCGCCGCCAGCACGGCTCCTGCCACGCCCTGGCGACGGAAATCAGGGTGTGTGGCCATGCCGTAGATGCCGCCCCAGCCGTCCACGAGCGACAGCCGGCCCGTGCCCACCACGTCGCCTGCGCTGTTGCGGGCAGTGGCGTACAGCGACGGGGCCCCGGAAAGAATGTCCCGCGCCACGTGCTTCTCGGCCTCCCCGCCGCGGCCGTCCACGGACCACCAGAGGTCCAGCCATTCGGCCGACGGTGTGTCCGCCAGGTCCACCGAGATGCTGGCGGGCGCCGGGCCGTCTGCCGGGGACGTCGTTGCGGCCATGATGATGGTCTCGGACTGCCGTGAGTACCCGCGGCCGTCCAGGAAGTCCTCCAGTGCGGCGTTTTCGGGCCGCCGGGTGAGCTGGAAGATGACCGGCTGGCGGCGCTGCGCGTACCACTCGTCGGCGTGGCGCAGGCTGGCGGCCGGGTTGGAGGATTCGGCCGCCGGCCAGATGGAGTTGGCCCGCTGCGTGACGCCGCCGGCCGAACGCAGGACCCAGCCGTCCGCCGTCGAGCTTTCCAGCGCGGGCCAGGCCGCATCCATGAGGCGTTCGAGGGTGTCAAGGGAAACGGCAGTGGAATTGGGCATGCGCCATTCTAGACAGGACACCAGCTGCGGGGTCTAAAGTGTCTCCCAGTTGCTCCGGGAACTGCCCGGCGGCAGCAGACACTTTCGGCACGTGGATTGGTGGTTCAACATGGTCTGGACAGAAGTGGCAAACGCCGGCGAGCTCGTGGACGCGCTGGCGTCGGGCAGCCCCAACATCGAGGTGGTGGGGACCATCCAGGGCATGCCCTCGGTGACGCTGCCGCCTGGCACCTCACTCCGCGGCGGCACCCTGGCCTTCGGCGCGAAGGGGCTGCGGCTGAGCAGCAACAACCACCTCGCCAACATCACCGTCAGCACGGCGCCGCATGAGGTGGCCATCTGGAACGACACCTCCGTGTCGGACCTCGGCACGCTGGTGCTGCACAACGTCACGGCCACCGGACAGGTGTACCTGGCGGCGGAGGGCAATGTGCGGGCCGGCCGGATCGAGGCCGACGGCGTCCACGTCACGGCCGCGGACACCCGCGGCCGCTTCAACCGGCCCACGGGCTTTGGCGTGGAGGCCCTGCAGGGCGCCTTCACGGTGTGGAACCGCCAGGCCGATCCTTCCGTGGTGCTCACGGCCCGGCTGGAACACATTTCCGCCGGCAGCCAAGCGGAGCCCGTTCACGGCGGCGGCATCTTTGTGGGCGGGCACGGCGACATCGCGGGCAAGGCCGACGGCGGAAGCATCGAGGTGGAACTCCTGAGCACAGTGGACGTGTTCTCCAACGGCGGCATTGCCCCGGGCACCCCGGACTTGATCAGCGGTGGCGTGTTCGTCATCAGCGGCGCCAACGTGGCCGAGGTGCGCAACCTCGGAACCACCACCACGTACGGCCAAAACGACATGGTGCTGGACAACTGGGGCGCCGTGGAGGCCTGGAACGTGCACGGCGCGGTCACCTCGTGGGGGCCCAGCGGGATCGGATTCGTGAACTTCGGCGCCATCGGCACGCTGACCGTGGATGCCCCCGTGGAGACATTCGGCCTGGGTGCGCGCGGCTTCAACGTCTACGACGGGTCCCTGCAGGAGGCCGTGTTCGAGTCCATCACGACGCACGGCAACGGCTCCGTGGGCGTGCAGGTCAGCCGTGACTTGCCATCCCTGACCATCCGCGGCGACCTCCGCACGGAGGGCAGCACGGGCGAGTCCCTCGTCAAGGGCGTCCTGGTGGAACTCTCCGCCATCGCCCTGAGCATCAAGCCCGGCGGGCGCATCGGAACGGCCCGGATCGGCGGGGACGTGCGCACCGAGGGTCCGGGCGTGCCCGCCCTGGAGCTCGAGGGTTCGTTGGAGGAAATCACCGTGGGAGGCTCGGTCACCGCCGTTGGTGGCGCGTCCGACGTCGTCCATTCCGTTCCGGAGCTGGCCCCGGTTTTGGCGGGGCTCACCATCGAGGGCCGCTAGGCACAAAAATGCCGGCCACCCCGAAAGGGGTGGCCGGCATTTTCATGCAGAACGGGGTGTTACTTCTCGCCGTCCTTGGGCTTGGCTTCAGGCTTGGCTTCGGGCTTGAAGTCCACGCCGGCTTCCTTGCGCTGCTGCGCCGTGATCGGGGCCGGGGCCTCGGTCATGGGGTCGTAGCCGCCGCCGGACTTGGGGAAGGCGATGACGTCGCGGATCGAGTCAACACCGGCCAGCAGGGACACGGCACGGTCCCAGCCAATGGCAATTCCGCCGTGCGGCGGGGCGCCGAACTTGAAACCGTCAAGCAGGAAGCCGAACTTCTCGTCGGCCTCGGCCTCGGAGATGCCCATGACGCCGAAGACGCGCTCCTGGATGTCGCGGCGGTGGATACGGATGGAACCGCCACCAATTTCGTTGCCGTTGCAGACAATGTCGTAGGCGTAGGCCAGGGCCTCGCCCGGATCGGTGTCGAAGGTGTCCATGAACTCGGGCTTGGGCGAGGTGAACGCGTGGTGCACGGCCGTCCAGGCGCTGTGGCCCAGGGCCACGTCGCCGGAACCAACGGCAACGCTGGTGGGCTCGAACATGGGCGCGTCCACAACCCACACGAACGCCCAGTCCTTCGGGTCGATCAGGCCGGTGCGGTGGCCGATTTCAACGCGGGCGGCACCCAGCAGGGCGCGCGAGGAAGAGACGTCGCCAGCGGCGAAGAAGATGCAGTCGCCGGGCTTGGCGCCCACGGCGTCGGCCAGGCCGGCACGCTCGGTGTCCGTCAGGTTCTTCGCAACGGGGCCGGTGAGCTCGCCTTCTTCCTTGACCAGCACGTAGGCCAGGCCCTTGGCGCCGCGCTGCTTGGCCCATTCCTGCCAGGCGTCGAGCTGGCGGCGGGGCTGTGAAGCACCACCGGGCATGACAACGGCACCAACGTAGGGAGCCTTGAAGACGCCGAACTCGGTGTCCTTGAAGAACTCCGTCATCTCGGTCAGTTCCAGGCCGAAGCGCAGGTCCGGCTTGTCGGAACCGAAGCGGGCCATCGCATCGCGGTAGGTCATGCGCTGGATGGGCAGCGGAATCTCGACGTCGATCAGTTTCCACAGCTCGGAGACAATCTTCTCGCCCAGGGCGATGATGTCATCCTGGTCAACGAAGCTTGCCTCGATGTCCAGCTGCGTGAACTCCGGCTGGCGGTCCGCACGGAAGTCCTCGTCGCGGTAGCAGCGGGCGATCTGGTAGTACTTCTCGAAGCCACCAACCTGCAGGAGCTGCTTGAACAGCTGCGGGGACTGCGGCAGCGCGTACCAGGAACCGGGGGCCAGGCGTGCCGGCACCACGAAGTCGCGGGCACCTTCGGGGGTGGAGCGCGTCAGCGTCGGGGTTTCAATTTCGATGTAGCCCTGTTCGTGCAACAGGTTGCGGGCCACGCGGTTGGCCTCGGAGCGCAGGCGCATGTTGCGCTGCATGCCCGGGCGGCGCAGGTCCAGGTAGCGGTGCTTCAGGCGTGCTTCCTCGCCGACCTCCACGTGCTCGTCAACCTGGAACGGCAGTGGTGCTGCCTCGTTAAGCACGACGACGTCATCGGCCATGACCTCGATCTCACCCGTGGCGAGGCCCGGGTTTTCGTTGCCTTCGGGGCGGCGGGAAACCGTTCCGGTGATCTGCAGCACGAACTCGTTGCGCAGGGCGTGGAACACTGCTTCCTCGCGCACCACAACCTGTGCAACACCCGAGGCGTCGCGCAGGTCGAGGAAGGCGACGCCGCCGTGGTCGCGGCGGCGCGCAACCCAGCCCGTGAGGGTGACGGTTTGGCCAATATGTTCTGCCCGCAGGGAGCCCAGGTCATGTGTGCGCAGCACAGCATTCCTTTCAATGGAGGTGTTCGGCCCTGGTTCCGGGCCGCGAAAAGAGTTTGTCTAGAAGTTTACCGGTGATTCAATCTCCCGGTGGTGGGGGGGGGGGGGGCGCCGCCCCACCCGCCGGGCCCCGGCCGCCCCCCCCCACCACCGGC
>NZ_JANKZF010000035.1 GCF_027568515.1 Arthrobacter sp. HY1533 | reverse complement strand
TCCCGGTGGTCGAGCCTGTCGAGACCCTGCACACGGGTCTCGACAGGCTCGACCACCGAATTCCGGCTCGGCTACGCGAGGACGATTTGCGGGGCCAGGTCCTCGGCCGGGGGCATCCAGGCTGCGGGGTCTGCCGCGAGCTGCTCGCCGGAGCGGATGTCCTTGACCTGGTGGGCGCCGTCGTCGTCGGTGAACCAGACGTAGGGGATGCCGCGCTTGTCCGCGTACTTGATCTGCTTGCCGAACTTGTCTGCCTTGGCGGCGACCTCGGTGGCGATGCCACGGGCACGCAGCGCCGCGGCAACGTCCTGCGCGTCGGACCAGGAATCCTCGTCGGTCAGCGTGACAAGCACGGCGGTGGGGACGCTGCGGGAGGCCTTGGCGAATTCCTGGCTGAGGATGCGTGCCACGAGGCGGGTGACGCCGATGGAGAGGCCGACGCCGGGGAACTTGCGGTTGCCCTTGGAGGCCAGGGCGTCGTAGCGGCCGCCGGAGCAGATGGAGCCCAGCTGTTCGTGGCCCACCAGGACGGTCTCATAGACGGTGCCCGTGTAGTAATCCAGGCCGCGGGCAATGGAGAGGTCGGCCACCACGGAACCGGGTGCGCTCTTCACGGCGGCGGCAATGACCTGTTCGAGTTCGTTCAGGCCTTCTTCCATGAGCTCGTCGTTGACGCCCAGGGCGCGCACCTGCTCAACAAAGGAGGTGTCCTCGGTGCGGATGGAAGCCAGGGCCAGGGCCTTGGCTGCCTGCTCGTCGGTGGCGCCGAGCTCGGTCCTGAGCAGTTCCGCAACCTTCTCGGCACCAATCTTTTCCAGCTTGTCGATGCTGCGAAGCACACCGGCTGTGTCCGTCAGGCCGATGCCGCGGTAGAAACCCTCGGCAAGCTTGCGGTTGTTGATGCGCAGCTTGAAGGCGGGGATGGGCAGTGCGGAGAGTGCCTCGGCAATCACCAGCGCAAGTTCCACGTCGTAGCGGAACGGCAGCACGCCGTCGGCCACCACGTCGATGTCGGCCTGGGTGAACTCGCGGGCGCGACCCTCCTGGGGACGCTCGCCGCGCCACACCTTCTGGATCTGGTAGCGGCGGAACGGGAAGGAGAGGTAGCCGGCGTTCTCCACCACGTAGCGGGCAAAGGGCACCGTCAGGTCGAAGTGGAGGGCCAGGGCGTTGGGGTCGTCCTTGGCAGCGGCGGCCGCATTGCCGTCGTCGTCCTGCAGGCGGGAGAGTCCGTAGACCTCCTTGTCAATCTCGCCCTTGCGCAGGAGCTGGCCCACGGTTTCCACGGCGCGGGTCTCGATGGAGCTGAACCCGTGCAGTTCAAAGGTGCGGCGCAGGGTGTCCAGGACATGCTGCTCCACCAGCCGCTCCTCGGGAAGCCACTCGGGAAAACCTGACAAGGAGGCGTTGCGTGCCATGGGTGATGCTCTCCTAACATTCGCCGCAGCCTGGCGTTGTCCACGGCTGCGGCGGGCGGGTGTTCGTAATGGTGCGCGGATCGCCCTGTCACGCTCGCGAATCTGCGCGGGTTCCATGGGTAAGCTAGCACCGGCTGCCATTTTATAAGGATTGGCGGCCCAACCCCCAACCCACCCCGTGGCGCGAAGTTGCGCCGGGGCAAAACACCGCTCGATTCGAAGGAGAGGCACCGTTGGTCAACAACAAGTCCAGCCGCGAGGCGAAGGCTCGCGTCGCACGCATGGAAGCCAACCAGGCCATGCACCAGGAGCAGATCCAGCGGCGCAAGCGCGACAACCTCATTGCCTTCATCGCCATGGGCGTGGCCCTGGCAGTGGCCATCGTGCTGGCCTTGACGGCCTTCGCGCCCAAGGACACCACGGCCGCCGGCGATTCTCCCGAGGCCACGGCCTCCGCCTCCGCCGAGGCGACCGCCACCGCTGCGCCCACCGCTTCCGCCCCGGCCCAGACCAACAGCCCCACGGTGCCCAAGGCGGACACCGCCGCAGGCAAGACCTTCACGGGCACCCTGACCCTCAACGGAAACGCCCTCGGCGTGGAGCTTGACGGCACCAAGGCGCCCCAGGCTGCGGCCGTGTTCAAGTCGCTGGCCGACACCGGCTTCATGGACGGCAAGACCTGCCACCGCCTGACCAACTCCCCCGACTTCGGCCTGATTCAGTGCGGCTCGCTCAAGGGCGACGGCGCGGGCGATCCCACGTACCAGTGGGGCCCGGTGGAAAACACCCCGGCCGATGGTCTCTACCCGGCCGGCACCATCGCCGTGGCACGCGGCAACTCCACTTACTCGAACGGCACGCAGTTCTTCATCACCTATGAGGACACCAAGCTGCCGCAGGACACCGGCGGCTACACGATCGTCGGAAAGGTCACCAGCGGCCTGGACGCAGTGACGGCAATTGCCGCCGGCGGCATCGAGGGCGGGGCCACCGACGGTGCGCCCACCACCAAGGTGACGATAGACTCGTTCAAGCTCAACTGAATTTGACCGGCCATCCCGGCGCGGAAATCTGCGCCCGGGAACCAGCTTCCCGCGACCCTGGCCAGGTCCACCAGCACCAAATGCCAGCCTCCATCGACGCGAAAGACTTTTAGCGGTGACACACAGTCAAGAATCCGACGAAACACTTGCCCCTGCCATTGAAGCGGAACTGCCTGCACAGGAAGGCTCACCCGTAGTGGAAAGCCCCGCAGCAGCCGAAGACGCCCCGGCACAGGCGGAAGCCCCCGCCGAGGAAGGAACGACGGCGGCTGCCGAAGCTCCGGCCGAAGCCCCCGTCCCTGCCCCCGCACCCGCGGCTGCCCCGGGGGCCCCGTCCCCCGCAGCTTTTGCGGCACGCCCCAAGGGCCCCGCTGCCCCCGCCCCGTCCGCGGCAGCCCCGGCTCCCGCCCCGGCAGCGGCAGCGGTGAACCTGGTCGAGGCCGCGAAGTTCGGCCGCGCCGAGGAGGACGGACACGTCTTCCTGCTGCTGGACGGCGAGGAATTCCCCGTGGGCCAGTACCCCGGCGCCAGCAAGGACGAGGCCCTGGCCTACTTTGCCCGCAAGTTCGAGGACATCGTGGCCCAGGTGGCACTCCTGGAGGCCCGCGTCGAGGCAAAGGCCCCGACCACGGACATGAACAAGACCGTGACGCACCTGCGCGAGCAGCTGGCCGAGCGCAACTCCGTGGGCGACATCAACGCCGCCCTGGCCCGCCTGGTCGCCCTCGAAGAGGGCATCAAGGCACTGACCGCAGCCGAGCGTTCCGCACACGACGCCGCCCGCGCCGTCGAACTTGCCGCGCGTGAGGCCATCGTTGCCGAGGCCGAGGCAATTTCCGCAGCCGACCCCACCACGGTTCAGTGGAAGGTCAGCAGCGCGCGCATGAACGAGTTGTTCGAGGCCTGGAAGCTGGCACAGAAGTCGGGCATGCGCCTAGGCCGCGCCACGGAGGAAGGCCTGTGGAAGCGCTTCCGCAGCGCCCGCACCGTGTTTGACCGCCACCGCCGCGCGTACTTCTCGCAGCTGGACAACAACAACTCCGCCGCAAAGTCCGCCAAGGAGGCCCTGATTGAGGCCGCCGAGGAACTGGCCACCTCCACCGAGTGGGGCTGGGCAGCCGGCGAGTACCGCCGCCTCATGGACCAGTGGAAGGCGTCCCCGCGCGCCAGCCGCAAGGACGACGACGCGCTCTGGGCCCGCTTCCGCGGCGCCCAGGACAAGTTCTTCGCCGCCCGCCAGTCCGCCAACAACGCCCTCGATGAGGAATTTGGCGCGAACCTGGTGGTCAAGGAGGCACTCGTTGCCGAGGCCGAGGCCCTGCTGCCCATCAAGGACCTCAACGCCACGAAGAAGGCGCTGCAGAACATCCGCGACCGCTGGGAGGAAGCCGGCAAGGTTCCGCGCAACGACATGCAGCGCATCGAGGCCGGCCTGCGCAAGGTTGAGGACGCTGTCCGCGCCGCCGACGAGGACAACTGGCGCCGCAGCGACCCCGAGGCCAAGGCACGCACCAGCAGCGCCCTGAGCCAGCTGGAAGCCACCATCGCAGGCCTGAAGGAAGACCTCGAGAAGGCCCAGAAGGCCGGCGACGCCCGCAAGGTCACCAAGGCTGAGGAAGCCCTGGCAGCCCGCGAGCTGTGGCTCGAGCAGATCCAGAAGGCCGCAGCCGACTTCTCCTAGTCGCCGCAGTCAAGTCCACTAGGCCCCCGGCCGGGTTGTCCACAATCCGGCACGGGGGCCTTTTGCGTCCCCGGGCAAGGGTGCAGTCTGGGTGCATGACCACGCCCGCCGCCCGCGGTGCCCCTGGTGGCGCCGCGGATCCGCCCACCCTGCTGGTTCCAGGTGCGCAATTTTCCCTGCCGGAGTTGCATGCAATGAAGCTCGACGGCGTGCTCGCGCAGGTGTACGGCGAGGCCTTCCGTCCCGTGGATGTGCCCGAATCTGCTTCTTTGCGCGCGGCGGCCCTGGCGCAGCACATTCCGGCCAACCTGCTGCGCAGGGCAGCGGTGGCGCAGCTTTCGGCAGCATGGGTGTACGGCTGCGCTCCCCCGCCCCGCCCCATCGCCCTACTTCTGCCACCGGGAGGCAAGAGCGCCCAGCTGCCGCTCCTCAGCGGCTGCACGCTGGGGCAAGTGCTGCTGGAAGAGTCGGACGTCGTTGAATTGGCCGGGCTGCGCCTGACTATTCCGCTGCGCACGGCACTGGATGTTGCCAGGACTGCCCCTGCCGCCGTGGCACTTTCTGTCCTGGCGAACATGGCTGGGCAGTCTGGGCTGGGCTGTGCCCTGGACCGGGTCCGGGACGGGCTGCTGGCCGCGGAACACGTGCCAGGGCGGAGGCGCGGTCTCGAGTTGCTGGAGGAGATGATGCGGGGGCCATGACGGGTCCGGGTATGGCGCCTCAACGAATGGGTGAAACACCGGGATTGGTCGAGTTGCCGGTTCGTCCACGATCCAGGGCTACCGTGGACCCCTTATGTCCGTCAGACGAGAGCCAGTCAGAGGGTCCCGACAACCTCGATTATTCGTGCAGACTCCCCTTGTAAGATTCGAACCGATGACCCCCGCTTGCTGATCAGGGATCGATACAAACCTGCCAATAGGCCGCTCTAGCTTGTTACTGCATGGCGTGATTGCAACAATGCAGGATACTAAATAGCCGACATTGTGTGTTCAAAAGTATGAGTTTTGTATGACGTGGTGGGAACTCCCGCCTGACTGGTGCATGGCCTCAAGCAAAGCCAAAAAGCCACTACAGCTAGTGTTCTCATTCTACTCTCGATTCGTCCCGAGTTGCCCGTGCAATCTACAGCAGTAACGGGCTCATAAACGCGAACCGCCCGCGTGCCAACCAAACACGCAAGCCACTATTCTCACGGATCCATTCCTCAAGACCAGCGTCCATGTCTCCGGCCAACACTGACAACGTCTCGTGCACGTCGGTCACCAAGATCCGGCCTATGTGCCCATCAAAGTTCCTTACTACTGGGCAGGAGCCCGACACACAATCCTTGCCAATATCAATCTGATACTTTCGCAGCTAGCTAGCGGGCAGAGGAACAAGAATGTCAGTGGCCTCCCGTAGGCTCTCGATTAGCCGCCTCAATCGAGACGGCAACAACCAAGGAGCACCAAAATGCCGTCGGCTCCCACACTCACGTGCCCTCACTGCCGCCACACTTTCGTCGGAGTCAAGGTGACTCAGCTCGGACTAATCCGCTGCGGTAAGCGCGGCAAGACAATCCGAATCTAGTTCGGGTCTGCCCCGGCTTTGCTTGACACCGTGTCTCTCCGGAACTCACCAACAAAGCACAGCTGGAGCAGGAATATACATGGATAGCATCTACGCAATGCTGGCGCCAGTAGTACTAGTTTTGTCCGGCGTTTTCCATCTCTGGGCCTGGCACATCAGGCAAAAGGGATTCTTCCACGATCAAGAAGAAATACGCTCTCAAATCCTTGAGTACCGTAGGCAGCAAAAAATACATTGGTGGAAGCCGATTGCTTACGCCCGTTCAAACAACCTGGCAATCGTCCTTACCCCAAGTACACGGGCTGAAACCAAGGCACTCCAAAATTACGCCTTGCAGTCCAAAGCCATGAGTTGGGAGGCATCCGGGTGGTCCACTCTAATTATCGGCACAGTAATCATCGCTATCCTAGCTATCACCAGCTAAACGAATCACACTGTTGCGGCCATGAAACTGCCGACTCGTGCGAGCAGAACAGCCCATGTCCGGGGTTACAGTGGTCAAGACACTACCCGTTTCTGACACTGAAAGCCCCGATGAGAATGGATGAACAAAGACACGTATTGCTGGGAGTGCCAGGTCAAGAGCCAACTACACCTGCACTATTGGATGAAAAAGATGATCACTACGTTCTGCGCCCAGAAAAGTGGGTAGAAGAACCGCAGCAAGTGAAAATAAACAGGCAAGGCGACACCGTCGTATCAATGGACATGGGGAATCGGCTCGGTGTCGTTGCTGATTTTCAACCGCGTGTACTTTGGGGAGTTGAGGACAACCGGCCATTCACCATTCTTGACGCCCGCATGACAGTTGAGCTGGGCCTCAACCTCGGCTGGCCTCCGCAGGTCTACCAAGCGAACTACGTCCTATGGGATGCACATATCGATGGATTCGCTAGCCCCGCAGAGGCCATACGAATCGCCGTGCCCATACGCTGGGCGGGGTGGACCAACCAGGAGAGCATTGTCACGGAGCACGGATACCTAAGCGCTTGGTCGAATGGAAATCTGCCGGGACTAGTCTGGGAACCGACGCAATCGAGTTCCGCAAACGAACTTATTCAACGGTTCCCATCGATCGTGACCACACTCTTCCAACTCTGGACAGAAGTGAAGACATCTGCTTGCTCGATAGAGATTCGCATCAAGAACGTGGGATGGTGCCAGCTCAAGTCGACTAGCGCTCCCACCGCAACATTGACACAACCACTTCTTCAGCTGGACAAATTGACATTGGCAGTTGTCAGTAAATGGCTATCGATGGCGCAAATCCTTGGCCCCGTGCCGTTCATGGCCGTTCAGGGTGGCGCTCCGCTACAGTCTGACGCACAAATGCTTGCTACGGCATTGGAGGGACTGCACCGCCGTTTAAATCCAGACGCCAAGCGATTCCAGCAAAAAGTATCAAAGACACTTTTGGACCGAGCACGACGGGAAGCCAGTAGGGCAGCTGTGGGGGTATTGAGTGGTGTCGTCAATGAATCTGCCGCAAAAAAAGCATATGACGAAGCTCTCGGGCATATTGAAGAGCCATCATACGCTGCTCGAATCTCTGGGTTACTGCCACCTGTGGAGAGAGTCGCTCCTGGTCTGTTGGGACCTTCCCAATCGGAATGGATCCAGGATATGAAAGTCCTCAGAAATGTCCAAAGCCATGGATTGAAGACCCATGATGCCTTCGGCGACACTGAAGTCAGCCAATATTACGTGATGGCCGCCTCCGGACGTTGGGTACTGAAAATCTTACTGCTGCTTGAGCTCGTCGAAGAAGAACAATTGGAGCTGGCTCTTCGAGGCTCAGAACGGTTCATGTATTCACTCGCAAACATCGATAGGGAGAACTACTGGGAAGATTTCTCCACCTACAGAAGATTCTTAGAAGGTTCCTGAATACGAAAGCGCTGAGCATCTCGCTCCAAACGTTTAAAAAGTGAATAATTTCGGGTGCCAGGACCCGCCACCCGTCAGACAATTCTCAAGTTGCAGCTAGCGTCTGTTCAACGGAGGATATGCGCGTTTATTGTCATGACGGCGCAAGAGCCACTGAAACCGCTAGTCCTTACCAGTCGGACAGACAGAACGGCGATGGGACTATGGGACCAGGCTCGTACAAAGGCATAGTTAAGGGCTGGTTAACTCAGCTGGTACTGGTCATCAGCCTGGGGCGGATCGATTCGAGCGTCAATCCAAATTGCCGTCTCTGGTCAGTTTAGAGTTGCAGCTAACATTCGAGGACTACCAGTAAATAGGCCAGTCTCACATTGGGGCGGTACCGGGCTGATGGCCTATTACCATCACCGCTGTCTCACACCGGCCGTACGATTCATGCTTCCAGTCGCAAGAAAGCAACCCATATGTCCTGAGGACCGCGACCAAAACCCATCTGCCAACTGAGCCGCCAAATCTTCCACGTCGGTCGTTGACCAGCAGCGACAAATGCGTCCGTCAGATAACTTTTTGTCAGATAGTCGACCTGCTGGCCGACAGACGCGTTGGAGGGAGCTACATGGACAGGTCAGCGGGTAGGATGCTTTGTGTGAAATGAAGCCAAAATATACGACTGAAGAATCAAGCCTAGGGGCACATCCGCTCATCAACAATTGCTTGGGTTGCAGACCGAAAGTGTGAACTTAGGTCGCATTCCCTTTGAATACCACCGAATACCCACTAGGCGTTATTGGATAAAACTCGGAAAGGCATCGACCGAAATGATTTACGCAACACAAGATCTGGATACCGAGGCATGAAACATGCGTGGCCATGGATGCGTGACCGAATCGTCCGGGCCAGCTTGGGCGCTCATTCGCCGTCTTTCAATTCTGCCTCTGTGCACCACATACTCACGGCGTCCCTGCGAGGTGAGTCGGATCTTAACCGTTGGGTCCGTGCCCTATTAAATTCCGATCTCGCAGTTTCGGCCGCCTGGCCATCTGAAACGGCGGTTCGTGTCTCCTACCGGCATCGGAAACAGGCACGTCTAATTAAAAAGATGCGTTCTAGCATCGCGATGATGGAAGACGCTTCAGAGTCAGACTCATGGAAAGATGCGTTTGCATTCTCGCGGCGGTATCCACGCTTTGGGATTCCTTATCTCAGAGCCAAGTGGCTGTCCACAAAGGCGGCGCCACGCGTGAAGGAGTTGGCAGAAAACAATTCCTTCACCAGCTTCGCGAAGCTGTTCCTCTTTCACCCTCTGTTCACCATTCGACATGTTCTCCCCAAGATCCAAATCTCTCGTGGGGGTACCGAACAGCATGAGCAGGAGAAGCCCGATACTTCACGGGATGCTGGACCACAGATTTCGATGACTGAAGTGGGGTCTGTTTCTGATGATGCCGACCCATTGCAGTCGATCGCTGAGGCAGAGAATATCTATTTGGGCCGTCAAGTTGTGTCAGCAGCGACACGCCGGATTGATGCGAATCTGTTCAGCGGACCCGATCGAGATAACGATGGTTTCGTGCGCCTCATGTTGAGGGAGAGCTACCACGATTTCGTTCTTCCAGGGTCAGATGAGAGGCATCATGTTGTGTTTGAGCCGAGACTGCTGCTGCACGAGACTGGAGTGGCCCAGATCGATTTGGTGTTGAGCGCTGAAACGTCGCTGGATGTGCGTCAGGTTCTGGCAATGATGTGGGGGCCAGAGCCTATCTTCGTGCGTTCAGAGGTGTCGGTGCCACTCATTCGTGGAACCTTGTGGGAGTCGACGGCAGACTTCTCTGAGGGTCTCGTTGATGCCGGCCAGCGTCTTGGATTTATTGAACATTCAGAGCCAGTTTCGATGCAGGACCTTCTGCACCTGCACCTTTTCGCGGTGTTGAAGATAATCAAGAGATCCTATAAGTACTGGAGTTCATATCCCGTCGCAATAGTAGGACCTAACCCTTGTTGTGGCCCGGAAGATTGGCAACAAACACATCAAGAAGATCTTATTCGGCTTACAATCAGAAGTTCCCACGATAGTGAGCTAGCTAAACACGTAACACCCCCAGCGGATCTCTCGCTTAGCCGTAACCATTCACTATTCGCTCGTCTTGGCTCAGCAATATACCTCCAATGGAGTGGCTCTCCACCCAAAGGAATCACGGAACTGGATACCGCGCTCGTACTGGAGTATTCCCAACTTTTGTATGTCCGTCTTCAATCCCTAGAAGAAGATGTTTCCCGCATTGTGTCGGGCGAGAGGAGGTTGCGGGCACGGTATAGAGCGGCAGCACGGCTTTTCTCGGAACTGCGGCAGCGTGACTTGAGATCAGGCGAGGCACGAGACATTGTCCGTAACGTATTGGATGAATTTGGGGCGTCAGAAACCCGTAAGACGATTGAAACAGCGTTGAGCCTCTCGGCTTCGTCGTACTCAGCGCGTAGCGCCGAACGCGCAGCGGGCCGGGCTTGGTGGATCACGTTGACAGCAACTCTAATTGGGCTTGTGGTTGCCTTGCCGCAAATCGGACTTCTTCTAGCTTCCGTCCCTGCACGCGAACCAAGCGAGTCATGGCCTCTCATTCCACTCAGGTGGTTGGCCGGGCAAGGGTTCTGGGGCTCCTGGATCACACTAGCCAGCGTTGTAACTCCCTTGATCACTATCTGGGTCCTGGGGAGGTTCTGGCGGTGGAGGATTAGACGACTGCCTTCCTTTCGTCGCGGATACAAATGGCCAACTGAATTTACCTTTTCTGATGATGAATTCTCTCCTGCCGCGGTCAATCAACGCAGTATAGAACTGGCAATAGATATATCTGGTGAACTGGATCGTCGATAAAACAAGTGCTTCATATCTGGCATAGCTTCTGGTAGTAGCGCACGTCTGGGTGGTTGATGTGTAACTCATGTGCCTAGGCGTCCCAGAAGAGAGGAGAGCAGGTGTCTACGAAGTGGCTAGGTTACGCACCAACAACGCCGAGGTGCGCTGCCAACTGGGGCTGTGCGCCAACGTTTGTGGAGCAGGCCCATGGATAGATCTACGAGGATGTTGTTGTTCACGGCAAGCTCGTCGAGCCCTGCTACACCGGTTCGATCCGCACCACCCGGTGCGAGGGAAGCTCAAGAATTCACACCGAAACAGCCGCCAGTACATTGGCGCTGATCGGTGGCCCCTCCCGCCTCGGAGCTTCAGTTCTGCCAAGGCGCCTGTTGATAGCAATCATTCGTGGTCTCGGGCGGAAGCCGAGTCAAACTGCCCAATACTGGTTTCTGTCATCCCGCTTGATCGTCCCGGTCACTTGCCAAGGGCACGCTTCGCGCCCTCAGTGCGCAACCATTCCGTGAGACGGATCTTTTGGTAACAAGCTCACGCAGATCGTCGCCTGTGACAGCGAAAATCGCACCCAGATCGCTTTGTGGGACTTTAAGGCGCTCGAGTGCTGTATGAACCGTCCCGGGAATCATGCCGCCGTTTTGTGGGCGGCGTCGTCGGGTAACGAGCCGATTTGTAAATCATAGTAGGACTGCTCGTATTCCTCTGGTGTTTAGTGCTCCAGAGCGGAGTGCAGGCGGTCGTTGTTATACCAGTGCACCCATTCGAAGACGATCTCGATGACGTCACTTTCGGTCTTCAACGCCCCGGTCCGGAAGGGTGAATCTTTAGCGACGGCCTCGTTCTTGAACAACCCCATCACGGTCTCTGCCGCGGCGTTATCGTACGCGTCGCCCACGGATCCGATGGAAGGTTGCAGGCCTTCCAACGCCAGGGTGTCGGTGTATCGGATGGACGTGTACTGGCTTCCCGCATCGCTGTGATGAATGAGGCCTTCGGGGACGGGCCGGCCGGTGTACTGGCGACGCCATAGCGCCATGCGCAAGCAGTGCTCGACTAGGGCGGTGTCCTTGATCGTGGAGGTCTCCCACCCCACGATCGCCCGTGAATACAGGTCGATGACCAGGGCCACGTAGACAAAACCCGCATAGACCGGCACGTAGGTAAAATCTGTCACCCAGACCTGGTTCGCCGCCGACGCGGTGAAGTCCCGGTTGAGCAGGTCACCGGCGCGGCGGCCGTCCTTGCCAGGCTGCCAACGCCGAGCTTCGGAGCCACAACTTTGCAAGCAGCATTCACCGTTGGGTAGTCCGGCATTCACTCCAACACCATGCGCACCGCACGGTCACGGACTTCAGAAGGAAAATTCTTGGGCATACTCACTATCTTTCTCAAAAAAGACAGCGGCATCAAACCCGGGACGGTTCAGTCGCCCAATTTAATGCGTTTGTCGGTGACGGTCGAAAAGTGAGCCATTGTGACGGTTGAAAGTTGAGCCACCTAGTCTGAACGATTGGATGGGTGATCACAGTGGAAGATTGGGCGCTGATTCGGCGATTGCATTTGGCTGAGGGC
>NZ_JANKZF010000034.1 GCF_027568515.1 Arthrobacter sp. HY1533 | reverse complement strand
CCACATCCTGTGCAGCGCCACCGCCCCGGTCCCCGGGGACAACCACCGGAATACTCATACCCCCACACTACGCCCACCGTAATACAACCGCAATAGTTTTTAGAAAGAATGTTCTAACAACATATTCGGCCCAGGGCCCTGGTCTCGACAAGCTCGACCACCGGGCGCGCACCGGGTCTCGACAAGCTCGACCACCGAGCGGCCATAGGGTCTAGACAAGCTCGACCACCGAGCGGCCACCGGGCGGCGGGTCTGGGTCTCGACAGGCTCGACCACCGGGCGGCGGGCCGGGCCAGCGGGACATGGCACGATTGCAGCATGGATGCACAGATCATTTGGACCGTTGTCTGCGGCCTTGCCATTGTTGTTGGCGCCACAGGGGTCATCATTCCCGTGCTCCCGGGCAGCGTGCTGATCGGGATCAGCCTGCTCGTGTGGGCAATCGTGCTGGGCTCCCCGCTTGGCTGGATCGTGTTTGGAATCGGCGTGCTGTTCGTGGCCGCTGGCATGGCCTCGAGTGCAGTCTTGACAGGCAAGGCCATGAAAGAACGCGCCATCCCGGGCCGCTCCGTGGTGATCGGCCTTGTGTTGGGGGTGGTGGGGTTCTTCCTCATCCCGGTCGTGGGTCTGCTGGTGGGATTTGTGGTGGGCCTGTTCCTCTCGGAGTTTGCCCGGCAGCGGGAATTCCGCCCGGCAGTGTCGTCCTCCGGGGCTGCACTGAAGGCCATGGGAATGGGCATGCTGGCGGAGTTTGGCTTCGCCTCGCTCGCGGCAGGGACATGGGCCACGGGCGTGCTGATTCACTTCCTGAACCGATAGCGGTCCCAGAAAGACGTGGTGGCTAGGGTACGTCCAGCACCATGCCGACGTCGGCCATCGGGCCGCCGCAACGTTCATTGCCTGAGATGCGCGTCCAGTTCACCTTGGCGGACTGGGCCGCGAGAACCTTGCCATTCTGGTCGTATACGTTGAAGCTGATGGAGCTGGCCGGCTGCGCCCCGAGCGTCAGCAGCCAGGAGCCGTCCTTCTGGTGCGTCAACAGTTTCGTGTTGCCGTTGGAACTCTTGGCAATGGACGGCGACAGCGGCACGCAGTCCTTGCCAACGCACGCCGTCACGGCCGACGCCGCACTGCTCTCAGCCACGTTGCCGGCCAGCGACAGGCTCAGGTGGTTGTTCCAGGTGGGGGAGGGGCAGCTGCCCCGGTCACGGTCCAACACGATGGCGCTGATGATGAAGGCCATGCAGAAAGCGGCAACGATGGGAACAAGAACAAGTTCCACTCGTCGGCGGGTTGTTGGAGCAGCAGGCATGGGCCCATGTTACCCAACCACTCTGACCGTTTCCCGAAAGAAACATTGGCACCGCCGGGGAGCGGACGGCGGCCGGGATGCTGCCATTTCAGCGGGCCCCTGCGGTGATGGCCGCTAGGATCTGAACATGTCCTTTGACCTTTCAGGGATCGACTCTCCCGCCCAGCCGGCCTACCCCTTCCGTGCCGACAGTCCCGCCCTTGACGTCCGGTTGCGGCCCGTCGAGGCATCCGATGTGCATGCCGTGAACGCCTACCGCTCAATTCCCGAGGTGGCCCGCTACCTGCCACATCCGCCCCACAGCCTGGCCGACACCGAACTGACAGTGCAGTCGATGCTGTCGCAACGGGAGCTTTCCACCCCGGGCCAGTGGCTGGACCTCGCCGTGGAGCACGGCGACTCCCACGACACCGTGGGGGAGGTGCTGCTCAAGTGGGACGCGGCCAACCCGCAAAGAGGCGAGATTGGATTTGTCTTCAGCCCGGCTGTCCAAGGCCAGGGCATTGCCTTCGCCGCCTGCACGGCAGCGCTCAACATCGCCTTCAACAACTTCCGCTGGCACCGTGTCGAGGGAATCTGCGATGACCGCAACGAAAAGTCGGCTGCCCTCATGACCCGCCTCGGGATGCGCCTCGAGGCAACTTTCGTGGAGTCCGACTGGTGCAAGGGCGAGTGGATCACCCTGCGCCACTACGCCATCCTCAACCGCGAATGGCAAGGCGGTGGACATGCCTGAGCCGGTGACGCTGCAGCCAGGGGCGACGCCGGCCCTGGCAAAGGAAGCAGGCAAGGCAGCCACCACGACCCACGCGCACACAGGCATCGCCGTGGCGCAGAAGCTGCGTGCGGCAATTCTGTCCGGCGGCCTGCGCCCCGGGGCCAAACTGTCCGAACGCACGCTCGGTGCGGAGCTGGGCGTTTCCCGCAACACGCTGCGCGAGGCGTTCACGGTGCTCGGTGCCGAACGCATCATCACGCGCATCCCCAACCGGGGCGTTTTTGTGGCCAGGCCCTCGCGCGCCGATGTGGAGGAGATGTACCGGATCCGGCGCGTGCTGGAGCCGGCAGCGCTGCGGCAGGATGCCCACGGCGCCGCCCGGCCCGCCCTGCAAAATGCCCTGGAGCGGGCCGTCGACCGCGGAATGGCCGCTCGCGCTGGCCACGACGTGCCCGGGATGGCGGCGGCCAACCAGGAATTCCACGCCCTCGTGGTGGCCCTGGCCAGGAGCCCGCGCCTGGACACCATGATGGCGCACGTGCAGGCCGAAATGCGGCTCGTGTTCCACGCCCTGGCCGGCGACCCCGCGTTCCACGCCCCCTTCAGCGTCAGCAACGCGCACATTTTTGCCCAGTGGAAAGCAGGGCACTGCGAAGCTGCCGCCCGGGAAATGGACGGCTACCTGCAACAGGCGCAGGCCCACGTGTTGGCAGCCATGCCGGCGGAAAGAGATGGATTGCCATGACCCCCTTGCCGGAAAACAAGCACGACGGCGGCACCCGCCTTTCGCTGCAGGTCCCCATGCGCTGGGGTGACATGGACGCCTACGGCCACATCAACAATGTGGAGGTGCTGCGGATCCTTGAGGAGGCGCGCGTGCATGCCTTCGGCCCGCCGGCAGGTACCGGCATGCCCGGCGTTGACGTGGCCCGTCCCATCTTCTCCGGCCTGGACTCCGATGTGCAGGCCCTTGTTGTTGAGCACCGGGTCCGCTATGTCTCGCCGCTGAACTACCGCAACATTCCGGCCACGGTCCGGGTGTGGATCAGCGCAGTCAAGGGCGCCAGCTTCACGGTGGCCTACGAAATCCAGGACCCCGTGACGGCCACGCGATGCGTCATCGCGGAGACCGTGCTGGCGTTCTTCCATGAGCCCAGCGGCACCCTGGTGCGGCTCACGCCCGGCATGAGGGAGCAGTTGGAGCCGCTGCGCGGGGATTCCAACTTCTAGCAGGTTCACATGTGGCTGGCCGCGATGAGGATCCCGTCCGCATCCGCGTAGACCATGGCTCCGGCGTGGACCGTGACATGCCCCAAGTGGATGGGGACATCGACCCGCCCCACACCTGCCTTGGAACTCTTGGCCGGGTTGGTCCCCAGCGCCTTGACGCCCAGGGGAAGGGTTGCGATGACCACGCTGTCGCGTATGGCGCCGTTGATGATGACACCCGCCCAGCCGTTGTCCACCGCCGACTGGGCAATCATGTCCCCCATCAGGGCGCTCTGGAGCGAGCCGCCGCCGTCGACCACCAGCACGGATCCACGGCCGGGGGTGGCCAATGTTGCCTTGACCAGGCCGTTGTCGGCCGCGCACTGGATGGTGCGGGCGGCGCCGCTGAAGGCCGGCAGGCCGCCAAAATCCCTGAACTGCAGAGACACCGAAGCCATCCCGGTGCCGTATTGGTCATACAGGTCTGCAGTGGAGATGGCCATGGATTTCCCAACTTCAGGTGAGTGTTGGCTTCAGCATAAAGTGCAATACTCGGGGAACGCGAGAGTTTTGCCGCAACAATGCATGCGAAGGAAGGCTGCCCGAGTCAGATGGTGGCCAGTTCTCGCCCCGGCAGGTGCCTGGTTTCCTGGGGAGATTGGTGGCGGAGTGTCGGAGCGAACGTCACAATCGACGACCAAGCGTTGACAAGAGACGTTTCATAACGTTTCCTATCTAGTAGGCACTCATTGAAGTGCCCTCCGTCACGTGGTTCACACGGGTGACTGAGGGGCAGCTGTGCGCGGATCTTCACCAGTTAGGAATCACATGCAATCCCCACGGTCCAACTCAACGCTGGCCCTTCGGCCTGCCCGGGAGGTCTCAAGAGGGCATTCCGGCGTGCGCGGCTGGATTGTTGTGGCCATGTTGTTCCTGTTCATTCTGATCAACTTCGGAGACAAAGCCGTCATTGGATTGGCTGCAACTCCGATTCGTGAAGAGCTTGGCCTGACCGCCGGAGAGTTTGGCCTGTTGGCAAGCGGCTTCTACTTCCTTTTTAGCATTTCAGCCTTGGTGGTCGGATTCATCACCACTCGGGTCTCACCCAAGTGGATCCTGTTCTCCTTGGCCATTGTCTGGACCATTTCATTAGTTCCCATGGCGGGCGCCGTGGGCTTCACGGCTCTGATGATCAGCCGCATCGCGCTGGGCGCAGGCGAGGGCCCGGCCTACCCAATGGCCGTGCACACGGCCCACAGCTGGTTTACGGACACCCGGCGGAACCTGCCCACGGCAATAATCACTGTCGGCTCGACCCTGGGCGTGGTGGTGGCAGGCCCAGGCCTGACATGGGTCATCGCCACTTTCAACTGGCACACAGCCTTCGTGCTGCTGGGCGTCCTGAGCGCGGCATGGGCTGTCGCTTGGGCCTTTGTTGGCAAAGACGGACCCCTCACGGTCCGCCTCAAGCGCGGCGTAGGCGTTGTTGCGCCGGCGGCCGGGCGTGGCGAGTCCCCCGCTGCCATTCCGGAGGAGGAGAAGTACGTATTTTCCTACTGGCGGCTGTTCACCAGTGGAACGTTTGTGGGGTGTCTCGTGGCCAGCTTCGCGGCTTACTGGTCTTTGTCCGTCCTTGTCGCGTGGGTGCCGTCGTTCATGGAAACGGTCCTGGGCTATACGCCAACGCAAACGGGAACCTTGATTATCCTTCCGTGGATATTCGGCGCCATCGGTCTGTTGTTGCAGCCGCTGGTCTCGCAACGGCTCCTAAGCCGGGGCATCAGTTCCCGGTGGGCTCGGGGTTTTGTGGGTGGCGTCGGTGTCCTGATTGCCGGCGTGGCAGTCTCTGTTCTGGCCTGGGGGCCCGGCGGCATCGTGGCGCTCATTGCCTTGGTGGTCGGATTCGAATTTGGCCACATGATCCATGTGGTTTCCATGGTGGTCCTGGCCGACATCACCCCCACCGCGCAGCGCAGCGCGGTGCAAGGTACGTTCCTGGCGCTGCTCACCTTGGGCGGGCTGGTTGGCCCCTACGTCACCGGCCTGATGATCGACGGGGCCGGCACTGCCGCTGAGGGCTTCGCCCGCGCTTTCGGCCTCCTGGGAATGCTCATGGTGGTCGGTGGTGTCCTGGCCATGGTTCTCATCAGGCCGGAAAGGACGAAAGCCAGGCTTTTTGCACACGCGTAGTTGCGCCATTGGATTTTTCACCCACCCATCAATCCTCATCGAAAGGTTTCATCATGACCAAGATCGCCATCATCCTGTTCCGCAATGAACAGTCCCTGGACGAGCAGCACCGCTGGTGGTTGGAGGAGCACGCGCCACTGGCCAAGCAGATGCCGGGGCTGCTCAGCTACACCATCAACTTGGCCGGTTCCGACGAGGCAAACAATGACCCCGCCATCGCAGGAACCGACTACCTCGAATTTGCCGACTGGGACGCCGCAATGACGGCGTACAACTCGGAGGAATGGAAGGCCGCACGTGAGCACACGGCCGCCAGTGGGGCCAAGACCATCAGGACCTGGCTGAAGGAAACTCGGCACATCGAAATCTAGTCGGTGGGCAGAAAGGGCCGCAGCTCCATGCGGGCTGCGGCCCTTTTCGCTGTGGTGGGCTAAGTGTTGAAGGTGTAATTGAAGTCTTGCTGGGCATCGGTGGCGACGTCGGTGCGGATTTCAAAGCCGCTAGGGTGAAAATGTGTGACAGTGCATTCGAGTATCTCGTCGTTGAGACCGTATGTGACTCGTTCGAGCCTAGGAATTAAAGGGAATTCGGCGACATTGAGCATTTCCACCAGGTCCGCGGGCGGGGCCTGCAGGGTCACAATGAGTTCCGCGTGGGTCACCTGCTTCTCGGAACGTTCCTGAATGACGTGGTAGATGGGGTGCTTTTCAACGTCGGCACGGCTGACGAGCCGGCCAATGGAGGCCGGAACAAAAATGTCTGCCACGGCAAACGGTGTGCCCTCGGAAAGGTATGCCCGCCGGACCACAAGGAATGACGTGTCTGCGTTCGCAATATGGCCGGGAACGCCGCGGTTTCCCTCGACCCACCGATAGTCCAGCAGGGAGACAACCGGGTTCAGTCCGGCAGCGGTGAATGACTCAACGAAGGGTGCAAGACGGTTCATCGACTGAATGGGCCGGGTGGATGTAACGAAGGTTCCCTTGCCTTGGCGGCGGACCAGGAAGCCCTTCTCCGTCAAGGTCTGAATGGCCTTGCGCACAGTGGTGCGGCTGACGCCGTATTGCTCGATGAGCTCTTCCTCTGTGTGGAAGCGGGAGCCCGGCTGAAGGCTCCGGACCTGGTCCAGCAGGACGTCGGCCATCTGTTGGTAGACGGCAACGGCGCTATTGCGCTGCAGGACGGACAGTCCATTGGATCTTGAATCGGCCATGATTCCCCCATGGTGTAGTGGCAGAGTCGACATTATTCCAGAAGGTTTAGTGACAATTAGGTATGTCTTGATGCTAGCACGCAGCCACTCATTCGAGACGAACAATTTGGGCGATTCATTGGATATCTGGCCAATCCGGGCGTCCGAACGTGCGGCTGGTGGGATTCGCGGGCAACATTCATACCTAAAGGTATTGCGATCTGTGTCACATATGGTTATCGTTGACTCAAATACGTATCTATACGTTCCTAGTTCCATAACCTCATTGGAGCCGCAAAGATGCAAACCGTACTTTCCGCTGAAACCAGCATTGCCAAGGAGCAGGGCATGAACAAGGTGACCGCCGAATCAGGCAAGATTGTCTTTTCCCAGGTAGACAAGATCTTCGCAGCTCCGTCGAAGACGGGAGACCGGATCTCCGCACTTCTCGACTTGAACTTGGCTGTAAAGGAATCAGAAATCGTCTCCATTGTGGGCCCCACGGGCTGTGGAAAGTCCACTGCACTGAACATGGTGGCCGGCTTCGATTCACCCAGCAACGGCAGCCTGCTGCTGGACGGATCGCACATCCACAAACCGGGCCCGGACCGCGCCGTCGTGTTCCAGCATGCTGCCCTGTTTCCCTGGATGAACGTTTTCGAAAACGTGGTCTTCGGGGTCAAGTCACGCGGCATGGACAAGGAGCAGTATCAGGCCGGCGCCGAGAAGTTCATCAAGGCTGTGGGCCTCAGCGGCTTTGAAAAACACTACCCGTATCAAATTTCCGGCGGCATGCAGCAGCGGGTCCAGATTGCCCGGGCCTTGATTTCCAACCCCGAGGTGCTGCTGATGGACGAACCATTTGGCGCCCTCGACTATCAAACACGCATCCTTATGCAGCAACTGCTGCTTGAGCTTTGGGCGGAGTTCCGCCCCACCATCCTCTTCATCACCCACGACGTGTCGGAGGCCATCTACATTTCCGACCGGGTCATCGTCATGGGGGCGCGGCCCGGTCGGGTCAAGCTCGAGGTGGATGTCACCGAACCGAAGCCGCGCTCCATTGACTTCCTCACCACGCCTTCATTCACCAGCCTGGAGCACCAGATTTTGGAAACCGTGCAACAGGAAATCACGGCCTCCCGCGCCGGACACTGACAGGAATACAGCCGATGAACAAGCGAATTCTGGCGGCCATGGCGGCCGGTTCCCTCCTCGCAGCCATCTCCGGGTGCGGCAACGCGGCGGCACCTGCTGCAGGCGGGCCCGGCGAAGGTACAAAATTCAATTGGGGAGTGCCCCAGGCGTCATACCTCACCTTGTATGTTGCCGACGAGAAGGGTTACTTCAAAGACGAAGGCCTGGACCCGCAGTTCCAGGTGTTTCAGACCGGGGCGCCATTACTTGCGGGACTTGAAAGCAACAGTCTGGACGTGGTCACCACCGGCCTTGCCAGCATTTTTGCCCTGGGCAAGGACATCCCCCTGCGTTACATCGTGGCCGAAGGGAATGCCTCTGCCACTGAAGGGCTGGTGGTTGCCGCGGATTCGCCAGTCAAGTCCGTCAAGGATCTCGCCCAGGCGGGCAAGATCGGGGTGCCGACCGGAACGTGTGCGCAGATTTCGGCATACTTTGCGGCGAAGGCAGCCGGGCTTGAGCTTTCGGATCTGGACATTGTGAACATCACGCCCAATCTCATGGGAAATGCTTTTGCGAGCAAGTCCATCACAGCAGGCATCTCCTGGTCGCCCTACCTGGCCGATTTGTCCCTTCAGGGGCAGCGCATCGTGGGGTATGACGCCGAATGGGTGCCCGGCGGTGCAGCGTGCCCTGAGATGCACGCCGGCAACCCCGCATTTTTGGATGCGAACCCGCAGGTGCCCACCAAGATTGTCCGGGCGCTGGGCAAGGCCTGGGCTGACATCAAGGCCGACAAATCCATTGCCGTGGACACACTCATGAAGCGCCTCCATGTTTCCAAGGAGGTGGCGGAAGTTACGGCCGAACGCTACATCGAAACCTACCCGACCCTGGAACAGCAGCTGGACCCCAACAGCCAGTTTTCCTTCACGGGGGACAACGGCTTGTTTGCACAACTGACAGTTGCCTCTGAAACTTTTGCCAAGTTGGGGGTCATCAAGGCGCCGGTGCCCAAGGACGTGCTGCGCAAGGCCCTCGACCCCCAATATGTCCAGGCGGCGGGGCTGGCGGCCAAGTAGGCGCAGCCACCCCACGTTGCCAACAACTCTCGTTACGACCAGCAACAGGAGCAACAATCATGATCAGGAAAACACTCGCGGCGCTTGCGTCCGTGGCACTCCTTGGCACTCTGGCTGCCTGCGGCAACGCCGGTGCCGCCACTCCCAACAACGACAACTCGGGGGTCAAGTTCAACTGGGGAATTGCCCAGGGGTCGTACCTGGCCCTCTACGTTGCAGACGACAAAGGCTACTTCAAGGATGAGGGTCTGGATCCGCAATTCCAGGTTTTCCAAACCGGAACGCCCATGCTGGCTGGACTGCAGAGCAACAGCCTGGACGTCATCACCACCGGACTGGCCTCCGTTTTTGCCCTGGGCCAGGGAATCCCGCTGCGCTACATTGCCCTAGAAGGGGACGCGTCGGCAGCCGAAGGACTGGTGGTTTCCGCAGATTCGCCGGTGAAGTCCGTCAAGGACCTCGCCCAAGCGGGGAAGATAGGTGTCCCGACCGGCACCTGCGCCCAAATTTCCGCCTACTGGGCAGCCAAGGCGGCAGGGGTCAACTATGCGGATCTGGACACCGTGAACATCACGCCCAACCTCTACGCCAACGCGTTCTCCAGCAAGTCCATCGGTGCCGGCTTCTCCTGGTCACCGTACCTGGTTGACCTCAGCCAGCAGGGGCAAAAACTCATCGGCTACGACAAGGACTGGGTCCCCGGCGGCGGCAGCTGCCCGGAGATGCATGCGGGAAATCCCACCTTCCTGGACAAAAACCCCGAGATTCCTGCGAAGATGCTCAAGGCGTTGGGTCGGGCGTGGGCGGACATCAATGCCGACCACAATGTGGCCAGCGAGGCATTGGTGAAGCGCCTCCATGTCTCCAAGGCCGTGGCCGATGAAGTGGCGAAGCTCTACATCGACGCGAATCCGTCATTTGCCGACGAACTCGACGCCGGAAACCGGTACTCCTTCGTCGGGGACAAGGGGCTGTTTGCACAACTGAACCTCGCCTCGACAACGTTTGCCGACTTGGGGGTCATCAAGGCACCGGTTCCCGAGGAAACCTTGCGCAAGGCACTGGATCCCCAGTACCTGCAGTCGGCAGTAAAGGAGGCGAAGTAGCCATGGTCCTGACCAAGTCGGCCCGAGTGGCCGTTCCAGCAGCGAGTGATTCACGCAAACGCCAGATGCCCAGCCCGGTCATCTCGGTCATCTCACTCGTGGTGATTTTGGTGTTGTGGTTTGTGCTGACCAACACGGGGATTGTGGGCGAACGCCAGTTCCCCTCACCCCAGGCACTCCTGTCCCGGTTCCTGGAACTGGCCCGTGACGGCTACGGCGGTGCGAGTTTGCTCGGCCACATCGGCATCAGCCTGACCCGCACCTTGGTGGGATTTGTCATTGGCTCCGTTGCGGGCATCATAGTAGGTCTCATTGCTGGGTCCAACCGGGTTTTCAACGCTGCAATTTCACCGATCATGTCTTTCATCCGCCCCATTCCCCCCATCGCGTTCATTCCGATGGCGGTGCTTTACTTCGGATTGGGTGAGACGGGAAAGATTGTGCTGATCACGGTGACGTCCTTCAACTACACGGTGGTCAACGCCCAAGCAGGGGCGGCAGGTGTTCCGGTGGCGTATCGCCGGGCAGCCGCCACCTTGGGCGTGAGCCGGGTGCAGGAATTCTTCCACGTCATTGTGCCCTCGGCGCTGCCGAACATTTTTGCCGGTCTGAAGGTGGCGCTGGCCCTGAGCTGGGCCGTGGTGGTGGCCGCGGAACTCGTCGGGGCCCAGAAGGGGCTGGGGTTCATGATCAACCAGGCCGCCCTGTTCTTCGACATTCCCACTGTCTTTATTGGCATCATCCTGATTGGCCTGATTGGGCTTGCACTGAACCTCACACTGGGGTTTGTGGAAAAGAAGCTTGTCCACTGGCTGGGCCGAGGGTAGCAAACACCGCCCGCACAGGGCACGTCCAACACGACTCGGCTGCCGGAGATACCTCCGGCAGCCGAGTCCTTTTGTTCAGTGGCTTCGAAGGGAACAGATGGATTCCATGGTTCTGGTGGCGTTGGCCGTGTGTGCCGGCGCTGCCCTGCAGCGGTTGACCGGCATGGGGCTTGCCCTGGTGGCGGCTCCCTTCCTTGTGTTGATCATGGGGCCCGTCACCGGCGTGGTACTGGTCAACTTTTGTGGTGCGACGGCGTCAATCCTGGTGTTGTGCCGCGTGTTCATGCACGTTGACTGGAAGAAATACGCAATCCTGGGCCCCTCCGCTGTGCTGGGGGTATTTCCGGGCGTGCTGATCGTGGGAGCGCTTCCGGGGCCGTGGCTGGAGATGGGTGTGGGTTGCGTTGTCTTGGTGGCCTTGACCACCTCGCTTACGCTGCGGGGTTCCACCGTTGGTGCAGGCGTGCGCCCGTTGATGCTGGCAGGCGCAGCCAGCGGCATCATGGGCGCAACTGCGGGCATTGGCGGGCCGGCCATCAGTGTCTATGCGGTGGTTTCCAACTGGGAGCAGCGTGCCTTCGCGGCAACACTGCAGCCTTGCTTTTTCACCACCGGGGTGACGTCCCTGGTAGTGAAATACCTGGCCAGCCCCCAGATCATGCCACCTGACCTAGGGGACATGATGGCGTGGGCGGGTGTGGGCATACTGTCTGGATTGTGTTTGGGCGAGTTGCTCACCCGGTGGATTCGCCCGGCCCGGGCGCGGATCCTGGCGGTGGGCATTGCCTATGCCGGCGCCGCTGGAGCCATGTTGCGCGGAATCTTGGGGCTGTGGACATGAAAGAGGCCGGCCCCGTCAGCGTGGGGCCGGCCTCTTTGTGGACAGGTCTACTCGATGCGTGCCAGCCCATCCGTGGCGGTCCAGCCGCCGTCGACCATCACGTTTGAGGCAGTGACAAATGCACCTGCATCCGAGGCAAGCAACAGCATGGGGCCAACGAAGTCCCGGGGCTCGGCCCAGCGTCGCAGCATGGAGCGCTGCGAGACGATGTCCACCCATTCCTGTTTGGACCTGACATCCGCCGTCAACGGCGTTGCCACCGGGGAGGGGGCAATCATGTTGACCCGGACGCCCTGCGGGCCCAGTTCAACCGCAAGGGTCCGCATCAGCTGGATCAATGCGGCCTTGGTGGCGGCATACATTCCCGAACCCGGCTCCACGACTGAAGCACGGATGCTGGAGAACGTGATGATGGAGCCCCTGCCGCGTTCGGCCATTTTGGCGCCGAAGGCACGGGCCAGGAGTAGGGTGTACTTGATGTTCAGGTCCATCTGCAGGTCAATGTCGGCCTCGGTGTGGTCCAGCAGGGTCTTGCGGACCAGGGCAGCCGGCGTGATGACCAGGATCTCGACGTCGGCATTGGCCTCAACGAGGGCGTCGATGGCCTCCGTGGACATCATGTCCAGCACTTGGCCGGTGCTTTGCAGGCCATCGGAAGCCAAGGCTTCCACCGCCGCGTTGGTCAGCTCCAGGTTCCGGTCCGAGCACACCAGCTCGGCGCCGTAGGCTGCCAGGCCCTTGGACAGTTCCAGGCCGAGACCGCCGCTGGCACCGACAATGAGCGCCTTGCGGCCGGTCAAGTCGAACAGTGAGCCGAGCGCAGTCTTGCTTTCCGTGGTGGTAGTCATCAGAGTGATTCCTTTGCAGTGTTGTAGTTCATGTGAACCGACTGGTTGGGCCGGGTGAGTCGGAAATTGCTGATCTTCTGGTTCCTGTTGACGGAGTCAATCAAGTAGCTGAAGGCGTTGGTGGGGACATTGCGGTAGCCGTCCCAGTCCTTGAGGTTCCAGCCGCGCAGGATGGGCGGTGAGTAGAACAACGCCAGGTTCAGGGCTTCCTCGCTTTCAAACGGGCCGTTCTCGGCCTTGAATTTGTCCACCATGGGCTCGAGCACCTCGCCTGGGCGGCCCGTGATGGGCGCCTGCCCCTTGGTGACCTTGTCCAGGACGTTTTGGTCCACCGGGCCCGGAGGTGTCCCGTAGTAACCCAGCAGGTAGCTGCGGATCTCGTCCGGGACCACGGAGTAGCGGTCTCCCGTGACCACGTTGAGCACGGCCGTGATGCCCACGTACTGCGCCATGGGGCTGACGAGCAGCGGATAGCCCAGGTCCCGGCGCACGTTGCCCACCTCGTCCAGGACTTCCTGAAGCCTGTGCGCCATGCCCTGGTCGGTAAGCTGCTGGCGCAGGTTGCTGAGCATGCCGCCGGGCACCTGGTGCTTGAGCATCTCCGGATCATGCTTGACTTCGTGGCTGGTGGGCATGCCGCGCTTGCGTGCCAGCAGCGTGAAGTAGGCCTCCATTTCACGGATGGCCTGGCGGTCCACGTCGACCTCGAAGCCATGGTCGGCAAGGTTGTCCAGCAGGAAGTCGTGTGAAGGGTGCGAGGTTCCCCAAGCAAACGGCGGCACGGCGCCGTGGAACACGTCAGGGGCATCTTCGCCCAGTTCCATGGCCGCCTGGTGCACGGCTGGCCCGGTTCCCGTGGAGGTGTGGCAGTGCAACTGCAGCTTTTGGCCCTGCAGCACGCCACGCATTCGCTTCAGCAACATGCGAGCCCGGTCGGGGGTCAGCAGGCCACTGGGGTCCTTGAGGGAGACGTGGTGGACACCCATGGCCACCAGTTCCTTGGTCTTTTCAATGAAGTGTTCGTCTGTGTGGTACGGGCTCTCGGTGTACGTGACGCTGCCAATGATATTCAGCCCGAGGTCGTGGGAGACCTTGGCCGAAAATTCCAGGTTCCGCATGTCATTGAGCGGATCGAACAGCATGACCGAGCCAATCCCGTTGGCGGCGAAGGTGCGCAAGCTCTGCTCGGCAACATCGTCCGGGTACTGGGTCCAGCGGTAGACGCTTTGGCCCCGTGAGTTGAAGTTCAGGACGGTGTTGGGCATGAGCTTTTTGAGCATGCGGATTCGCTCAAACGGGTCTTCCTGCTGGTACATGATGGAGGTGTCCATCATGGCCCCTCCCGCCACGTCGACAATTTCGAACCCGACCCGGTCCATCGTGGTTGCGATTGGGATAATTTCCTCGGTGGAGAGCCGGGTGGCCCACAGGCATTGGGCGCCGTCGCGGATGGTGATGTCTTCGAGGGTGACTTTCTTGGCCATTGTCGAATTTTTCCTTTCTAGGCCGGCTGCAGCGTTGTGCGGACCGGCGGCTCCAGCAACTCGTCTTGGTGTTGCTCCACCCATTTGGTGTGGACGGAGTTGGCCACGAAGTCAGGGTGGCTGAGGATGCTCTTGAGGAACATGATGTTGGTGTGGATCCCTCCGATCCGGGTCTCATCGAGTGCCCGCAGGGCCCGCCGGATGGCTGCCGGACGGTCGACGTCGTGAATCACCAATTTGGCGATCATCGAGTCGTAGTAGGGAGAGACTTTCCAACCGGGCACACAGTGGGTGTCAACCCGGATGCCCGGCCCGCCGGGCAGGACGAGCTCGGTGATCAGGCCGGGGGAGGGGGCGAAGCCGTTGGACGGGTTTTCCGCGCAGATGCGCAATTCAATGGCGTTTCCGCGCAGCGAGACCTCCTCCTGGGTGAAGGAGAGCCGATGCTCAGGATCAGCCACCCACAGCTGCTCACGGACCAGATCGAATCCGGAAATCATTTCCGAGACCGGGTGCTCCACTTGGATGCGGGTGTTCATCTCGATGAAATGGTGGTTGCCGGTCTTCATGTCCACCACGAATTCCACGGTTCCTGCGCCCACGTAGCCAATCTCGGAGACGAGCTTCACGGCGTCGTCCTCAATCCGGTGGCGCGACTCGAGGGGGATGCTGACCGCGGGGCCCTCCTCAATGACCTTCTGGTAACGGCGCTGGACACTGCAGTCGCGGGTGCCGACATGCACCACGGTGCCGCCGTGGTCACCCAGGACCTGGACCTCCACGTGCCGGATTTCCGTCAGGAACCGCTCCGCAAAGATCACCTCGGAGCCAAATGCGGCCAGCGATTCACGCTGGGCGTCCTCAAAGTTGCTGCGGACCTCGGCTTCGGAATTCAGGATCCGCATGCCGCGGCCGCCACCGCCGGCCGCGGCCTTGATCAGGATGGGGAACCCCGCCGTGCGGCCCAGCTCCACCAGGTCCTCGTACGTTGCGGCCTTGTCGCCGGTGCCCGGAACCACGGGGATTCCCGCTTGGGTGGCGATCCGGCGGCCAAACACCTTGTCCCCAAGCTGGTCGATGACCTCGGGGGAAGGGCCAATGAAAATCAGCCCGTTCTCGGCGCACATTCTGGAGAACGCAGCATTCTCGGCAAGAAAGCCGTAGCCGGGGTGCACGGCATCGCAGCCGGTGGCCAGGGCGACCTGGACAATGGTGTCCGCCCGCAGGTAGCTCTCGGCCGGCTTGGACGGGCCGATCCGCACGGCGCGGTCGGCCAGGAGCACGTGCCGGGATGCAGCGTCGGCCTCGGAGTAGACGGCCACGCTTTCCACTCCGGCTTCCTGGCAGGCCCGAATGATCCGGACCGCAATCTCACCCCTGTTGGCCACTAGGACGCGGCGCATTAGGAGTCCCCGTCCGAGGCCTCAATGTAGAACAGCGCCGAACCATGTTCCACAAGGTCCTCGTTGCTTGCATTGATGCGGCGCACCACGCCGGCCACGGGTGAGGTGATGCGGTTCATAAGCTTCATGACCTCGATGATGCCCAGGTCCTGGCCCTCGGTTACGCTCTCGCCCACCTGGACGAACGGGTCCGCTGTGGGACTTGGCTTGGCATAGAACACGCCCGTCATTGGCGCGGCCACGACGGCGAGCCCGGCCAGCTCCCCCTCGGCTTCCGGGGCTGCGGGTGCCGGCGCGGTTGTGGCGGCTGCGGGGGCGGGAGCGGCGGTGGGCGCGGCTACCGCGGCGGGGGCCGGAGTCGGTGTCGCCGCCTCTACCGCGGGCGCCGGGGCAATGGCCGAGGGGCTGGCAACGGTGCCGCTGCGGGTGGCCACCTCCAGTGTCACATCCCCCACGGTGATCTTGATTTCGCCGTCCCGTGGTGCGGAGTCGATGATGCGCAGGATGCTGTCGAGTTCCTGGAACGTGAGGATGGGTGCTTGTTCTGTCATGATTCTCATCGCTTTCTGGTTCACAACGGGTTAATGGGCTTGGATGGCGAGTGCGTCCACGGCGGTGACGTGACCGTCGCTGATGATGACCGGGTTGATTTCCACTTCCTGGAGATTCGGGGAGGAATCTGCCACAAATTGCTGCAGGGCCTCCATGACGCCGGCCACCTTTCCCAGCATGGTGTCGTCTCCGGTGAAGTCCGCCAGCACGGCCAGTGACGCAAGTCCGGCCCGGATTTCGTCCTGGGTTGCAGGGGTGGGAATCAGCACGCGGTCATTGATGGACTCCACGTTGGAGCCGCCGGCCCCGCACAGGATGAAGCCACCCAGGGAGGCGTCCTTGATGTACCCGAGAATGAGTTCCGTGCCCGGATTGGCCATGCGCTGGACTACGACGCCACGTGATTCAACGGGGCCGAGCTTGGCCACATTGGCGAAAACTTCAGCGGTGCCGGAGAAGACCTGGGCGGCATCGTGCAGGCGCAGTTTCACCCCGCCGGCGTCCACCTTGTGGGGGATGTCGGGTGACTGGATTTTCACGGCCACGGGAAAGCCGACCGCATCCGCCGCGGCGACCGCTTCCTCTGCCGTGGTGGCCAGGCGTTGCTCCGGCACCTCAACGCCGTAGCTTGCCAGAGCAGACAAGACGTCAAATTCGACGCTGCGGTGCCAGTCGCGTGTGCCGCCACCGGTGGCGGCTGCATTTGGCGCAATCATGTCCGCGAGCCCGGCCTGGGCGCTTGTGAACGCCGTGATCCGGTCCATGGCCTTGAGCCCGCGTTCCGGACTCCGGAACACGGGGATGTTGGCGTCCGCCAGGAGCTTGAATGCCTCCGCGTTCAGGCTGTCCCGGGACGCCCAGGAGACAACGATGGGCAGTTTGAGCGAGTCTGCGGCGGCCACGATTGCCGTGGCGATCTTGACTCCCACCTCGCTGTGGACTGAGGCGACGCAGGCCAGGATCTGGTCCACGGCCGCATTCTCCTGCAGCACCGATACCACCTTCTCAAACAGGTCCGGCTCGTTGAAGATCTGGGCGGTGACGTCGATTGGGTTCTGCGCCGTTGCGAACGTGGGCAGCAGGGCGCCGATCTGGGCCTCGGCGGTTTCCCCCAACTGGGCCAATTCCAGGTGCTGGGCGCCCTCCAGGACGTCCGCTGCCACTACGCCGGCACCGCCGGATACGGAGACCACGCCCACGCGGCCACCAGCTGGCCGGAATTGGTTTTGCGAGAGCCGCAGGACATCAACCATGTCCAGGGAGTCATCCACTTCGATGACACCGTACTTGGCAAATATGGAACGGTACCGTTCAATGTCTCCGGCCAATCGCCCCGTGTGGGATACGACGGCGGACATGCTGCTGGCGTGCTGCCCGGCCTTCCAGATGACCAGGGGCTTGTCGGCCTGCAGCGCGCTGTACGCGATGGACTTCAAAGCCGCTGACTGGCCGAGCCCTTCGACGTAGGCCACCATTGTGGTGACCGAGTCATCGCCCACAAAATGCTCCAGGATGGATTCAATGTCAATGTCCGCGGCGTTGCCGGTGTGGACGAAGTAGCCGAAGTCGATCCCTTCGTCATCGGCGATGGTCAGCATGGAACCGCCCACTCCACCGCTCTGGGTCACGAACCCCACACCGCCGGCGTTGAAGTGGTAGTCAAAGAAGGCGCCGAACCCGGCGTAGATGCCGTCCTTCATGTTGATGAAGCCAACCCCGTTGGGGCCCATGATGCGCACCTTGGCGGCAGCTGCTGCTTCCAGCAGCTCGTCCTGAAGTGCCGCCCCGCTTGATCCGGCATCGGCGAATCCGGAGCTGAGGACCAATGCATAGGGGATGTTGCGCTCGCCGCATTCGGTGATAACTCCTGCCACCCTCGGAGCGGCCACGGCGATGATGGCCAGGTCTATTCCGTCTGGCAGCGCGCTGACGGACGTGGTGCAGGGCAGGCCCTGGACCACGTCGCGATTGGGGTTGACGGGAAAAATCTCCCCGCCAAAACCGTGACTGCGCAATTGCTTGATTGGCTTGCCGCCAATCGCATCCTCATTGGCCGATGCTCCCACAACTGCGATCTTGCGGGGGTTGAATAAGCGCTCCATTGCTGCTCCTGGTTCTAAGTTGGCTTGCTCGTTGTGTGGTCTGTGGCGGCGTTGTTTAGCCGCCCAGGACCAAAGTGGTGTGGGCGGACATTGTGCCGCCAATTCCGTGGGCCACGGCTTTTGCGGCCCCTGGCACCTGCCGGTCGCCACCTTGGCCCCTCAGCTGTGTCATGGCCTCCAATACGGTGTAGATGCCAAACATGCCGGGGTGTGAAAAGGCGAGTCCGCCGCCGCTGGTGTTGGTGGGCAAGCGGCCGCCCGGGCTGGTGTGACCTTCTTCAATGAACTGCCCGCCGGTGCCCTTGGCGCAAAAGCCCAGGTCCTCCAGCAGCAGGATGGTGTTGATGGTGAAGGCGTCGTACACCTGGGCCACGTCCATGTCCGCTGGCCCCAGCCCAGCTTGGGCGAAGGCGGCCTGACTTGAGACGGCAGCGCCCGTGCGCACCAAGTCCTTCATGGCCATCATGCCTTCGTGCGATGAGTATTCGCCGGAGCCGAGGATTGCCACGGGAGCGCGGCCCAGACGGGCGGCCCGCTGTGCCGTCGTCACCACCACGGCGCCGGCCCCGTCCGTGATCAGGCAGCAGTCCAGCTTGTGGAACGGGGAGGAGATCTTTGGTGACGCCGTAACATCCTCGGCCGAAATGATGTCCCTGCGCTGGGCTGCCGGGTTGAGGGCGCCCCAGCGGCTTGCCGCCACGGCCACGGAACTGAGCTGCCGGCGGGTGGTGCCGAATTCGAGCATGTGCCGTTGTGCCATCAGCGCATACGAGGAGATGGGGAACAAGGGGTTGTACAGGGATTCCACAGGGGGGCAGGATGCCACAGCGGGGCGCTTTCCCGTTGCCTTGAGCATGGTGCGCTGGGTGCTGCCGTAGACCACCAGGGCCGCCTCGCACTTGCCGTCGCGGATGGCGCTGACGGCATGGTGGATGTGCGAGAGGTTTGATGCCCCACCGTGGACCGTGGAGTCCAGATACCGGGGCGTGATGCCCAGATGTTCGCTCAATGCCAGTGTGGGCAGGTCAACTTGTGCCGTGGCCGTGAAGATGCCGTCGATGTCCTTGAGGCTGAGTCCGGAATCCCGCACGGCGGCGAGTGCGGAGTCAGCCATGATGTCCAGGGCGTCCCGGTGGTGGGGGGCGCTGGTGGCGCTCATGCCCATTCCTGCCAGTGCCGTCTCAGTCATTGCCAGCACCCCGCAGCGTCAGCACGGGAACCAGTTCGCCACTGCCGAGATCTGCCGTGCCCACCGTGACCGCGGCCCCCATGGTCAGCTGGGACGTGTCATCGCACAGGAGCTGCGCATAGAACTTGCTGCCGTCGGTGATGGCATCCAGCTCCGCCAGGCCGATGATCCGTTCCTGGGCGCCCTCTCCCATCACAGTGAAGCTGTAAAGGGTTCCGGCGGCGCCGTTGGCCGGCATCCAGCCGGGATCCGCTGCACCGCATTCGGGGCAGGCAGCCCGTGGCGGCATGAAAACGGTGCTGCAGTGGCCACAGCGCGGCAGCACGGCGCTGCCGCTTGCGGCTCTTGCGCTGTATTCGCGGAAGTATGCATTGGAATTCATGAGTCCGTCAAGCTCCTGCTCGTTGGGAAATCAGCAATACGTTTCGATACGTATTTTCTTCAACGGTAATCACTTGTGACTTGAATCGCAAGCGCACTGGGAGATCAATTTTTGATTGGATGGCCCGCGAATCCAATATTTGCCGCCCGCTGGGGCTCGTGCCGGGGTTCCGGGGACGTTTCTTCAACAGAGACTTGCGTCACAATCACCGAACGTCTATAAAGGTATGTAAAGGTATCGAAACGTATCTACATCGGATTTGGAGGCGATCATGATCTTGACCCAGGAAGAGCAGGAAATTCTTGAGCAGGGGGACGCCCGCGCTGAGGCGCTCAGGGAACAGATTCAGGTTGGGGAGTTCTTCGGCGCCGAGCGAATGGTTCCAGTGGCCAACGCCCACTTCACAGGGGACCCGGAAGTGTTTGGCGCCGCCGGCATTGCCTACCTGGAACGCATGACAAATGCCGGGTTGAAGGTTGTGGTTCCCACTAGCCGCAATGCCACTTGCGTCGACTTGGACCAGATGGAGAGCTTTCAGCAGTTGGCGTCCCTTGCCAAGGAGGAGGTGGGGGTACGCAAGTCCCTAACCACCTTGGGCGTGCTGGTGGTGAATACCTGCATCGGATACCAAACTCTGTACCAACCCAGGCTCGGGGAACATGTGGCATGGGGTGACACTGGCACTGTTGCTTACGCAAACTCTGTTCTCGGGGCGCGGAGCAACTACGAGGCAGGCACTGCCTCACTGCTGGCAGGCATCACCGGCCGCACCCCGGGGTATGGCTTCCACCTGGACGAGAACCGGCGGGCCAATGCGGTGGTCACCGTGACGGCAGAGATGACCGACCTTGCCCATTGGGGTGCGCTGGGGGCGTTCGCAGGATCCGCCTACCGCGGCTATGACAATGTGCCGGCAATTGTGCTCCCTGAAGGTGTCGTCCCTTCTTCGGATGCGCTCAAGCACCTGGCCGCAGCCATAGCCAGCTACGGTTCCATGGCAATGTTCCACGTTGTGGGCCACACGCCCGAGGCGGCGACGCTGGAGCAGGCCTGTGGGAACCGGAAAAGGCTGGGCGAGGCTGAGTTTGGCCAGACCGATTTGGAAGGCTACCTGGGGCGGGCCGAACCGGGGGCGGCGGCGCCGGATGTGGTCGTGTTTACCGCCCCCCAGCTCTCCCTGTTCGAAATGCAAGGCCTGGCGCAAAAACTGCAAGGACGGAAGGTGAAGGCTGAAACGAAGCTCATTATCACCACCAATCGCAGCGTGTTTGTTGAAGCCGAACGCACCGGCCTGCTCGAAGTCCTCATGGGCGCAGGCGCGGCCATCTTGCAGGACACCTGTTGGTACCTGATGGATCCGGCACAGCAGCGCAAGGACTTCGGCTGGAACACACTGGTGACGAACTCCGCCAAGCTGGCCAACATTGTTAAGGCCCACGGCTACGCGCCAACCATCATGACCACGGGGGACTGCATCCTGGCGGCGACGGTCCCTGTTGAATCACAAGCCAAGGAGAGCTGAAATGAAATACGCCCTGAAACGAGCCGTCGGAAAGACCATCGAGGGAGAGGCTCTGGTCAGCCCGGTGCCATTTAGTGCCCGCTACGACCTGGACCGCACCCGCGGCATTATCAGCAGGATCGATCATCCCCTGCGGGGTGAGTCCATCACGGGGAAGATTTTCATCTCCCCCGGGGTTCAGGGCGGCGTGGCTGCCGGGTGGGCCCTCCTGGCCATGGCGCAGCGGGGTGTGGGCTTCGCCGGCTTGGTTTTTGGCGACACCAATCCGGTCATGGTGCAAGGTGCCGTAACGGCTGGCATCCCGATTGCCAGCGGAATCGATGGTGCCTGCCTCAGCGGCATCAAGACCGGCGACAGGATCAGCCTTGATCCAGCCAACATGGAACTGACGGTGCTTGAAACTGTGGATGGCAGGGAACTCTGATGCTGGCGCCAGAATCCGCTGACCCGGCCGCCGGTGGACTGGCCGCGGCCGGGCTGGCTAAGGGGCAACCCGGCCGTTCTCGGGCGGGAGCGAGAAGGGCCTGGACCGCCCAGGATCTTGCCTACGTGGCAGTTTTTGCGGCGTTGGTTGCTGTGGCGGCGGTGGTTCCCGCCCTGCCGGCGGGCAATTTGCTCGGAGTCCCCATCACGATTCAGACGATGATGGTGATTATGGTTGGCCTGGCACTGGGTGCCGTGCGGGCGGGGGCTGCCCTGGGCCTCTATGTGCTGCTGGGTGTCATGGGCCTGCCCATCTTCTCCTCGTTCCGAGGCGGCCCCGGAATTCTGCTGAGCCCCGGTGCTGGGTACATCCTGGGCTTCGTTGCCGGGGCGTTCGTGGCCGGCGCTGTCACCACGCTGTTGCTGCACCGATCAGTTCCCAGGGTGGTGGGACTGTCCATTGCTGCGTTGGCCGGCACAGCGGCTATTCATGCAATGGGCATCTTAGGCATGATGGTCAATGGGAAATTGTCGGCGCAGGCGGCCGCCGCGGCGGACCTGATGTTTGTTCCCGGGGACCTGCTCAAATGCGCCATCGCCGTGGCAATCGTGCTGCCACTGCATCGAGCCTTTCCCGAATTGCTGGTGCGGCGCCGCGGTGGACGGCGCGGCGCATAGTGACATTAATGGTCCGCCGCGGATTGTGGGCCATGCTGGTATGACAATTGAAGTCTCCCAGGTTGCGCAGCACACTTGCGTTGATCGCTTCGGCATGCCCGGGCAGAACGGAAACCTTGGACACGCGGATGTGAGGATGCTGGAATGGCCATGAAAACGGCGCAGGTGCCGACGGAGCGGGACAGCTGGGGCGGCGCCTTGGCGGCCTTGCCGGGATCAGGACAAACTTCAACGCGCCTCCTTGACCGCCACGCCAATGCCCACGACGCCTCCCACTTCCTGCTGATCCCGCAGGCAGTCGCCGTCCCCTCAAACGCCGCCGAGGTGGCTGCGCTCATGCGCCTGAGCACGGCCCGCGGCCTTCCCCTGACCCTCCGTTCGGGCGGCACGAGCCTCAGTGGCCAGGCTGTCAGCGACGGCCTGTTGGTGGATGTACGCAAGAACTTCCGGAACATTGACGTGTTCGACGGCGGCGCCCGGGTCCGCGTGCAGCCGGGGGTCACGGTGCGCGAACTCAACGCCAGGCTGCTGCGCTTCGGCCGGAAGTTCGGCCCGGACCCGGCCAGCGAGGCCGCCTGCACCATTGGTGGCGTGGTGGCCAACAATTCCTCCGGCATGGCCTGCGGAACCACCGACAACGCCTACCGCACCCTGGAGTCGCTGACCCTGGTGCTGCCTAGCGGAACTGTCATTGACACGGGAGCTGCAGATGCGTCGGCCCGGCTGCGCTCGCTCGAGCCGGAACTGTTCAAGGGGCTGGGCGAGCTCGCGGAAAGGGTACGCGGCAACCCGGCCTCCCGCGCCGAAATTGAGCGCCAGTTCGCCATGAAAAACACCATGGGCTACGGGCTGAACTCACTGCTGGATTTTGAGGATCCCGTGGACATCCTGGCCCACCTGGTGGTGGGCAGTGAAGGCACGCTGGGCTTTGTTGCCGAGGCCGTGTTCCGCACCGTCCCCAGGCTTGCCCACGCCACCTCGGGCCTGCTTGTCTTCAAGGACCTTGAGGCTGCCAACACGGCCTTGCCGGCCCTTGTGGACAGCGGGGCAGCCACGGTTGAGCTCATGGATTCACTCTCCCTGAAGGTGGGGCAGGGCCTGTCCCAGGTTCCCGGAGTGGTCCGCGGCCTGGCCGTGGACCAGCATGCGGCGTTCCTGGTGGAGTACCAAAGTGCCGACGCCGCCCAGCTGCCGGAACTCAGTGCCCGCGCCGTGGCCCTCGCCGGATCGCTAGCGCTGGACCGCCCTGCCGAATTCAGTGCCGATGCCACTGCCCGTGCAGAACTGTGGCACCTGCGCAAGGGTCTCTACACCTCGGTGGCCGGCGCCCGGCCGGCGGGCACCACGGCCCTGCTCGAGGATGTGGTGGTGCCGGTCCCCGCACTGGCCCACACCTGCCTGGAACTGAACACCCTCTTTAATAAGTACAGCTATGCTAATTCCGTCATTTTTGGGCATGCCAAGGACGGCAACATCCACTTCATGCTCACCGACAAGTTTGCCAGCAAGGGTGAACTGGACCGCTACGCCGCCTTCACGGAGGACATGGTGGATGTGGTCCTGGGTGAGGGGGGATCCCTCAAGGCCGAACATGGCACTGGCCGCGTCATGGCGCCGTTTGTGCGCCGCCAGTACGGCGATGAGCTGTACTCCGTGATGCGCAGGATCAAGGAATTGTGCGACCCTGCCGGCATGCTGAACCCCGGGGTCATCCTCGACGATGACCCTATGGCACATCTGAGCCACATAAAGACGGCGCCGCCGGCGGTTGACCCCGAGGTGGACCGCTGCGTCTCCTGTGGCTACTGCGAACCCGTGTGCCCCAGCAAGAACCTGACCCTGACCCCGCGCCAACGCATCGTCACCCTGCGGGACATGGAAGCCGCCCGCCGCGACGGCGATACGGCGCTGGCCGATGAGCTTGCCAGGGACTACGAATACTCCGGCGTGGATACGTGTGCCGTGGATGGCATGTGCCAGACCGCCTGCCCCGTCGGCATCAACACAGGAACTCTCGTCAAGCATCTGCGCACCAGGGACGCAGGCAAGGTGGAGGGCGCCGTGTGGGGAACGGCCGCCAAGCATTGGGGCGCCGTCACCCAGGGCGCCGGGCTGGCACTGGGCGTGGCCGCGAAGGTGCCGGCCGCCGTCGTGCTGCCCGTGAACAGGCTGGGCCGCAAGCTCCTGGGCGAGGACACGCTGCCCCTTTACTCTGCCGAGCTGCCCGCCGGTGGCAAGGCCCGACGTCGTCCGGCACCCGTGGGGGAGGCGGCGGCCGTGTACTTCCCCGCCTGCGTCAACGTCATGTTTGGCCCGGCCGGTGCCGGTTCCGCCGGCGTGCAGGCCAGCTTTGAGCAGCTGTGTGCCGCGGCGGGCGTGGAACTGCTGGTGCCGGAGGGCATTTCCGATGCGTGCTGCGGGACTCCGTGGTCCTCGAAGGGCATGGCCGGCGGGCTCGCCGAGATGCATGCCCGGACCCTGAAGCTGCTGCGGGAGGCCACCCGGGACGGCGAGCTGGACGTCATCTGCGACGCCTCAAGCTGCACCGAGGGCCTGCTGCACACAATTGAAAGCGAGCAGCTGGCGCCGGGGCAGAAGCCCCTGCGCGTGGTGGATGCCGTGGAATTCACGGCCGCCCGCCTGCTGCCGCTGCTGGGCGGGGACTGGCAGCGGATTCAATCGCTGGCCTTGCACCCCACCTGTTCCTCCGCGCGCATGGGGCTGAACCCGGCGCTCGTTCAGGTGGCGGAGGCCGTGGCCGATTCGGTGCACGTGCCGGAGCGCTGGGGCTGCTGTGGATTTGCCGGCGACAGGGGCATGCTGCACCCCGAGCTCACGGCCTCGGCCACGGCGGCGCAGGCCGCGGACGTGGCGGAGATGGACGCCGCGGCGCACGCCTCCTGCAACAGGACATGCGAACTCGGCATGACCCGGGCCACGGGCCAGGACTACCGGCACGTGCTGGAACTGCTGTCCGAGGCCGTTTCTGCCAAAAGGGCGTAACAGGAGGGTAAGTTCGCGCACGTTTCGGCCAAAACACGCGGTTTTGTGGCTAAAGTGGGGATCAAGAATGGCGCCAGTGTCCAACGCACTGGTGTTTGGATCAAGCAAAGGATGAAGCAAATGGCTGGAATCATCATTGTCGGCGTCGACGGCAACTCAACCTCCATGAAGGCTGCCCGCGTGGCAGCGGAACTGGCCAAGGCCACGGGCCGCACCTTGCGCGTCGTGACCGCGTTCGGCGAGGACAAGACCGAGAAGGTTGCCATCGGCAATGACGAGTGGTTCCTGTCCACGGCTGACGAGGCCGAGCGTGTTGCACAGCGCGTTGCCGAAGAGCTGAAGATCAGCGGCGTCAAGACCGAATACTCCTCCGCACTTGGCAAGCCTGCCGACGTTCTTCTGGAAGAAGCCACGAAGCTCAAGGCAGACATGATCGTTGTGGGCAACGTCCGCATGCAGGGCCTGGCCCGCGTGCTGGGCTCGGTTGCCAACGCTGTTTCGCACAACGCACCGTGCGACGTCTACATCGTCAAGACCGAAGGCTAAGACCTTTCAACACAAAACCCCCGCAACACGGCTCGCGCCGCGTTGCGGGGGTTTTGTGCGTCCTGGGGTGGCGCCGGGACGTTGCCGGGCTCTCAGCGGTAGCGTCGGTGCTGATTTTTCAGTGAGGAGGCGCCGGGTGTTGCGTCCGCGATCCACGGGCCGGTGCCCTCGGAGGGGTCCAGCACGCCTGCCTCGAGCCATGTGAAGTTCCCTGCCAGCAGCTCTTCGCTCAGGGCCCTGTCGGAGTCGTCGGTGTTGTGCCAGAGCTCGCCGAAGAGCGCCTCCACACGCAGCCGGGACTGCCAGGCGAAGGCGTCGGCCAATTGCAGTGCGTGGCGGCCCTGTTCCGTGTCCTTGAGCCGGAGCATTTCCGCTCGGGAGCAGCATGCCGAGATGGCGAACAGCTCGGCGCCGATGTCCACAATCCGGCCCAGGAAGGCCTGCTTGTATTCGAGCTTTCCCTGCCAGCGGCCCATGGCGTAGAAGGTCTGGCGCGCCAGCTTCCGTGATTCCCGCTCCACAAAGCGCAGGTGCTTGGCCAGCGGGCCAAAGTCGCTGTAGGAGCGGGGGTCCAGGCCCTTGCCCACCACCAGCTGCGGCAGCCACTTTGCGTAGAAGCCGCTGGCTTCCATGGCGGCCTTGCCTTTTTCGGCCAAGGTTGCCGTGGTGGATGCGAGGTCGCCTGCCGCCGCCAGATGGGCATCGACGGCCTCGCGGGCAATGAGCAGGTGCATGATTTCGGTGGAGCCCTCAAAGATCCGGTTGATGCGCAGGTCCCGCAACAGCTGCTCGGCCGGCACGGCGCGCTCACCGCGGGCTGCCAGTGAGGCTGCCGTCTCGTAGCCCCGCCCGCCGCGGACCTGGACCAGCTCGTCGGCGCACTTGTAGGAGAATTCCGAGGACCAGAGCTTGGCCAGTGCGGCCTCGATCCGCACATCCTTCATGCCGGCGTCGGCCAGGGCGGCCGACAGCTCGAACACGGACTCCAGCGCAAATGCCGTCGCCGCCATGAACGCCAGTTTTTTGCCCACCGCCTCGTGCTGCCCCACGGGATGGCCCCACTGGGTGCGGGCATTGGACCACTCGCGCGCGATCTTCAGTGACCACTTCGCCGCGCCCGCGGCCATGGCCGGAATGGAGAGCCTGCCGGTGTTGAGCGTGGTCAGGGCAATTTTCAGGCCCTGGCCCTCGCGGCCCAGGCGGTTTTCCGCCGGGACGCGCACCTGGTGGAATCGGGTGACGCCGTTTTCAATGCCGCGCAGGCCCATGAACGCGTTCCGGTGCTCCACCGTGATGCCGGGCGAGTCCGCCTCGACCACGAAGGCGGTGATGCCGCCTGTGGGGCGCCTCGCGGCATCCGGGCCCCGGGACGGGACCACGGCCATGACCACCACCAGCTCGGCAATGACGCCGTTGGTGGTCCACAGCTTCACCCCGTCCAGGATGTACTCCGAGCCATCCTCGCTGGGGACTGCAGCGCAGGCCATCCTGGCCGGGTCCGAGCCAACATCCGGTTCGGTCAGCAGGAACGCCGTGACGGCCCCGGCCGCACAGCGGGGCAGGTACTTTTGTTTTTGCTCGGCTGTGCCAAAAACCTTGACCGGCTCCGGCACGCCAATGGACTGGTGTGCTGACACCAGCGCGCCGAACGACGGGTGGACACTGCCCAGGATGGCCAGGGCCCGGCCGTAGTACGTCAGGTTCAGCCCCAGGCCACCGTATTCAAGCGGGATCTTCATGCCGAACACGCCCAGCTCCGCCAGGCCGGCCAGGTATTCGTCAGGGATCTTGGCCTCCCGCTCGATGCGCGGTCCGTCAAGGGTCTTGGCATAGGCCTGCACTTTTTCCAGGAAGGCCTCGCCGCGTTCGGTGTCTTCCAGGGTGGATTGCGGGTGGGGGTGGATCAGCCCGATGTCGAAATCGCCCAGGTACAGGCCCTTGGCGAAGCTGGGCCGCTCCCATGCCGTCTCACGCGCCGCCTCTGCGGCGTTTCGGGCGTCAGTGGCGGTTGCGTGGACCCCGCCGGGAGCAGTGTCTGCGCTCATGGCTTCCTCGATTCCCCCGGCGCGGACCCGGCCGGCATGCGGATGCGGTGCTTTGAGCCGAGCCTACTCCGCGCCACACGCCGCGGCTAGGGCGGCCACTAGCCGTCCTGTCGCAGCCTCAAGGTCAGGATTTGGAAGGGGCGCAGGGACAACTTGATGGATGGGTTGCCGGCGCCGTCCGCGGCACCCACGGAAAGGGATCCGGCGTCGTACGGCTGCTCGAGGAGGTTGTTCTCGACCACGGAGGCCACGGGGAACGACGCCGAGAGCGTCACCTTCGCCCGGGCGCCCAGCGGCTCATAGAGGCGCACAATGACGTCGCCGCTGCGGTCATCGGCCAGCTTGACGCACTCAATCAGGGCATCCTGCGAATCCGTGCTGACAAGGGCCTCCACGGCGGCACCTGAAGAGTGCGTGCCGCGCCACGGCAGGTTCATGGCATAGCCCGCAGCCACGGCGTCCGCCACCTCGGCCCCCACCACGAGCCCATAGCTAAAGGAATGCGGGCCCTGGTCCGTCTCCGGATCGGGGAAGCGCGGCCCGCGCAGCAGCGACAGCCGCACAGTGGTGAAGCTTGAACCGTTGCTGCCGGGGTGGCGGGACACGTCGTGGCCGTAGGTGGAATCGTTGATGACGGCCGCGCCAAAGCCGGGTTCGCCCACATGCACCCAGCGGTGTGCGCAGACCTCAAAACGGGCGTTGTCCCAGGACGTGTTCTCATGCGTGGCGCGCTGAATGTGCCCGTACTGGGTCTCAAAGCGGGCGTGGTCGGCGTGCACATCGAGCGGGAACGCGGCCTTGAGCAGCGTCTCCTGCTCGTGCCAGTCGACGTCCGTGTAGACCGTGATGACCTTGGAGTCAGGGGAAATGCGCACACGCTGGGTGATGTGCGAGGCTCGGAAACTGCGCTTGATGGTGACCTCGGGCTGCTCGCCCAGCATGGTGACCTCCATCGAATCCAGCTCGCGAAGGTCCGTCACGGTGTTCTTGTAGAACTCGTCAATGTCCCACGCGTCCCACATGTTGGGGAAGTCGGCGTGCAGCTGCAGCAGGTTGGCGCCCTGCCCGGCCGGCACCAGCTCGCGGTCCGCCGCCACATCCACGATGGAGCTGATGACGCCGTCCGCCCCGAAGCGTACGGTGATGAGCCCGTTGCGCACGACGACGTCACTTCCGTCGTGCTCCACCGTCACCTCAGCTGTGTCCCGGACCGGGACGCCAGCGCTGAGCGGGGCGATGCCCAGGCGGGGATAGGGCGAGGCGTTGAAGTGCAGGGTCTCGACAGGCTCAACCACCGGTGATCGAGCCTGTCGAGATCCAGGCTCGACCAGCGGGACAGGCTCCTCAAACAGCGCCAGCGCGCCCATGGCTGCGAAGATGGTCTCGTTGAGGTCCTGCGCGATCCGGGCGTAGCTTTCGGCGGCTTCGCGGTGCACCCAGGCGATGGAGGAGCCGGGCAGGATGTCGTGGAATTGGTTCAGCAGCACCAGCTTCCAGAGGCGGTCCAGTTCCTCGTAGGGGTAGTCGATCAGCCCGCGCGTGGCGGCCGTGGCACTCCACAGCTCCGCCTGGCGCAGCAGGTGTTCGCTGCTCCGGTTGCCCTGCTTGGTCAGTGCCTGGGAGGTGTAGGTGCCGCGGTGCAGCTCAAGGTAGAGCTCGCCCTTCCAGACGGGAGCGTTGGGGTACTCGGCCTCTGCCGCGGTGAAGAACTCGGCCGGGCTTTGGATGGTGACCTGCGGGGAGCCTTCAAGATTGCGGGTGCGCTTGGCACGTGCCAGCATCTCGCGCGTGGGCCCGCCGCCGCCGTCGCCCCAGCCGAAAGGCACCAGCGAATTCTTCGCTGCTCCCTTGTCGCGGAAGTTTCGCACGGCATGGGCCAGCTCGGCGCCGGACAATTGCGAGTTATACGTGTCTGCGGGCGGGAAGTGCGTGAACACCCGGGTGCCGTCGATGCCCTCCCAATTAAAGGTGTGGTGCGGGAACTTGTTGACGGTGTTCCAGGAGATCTTTTGCGTCAGGAACCACTTGGCGCCGGCCTGCTTCACAATCTGCGGCAGCCCGGCCGAATAGCCAAAGGAATCCGGCAGCCACACCTCCTGGCATTCCACGCCGAAATTTTCCCTGAAGAAGCGCTGGCCGTAGGCGAACTGGCGGGCCATGGCCTCGGAACCCACCATGTTGGTGTCGGATTCCACCCACATGCCGCCCACGGGGATGAAACGCCCCTCGGCCACGGCCTCCTTGACCCGCGCAAACACCTCGGGCCGGTGCTCCTTGAGCCACTCGTACTGCTGGGCCGAGGACATGGCGAACTGGAACTCGGGGAATTCATCCAGCAGGTTCACCACGCTGGAGGCGGTGCGGGCCACCTTGCGCACCGTTTCACGCACGGGCCACAGCCAGGCTGAATCAATGTGGGCGTGCCCAATGGCAGTGATTTGGTGGGCGCTGGCATTGGCCGGTTGCGCCAGAACGTCCGCCAGTAGGGCCCGGGCCGCGGCAGCGGTGCCGGCAATGTCGGTGAGGGAGACGGTGTCGAGCGCGCGTTCCAGCGCATAGAGAATGTCCCAGCGGCGCGGGTTGCCCAAATCCAGCTCGGCGGCAAGCTGGTCCAACACCTCAAGGTCCTGGACAAGTTCCCACACCTCGGTGTTGAAGATGTTGATGTCGGCCCGGGCCATGGTGTACCGCGGGGCGCCCCCGGCCGTGAATTTTTCGCCCAGCTGCGTGGGGATGAAGGGGTTGTCAGTGAAAACAAAGGGGTTGGCTGCGGCCTCAACATAGAGGTCGATGGTTTCCCCGCCCCGGGCATGGGGGGACACCGGCACCCAGCTGTTGAGCGGGTTCAGGCCCTTGATGGCGGTGCCGTCCGGGCGGTACACGAGCCCCTCGGCCTGGAAACCCGGCCAGGACTGGCTGAAGCCCAGGTCCACCACGAGCTCGACCCGCTGGCCGCGTGCCGTGTCCGGGACGGTGCCCGTGACATGGATCCAGCTGGTGCCCCACGCCGGCCCCCACTGCCGGCCCACGGAAAATGGTTCATAGGCGGCGGAGCCGTCCAGTGCCGCGGCGGGGGAGACCGGCTCGCCCTGGCCGCCCTGCACATGCCAGGCCGTCAGTCCCAGCGGCGCAACAGGGGTGTGGATGGCCGGGATGATCCGTTCCACCAGGACTCGTTTGAGCCGGTCTTGGATCAGGCCGTGTTTGTCATGCATCTGCGCGGGACCTTTCGGTAACGGTGACCGAGGAATGGATTTTCAGTCTAGTGGGGCAGCTCACGCCGGGGCCGCATAAGGTGGGGATGTTCCGGAGAGAAAAAATGGGGAGAACGTGGTCACAACAGCACAGCCGCAATGGGATGCCAGCGGGTTTTTGAAGCAGCAACTTCTGGACTGCGCCGCGCGCATTGAGAGCACCACAGGGGATGTGGCACTCGCGGAGATGTTCCACAGCGGCATGCGCAACACACTGGAAACCACGCTCACGCGCGAGCCCGACGGAACCACCTTCGTCATCACGGGCGACATTCCGGCCATGTGGCTGCGCGATTCCTCCGCCCAGATGCTGCCGTTCCTGCGCTTCCTGGGGCCGGCCGGCGGCGCCGATGCGCAGGAACTGTATGGGGTGCTGGCCGGGCTGAGCAGGCGCCAATTTGCCTACATGGCCCAGGATTCCTACGCCAACGCCTTCAACCAGAGTGCCAACGGTGCCGCCTGGGATCCGGCGGATGCGTGCGAGGACCCGTGGATCTGGGAGCGCAAGTACGAGCTGGACTCGCTGGCCTTCCCGATCTGGCTGGCCCACACTGTTTGGCGGCGCACGGGCCGGACGGACGTTTTTGACGACGCCGTCCACGCGGTGTTGCGTACGGTGGTGGCCCAGCTGCGCCTGGAACAGGACCACGAAAACAACTCCCCGTACACCTTTGTGCGCCAAACAGAGCTGCCCAGCGAGACGCTGCAGCGCGACGGCCGGGGCCCGGAGACCGGCTACACAGGCATGACCTGGGCGGCCTTCCGGCCCAGCGACGACGCCTGCGTCTACAGCTACAACGTGCCCGGAAACCTGTTCGCCGCACAGGCCCTGCGGCTGTTGGCGGAGATTGCCGGGGAGGTCTACGGCGACGCCGAACTGGCGGCAGGCGCCGTCGACCTTGCCGGGGAAATCACCCACGGCGTTGCCACCTTTGGCGTGGTGGCACACCCCGTGCACGGGGACATCTACGCCTACGAGGTGGACGGGCTGGGCGGCACACTGCTCATGGACGACGCCAACATGCCCAGCCTGCTGTCACTTCCGCTGACCGGTGGCCTGGCGGCGGATGACCCCCTGTACCTGGCGACGCGGGCGTTCATCCTCAGTCCCGAAAACCCGTTCTTCCACGAAGGCTTGCAGGCGGCCGGCATTGGCAGCCCGCACACCCCGCCTGGGTACATCTGGCCCATTGCGCTCGCCGTCCAGGGGCTGACCACCGCGGACCGGGAGGAAAAGCTGCGCATGCTGCAGCTGCTGCGCGACACCACGGGCGGCACCGGCTTGATGCACGAGGGCTTCGACCCGAATTGTCCGGAACAGTTCACCCGGCCGTGGTTCTCCTGGGCCAACTCCATGTTCGCCGAGCTGCTGCTGGATTATTGCGGGATCGGCGGCTAGGCATTCCCTGCGCGGGGCCGGCATTCCCTAGAGTGGTGCCATGACGTCTACCCAGCTGCCGGCAACCGGCGCATCCCAGGGCCTTGCCACCGGCCGCTTCGCCGCCGTCCGGGACCTTTTTGATTCAATGCTCGACGCCGACCCCCGCTACAGCGCGCAACTCGCCGTCTACCACCAGGGGACAAAGGTCCTGGACCTGGTGGGCGGCCCCGACTCCGCCGCGGACTCGGTGACAGGCGTCTTTTCCTGCTCCAAGGGTGTTGCGGCACTCGCCTTCAGCCTGCTGGTCCAGGACGGGCTGGTGGATGTGGATGCGCCCGTGGCCGCCTACTGGCCCGAATTTGCGCAGAACGGCAAGGGCGCCGTGACTGTGCGGCAGCTGCTCTCGCACCAGGCCGGCCTGCTGGGCGTGCAGGGCGGCTTCGCCATGGAGGAGTACAACGATCTTCCGGCGGTTGCGGACCGGCTCGCGGCTCTGGCGCCCATGTGGCGCCCCGGCAGCGGAACGTTCGGCTACCACGCCCTGACCATGGGCGTGTTCCTGGAGGAGCTCTGCCGCCGCGTCACCGGGGAACGCCTGCAGGACGTGTACAACCGCCGCATCCGTGAACCCTATGCGGCCAGCATGTTCCTGGGCCTGCCCGAATCCGAGGACCACCGCTACCGTCCCGTCCTGTTCGATGAGGAACCGGCGCCGGGCTTCTTTGACCCGCATTCCATCGCGGGTGTCTCCGGCAACGTCCAGGCCGGCAACCTGCTGGGCATGCCCAACCTGCGCAGCATCAGGGCCGAGGGCAGCACCAGCGGCGCAGGCGTGGGCTCGGCCGACGGCCTGGCCCGCGTATACGCCGGCGCCATCACAGGAATTGACGGCCTGCCCGCCTACCTCAACGAGAAGACCATAGCCGTCATGGCGCAGGAGCAGGTCTGGGGCCTGGACCGGGTCTTCTGCACCACGAGCGCGTTTGCCCTCACGTTCATGAAATCGCACCCGCGCATGGACTTCGGCAGCGCCGAGGCCTTCGGCCACGAGGGAGCCAACGCCTCGCTGGGCTACGCCGACCCGCTGTACGGCATCGGCTTCGGCTACGTCCCGGCACGGAACGAGGAAGGCACCACCGTGGGCCGGGCCATGCAACTCAGCGCAGCCGTGCGCAGCGCCATCCTGGCCGGATAGGGCTCGCGGCGCCGCCGGCTCCGGGCAGTCAGGTGTTGGGCGGGTTCCCCGGAACCCTTGCCCTGCCCGGCCCCGCTGCGGTTACCATGGGTATGCTCCCCGGTCTCAGCCGGGCCCACACCCCGACGCGAGGCACAACCCCATGCGAAAACATCCCGGACGCATTCCGGCATTGGCCCTGACCGCTTCCCTCCTGCTGCCAGGATTCCTGGTTTCCGGGGCGGCGCCGGCCCTGGCCGCGCCCGCGGCGGCCGAGTCAACTGCCGCCCCCACGCCCGCAGCCGTTCCGTTGGCGGGCCCCACGGCAAACGCAACGGAAATGCCGGCTCCGGCCACGACGCCGCCCGCAACGGCAGCGTCCACCACCCCGCCGGAGGCCACCGCCCAGCCGGTCCCGAGCATGGAGCCAACAGGCTCTGTGGCCACGCCCACCGCGCCCGTCCCTGCGCCGGACAAGGCCGGAAGGGGCATTGCCGCCCCCTACGCCGCCGCCCCGTACGCTGCCGCAGCGAGCAGCGACCCCTACCTAGTCCAGGTCCTGGCCCTGATCAACAACCGCCGGGCCGCCAGCGGCGCCGGGCCGCTTGTCTGGAATGCGACCATTGCCACGGGGTCCCAGCAGTGGGCCGCCACCTTGAACACGCGCCTGAACAAGGACGGCAACCTCAACATGGGGCAGGTTCACCGACCAGATGCCGGGCTGTCGATCCTGCCCAAGGGCGCCGACATGTACTCGGAAATCATTGGCATCAACTACACGCCCGCGAACATTGTTGACTGGTGGATGGGATCGCCCGCCCACAAGGCCGCCATGCTGGACAAGCGTGCAACCGATATCGGCATCGGCCAGGTCCAGACCACCAAGAGCGGCTGGGGCGGCATGAGGATTGTGGTGGCCAACCTGGCCGGCTACGAGTCCTCGCGTGTGAACCAGCCCCAGCCCACTCCCACGCCCACTCCCACGCCGGGGCCCGTGGCTGTGGCCAACGACGGGGATGTGGCAGCGATTGACTCCGCCGGCAATCTGTTCATCTACGGCTCCGCCAACGGTGCCGACTTGTGGAAGCGCACGTTTGTCTCGGGCGGCTGGGCAGGGGTGGCGCAGCTGGAGTTGATTGACTTCAACTCCGACGGCCGGCAGGACATCGTGGGCAAGTGGGCCGATGGCCGGCTGACACTGAGCCTCGGACAGGCGAACGGCACCCTGGCAGCCACCAGGCAGATCGGGTGGGGGTGGGGCAACTTCGACATCATTGCCACCAAGTGGCGCATGTCTGACAAGTATCCCGGCATTGTGGCCAAGCAGCGCCTCTCGGGGGAGCTTTTTCACTATGCCTCCGCTGACGGTTCCGCCCTGGCCATGCCAAGCAAGATCGGCGTGGGATGGGGGCCATTGACCATCATTGCCGTTGAATTCGACGGCGACGGCCGCACCGACCTGGCGGCACGCAACGCAGCAGGACAATTGATTTTGTACCGGGGCAACGGCGTTGGCGGCTTCATGGATGAGCCGCGCAAGGTGATCGGCACCGGATGGGGCTCCATGACCCACCTGTCCGGAATCAGCAACCATCTGGGCACCAAGGCCTGGGGCGTCCTGGCCCGCGACGGCGCAGGCAACCTGCATCACTACGCAATCCTCAAGGACAGGTTCGGCACCCGGTCACAGATCGGCACCGGCGGCTGGCAAACTCTGCTGCTCGGCAGCTGACCGGCGCCTCCGGACCGGCCCGAAGCCAGCCCGGGGGCGTTACGCCAGGTCCTTGAGCGCCTCCGGAACCGCCCGGTGGAATGTGGGGTAGGCGTAGACCATGGTCTTCAGGGTGGCCACGGGGATGCGCGCGTGCACGGCCAGCGCCAGCATGGACAGCACCTCGCCGCCCATGGGGCCTGCGGAGGTGGCCCCCACCAGGACGCCGCTCGAGGCATCCTGAACCACCTTGATGAAGCCCTGGTTTCCTGACTTGTGGATCCACCCGCGCGTGGAATCGGCCAGGTCCGTGAAGCCCACGCGCACCTCGAGGCCGGCCTCCCGCGCCTGTTGTTCCGTGAGGCCCACGCCGCCGATCTCCGGGTCCGTGAACGTCACGTGCGGCACGGCGTGGTTGTCCGCGCCGCCCCGGTCCGGCTGCCCGTTGTGCCGCGCGAGGATGTGCCCGGTGACAATGTTGCCGTGGTGCATCGACATGTGGGTGAAGGCCCCGGCCCCCGCGGCGTCGCCGATCAGGTAGAGGCCATCGGCCAGCTGCAGGTGATCATCGAGTTCCGGTGCCGCCTTCCCGTCCCACACAATGCCCGCTTCGGAAAGCCCGACGCCGGCCAGCGCCTGGGTGCGCCCCGTCGCCACGAGCAGCTGTCCGGCAGTGAGGCGTGTGGACCGTGACCCGCCGGACCGGCCGCCGGCGGGTGACAGTTCCAGGCTGAACTTCCCGTCCTTGTGTGAGACGGCCGTGACATCCCTGTTGCGCAGGACCTTGATGCCTTCCTCGCGGAACACCTTGGCCAGCAGCTGGCCCGCCTCGGGTTCCTCCCGCGAGAGCAGGCGGGGCCCGCGCAGCACCATTGTCACCTTGGTGCCAAAGCGCGTGAAAGCCTGGGCCAGCTCCACGGCAACGGCTCCGCCGCCCCACACAATGAGCGACGCCGGCGCATCCGCAGCCTGGACGGCCTCCCGGTTGGTCCAGAAGGGTGTGCCCGCCAGGCCCGGGACGTCCGGGACGGCGGGGTTGGTGCCGGGGTTGAGCACCACGGCCAGGCGCGCGCGGAAGGTGCGCCGGCCGCCGTCGTGCAGGTCAACCGTGACCTCGCGGGGACCGCTGAGCCTGCCCGTTCCGCGCACCAGCACCCCGCCCTTGCCGGTGAAGCGCTTGGCGGCCGCGGCGTCGTTCCAGTTGTCGGTTGCCTCGTCGCGGATGCGCCGGGCAACCTGGCTGAAGTCTGGGTGCGCCTGCACGGTGCCGGCGAGCCCGGGCACGCGGTGCGCCTCGGCCACCGCGTTGCCCGCCCGGATCATGATCTTGGACGGGATGCAGCCGTAGTAGGGGCACTCGCCGCCCACCAGGCGGGCCTCCACGCCCACCACCGCAAGGCCTGCGGCGGCCAACTCCCCGGCGGCGGATTCGCCTCCCGGGCCCATGCCAAGCACCACCACATCAACGTTTTCGACTTCACTCGCCGTGGCCATGGCCGCCTACTTGCTGATTCCCTTGTCCGCCAGCCACTGCGTTGCGGCTGCCTTGGGGTCCATTTTCGCGCTGCCCTCGACCTTTTCGCGCAGCGAGATCAAATCCGCCGTGGTCAGGATCTTGGAGACGTTGTCCAGGGCAGTCTTGGCTGCATCGTTGACGCGGTCCGTCTTGACCAGCGGCAGGACCTGCTGGGCCAGCCAGTTGTTCTTGGGGTCCTCGAGCACCACGAGCTTGTTCGCCGCAATGTCGGGGGAGGTGGTGTAAATGTCGGCCACCTGGATCTCATTGTTCAGCAGCGCCTTGACGGTCAGCGGGCCGCCGCCGTCGCTGATGGGCGTGAACGCCTTCGGCACGCAGTTGTAGAGCTTCGCCAGCCCCGGCAGCCCGTACGGCCGGGTCTGGAATTCCGGCTGCGCGCCCAGCGTCATGCTGCCACAGACCTTGGCAAGGTCCTCAATGGTCTTGAGGTTGCCGTTCTTGGCGGCGGTGTCGGCCGTGACCACCAGGGCGTCCTTGTCCTCGGCCGCCGAGGCGGCCAAGACGGACAACCCGGACGGCAGCTTGCCCGGCAGCGCCGTGAGGATTCCGGCGGGGTCCGTGACCGTGTTGGCTGCGTCCACAAAGCCCAGCAAGTTGCCGCTGTAGTCCGGCACCACATCCACCGAACCGTCCTCGATGGCCTTGATGTAGACCTCGCGGGCGCCGATGTTCAGTTTGGTGGTGGCCTGAACACCTGCGGCGTTCAATGCCCCGGCATAGATTTCGGCAATGATGGCGTTTTCCGGGAAGTTGGCCGAGCCCACCACCACGGGCCCGCCGCCACCGCTGGAGGAGCCGGTGGCCAGGGGGGAACCACCGCAGGCAGACAGGGCGAAGGCGATGGAAAGCCCTGCGGCGGCCCCGAGGAACGCGCGGCGGCGGGTGGGAGTGGAGTTCTGGCTCATGGTTTGTCTCCTGATGGTCGGGTTGGATGAAGTTGCTTCTGTGGGGCGTCTGCTGCCGGCTGCCCGGGGGCCGGGGCAACGCCCAGCCCGGGTGAAACCACGCTGCGCTGGAGCAGGGCCAGAAGCCCGTCGAGCACAATGGCCACCACGGCAATGACCACGGCGCCGCCCAGGACCTGGCCGTAATCCTGCACGGCCAGGCCGTCAATGATGAACCGGCCCAGTCCGCCCAGGCTGATGAAGGCCACCACGGCCACTGTGGACACCACCTGGAGCACGGCCGAGCGCAGCCCGCCCAGCATGACCGGCAGTCCATTGGGCACCTCAACGCCGAACAGGACCTGCCGTTCCTCCATGCCCATGGCCCGGGCCGCGTCCACCAGGTCCCGGTCCACAGCGGCAATGCCGGCATAGGTGCCGGTCAGGATGGGCGGCACGGCGAGCAGCACGAGCGCCCAAATGGCAGGCATGAGCGACAGCGTCGAGGTGGCGATCAGGGCGAACAGGGTCATGATGCCCAGCGTGGGCAGGGCCCGGAGCATGCCCGCGAGGGAAACCACCACAACACGGCCCCTGCCCGTGTGCCCCACGTACAGGCCGATGGGCACGGCAATGGCCAGGGAAATGGCCAGCACCAGCGACGAATATCCCAGGTGTTCCAGGACGCGGGCGGGGATGCCGGCCGGGCCCTGCCAGTTCAGCGGGTCCGACAGCCATTCCCAGCCTTGGCCGAAGGGGCTGGTGGACGTGTAGGTGGTGAGCGGGCGGGCCGCGGCGGGGAAGCTCACGCAGGCACCGCCGTCGTCCGGGCCGTGGAAGCGCGTGACGGTTGGGCGCCAGCACGCAGCCACGGCGTCAGCAGGCGCTGCAACAGCACCAGCACCACGTCCATGAGCAGCGCCAGGACCAGGGTGCCGAGAATTCCGACCACAATTTCAGTGGGGAAATTTCGCTGCAGCCCGTCGGTGAAGAAGAATCCCAGGCTCGGGATGCCCAGCAGCGAGCCGACCGTCACGAGTGAGATGTTGCTGACCGAGATGACGCGCAGCCCGGCAAACAGGACCGGGACGGACAGCGGCAAATCCACCTGCAGGAAGCGCGCCAGCGGCTTGTAGCCCATGGCGGTGGCGGCCTGGCGCAGGGAGTCGTCAACTGAGTTCAGGGCGTCCAGGGTGGAGCGCACCAGAAGGGCAACGGCGTAGATGGTCAGGGCCACGATGATGTTGGTGAAGTCCAGGATCCGGGTGCCCAGGATGCTCGGCAGGATCACAAACAGGGCCAGTGAGGGCACGGTGTACAGCAGCGATCCGGCGGACAGGATGATGCCTCCGGCCACCTTGTTCAGGCGGGCCAGCTGTGCGAGCGGGATGGCGATGGCCACGCTGAGCACCAGGGGCACCACGGCCTGGATGAGGTGGTAGCCGGCCAAGTTCAGCACCTGTGGCAGGTTGGCCAGGAACCAGTCCATCAGCTCCGGCCCTCCCGTGCGGCATCAATTGCTGCCAAAACTTCTGGGGCCTGGACCAGGCCTGCGACGCGCCCGTCCGCGTCCACGGCCACGCCCTGCCCGGACGGGGAGGACAATGCCGCATCGAGGGCGTTGCGGAGGCTGTCGCCCGGGTGGAACAGCGAGCCGCCCGGCACGATTTCCAATCCGGAAGCACCCGGCGGGAGCCAGCCCAAAGGGTGCCCGTCACCGTCCACAGCCAAGGCCCAGGCCGCCGAAGCGGCGGCTTGGTTCCTGCCGGCGTCGTCCATCAGGAACGTGGGAGCCCGGTGGAGCGGAACATCGGTGCCGGGGCTGAAGGACAGGTGCCGGAAGCCGCGGTCGCGGCCCACAAAGTTGGCCACAAAGTCGTCAACCGGCGCGCGCAGGATCTCCTCCGGCGGCGCGTACTGGGCCACCCGCCCGCCCGTGGCAAAGACGGCCACCTTGTCGCCCAGCAGCGTGGCCTCGTCAATGTCGTGCGTGACAAAAATGATGGTCTTGGCCAGCTCGCGCTGCAGCCGCAGCAGTTCGGCTTGGAGTTCGGCACGGACCACGGGGTCAACGGCGGAGAACGGCTCGTCCATGAGCAGCACGGGCGGATCCGCGGCCAGTGCCCGGGCCACGCCCACCCGCTGCTGCTGGCCGCCGGAGAGCTGGTTGGGGTAGCGGCGGGCCATGCCGGCCGGCAGGCCCACGGTTTCCAGCAGTTCCAGGGCGCGCTTCCGTGCGGCCGCGCGCGGCACCTTGTTCAGCCGCAGCACGGTGGCAATGTTGTCCACCACCGTGCGGTGGGGGAGCAGCCCGGACTGCTGCATGACGTAGCCCATGGAACGGCGCAGCTCGGGGGCCGGAATGGATGCGACGTCGCGCCCGCCCACGGTGATGGTGCCGCTGGTGGGTTCCACCATGCGGTTGATCATGCGCAGCGAGGTGGTCTTTCCGCAGCCCGAGGGGCCAACGAACACCGTGATCTTGCCCTTGTCCACGCTCAGGCTGAGGTTTTCCACGGCGGGGGCCCCGGCCTGGTAAATCTTGCTGACCCGCGAAAATTCAACCATCGCGGTGCCCGCGCGGCCGATGGTCTCCTGGGCTGTTGCATTGGTGCCCTGTGCTGCGGCGGTGGCTTCTGGGGCCGCCATGGCTGAGTCCTCACTGTGGGTGGCGCTCTTAGGAAAAGTTCACCTCGTGCCTTTCGATCATAGGCAGGGATATTTTCCACAGTAAAGCCGTGCCCGGGTTTCCCGGCCGCAAACGACGGCGAACGGTGCGTGCCGCCGTCGTGCCCGGACCGTGCCCGGGCAGGCCTGGGCCGGGACTCCGGAGCCGCCCAGGCCATGGCGCTAGGCTGGCCCCATGGACACGCAAAACACCGAATTCAGCACCAAGGGCGCCTACGTCACGGGGGCGGAGTACACGCGGGACACCAACTACATTGAAACCCGGATCACCCGCGGTGGCGAGGACGGCTACCCCGTGGAGGCAGGGCGCTACCGGCTCGTCGTGGCGCGGGCGTGCCCGTGGGCGCACCGTTCCACCATTGTCCGGCGACTGCTGGGGCTGGAGGATGCCATTTCCATTGGCGTCACGGGGCCCACGCACGACGTCCGCTCCTGGACCTTTGACCTCGATGAGGGCGGCGTGGACCCGGTCCTGGGCATCGAGCGCCTGCAGGAGGCGTACTTCAAGCGCACCCCGAACTACCCGCGCGGCATCACCGTGCCGGCCATTGTGGACGTGCCCAGCGGCGCGGTTGTGACGAATAATTTCCCGCAGATCACACTCGACTTCTCAACCGAGTGGACTGAATTCCACCGTGAGGGTGCCCCGGACCTCTATCCGGAGGCGCTGCGCGAGGAAATGGCCGTGGTCAACAAGCGGATCTTCACGGAGATCAACAACGGGGTGTACCGCTGCGGCTTTGCCGGCAGCCAGGACGCCTACAACGCCGCCTACGGGCGACTTTTCGTTGCCCTCGACTGGCTCGAGGAACGCCTCGCCACGCAGCGCTACCTCATGGGTGACTCCATCACGGAGGCCGACGTCCGCCTCTTCACCACGCTGGTCCGTTTTGACGCCGTCTACCACGGCCACTTCAAGTGCAACCGCAACAAGCTCATCGAGATGCCTGTCCTGTGGGCCTATGCCCGGGACCTTTTCCAGACCCCCGGATTCGGCGACACAGTGAATTTCCAGCAGATCAAGGACCACTACTACATCGTCCACACCGACCTGAACCCGACCCAGATCGTGCCGCTGGGCCCGGACACCGCGGGATGGACGACGGCGCACGGCCGCGAGTCGCTGGGCGGAAGCCCCTTCGGAAAAGGAACAGCCCCCACACGTCCCGTGGACGCGTGAGGGCTGTTGATTAGCCTGGCGGGGGAGCAGGTGGGGATCAGCCGACGATTTTCAGGCCTGTGTTCCAGTTGAACGTCTCGAAGGCAGGGTTGGCCTGGAGGGTCATGAGCAGGAACTGGAAGCCCTCGAGCTCGCGTGAGCGCTTGAGCGGGCCCACCACGAGGGGGCGCATGCCTGAGTCTGCCTGGAGGGAGGCCACGGCGGCGGTCGCCTCGGCGTTGTCGCCTGCGATGAAGCCGTCCAGCGGGGCGCCGCCGGCTTCCCCGGCCACCAGGGTGCCGGCGAAGGTGGTGTTGAAGGCCTTGACCACGTTGCCGGGGGTCAGTGCGGCGATTTCCTCGGCGGCCGAGGTGCCGGGGGCCACCACGAGCGAATCAAAGGTCTCAAAGTTGACGGGATTGGTGATGTCCACGACCGTCTTGCCGGCCAGTGCTTCGCCGTAGGCGGTGACAATTTCCTTGGCTGCGCCGAACGGCACTGCCAGGACCACGATGTCTCCGGCCGGGGCCTGGCCCACGGTGCCTGAGGTTGCGTTGCCGCCAAGCTCGGCAGCAACGGCCGCAGCTTTGCCGGCGTCGCGGTTGAGAAGTTCCACGGTGCGTCCTGCGGCGAGTGCGCGGGCTGCGATGCCGCGGGCCATGTTTCCGGTGCCGATGATGGTGATTGTGCTCATTTTTTTGTTCCTGCCTTGTCGGTTTAGCTGGAAGTCATTTACTTGAAGCTACAACTAAAGCGTAAATCTGATTAGTTGAAGTGTCAAGTAAAAACTTTGGGGATCCCGCGCCCTCCTAATGAATCGTGAAAAGATGGCGCCATGACTGACTTGGAACCGCGCTGGCTGAACGCCGAGGAGCGTGCCGCGTGGCTTGCCCTCCTGTCCATCACCACCCTGCTGCCCGGTGCGCTGGAAGCCCCGCTGCAGCAGGCGGCCAAGTTGTCGCTCTTTGAATACAACGTGCTGGCCATGCTGTCCGAGGCGGACGGCGAGGCGCTGCCCATGAGTGAGCTCGCCGCGCGGACCAGCGCTTCGCTGTCCCGGCTCTCGCATGTGGCCAAGAAGCTCCAGGGCCGCGGCTATGTGGAGCGTTCCGTCCACGTGGACGACGCCCGGGTCACCCAGGCTGCCATTACGGACGCGGGCATGTCGCTCATCCGCGGCTTGGCGCCCATGCACGTGGAGACTGTCCGGGAGTTTGTCTTTGACCCTCTCGACGCGCGGGATGTTGCCGCACTGGCCCGCATTGGCCGCAAGCTGGTGCAGGGCCTGGATGAATCGCACTGGACGCTCCGCCCGCAGGAGCCGCAGGCCTGACGGCGAGGGTCGACGGCGCCGCCCCTGATCTGGTTCGCAGCCCCCGCACGGCGTGACTCTGCACACATTTCAGCACCTCCGCCCGCGGAACTTTGCGGACATTGTTGCCCAAAGTGTCAAATAGGGCAGCGGAATCTTTCCTAATGGGCGCCCCGTGTCGTAGGGTAGCTAAGGCTTGCCTAAGTGTGGCACGCATAGTCTTGGGGTCACCGTTAGGAAGTGTTATGGAATTTACTCGTCGTCAGGGCCTGCAGCTTGGCCTGGCAGCATCACTGGCAGCTCTCGGAGCCGGCCTGGCCGGCTGCTCCACGGGTGCCGTTGGCGGCTCCGGGGCTCAGGACACGAAGGCTGCGGCAGACACCTTCCCCGTCACGGTCAAGCACATCTACGGCGAAACGGTCATCAAGGCCGCCCCGCAGCGCGTGGCCACCGTTTCCTGGGTCAATGACGACGTGGCCATTGCGCTCGGTGTCATCCCCGTGGGCATGCCCAAGAATGACTGGGGCGGCAATGACAAGGGCTCCACCCCGTGGAAGGACGCCGCCCTGGAAAAGGCCGGCGCCGGAATCGGCACCGACAAGGCCCCCGCGCAGTACTCCGAGGACGACGGCATCAACTTCACCGAAGTTGCCAAGGCCAGCCCGGACATCATCCTGGCCGCCTACTCGGGCCTGAGCCAGGAAGATTACGACAAGCTAAGCAAGATTGCCCCCGTCATTGCTTTCCCCGAGGCTGCCTACGGCACCTCATGGCAGGACTCCACCACCATGATCGGCGCAGCCCTGGGCCGTTCGCAGGCCGCCAAGGACCTCATTTCCGCCACGGAAAAGACCATTGCCGAGCAGGCCGCCAAGCACCCCTCCATCAAGGGCAAGACGTTCATCTACGGCAACCTGGAACCGGCCAAGAGCGACGGCGTCAACGTCTACCTCTCAGGCGACAACCGCCCCAAGTTCCTCTCCAGCATCGGCATGGAGCTGGCCCCTGTGGTGGTCGAGGCGGAAAAGAACACCAAGGAGTTCTACATGCCGTGGTCGGCCGAGAAGGCCAACGAGCTGGACTCGCAGGTGTTCATCAGCTGGGTTCCGGACAACAAGACCAAGGAAGCCATCGTGGCAGACCCGCTGCTGGGCCAGATTCCGGCCGTCAAGTCCGGCGCCTTCGTGGCGGACTCGGACAACACGCTGACCCTGGCCATCTCCGCCTCCTCCCCGCTGAGCCTGCCTTGGGCATTGGACGCATTCCTGCCCCAGCTCGCGGCAGCGGCGAGCAAGGCCTAGGCGCAGCTTCCATGTCCACCGCACCAACCGCCGTGCTCCGGCAGGGAACACCCCTGCCGGCGCCGGCGGCCAGGTCCAGCAACCGCGGCCGCGCCATGTGGCTAGCGGTTCTTCTGGCTGCCCTGGTTCTGGCCTGCCTGGCCTCACTGGCCGTGGGGGCGCGCAGCATTCCACCCGCCACCGTGCTGGAGTCGCTGTTCCACTTTGACTCCGCCAACGGTGACCACGCGGTGGTGTTCTCCCGCATGGTGCGCACGGCCGCCGGGCTGGTGGTGGGCATGTCGCTGGGCCTCGCCGGCACCGCGATGCAGGGTGTGGCCCGCAACCCGCTTGCTGATCCCGGCATCCTCGGCGTCAACGCCGGAGCCGCACTTGCCGTTGTGGCCGGCATTTTCTTTTTTGGCGCAGCCAGCGTCTCCAGCTACCTCTGGTACGCCTTCGCCGGCAGCGCCGTTGCCGCCGTCGTGGTGTACTCCGTGGCGAGCCTGGGCCGAAGCGGCGCAACCCCCGTGAAACTGGCCCTGGCCGGTGCCGCGGTGGCTGCCGGCATGGGATCGCTCATGAGCGCCATGCTCGTCACGAGCCAGGATTCGCTGGAGCTGTTCCGCACCTGGCAGGTGGGCGCGCTGGCGGGCAAGTCCTGGGAGCAGGTGCTGTCAGTGCTGCCGTTTGTGGGCGTGGGCGCCGTCATTTTGCTGTCCACCGGACGGCTGCTGAACAGCCTGGCCCTGGGCGACGACATGGCCCGCGGCCTGGGCCAGAAGCCCGGCCTTGGCCGGGCCGTCTCCGCCCTGGGCATTGTCCTTTTGTGCGGATCTGCCACGGCGCTGGCCGGGCCCATCGGCTTCATTGGCCTGATTGTCCCGCACCTGCTGCGCGGCCTGGTGGGTCCGGACTACCGCTGGCTGCTGCCGCTGTCGCTGCTCGCGGCCCCCGTGGTGCTGCTGCTGGCCGACGTGGCGGGCCGGGTCATCCTGCTCCCCGGCGAGGTGCCCGCAGGCATCCTCGCCGCCATGATTGGCGCACCGGTGTTCATCGCCGTGGTGCGCCGCGGAAGGAAGGCAGAACTGTGAGTGTCCTGGACAGGGCCACCACGGGCGCGTGGGTGCGGCAACAGCGCAGGGCGCCGCGCCGCCGTCGTGCCTGGCTCATGGGCGGCATGGGCGTGCTGGTCTTCGCCCTGCTGGCGCTCAATGTGCTGTTGGGCAGCTACACCGTCACCATCCCCGACTTCTTCGCCATGCTGGGCGGGCAAACCATCCCCGGCGCCAGCTTCATCGTCATGGAAAACAAGCTGCCCCAGGCGCTTTTGGGCCTGCTGGCCGGGGCCTCCTTCGGCGTGGCCGGCGCCGTCTTCCAGACCATGCTGCGCAACCCGCTGGCCAGCCCCGACATCATCGGCATCAGTTACGGGGCCAGTGCCACCGCCGTTGCCGCCGTGGTGCTGCTCGGTGTGCGCGGTGCGGGGGTGTCCGTCGCCGCCATCGTGGGCGCGCTGCTCGTGGCCCTGCTCATCACGCTGCTGGCCCGCGGACGCGGCGGCACGGGGCTGATCCTGGTCGGAATCGGCGCCGCGGCCTTCATGCAGGCCGCCGTGACGTTCCTGCTCTCCCGTGCCGACATCACCAACGCCCAGGAGCTCATGGTGTGGCTGACCGGCTCGCTGAACTCGGCCAACTGGGAACGCGTCACCATCCTGTCCGTGGCCCTGCTCCTGTTGGTGCCCCTGCTTGCCGTCGGCTCCAGGGACCTGCGCGGGCTGGCCCTGGGCGATGACACCGCTGCCGGACTGGGCTTCAACGTGCCCCGCGCCCGGCTCCTGCTGACCATCCTGGGCGTGCTGCTCGCGGCTTTCCCAACGGCCGCCGCCGGACCCATTGCCTTCGTGGCATTCCTGTCCGGCCCCATTGCCAAGCGCCTCAACCGCGGCGAGCCCAGCCTGCCGCTGTCCGCCCTGGTGGGTGCCGCGATTGTGCTGGCCGCCCACTTCGCCGCCGTCAACGCCATCCCCGGAACCTCGCTGCCCGTGGGCGTGGTGACGGGCGCCCTCGGCGCCCCGTTCCTGCTCTGGCTGCTCATTTCATCCAACCGTGCCAACCAAGGAGGCTGAGATGCCCAAGCCGCACACGCCCCTGGACCTGCAACAGCAGGCCGCAACGCTGTCCGCCCGCGGGCTCTCCCTGGGCTACGGGGACCGCCACATCGTGGAAGACCTCTCCGCGGAACTGCCCGCAGGAAAGGTGACCATCATTGTGGGCGCCAACGCCTGCGGAAAATCCACCCTGCTCCGCGGCCTGGCCAGGCTGCTCAAGCCAAGTGCCGGCGTCGTGCAGCTCAACGGCACCGACATTCACAAGGTGCCCACGCGTGAACTCGCGCGCGAACTGGGCATCCTGCCGCAGACCCCCACGGCACCCGACGGCATCAGCGTCTCCGATCTGGTGGGGCGCGGCCGAAGCCCGCACCAGGGCTGGTTCCGGCAGTGGACGGCGGCCGACGACGACGCCGTTGCGGCCGCGCTCTCCGTGACCGGCACGGCGGAACTGGCCGGGCGCAGCATTGACGAGCTCTCCGGCGGGCAGCGCCAGCGGGTCTGGATTGCCATGGCCCTGGCGCAGGAAACTGACGTCCTGCTGCTCGATGAGCCCACCACCTACCTCGATCTGGCGCACCAGGTGGAGGTCCTGGACGTGGTGTCCGAGCTCAATGCGCGCCGCGGCATCACGGTGGCCATTGTGCTGCACGACCTCAACCTGGCCGCCCGCTACGCGGACCACCTGGTGGCCATGAAGGGCGGCGCCATCGTGGCACAGGGCGCACCGGGCGAGGTGCTCACGGCGGAGCTGGTGCAGGAGGTCTTTGGGCTCGAATCCGTGGTGGTCGCGGACCCCGTGGTGGGCACGCCCATGGTGGTGCCGATCGGGCGCCGGGCAGCCCTGCTGGCCGACGCCGCTGCCCAGCGGCTCTCCGGACTGGCGGGCGCGGCAACGCAGGAATTGGTTCAAGCAACGAAAGGTGTCCAGGCATGAGTGCGGCAATAGTGGAGCGCAACGGCATTCACGGCGGTTTCTCCGGAGGCTTGGCGGGATTCATGGCCGACGGCGGCGCGGAAGATCCGCTGCGCCCGATCAGGGCCTTCGAGCTGCGCGTCAGTGCCGTGCAACAGCTGACACCGCACTTCCGGCGCATCACCTTCACGGGCGGTGACCTGGAACTGTTCGGCGCCAACGCCGCCGGGCAGACCCTTGACCTGCGCGTCAAGGTCATGATCCCGGCCCTGGGGCATCCGCTTCCGGAACTGCGCCACCTGCGCGGCTCGCTGCAGGAGGACTGGTACCAAAACTGGCGCTCGCACGATGAGTCCACCCGCGGCGCCATGCGCACCTACACGGTCCGGGCGCTGCGCCCCGCTCTCCCAGCTACTGGTGGTGCCGCCGGTACCCCTGCCGAGCTGGACATTGACTTTGTGCTGCACCTGGACGGCGGATCGGGCCCCGCAGCCGAGTGGGCCGCAACGGCACTGCCGGGCGACTCCATGACCCTCATTGGGCCGTGCGCGCGCTGGGGCGATTGCCTGGGCATTGAGTTTGCGCCCGGGGCGGCCGAGCGGGTCCTGCTGGTGGGCGATGAAACGGCTGTCCCGGCGATCGCCGCGATCCTGGAATCCCTGCCGGAACATGTCACGGGCCACGCCGTCATGGAGGTGCCCGTGGCGGAGGACTTCCTTGACATGGCGGCACCCTCCGGCGTGGAGGTTACCTGGCTGGCACGCGGGCAGCGGCCGCACGGGGAGGCGCTCTCGGCCCGGGTTCGAGCCGTCGTGGTGCCTGCGGCGTGCAGCATCGGCGAGGAGCCGGAGGACGTGGACATTGATTCCACCATCCTGTGGGAAACACCGGAGGCGGGCGCCGGCCACGGCCTGTACGCCTGGATTGCGGGGGAGGCGGCCACCATCCGCGAGCTGCGCCGCTACCTGGTCCGGGACGTGGGCATGGACCGCAACGCGGTGGCGTTCATGGGCTATTGGCGGCAGGGCCAGGCGCTGGACTAGGGCCGGCCAGCCGTGGCCGTGACAGGGGCGGCGCCGGGGAGCATAATGTCATGCATCCACTGGATCAAAACCACAGGAGCCTGCGCCATGACCGTTCGACTCAATCCCTACCTGAACTTCCGCGACACCGCCCGGAGTGCCATGGAGTTTTACCACTCCGTGTTTGGCGGCTCGCTGGACCTGAGCACCTACGGGGACATGCCGGTCTTTGACAGCCCCGAAGAGGCCGAGAAGATCATGCACGGCATGCTGACCGGCGACAACGGCGTGGTGCTCATGGGTGCCGACGTCCCCAACCACATGGAAATCGGCAGCAACTCCAGCATTTCCCTTAGCGGCGACGACGAGGCCATGCTGCGCAGCTGGTGGGATGCGCTCGCCGACGGCGCCACCATCTCCGAGCCGCTGACCAAGGCCCCCTGGGGCGACACCTTTGGCATGCTCACCGACAAGTTCGGCGTGCCGTGGATGGTCAACATCGCAGGTGCCCCCGGCGGCGACGCCCAGGGATGAGCCGCACAGCTACGCTGACCATCACCAATGCGCTGATTTTCGACGGCGCCTCCGCTGAGCTGGTGCATGGCTCCATCACCATGTCCGGGGGAACTGTCACCGCCGTGGGTGACGTGCCCGCGGACGGTGAGGTGCTCGACGCCGGCGGAAAAGTCGTGGTCCCCGGGCTCATCGATGCGCACTTCCACGCCTACGCCGTGGGGCTTGGCGGACTCGAGGTGGAGCGGGGGCCGCTGAGCTACGCCGCCCTGGCCGGGTCGCTGCGGCTGGGCAAGGCTCTGCGCCGCGGCTTCACCACTGTGCGCGACGTGGCCGGCGGGGACATTGGCCTGGCCAAGGCCGTGCGCGAGGGCCTGTTCGCGTCCCCGCGCTACTTGTTCACGGGACCTGCCCTGAGCCAGACAGGCGGGCACGGGGACCCCCGCGCCGAGGACCTGGACCTGTGCTTCAGCCATGGCCACATGTGCGATGTGGTGGACGGCGTGGACGAGCTCCGCAAGGCCGTCCGGAACAGGTTCCGCACGGGCGCCCATGCCATCAAGATCATGACCTCCGGCGGGGTGGTCTCGCTGACCGACCCCATCCGGGTGCCGCAATATTCGCCCGAGGAGATCCGGGCGGTCACCCAGGAGGCGGCGCGGCGCAACAGCTATGTCGCCGCCCACGCCTATTCACCCGAGGCCATTGCGCATTCGGTGGAAAACGGGGTGCGTTCCATTGAACACGGGAACCTGCTGGATGCGCCCACGGCGGAATTGATGGCACGGCACGGCGCCTACCTGGTGCCCACGCTGGCCGCCTATGACGCCATGGACCGGCTGGGGGAGGGCTTTGGCCTGCATCCCGTCTCGCAGGAGAAGAACAAGCAGGTGCTCTCGGCCGGCAAGGATGCCATTGGGCTGGCCCTTGCGGCAGGGGTCAAGGTGGGCTTCGGCTCGGACCTCATGGGAGTGCTGGAAAGCGAACAGCTCGCAGGCGTGCGGCTGCAGGTCCAGGCGTCCGGCGTGCTGGAAACGCTGCGATCCATGACGGGCGTCAATGCCGAGATCCTGCAGGACCCGCTGCTGGGCAGCCTGCGCACCGGTTCGTATGCCGACGCCGTGATCCTGGACGGCAACCCCTTCGAGGACGATTCCGTGCTGTGGGATGAAACCCGCCCCCGGACCGTCATCCAGGCCGGCCAGATCGTCCCCTGACCCCTCGACGCTCCCTCACTTTAGGGGGCTTTTTCGCCGACGCTCCCTCACTTCCGGGGGTCTTATGGCAAACGCTCCCTCACTTTCCACCCGGACGGTGAGGGAGCGTTTGCCATAAGTGCCCATGATCTGAGGGAGCGTCTGTGTGGGGGGGGGGGGGGGGGGGGGGGGGGGG
>NZ_JANKZF010000033.1 GCF_027568515.1 Arthrobacter sp. HY1533 | reverse complement strand
CGGCACCGTGGGTGCCGTGCCCGACGTCGTGCATCAGGCCATTGCCGCCTTACGGAACCGGGGTCAGCCAGCCGGCACGGGGGCTGCCCCAGCCGGTTTCGCTGTCCCAGCCGCTGCCCACCGTCAGGGTGGTGTTGATGGTGTTGAACGAGCGCACCGAGTACACGTACCCGCCGCTTGCATCCAGGCCATTGACGAAGTCAACCCTGATGTTGCCGGCATCAATGCCCGCGCCGGTTACATCGTGGAAGCCCGAGTGGTTCGCGTAGATCTTCGGGTTCAGCAACCCCAGCCCGTGCCCGCTGGCCTGGATCTTCAGCGCCGTCATGCCCGCGAACAGCGGCGAGGCAAGGCTCGTGCCGCCAATCCGGTACCTGTCGTAGGCTGCAGTCTTGCCAAACGTCTGGGTCTGGCCCACCAGCATTCCGGTGGTCGGGTCCGCATTCATTGACACGTCGGGCAGCGCACGGCCGCCGTTGGGGCTGTGGATTCCGGCGGCCACCTGGTAGTCCGGTTCGGGGATGTTGGAGGAGAATCCGCCTCCGCCACCATACTGGAAGGCGATGGACGGGGCCCAGGCGCCGTTGGTGATGGAGTACTTGGTGGTCTGCCATCCGGTCTCGCCCGTGACGCCGGCCGGGGTGATGGCCGTTGAGGTGCCGCCCACTCCGGTGACGTAGGGGTCCGAGGCAGGGTAGTCGGTCTGCGGCGTGCCCACGTTGGTGACCTCGTCTCCGGAGTCGCCCGTGGAAAACACGTAGCTGATGCCCTGCACGGCACCCTGCAGGAACGCGGTCTCGTACGCCAGAAGGAGGGTCGGCTTGACCACATCACCCACGCCGCCCCACGAATTGGTCACAATGTTCGCGACGCCCTCGTCGTTGATGCGGCTGAAGGTGTCCAGCAGTGCCGAGTCCTGGCAGCTCGCGCCCGCGTAGTAGCGGATGTTCGCGGCCGGGGCCATGGCGTGCACGGCCTCGACGTCGAGGGTTTCCTCGCCGTACCATCCGGATGCGTCGCACTGCCTGGGCGAGTTGTTGGCATTGACCTGGGTGAAGGCCCGGGGCAGGCTCTGGGAGAACTGTCCCGCCGCGAAGGGCCGGTCGCCCGTCTCGATGGCGTAGCGGTTCGCGTCCGCCTCGATGGTTGGGGAGGCGTAGGCGTCGGTGATGGCAACCGTCACGCCGCGGCCGTCGAGCCCCGCGGGAGCCCCAGCCTCGTAGGCGTTGCGCAGCTGGGGGCCGGTGTAGCCGCACGGGGCGTAGGGCAGTGTTGCTCCATTGAGCTGCGGGAGCACCGTGCCGTCAGGGGCAGGGAGCGTGGTGGGGTTTTGGTCCCCGTACCAGTGCGAGCAGACGGGGGCGTTGCGGAAGCCGTCGCTCGGAGGCGAGGGCTTCTGGGTCTTGGGCTCGACGATCGAGACCGTGGTGTCCAGTCCCGAAACGGCAATGATGGCCGCCGCAACGTTGTCAGGAGCGGTGGCCGGGCCGGTTGGGGCCTGCACGCTCAATCCATCGTGGCTGAATTTGGAGATTTTGACGCCGAAGGCCTTGTTGGCCTGGCCCACGCTTCCCGTCGCATCAATGTAGCGGTGGTTTGCTTCCACGCTCACCTTCAGGCCGGAGCCGGCCAGCCAGCTGCTGACTGCGTCCACGGTTGCCGCGGAGGGGTCAAACTGCGCGTGGTACTGGCCGGGCGTGAGGTACTGGTTCGAGCTGGACGCAGCAGTTGCGGCGGCTTTCAGTGCATTGAGCCCTCCGTTGGGCGCGAGGTAGACGCGTGCGCTGACGGGGGCGTTCGGGGCTGCTGTTCCAAGGTTTTTGCCATGGGCCAGCCAGCCCGGTTGTGAATTGGGAATGGGTTTCGGGGTCGGGGCGGCGTCTGCGGCGCCAGCACCAGCGATGGCAACCACAACAGCCGCCACCACCGCCATTGACACTCCCGTGAAGTGTTTGTGCATTGCAGAATCTCCAGACTTTTTTGGGGCTGGGTGACGGCTGTCAAAAGCCCACGGGTCAAGGCTAGGACTCGGGGCCCCGGGCGGCAATGGTTTTTGCTTCACCCGGCCAGAAAGTGCCCGTTGAATTGCCCCTGCCCCAACCCTTGACATGGCAAATCCGGCAGGCGTAATCTACAACCAAATGGTTGTAGATCAGCTCAGCGAAGACACCGTCGACCGCCTGTTCCAGGCGCTCTCGGATGCGACCCGGCGGGACATAGTCCGGCGGGTCAGCTCCGAACCGTTTTCAGTGTCGGGCCTCGCCGCCCTCTACGCCATGAGTTTCGCGGCGGTCCAGAAACATGTGGCCGTGCTGGAGCGTGCTTCCCTGGTCACCAAGGAAAAGCGCGGAAGGGAGCAGATGGTGAATGCCAACCGCGACGGGCTGCAAAGGGCCCGCCAACTGCTCGACGAATATGAGGCAATCTGGCGGCAGCGCGCCGTACGGATCGCCGACATCCTTGCCGAAGACAACGAACAGCTTGGAGATGCATTGCCATGACAGTCACCAACTCCACCAAGACCCCCGAGGACCTGCAGCTGGCCATCACGGCCGAGTTCGCCGCCGGCGTCGACCGCGTCTGGCAGGTCTGGGAGGACCCGCGCCAGCTCGAGCGCTGGTGGGGCCCGCCCACCTGGCCGGCCACATTTGAAGACTATGACTTCCAGCCGGGAGGCAAGGCCGCGTACTACATGACGGGCCCGGACGGCAGCAAGCCCCGCGGCTGGTGGCAGTTCACCTCCATTTCCGCCCCGACGGCGCTGGTGGTCGAGGACGGCTTCGCCGACGACAACGGCGACCCCATGACCGAGATGGGCTCCGCCAGCATGTCCGTCTCCCTTGAGGACCGCAGCGGACTCACGCTCATGACCATCACCACCACCTTTGAGAACGAGGCACAGATGGAGCAGATGCTGGCCATGGGCATGGAGGAGGGCATGCGCGAGGCCATGGGGCAGATCGACTCAATTCTGGCCGGGTAGCCACCCGGCACCACGGCCACCCGCAGCCACCCGCGGAAAATGACACCGATCCCGCTTTTTGACCCCGGAATTCCGGGGTCAAAAAGCGGGATCGGTGTCATTTTGCGCATGCCCGGGAGAACGCAGGCAGGGAGTCACGGCCACTTTTTCTTGTTCAGTAAAGGTCACGTTTACATAACGACCGACTTTAGTGCCATCCGCTCATGTATGTTACTCGTCAGTAGCTTAACTTGTTAGCTACGTCACATTCTTCCAACATTCGTGAGGAACTGCCCATGACCCGCAGCACTACAGGCGCGCCGTTGCACAGGACCGTCAGAAACCACTACATTGCCCATGCTGTGCTCGGCCTGTTGATTCTGGGGCTGGTCGCATTCTTCGCCCTGACCACCACCAAAATCGCAACCGGCGCTTCTCAGCTCAACGACGGCACCAAACTCACCTCGGCCGGGGCCAACAAACTCCAGCAGGGGGCCACCGAGCTGGACGACGGCGCAGCCGCGCTGTCCAAGGGCGCCGCCGCGGCAGCCACGGGTGCCGCCGATGCCAGCGCCGGGGCCGGCAAACTCTCCAGCGGGGCAATGGAGCTCAGCGAAGGAATTGAAGAAGAGCTCCTGCCCGGACTCGAAGGCGCCAACGAGGGCGCCCAGGCATTGTCCGACGGGGCAGCCAAGACGGCCAATGACGTCCGCAACAAGCTCGCCCCGGGCGTCTACTCGGTTGACGACGGCGCGAAACTGCTGGCGGTGGGCGGCGCGGAACTGTCTGCAGGAGCCTCCACCCTCGCCTTCGGCGTGAAGAACCAGCTCGCCCCGGGCGTTTTGGCCGCCAACAACGGCGCCCAGGAATTGTTCGCGGGATCCAAGGCCCTCCGGTCCGGCGCAGCCTCCGTGGCCGACGGCGTGGCAACAAAGCTGGCACCCGGCATCTCAGCTGTGGACAAGGGTGTCGGCGACGCCGTGCTTGGTGCCGCCAAGCTCAACGGCGGGGCGCAGCAGTTGAGTGCCGGGGCGGCCGCTGCCGCAGCCGGCGCCGAAGCCCTTGGCGCCGGCGCCGCCCAGGCAAACACCGGTGCCTTGCAGCTGAGCGCTGGCGCCCAGGGATTGGCCGCCGGCGTCTCACAGCTCTCCGCCGGCCTCACGGCCTCGTCCACGGGAACAGATCCACAGAACCTGGCTGACGGTGTCAAGCAATTGGCGGCCGGGGCAGCCCAGCTGGCCGGCCACGGTTCCGCGGAAGGCGTCCCGGCCGAGGGCACCGCCGCCCTCAGCGAGGGAATGTCGCAGCTGCTGGCATATTCCCAGGCCAACCCATTGACCCCTGTTGGGGCCCTGCTGGACAAGCTGGCGGCCCTGGACGCGGGCGCCCGGAAGGCTGCCGCGGGAAGCGCCAACCTTGCAGCCGGAGGCCAGCAGCTCCAGGCCGGGTTTGGCGTATTGGGCCAGAAACTCAACAGCACAGATCCCCAGAATCCGGGCCTTGTGGCCGGCGCACAGCGACTGCAGGCCGGGGCCCAGCAGCTTGCCGCCGGAACGACGCAACTGTCGGCAGGGCTCAACGGTGTACCCAACGATGCCACCCAGCCCGGACTTGTTGCCGGCACCCAAAAACTTGCGGCAGGCGCCGTCGAACTTTCCGGCGGAACCCAGCAGCTCGAAGATGGCGCCGCAGCCTTGCGTGCCGGAACGCGGCAGTTGGTTGCGGGTGTGCATGGCGTGCCGGGTGATCCGGCCCAGCCGGGTCTGCTCAAAGCGGTGCAGTCCCTGGCGGCCGGATCCACCGCACTGTCCACCGGCACGGGCAAGCTCGCCACCGGCACAGGACAAATCGCCGCGGGCCTGGATGGAACCGCAGGAAAGAAGGGACTCATTGACGGCGCCGCCGAACTGGCTGCCGGAGGCTCAAAGATCTCTGCAGGCACGGGCAAGCTCGCCGCCGGCACCCAGTTGCTGGTCTTCGGCATGGACGGCACCCCCGGGGACCCCGAACGTCCCGGCCTGCTGTACGCAACCAAGAACCTGGAAGCCGGCACGGGAAAGCTCGCCACTGGCACGCAGGCGCTGCATGACGGCGTCGCCGGAACCCCGGAACAGGCTGGCTCGGGCCTGCTGGCGGGCAGCAAGGCGCTGGCCGACGGCGCCGGGAAACTGGCTGCGGGCAACGCGGCGCTGAAGGACGGGAATGCCAAGATCGCCGACGGCTCCTCGGCCTTGGCCGCGGGTGCAAGCCTCATGGCCGACGGGGCGGACGCATTGGCTGCAGGCAACAGCCAAGTGGCCGACGGCACCTCGGAGCTGTACACGGGAGTTTCGGCCGTCACTCCGGCCGGCGCAGTCTCGTCGCCGGCGCCCATCCTGGCCATCATCGGGGCACTCCTGGTGGCCATCGCGCTGACACTCATGCTGCGCCGCCGGACGTCGACACGGCGGGACTAGCCGGCAGGGCATGAAAAAAGGATGGCGTTCGTGCCGCCGGCCTCGGGTTTCCCCTGGGCCGGCGGCGCGAACGCCATCCCTTTTGGCGGGTGCTAGCTGAACAGCTCGCTCTTGGGTTCGTTGTTCTTCACGAACTGCCAGCCGAGCCACAGGACCACGGCGAAGAACGGGATGGTGCACAGCGTCCACAGGCCCAGCAGGAAGACGCTGCCGTCAGGGGCCGTCATGGTGTCAAAGCCAATCAGCACGGTGATGACCAGGAGGGCAACCAGGCCCACCCAGCTTGTCCAGGGCGATCCGGGCATGGGCAGCGAGGAGACCTTGCCCTTCTTCTTGCGCAGCATGATCTGGCTGGCAAAGATGGAGCCCCAGGTGAAGATCACGCCGATGGAGGCCGTGTTCAGTGCCAGGTCGAAGGCGTGTGAGCCGCCGAGCCAGATGTTGGCGAGCACGCCCACCACGTACACGCCGGCAATGCTCAGGATCGCGGCGTACGGCACATGGCGTGAGGACATCTTGGTGAGCCAGGCCGGCGCGTGGCCATTGTTGGCCATGGTGCGGAAGATGCGCCCAATGGAGTACAGCCCGGAGTTGCAGGACGACAGTGCCGCGGTGATGACAACAAAGTTCATGACCGAGCCCACCCAGTCCAGGCCCATGGCGGAGAAGACCGTCACGAACGGGCTCTCGCCGGACTTGTACTGGTCGGAGGGCATGATCATGGCCAGCAGCGTGACCGAGCCAACGTAGAACACCACAATGCGCAGAACGACGGCGCGGATCGCCTTGGGCACCTCGCGGGCCGGGTTCTTCATTTCGCCGGCAGTGATGCCCACCAGTTCAATGGCGTTGTAGGCAAAGATCACGGCGTTCAGGACCAGGATCATGACCAGGCCGCCCTTGGGGAACATGCCGCCCTGCTCGTGGAACAGGTTTCCAACGCTGGCATGGCCGGCGCCAACGGAAGCGTTGGTGACCACCATGAAGGTACCCACTGCGAGGAAGATCAAAATGGCGCCAACCTTGAGGCAGGAGGCCCAGAACTCAAACTCGCCAAAGGCCTTCACGCTGAGCAGGTTCACCGCCACCAGCAGGATCAAGGCACAGAAGGCGCTCACTTCAACGGGAACGCCTGGGAAGAAGTATTGGAAGTACAGGCCAATGGCAATCAGCTCCGCCACGCCCGTCATGGCCCAGTTGATGAAGTACATCCAGCCGGAGAGGAACGCGCCCTTCTTGCCGAAAAGCTCGCCGGCGTAGGAGACGAATGAGCCGGAGGTCTGGCGGTACATGATGAGCTCGCCCAGCGCACGCATGAGCAGGTAGGCAATGACGCCGGCGATGGCGTAGGAGAAAATCAGTGCCGGGCCCGTGGAGGCGAGGCGTCCGCCGGCACCCATGAACAGGCCCACGCCGATGGCGCCGCCCATGGCAATCATGGTGACCTGGCGTCGGTTCAAGGTCTTTTGGTAGCCCTCGGCGGTGATGTTGTCCGGGACGGCAACGGGTGTTGCTTTGTCTGTTGCTTCGGTTGTCACGCAAGGTCCTTTGTTGTAGGTTCGCCCGCTTGCAGGAGTCCATAATTCGCAGTTTTGCCACAAACATGGTCTCAAAGGGCTTCACAATCCTACTACGGCAAAATATGTGCGTGATGCCAATCACAAGCTCATCTGCGATCCGCGGCACCCCGGGGCCACGCCAATTTGGCAAAAAATCCGCGGATTGCCGCTTATTTTCGGTTGAGCGGGACACGCCATAAATTCGGCAAGAAAATTGCGCGGCGATGCAGACAATATCGGGTACAAAAAATCGCCGGACCGCTCCGCAGGCCCGGGAAAATTGCCGCGGTTCAGTGCATCGAGTCCCGGAAAAGAAGCGCCGCCTGGACCCTGTTTTCCAGTTCCAGTTTCGCCAAAATCCGCGAGACATGGGTCTTGACGGTTCCCTCGCTCAGGAACAGCCGACGCGCGATCCCGTCGTTGCTCATGCCCTGGGCAACAGCGTCCAGCACCTCGGATTCCCGCGCCGTCAGCCTGTCCAGGCGGGCAACGGCTGCCTTGGCGCGCGCCGCCGCGGCCCGTTCCCTGGTCCTGTCGATCAGCCGCTTCGTGACGCTCGGCGCCAGCATGCCCTCCCCCGCCGCCACGGCCCTGATGGCATGGAACAGCCGATCCGGGTCCGTGTCCTTGAGCAGGAATCCGCCGGCACCGGCCTCCAGGGCGGCAAACACGTAGTCGTCCAGGTCGAAGGTGGTCAGGACCAGGACCTGCGGCGGCTGCTCCAGTGCGCGCAGCTGCGCCGTTGCCGTGATCCCGTCACCACCGGGCATGCGCACGTCCATCAGCACGACGTCGGCCCGCTGCACTTGTGCGCACCGCACCGCCTGCGGGCCGTTGGCGGCCTCCCCCACCACCTGCATGTCGGTGCGGGAATTGACCATCTTGACCAGGGCGGCCCGGACCAGCGTCTCGTCGTCGGCCACAATGACCCGGATCTGGTGGTTCACTCCGGGGCCCCATCCGCTGAGTCCAGGAGGTCCGGACCATGCCCTGAAATCGGGATGCGGGCGCACAATTGGAATCCGTTGCCGGCGCGCCCGTGTGACAGCGTGCCGCCCAGAAGCTGGACACGTTCAGCCAAGCCGACCAGACCCAAGCCCGCTCCCACTGCGGCGCCCGCCGGGTCTCCGGGACCGTTGGAAACTGTGATGTGCAATTGCCGTGCAATGATTTCAAGGCCCACCTTTGCCTGGGCATCCGGGGCGTGGCGGGCCACGTTTGTGATCCCTTCCTGCACCACCCGGAAGGCGGCCCGGCTGACGGCATCCGAAAGTCCTGCTTCGAGTTCGGGGATGGGCGTGAAGTCGACAGCGACTCCGGCCTGGCGCCATTCCTCCAGCAGCCCTGGAATCTGGGCAATCCCGGATGGGGCAGTTCGGATCCGGCCGCCGGAGTCCGCTGACCCGGTTCCGTGACGTTCCACGGGCTTCCAGCCGGCGTCAGTCGCGGTTCCGTCCTCATGCAAAACACCCAGGACATCGCGGAGCTCCCCCAGGGCCGCGTGTGCAGTTTCCCGAATCAGCCGGGCCGAGTTGGCGGTTTCGGTGTCGGGGGCATCCACCTGCAGGGCAGCGGCCTGGACGGCCACGAGCGACATCCGGTGGGCCAGGGTGTCATGCATTTCGCGGGCAATCCGGTGGCGCTCGGCCAGCCGGCTGTTTTCAACGGCCGCGGCCCGTTCCAGCTCGGCCAGCTCGGCACGCTCCCGCAGGGAAGCCAGCCGCGCCTCCCGGTCCCGGACGCGCTGGCCACGGTAGGCGCCCCACCCCGCAATGGCCGCGAGCAGCACAACACCCAGCAAGGCTTCCGCCCAGCCCAGCGGCTCGATGCCGACCAGGGCCTCGGCCCCCAGGCAAAGCGCAATGAGGCCGGCAACCCACCACGACAATTGCCGCCGGGCCAGCAGGTAGAGCGCCACCAGGAAGGCAATTCCGCTGAAGGTCAGTGCGCCCACAATGGCGGCGGCTGCGGCCACCGACCTGGGAAATCGGTTGCGCCAGATGAGCGCCACGGCACCCAAGGGGGCAAGCACGGGCAGGCCCGCGTAGCGAATGAATTCGACGGCGCCCGGCTCGGCCGGCACGGTTCCGCTGTCCAGGCCGAGGCCCAGGCTTATCAAAGAGAGCAGGAAGTCGGCGGCGGCAACAACGACCACGAGCAATGCCGTACGCCATACGCTGCCAACTGGGGTGGTTTTTGTGTTCATGCTTCAAGCCTAAATTTCGCGGCATTGCCGCCACATCCAACTAAAGTTGTCACTTCCAGCGGGCCAGCCAGGATCGCGGGGCGGGCACCGCACAAAAGCCAAGTGCCGCCGTCGAACTTAATCAACGGCGGCACGCAGCAAAGAACCGGACGTCAGCGGCGGACCACCGGGTTGGACAGGCGGCCGATGCCCTCGATTTCGACATCGTAGCGGTCTCCTGCCTGCAGAAGGTCCACGCCGGCCGGGGTGCCGGTCATGATGACGTCGCCCGGGAGCAGGGTGAAGGCGTGGGAGACGATCGAGACGAGTTCGCGGACGCTGCGCACCATCTGGTTGCTGCTGCCGTCCTGGCGGAGTTCGCCGTTGAGCCAGCCCTTGATGTAGACGTCGTCGGGGTCCAGCTCGGTTTCGATCCACGGGCCCAGCGGGGCTGAGGTGTCAAAGCCCTTGGCGCGGGCCCACTGGCCGTCGCCGGCCTGGACGTCGCGGGCCGTCAAGTCGTTGCCGCAGGTGTAGCCGAAGATGACCTCGTCCACGCGCTCCTCCGGGACGTCCTTGCAGATGCGGCCGATGACCACGCACAGCTCGGCCTCGTAGGAGACCTCCTCGGAGAATTCCGGCAGCACGATGGGCTCGTTCGGGCCGATCACTGAGGTGTTGGGCTTGAGGAACATGAGCGGGTTCTCGGGCACCTCATTGCCGAGTTCGCGGGCGTGCTCGGCAAAGTTGCGGCCCACGCCGATGACCTTGCTGCGCGGGATGATCGGTGCCACGAGGCGCACGTCGGCAAGCGGGTGCTTCTCGGCGGTGCGCTCAACGCCGTTGAAGAAGGGGTCACCCTTGATGACAGTGACAATTTCACTGCCGGGTTCGCCTTCAACCACGCCGTACATGGGGTCATTGTCTACTACAAAACGGGCTATACGCATGTGCTTCAGTGTATCCGCTCGGCCGCGGCGGGCCAGTCACTCCGGCGGCTCGCCCACCAGCCCAAGCCTGAGATCCGCGGGAATTCCGGCCGCCTCCATGTCCTGCACCATCGATTCGATCATGGACTCCGGGCTGGCACCGGCTCCCGAGCGGGACTCCCAATCCGGCACGGACGTCCCGGGCGTGAACTCGTACGCAGTCCCGTTGTACTTCGCGAAGTAGAAGGAGTCGCTGCCTTCATGGACCTGACCGCTGGCCTGGGTGTCATCGTGCCAGCTTTGGCGGCCGGCGTCGCTGAGTTGGAAGGCCAGCCAGCCTCCCGCACAGTGCACCACCCGGTAATTCTCCGTGTGGGCGGCGATGTCTTTCACGAGCCAGTTCTCTGAGTCGCCCACGGTTGTCATTGCCTTGATGCTGCACGCCGAGCCGTTGTTCGGGTCATCCGCCCCGACGTTCCGGGGGCCTGCGGGTGCTGCGTCAGGGCTGGCCGGCGGCCCGCCCACCAGTTCCGGGCGACGGATCGGCATGACGCCCAGTTGCTCCTGCAACAACCTGTCCATTTCCACTGCCTTCTCCGCCAAGGTGCCGTCGACGGGTTCGATGATGTCCCAGCCGGGAAGGGCAACCTCGGGGTCGTATATGTAGCCACTGACGGCGAAGCGGGCAATGTAGTAAACCCCGAAGGCGCCAGCTCCTGCCCCCTGCGCCAGCAGCCGCTGGTAGCCGGTGTCAGTCAATTCGAATGCCAGCATCCCGTCGGTGCAGCCGAGCACCTTGAAGTCGCCCGGGTACGTTTCCATGTTGAGCGGCATCTGGCCGGGCACCCCCTCGGCCGAGACGTTGCGGAACACGCAGGCCGCCCCGGTTGCGGGGTCGCTCGGAGGCCGTTCCGTCGTCGTGCTTGGCACAGGTGTTGGGGAGGGCTGCGGCGTGGCAATCTGGGTGGGTGCCGCCGTCGAACTTGGCGAGGGCAGGGGCGTTGGACCGGCCGGCTGCGGCTTCAGGACACCCTGGGCCAGCACGCCAAAGACCCCGGCAGCGGCGACAAGCACCACGGCCGCCATCGCTGTGACCAGGGCCCGCCGCTTGGCGAATCCAGGAGTGCGTGCGCGGGAGATGCGGGCGGAATCGCTGCCTCCGGTGCGCGCATCGGACTCCTCTGCCAGAAGCAGCCCGGGTGGCAGCGAAGGCGTAGTTCCCGCAGACTCGCCGGGAACAGGATTGATGCTTCGAAGCATCGATTCGATGGGGTCCATCTCAATCCTTCCCGGTGGGACGCAGCCGTGGCGGCAGCGACTTTTCAAATGACTTCCGGGCCCGGTGGAGCCGGACCCGCGCTGTGGCCTCCTTGCATGAAAGCACCTGCGCAATCTCCGCCAGGTTCAGGTCCTCCCAATACGCCAATTGCAGGATCTCCCGGTCCTTTTCTCGAAGCCGTCCCAACGCTGCGGCGATGGCGGCGTGCGCGCCGTCGTCATCGCCGCCTTGGCACTTGAGCGTCTCACTGTCCCTGAGCCTGTCCTGCAACTGTGCGGCGCGGGCTCGGCTCCGGTACTCGTTGCCGATCAGGTTTCGGGCCACATTCAAGAGCCAGCCAATGGAGGGGTCAGGATCGCTGACTCGCTTTTGCCACGCGATGCGGAATACATCTGCAGCAATTTCCTCCGCCGTTTGGTCGGAGGAAATCCGGCGCCTGACATATCCCAGCACACGTGGCTTGAAGGCCTCATGCAAGGCGATAAAGCTGTCCTGCCGCGTTGGTGCCACCGGATCCCCTCCATCCGTCGTCCTGATTCAAAACCGGATTGCCCTTGTTCAGCAGATCGTGCTGGTGCCCCAACCTTCACGGAACAGGCTGGTGGTATTTGAAATCTGCCACATCACGTCCACGCAGGTGCTGCCGGGCGCGTAAGTCTGCAAGGTCGCGGCGCTGCCGCCGGCACCAACGGCAGTCTCATAGAAGTTGCTGCCCTCCGCGTGTCCGTGCATGACGACCCGGTAGGAGTTGTCGGTCGTGAAACCGTAAACATTGACCCAGTTCATGCCACACTTCGGTGAGTAAACCAGCTGCGCCAAACCCTGGACCTCGTTGTACACGGCGTTGCGCATGTCCCACGACTTCACCACATAGGCTCCAACGTTGCAGCCGGTCACGGTGGGGTCGGTGCCTTCGAGCGGGTGCTGGGCAGGTGCCGCCTGCGCCCCGGCGGTCTGCGACAGTGCCATGCCGCCTGCCAAAATGAGTGCCGCCACTACTTTTCGCTTCCACATGATTCTTCCTCCTGTTGCTCAGTTTGATAACTTCGCACGACCAAAAGGCCGCGATACACAGGTAGTTTCCGAATTGGTGACTTAGGTTGCATATCCCTGAGAGGAATTTCCATGGCGACGCGGACACGGCAGCTGGGCGTCCCGCCGTCGGGCACAAAAAATGCGCCCGTCCCCCGCGAATGCGCCCGGTTGAAGGGGCGCATTTGCGGGGAACGGGCGCGGCTGCCGGATTCAGGCAGGGCCTAGTGGGCCATCCTTCGGCGACCCATGGCTGCACCTCCAACGATGATCAGCAAGAGCGCTGCGGCAACCAAGGGCAGCACCGTCCCGGGACCCGTGGCGGCAAGAACAGCCACTGCGGAAGCGGAAGCCACCGGGGTGTTGCTGTTGGGCGCCGGTGCCGTGGTGGTGCCCGGCGCCTGCTCCTCGGTTGGCGGCACAGTGGTTGGCGGCACGCTGGTCGGCGGCAGCTGTGAGGGCGTTTCCGTGGGAACCACCTCACCGGCAGCCTCAACAGCAAGCGACCTCAAGACGGCGCTTCCACCCTCGTTGCCCTGGATGAACCAGGCGCGGTCGCCGTCGAAAGGTGCGGACAAGCGCCCCACCGAACCCGCGGCCGTGGCGGTGGAGACCAGGGTGTTCGTCGCGGTGTCAATCTCCCCCACGGTCTTGTGCAGGTTCCCCGCCACGATGAGCCGGGTGCCGCCTGATGTCAGTTGCGCAAAGCTCGCCTGGAAGCCGACGTCGATCGTGTCCAGGATGCTTCCGGTGGCCGTCTGGACCACGGCAACCACGCCATCGCCGCAGGCCACATATGCCGTGGCACCGTCCTTGCTGAAAGCCATCGCGCTGGCCACGTCACAAGGCTCGATGGACCGTACGACCAGTCCGGTTTCCACGTCAATGACCAGGATGTCTGAAACCGAGGTGCTGGGACTGGTCACGTAAAGACGCGATACATACGCGTAGTCATCGCCGGGGCTGGTCCACACCGCCAATGCTTCGCGGTCTGCGGGCAAGGGAATGGTCTTGGTGACAGTTCCCGCGGCCGGGTCAATCACGTACAGCTTTTTGGGCGAGCCTTCGCCCAGCAGCACCACGGAGGCGCCATCGGCGGATTCGGCAATGGTGTAGGCGGTATCGGCAATCGGCACTGTCTTCACCACGGTGTTTGTTGCCGTGGAGATGGTGGCAAGGATGCTGCCTTCGCCAGAGCCGTAGCTGCTGGCAAAAATTGTGGAACCGTCGCGGCTGGCTGTCAGCGCACCGATGATGCCGGGAAGCGGGATGGTCGCCAGGGCATTGCCCGACGCCAGGTCATAGGCCGTCAACGTCCCGGTGCCGGCCACGTAGGCGCGTGAACCGTCAGGAACCGTGACCATAGTCGAATCCTGCGGTGCCAGGGCAATCTCCGGCCCCTGCACCGTGAGCACCGCCGGCATGGTGCCGGCCTGGGGTCCGGCGGTGGCTACAACCACACCGGACAGGGAGAGCGTCCCCACCATGGCAGCGCCAAAAAGCACCTTCGCCATGGACACTCGACTAATTTTCACTCTTGCCTCCGAATCTATCCCAAACTCCTGTAGTCCGCGTCGCGGCAGGAGGAGATGACACAAAGACTAATGCATAAAATGCTCTTCAAATCCACCGCGAACGCCAGGTCTCGGGCCGTGACAATTGCCCCGTGGCGGCGCCCGCGGAATTCCGCCATCGAATTGACGCCGTTATGTTTTCGCCATCATTTCGAGCCCGAATTGATATGAAAGCCAGACGAACATGACGGTTCAATGACGGCACTGCCGCCAACAAAATTGACCCGCAGTTGTGGTCGTTAAAACAACCTCAATTGGTTGTTTCAACGACCACAACTGCGGGTCAGCTGAAAAGCGGGAAAGGCTACGCCAGGCGGGTCAGCCAGCCGTGCAGGTCCTCGACGGCGCCGGTCTGGATGCCCAGCAGCTGCTCGCGGATGGCGGCGGTGACTTCGCCGATGCCGTCCGCCGGGGAGGAGATGGTGCCCTCCGCGGTCTTGAGCTCGCCGATCGGGGTGATGACGGCGGCGGTGCCACAGGCGAAGACCTCGGTGATTTCACCCGAGGCGACGCCGGAACGCCATTCATCGATGGTGATCTTGCGTTCCTGGACCTTCATGCCGCGGTCCGCTGCCAGCTGCAGCACCGAGGAGCGGGTGATGCCGTGCAGGATGTGGCCGTTGAGTGCCGGGGTGACGAGCGTGCCGTCCTTGAACACGAAGAACACGTTCATGCCGCCGAGTTCCTCAACAGCGTTGTCGTTGAACGGGTCAAGGAACAAGACCTGCTTGCAGCCGTTGGCCTCGGCCTCCATCTGCGCGGCCAGCGAGGCGGCGTAGTTGCCGCCGCACTTGGCCTCGCCGGTGCCGCCTTCGCCGGCGCGGGCAAAGGTGGTGGTGAGCCAGATGGAAACGGGCTTGAGCTCGCCGCCAAAGTAGTTGCCGGCCGGGGAGGCGATGACGCGGTAGGAAACTTCACGGGCCGGGCGCACACCCAGGAACGCCTCGGTGGCAATCATGAACGGTCGCAGGTACAGGGCCTCGCCGTCGCCGGAGGGGACCCATTCCTGGTCCACGGACACCAGCTCGCGCAGCGATTCCAGGAACGTCTCCGGGGGCAGCTCCGGCAGCGCCAGGCGGCGGGCGGAGGTGTTCAGGCGTGCCGCATTGGCCTCGGCCCGGAACGTCCAGATGGAACCGTCGGCGTGGCGGTAGGCCTTCATGCCCTCGAAGATTTCCTGCCCGTAGTGCAGCACGGCAGCCGCCGGGTCCATCATGATCGGACCGTACGGCTCGATGCGTGCGTTGGACCAGCCGCCCTCCCCGTTGGCGTCAACCTTGAAGTCCACAACGGCCGTGTGATCCGTGAAATAGTCACCAAAGCCGGGGTTGGCCAAAATGGCGTCCCGCTCGGCTGCGCTCTTCGGATTCTGGTTAAGCTGGCGTGAAAAGCTCAGCTCACTGGCGTTCTGGGTCATGCTTCCTCCACGTTGTGATGCCCTGGTGAGCGTGCTGCGCCGTCCGGCCTGGGGCGGGCCCGGTGCGCACTCAATAGTCAATACCCCAAGCCTACTCCCGCGTACACCCCGCCCCGGCTTGCGCCGTTGTGGCGAAAGCCCGCAGGAATGGACGACGGCGTCAGGCGGCTGCCGCGATGGCGTCGCCAATCGCGCTGGTTGGCCGCGGTGACGCCGGATTGCGGGTGGCAATGTCGGCGGCGACGGCAACTTCGATGCGTTCCGCTGCGCCATGGTGGCCCAGGTGGTGCAGCAGCAGGGCCGCGGACAGGATCGCCGCCGTCGGGTCTGCCTTCTGCTGGCCGGCAATGTCGGGCGCCGAACCGTGGACCGGCTCGAACATGGACGGTGCCGTGCGGTCCATGTTGATGTTGCCGGAGGCGGCCAGGCCGATGCCTCCGGTGACGGCTGCGGCCAGGTCGGTGACGATGTCGCCGAACAAGTTGTCGGTCACGATCACGTCAAAGCGGGAGGGGTCGGTGACCAGGAAGATCATGGCCGCGTCAACGTGCAGGTAGTCAACGGAGACCTGCGGGAATTCCTTGGCCACGGCCTCAACCGTGCGCTTCCACAGGTGGCCGGCGTAGACCAGCACGTTGTGCTTGTGCACGTAGGTGAGCTTCTTGCGGGGGCGCTCGTTGGCGCGGCGGAAGCCGTCGCGGACCAGGCGCTCCACGCCGAAGGCGGTGTTGACGGAGACCTCGGTGGCCACCTCGTGCGGGGTGCCCTTGCGCAGCACACCGCCGTTGCCCACGTAGGGGCCCTCTGTGCCTTCGCGGACCACCACGAAGTCAATGGTGCCGGGGTTCGCCAGGGGTGAGGCCACGCCGTCGTACAGGAAGGAGGGGCGCAGGTTGACGTAGTGGTCCAGGGCGAAGCGCAGCTTCAGCAGCATTTCGCGCTCGATCAACCCGGAGGGGATGGACGTGTCACCGGGGGCCGCGCCCACCGCACCGAAGAGGATGGCGTCGTGCCCGCGCAGGGCCTCGATGGTGGAGTCGGGAAGTGTCTCACCCGTGGCCAGCCAGTGCTCGGCGCCGAGCTTGTAGTCGGTCAGCTTCAGCTCCAGGCCCTCGGCGGCGGTAACCTTCTTCAGGACCTTTACGGCCTCGGCCGTGACCTCGGGGCCAATGCCGTCGCCGGCGATGACTGCAATGTCAATGGCGGACGGGTTTGCAACGGCAGTGTCATTCGATGCGCTCATGCATTCAGCCTAGCCAAACCATCCACATGATGGGCAAAGTATCTCAAAATATGAGACGTCGAGCCATGGATCTCCACCCTGGGCAGGATGCAGCAGGCCGCCGCGCACCCTAGAGTTGAAGACGTGATCATGCATTCCATCTACGACTGGTTCCGGCAGCACCGCTTTGCCGTGGACTTTGTCCTGATGTCCGTTCTGTGGCTTGTCGCCATGCCCCTTAGCGCGATCGACGGCGGCTACTCCGGTTCCACCTCCGACACCGTCCTGGCCGTTGTCTTCGCCACGGCACTCATTGTGCCGCTGGCCTGGCGCCGCACACGCACAGTCATGGCTGGCTTCATCATCGCGGGTGTGGCGATTCTCCAGTGGGCACTGCACGTCGCGCCCACCCCCGCCGACATTGCGGTGCCGCTCATTGTCTACGCCCTGGCCGCCTTTGGGCCGCGCTGGGCTAGCCTGGGCGGGCTGGCCCTGGCCCTGTTGGGCTCGATCATGCTGGTCACCCGCTTCTTCTACAACCTCACCGCCCAGTCCCTGGCGGATGTTCCCTACGGCATCGTCATGGTCTTGATGGTGTGGGTCCTGGTGCTGTTCAGTTGGACGGCAGGTGACCTCACACGCACCAAGCGCCTGCGCGAACAGGCGCTTGCCGACCGCGCCCACCGCCTGGAAATTGAGGCCCAGCACGAACGTGAGCTGGCCGCCAGCGACGAGCGCGCCCACATCGCCCGCGAGATGCACGACATCGTGGCCCACTCATTGTCCGTCATCATCACCCAGGCCGACGGCGCCCGGTACGCCGCCGCCGCCAACCCCGAAATTGCCCCGGAAACCCTGGCCACCATTGCCGCAACGGGCCGGGCTTCGCTGCAGGAAATGCGCCGGCTGCTCGGCGTGCTGCGCGGCGGCGGGGAGGCCTCGACCCGCCCGCTGCCCGGCCTGACCGACCTCGACGAGCTCCTGCTGGGCATCCGCGCGGCCGGCCTGCCCGTGGCGTACACGGTCACCGGCGATGCGCGCCGGCAGCTGCCGCCGGGCGCGGAACTGACGGCCTACCGTGTGGTCCAGGAGGGCCTGACCAACGTCATGAAGCACGCCGGGCCCAACGTCACGGCGTCCGTCAACCTTGGCTGGAATGCACGCGGGCTTGAGGTCACTGTGCACGACGACGGCCGCGGCGCCACTGCCGCCCTGTCCACGGCGCAGGTCCCCCGCCAGCCCACGGCATCCCCCCGGGCACCGGCCAACGCGCCGCGGGTGCCCGCCATTTCCGCGGCGGCCCCGGCCGGCGGTGTCCCGAGCCCAGCGGCTGTACCCACCAACTCACCGCACGACGCCGGCACTCCCCCGGGTGCGCACCCCGCCACTTCCCCGACCGCGCAACTGTCGGCAGCCGATGCCTGTGGCGGCAACGGCCTGCGTGGCATGGCCGAGCGCACCAAACTTTACGACGGAACCCTCAAGGCCGGCCCACTGGCCGGCGGCGGCTTCGGCATCACTGCTTTCATCCCCTACTCGGAGCACTAAACACATGAGCCTCACCTCCCCCATCCGCGTCGCCCTCGTTGACGACCAGCAGCTGGTCCGTTCGGGCTTTGGCATGCTGATCAATTCCCAGCCGGACCTGAAGGTGGTGCTGCAGGCCGGCAACGGCATCGAGGCACTGGCGGGGCTCGCGGCAACGGCGGCCGACGTTGTCCTCATGGACGTGCGCATGCCCGGCATGGATGGCCTGGAAACCACGCGCAGGCTCATGGAGCGGACCAAGGCGGCGCCCGCGGGTTCGTGGCTGGCTGAGCTGAAGATCGTGGTCCTGACAACCTTTGACCTGGACGAGTATGCGCTGGCCGCCATCCAGGCCGGCGCCAGCGGCTTCTTGCTCAAGGACGCCCCGCCCGAGGAACTACTGGGTGCCATCAGGACAGTCTTCGCCGGGGATGCCGTGATTGCACCGTCCACCACGCGCCGCCTGCTGGACCACGTGGCCCCCATGCTCTCGGCGCCGAGCCCCGCCAACGACGCCCACGCCCAGGCCGTGGCGCGGTTGACCGGGCGCGAGCACGAGGTGTTTGTGTTGATTGCCAACGGGCTCTCCAACCCGGAAATTGCCGCACAGTTGTTTGTTTCCGAGGCCACTGTCAAGACCCACGTGGGCCACATCCTGGCCAAGCTCAACGCCCGCGACCGCGTCCAGGTTGTTGTCATCGCCTACGAGACCGGCATCGTCTCCCCGCGTTAACCCCGCCCCGCCCCGCCCCACCCCAGACGCGGCACCACTTAACGTCCACTTTTCACGAATGCGGCACCACCTTGGTGGTGCCGCATTCGTGAAAAGCCAGCGTTAAGTGATGCCGCGTTGGAAAGGGGCTCGAAGCCTTTAGCCCTTGACGGCTCCTGCCGTGAGGCCCTGCACAATGAACTTGCTGGCGAAGGCGAAGATCGCCAGGGTGGGCACCACCGTCAGCACGGCCGCGGCGGACATGGCACCCCAGTCGATGTTGAAGCTGGAGATGAAGCCGGCCAGGGCCGTGGGGATGGTCTTGTTCTCGTCGCTGTTCATCAGCGTCACCGACAGGAACAGCTCGTTCCAGCAGTTGACGAAGTTGAAGATGAAGCTGGCCGCGATGCCCGGGAGCATGACGGGCACCAGCACGCGGAACAATGCGGAAAGGCGGGAACAGCCGTCGATCATGGCCGCCTCCTCCAGCGCATCGGGCACGTTCTCGAAGAAGCCGCGCAGCATGATGGTGCAGAACGGGATGCAGATGGCGATGTAGACCAGGATCAGGCCCGTCTTGGAGTCCACAAGATCGAACTTGCTCATCATCATGTACAGCGGGCCCAGGGCAATGAAGCCCGGGATCATCTGGGTCAGCAGGAACGCGGCCATGACGGCGCCGCGGCCGGCGAACTGGAAGCGCGCCAGCACGTAGGCGGACAGCAGCGAAATGAGCGTGGCCACCGTGGCGGCGACCGTGGCCACCAGCAGGCTGTTGACCATGTACTGGCCAAAGTCGGACTTGGTGAACAGGCCGATGTAGTTCTCGAAGGAGACCTCGGTGGGCCAGTACTTCAGCGGCAGCTCGTAGATGGCGCCCGGTGCCTTGAGCGAGGTGACAACAATCCAGTACAGCGGGAAGACCGTCACCACAAGGCTAAGCGCCAGGAACACAATCTTGGACACGCGGCCAAAGGTTGTTTGCTTGTCAATCATTGCTTGGCCTTTCGGGGCCGCATGGCCATCAGGTAGAAGACGGCGAACAGCATCAGCGTGAAGACCACAATCAGGCCCAGCGCCGAGGCCTGGCCGTAGTCGCCCTCCTGGGTGATCTTGATCATGTAGGTGGTGATGATGTGCGTCTGGTCGGCCGGTCCGCCGCCGGTCATGGCCCAGATGATGTCGGGGAAGTTGAAGATCCAGATCACGCGAAGCAGGATGGTCAGCCCCAGCGTCACGGAAATGGCCGGCAGGGTGATGCTGAAGAACGTGCGCACCTTGCCCGCCCCGTCAATCGCGGCTGCCTCGTACATTTCATCGGACACCGACTGCAGCGCGGCCAGGATCATGATGGCGAAGAACGTCACGCCGTACCAAATGTTGGCAACGATGATGGCCGTCATGGCAAAGCCGGGCGAGGCCAGCCACGGCACCGGGGTGTCGATCAGGCCGGTTTTCATCAGGAGGTCGTTGACCACGCCAAACTCGGCGTTGAACATCCAGCGGAACAGCATGCCGATGAGGAAGCCGGACACGGCCCAGGGGAAGAAGATGAACGCCTGGTAGCCGCTGCGGAAGCGGAACTTGCGCTTGAGGAACAACGCCAGGGCGAAGCCAATCACCACCTGCGGAACCAGCGAACCAACCACCCAGACCACGGTGTTGCGGACTATGGTGCCGAACTCCGGGTTCTCAAAGAGCGCCTTGAAGTTGTCCAGGCCAATCCAGGAGGTGTCGGAGAGGTCGTTCAGGTTCCAGTGCCGGAAGGCCATCTGGGAGCCGGAGATCATGGGGTAGTACGTGAAGATGGCCACGAAAATGGCGGCAGGCGCCATGAACGCCAGCATGGTCCACCCTGTCCGGGAGCTGAACTTCTTCTTGCGTGGAACAAATGTGTGCGGCTCGGGGGCCGCGCCGGACGTTTCCGTCCTGCGCCGCCCCTTCCGCTGTGTCTCAACAGTCACGGTGGACTATCCCGCCATCTTTTCGGTCCAGTACGTGTCCCAGCTGGCCAACAGTTCCTTGGTGGTCATCTTGCCGGTCAGGACGCGCTGCAGTTCGCCGTCGGACTTCTTGATCCATTCGGTCCACCAGGCCACGCCGCGCGGCTGGACGGCCGAGATGTAGGTGTCGGGGTTTTCCGTCATGGTCACGTAGGCGGCCCAGGGGCCTTCGCTGTAGTACGGGTCCTTGGCTGCCGACTTCAGGATCGGGACCAGGCTGTTTTCCTTGCTGAAGGTGGTGGCGGGTTCGCCCTGGGCCAGGTACTTGATGAGCTTGACGGCCTCGGGCTTGTGCTCGCTGCTTTCGGCGATGCCCCAGCCTGCGGAGGCGACCGGCTGGATGGCCTTGCCCGTGGGGCCCACCAGGAGCGGGGCCACGTTCCACTGCTCAGCCTTGACGGAGGTGGATTCCTTGATGGTGGCAATCACCTCGGGGTCCTGGAGCAGGAACGCGGTGGAGCCGTTGCTGAAGCCCTGCACCATTTCCGGGTAGCCCCAGGCCACCGAGGACGGCGGGGAGCCCTTCTTGAACAGTTCCAGGTAGTCGTCCATGGCCGTCTGTGCCTCGGGCGCGGAGAAGATGGTCTTGCCGTCCTTCAGCAGGAACGCGTTTTCCTTGTCAATGTTGTCGGCCGTGTAGGCCTCGATGACGGCAACGGCGTTGGAGTTGGCGTTGGGGCCGCCGCGGAAGGCGTAGCCGAACTTGTTCTTGGCCGGGTCGTTGAGCTTCTCGGACTGCTCCAGCAGGTCCGTCCAGCTCTTGGGCGGGCCGTCGAAGCCGGCCTCCTTGACCAGGTCGGTGCGGTAGAACAGGGACAGGCCGTAGAAGCCGTACGGGATGTAGTAGGTCTTGCCGTCCTGCTTGGAGTAGTTGACGGCGTTGTCGGTCAGATCTCCCCAGCCCTCCCAGCCGTCCAGGTCGGCCGTCATGTCATAGAGCCACTTGTTGGCGCCGAAGGAACCCACGGTGATGTCGCGTGCCTCCACCACGTCAATGCCCTTGCCCGACTGCAGCATCTGCTGGATCTTCTGGTCTGCCGAGTCCGTGGGAGGCGAGACCAGTTCAACCTTAATGTTCGGGTTTTCGGCCTCGAAGCCGGCCAGCAGCTTCTTGATGGTGTCGGTGCGCGTGGGGTTGGTGAGGCTTTCCACCATCTGCAGCGTGACCTTGCCGTCGGCTGAATCCTTGCCGGCGCCACCCCCGCATGCGGAGAGGGCCAGCACGGCGGCAACGCCGATGGCAGCCATTGAAGTGAGTTTCTTATTCATGAAAAGCCTTTCATTGTGGGGTGGGAGGGGCTTGCTCGCCCTAAAACGTGTGTGGGCCGCCGGTTCAGCGTGGCCGCGCCAGCTCCACGAGGGCGGGAACCGCCCGCTCCGCGAAGGCTTCGTAGTCGGCGGGCGTGTTGTACAGGTGGGTCGACAGGCGCAGGTAGCCCGCGCCGCCGAAGGTGGTGATGGCCGTTTCGAAGTCGAAGCGGTCGGAGATCATGGCCCGCACCGCGTGGGAATCCTCGTGGCTTTCGGCCAGACCGCGGGGCAGGCGCACCAGGCGCAGCGGGTCCACGGGCATGCCCACGTCCACGGATGCGTCCTCGCCGGTCAGCGCAGTGAAAGCGCCGGCCACCAGGCCCTGGGCGTAGTCACCCAGCGAGGTGGCGTAGCTGCGGAAGTTGTCCCAGCCGTAGCGCTCCTCGATGGTTTCAAAGGACGCCGTGGCCGCCATCCAGGACGTGATGTCCTGCGTGCCCACATGGTCAAAGCTCTCCGGGAAGACATGCGGGAAGCCCCAGGAATCGATCAGCGGCGTCAGGTGGTGGCGGAACGGTCCGCGCGCCACAAGGGCTGCCGTGCCGCGGGGTGCGCAGGCAAACTTGTGCAGGTTGCCCACCCAGAACCCCTCAAAGTCCGGGACGGGGTTGGCCAGCACGCCCGGCGCGTGGGCGCCGTCCACGAGCACCGGCACGCCACATTCGGCCGCCGCCTTGGCAATTTCCGCCACGGGGAAGGCGCGGGCGGTGGCCGAGGTGATCTGGTCGATGACGATCAGGGCCGTGCGCTCATTGACCTCAGCCATGACAAGTTCGACGACGAGGGCTGCGTCCGCATCCAGCGGCACCTCCGCGACGGCGACCCGGCCGTTGTGCCTGCGAGCAATGCGCTTGGCGCCCTCCAGCACCGCCCCGTAGGTGTGGTCGGTGGTGACGATTTCCGCGCCTTCGGTGAAGGGCAGGGAGTTGTAGACGGCGGTGACGCCGGCACTGGCGTTGATGACAAGGGCCATGTCCTCCGCGGGCACCCGCAGGAATGCGGCAATTCCTGTGCGCGTGCCGGCCAGCGTTGCCGCCTGCCCCATGAACCAGGTGCAGGGGTTGGCATCCATCTGTGCCTTGAGCTGGAGCTGGCGCTCCTGCGCCGCACGGGGCACGGCGCCGTAGGAGCCGTGGTTCAGGTGGACCTTGCCGGCCGTCATGGACCAGTCGGACAGGGCAGGATTGCCCTCCGGGGTAAGCAGGGCGGCGGGTGGGGCGGGGGCGTAGATGGGCACGGCTGGCTTTCTGTCGAAAGGGATCAATGCCCTGTAAGTTATCTCACAAAAATGCCCAAGACAAGGGCTGACTCCATAAATTCATCAGATGACTTTGGAATAGTTCGCGATGGATCGAGCATATATTGCATGTTACGTCCAGATAGATCGGACAACTTGGGAAACACATATGATGAGTTCCGGAACGTCAACAGCGAAGTTGCAAGAGGAGCCAAGGCCATGAGTGCAGTGGAAACAGCCATGCAGGGACTGCGTGCCAAGATCGCCTCCGGCGAGTTGGCGCCTGGCCAAAAATGCCCGCCCGAGGGCGAGCTGGCCGCCCAGCTCGGGGTGTCCCGCAGTTCCCTGCGCGAAGCCATCCGGGCACTGTCGGCCCTGGGTGTCATGGAGGCCCGGCACGGCTCGGGTACGTACGTTTCCTCGCTGGAGCCGGCGGAAATCCTCAAGGGCTTCGCCCTGCTTGTGGACCTTTTCCCCTTTGACAGCGTCCTGGAACTGTTTGAAATCCGCCGGGTACTGGAATCCCACGCGGCCGCTGCCGCCGCCGCCCGTTCACTGCCCGAACTCATCGCGGAGCTGGACTCGCTCATGGAGGCCATGGAGGCCACGGACAACTCCTCGGACATTTCCGACCTTGATGCCCGCTTCCACGAGGCCATCTGCGAAGCCGGCGGCAACTCCACGCTCGCGGGGCTCATGCGGCTGTTCCGCTCACGCGGGCGCCACTTCAACATCTTCGACAGCCGGGACGGCGCCGCCGTGCGGGAGCTGAGCAACAAGGGCCACCGCAGCATTGTCGATGCCATCCGCGGCCAGGACCCCGCCATGGCCGCCACCGCAACGGCGGGCCACATTGCCCAGACCGAGTTCTGGCTCAAGAAGCTGCGCCCGGAACCCAACGTTTCCCCGTAGCACGCAGCCAGCCCCGGGCGGCGGGACTACGCTGGTGCTGTGCCACCGACCATGGACCCCGCCGACGTCACCGCCCTGCGCATGCACAGCCATGCACTGTGGTCGCCGCTGCCGGCGAGCGCCGGGGGCATAGTCGGGCACTTCACCGCCATGCAGGCACAGGAATACCCCTACGCACTGTGGGCCACGGCCCAGCGCAGGCAAGCCGGCTCGGAACGCAACGGCGCCGCGGACCTGGCTGACGCCGTCGACCGCGGCGAGATCCTGCGGACCCACGTGCTGCGCCCCACCTGGCATTTCCTGGCGCCGGCCGACGCCCGCTGGCTGCTGGGACTGACGGCCCCGCACGTCCACCGCAGCAACACGGCCTACTACGCAAAGTTTGGGCTCGACGGCGCTGTCCTTTCGCAGGTGCACCGGGTGCTGGCGGCCGAGCTGGCCGGCGGGCGGCACAGGACGCGTAGCCAGCTTCAGGAGGCACTGGCCGCCGCGGGCATTGAGGCCTCGGGGATCCGGCTCAGCTACGCCCTGATGCACGCCGAGCTGGAGCAGCTCATCATCAGCGGCGCATCGCAGGGCAAGCAGCGCAGCCATGCCCTGTTCGAGGAGCGCGTGCCCTCTGGTGCGCCGGTGGACCGGGACGAGGCGCTGAAGCGGTTGGCCGAACGCTACCTGGCCACCCGCGGGGCTGCCACAGTCAAGGACTTTGCCGTGTGGAGCGGCCTTCCCATGGCCGACGCGCGGTCGGGGGTGGCCGCCGCCGTGGAGGACTCCCCCGGCCGCTTCGAGTTGCGCGAGGTTCAGGGCCTGCAGCTGTGGTGCGTGGGGCAAGCCCTTTCGCTGCCTGCCCCTCCCGCGCCGCGGGTGGATTTGGCACAGTGCTACGACGAGTACGTGATGTCGTACTTTGAGTCAAAGCACCTGCTGTTCACTCCCGCCCGGCTCCGGGTGGAACCAGGGGCAACGTTCTACCACCCTGTCCTCATCGACGGCCTCATGGCGGCAACCTGGAAGCACGTGCCTGCCGCTTCCGTTGCCCGCGTGCAGCTGGCTCCCCTGCGGGCCCTGGGCCGCCAGGAGCGCCTCGCGGTGGAGGCCGCGGCCGCGCAGTTTGGTGCGTTTTGGGGGCTGCCGGCCACCGTTGAGTGGTTCTAGGCGGCCGCCCGGGGCACCTAGAATGGCATACCCCCTGGGGTATGTAGAATGGGAAGCGCCCATACTCCCCTGGGTATCCAAGAAGAAGGAGTTCCGGCATGTGCCGAGCCGTCAACTGCAAGAGCTGCAACAAGACCACCTGGGCCGGCTGCGGCAACCACGTGGACGCCGTCATGGCCAACGTTCCTGCGTCCAAGCGCTGTGGCTGCGACCGCAACGCCCCCAAGGATGCGGCACCCGCCTCCGGCAGCTGGTTCGCCCGCCTGTTCGGCAAGTAGCGGCCACCAGACACGCCCGCCGAGCAGGGCGGCCACTTGCAGATGGGCCGCCGCTACTGCGCGGGGGGCGGGGCCGCTTCCTGCGGACGAGCTGCCAACCACTCTTCCCGGGCGATGGCGTACTCCACGTCGCCTTGTTCGTCGCCATCGATCCTCACTGGCCAGTCGGCGGTGAAGTGCCTGACCAGCCGCATGCCCGATTTCTCCATGACCCTGCGGGACGCCGCATGAACGGTCATGGTCTCCGCCACAACCCTGGTGGCGGGGGTGTGCAGGAACGCATGGTCGATCAGGGCGCGGCTGCCTTCAGTCGCCAAGCCCCGGCCCCAGCTGGAGCGGCGCAGGCGGTACCCGAGCTCCGGTTCAGCGTCCGGGCAGCCGGGACCGGGCCGCAGGTGAAACCAGCCCAGAAAGTCACCGCTTGGCGGATCCTGTGCCACCCAGAAGCCAAAATCCGGCGATGCCCGATGGTAGGCGAGATAGGCGGGAATGTGGTCCTCGACTATTTCCCGGAGGGGCGTCGGAGTCCCGTTGGACAAGTAGCGCATGACGGAAGGATCCCCGTCCAGCGCCACAAGAAACCCGGCATCGGACTCGGCAAATTCCCGCAACACCAGCCGCGGTGTTTCCAAAAGTATCCGCATGCCCCATTGTGCACCCGCGCATCCCGCCGCCGCACACTCAGCAACCGCTGCGCCTGCAGCAGCCGACTTCAGGGGTGCAGCCGGTAAAAGCGGAAGACCGAGAAGTCCTCGATGGGCAGCTTCTCCACGGCGGCATACCCGGCCTCGGCCGCATAGCGTTCCAGCACGGGCGGGCGCATGAGCGTCCCCGTGCCTGCCGACCCCGGCGTTGACAGGCTGTCCGGCAGGCATACAAACAGGCTGTACGCGTACATGAGCCGCTCCAGCACGTCGCCGCCATCCCTTGCGCCGTCAGGTCCTGCGCCACCCGGGGAGAAGGTGTCGGCGACGGCTTCGTCCATGACCACCACCACGCCGTCGGGCTTGACCATGGCGCGCACGGCGGCCAGCACCTGGACGGGAAACGGCATGTCGTGCAGGGCCTCGAAGATGAAAACGGCGTCCTGGCTTCCGGGCGCCACCGGCCCGGCGGCATCTGCGAGCCGGAAGGCGGCCCGGCCCTCCAACCCCAGCGCGCGGGCATTCTCCCGGGCCTGCCCAATGGACGGCCCGTCCACGTCGATTCCCGTGAGGGCTGCGCCCGGGTAGGCGCGCGCCAGCGCAAGGGTCGACCAGCCGCAGCCGCAGCCGAGGTCGGTGATCTGCGCTCCGGGCCGGGACAGGACCTTGTGGACCGGGCCCACCGAGGCAAGGGCTGCGGCCAGACGCTGCTCAAACCAGGGCCTGTTGCCGTCGGCCTGAGACTCCCTGGCGTCCGCACCCAACAGGGCCCAGGGAACACCTCCGCCGTTCCGGTACGCCGCCAGCAGCTCCGGCATGTTCGCCACACCCGCCCGGAGCATGCGCACCATGGGCATCAACGCTGTGAGCGAACCCTCGTGCACCAGTGCCTCCGCAGCACCTTCGGGAAGCCGGAAACGGTGGGCGCCGGGCACCAGCTCCACAAACCCGGCCATGGCCTGCTGCTCCAGCCACTCCCTGGCATAGCGTTCCTGCGTGCCGGTTCCGGCAGCCAGTTCCGCCGGGGCCAGCCCGCCGCTGCCTGCGGCCGCGAGCGCGGCATACCAGCCCAGCGCATCGCCCACGACAATGCTGGCCGTTTCCGCGAATCCCAGCACGGCCGCCACGACCCTGTCCGCGTAGGCGTCAACGGCGGCCTCGCTGCCGCCCTCGCCTGCCGTGCCCGCCACACCATCCGCTGCGCCGTCCATGCCGCCATTGTCCTCCTCCCCCGCCGCGGGCGGAAGCTTGATCTTGGCAGCTGTCCGGACCTAACGCCTGCGGGATCATCCCCTGGTAGGAGGTGGCGGCGTCGAACTTCACGGCGATATCCACCCCGGCTCCGATCCGCGAGGCCCCGGGCAAAAATAGGCTGGTGCCATGACCATCACAACTGAGAAAAACCAACGCACACTGGCGGTTCAGGCCCGCGGGCTGCGCAAGACATACGGCAGGGGCGAAACGGAGGTGGCGGCACTCAAGGGCGTGGACCTGGAGTTCCCGGCCGGCCAGTTCACCGCCATCATGGGGCCGTCGGGCTCGGGCAAGTCGACACTCATGCACTGCCTGGCGGGGCTTGATTCAGTCACTGCCGGCACCATCCACCTGGGCGACACCGAGCTGACCGCGCTCAATGACAAGGCCCTGACCCAGCTGCGCCGCGACCGGATCGGCTTCGTCTTCCAGGCCTTCAACCTGGTCCCCACGCTGAGCGCCGAGGCCAACATCACCCTGCCCGTGGCCCTGGCCGGCGGCTCCGTGGACGCTGAATGGTTCACGTTTATCACCTCCACGCTCGGCCTGACGGACCGGCTCAAGCACAAGCCGCACGAGCTCTCCGGCGGCCAGCAGCAGCGCGTGGCCGTGGCCCGGGCCCTGCTCACCCGCCCCGACGTCATCTTCGGCGACGAGCCCACGGGCAACCTGGATTCCCGCTCCGGCGCCGAGGTGTTGGGCATGCTGCGCCGCTCCTCGCGCGAGATGGGCCAGAGCATCATCATGGTCACGCACGACCCCGTGGCCGCCTCCTACGCCGACCGCGTGGTCCTCATGAACGACGGCGCACTCGTGGGCGAGCTGTCCCAGCCCACCGCCGAGTCGGTGCTGGCCTCGCTGGCGCAGCTGGGGGCGTAGGCCATGCTGCAGGTAGCCCTGAGCCAGCTCAGAACCCATTCGCGGCGCTTCATCGCCATCACCCTCGCCGTGCTCCTGGCCGTGGCCTTCCTTTCCGCCACGCTCATGGTCAACGCCTCCACCAAGGCCTCGCTGAAGGCGAGCATCGGCCAGGCCTATGCCTCGGCAGACCTGGTTGTCTCCCCTCCCGGCTTTGATCCGTTGACGACGGCGGCAGCCAAGACCGTGGCTTCCTCGCCCCTCGTGGCGGAGTCCTATGCACAGCGCTCCGTCTATGTGGAAAGCAATCTGGGCGCCAGTTCGGTTGCCTCCTTCATCCGCAACATGCCGGCTTCCGCTTCCCTGGAGCCGGTCAAACTGCTCTCCGGCTCCTGGCCCTCCTCCGACGGCGAGGTGGCGGTGGATTCCGTCACGGCCGCACGCAACTCGCTTGCCGTGGGCGGCAAGGTCACGCTGACCGGACAAACCGCACCCACCGGGGGCTCCGGTGGCACAGGGGGCTCCGGGGGTTCCCCGGCAGACAAGGCCCCGGAGCTCACCGCGACGGTCTCCGGCATCACTGCCGCCTCGAACGAACCCAACGCCTCCGGCATGGCCCAGTTTGTGGGCACCGCCGCGGCCGTGGACAGGCTCAGCCTCCCCGACGCCGGGTACGGCGTCATCACCGTGAAGCTGGCACCCGGCGTCTCCTTGGCCGATGCCAAGACCGCCCTGGCCGGTGCCGTGGGGCAAGCCGCAGACACCGTCCTGACGCCGGATGAGAAGACCACCCAGAAAGTCGCCAGCTTCACCGACGGCCAGGACCAGCTGACCATTGTGCTGCTCGCCTTCGCCGCCGTTGCGCTGCTGGTCGCCGCCCTGGTCGTCTCCAACACCTTCTCGGTCCTGGTGGCCCAGCGGACCCGCGAATTGGCACTGCTGCGCTGCGTCGGCGCAAGCCGCAGCCAGGTCAGCCGTTCGGTCATCGTCGAGGCCCTGGTGGTGGGCTTCATTGCCTCCGTGCTCGGTGTCCTGGCCGCCACGGGCACCATGGCCCTTGTTTTGACCCTGCTGAGCCAAAACCCGGACTTCAGCTTCGCCACCCTGGCGGTGCCGCCGTCGGCCATCATCGCCGGCATCGTGGTGGGCACCCTGCTCACGGTCCTGGCGGCCCTGGTGCCGGCCCGCGCGGCAACCCGCGTGGCCCCGCTCGCCGCGCTGCGCCCGGCGGATGACCTCTCGGTGCACAATTCCGGCGGCCGGGTGCGCCTGGCAATTGGCGTGGTGCTGCTGCTGGCCGGCGGTGCAGGCCTGGTGTACGGCGGAATCTCCTCCCAGCTGCTCGTGGCGCTGCCTTCCGGTGCGTTGTCGTTCGTCGGCTTCCTCATGGCCGCCTCGCTGTTCGTGCCCAAGCTAGTCTCGCTGGCCGGCACGCTGGCAGCCCCTGCCGGCGTTCCCGGGAAAATGGCTGCGGCGAATGCCGTGCGCAACCCGCGCCGCACCACGGCAACGGCGTCGGCGCTGCTGATCGGCGTCACGCTCGTGACCATGATGATGACCGGTGCGGCCACGGCCCGGAACGCCTTCAACACCGAGCTGGACGGCCACTATCCGGTGGACATCACGGCGGAGACCCGCCCGGGCGACCCGGAGATCACGGAGGCCGCCGTGGCCAAGGCCGCCGCGCTGCCGGGCGTCAGGCACATTGCCCGGCTGCAGCTCGTGGGCGTGGTCACGGCCGGGGACACCCAGATCCCCGCCTACGGGATCTCCGATGCCGACGCCAACGCGCTGCTGGCAAACCCCGCCAACAGGCCCACCCGGACGTCCGCGGTGCTGCCTGCCAGCATCAAGGCGACAACGGCCAGCCTCGCGGCAGGATCACAGTCAACCAACGTCACGGCAACACCGGCAACCACCGACGGCCACAGCGCGCTGGTCTCGCTCGACGCATTCCCGCCGCTGGCGGCCGACGACCCCCTGCGCGCCCAGGCCGTGGCCCCGCTGTGGATTTCCGTGGACCAGTCGCTGGACGCCAACGCCCTCATGGACCTGCGCACCCAGCTGGCCTCGGCCCTGGGCGTCAACGAGTTCCAACTTTCCGGCGCCGTGCTGGAGAAGGCCATGTTCAACCAGGTCATTGACATGCTGCTGCTGGTGGTCACCGGGCTGCTGGCCGTGGCAGTCTTCATCGCACTGATCGGCGTGGCCAACACGCTCTCACTCTCGGTGCTGGAGCGGACCAGGGAAAACTCGCTGCTGCGGGCACTGGGCCTGACCCGAGGACAGCTGCGCGGCATGCTGGCGCTCGAGGCCCTGCTGATTGCCGGGGTGGCGGCCATCATCGGCTCCGCGCTGGGTGCCCTGTATGGCTGGGCCGGGGCACAGTCCGCCCTGGGCACCTTTGCCGACGTCACGGCCGTCATCCCGTGGGGACAGATCCTGGCGGTTGTCGGCGTGGCTGCCGTTGCCGGGCTCCTGGCCTCCGTGGTGCCGGCACACCGGGCAGCCAAGCTTTCCCCCGTTGAGGGCCTGGCCATGGACTGATCTTGCCTCGCCGCACCAAAAGGGACGGCGTTTGCGCGTTCGGCGAGTGGTAGACCACCCGCCCTTTGCGCAAACGCCGTCCCTTTTCATTTTGCTGCCCCGGCGAACGCATTCCTCCACAGCACGTGCCGGCACCCGCGATGTCCACACTTGCCGGGCATCGTCTTCTGAGGGCTCCAGGCGATGAGAGCGTAGATCGCATGAACACACCACGACTGATCCGTCCATCCGACTTCGACTGTGTGGGCAGGGATCGACGCCAACTGGTTGCATTGTGCAACAAGGGCGAACTCACGAGGGTTCGCCGAGGCGTCTATGCATGGTCGGCCGACTGGAAGGATTTGCCCCGGCTGGAACAGTATGGGCTGAAGGTGCAGGCGCTCCAACAGGTGTCGCGAACTCAGCCTGTGCTTGCCCACGCAACGGCCGCATTGCTCTGGGGACTCTGGATCGTTGGAACACCCCGGAAATTGCACGTCATGACTGATGTGACATCTGGCGGCCGCAACGAGAATGGCGTCATCCGGCACCGCGGTTCGATGACCCAAGGTGTGGTCCAATGCGGATCATTCCTGCTCACGGACAAACTCACCACCGTCATGCAGTTGATGCTCAGCCTGGACTTTCCCTACGCCGTGGCCGTGTGCGACTCAAGCCTTCGCCAGTCCCCGAGCCGGAGTAGTCTCAACCATTTCTCGTTGGTGGGCAGTGCCCAAGATGATGGTGAACCCGTGTGGCAGAGCGCCTACCCGCAAGGGTGTGCCTTGCTCCGTGAAGAACTTGAAGCGGCTGCCAGCCGTCTCCCCAGCAGGGCAGCGCGGGTGCGGGCCGCGACCGTCATCAGCTTTGCTTCGTCCTTGTCAGGATCGGCCGGGGAATCACTGAGCCGGGCCAAAATGCACATGTTCGGCTTCCCGGCCCCAGTCCTGCAAAAGAAATTCACGCTTCGGGACGGCCACGACGCATTCACCGACTTCTGGTTCAAGGAAATCAACCTATCCGGCGAGTTCGACGGCCGGGAAAAATACCTCCGGGCCGGTTGGGGCAATGGCATGTCGATCCAGGACCGGGTCATGAGGGAGAAGGATCGGGAAGATGCGATCCGGGCGCAAGGCGTGGGATTTGTGCGGTGGACGTGGGCGGAAATGATGAACAAGGAACGATTCATCTATCTGCTGCGACAGGCCGGACTGCGGCAGCAATAGGCGAAGTCGCAGAAAAGCCGGTGTTCGCGGTTTCGGCGGGCCATCTAACACCCGCCGAAACCGCAAACACCGGCTTTTGTCGGATGAAATTACGCCTCGACGGGCGCGGGCTCCTCGTACTTGGGGAAGATCGGCGCCGGGGCGGGCAGCACTGTGCCGGGCACCAGGGGCGTGGCGAAGGCGGAGAACTGGCGCACGGCGTCGTCGGCGGAAGTGCCCTGGCCCAACACGTCCAGCAGCTTTGCGGCGGCGTCCGGCATGACCGGCTGCACCAGGAGGGAGACCATGCGCAGCACCTCGAGGGTCACGTACAGCACGGTTTCCATGCGGTGGACGTCAGTCTTGCGCAGCACCCACGGGGCCTGCTCGGCGAAGTAGGCGTTGGTGTCTCCCAGAACGTGCCAGATCTTCTCCAGCGAGCCGTGGAAGTCCTGCACCTGGTACGCGGCGCGGGACTGCTCCAGCAGGGCAGAGGCCGCGGCCAGGATCTCCTCGTCCGCGGACGTGAACGCACCGGGGGTGGGAACGGTCCCGGCGCAGTTCTTGGCCACCATGGACAGTGAACGCTGGGCCAGGTTGCCCAGGTTGTTGGCCAGGTCGGAGTTCATCCGGCCCACCACGGCGTCGTGGTTGTAGGAGCCGTCGGCGCCGAAGGGCACCTCGCGCAGCAGGAAGAAGCGGACCTGGTCCAGGCCGTACTGGGCAACCCACTCGGCGGGGGCCACCACGTTGCCCAGTGACTTGGACATCTTCACGCCGTTGTTGTTCAGGAAGCCGTGGATCATGACGCGCTTGGGCAGTTCCAGCCCCGCAGACATGAGGAATGCAGGCCAGTAGACGGCGTGGAAGCGGGAGATGTCCTTGCCGATGATGTGGACGTCGGCCGGCCAGAACTTCTGGAAGGCCTCCGAGTCCAGGTCGGGGTAGCCCACGCCGGTGAGGTAGTTGGTGAGGGCGTCAACCCACACGTACATGACGTGCTTGTCGTTGCCGGGGACCGGGACGCCCCAGTCGAAGGTGGTGCGACTGACGGAGAGGTCCTCGAGGCCGCCCTTGACGAAGCTAATGACTTCGTTGAAGCGGGTGCGCGGGGAACCGAAGTCGGGCTGTTCGCCGTAGAGGGCCAGGAGCTTGTCCTGGTAGTTGGAGAGGCGGAAGAAGTAGCTTTCCTCCTCGGTCCAGGTCAGCTCGGTGTCGGTGACCTTGGAGTAGCGCTTGCCGTCTTCGCGCAGCTCGGTTTCGTCTTCGCCGTAGTAGGCCTCGTCGCGGACCGAGTACCAGCCCTCGTACTTGCCCAGGTAAATGTCGCCGGCGTCTTCCATCTTCTTCCAGATGGCCTGCGAGGCGGCGTAGTGGTCGGCATCCGTGGTGCGGATGAAGCGGTCGTAGCTGATGCCAAGGGCCTTGTGGGCTTCCTTGTAGACGGCAACGTTGCGGTCAACGAGTTCCTTGGGCGTGACGCCTTCCTTCTCGGCCGTCTGCGCAATCTTCATGCCGTGCTCATCCGTGCCGGTCAAGAACATGACGTCGTACCCGTCCAGGCGCTTGAAGCGTGCCATGGCGTCGGTGGCGATGTACTCGTATGCGTGCCCGATGTGCGGAACGCCGTTCGGGTACGTGATGGCGGTGGTCAGGTAGTAAGGCGTCTTGGCCGTGTCAGATGATGTCACCCTATGAATTTACCGTGAAGCAGCACCAAACCTCGATTCGTGACCGCCGCAACAGCCTTAAACCACGACGGCGGCACCTTGGCAGGTGCCGCCGTCAATGCGGAAGCCGTGGCCCGGGGTCTCGACAAGCTCGACCACCGGCACCAGTTCAGTGGATGCTAGTCCTCCAGGTCAACCTCGCGGGCCATGGTGGCGCCGATCTCGGTCTTGATGGATTCCAGCAGTGCCTGCGGCACAGAGCTGTCAACCGTGATGAGGGCGAGTGCCTCGCCGCCTTCGGTGCGGCGGGCAACCTGCATGCCGGCAATGTTGACATTGTTCTCGCCCAGGATGCGGCCCAGGGTGCCGACCACGCCGGGGCGGTCTGCGTAGGAGATGACCAGGAGGTGGTCGCTCATGGGGATTTCCAGCTCGTAGCCGTTGACGGCGACGATCTTCTGGATCTGCTTCGGGCCCGTCAGGGTGCCGGAGACGGAGATCTGCGAATCGTCCGACAGGGCGCCGCTGATGGTCAGCACGTTGCGGTAGTCGGTTGATTCGAGCGTGGTGATCAGGTTGGTCTTGATGCCGCGCTGCTCGGCCAGGACCGGTGCGTTGACGTAGGAAACCTGCTCGGAGACGACGTCCTTGAAGACGCCCTTCAGTGCGGAGAGTTCCAGTGCCTTGACGTCGAGTGCGGCAATTTCACCGGCAACAGTGACGTCGATCTGGGTGACCGAGGCGTGGGTCAGCGCGGTAAAGATGCGGCCCAGCTTCTCGATCAGCGGGATGCCCGGGCGGACGTCGGAGGCGATGACGCCGCCGGCCACGTTCACGGCATCCGGCACCAGCTCGCCGGCCAGGGCCAGGCGCACGGACTTGGCCACGGAGATGCCGGCCTTTTCCTGTGCCTCATCGGTGGAAGCACCCAGGTGCGGGGTGGCAATGACGTTGTCGAGCTCCAGGAAGTCGACGTCGGTGGCCGGCTCCTTGACGAACACGTCAATGCCGGCGCCGGCAATGTCGCCTTCGCGCAGGGCAATGTTCAGGGCCGCTTCGTCGATGAGGCCGCCGCGGGCCACGTTGATGACGTAGGCGGTCTTCTTCATCTTCTTGAACGCCTCGGTGCTGATCATGCCCAGGGTCTCGGGCGTGCGCGGCATGTGGATCGTGATGAAGTCGGACTGCTCCAGCAGCTCATCCAGGGAGAGCAGCTGCACGCCCAGGCTGGCGGCGCGGGCGGAGGTGACGTAGGGGTCGTACGCGACGATCTCCATGCCGAAGGCCTTGGCACGCTCGGTGATGAGGGCGCCGATGCGGCCCAGGCCGATGATGCCCAGCTTCTTTTCCAGCAGCTCGGTGCCGGTGTACTTGGAGCGCTTCCACTCGCCGTTCTTCAGCGCGGTGCTGGCGGCCGGGATGTGGCGGGCCAGGGACAGGATGTGCCCGATGGTCAGTTCGGCGGCGGAGACGATGTTGGAGGTCGGCGCGTTCACAACCATGACACCTGCCTGGGTTGCAGCCTTGATGTCCACGTTGTCCAGCCCCACACCGGCACGTGCAATGACCTTCAGGTTCTTCGCTGCGGCAATGGCCTCGGCGTCAACCAAAGTTGCGGAGCGAACCAGGATCGCATCAACGTCAACAATGGCAGAAAGCAGTGCGGAACGGTCTGCGCCGTCGGCCTGGCGGATCTCAAAATCGGGGCCCAGCGCCTCGATCGTGGCGGGCGAAAGTTCCTCAGCGAGGAGTACTACGGGCTTGGTGGCTGTCACCGGTGACCTCTTTAGCTCTCAGTTGTGTTCTTGTGGGGATTTTGGTGAGTGGTTTTGGTGCTGGCGTTGCAGCAGAAAAGCCGGGTTCCAGTTTATGGGAGCCCGGCTTCGCTGCCGTAACAAAGGGCGGCCCGGACGACGCAAGCGACACACGTCACATGCCTTCCGCGGCCTGCCCCGAAGGGGAAAGCACGACGGCGCCTGCCGGGCCAGCGCGGGCCCGGCAGGCGCCGTCGTCACCTATGGGCCCACACGCCCGAGGGGCCCCGAGCAGATACGCGCCAGCGGATCTGCTCGGGCCGGTGAGTGGGGACTAGCGGGCGACGGAACCTTCGGTGTAGTCGTCGCTGTTGCTGATCCAGGAGAACAGTCCGCGCAGTTCGCGGCCGGTGGCCTCGATCGGGTGCTCTTCGCCCTTCTTGCGCAGCGCCATGAATTCCGGTGCGCCGGCATCCTGGTCGTTGATGAAGCGGGTTGCGAAGGCGCCGCTCTGGATGTCCGCGAGGACAGCCTTCATGTTTTCCTTCACCTCGGGGGTGATGACGCGGGGGCCGGAGACGTAGTCGCCGTACTCTGCGGTGTCGGAAACGCTCCAGCGCTGCTTGGCAATGCCACCTTCCCACATGAGGTCAACGATGAGCTTGAGCTCGTGCAGGACCTCGAAGTAGGCGATTTCCGGCTTGTAGCCGGCTTCGGTCAGAACTTCGAAGCCGTACTGGACCAGCTGCGAGGTGCCGCCGCAGAGGACAGCCTGCTCGCCGAAGAGGTCGGTTTCGGTCTCTTCCGTGAAGGTGGTCTCGATGACGCCCGCACGGGTGCCGCCGATGCCCTTGGCGTAGGACAGGGCAAGTGCCTTGGCGTTGCCGGTGAAGTCCTGCTCGATGGCGATCAGGTCGGGGATGCCACGGCCGGCTTCGAATTCGCGGCGCACGGTGTGGCCCGGAGCCTTGGGGGCAACCAGGGCGACGTCGACGTCGGCCGGCGGGGTGATGTAGCCGAAGCGGATGTTGAAGCCGTGGCCGAAGAACAGCGCGTCGCCGGACTTCAGGTTCGGGGCGATGTCTTCTGCGTACACGAAGCGCTGGACCTGGTCCGGGGTGAGGATCATGATCAGGTCGGCTTCAGCCGTTGCTTCGGCAACGCTGAGGACGCGCAGGCCCTCTGCCTCTGCCTTGGCGCGGGACTTGGAGCCTTCCTTGAGGCCAACGCGAACGTCGACGCCGGAATCGCGCAGGCTCAGTGCGTGTGCGTGGCCCTGGCTGCCGTAGCCGATAACGGCGACCTTGCGACCCTGGATGATGGAGAGGTCGGCATCGTCGTCGTAGTACATGTCGGTCACTGTGGAACTCCTTGAATAAGTGATGGGTGTTGCTTTGGTGAAAAGTATTGCATGGCGGCCCCGGAGGGCCATGCGCTAGGAAGCGCGAAGTGCCCTGTCGCTCATGGAGCGGGATCCCCGCCCAATGGCCAAGGTTCCTGACTGCACGATCTCCCGGATGCCGAAGGGCTCCAGGACGTTCAGCAGTGCAGCCAGCTTGTCCGCGTAGCCGGTGGCCTCGATGGTCAATGAGTCTGTGGACACATCGACCACGGAAGCCCTGAAGAGGTCTGCGGCTTGGGTGACCTGCAGCCTCGTGGCGGCGTCCGCGCGCACCTTGACCAGGATGTGGTCCCGCTGCACGGAATTCTCTGAAACAAGTTCAACGATCTTGATGACGTTGATTAGTTTATTCAGCTGTTTGGTGACTTGTTCAATCAAGTCGCCGTCGGCGTCGACCACAACCGTCATGCGCGAGATGCCCGCGTTTTCGGTGGGGCCCACGGCCAGGGAGTTGATGTTGAAGGCGCGTCGGGCAAACATGCTGGCCACGCGGGTCAGCACGCCGGGCTTGTCCTCGACCAGTACGGAAAGAGTGTGTCGTGTCATTTCTAGTCCTCCTCGTCCCACACCGGGGTCATGTTCCGGGCTACCTGAATTTGGTCGTTGCTGACGCCCGAGGGCACCATCGGCCAGACCATGGAGTCCGGGCTGACAACGAAGTCAATGATGACGGGGCGGTCGTTGATGGCAAGGGCCGCCTGGATGGTGGCGTCGATGTCCTCGACCCGCTCGCAGCGAAGTCCCACGCAGTCGTAGGCGTCGGCGAGCTTGACGAAGTCCGGCACCCGGATGCTGTCGTGGCCCGTGTTCAGGTCGGTGTTGGAGTAGCGGCTGTTGTAGAACAGCGTCTGCCACTGGCGCACCATGCCCAGGGACGAGTTGTTGATGACGGCAACCTTGATGGGGATGTTGTTGATGCGGCAGGTTGCCAGTTCCTGGTTGGTCATCTGGAAGCAGCCGTCGCCGTCGATGGCCCAGACCACGCGGTCCGGGTTGCCCACCTTGGCACCCATGGCGGCCGGAACCGAGTAGCCCATGGTGCCGGCGCCGCCGGAGTTGAGCCAGGAGCGGGTGCGCTCGTACTTGATGAACTGCGCGGCCCACATCTGGTGCTGGCCAACGCCTGCGGCGTAGACAGCCTCGGGGCCGGTCAGGGCGCCGATGCGGGAGATGACGTGCTGCGGGGACATGAGGCCGTCCTCCGGCTCAGTCCAGCCCAGCGGGTAGGTGTCGCGCAGGTTGCCCAGGAACGCCCACCAGTCGCCGAGGTCAGGGGTCCCGTTCGTGTCGAACTCGACCTTCACGGCGGCGGTCAAGTCGGGGATGATCTCCTTGACGGAGCCCACGATCGGGACGTCGGCCGTGCGGTTCTTGGAGATTTCGGCCGGGTCGATGTCGGCGTGGATCACCTTGGCGTGCGGGGCGAAGCTGCTCAGCACGCCTGTGACGCGGTCATCGAACCGGGCGCCGAGGGTGATCAGCAGATCGGACTGCTGCAGTGCGGTCACGGCCGAGACCGTGCCGTGCATGCCGGGCATGCCCACGTGCAGGGGGTGGGAGTCCGGGAAGACGCCGCGCGCCATCAGCGTGGTGACCACGGGTGCACCGGTCAGCTCGGCCAGTGCCATGAGCTCCTCGGAGGCGTTGCCCTTGAGCACGCCGCCGCCCACGTACAGCACGGGCTTCTTGGCCTCGCGGATCAGCCGGGCGGCTTCGCGCAGCTGCTTGGAGTGGCCGCGGAACACAGGGCGGTAGCCGGGCAGGTCAATGACCGGCGGCCAGGAGAAGGTCATCGGGCCCACCTGGGCGTCCTTGGCCACGTCAACCAGGACGGGGCCGGGGCGACCGGTGGAGGCGAGGTGGAAGGCCTCGGCCAGCACGCGGGGAATGTCGTTGGGGTCCGTCACCAGGTAGGAGTGCTTGGTGATGGGCATCGTGATGCCAACAATGTCGGCTTCCTGGAAGGCGTCGGTGCCGATGACGGCGCTGGAGACCTGTCCGGTGATGGCAACGATCGGCACGGAGTCCATGTGGGCGTCCATGATGGCGGTGACCAGGTTGGTCGCACCGGGGCCGGAGGTGGCGATGCAGACGCCAACCTCGCCGGTGACCATGGCGTAGCCCTGGGCGGCGTGGCCGGCACCCTGTTCGTGGCGCACCAGGATGTGGTTGAGGGAAGAAGCCATGAGCGGGTCATAGGTGGGAAGGATGGCGCCGCCGGGAAGGCCGAAGACGTCCTTGACGCCGAGCTCCTCGAGTGAGCGCACAAGCGCCTCGGAGCCGGTCATCTGGATGGGTGCCACAACATTGTTGGGACCCACGACGTCGGAGGTTGGGTTGGCGGTGCTCACGGCACCTGATCCGGTGCCTGGGTGGGCGCCGTGCCCGGAGGACTTGGCTGCCATCAGCGCTGGGCTGGCGGGCGTTCCTTTGCTCATCGGTTCTTCCTTTGGGTAACTCATCTTCTTGGGTACTTCTTCTTGGCTTGCGTTCGTTTTGGTGTGGTTCACGCAGTGATTCGAGTTGCCGCTGGTGTGTGGAAACAAAAAAACCCCTCAGCCCATAAGGCTCTCAGCGAGGGGTATGCACGTGTCGTGAGGTTCTCTCATCAAGAAATTCACTAAGGGCCATGGCCATGGGTGTGGCCATTCGCGTCACGCGCTAGCTAATGACGACTGGAAGCTTTGTTTGCATACGTGTAGTCTCCCGTTTAGCGCTCGGGAGTGTCAAACAGGCCACAGGCATATCTCACTATGTGGACGCAATGTCCACTCTGTGGGCAGGACTCTTTCGCGCCCCAAATCCGCGCCTTGCCAGGGGCCCCGTTTCAGCCGCAGTACGCGCCCGTCGAGGCGCTGTTGACGAGCTTGGCATATTTGGCCAGCACGCCCGAGGTGAACTTGGGCGGCAACGGCTGCCAGCCAACCCTGCGCGCCTCCAGCTCCGCCGAATCCACCAGCAGGTCGAAGGACCGGGCGGCAATGTCCACGCGGATCGTGTCGCCGTCGCGCACAAAGGCAATGGGCCCGCCGTCCACCGCTTCCGGGGCAACATGGCCGATGCACAGGCCCGTGGTGCCGCCGGAGAAGCGCCCGTCCGTCAGCAGGAGCACGTCCTTGCCCAGGCCCGCACCCTTGATGGCGCCGGTGATGGCCAGCATTTCGCGCATGCCCGGCCCGCCCTTGGGGCCCTCGTAACGGATCACCACAACGTCCCCGGCGTGGATTTCGCCGCGGTCCAGGGCGTCAAGCGCCCCCTGCTCACGCTCAAACACGCGGGCCGTGCCCTCAAAGACGTCCAGGTCGAAGCCTGCGCTCTTGACCACGGCACCCTCCGGGGCCATGGTGCCGTGCAGGATGGTGATGCCGCCGGTCTTGTGGATGGGGTTGTCCATGGCGCGCAACACCTTGCCGTCGGGGTCCGGCGGGTTGATGCTGGCCAGGTTCTCGGCAACGGTCTTGCCCGTGACGGTGAGACACTCGCCATGGATGAGTCCGGCGTCGAGCAGGGCCTTCATGATGACAGGCACTCCCCCAATCTTGTCCACGTCAAACATGACGTAGCGGCCAAAGGGCTTCAGGTCGCCCAGGTGCGGGACCTTGTCGCCGATCCTGTTGAAGTCGGCCAGGGTCAGCTCAACGTTGGCCTCGCGGGCGATGGCCAGCAGGTGGAGCACGGCGTTGGTGGAGCCGCCAAAGGCCATGGTCACGGCAATGGCGTTCTCAAAGGCCTCCTTGGTCATGATGTCGCGGGCCCGGATCCCCTTCCTCAGCAGGTTCACCACGACCTGGCCGGACTGGCGCGCAAACATGTCGCGCCGGCGGTCGGCGCTGGGCGGGGCGGCCGAACCGGGAAGTGACATGCCCAGTGCTTCGCCGATGCAGGCCATGGTGTTGGCCGTGTACATGCCGCCGCAGGCACCCTCGCCCGGGCAGATGGCCCTTTCAATGGAGTCCAGGTCCTTCATGCTCATCTTGCCGGCGGCACAGGCGCCCACCGCCTCGAAGGCGTCGATGAGGGTGACCTCCTTCTCCGTGCCGTCCTCCAGCTTGGCAAAGCCGGGCATGATGGAGCCGGCATAGAGGAACACGCTGGCCAGGTTCAGCCGGGCGGCGGCCATGAGCATGCCGGGCAGGGACTTGTCGCAGCCGGCCAGCAGCACCGAGCCGTCCAGGCGCTCGGCCATCATGACGGTTTCCACGGAGTCGGCAATGACCTCGCGGGACACCAGGGAGAAGTGCATGCCTTCGTGGCCCATGGAGATGCCGTCGGAGACGGAGATGGTGCCGAACTGCATGGGGAAGCCGTCGGCGGCGAAGACCCCCTCCTTGGCGCCCTGGGCCAGGCGGTTCAGGGACAGGTTGCACGGGGTGATCTCGTTCCAGGAACTGGCCACGCCGATCTGGGGCTTGCGGAAGTCGTCGTCGCCCATGCCGACGGCGCGGAACATGCCGCGGGCCGGTGTGGCGTGGATTCCGTCGGTGACAGCCCGGCTTCGGGGCTTGATGTCCGGCATGCCATCAGCAGTGCGGACTAGATCGTCATTTCGTTTCTCTGAATTGGTCTCCACGCTCATGTGCGCCAGTCTAGGACCGATTTGTGACCCCGGCCACTGTTGTGGATCGCCGGATATGTCCGGTCCATGCCGCGCAGGGGCAGGCCGCGGGCCCAGGGGCGGCCGATTGGGCGCCACCGAGGGGCCCGCCGGACCCCCTCGGGCAAAATTATTCGCCGATTTCAGCCCGCGCGATCCGCATGATTCCGCGGTTTTCGCAGGCATGGACTGTGATCCATGCCGCAAATTGGCAAAATTGGCCCATTTCGATTTCACACCTGAGGAAAAAGCCCGTATAGTTTCATGTCGTTGCGAGGAACACCGCGGACACAATCCGAAGTGGTTCTCAGCAGTGGAAAGATGCACCTCTAGCTCAATTGGCAGAGCAATTGACTCTTAATCAATGGGTTTCCGGTTCAAGTCCGGAGGGGTGCACGGGTAAAGCCGCTCCGACACTGGTAACAACCGGTGTCGGTGCGGTTTTTTACTGCACCAACAGCCGCACCTCTAGCTCAATTGGCAGAGCAATTGACTCTTAATCAATGGGTTTCCGGTTCAAGTCCGGAGGGGTGCACGGGTAAAAACCGCTCCAACGCAGGCTTCGGCCGGCGTTGGGGCGGTTTTTTTGTTGCCCGGCGCCCAAGCTGACGTCAATCCCCCAACAAGCTGCCCCGCTGCATGAGTGCGCGGCAGCGACACAAAGGAGTTTTCCATGACCGAGCGCCTTGTCCCCGGCGATGCCGCCCCCGCCTTCGCCCTGCCCAACGCCGCCGGCGGCACCACCTCACTGTCCGACTTTGCCGGCAGCAAAGTGATCCTGTTCTTCTACCCGGCGGCCATGACGCCCGGCTGCACCAAGCAGGCCTGCGACTTCCGCGACAACCTGGCCTCCCTGGCCCAGCACGGCTACCAGGTGGTTGGCATCTCCCCCGACCCCGTGGCCAAGCTGGAGAAGTTCGTGGAACGCGACGCCCTGAGCTACCCGCTGCTCAGCGACGAGGACCACGCCGTGGCCCTGCAGTACGCGGCGTGGGGCGAAAAGAAGAACTACGGCAAGACCTACCAGGGCCTGATCCGTTCCACGATCGTGGTGGATGCCTCCGGCAAGGTTGCCGTTGCCCAGTACAACGTGCGGGCAACCGGACACGTGGCCAAGCTGCGCCGCGACCTGAAGATCGACGCCGCCTGATCCCCGGCACATGCAAAAGAGCCTGGCGTCGAAACGTGTTCGACGCCAGGCTCTTTTTGACTGTGCGCAAGAGGGGACTTGAACCCCTACGCCCGAAGGCACAGGTACCTAAAACCTGCGTGTCTACCAATTCCACCACTCGCGCGGGTGCATTGAAGCATGAATCATACTACCGGCTTGCGCGCCCCTTCCCGAACACGTCCGGGTGCAGTTGCCAGCAAACTGCCAAGGAAGTCCCACTATGATGAGTGGCTGAACGTTTATGCCCGCCAAAACCAAGGAGACCCCCACCGTGCCACGCCCCACCGGAGAACTGCGACGGGTGTTCCGGCGCGCGGTGGCGGTGTCCGCCGTCGTCCTCCTTGCGGCAACCGGCTGCACGGCGGCCCCCGCCCCTGCCCCGGGGACCACGGCACCGGCCACGGCACAGGCCCCTGCCCCCACCGAGGTGTTCAACTTTGGCACGGGCTCGGACCCGCTGGGATTCGACCCGGCCCTGGTCTCGGACACGGAATCGTACCGGGTCACCCGCCAGGTACTGGAGGGGCTGCTGAGCGTTGACCCCGTGACGGGCGCGCCGGCCCCGAGCCTCGCGACGGCATGGAAGGAGCTCGACGGCGGGCTCGGCTACAGCTTCAAGCTCCGCCCGGATGTGCGCTTCCACGACGGCACCGCCTTCGACGCCCAGGCGGTGTGCACCAACTTTTCCCGCTGGTACACCATGGGCCCGGCCACGCGCGGAGACGGCTCGGTGGCCATGTTCAAGCAGGTGTTCCGTGCCTTCTCCGACGACGCCGCGAACTCGATCTACCAGGGCTGCGCCGTGGACGGGGCACTGGAGGTCACGCTGACCCTGAAAATGCCGCTCACCGGCTTCCTGCAGGCGCTGACGCTGCCCGCCTTTGCCATCTCCTCCCCCGCTGCGCTCAAGGCCGGCACGGCCAACGTCCTGGACCAGGAATTCTCCGGCAACAAGGTCTCCCGCTACGGCCTGCACCCCGTGGGCACGGGCCCCTTCACCTTCACCTCGGCCTCCTCCGGCGCCACCACCATGCGCGCCTACCCCGGATATTGGGGCACCAAGGGCCAAATCGCCACACTGAACTTCAAGACCTTTGAGCAGCCCGAAACCCGCCTTGCCGCCCTGGAGGACGGAACGCTGGACGGCTTTGACCCGGTGACGCCGGGCAACTTTGACAAGCTCATCAAGGGCGGCCGGCAGGTCCTGCAGCGCGACCCGTTCTCCGTCATGTACCTGGGGCTCAACCAAAAGGTCCCCGTGCTGGCTGACTTGAAGGTGCGCGAAGCCATTGCGGCGGCGGTCGACAAGTCCGCCATTGCCAGTAACTACTTCATTGCCGGCACGGCAACCACGGCCCAGTTCATCCCGCCCAAGCTCAGCGGCTTCAACAACGCCGTCCAGGGCATCAATTACGACCCCGCCAAGGCAAAGAAACTCCTGGAAGAGTCCTCCTACAAAGGCGAGGAACTGAAGTTCTACTACCCCACGAACGCTTCCCGCACCTACCTGCCCTCGCCGGAAAAGGTCTATGCCCAGATCGCCGCCGGGCTGACTGCCGTGGGCTTCAACATCAAACCGGTCCCGGTCCCGTGGAGCGATGGCTATGTGAACGCGATCAAGACCGGCGGCGACCACGCCCTGAGCCTGCTGGGCTGGAACGGCAGCTATGCGGACCCCGACAACTTTGTGGGCCCCATCTTCGGCACCCCGGGAGCCGAGCTGGGCATGGATGATCCCCAGCTGGTCTCCAAGATCACCCGCGCACGCAGCATGCCCAACGGCCCCGACCGCGTGGCCGCGTACGATTCCATCAGCAAGCAGCTTGCCGCCACTGTGCCGGCCGTGCCCATCGCGTTCCCCATTTCCGCCATCGCACTCTCGGACAGGGTGTCCTCCTTCCCGCTGAGCCCCGTGCTGAACGAAGTCTTCAACCACGTGGTTCTGGCGCCGAAGGCCGGCTGAGCAGCAAGCGGATTTACGCATCCAGTCCCCGCCGCGATACGCTTCTAGCGCTAGGAAGAGCCTCTACCGGAGTTGACTGTGACCTTCATTTCGAACACCAAAGACGCTGACGTCGTCCTCATCGGAGGCGGCATCATGAGCGCCACGCTGGGTACCATGCTCAAGCAACTCGAACCAACCTGGAAGATTGCGCTGTTCGAACAGCTCGACACTCCCGGATTGGAATCCTCCAGCCCGTGGAACAATGCCGGCACCGGCCACTCCGCGCTCTGTGAGCTTAACTACTCCCCGGCGGCCGCCGACGGTTCCGTCAACCCGGCCAAGGCCATCAACATCAACGAGCAATTCCAGCTCTCGCGCCAGTTCTGGGCGCACCTGGTGGACCAGTCGCTGATCGGCTCCCCCAAGGGCTTCATCAACACGGTTCCGCACATGAGCTTCGTCATTGGCGAGGCGCACAGGAAGTTCCTCAAGACCCGGCATGAGGCACTGAAGTCCAGCCCCCTGTTCGCGTCCATGGAATACTCCGAGGACCCGGCCACCATTGCCAAGTGGGCCCCGCTGGTCATGAAGGGCCGCGACCCCCAGCAGGTTGTCAGCGCCACGCGCTCAGCCGAAGGCACCGACGTGGACTTTGGCGCCCTGACCCGTGAACTCATCGGGTACATGGGCAAGAACGGCGTCGAGGTCAACTACGGCACCTCAGTGACCGATGTTGCCCGCTCCTCCGACGGCGGCTGGGACGTCTCGCTCAAGCACCCCTCCTCCGGTGAACACGGCAAGATCAAGGCCAAGTTTGTGTTCATCGGCTCCGGCGGCGGCGCCCTGCACCTGCTGCAGAAGTCGGGCATCCCCGAGGGCAAGGGCTTCGGCGGCTTCCCCGTCTCCGGCCAGTTCTTCCGCTGCACGGATCCGGACATCGCCTCCAAGCACAGCGCCAAGGTTTACGGCCAGGCTTCCGTGGGCGCCCCGCCCATGTCGGTGCCCCACCTGGACACCCGCTACGTTGACGGCAAGCGCTCACTGCTGTTCGGCCCGTACGGCGGATTCTCCACCAAGTACCTCAAGACCGGCAGCTACATGGACCTCCCCGGTTCCATCCGCCCCAGCAACCTGATCCCCATGCTGGCCGTGGGCAAGGACAACCTGGACCTGGTCAAGTACCTGGTGGGCGAGGTCACCAAGTCCCGCGCCGGCAAGGTGGATGCGCTCCACGAGTACTTCCCGCAGGCCGACGGCAAGGACTGGGAACTCATCACTGCCGGCCAGCGTGTGCAGATCATCAAGAAGGACGCCAAGAAGGGCGGCGTGCTGCAGTTCGGCACCGAGGTCATCACGGCCGCCGACGGCACCATTTCAGCACTGCTGGGCGCATCCCCCGGAGCATCCACGGCCGTGCCGATCATGATCGAACTGCTGCAGCGCTGCTTCCCGCGCAAGTTCAAGCTGGAGTGGCAGGATTCCCTGCGCTCCATGATGCCCACCTACGGCACCAAGCTCAACGACGATGCCGAGCTGTTTGAAAAGAGCCTGGCTGCCACGGCGGCCTCACTGCAGTTGAAGTAACACCTGCCGTAAGGACAGCCCCAAGGCCCCGGGGCCTGGACGCAAGCGACATGAAGCACTGGGAGTGGTTTGATGTTTAATTTGGCCAAAATGTCCTTGGGCAACCGGGCGCTGATTGCCCTGGTCACCATCTTTGCGGTGGTGTTCGGGGTGATCACGCTCGGCTCCTTGAAGCAGGAACTCATCCCCAGCATCGACTTCCCGCAGACCACAGTGGTCTCGGCCATGCCGGGCGCCTCCCCCGCGGTGGTGGACAAGCAGGTCAGCGAGCCACTCGAGGCTGCACTGAACGCGGTGGAGGGGCTGGAATCCAGCACCTCCACCTCGCGCAGCGGCGTCTCCACCATCAACCTCTCCTTCGCCTACGGCACCAACCTGGACCGTGCCCGGAACCAGATTGACCGGGCCATCTCCAACGTCAGCGGCCGGCTGCCCGACGGAGTCCAGCCGCAGCCCATTGCCGGCAGCATCGCCGACTTCCCCATCGTCTTTTTGGCAGTTTCCTCGGATGCGGACCTTGCCGCCCTGAACACCCAGCTTCAGGCGACGGCCGTGCCCCGGCTCATGAAGATTGACGGCATCCGCAGCGCCGATGTCAGCGGCGCCAACTCCCAACACATCCAGATCCTGCCGGACCCCGCCAAGATGGCCGCCGCCGGAGTGAACCCCGGCTCCATCGCCACCGCGCTGAAGAACAACGGCACGCTGATCCCGGTCGGGACGCTGGACACCGACGGCCTGACCCTGTCCATCCAGGCCGGCAGCCCCGTGGACTCGCTCGACGCCGTCAAGGCCCTGCCGCTTTCCGGTTCCACCGCCGACGGCGCGGCCCCGACGATTGCCCAGGTGGCCGCCGTCGCCCTGGCCGATGACCCCACCACCTCCATCACGCGCACCAACGGCGAGCCCACGCTGGCACTGTCCATCACCAAGAAGCCCGCCGCGGACACCGTGACCCTCTCGCACCAGGTCAACGAGGTGCTGCCGGAAATCGCCGCCGCGATGGGCAACAACGTCCAGTTCACCACTGTCCTGGACCAGGCGCCCTTCATTGAAAAGTCCATCCACGACCTCACGGTGGAGGGACTGCTGGGGCTTGGCTTCGCTGTCGCGGTCATCCTGGTCTTCCTGATGTCGGTGCGCTCCACGCTGGTCACCGCCATCTCCATCCCGCTTTCTCTGCTGGTGACGTTCATTGGCCTGTGGGCCACGGGCTACTCGCTGAACATCCTGACCCTGGGCGCGCTCACGATTGCCATTGGCCGGGTGGTGGATGACTCCATTGTGGTCATTGAGAACATCAAGCGGCACCTGAGCTACGGCGAGGACAAGAAGACAGCCATCCTGGCCGCCATTCGCGAGGTGGCTGCGGCCATCACGGCTTCGACACTGACCACCGTGGCCGTGTTCCTGCCCATCGCGTTTGTGGGCAGCCTGGCCGGCGAGCTGTTCCGTCCCTTCGCCCTCACCGTCACCTTTGCGCTGATCGCGTCGCTGCTGGTCTCGCTGACCATTGTGCCGGTGCTGGCGTACTGGTTCCTGAAGTCCCCCGCGCCGGCTGGCTCCGCCGCTTCCGCTTCCACTTCCACTTCCGTGGACGACGGCGGCACCGCCCTGAGCGGGCAGGCGCTGCTGAGCGCCGTGGAGGAGAAGGAACGCGGCTCCCGCCTGCAGCGCGGCTACCTGCCCATCCTGGCCAAGACGCAAAAGCACCCCGTCATCACGCTCGTGGCCGGCGGCGTCATCCTGCTGGCCACACTCGCCATGACCCCGCTGCTGCCCACCAACTTGCTGGGCGACACCGGGCAGAACAGCATCAGCATCCAGCAGGACATGCCCCCGGGAACCAGCCTGGAGGTCACCAACGAGGCCTCCAAGAAGGTCGAGGCCGTGCTGGACGGCATTGACGGCATCACCGATGTCCAGGTGACCGTGGGCAACGGCTCCGGCGGCTTTGCGGCCCTGCTGTCCTCGGGTGCGTCCAGCGCTTCCTTCCAGGTCATCACCAACCCCGATGCGGACCAGGTGGCGCTGAAGGACAAGGTCCTGACTGCCATTGACGGCATCAAGGATGCAGGCACCATCAGCCTTGGCTCGCAGGGCGGCGGCTTCGGCACCTCCAGCACAGTGGACATCACCGTCAAGTCCTCAACGGGCGATGAACTGCAGGCAGCCAGCGACGCCCTGGTCAAGGCCATGACCGGCCTGCCAGGGGCCCAATCGGTCTCCAGCAACCTCAGCGGCACCCAGCCCGTGGTCCAGGTCAGCGTGGACAGGGCCAAGGCCGTGGCCGCGGGCCTGGACGAGCAGCAGATCACGGGCCTGCTCGCCGCCACCGTCAGCCCCATCCCGGGCGGCACGGTGCGCATCGACACCACCGACTACCGGGTGCAGATTGGCCTCGGCACCAAGTTTGATTCCGTGGCAGCCCTGGCCGCCGCCCAGGTTCCCACGGCAGCCGGGCCCGTCCCGCTCTCCGCCGTGGCCACCGTCAAGGAAGTCCAGACGCCGCTGACCGTCACCTCCTCCGACGGCCAGCGCACCGCCACCGTCTCCGTCACGCCCGAGGGCGACGCCCTGGGCTCGCTCAGCGCCGAGGTCTCCAAGCGCCTGGATGCGACAACCCTGCCGGCCGGCACCATTGCATCCATTGGCGGTGCGGCCACGCAGCAGGCGGAGTCGTTCCAGCAGCTGGGGCTGGCCATGCTGGCGGCCGTTGCCATTGTCTACGTGATCATGGTTGCCACGTTCAAGTCGCTCATCCAGCCGCTGATCCTGCTGGTGTCCATCCCGTTCGCCGCAACCGGCGCCATTGGCCTGCTGCTCATCACCCGGGTCCCGTTGGGCCTGCCGTCCCTGATCGGCATGCTGATGCTGGTGGGCATTGTGGTCACGAACGCCATTGTGCTCATTGACCTCATCAACCAGTACCGCCAGCCGTCCGGGGACAGGCCCGCCATGAACGTGGCCGACGCCATTGAACACGGTGCCCGTCAGCGCCTGCGCCCCATCCTCATGACGGCCCTGGCCACCATCTTTGCCCTGACCCCCATGGCTCTCGGCCTGACGGGCGGTGGCGGTTTCATCTCGCAGCCGCTGGCCATTGTGGTGGTGGGCGGGCTGGTCTCCTCCACGGCCCTGACGCTGATCCTGGTGCCTGTGCTGTACCGCCTGGTGGAGGGCCGCAAGGAAAAGCGCGATCTCATCAAGGCGCTCAAGGTGGTCCACACACCCACCCCGGAATCCGGCGCGGGTTCCTCCGGCGGTGCAGGAACGGACTCCGCCAATGAGTTTCAGGACTGGACCACGGGTGCCATCCCGAAGATCCGCGGCCGCCGCGCCGCGGACTGAACAGCCGTCAACCCCGGCCTAATCCAGCGGCAGGGTGGGCCCGAACGCGAGCTTTGGCACGAAGTACAGGGCCACCGCGGCAACCAAGGCGGTGACACCGCAAATGGTCCACACGAGCATGTAGCCCTCGATCGGGGCCGCCGTGCTGCCCGCCCCGGGTGTCAGTGAGCCGAGGGCCTGGCCGGCCAGGGCGATGCCGAACACGCACGAGGCGAAGGCGCCACCCAGGGTCTTGGTGGCGTTCGTCAGCCCGGTGGCCATGCCCGTCTGGGTCAGCGGGGCTGCCGCCGCGGCGGCCGAGGGCAGGGCCGCCACAAGGGCGCCGCTGCCGATGCCGGCAATGGCCATGTTGGTCAGCACCTGCGCCATGGAATCGTGGAAGGGCAGGAACAACAGGTAGCCCACAGCGACAAGGAGGGCCGCCCCCATCAAGGTGAGTCTCGGCGTCGTCCATTTGGTGACGACCGGGTACAGGAGCGCGCCGACCAGCAGGCCCAGGACGTAGACGCCAATCAGGATCGAGACAAGGCCCGAGCTCACGCCGAGGCCGTAGCCAACCTCGGCGGGGTCGGTGCGGGCGAACGTGGACAGCGGGGCCTGCGCACCGAGCACGGAGACGCCGAACAGGAACGCGGTCAGCTGGACCGGCCACATGCTGGGCTGACGGAGCAGGCGGATGTCCACGAGAGGATCCTTGTGGCCCAGTTCGTGGCGCGTGAACGGCACGAGTGAGAGGATGCCCAGCACGACGGCGGCCCATGCCCACCAGGTGCCGGGGCCGTTGATGCGCATGAAGGTCAGGCCGGCCGTGATGAGCAGCAGGCCGGTCGAGAGCATCGTCAGCCCAACCATGTCGATGCGGCCGCCCGTGCGGTTCTCGGATTCGGGGACGCCGAACAGGATCACGAAGAAGCAGAGGGTGACCGCGATGGCAGGGATCATGAGTGTGAGCCACAGCTTGTCCGGGAAGGCGCCGCCAATGAAGCCGCCGGCGAGGGCGCCGGCAATCACGCCGAACTCGAGGCCGGCCACGAGGATGCCGGCCGCCCTGCGGGTGACCGCGGCGCCGTCGGGCTGCTTGTGTGAGCGGCTGAAGATGAGTGCGACTTCCAGCGGCAGCCAGACCACGTAGAAGCCCTGCAGCGCCCAGGCGGCCAGGAACAACCAGAAATTGGGGGCAAAGGCCACGCCCCACGAGGCTGCCGCGGTCAGTGCCGTGGAGATGAGCAGAATCTTGCGGTGGCCCACCATGTCGCCCAGCTTGGCGAGCACCGGCACCACCAGGGCGCTGACCATCAGCTGGGCCGCCTCGAACCAGTTGACGTCGGCGTCGTGGATGCCGAGGAACCGGGCAATGTCCGTCAACAGCGGCGTGTAGTAGCCCTGCAGGATGCCGCTGGTGAGCTCCACCAGGACCAGGAAGCCCACAATTGCGCCGGCGGTGGGCGCCAACCTGACGGAGCGCCCGGCCACGCCGCGCTGCAATGAAGCCATGGGATTCCTTTTCATCATGTGTGATGTGCGCAACACACCCTTGATGAGCATACTAATACCCGCCGGTAGCTTTTGGCTCCGCCCGCCGCAATGAGCCGCAGGACACCTCGGGAACATATTGGCCACCCCTGAGGTTGGCAGGTATATTAGATACAAACGCATATATCTTGCGGAGACCCCGCGGGACAAAAGGAGCACACCATGCAGTTCGGAATCTTCAGTGTTGGCGACATCACCATGGACCCCACCACGGGCCGCACGCCGACCGAGCACGAGCGCCTGAAAGCCATCACCACGATCGCCAAGCACGCCGAAGACATCGGCATGGATGTGTTTGCCACGGGCGAGCACCACAACCCGCCGTTCTACCCCAGCTCCCCCACCACCATCTTGGCCTACATCGCAGCGCAGACGGAGAAGATCATCCTCTCCACCTCCACCACGCTGATCACCACCAACGACCCGGTCAAGATCGCCGAGGACTACGCAACGCTCCAGCACCTGGCCGAAGGCCGTGTTGACCTGGTGCTGGGCCGCGGCAACATGGGCGCCGTGTACCCCTGGTTCGGCAAGAACAACCAGGACTCCGTGGAACTGACAGTGGAAAACTACGCCCTGCTGCGCCGCCTCTGGGACGAGGAAGTGGTGAACTGGGAAGGCAAGTTCCGCACACCGCTGCGCGGCTTCACATCCACGCCCCGCCCGCTCGACGGCGTCGCCCCGTTCGTGTGGCACGGCGCCATCCGCACGCCCCAGGTGGCGGAGATTGCCGCCTACTACGGCGACGGATTCTTCGCCAACAACATCTTCTGGCCCAAGGAGCACTACCAGCAGCTGATCGGCCTCTACCGTGAGCGCTACGCACACTACGGCCACGGAACACCGGAACAGGCCATGGTTGGCCTGGGCGGGCAGTTCTTCATCCGCAAGAACTCGCAGGACGCCGTCAACGAGTTCCGCCCGTACTTCGACAACGCACCCGTCTACGGCCACGGCCCGTCCATGGAGGACTTCACCTCGCAGACGCCGCTGACAGTGGGCAGCCCGCAGGAACTGATCGAAAAGACGTTGACGTTCCGCGACTACTTTGGCGACTACCAGCGCCAGCTGTTCCTGGTTGACCATGCCGGCCTGCCGTTGAAGACCGTCCTGGAACAGCTGGACCTGTTTGGCTCAGAGGTCCTGCCCACGCTGCGCAAGGAGTTTGCGGCCAACCGCCCGGCGGACATCCCGGAGGGCCCCACGTTCGAGGCCCGCCGTGAGGCCGCCCGGGCCAAGGCTGCCACCGCTTCCACAACCGCTGCAGGGGTGAACTGACATGTCCGCCGCCGCGCACCGGAAACTGGCCACGGATGCCTGGGAATCGCTGTTGCGCACCCAGGTGGCCGTGATGCGGGAGCTCCAGAAGGAACCCAGCTTCAAGGCCCTCGGCAGCAGGGAGTACGACGTGCTCTACAGCTTGTCCCGCTGCCCCAGCGGCTGGCTGCGCCTGAATGAACTCAACGACCATGTGTTGCTGACGCAGCCAAGCATCTCCCGCATGGTGGACCGGCTCGAGGCCCGTGGGCTGATCCAGCGCAAGACACCCGAGGACGACAAGCGCGGCGTGCTCATTGGGCTGACAGAGGAGGGCGCTGCACTGCAAAAGCAGGTGGGCCGGGCGCATGTGCGCAACATCCTTGAAGTCATGGATGCCGCGCTCACCGACGATGAGATGCGCACATTGCTGGAGCTGACCGGCAAGCTGGGCGAATCGGTGGCGGGACACAAATAGTCCCCGGCGTTTCTCGCCACAGTTTGACGCAGTTGGGCCCCGATCTCCTTGGATCGGGGCCCTTTTCCGTTGCGGTTGGGTTAGGGGTGTTGTTGTGGGGTGAGGCCGTGGTGGTAGGTGTTGCGGCGTGGGGTTTGGGTGTGGTCGATGATCCAGGGTGGTGTGAACCAGGGGGTGCCGTTGATGAGCTGGATGCTCCAGTCGCTGGTGTGGAGCAGGGTGTGGTGGTGGCTGCAGAGCAGGCAGCCGTTCTCAACGCTGGTTTCCCCGCCTGCCTGCCAGGGGATGATGTGGTGGGCTTCGGTCCAGGTGGCCGGACTGGTGCAGTCCGGGAA
>NZ_JANKZF010000032.1 GCF_027568515.1 Arthrobacter sp. HY1533 | reverse complement strand
CAGGCTCGACCACCGGTGGTCGAGCCTGTCGAGACCCGGGTTTTTACTTCGATGCGCGACACGGACATGGCCTCATTTTTTGGGGCCGGGGTATGGCATCGGGCGCCGCGGCGGCCACACCGACGAAGTCGTGTGTGGCGCCGTGCGGGCGGGGCCCCAAAAATGGGGCCGTGTCCACCCGGCGGGGACTAGATGTTGAAGCCCAGGGCCCGCATCTGGTCGCGGCCGTCGTCGGTGATCCGGTCCGGACCCCACGGCGGCATCCACACCCAGTTGATGCGCCACTCATCCACGATCGGGCTAAGTGATGCCTCCACCTGCTCCTCGATGACGTCCTGCAGCGGGCAGGCCGCCGTGGTGAGCGTCATGTCCAGCAGCAGGGCGCCGTCGTCGGCGTAGCGCAGGCCGTACAGCAGGCCCAGGTCGACGACGTTGACGCCGAGTTCGGGGTCGATGACGTCCTTGAGGGCTTCCTCAACGTCTTCGAGATCGGTTTGGGCCGCTGTGGCAGCTGCCCCTGATTCGCTGATGTCAGTCATGGTTCCTTCTTGGCGATCGTGAACCGGCGGCGGCTAGGCCGTTGCCGACTCGGCAATCTGGTAGCGGTCGTAGCCTTCTTCTTCCAGGCGGTCGGCCAGTTCGGCGCCACCCTGCTCGGCGATCTGGCCGTCGACAAACACGTGCACAAACTGCGGCTTGATGTAGCGCAGGATGCGGGTGTAGTGGGTGATGAGCAGCGTGCCCAGGCCACCCTCGTCGATGGCGCGGTTGACACCCTCGGAGACAACCTTCAGGGCGTCGACGTCCAGGCCGGAGTCGGTCTCGTCCAGGACGGCGAACTTGGGCTTGAGCAGCTCGAGCTGGAGGATCTCGTGGCGCTTCTTCTCGCCGCCGGAGAAGCCTTCGTTGACGTTGCGCTCGGCGAACTCGGGCTCGATGCGCAGCTGCGCCATGGCAGCCTTGACGTCCTTGGTCCAGGTGCGCAGCTTGGGTGCTTCGCCGTCGATCGCGGTCTTGGCGGTGCGCAGGAAGTTGGTCATGGTGACGCCGGGGATTTCCACGGGGTACTGCATGGCCAGGAACAGGCCGGCGCGGGCGCGCTCGTCAACGCTCATGGCCAGGACATCTTCGCCGTCGAGGGTGATGGAGCCGCTGTCCACGGTGTAGCGCGGGTGGCCGGCAATCGTGGAGGCCAGGGTGGACTTGCCGGAGCCGTTGGGGCCCATGATGGCGTGGGTTTCACCCGTGTTGATGGTCAGGCTGACGCCCTTGAGGATCGGCTTGACGCCCTGCTCGGTCTCAATGCTGACGTGCAGGTCCTTGATTTCCAGAGTAGACATACTCTATTTTCTCCTAAAAATTGTGTGCGTGCGCCGCTACTGCGGGCTGACGCCGTTAAGAATGTTGGTGACGTCAACGTAGACGTCGCTGCCGTGAACGGCCAGGGCAAAGACGGGCACCGGTTCAAAGGCCGGCAACGTCAGCGGTTCGCCTGTTTTCAGGTCGAACGAGCTGCCGTGTGCCCAGCATTCAATGGTGCAGTCCTCCACGTCGCCCTCGCTGAGCGAAATTTCCGCATGCGAGCAGGTGTCCCCGATGGCGTGCAGCTCACCGTAGGAGTCCCTGACAATGGCAACGGGGACGTCGTCGATCTCCACCAGGAGGGCCGACTTGACCTCAATGTCGCCATCCTGGCAGACCACAACGCCGGCGGGCGCGGAGGTTTCCGCCACTACAGTTCCCCTGCTGCCAGCTCACGTTCCACGGCGTCGCGCAAGCGCTCTTCCAGGGCGGGAACCTTGATGTGCTGGATGACCTCGTTGAGGAAGCCGCGCACCACCAGGCGGCGGGCCACAGACTCTTCAATGCCGCGTGCCTGCAGGTAGAACAGCTGCTCGTCGTCGAAGCGGCCCGTGGCACTTGCGTGTCCGGCGCCCTCGATCATGCCCGTCTCAATTTCCAGGTTCGGCACCGAGTCGGCACGTGCACCCTGGGTCAGGATGAGGTTGCGGTTCATCTCGTAGGTGTCGGTGCCTTCGGCCTGCTTGCGGATCAGCACGTCGCCAATCCACACGGCGTGTGCACCGTCGCCCTGCAAGGCACCCTTGTACGTGACGCGGGACTTGCAGTTCTTGGTGGAGTGGTCAACGAACAGGCGCTGTTCCAGGTGCTGGCCGGCGTCGGCAAAGTACAGGCCGTACATTTCCACGTCGCCACCGGTGCCGGTGTAGCGGGCCGACGGCGTGGTGCGCAGCAGGTTTCCGCCAAGGTTGACCACGACGTGCTTGACGTGGGCGTCGCGGCCCACGGAGATGTGCTGGGCACTTGCGTGCACGGCGTCGTCGTTCCAGTCCTGGATGCTGACAACCGTCAGGTTCGCGCCGTCCTCGAGGACGATCTCGACGTTTTCGCTGAGCACGGCAGTGCCGCGGTGGTCAAGGACCACGACGCCGGTGGCGAACTTCTTCGCGTGCACCACGATGTGCGAAGCGGCCGGGGTGTCCCCCGCGCCGGTCAGCGTCAGCGTGGTGACGTCCTCGTCAGTGCCGGCAAACTCTGCCGGCAGGGTGACAACGGTGGCCTCGGTGAAGTTCTCCCATGCGGCAGCTGCAACACGGTCCTCGGGGATGCCGCCGGTGCCGATGCGGGCGTCGTCGCGGCCCACGGTTTCCACCGTGACGGCGTCGGGCTTTGACACCGTGACGGTCGGGGCGGCGCCGTTGAGCTCCTGGCCCTTGACACCCACGCGGTCAAGGCCGCGCAGGCGCTTGAGCGGGGTGAAGCGCCAGTCCTCTTCACGGCCCGTGATGAGCGGGAAGTCGGCCAGTTTGTAGGAGGTCAGGCGTCCGGCGCGTGAGCTGTCGGGCACGCCGACGCCGCCACCGTGGCTGTCGCCGCCGTGGCTGTGTGCCTTCGTTGCGCTGCCGCCGAGGGGGCCGCCTTCGGGGTTGATCTCGGAGAGGCTTTCGCCTTCCTCGGTCATGCCCTTGATGAAGCCCTGGCTCCAGACCTTGGCATCAGTTTCTTGTTCTTGCGTGAGCTCGGTCATTTAGCCGACGGCCCCTTCCATCTGCAGTTCGATCAAGCGGTTCAGTTCCAGCGCGTATTCCATGGGCAGTTCCTTGGCGATCGGCTCGATGAAGCCGCGCACGATCATGGCCATGGCCTCGTCCTCGGGCATGCCGCGGGACTGCAGGTAGAACAGCTGCTCTTCGCTGACCTTGGACACGGTTGCCTCATGGCCCATGGAGACATCGTCTTCACGGACGTCCACGTACGGGTATGTGTCCGAGCGGGAGATGTTGTCCACCAGCAGGGCGTCACAGCGCACGGTGTTGGCCGAGTGCGTTGCACCTTCACGGATCTGGACCAGGCCGCGGTATGCGGCGCGGCCGCCACCGCGGGCGACGGACTTGGAGATGATGGAGGACTGCGTGTTGGGCGCAATGTGGACCATCTTGGAGCCGGTGTCCTGGTGCTGGCCTTCGCCGGCGAAGGCAACCGACAGGGTCTCACCCTTGGCGTGCTCGCCCACCAGGTAGACGGCCGGGTACTTCATGGTGACCTTGGAGCCGATGTTGCCGTCGACCCACTCCATGGTGGCGCCTTCGTGTGCAATGGCACGCTTGGTGACCAGGTTGTACACGTTGTTGGACCAGTTCTGGATGGTGGTGTAGCGAACGCGGGCGTTCTTCTTCACCACGATCTCGACGACGGCCGAGTGCAGGGAGTCCGAGGTGTAGATCGGGGCCGTGCAGCCTTCGATGTAGTGGACGTAGCTGCCCTCGTCGGCGATGATGAGCGTGCGCTCAAACTGGCCCATGTTCTCGGTGTTGATGCGGAAGTAGGCCTGCAGCGGGATTTCCACGTGGACGCCCGGGGGGACGTAGACGAACGAGCCGCCGGACCAGACGGCCGTGTTCAGCGAGGCGAACTTGTTGTCGCCCACCGGAATCATGGTGCCGAAGTACTCCTGGAAGATCTCCGGGTGTTCGCGCAGCGCGGTGTCGGTGTCGGTGAAGATGACACCCTGGGCTTCCAGGTCCTCGCGGATCTGGTGGTAGACAACCTCGGACTCGTACTGGGCCGTGACGCCGCCGACCAGGCGGTTGCGCTCGGCTTCCGGGATGCCCAGCTTCTCGTACGTGTTGCGGATGTCCTCGGGAAGCTCTTCCCAGGTGCCGGCCTGCTTCTCCGTGGAGCGCACAAAGTACTTGATGTTGTCGAAGTCAATGCCGGAGAGGTCCGCACCCCAGGTGGGCATGGGCTTGCGGTCAAAGTACTTCAGGCCCTTCAGGCGCATGTCCAGCATCCACTGGGGTTCGCCCTTCTTGGCGGAGATGTCGCGGACGACCTCTTCGCTCAGGCCGCGGCGGGCGTTGTCGCTGACGGCGTTCTTGTCCGACCAGCCGAAGGCGTAGTTGCCCAAGCCCTCCAGCTCCGGGTTTCTTTCGAGGATGTCGTGGTTGGTGGCATCTGCCACTTCACCGTTGACGCTCACATCCTGCGCTAATTGATCCGTCATCACGGCCTTTCTTGCTGATGGTTGGAAATTGTTCCCGGCAGGCCCCTCGGGCCGGCCGCAACTCTGTTTGCCGGCACGGTGGCCAGCTTGCGCACGACCCCCCGGCCGGTGGGCACGTGTGTGGTGCACACGTGGCCGCCGCTGGCCATGGTAGACAGGCGGCGCACGTCGACTCCGATGAGCCGGGCAAAAACCCCGGTCTCCGCGTCGCAAAATTCGGGGAAGGTTGTTGCCAGTTCCTGGATGGGGCAGTGGCCCTGGCACAGCTGCTCTGCTGCCATGGCCGTGCCTGCGTTCAGGGAGTTGGAGGTGGCCACAAAGCGGTCAGCGTTGAGGGCCTCGGCGAGTGCCTTGGAGCGTGCCGCCACGTCGGCGCCTGCGGCGTCAACGACTGGCTGGTACTTGGCCTCCATGGCCGCAAAGCGTCGTTCGGCAAATTCGACGACGCCGGCCTCGCCGCGCACCCCGGCAATCTCCGCAAGGGCCTGCCGGGCAATTTCGAGGTAGTCGTCGCCTATTTCAGTCTGCCCGCGGCGGGAAACCACGTAGCGGCGGGCCGGCCTGCCGGCCCCCGACTTGGCGTTGCTGACGAGCTTGACCTCGATGAGGTCCTCGCGGGTGAGCACGTCCAGGTGGCGGCGCACGGCTGCCGGCGTCAGCCCGAGGACGGAACCAAGCTGTGCGGCACTGACAGGGCCCTGCTCCAGGACGGCCGTCAGCACACGGTCCCGGGTGCGTTCGTCAGGCTCGACTGAGGCGGAATTCCGTGGTTCAACGTGCTGACTCATTGACACCTCCACACAATCGAAATAACACACAACATTAGACAAGACAAGTATGCCGTAATTAGCCGCGCGCTTCCACTAAGGTGAGCCTACCCACGTTCGCGGCAGGGCCCCCGGCCGGGGGAAACACCCAAGTCGGTCGCGTACAATGGCCGCGTGACAAAGACACTTGCCCCTGCCTTGGAGATCACCGGGCTCATCAAGGACGTGGGGCCCCTGCCGGCGCTGGACGGCCGGATGAAACGCGTTGTATCCAACATTAACCTGACCGCCCATTTTGGTGCAGTCACAGCACTTCTCGGCGCCAATGGCGCCGGCAAGACCACCACCATCGAGTGCGCGCAAGGATTGCAGGACCGCACCGGCGGCACTGTTTCCCTGCTCGGCCAGGACCCCCGGAATGCCGGCGCGGAGCTCCGGGCCAGGGTGGGTGTCATGCTGCAGGACGGCGGACTGCCGCCGTCGGCCCGGCCCGTCGCCCTGCTGCGCCACGTGGCCGGGCTCTACGAGAACCCCCTGAGCGTGGACGCGCTCGTGGACAGGCTCGGCATCGCCGAGTTCTCCGACACCACCATCCGCCGACTTTCCGGCGGCCAAAAGCAGCGTGTGGCCCTTGCCGCAAGCCTGCTGGGCAATCCGGACGTGCTGTTCCTGGACGAGCCCAGCGCCGGGCTGGACCCCCAGTCGCGCATCATGGTGTTCGAGCTGATCCGCGAATTGCGCGACGCCGGCAAGGCCATCATCCTCACGACCCACCTGCTCGACGACGCCCAGCGCCTGGCCGACTACGTCTACATCGTGGACAAGGGCGAGTCCGTGGCCGAGGGCACCGTGCAGGAACTGCTGGAGACGTCCACGGCCGCCATGGCACACCGCACCATGACCTTCCAGGCCACCGCCGGACTGGACGTCACGGAACTGCGCCGCCCCGGCCTGGAGTGCACGGAAACCCGGCCGGGCAGCTACAGCCTGGCCGGTTCGCTGGAACCGGCCGACCTTGCCCGCTTCGGCGCCTGGTGCGAGGCCAACGCGGCCATGCCCACCTCGGTCCACCTGGCCTCCCAGTCACTGGAGGACGTGTTCCTGGCGATTGCCGCCGGCTCCGCCAACGAACAGGAAGCCCTGGGTATTTCATGACCTCGCTCTTTCACGGCGCCGCTCCCGCGCGCCCTGCAACCCTTGCCCGGCGCATCCTGAACCAGGGCCGCTACGAGACCGGCACCATGCTCCGCAACGGCGAGCAACTGGTCCTCATGGTGGTCATGCCACTGCTGGGCCTGCTGGCCCTGACGGCCACGCCGCTGCTCGACGGCATGGGCCACTCCCGCGTGGCACTGGCCACCCCCGGCATCCTGGCACTGTGCGCACTGTCCACAGCCTTCACGGGCCAGGGCATCGCCACCGGCTTTGACCGCCGCTACGGCGTATTGCGGTTCATGTCCACCACGCCGCTGGGCAAGGGCGGCCTGATCGCCGGCAAGGCCATCGCCGTACTGGCGGCCCTGGGCCTGCAGGTGGTGCTGATCTCCACCGTTGCCCTGTTCCTGGGCTGGCGCCCGCCGCTGGCCGGGGTCCTGCTGGGCATCCCCCTGCTGGTCCTCGGCGCGGCCGCGTTCACCGCCCTTGGCCTGCTGATCGCCGGCACCGTCCGGCCCGAGGCCACCCTGGCCATCACCAACCTGGGCTGGATTCTCTTTGCCGCCGTGGGCGGGATCGTGCTGCCGGCAGGCAAGTTCTCCAGCGCCCTCGAGGGCCTTGTCGAGTGGCTGCCCTCCGGCGCCCTGGGCAACCTCATGCGTGCGGCGCTGCTGGAAAGCAGGCTCGATGTTTGGGGCCTGACAGTTTTGCTGGCCTGGACGGTGGCATCCGCCGCCGCCGCCATCAAGTGGTTCAAATGGAATTGAGAGGCATCACCGAAGTGAGTCAAAGCAGCCCCGCCATGGACAAGCCGTTGCGCAGGTTTGTTGAAAAACTGCCAACCTCCATCACCCCGGCCATCCGCCGCCTGTCAATGGCCTCGCTCATTGGCCAGGGCGTGCTGATCGTCTCCGGTGGCGTGGTGCGTGTGACCGGCTCCGGCCTGGGTTGCCCCACCTGGCCCAAGTGCACGGCCGAGTCGCTGACGAACACCCCGGCCATGGGCATCCATGGCTTCATTGAGTTCGCCAACCGCACGCTGACCTTCGCCCTGGCCGCCGTGGGACTGGCCCTGCTGGTCATGCTGTGGAACATGCGCAAGGAGCGCCGCGACTTGTTCTGGCTGGCCTTCGGCCTGCTGGCCGTGATTCCTGCCCAGGCCGTGATTGGCGGCATCACTGTGCTGAGCGGCCTGAACCCGTATGTGGTGAGCCTGCATTTCCTGGTGTCGGCCGGGCTCGTGGTGGTCTCCATGCTGCTGGTGAACCGCACCTATGGGCGCACCGGCGCATCCTCCCCCGTGGACGTGCCGCGCGCCTCTCCCTGGATCCGCCGGCTCAGCGTCATTGCCGCCGTGGCCACCTACCTGGCCGTGATGCTGGGCACCCTGGTCACCGGCTCCGGGCCGCACTCGGGCGACTCCACCTCGCCGCGCATGCAGCTCGACGGATACCTGGCCACGCGCCTGCATGCCGCCCCCGTCTACGTGCTCGTAGCTGTGTCGCTGCTGCTGGTTATCCTGCTGTGGAAGAAGGGCCGCGGCGACATGATGCGCAGCGCCGCCCTGCTCCTGTTCGCCTCGGTGCTGTTGCAGGGCTTCATTGGCTACTGGCAGTACTTCACGGGCATCCCGATCCTGCTGGTGATCGTGCACATGCTGGGTGCCTCGCTCATGCTGACGGTGGGCACGAACATCATCGATGTGGCCATGCGCCGCGGCCGGGACGGCGTGGCAGCCTCCTAGCTGCGGCTCCCCGGGGAACACTCCCCGGCACATGGATGACGGCGGCCGGCCACCTTCACGCAGAAGGTGGCCGGCCGCTTTTGTGCGCCTGGGGCACCACGAGGCGCGGGCAGGGCCCGGCTTAACCACAGCGGCCGGCGACTCCCGTGTGGGAGGCACCGGCCGGCGTCGTGCTTGGGGAAAACTAGCCCATCAGGGCGGAACCCACGAAGGGATCCACGGCCAGTGACAGGAACACCAGGGTCAGGTACGTGATGGAGGCGTGGAAGACCTTCATGGCGTTCTTCTTGGTGACGAGGTCCTTCTTGGAGTTGTTGTACAGCTTGTGGGCCTCGAACAGGAACCAGGCGCCGGCCGCGGCCGTGGTGACGGTGTAGACAATGCCCGCGCCGCCCAGCGGAACCATGAGCAGCGAGCAGGCAACCATGGCCCAGGTGTACAGGACAACCTGCACGGCCACCGTGCGTGAACCGGCAACGGCACCGAGCATGGGGACGTTGACGGCGTTGTAATCGTCGCCGTAGCGCATGGACAGGGGCCAGTAGTGCGGGGGCGTCCACAGGAAGATGATCATGAACAGGATCACGGCCGGCCACTGGACGGTGTTGGTCACGGCGGCCCAGGCGATCAGCACGGGCATGCAGCCCGCTGCGCCACCCCAGACGATGTTCTGCGTGGTGCGGCGCTTGAGGATCAGCGAGTAAACCACCACGTAGAGGAAGATGGCGCCGATGCCGAGCATGCCCGTCAGCGGGTTGATGCTCCAGAGCAGGGCCACGGCCAGGACCGTGAGGACCCAGGAGAACACCAGTGCTTCACGCGGCGTAATCACACCGGTCACCAAGGGGCGCTTGGAGGTGCGGTGCATCACTTTGTCAATGTCACGGTCAATGTAGCAGTTGAAGGCCCCCGATGCGCCTGCTGCCAGCGCGCCGCCCACCATCGTGGCGAACATGAGCCACAGGCTGGGCACGCCGCTGTTGCCGGCATAGCCGTGCGCGTAGAACATGGTGGGCAGGGTGGTCACCAGGAGGAGTTCCACAACCCGGGGCTTGGTCAGGGCCAGGTAGCCCTTTGCCTTCTCCGAAAAACCAATGGACCGGTTCGGCGAAGTATCGGCGGTCGGGGCATGCGTTGCACTCACGGGTTTTGTCACCATGTTTCATCTGTTGGTTCGGCGCCGCTGCCTCGACGCATGTGGTTCATGCGGCGCAACATTCCGCACCTTTTCGGGGCGGGCAATCACGTCGGGCACGGCTTCACTTATCATACCGGTTCGCGGCCGCCCAGCACCAAAAGGCCATAAGTCAAGCAGTGACACGTGGCTTCTCACCATGTGAAAACCAATCACGCTTGCAGGCCAATTCGTGTAGCTTTAGAAATACCTGGATTCGGGACACCTAAATTCCCGGCCCTTCAGGCCTAAACCTTACGAATTGCAGCTGCACCCGGTGCAGGGCCCGGAAACAGGCCGTCCTGCCGGCAATCGCCGGACTTTTGGATGCCAGCCCTGCAAAAGATTTGTTTATGCCCAACGAGAGGGACCTGTCAGTGTCAAACTTCGCAATACCCGCATTCACGTGGACCGCAGACGACCAGCGCGCAGTGGACACCGCCCGCATTCTGGCCGCCGACGCAGTTGAAAAGGTTGGCAACGGCCACCCCGGGACCGCCATGTCGCTCGCCCCGGCCGCATACCTGCTGTTCCAGAAGGTCATGCGCATCGATCCGAAAAACCCGGACTGGCTGGGCCGCGACCGCTTCATCCTGTCCCCCGGACACACCTCGCTGACACTTTACGTGCAGCTGTTCCTGTCCGGCTACGGCCTGGAGCTTTCCGACCTTGAAGCCCTGCGCACCTGGGGCTCCCTGACACCGGGCCACCCCGAGTACAAGCACACGGCCGGCGTGGAGATCACCACCGGGCCGCTGGGCCAGGGCCTGGCCTCGGCCGTCGGCTTCGCCTACTCGCAGCGCCGCATGCGCGGCCTCATGGACCCCGACGCCGCACCCGGCACGAGCCCCTTCGACCACACGGTCTGGGTCATCGCCTCCGACGGCGACCTGCAGGAAGGCGTCACCAGCGAGGCCTCCAGCCTTGCCGGCCACCAGGAACTGGGCAACATGGTTGTTGTGTACGACTCCAACCACATCTCCATTGAAGACGACACCAACATCGCCTTCTCCGAAGACGTGCTCAAGCGCTACGAGTCCTACGGCTGGCACGTGCAGCGCGTGGACTGGACCAAGACCGGCGAATACGTCGAGGACGTCGCAGAGCTGCACGCAGCCCTTGCAGCAGCCAAGGCCGAGACCACCAAGCCCTCGCTCATCTCGCTGCGCACCATCATCGGCTACCCCTCCCCCAAGAAGCAGAACACCGGCGCCATCCACGGCTCGGCACTGGGCGGCGCCGAAGTTGCAGCGCTGAAGGAAGTCCTGGGCTTCGACCCCGAGCAGAACTTCGCCGTTGAGCCCAAGGTCCTGGAGCACACCCGCGAACTCGTCGCCCGCGGCGCCGCAGCCCACGATGAGTGGAACACCGGCTTCGAGGCATGGAAGTCCGCCAACCCGGACAACGCAGCCCTGCTGGGACGCATCGAAAAGAAGGAACTGCCGGCTGCCTGGGAGGAGAACCTGCCCGTCTTCGAAGGCGGCAAGGATGTTTCCACCCGTGTTGCCTCCGGCAAGGTCCTGAACGCCATTGGCGGCGTGCTGCCCGAACTGTGGGGCGGCTCCTGCGACCTCGCCGGCTCGAACAACACCACCATCGAGGGCTCCGGCTCGTTCGTGCCCGCCTCCAAGCAGACCGACACCTGGTCCGGCGGCCCCTACGGCCGTGTGCTGCACTTCGGCATCCGCGAGCACGCTGCGGCTTCCATCGTCAACGGCATCCACCTGGGCGGCCCCACCCGCGCGTTCTCCGGCACGTTCCTGATCTTCAGCGACTACCAGCGTCCCGCGATCCGCCTGTCGGCCCTCATGGGCGTTCCGTCCATCTACGTGTGGACGCACGATTCAATCGGCCTCGGCGAGGACGGCCCCACGCACCAGCCCGTGGAGCAGCTCTCGAGCCTGCGCGCCATCCCGGGCCTTGACGTGGTCCGCCCGGGCGACGCCAACGAGGTTGCCGCTTCCTGGAAGAAGATCCTGGAAACCACCGACAACCCGGCCGGCATCGTGCTGACCCGCCAGAACATCCCCACCTACACCCGCGGTGCGGGAGAGGCCACGGCCACCGAGTTCGGCTCCGCCGAGCTGGTTGAAAAGGGCGGCTACGTCCTGGCCGAGGCCGTGTCCGACGGCGCCGTGGTCACCCCCGACGTCATCCTCATCGCCACCGGCTCCGAGGTCCAGCTGGCTGTTGAGGCCCGCGAGGCCCTGGCCGCCGAGGGCGTCGCTGCACGCGTCGTCTCCATGCCGTGCGTTGAATGGTTCCACGCCCAGGGCGCCGAGTACCGCGAGCAGGTCCTGCCGTCCGCCGTCAAGGCCCGCGTCTCCGTCGAGGCCGGCCTGGCCCTGGGCTGGCGCGAGTTCGTCGGCGACGCCGGCCGCTCCATCTCCCTGGAGCACTTCGGCGCCTCCGCCGACTACAAGGTCCTGTTCGAGGAATTCGGCATCACCACCGCAGCCGTCACGGCCGCAGCCAAGGACTCCCTGGCAGCAGCCCGCGCCTAGCGCCACCGCCCGGCAGCAGCAAGGCTGCCGGGCGCAACACCCTGGCGGACAGCAGCCCGCCGCCTGACATTCTTCTTTAGCCCCTTGTTGCCGCAGCCGCGAAGGACACCTTCGCGGCAGCGGGAATAGAACACCTGGCCTGCGGCGCTGTTGCAAACAGTGCCGAAAGTTCAAGGTCCTTGACTCCAAAGGAAGCAAATAATGACCAATTCAACGCCCACCGCCGCACTCTCCGCCGCAGGTGTTTCCATCTGGCTTGACGACCTCTCCCGCAGCCGCATCAGCAGCGGCAACCTGACCGCCCTGATCGCGGAAAAGAATGTTGTTGGCGTGACCACCAACCCCAGCATCTTCGAGGCAGCCATCACCAAGAGCGATGACTACAAGCCGGAACTGAAGAAGTTCTCCGCCGCCGGCATCAACGCCGAAGACGCCGTCTTCGAACTCACCACGGCAGACGTTGCAGACGGCTGTGACATCTTCGCCGGCATCTACGAGTCCTCCAAGGGCGTCGACGGCCGCGTGTCCATTGAAGTTGACCCCCGCAAGGCCTGGGACACCGAAGGCACCTTCGAGGAAGCCAAGCGCCTCTACGCCAAGGTGGACAAGAAGAACGTCCTCATCAAGATCCCGGCAACCCTTGAGGGCCTCGAGGCCATCACCAAGACCATCGGCGAGGGCATCAGCGTCAACGTCACGCTCATCTTCTCGCTTGACCGCTACCGCGCCGTCATGAACGCGTTCATCAGCGGCATCGAGCTGGCCAAGGCCAACGGGCACAACCTGGCCGAGATCCACTCCGTCGCCTCCTTCTTCATCTCCCGCGTTGACTCCGAAATCGACAAGCGCCTCGACGCCATCGGCACCGAGGAAGCCAAGGCACTCAAGGGCCAGGCCGGCCTGGCCAATGCACGCCTGGCCTACCAGGCCTTCGAGGAGACCTTCGCCTCCGAGCGCTGGGCCGTCCTGGCCGAAGCAGGCGCACTGGCCCAGCGTCCCCTGTGGGCCTCCACCGGCGTCAAGGACCCCGCCTACTCCGACACCCTGTACGTGACCGAACTGGTTGCCGCCAACGTGGTCAACACCATGCCGGAAAAGACCCTCGATGCAACGTTCGACCACGGCGTGGTCACTGGCGACACCATCACGGGCACCTACGCGGAGTCCAACGAGCTGCTGAACCAGCTCGAAGCACTCGGCGTTTCCTACAACGACGTTGTCAACGTCCTGGAAACCGAAGGCCTGGAGAAGTTCGTCGCCAGCTGGAAGGACCTGCTCAACCACGTGCAGGAAGCACTCGACGCCGCCGGCGCAGAGGGCTGAACGGCATGACTTCCCTCGGATTCGCGGCCACAGGCGCCGCCCAGGCCGCAGCTGCGGCGCACCTGCCCGCCCTCGTCGAAGACAAGGTTGCCTCGCGCATCTTCGCCAAGGACGCCACCCTTTGGGGACCCGACGCCGAAGCCGAATCGGCCATCCGCCTGGGCTGGGTCGAGGCCCCCGAGGTCTCCGCGGCCCTGGTTGCGGACATCAACGCCCTGCGCGATGAGCTGCACGCCGAAGGCATCAACCACATCGTGCTGTGCGGCATGGGCGGCTCCTCGCTGGCTCCGGAGGTCATCACGGCCACGGCAGGCGTGGAACTCGGCGTGCTGGACAGCACCGACCCCGACCAGGTCCGTGCCGCCATCAGCGACCGCCTGGCCACCACGGCCATTGTGGTCTCCTCCAAGTCCGGCTCCACCCTGGAAACAGACTCACAGCGCCGCATCTTCGAGCAGGAGTTCACGGCAGCCGGCATCGACGCGAAGTCGCGCATCATCATCGTGACCGATCCGGGCTCACCCCTGGACGCCTCGGCACGCGAAGCCGGCTACCGCAAGGTCTTCAACGCTGACCCCAACGTGGGCGGGCGCTACTCCGGCCTGACCGCGTTCGGCCTGGTCCCCTCCGGCCTGGCCGGCGTGGATGTAGCCGCACTGCTGGATTCGGCCGAGGAAGCCGGCGAAATGCTGCGCGACGACGACGCCGACAACGTGGGCCTGCGCCTGGGTGCGGCACTCGGCGGCACCTCCCCGCTGCGCGACAAGATCGTGATTGTTGACGAGGGCTCCGGCATTGTCGGCTTCGCTGACTGGGCCGAACAGCTCATCGCGGAGTCCACCGGCAAGCTGGGCACCGGCGTTCTGCCCGTGGTGGCCGATCCCGGCTCCCCCGAGGTGACCGGCGGCGCCGCCGACGTGCTCGTGGTGCGCCTCGTGGCACCCGAGGCCGAGGTTGAGCTGCGCGAGAACGAGGTCAGCATCTCCGGCGAAGTCGGGGCGCAGATGATGGTGTGGGAATTTGCCACCGCCGTCGCCGGCCGCCTGCTGGGCATCAACCCCTTCGACCAGCCCGACGTCGAGGCGGCCAAGTCGGCCGCACGCGGCCTGCTGGACGCAACGCCCGCAGCAACACCGGCATTGTTCACCGATGGCGCCGTTGAGGTCCGCACGGCCAATGCCGACGCCGCGTGGCTGGCGGGGTCCTCGACCCTCGTCGAGGCGCTGCAGGCACTGAACGGCACCCTGGGCGCCAACGGCTACCTGAGCGTCCAGGTCTACCTGGACCGCTTGGCACACGCACCCCTGGCGGGCATCCGCGACGAACTGGCTGCGGCCACCTCCCGTCCCGTGACGTTCGGCTGGGGACCGCGCTTCCTGCACTCCACCGGCCAGTTCCACAAGGGCGGCCCCGCAGTGGGCGTGTTCCTTCAGGTTACGGGTGACGCCGCGGCTGATTTGGCCATTCCGGAGCGACCGTTTAGCTTTGGTGAGCTGATTGCCGCGCAGGCGGCAGGCGATGCCGCCGTCCTGGCCGACCATGGACGTCCCGTGCTGCGCCTGCACTTCACCGATGTGGCGGCCGGCGTTGCACAACTCCAGACTGCGGTGGCGCAACTTTCAGGCCACCACCTCGACGCATAAGGCTGTCTAACAACAGATGTCCACTTCTGCCACACCCCATAATGAAAACCCGCTCCGGGACAGCCGCGACCGCCGGCTGTCCCGGGTCGCGGGCCCGTCGTCGCTGGTGCTCTTCGGAGTCACCGGCGACTTGTCGCGCAAGAAGCTCATGCCTGCCGTGTATGACCTTGCCAACCGCGGCCTGCTGCCCCCCAGCTTCGCACTGGTGGGCTTTGCCCGCCGGGCGTGGGCGGACGAGGACTTCGCCGCCGAGGTGAAGGCTTCGGTCAAGGCGCACTGCCGCACCCCGTTTGACGAGACCGTGTGGAACCAGCTCAGCGAGGGCATCCGCTTTGTCCAGGGCGAATTTGACGACGACGCCGCCTTCGAGCGGCTCAAGGCAACCCTGGCCGAGCTCGATGAGACCCGCGGCACCCGCGGCAACCACGCCTTCTACCTGTCCATCCCGCCCAAGGCCTTTGAACTGGTTTGCCGCCAGCTCTCGGCCCACGGTCTGGCACAGACAGAGGATGAAAGCTGGCGCCGCGTTGTCATTGAGAAGCCGTTCGGGCACAACCTTGAGTCCGCACGCGCCCTCAATGACATTGTCGAGTCCGTGTTCCCGGCGGATGCCGTGTTCCGGATCGACCACTACCTGGGCAAGGAGACGGTGCAGAACATCCTGGCACTGCGCTTCGCCAACCAGTTCTTTGAACCGCTGTGGAACGCCAACTACGTGGACCATGTGCAGATCACCATGGCCGAGGACATTGGCACCGGCGGCCGCGCAGGCTACTACGACGGCGTGGGCGCGGCCCGCGACGTCATCCAGAACCACCTGCTGCAGCTGCTGGCCCTGACGGCCATGGAGGAGCCCATCTCCTTCAACGCCGACCACCTGCGTGCCGAGAAGGAAAAGGTCCTGGCCGCTGTCAAGCTGCCCGAGGACCTGTCCACCCATTCAGCCCGCGGCCAGTTCGCCGGCGGCTGGCAGGGCGGCGAGCACGTGCAGGGCTACCTGGAGGAAGAGGGCATTCCCGCCGATTCCACCACGGAGACCTTCGCGGCCATCCGCCTGGACATCAACACCCGCCGCTGGTCAGGTGTGCCGTTCTACCTGCGTGCAGGCAAGCGCCTGGGCCGCCGTGTCACCGAGATCGCAGTGGTCTTCAAGCGCGCGCCAAACCTGCTCTTCACGGATCACGCGGAAGACGACTTCGGCCAGAACGCCGTGGTCATCCGCGTCCAGCCCGACGAGGGCGTGACCATCCGGTTCGGCTCCAAGGTGCCGGGCACGCAGATGGAAGTCCGCGACGTGACAATGGACTTCGGCTACGGGCACGCCTTCACCGAGTCGAGCCCGGAGGCGTACGAGCGACTGATCCTGGACGTGCTGCTGGGCGAGCCGCCGCTGTTCCCCCGCCACGAGGAAGTTGAACTGTCCTGGAAGATCCTGGACCCGTTCGAGGACTTCTGGGCGGCGGGTGGCAGCCGGCCCGAAAGCTACGAGCCGGGAAGCTGGGGCCCCGCCTCAGCCGATGAATTGATGAAGCGAGACGGAAGGACGTGGCGCAGGCCGTGATTGTTGAACTGCCGGATACAACCACTTCCAAGATCACCAAGGAGATCGTCAAGCTGCGCGAACAGGGCGGCGTCGTCGCCCTGGGCCGTGTGCTGACCCTTGTGGTCATCACCCGGAGCGGGCTTGAAGAGGAGGCCATTGCGGCCGCCAACCTGGCCAGCCGCGAACACCCCTGCCGCATCATTGTGCTGGCTGCGGGTTCCGCGGACGCGCCGACCGGCCTGGACGGCCAGATCCGCGTGGGCGGCGACGCCGGCGCATCCGAGGTCATCGTGCTGCGCGGTTCCGGCGAGCTTGCCGCCGAAAACGAGTCGCTCGTCTCGGCCCTGCTGCTGCCCGACGCACCCATCGTGGCCTGGTGGCCCAATGGTGCACCGGCCGTCCCCAGCCAGTCGCCCGTTGGCCGGATTGCGCACCGCCGCATCACGGATTCCTCCAACTCCTCCGATCCCCGTGAGGCGCTGACGCACATTGCCCGCACCTACGCGGCCGGAGACACGGACCTGGCCTGGACGCGGCTGACCAACTGGCGCATCCAGCTGGCCGCCGCCCTGGACCAGTACGACGGCTCCGACCCCATCACGGCCCTGCAGGTGGAGGGCGCAAGCGACTCCCCCAGCACGCTGCTGCTGGCTGCCTGGCTGCGCCGGGCCCTCAATGTGCCCATCACGGTCACTGAGGATCCGCGCGGCACAGGCATCCGCAGGGTTGTCATTGAACGCAGCAAGGGACGGGTCGAATTGAACCGCCCCGGCAGCAACGAGGCAACCTTGAGCCAGACGGGGCAGCCCGAGCAGCAGATTTCGCTGCCGCGCCGCTCCCTGCAGGATTGCCTGGCGGAGGAATTGCGCCGTCTTGACCCCGACGAGGTATTTGGTGAAGTCGTCACCGAAGGCCTGAACAAGCTCCTCGCCGAGGAAAAGGTAGCCCCATGAGCCCGAATGTACGCATTACCCCGCACCCGTCCTTTGATGTCCTGGCAGCCACCACGGCCGCTCGGCTCATCACCCGGCTGCTCGACGTCCAGAGCGAACGCGGCGAGGCAACGGTAGTCCTGACCGGCGGCAGCGTCGGCATTGCCACATTGCGCGAAGTGGCCGCATCCCCGGCACGCCTCGCCGTTGACTGGGGCAAGGTCAACTTCTGGTTCGGCGACGACCGCTTTGTGGCCACGGACTCCCCCGACCGCAACGCCGGCCAGGCAGCCGAAGCCCTGCTGGACCACATTCCCGTGGACCCGGCCAGGGTCCACGTCATGGCGGCATCGGACACCGTTGCGAACCTCGACGAGGCAGTGGCGAACTATGCCGCCGAACTCGCCGCCGCGGCCCGGTCCGAATGGGAGAACGACGACGAGTCGCCCGAGACAGCCCCGCCGGTCCCGCGCTTTGACGTGCTGCTGCTGGGCCTTGGCCCGGACGCGCACATTGCCTCGCTGTTCCCGGAGTTGGCGGGCATCCGCACCAAGGGCGTGCCGGTGGTTGCAGTGCGCAACTCGCCCAAGCCGCCGCCGCTGCGGGTTTCCCTGACGTTGGAGACCATCAACTCGGCCCAGGAAATCTGGATCGTCGCAGCAGGTGCCGACAAGGCTGCGGCCGTGGGCCTGGGCCTGGCCGGCGCCAGTGAGCTGCAGGTTCCGGCCTCCGGCGCACGCGGCATCCACAAGACCCTGTGGCTCGTGGACGAGGCAGCAGCAGCAAAGGTTCCGTCGGCGCTCATGCGCCGCGAGCACTAAGCACCCCCAGGCATGAAGAAGGCCCCCATCCTTGCCGGATGGGGGCCTTCTTGCGTTGGGCGAAAACTAGCCGCCGATGTTCCCGTAGGACATGATCAGGCCCAGGCCAATGATCACGGCACCCCAGACAACGCCGAGGATGACAGTGAAGCGGTTGAGGTTGCGCTCAGCCACACCCGAGGAACCGAGGTTCGAGCTCATGCCGCCGCCGAACATGTCGGAGAGACCGCCGCCACGGCCCTTGTGCAGGAGGATCAGCAGGGTCAGCAGCAGGCTGGTGACACCCAAGACGATCTGCAGGGCGATTTGTAGTGCTTCCACGAGTGGCCTTTCGAACATGGTGAAGGGGTAATTCAAAGCTTTGGTGTTTGCACCGCCACAAGTCTAGCCGTGTCCGAACGCACAAGGCGAATGGATACGGCAAGTTGCTAGTTGGTGACGAGGTGCTTTTCGAAGCGTGCAATGTTGGCGAATTCGCCGGCGTCCAGGCTTGCGCCGCCCACCAGCACGCCGTCGACGTCGCGCTCTGCCATGATGGCGCCAACGTTGTTGGCCTTGACCGAGCCGCCGTAGAGCAGGCGGGTCTTGGCAGCGGTTTCGGCGTCGAACAGTTCAACGAGTTCGGCGCGGATGGCGGCGCACATTTCCTGTGCGTCCTCCGGGCCGGCCACTTCACCGGTGCCGATGGCCCAGACGGGCTCGTAGGCGATGACGAGCTGTGCGGCCTGCTCGGCGGTCAGGCCGGCGACGCCGCCGCGGACCTGGGCGAGCGTGTGCTCGACGTGGGTTCCGGCCTTGCGGATTTCCAGGCCCTCGCCGGCGCACAGCACGGGGGTGACCTCGTTGCGGAACGCTGCCTTGACCTTGGCGTTGAGCAGTTCGTCGCCCTCGTTGTGGAATTCGCGGCGTTCGCTGTGGCCAACGAGCACGTAGCTGCAGCCGAGCTTGTTCAGGAATGCGCCGGAGATGTCACCGGTGTAGGCGCCGGAGTCCTTGTCGGACAGGTCCTGGCCACCGTAGGCCAGCTTGAGCTTGTCGCCCTGGACCAGGGTCTGCACACCGCGCAGGTCGGTGAACGGGGGGAACACGGCAACTTCAACGCGGTCGAAGTCGTGGCGGGCGTCGGACAGCGTCCAGGCAAGCTTTTGGAGCAGGGTGATGCCCTGGACGTGGTCCATGTTCATCTTCCAGTTGCCGGCAATCAGCGGTGTCCGGTCGAATGCACCATTGGTTGAAGTCGTCAAAGTTCTCTCGTTTCTTGCGTCACTGTTGTTGCAACAGTTGTCGATCGGGTGCCGGGCGGTCCCGGCACAAAAGGTGGCGGCGGGGATGTCCCGCCGCCACCGTTGCGCTTAGCGGTCCAGCGCGACCAAGCCGGGCAGTTCCTTGCCCTCAAGGTATTCCAGGCTGGCGCCGCCACCCGTGGAGATGTGCCCGAAGGCGGTGTCGGCAAAGCCCAGCGAGCGGACGGCCGAGGCGGAGTCGCCGCCGCCCACCACCGTGAAGCCGCCGTTGCTGCTGTTTGCTTCCAGCGCTGCGGCAACTGCCCGCGTGCCTTCGGCGAAGGCAGCGAACTCGAACACACCCATGGGGCCGTTCCAGAACACTGTCTTTGCGGAGGCGATAGCGGCGGCGAATGCGGCACCGGACTCAGGGCCGATGTCCAGGCCCAGGCCCGTGGCACCGAAGGAGCTGCCTTCAATGGCGTCGGCGGCAACCACCTCGTGTGCGGCGTCGGCGGCAAAGCCGGCGGCCACGACGACGTCGGTGGGCAGCACGAAGCTGGTTCCTGCGGCTTCCGCGCGGGCCAGGTAGTCCTGGACCACGGGGATCTGGTCAACTTCCAGCAGCGAGGCGCCAACCTTGTGGCCCTGGGCCGCAAGGAAGGTGAACAGCATGCCGCCGCCCACCAGGATGGAGTCGGCCTTGCCAATCAAGTTGTCAATGACGGCCAGCTTGTCGGAGACCTTGGAGCCGCCGAGCACCACCACGTAGGGGCGCTCGGACTCGGTGGTGAGCTTGCGCAGCACCTCAAGCTCGGTGCGCACCAGGTCACCCTGGTAGGACGGCAGCGCCTTGGCGATGTCGTACACGCTGGCGTGCTTGCGGTGCACGGCACCGAAGGCATCGTCCACGTAGGCGCCGTTGCTGCCTGTAAGGGCTGCCAGCTCGGCGGCGAAGGCCGCCCGCTCGGCGTCGTCCTTGGACGTTTCACGGGCGTCGAAGCGCACGTTTTCCAGGACCAGCACGGAACCGTCAACCAGTGCGGCGGCTGCCGCCTGGGCTGCCGGGCCGGTGGTGTCCGCGGCCAGGGTCGCGTTGAGTTCCGGGGCCAGCTCGGCCAGGCGCGCCACGGCCGGGGCCAGGGAGTACTTGGCCTCGGGGGCACCCTTGGGGCGGCCCAGGTGGGCGCTGACCAGGACACGGGCACCGGCACCGGCGAGGGCGGAGATGACAGGCAGGGACGCCTTGATGCGTCCGTCGTCACTGACGTTAGAGCCGTCGAGCGGCACGTTCAGGTCGCTTCGAACCAGAACGTACCGCCCGCGGACACCTTCATCGATGAGTTCGCTGAGGGTGTGAAGTGTCATGCTTGTGCCTAGCCCAGCTTCGATGCGACGAGCTTGGTCAGGTCAACGAGGCGGTTGGAGTAGCCCCACTCGTTGTCGTACCAGGAAACAACCTTGACCTGGTTGCCGATGACCTTGGTCAGGCCCGAGTCGAAGATCGAGGAGGACGGGTCGGTGACGATGTCCGAGGAAACGATCGGGTCCTCGGTGTACGTCAGGTAACCGGCCAGCTTGCCTTCGGCAGCGGCAGCCTTGTAGGCGGCGTTGACTTCCTCAACCGTGACCTCGCGGCTCACCGTGGCGGTCAGGTCGGTGGCGGAGCCTGTGGGGACGGGTACGCGGATGGCGTAGCCGTCCAGCTTGCCCTTGAGCTCCGGCAGGACCAGGCCGATTGCCTTGGCGGCACCCGTGGAGGTGGGGACCATGTTGATGGCGGCGGCGCGGGCGCGGCGCAGGTCGCTGTGCGGGCCGTCCTGCAGGTTCTGGTCGGCAGTGTAGGCGTGGATGGTGGTCATGAGACCGCGCTCCAGGCCGAAGCTGTCATTGAGGACCTTGGCCAGCGGGCCCAGGCAGTTGGTGGTGCAGGATGCGTTGGAGATGATGTGGTGCGCAGCCGGGTCGTACAGTTCGTCGTTGACGCCCATGACGATCGTGATGTCCTCGTCGGAGGCCGGTGCGGAGATCAGGACCTTCTTGGCGCCTGCATCGATGTGCTTCTGTGCGGCGGCAGCCTTGGTGAAGAAGCCGGTGGACTCGATGACGATGTCAACACCCAGCTCGCCCCAGGGCAGGTTTGCGGGATCGCGCTCTGCGAAAACCTGGATGGTCTTGCCGTTGACAACCAGGTGGCCCTCGACAACCTCAACCGTGGCGTTCAGGCGGCCGGTTACGGAGTCGTACTTGAGCAGGTGGGCCAGCGTTTCGGGGCTGGTCAGGTCATTGACGGCAACAATGTCAATGTCGGCACCCTGGGCAAGGGCGGCGCGGAAGTAGTTGCGGCCGATGCGGCCGAAACCGTTGATACCAATACGAGTAGTCACTTGTTCTCTCTCCTTGGTGCTCCATTGAACACACGTAGTCAGGTTGAAGGTCACCTTCAACCATTGTTTCCCGCACGACGTTGGGCAGAGATTTCTTCGAAGGCGCCCATCGTGAGCCGGGCGCCGTGATCCATATTACGTTCTGCGGGGCCCGCCCCGTTAATCACACGGAGCGGGCGTCCACATATTGGTCAATCTTCGGTGGTGCTGCAATGCGGTGCGCCGGTCAATTCCGGTGCTGCCGCAAGGCTGTTGTTGCCTACGGCAGGATGAGGCCGCTGGCGTTCTTGCGGGCTGCCTCGAAGCGCTTGGCGACGTCGGCCCAGTTCACAATGTTCCAGAATGCCTTGACGTAGTCGGCCTTGACGTTGACGTAGTCCAGGTAGAAGGCGTGCTCCCACATGTCCAGCATGAGCAGCGGGGTGGTGGCGACGGGGATGTTGCCCTGCTGGTCGAACAGCTGCTCGATCACCATGTTGCCGCCCAGGCCCTCGTAGGAGAGCAGTGCCCAGCCGGAACCCTGGATGCCCATGGCTGCTGCCGTGAAGTGGGCGCGGAAGGCGTCGAAGGAGCCGAACGCATCGTCGATGGCCGCTGCCAGTTCGCCTTCGGGCTTGTCGCCGCCCTCGGGGGAAAGGTTGTTCCAGAAGATGGAGTGGTTGGTGTGGCCACCGAGGTGGAACGCCAGGTCCTTGGAGAACCGGTTGATGTTGGCGAAGTTGTTGCTCTCGCGGGCCTCGGCGAGCTGCTCCAGGGCCAGGTTGGCGCCGGCAACGTATGCTGCGTGGTGCTTGCTGTGGTGCAGTTCCATGATGCGGGCCGAAATATTGGGCTCCAGCGCAGCATAGTCATAGCTGAGTTCCGGAAGTGAGTACTTGGTCACGGTTCCTCCATTGCGATTCTTCTGTGGTTGGCCGGATTGTTGGCCGGCCGGGCGGCTCCGCCGGGAGGCGGTTCCACGCTCTACTCTTCCATACTAGGCATGTTAGCCATCGAGCATGTCAAAGGTGACGTTCGACTCAGTGCCGGGCACGCCCAGGTCCTTGGCCTTCTTGTCGGCCATGGCCAGCAGGCGGCGGATCCTCCCCGCAATGGCGTCCTTGGTCAGCGGCGGGTCGGCGAGCCGTCCCAACTCGTCAAGGCTGGCCTGCTTGTGCGCAACGCGCAGGGCGCCGGCGTACTTGAGGTGGTCCGGGACGTCGTCGCCCAGGATCTCCAGGGCACGCTCCACGCGGGCTCCGGCGGCCACGGCGGCCTGGGCGGAGCGGCGCAGGTTGGCGTCGTCAAAGTTGGCCAGGCGGTTGGCGGTGGCGCGCACTTCCTTGCGCATGCGGCGCTCCTCCCACACCAGGAAGGTGTCGTGGGCGCCCATGCGCACCAGCAGTTCACCAATGGTGTCCCCGTCGCGGATCACCACGCGGTCAATGCCGCGCACGTCGCGGGCCTTGGCGGCAATGTCCAGGCGGCGAGCGGCACCCACCAGGGCAAGCGCAGCCTCGGGGCCGGGACAGGTGACCTCAAGGGCTGAGGAGCGGCCCGGCTCGGTCAGCGAGCCGTGGGCCAGGAAGGCACCGCGCCACACGGCCTCGGCGTCGGCGGTTGAGCCGTTGACGACGGCGGAGGGCAGGCCCCGCACGGGGCGGCCGCGGCCGTCCAGCAGGCCGCTCTGGCGGGCCAGTGCCTCGCCGTCGCGCACCACACGCACCACATAGCGGCTGCCGCGGCGCAGTCCCCCGCCGGAGACCACCACGATCTCGCTCTGGTGCCCGTACATCTCGGCAATGGCAACGCGCAGCCTGCGGGCCGTGGCGGCGGTGTCCACCTCGGCCTCAATGACGATGCGCCCGGAGATGATGTGCAGCCCGCCGGCGAACCGCAGCAGCGCGGAGACCTCGGCCTTACGCACCGAGGACTTTTTAACGTCCAGCCGGGACAATTCCTCTTTTACGGCCGCGGTCAACGCCATGGTTCTGCCTTCACTTTCACTTGCTTCATCGTTCCCCAAAAATATCCCGGTAGGCTGCCGCGAGCCTCAGCGGGTCGTGCACAGCGTTTCCGCCGGAACTGCCAACCTTACCGAACACGACCTCCGCACCTATCATTGCGGCGGCCCGCCGGAACTCCCCCGCGTCACCAATGGAGCCGGGATCGGCCAGGACCACGTCCACGCTGAACCCCGGCGCATACCGCGAGATCACATGCAGGTGGTCGGCGGCGTTCATGCCCGTGGCCTCGAGGTCGTTGATGTCCAGGTTCATGGTGAGCAGCCGCCGGGCCTTGGTGGTGCACAGGGCGTCACGCATTTCCGGCAGCAGCAGGTGTGGCAGCACAGAGGTGTACCAGGATCCCGGGCCGAGCACCACCCAGTCGGCATTGTGGATGGCTTCGACGGCCTCCACGCAGGCGGGCGCGTCCTCGGGCAGCAGGCGCACATCGGCCAGCTCCCCCGCCTTGGCCAGGTGCGACTGCCCGCGGATGAGCTGCCCGCCGCCATTGTGGCGCACTGTGCCCTCAATCGTGAGCGGCACGCTGGCCATGGGCAGCACCTCGCCGCGGGCGCCCAGCAGGGCCCCGGCCCAGCGCAGCCCTGCCACGGGGTCTCCCAGCAGTTCCCACAGGGTGACTATGAGCAGGTTGCCCAGGGCGTGGTTGTCCAGGGACCCGGCCACGCCCTCGCGGGACGTGAAACGGTGCTGCATGACGTCGCGCCAGGTGCGGCCCCAGTCGGTGTCGTCGCACAGCGCGGACAGGGCCATGCGCAGGTCACCCGGCGGCAGGACGCCCAACTCCTCGCGCAGGCGGCCGGAGGAGCCGCCGTCGTCAGCAACTGTCACAATGGCCGTCACATTGCCCGTGACAAGGCGCAGGGCGGACAGGGACGCGGCAAGGCCGTGCCCGCCGCCGAGCGCCGCGACCCGGACGCCGGATTCGGGCACGGGAAGCTTGTTGGCCGAGGGGACGATCGGCAGGATTCCGGTGTACACGGCTACTCCCGGCCCAGGTCGCGGTGGCGGATGCTCGTGGTGACGCGGGGAAGCTGGCTCAGCCGCTTGGCCAGCTCAATGGCGACGGCCACGGAGCGGTGCTTGCCGCCCGTGCAGCCCACGGCAATGGTGGCGTAGTGCTTGTTTTCCCGGCGGTAGCCTTCCAGCACCGGTTCCAGGGCGTGAACGTAGCGGTCCACGAATTCGGCGGCACCGTTGTCCTTGAGCACATAGTCGCTCACGGCCGCATCCTGGCCCGTAAGGGGTCGCAGTTGCGGGATCCAGTGCGGGTTGGGGATGAAGCGGACGTCGGCCACATAGTTGGCGTCCACGGGCAGCCCGTACTTGAAGCCGAAGCTCATGACCGTCAGGCTCAGCACCACGGGGCCGGATTCGGAGAACAGCTCGGTCACGGCGGTGCCTAGCTGGTGGACGTTCAGGTTGGTGGTGTCCAGGACCATTTCGGCCTGCGCCTTCATCTCGGCCAGCAGGAGCCGCTCGGCGTTGATGCCGTCGGTGATGCGCCCGTCGCCCTGCAGCGGGTGCGGGCGGCGGCCCTGCTCAAAGCGTCGGACCAGGGTGTCGTCGTTGGCGTCAAGGAACAGGACCCGGTAGGCAACGCCGGCTGCGGAAAGCGCGTTAAGGGATTCGCGGATGTCGGCAAAGAGGGCCTTGCCGCGGACGTCCACGACGACGGCGAGCTTGGGAAGTGCGGCCGGCATGCGGGAGACGAGATCGGCGAGGGTGCCGAGCATTTGCGGGGGCAGGTTTTCAATGACGTACCAACCGTGGTCCTCCAGCGCATTTGCTGCCGTGCTGCGGCCCGCCCCGGACATGCCGGTGACCACCAGGAGCTCGGCTTCAACGGGCTTGACGGGAGTCAGGTCGCCGTCTGAGGCGTCCGTTGGGTCTTGCTGTTGGGTCATTGCTCTTCCCTGTCGGTTGTGGGCGGCTCCGCCGCTGGCCTGCGGACCGGTGTTCGCGATTCCTGCCACCACCATCCTGCCAGACGTTGCACGCCATGGCGCTGTGGACACTAGTCGATGATTTCGCCCGTGGCCATGTTCACGGCCGGGGCGGCCTCGGTGCCGTCCCCCGTGTGCAGGGCGTCGTGGACGGCCTGGGCCAGCACGGGGCCAAAGCCCTTGGCCTGGGCAATTTCCTCAACGGTGGCGGCCCTGACCTTCTTGAGCGAGCCGAAGTGCGCCAGCAGCGCCTTTTGCTTGGCGGCGCCCAGGCCGGGCACGGAGTCCAGCACCGAGGCGGTCATGGCCTTGCCGCGCTTGGCGCGGTGGAAGCTGATGGCGAAGCGGTGGGCCTCGTCGCGGATGCGCTGGAGCATGTACAGCCCCTCGGAGGAGCGGGGCAGGATGACGGGGAAGTCGCTGCCGGGAACCCAGACCTCCTCGAGGCGCTTGGCCAGGCCCACAACTGCCACGTCGCTGATGCCCAGTTCGGCCAGGGCGCGCGCCGCCGCATTGACCTGGGGCACGCCGCCGTCGACCACCACCAGGTTGGGCGGGTAGGCGAACTTGGCCTTGGGCGCCTCGGCCGAGGAGTCCCCGGCACCCACCTCGCCCGTGGCGGAGGCGGCCTTCGCACGCTCTTCCTTCTCGGCCAGGTAGTTGCGGAAGCGGCGCGTGATGACGTCGTGCATGGAGGCGGTGTCGTCTATTGCGGCGTCGCCGGTGATGGCGAACTTGCGGTACTCGCCCTTCTTGGCCAGCCCGTCCTCCACCACCACCATGGAGGCCACCACGTTGGTGCCTTGCACGTGGGAGATGTCGAAGCATTCAATGCGCAGCAGCGGCATGGGCAGCTCCAGCGCCTCTTGCAGCTCCTGCAGCGCCAGGGAGCGCGTGGTCAAGTCGCCCGCGCGGCGCGACTTGTGCAGCACCATGGCCTGGCGGGCGTTGGCCTTCACGGTGTCCATGAGGGCGGCTTTCTCCCCGCGCATGGGCACCTTGATGGAGACGGGGCCGTTGCGCAGCTCCCCCAGCCACTGGGCCAGGTACTCGTGGTTGGCCGGCAGTTCCGGGACCAGAATCTGGCGCGGGATGGAGTCCTGTTCGGCGTCCTCGCCGCCGTAGACCTGCTGCATGAAGTGTTCCCACAGCTCGGCGTCCGTGGCGTCCTCGACTTTTTCCACGACCCAGCCGCGCTGTCCGCGGATGCGCCCGCCGCGCACATAAAACACCTGTACGGCTGCTTCCAGCTCGTCCTGTTCGACGGCGAACACGTCGGCGTTCGTGTCTTCCGTGAGGACCACGGCGTTGCGCTCGAACACCTTTTTCAGGGCGATCACGTCGTCGCGCAGCCGAGCGGCCTGCTCGTAGTCCATCTCCGCCGCGGCGGCGGCCATTTTCTTTTCCAGGGTGCCGATGAAGCGCTTGGCCTCGCCGCCCATGAAGTCGCAGAAGTCCTGCGCCAATGCTTTGTGGTCCTCGGGGCTGATGCGGCCCACGCACGGTGCGGCGCACTTGTCGATGTAGCCCAGCAGGCAGGGGCGTCCACTGCGTTCGGCGCGGCGCAGCACGCCGGGGCTGCAGCTGCGCACGGGGAAGACACGCAGCAGGGTGTCCATGGTTTCGCGGATGGCGCCTGCCGTGTAGGGGCCAAAGTAGCGGGTGCCCTTGCGGCGTTCACCGCGCATGACCTGCACGCGCGGGTACTTCTCCCCCATGGAGACGGCCAGGTACGGGTAGGTTTTGTCGTCCCGGAATGCGAGGTTGTAGCGCGGGGCAAATTCCTTGATCCAGGTGTATTCAAGCTGCAGCGCCTCGAGCTCGCTGCCCACGATGGTCCACTGCACGCTGGCCGCGTGGTGGACCATGGCGTGGGTCTTGGGCAGCAGCGTGGCCGGGTTGGCGAAGTAGGAGTTCAGCCTCGAGCGCAGGTTCTTGGCCTTGCCCACGTAAATGATCCGGCCGTGTTCATCGCGGAAGCGGTACACACCGGGGTCGGTGGGGATTTCGCCGGGCTTGGGCCGGTAGCTTGCTGGATCTGCCACGTCTACTCGATGCTGGGGCTCTGGTTGTACTTGGGGCTGCGCTCCTGGCCGGTCAGCTCGGCAATGGCGTCCATGATGGTGTCGGTGACATGGCGCCGGGCAGGCAGGGAGTGGTCGGGGCCGGTCTTCTCGAAGTACAGCGGCTTGCCGAAGCGCAGCGTGAACTTGGCCGGCCTGAAGCCCTTGCTGCCGGCCGGCTGCAGCTTTTCGGTGCCAATGATGCCCACGGGCACCACGGGTGCGCCGGTGGTCAGGGCAAGCCAGCCCACGCCGGTCCGCCCGCGGTAGAGCACGCCGTCGCGCGAGCGGGTGCCCTCGGGGTAGATGCCCACGCCCTCGTTGCGGCCCAGGATGTCAAGGAGCGTCTTGAGGGCCTGCACGCTGGCGGCCTGCTCGCCGCGTTCCACGGGGATGGAGTTCACGGATTCGAAGAACGTCTTCATGAGCTTGCCCCGCACGCCCTTGCCCGTGAAGTACTCGGCCTTGGCGAAGAAGGAAACCGGCCGCGGCGTGAGCGCCTGCACAATGACCGAGTCAAAGAAGGACAGGTGGTTGGGTGCCACAATGAACGGCCCGTCGGTGGGCACGTTTTCGAGCCCCTCCACGGTGGGCCGGCACAGGGCGGCGATGGTGCCGCGGGTCAGCACACGGGTGGCGTCATACAGTGCCATTCGCGGCCTCCCCTGCAGCTGCAGTGCCGGCCAGCGCGGCGGCCAATTCCTCGGCGGAATGCACGACGGCGGACACGCCTGCCGCTGCCAGCTCGCCTTCCGCGGCGAAGCCCCAGGCCACGCCGATGCAGTCGATGCCGTTGCTGCGGGCCCCGTTGACGTCCTGGTGCCGGTCGCCCACCATGACGGCGTCAAGCGCAGCGCCGGCTTCGACACCGGCGATCTCGGCAACGTCGGCCAGGGCGGCGGCAATGATTTCGGTCTTGCCGGGGCGGTAGCCGGGGTCCCCGGGCATGAGGGTCTCGTCGGCGTGGGCGCCGCGGATCACTGTGAAGTAGCCGGACAGGCCGTGGCGCGTGAGCAGGTCCACGGCAAGGGGCTCGGGCTTCTGCGTGGCCACGGCGAGGTGCACGCCGTCGTTCTTAAGCCCGGCAAGCAAAGCCGCAACGCCGGGGTAGACCCGGGACATGGCCATGCCCTGCACGCCGTACCAGCGGCGGTATTCGGCAATCACGCCGTCCACCTGCTCCGCGGGCACGCCCAGAATGTTGATGAGGCCGTCGGCCAGCTTGGGGCCAATCATGGACTGCAGCACCTCCGCTTCCGGGACCGGCAGGCCCATGGCGCCGAGGGCATGTTCAATGCCGCCGGTGATGCCGCCTGCGGGGTCCACGAGCGTTCCGTCGAGGTCAAAGAGCACAACAGGGCGCGGTCCGGCACGGTCAATGGCAGGGGAAGCAGTAGTCACGTCCATAGTTTCTCACGGCACCGGCCCGCCCGGGCCCATCCATGCCGGCAGGGGCATATCTTGGGCCCGGGGCGGTGTGCTAGAGCACCTCGCGCAGGAACGTGGCCGTGTAGCTGTCGGAGCTCTTGGACACCTTCTCCGGCGTTCCGCTGGCCACGACCCGGCCGCCGCCCGTGCCGCCGTCGGGGCCCAGGTCCACGATCCAGTCGGCGCTCTTGATGACGTCCAGGTTGTGCTCGATGACAATGACAGTGTTGCCCTTGTCCACCAGGCCCTGCAGCACCAGCAGCAGCTTGCGGATGTCCTCGAAGTGCAGGCCCGTGGTGGGCTCGTCCAACACGTAGATGCTGCGGCCGTTGGAGCGCTTCTGCAGTTCCGCGGCCAGCTTGACGCGCTGCGCCTCGCCGCCCGAGAGCGTGGTGGAGGCCTGGCCCAGGCGGACGTAGCCCAGTCCGACGTCGACAAGCGTGCGCAGGTGCCGGGCAATCGGGGTGAAGGCGGCGAAGAAGTCGGCGCCCTCCTCGATGGGCATGTTCAGCACGTCGGCGATGGACTTGCCCTTGTAGTGGACCTCGAGGGTTTCACGGTTGTAGCGGGCGCCGTGGCAGACCTCGCAGGGCACGTAGACGTCAGGCAGGAAGTTCATTTCAATCTTCAACGTGCCATCGCCTGTGCAGGCCTCGCAGCGCCCGCCCTTGACGTTGAAGGAGAAGCGGCCCGGCTGGTAGCCGCGCATCTTGGACTCGTTGGTCTCGGCAAAGAGCTTGCGGATGTTGTCGAACACGCCCGTGTAGGTGGCGGGGTTGGAGCGCGGGGTGCGGCCGATGGGGCTCTGGTCCACGTGCACCACCTTGTCCAGGTGCTCCAGGCCGTCCACGCGCAGGTGGCGCCCGGCAACCTGCTTGGCGCCGTTGAGCTTGTTGGCCAGGACCTTGTACAGGATCTCGTTGACAAGTGTGGACTTGCCGGAGCCGCTGACGCCCGTGACGGCCGTGAGCACGCCGAGCGGGAACTTCACGTCAATGTTGGTGAGGTTGTTTTCCTTGGCGCCCACCACCGTGAGCTCGCGCTTTTTGTCGTACTTGCGCCGGCCCGCGGGCAGGGCAATGGACTTGCGGCCGGACAGGTAGTCGCCGGTCAGGGACTTGGTGTTGGCGAGCAATTCCTCCAGTGAGCCGGAGTGCACCACCTCGCCGCCGTGTTCGCCGGCGCCGGGGCCGATGTCAACGATCCAGTCGGCCTCCTTGATGGTGTCCTCGTCGTGCTCCACCACGATGAGCGTGTTGCCGAGGTCGCGCAGGCGGGTCAGCGTCTCGATGAGGCGGCGGTTGTCGCGCTGGTGCAGGCCAATGGAGGGCTCGTCCAGGACGTACAGCACGCCCACCAGGCCGGAGCCGATCTGGGTGGCCAGGCGGATGCGCTGGGCCTCGCCGCCGGAGAGGGTGGCGGAGGCGCGCTCCAGGTTCAGGTACTCCAGGCCCACGTCGAGCAGGAACTTCAGCCGGGCCTGGATTTCCTTGAGCACCTGGCTGGCGATCTGCGCCTCCCGGCCGGTGAGGACCAGGTTGGAGAGGAAGCCGTAGCAGTCGCGCATGGACAGGGCACACACCTCGGCAATGGACTTGCCGTTGATGAGCACGGAGAGGGATGCCGGGTTCAGGCGTGCGCCGCCGCAGGACGGGCACGGGATCTGGCGCATGTACTCTTCGTAGCGGTCGCGGGCATGGTCGGATTCCGTTTCCATGTGCTTGCGCTGGATGTACTGCACGGCACCTTCGAAGCCGGTGCTGTACTTGCGTTCGCGGCCAAAGCGGTTCTTGTACTGGACAACCACCTTGTGGTCCTTGCCGTACAGGATGGCGGTGCGGGTGGCCGTGTCCAGCTTGTTCCACGGCGTCTCGAGCTTGAAGTCCAGCTCGTCGGCCAGGCCCTCGAGCAGCCGGTTCCAGTATTCGGTGGTGGCCGTGCCCAGCGACCACGGCGCGATGGCGCCGTCACGCAGCGACATGAAGGGGTTTGGGACCACGAGTTCCTCGTCGACCTCCAGCTTGGTGCCGATGCCGCTGCAGGCGCTGCAGGCGCCGAAGGGGTTGTTGAAGGAGAAGGAGCGGGGCTCGATCTCGTCAATGGCCAGCGGGTGCTCGTTGGGGCAGGCGAGGTTCTCGGAGAAGGAGCGGATGCGTCCGGCGTCGTCGGCGTCCAGGTCCACGAGCTCGGCCAGCACGCGGCCCTCGGCCAGGCCCAGGGCGGTTTCCACGGAGTCGGTGAGGCGCTGCTGGATGCCGTCCTTGACCACGAGCCGGTCCACGACGACCTCGATGGTGTGCTTGAACGTCTTCTTCAGCTTGGGCGGCTCGGACAGCTGGATCTGCTCGCCGTCAACCTTGGCGCGGGAGTAGCCCTTGGCCGTGAGTTCCTTGAACAGTTCAACGAACTCGCCCTTGCGGTCGCGCACCACGGGTGCCAGGACCTGGAAGCGGGTACCCTCGGGCATCTCCAGCAGCTGGTCCACGATCTGCTGCGGCGTCTGCTTGGCAATGGGCTCCCCGCACACGGGGCAGTGCGGCGTGCCCACGCGGGCCCACAGCAGGCGCATGTAGTCGTAAATCTCGGTGATGGTGCCCACCGTGGAGCGCGGGTTCTTCGACGTGGACTTCTGGTCGATCGAGACGGCCGGGGACAGGCCCTCGATGAAGTCCACGTCCGGCTTGTCCACCTGGCCCAGGAACTGGCGGGCGTAGGCGGAGAGTGATTCCACGTAGCGGCGCTGGCCCTCGGCGAAGATGGTGTCAAAGGCCAGGGAGGACTTTCCGGAACCCGACAGGCCCGTGAACACGATCATGGAGTCGCGCGGGAGGTCAAGGTCCACGTTGCGCAGGTTGTGCTCGCGGGCCCCCTTGACCACCAGTCGGGACAGGTCTGGGCGCGCCGGGGTGGTGGCGGGGATTGCAGGCTGGGCCATTGTTTCCTTCACATCACTGGTGCCGCGCCGCTGGACACGGCCCGGCCACGGCGCGGCACCGGCTGGGCCGCGCTGTGCATTTTCTTGAAGTTGGTGCGTTGCAGGCAAGTATAATCGAAAGTTCGTTCGAACGGGCAAGTGCCTGTGGGACTATCCCCGTTCCAGTGCCGCCGTGACCATGCGCAGGGCCTGTGCCTGAGGCACGCCAAGTTCACGCACGACGGCGGCGAACGCGTCCGCGGCGGCCGCCACCTGGGCGGCAATCATGTCCCCGCCGGAGGCAATGGCCGTGCCGCTGCGCCCGGCCGTGACAACAACCCCGGCCTGTTCCAGCTCGCGGTAGGCCCGGGCCACCGTGTTGGCGGCCACGCCGAGATCGCGCGCCAAGGCACGGACAGGTGGCAGCTTGGTGCCGACGGCCAGCTCCCCCGAGGAAGACAGGTCCAGGATGCGGAGCCTGACCTGCTCAAAGGGGGGCACAGTGGACTCCGTGTCCAAGTGCCAGCGGCGCATCAGAACGTCCATGGAGTTCATGCCTTGCCCACCTCTTCCACCATCGGGTCGCCAAATTGGCTCATGTACAAATCGTAGTAGAAGCCGCCGCGGGCCAGCAGCCCTGTGTGACTCCCCTGCTCAATGATCTCACCTTGGTCCATGACAAGGATCAGGTCGGCGTCACGGATTGTGGAAAGCCTGTGCGCAATGACAAAGCTGGTGCGGTTGGCGCGCAGCTTGTTCATGGCCTGGCGGATCATGACCTCGGTGCGGGTGTCCACGGAGCTAGTGGCCTCGTCCAGGATGAGGATGCCCGGCTTGGCGATCCACGCCCGGGCGATTGTCATGAGCTGGCGCTGCCCCTGGCTGAGTCCGCCGCCGTCGTCAGCCAGCACGGTGTCGTAGCCGTCGGGCAGGGAACGCACAAAGTGGTCCACGTGGGTGGCCTCGGCGGCCTCGATGATTTCCGCCTCCGTGGCGCCGAGCTTGCCGTAGGCCAGGTTGTCACGGATGGTGCCGCCAAACAGCCAGGCGTCCTGCAGCACCATGCCAAACAGGCCGCGCAGGTCATCGCGGGTCATGTGTGCGGTGTTGACGCCGTCCACGGTGATGGTGCCGGAGTCAATCTCGTAGAAGCGCATGAGCAGGTTGACCAGGGTGGTCTTGCCGGCGCCCGTGGGGCCCACGATGGCGACGGTGGCGCCGGGCTCGGCCACGAGGGACAAGTTCTTGATGAGCGGCTCCCCCGGCTTGTAGCCGAAGTTGACCCGGTCCAGCACCACGCGGCCGGCCGCCGGGATGGCGGGTGCGGCGGCGGGGCTGTGGTCGGGGCTTTGCTCCTGCGCATCCAGCAGCTCGAAGACCCGCTCGGCGGAGGCCACGCCGGACTGCAGCAGGTTGATCATGCCGGCCAGCTGGGCCATGGGCTGGCTGAACTGGCGCGAGTACTGGATGAAGGCCTGCACGCTGCCGATGGTCAGCACGCCCTGGGCCACCTGGATGCCGCCCAGCACCGCCACCACCACGTAGTTCAGGTTGGCGACGAAGTTGGTGCCGGGCATGATGATGCCGGAGATGAACTGCGCCTTGGAGCTGGATTCGTACAGGCGCTCATTGGAGACCTTGAACTTTTCAATGGCCTGCTTCTGCTGCCCAAAGGCCTTGACGATCTCGTGGCCCGTGAACATTTCCTCCACATGCCCGTTGAGCTCCCCGGTGCTCTTCCACTGGGCGGCAAACTGCACCTGCGAGCGCTTGGCGATCATGATGGTCATGCCCGCGATGAGCGGAACCGTGAGCAGGGAGATTCCGGCCAGCATGGGCGAGATGGAGAACATCATGCCCAGCACGCCGCAGACGGTGAGGACGGATATGAGGATCTGGGTCAGGGTCTGGTTGAGTGTCTGGGCGAAGTTGTCGATGTCGTTGGTGACGCGGGAGAGCACATCGCCGCGGGATTCCTGTTGGAAGTGGGACATGGGCAGCCGGTCCAGCTTGTCCTCGATGTCGCTGCGCAGCCGGTACATGGCGCGCTGGACAATGCCGGTGGTGATGAAGCCCTGGGACCAGTTGAAGAAGAACGCCAGGACGTACAGGCCCAGCACCACCATGAGCACGGCGCCCAGGGCGTCCAGATCCAGGCCCTGGCCGGGGACCACGTTCATGGCGTTGAGCATGTCCGCGAGCTGCCCCTGGCCGGAGGCGCGCAACGCGGCCACTGCCTGTTCCTTGGTTGTGCCGGCGGGGAAGCGTTCGAGCATCTTGCCCACCACGCCGTCGAAGATGATGTCGGTGGCGTGCCCCAGCACCTTTGGTGCCACGACGGAAAGCCCCACCGACAGTGCCGCCATGGCCACGACGAGTGCGATCCGCACCTTGTCCGGGGCCATGAGGCCCAGGATCCGCTTGAGGCTCGGGCCAAAGGAGATGGCCTTTTGGGGTGCGCCCGGGCGGCCTCCGCCGCGCATCATGGTCATTGTGCTCCCCCTTCGGTGCCTGCGGTCTCATGTTCGGGGCTGTCTGCGCTGAGCTGTGACGTGACGATCTCCTGGTAGGTGGGGCAGTCGAGCAGGAGCTGTTCGTGGGTTCCCTGCCCCACGAGCCGGCCTTCATCCAGGACCAGGATGTTGTCTGCGTCCCTGATGGTGCCCACGCGCTGGGCCACCACCAGGACGGCTGCGTCGCGGGTCACGGGTTTCAGCGCCGCGCGGAGCCTGGCGTCAGTGGCGTAGTCCAGGGCGGAGAAGCTGTCGTCAAAGAGGTAGATGGACGGCTTGGCGGCAATGGCCCGGGCTATGCACAGGCGCTGCCGCTGTCCCCCTGAGACGTTGGAGCCGCCCTGCTCTATGGGTGCCTGAAGCCCCTCGGGCATGTCCCTGACAAAGTCTGCGGCCTGGGCGGTTTCCAGGGCTTCCCACACTTGTTCGTCGCTGGCGTCCGGGTTGCCCATGCGGATGTTGCTGGCAACGGTGCCGCTGAAGAGGTAGGCCTTTTGCGGAACCAGGCCGATGGAGCCGCGCAGGGACTGCAGGGTCACGGCTCGTGTGTCATGTCCCCCCACGGCGATGGAGCCTTCCGTGGCATCCAGCAGCCTGGGTATGAGGTTCACGAGCGTTGACTTGCCGCTGCCGGTGGAGCCGATGACCGCCGTCGTGGTTCCCGGCGCCGCGGTGAAGCTGACCCCCGACAGCACCGGGTCCTGTGCGCCGGGGTAGCTGAACGCCGCGTTGTCCACGGTGAGCCGCCCGTCCAGGCGTGCGACGGCGAGCGCGTCAGGTGAGTCCACCACGCTGGCCTCGGTGTCAAGCACTTCCATGATGCGTTCGGCACTGACGGCCGCGCGCGGGATCATCATGAACATGAACATGGCCATCATGACTGACATCAGGATTTGCATGATGTAGCTCAGGAACGCCGTGAGTGCCCCGATCTGCATGGCGCCGGAGTCAATGCGCTGGCCGCCGAACCAGAGCACGCCCACGCTTGTCACGTTGACCACGAAGAAGATGGTGGGGAACATCAGGGACAGCAGCCGCCCGGCACGCAGCTGTGAGGCGGTCAGGGCGCCGTTGGCTGTCGCGAAGCGTTCGGCCTCGTAGTCGCGGCGGCCAAAGGCCCGGATGACGCTGATGCCGGTGATTTGTTCGCGCAGCACCCCGTTGATGTCGTCGAGCTGCTTTTGCACCTTGCGAAAAGTGGGAACAAGTGTTCGAACGATGAGTCCGATGGCCACCACGAGCAGCGGCAGGATGACCAGCAGCAGCCCCGACAGGGGCACGTCCTGGGCCATGGCCAGGACAATGCCGCCCACGCACATGATGGGTGCCATGACCATGAGGGTGAAGGACATGAGCGTGAGCATCTGCACCTGCTGCACGTCGTTGGTGGTGCGCGTGATCAGGGACGGGGCCCCGATGGTGCCCACCTCCTGGGCCGAAAACGTCTCAACCTTGTCAAAGAGGTCCCGGCGGATGGCCCGGCCCACGCCCATGGCCAGCCGGGCGCTCAGGAACGTGGCGGCAATGGCGCACAGCACCTGCCCGGCCGTGATGAGCAGCATCCACAGCCCCAGGTTCATGATGACGTCGATCTTGCCCTGCACCACGCCGTCGTCAATGATGTCCGCGTTTAGCGTGGGCAGGTAGAGCGTGGCGATCGTGGACAGGAACTGCAGCACCACAATGGCGGCCAGCGGGCCCTTGTGCGGCGCCAGGTTGCGGGCAATCAGTTTGAATAGCACCAATCCTCCTGTGGTTCCCCCAAGCAAGTAGTTTGTTCAGCTCTCAAGGTACTCCTCGCCGAGGGGCATTGGCAGTGCCGCGCGCTCCGCCCTCAGCCGAACAATTCAAAGGCAACGGCGCCGCTGCCCGCCACCATCTGAACCTGTGCCCGGGCCTGTTCCACAACCGGCTCGTCGCTGAGCGCCTGCAGGTAGCGTGCGTGTTCTGCCAGGGAGGCGACGGCCTTCTCGATGCTCGCCGCCGAGACCGGTTGGGCGTGGGTGGGCTGCGGGGACATGACGGCCACCCAGAGTGTCTTGTGCCGCGGCAGGCCAGCCTCCAACAGCTCGGGGAAGATCCATTCGTTGTCGGCGTCCCCCACGGCATCCAACACGGCACGGCCCACGGCGCGGTGGTCGGCGGAGTTCCACCGGCCCGGGCCCCATTCATCCCGGTGGTTCAGGGTCAGCACCACATCCGGCCTCACCCGGCGGATTTCGCGGGCGAGGTCGCGCCGCAGCGCGGGCCCCTCCTGGATCCGGCCGTCCGGGTGGTCCAGGAAGACCAGGTCGCTGACACCCACGTGGGCGCAGGCGTTGGCCTGCTCCACGGTGCGCAGCGGCCCGGATTCGGTCGGCGCCATGCCGGCAATGCCCGCCTCCCCGCGCGTGGCGAGCACATAGCTGACGTGCTTGCCCGCCGCGATCCATTCGGCCACGGCGGCGGCCATGCCGTACTCGGGGTCGTCGGGATGGGCCACGAGCACGAGTGCACGCTGCCAGTCCTGCGGAAACTCCTGAAGTGTGCTCATTGCTTTTCCCCTGCCATGAAGATCCGCCGGAACGGAAAGTTGGTGCCGAACTCCCCCGCGGGATAGGCCTGTGCCAGCAACGCCGAGTACTCCTGTTCGAACTCCACGCTGTCCACCGGTCCCAGTGCTGCCAGAACCGGACGGAGCCCTGTGCCGCGGACCCATTCGAGCACGGGGTTTTCCCCTTGCAGCAACTGGTTGTACGTGGTTTCCCACACGTCCACGCGGGCGCCGGCGCGCAGGAACAGCTCCTGGTACTGATCTGGTTCGCCCACGGCGTCGTCGTGCCGCAGCACCCCGTCCAGCTGCCTGCGCCACCTGGCGCTCGCAGCCAGTTCGCGCATGAGCCTGTGCGACGGCGCCCCAAAGTTCCCGGGGACCTGCACGGCCAGCCACGCCCCGGGGCGCAGGGCAGCCAGCCATCCGGCCATCAGGCTGCGGTGGCCGGGCACCCACTGGAGGGCCGCGTTGGAGACCACCACGTCGGTGGCGGCGTCGGGCATCCAGGCCGCAATGTCCCCCTGCGCAAAGGAAAGCCCAGGCGCGGGGTGGGCCGGGGCACCCGAGGGAGGGCCGGCGTCGTGCGGGGAAGCAAGCTGGTTCGCCTGCTCCACCATGGCCGCGGAGCTGTCCAGCCCCAACACCTGCGCTGACGGCCAGCGCTGCGCCAGCGTCGCTGTGAGGTTGCCTGGCCCACAGCCCAAATCCACCACCGAGCGGGGCGCGGACGCCGCGATCCGGGAGGTCAGGTCAAAGAAGGGACGGTCGCGAAAATTGGCAAATTCAACGTACTTGGCCGGCTCCCAGAGAAACTGTTGATCACCCATGGCGTTATCCTGCCACAGCGCCGAGCGCCTAAGCTGGGAACATCATGAATCTTCTTGAACAGCTCGCCACCCTGAATCCGCAAACCTCCTCCGACGACGACGTTTTGGACGCGTTCCTGGAGTGGACGCTCGACAAGGGACTGGAGCTGTACCCGGCGCAGGAAGAGGCGGCGCTGGAGCTGGTCAGCGGCAACAACGTGATCCTGTCCACCCCCACGGGCTCGGGCAAGTCCATGGTGGCCATCGCCGCGCACTTCAACGCCATGGCCCGGGGTGCCGCAAGCTACTACACGGCTCCCATCAAGGCCCTGGTGTCCGAGAAGTTCTTTGCGCTGTGCGAGATTTTCGGGGCCGAGAACGTGGGCATGATCACCGGAGATTCCTCCGTGAACCAGGACGCCCCCATCATCTGCTGCACGGCGGAGATCCTGGCCAACATTGCCCTGCGCGAAGGCGAGGACGCCGACGTTGGCGTGGTCATCATGGACGAGTTCCACTACTACTCGGACCCGCAGCGCGGCTGGGCCTGGCAGCTGCCCCTGCTGGAGCTGCCGCAGTCGCAGTTCCTGCTCATGAGCGCCACCCTGGGCGACGTCAGCCGCTTCGAGCGCGAGCTGACCGAGCTGACCAACCGCGACACCACCACCGTCTCCTCCGGTGAGCGCCCCATCCCGCTGCACTACTACTACGTCCAGACCGGCGTCCACGAAACCCTTGAGGAACTGCTGGCCACCAAGCAGGTCCCCGTCTACGTGGTGCACTTCAGCCAGGCCGAGGCCATCGACCGCGCCCAGAACCTCATGAGCATCAACGTGTGCACCCGCGAGGAAAAAGACAAGATCAATGACCTGGTTGCCGGCTTCCGCTTCTCCGCCGGCTTTGGCAAGACCCTCAACCGCCTGGTGCGCCACGGCATCGGCGTCCACCACGCGGGCATGCTGCCCAAGTACCGCCGCCTCGTGGAGCAGCTGGCCCAGGCCGGGCTGCTGAAGGTCATCTGCGGCACCGACACCCTGGGCGTGGGCATCAACGTGCCCATCCGCACAGTGCTGCTGACGGCCCTGAGCAAGTACGACGGCGTGAAGACCCGCGTTTTGCAGGTGCGCGAGTTCCAGCAGATTGCCGGGCGCGCGGGCCGCGCCGGCTACGACACCGCCGGCACCGTCATTGTGCAGGCCCCCGATCACGTCATTGAAAACACCAAGGCCATGGCCAAGGCGGTGGCGAAGTTTGGCGATGACCAGAAGAAGCTGCGCCAGGTGGTCAAGAAGAAGCCCATGCAGGGCTTTGTCTCCTGGGGCGAGCCCACGTTCACCCGCCTGGCCGAGTCCGTGCCCGAGCCGCTGACCTCCAGCTTCACCATCACCCACGCCATGCTGCTGAACCTGCTGGAGCGCCCGGGCGACCCCTTCCAGGCCGCCAAGGCCCTGCTGACGGAGAACCACGAGCCGCCGGCACGGCAGCGGGCCCTGATCCGCAAGGCCATCGGCATGTACCGCGAGCTGCTGGGCGCCGGCGTGGTGGAGCGCATCCCCGAGGACGAGCTCGAGAACGACGGCCGCACTGTCCGCCTCACGGTGCACCTGCAAATGAACTTCGCCCTGAACCAGCCGCTGTCCCCGTTTGCCCTGGCCGCCCTGGACCTGCTGGATGCCCAGTCGCCCAGCTACGCCCTGGACGTCATCTCCGTCATCGAGGCCACCCTGGAGAAGCCGCGCCAGATCCTCGCCGCCCAGCTCAAGCGTGCCCGCACCGAAAAGGTTGCGGACATGAAGGCGCAGGGCATGGAATACGACGAGCGCATGGCCATCCTGGACGAGGTCACGTACCCCATGCCGCTCTCCGAGCTGCTGTTCGACGCCTTTGACGTGTACCGCAAGGCTTCCCCGTGGATGGGCGACTTTGAGCTGAGCCCCAAGTCGATCATCCGCGACATGTACGAACGCGCCATGAACTTTGGCGAGTACGTCCAGTACTACTCGCTGGCCCGTTCCGAGGGCATTGTGCTGCGCTACCTGACGGACGCGTACAAGGCCCTGCGCCAGACAGTCCCGCAGGATGCGCTGCGCGAGGACCTCGAGGACATCATCTCCTGGCTCGGCGAACTGGTCCGCCAGGTCGACTCCAGCCTGCTTGACGAGTGGGAGAAGATGACCAGCGGCGAGGACTCCGGCACTCCGCTGGAGGAGACGGCGCTGCCGCCCGCCCCGCCGCGCCTGACCGACAACTCCCGCGCCTTCCGGGTCATGGTCCGCAACGAGATGTTCCGCCGCATCGAGCTGGCGGCCGACGACGACTTCGAGGCACTTGGAGCGCTCGACGCCGAGCACGGCTGGGATGCCGACCGCTGGGCCGACGCCTTGGACACCTACTGGGACGAGCATGAGTTCATCGAGGCCGGGCCCGCGGCCCGCGGCCCGGCACTGCTGCACATCACGCCGGGCACCGACACCTGGGGCGTGCGCCAGACCGTTGTGGACCCCGAAGGCAACCACGACTGGTTCATGTCCGCCACGGTGGACCTGGACGCGTCCAACGAAGCCGGCTCCGCCGTCGTGCTGTTCAAGGAATTCAGCCGCATGTGATGTGCACGATAAGCTCAATCCATGAGTTTGCTTCGCACCGCTGTGCCCGCCGATGTCCCCGCCATCCTTGGCATGATCCACGATCTTGCCGTCTACGAAAAAGAACCTGACGCCGTCAGGAACACCCCGGAGATGCTGCACGCCAACCTGTTTGGCAGCAACCCGCAGATCTACGCGCACGTGGTGGACTCCCCCGTGGCGGGCGAGCCCATCGTCGGCTTTGCCCTGTGGTTCCTGAACTACTCCACTTGGGAGGGCACGCACGGGATCCACCTCGAGGACCTCTACGTGCGCCCCGAGGCCCGCGGCGGCGGTTACGGCAAGATGCTGCTGCGTGAACTGGCCAGGATCGCCGTGGAGCGCGGCTACGCCCGGGTGGAGTGGAGTGTGCTGGACTGGAACGAGCCCTCCATCAACTTCTACCGCTCCCTCGGTGCCGCACCCATGGACGGCTGGTCGGTGTTCCGCCTGGACGGGGCGGAACTGGGCGCATTCGGGGCTCCCGACGCCGTGGCCGGTGCCAACGCTGCCGGGGCGGTGCAGGCATGAGCGCCCCCTACATCGTCCGCGGACTGCAGGTGCGGGACCACAGCTTCCAGGTACCCCTTGACCACTCCCGTCCCGGGGGCCCGTCCATCACCTTGTTTGCCCGCGAATTCAGCGACCCCGCCCTTGACGGTGCCGGCGAGCTGCCCTGGCTGCTGTTCCTGCAGGGCGGCCCCGGCGGCAAGGGCAACCGGCCCACAGGCCTCAACGGCTGGGTCAAGGAAGCCACCAAAAACTTCCGGGTCCTCATGCTCGACCAGCGCGGCACGGGCCTGTCCACGCCCGCCAACCGGCAGTCGCTGCCCCTGGCCGGCGACGTCGCGGCCCAGGCAGACTACCTGCAGCACTTCCGCGCCACCGACATCGTGGCCGACGCCGAGCTGATCCGCAAGGCGCTGGGCTCCGGCCCCTGGAGCATCTTCGGGCAGAGCTACGGCGGCTTCTGCGCCCTGACCTACCTGTCCTTCGCTCCCGAGGGGGTCAAGGAGGCACTCATCACGGGCGGCCTGGGCCCGCTGACGGGCCCGGCGGACCAGGTCTACCACGCAACCTTCAAGCGCCTGCGCGCCCGCAACGACGAGTACTTCGCCAAGTATCCGGCCGACAGGGAACTGTTCACCCGCATCATGGCGCACACGGCCGACGTTGCCGAGCACCTGCCCACGGGCGAACGGCTCACCCGTGAACGGCTACAGATGCTGGGCAGCTACCTGGGCGGCAACACCCGCTTTGACGCCCTGCACTTCCTGTTCGAGGACGCCTTCGTTGACACGCCCGACGGCGCCCGGCTTTCGGACTCGTTCCTGGCCGGCGTTTCGGCGTACGTTGGCCGCGCCACGAACCCGCTGTACGCGCTCATGCACGAATCCATCTACGTGCAGGGCGAGGCCAGCGACTGGGCCGCGGCCCGCGTCCTGGCCGAGAACCCTGACTTCTTCCCGGACGCGGCCGTGCCGCTGCTCACCGGCGAGGCCGTGTACCCGTGGTACTTCGAGCAGGACCCGGCGCTGGTGCCGCTGCGCGAACTGGCGGATGTGGTTGCCGCACGCACGGAGGGCTGGGGCCCGCTCTACGACGTGGAGCAGCTGGGCCGCAACACTGTTCCCGTGGCCGCAGCCGTCTACACGGACGACATCTTCGTGGACCGGGGCATCTCCCTCGCCACGGCCGGTGCCGTGAAGAACCTCCAGGTGTGGGAGAGCGCAGATTTCCACCACGACGGCATTGCCGACGACGGCGAAGGCATCTTCGCCCAGCTGCTGCGCATGGTCCGCGGGTAGCCTCCGCTACGGCATGGCGGCGCCGCGGGCCTCGGTCCACAACGCATACCAGGCCTCGCGCGACATCTCCGCGGCAATGCGCGGGGCGTCGGCACAGGCGGCAATCCGGTCCGGGTTGCTGCTGCCGATGACCGGCGAGATGCGCGCGGGGTGCCGCATGAGCCAGCCCAGCACCACGGCTTCGGCGGTGGTGTTCCATCCCTGCGCGAGTGCCTGGACCAGGTCGGCCGTGGCGACGTCCGCCGCGGTCTGCGCGGGCATGCCGCTGTAGCGGCCCTGGGCCAGCGCGCCGTAGGCCTGCAGCTCGATGCCGTGGCTGGATGCATGTTCCAGGGTGCCGTGCGGGAAACCGGCGGCGAAGTCCTCGTCCCGGTTGACGAGCACGGCGCTCTCGACCCAGGCCCGCTTGCCCAGGCTCATTTCCAGCTGGTTGGCCACGATGGGCGTCTCCAGGCGGTCCTGCAGCTGCGAGATCTGGGCGGCTGACATGTTGGACACGCCCAGGGCACGGATTTTTCCTTCATCAAGGAGGCGGCCCACGGCACCGGCAAGCTCGGCCAGGTCCATGAGCGGGTCGGGGCGGTGCAGCAGCAGCACGTCAACGTAGTCTGTGCGCAGCCGCTGCAGGCTGCCGTTGACGCTGGCCATTATGTGGCCGGCGCTGAAGTCGTAGCGGCCGGGGAGGCCGTCGCCGGCCTGCCGGATGCCGCATTTCGTCTGGATCAGGAGCTGCTCGCGCAGCCCGGGTGCATCGGCGAGGACGTCGCCAAAGACTTGTTCAGACTTGCCCTTGCGGTAGATGTCGGCATGGTCAAAGAGCTCGATGCCGGCCTGGCGTGCCGCGTCGATCGCCGCGGCGGCCTGGTCCACCTCGGCCGCACCGTAGGGGGCGTCGTCCCAGCTGCCGCCCAGGCCCATGCAGCCGTAGATGAGGCGGCCGCCCGTCGTGCTGTTTGATGTTGCTGTGGGGAATGAAGTCATGGCTCCAAGCTTGCCACCCGCACCCGTGGCCGCCGGTATCCGGGCGCGGCGCGCCGGGGTGCTATCCGTGGCCTGCTTCGCGCATTTGGCGCAGTTCCTTCTTCAGGTCCCCCACCTCGTCGCGCAGCCTGGCGGCCAACTCGAAGTGCAGGTCAGCGGCGGCGCCGTGCATTTGGGCCGTGAGCTCCTCGATGAGGGCCACGAGTTCCTTGGCCGGGCGGGACTCCGGCGCACCGGCACCCTTCTTCTTGCCGGTCTTGCCGGTGGACTCGCGCCTGAGCCGCGCCTCCTCGAGCAGGGCGGCAGTGTCGGCATCCTCGCGGGCCAACTGGTCGGTGATGTCGGCGATCTTCTTGCGCAGCGGCTGCGGGTCAATGCCGTGAGCAGTGTTGTAGCTGACCTGGATTTCCCTGCGCCGGTTGGTCTCGTCAATGGCGAACTGCATGGACGCCGTGATCCGGTCGGCGTACATGTGCACCTCGCCGGAGACGTTTCGGGCGGCACGGCCAATGGTCTGAATCAGTGAGGTCGAGGAGCGCAGGAAGCCTTCCTTGTCGGCGTCCAGGATGCTGACCAGGGACACCTCGGGGAGATCCAGGCCTTCACGGAGCAGGTTGATGCCCACCAGGACGTCAAACACGCCCATGCGCAGCTCGCGGAGCAGTTCCACCCGGCGCAGGGTGTCCACGTCCGAGTGCAGGTACTGGACCTTGACGCCGTTGCCCAGCAGGTAGTCGGTCAGGTCCTCGGCCATGCGCTTGGTCAGCGTGGTGACCAGGACGCGCTCGTTCTTCGCCGTGCGGGTCCGGATCTCGCCCAGGAGATCGTTGATCTGGTCCTGCGAGGGCTTGACCACGATTTCCGGGTCGATCAGGCCCGTGGGCCGGATGATCTGCTGCACGTAGCCGTCGGAGACACCAAGCTCGTACTTGCCCGGCGTCGCGGACAGGTACACGGTCTGGCCAATGCGTTCCAGGAACTCGTCCCACTTCAGCGGCCTGTTGTCCATGGCCGAGGGCAGGCGGAAGCCGTGGTCCACCAGGGTGCGCTTGCGGGATGAGTCACCCTCGTACATGGCGCCGATTTGCGGCACCGTCACGTGGGACTCGTCAATGACCAGGAGGAAATCGTCGGGGAAGTAGTCGATGAGGCAATGCGGGGCGCTGCCCTGCTCCCGCCCGTCAATGTGGCGCGAGTAGTTCTCAATGCCGTTGCAGAAACCCATCTGCTCCATCATTTCCAGGTCATAGGTGGTGCGCATGCGCAGGCGCTGGGCCTCGAGCAGCTTGTTCTGGCTTTCCAGCTCCTTGGTGCGGCTGGCCAGCTCCTCCTCAATCTGCTTGACGGCCCTGGCCATGCGGTCGGGGCCAGCAACGTAGTGCGAGGCCGGGAAGACGTACATTTCGTTCTCTTCCCGGATGATCTCCCCCGTCAGCGGGTGCAGGGTGTAGATGTTCTCAATCTCGTCGCCAAAGAACTCCACCCGGATGGCCTGTTCCTCGTACATGGGGATGATTTCCACGGTGTCGCCGCGCACGCGAAAGGTGCCGCGGTGGAAGTCAATGTCGTTGCGGGTGTACTGCATGCTGACAAACTTGCGCAGCAGGTCGTCGCGGTTCATCTGCTCCCCGCGCGTCAGGGTGACCATACCGGCCACATACTCCTCCGGCGTACCCAAGCCGTAAATGCAGGACACGGTGGCCACCACAATGACGTCGCGCCGGGTCAACAGCGCGTTCGTGGCGGAGTGGCGCAGCCGCTCGACCTCCTCATTGACCGAGGAGTCCTTTTCAATGAACGTGTCCGACTGCGGCACGTACGCTTCCGGCTGGTAGTAGTCGTAGTACGACACAAAGTATTCGACGGCGTTGTTGGGGAGCAGTTCGCGGAACTCGTTGGCCAGCTGGGCGGCGAGCGTCTTGTTTTGCACCAGGACCAGTGTGGGGCGCTGCACCTGCTCAATGAGCCAGGCCGTGGTGGCCGACTTGCCTGTGCCCGTGGCACCCAGCAGGACCACGTCCTTTTCACCGTTGTTGATGCGTTCGGTCAGCTCCTTGATAGCCGCGGGCTGGTCGCCGGCGGGCTGGAATTCACTGATGACTTCGAAGGGCGCCACAACCCGGTTGATTTCCTGCGCAAGACTCATGCGGTTAACGCTACCCCCGTTGCGGATGCCAAGGGCACTTGTTCGCTGACAGGATGGGTGGAACTCCCCATGCAATCTACGGCGTATTTACTCCATTCCATGTCAAAATGGAGCCCGGAGATCATCACATCCGCCGTTTCGAGAGGAAACCATGTCCCAGAACCCCGAGAACCCCTACGGCCAGCCGCAGCCGGTTCCCACCCCGGAGCCGTACACCCAGCCGGTCCAGGCACCCGCCTACGGGCAGCAGCCGCCTGCCTCGTTCGGCCAGCAGCCGGCGTCACCCTACGGCCAGCAGCCCAGCCCCTACGGTGCCCCGCCGGTGGACCCGGGCAAGACCTTGTCCATTGTTGCCATCATCCTGCCGTTCGTGGGCTTCGGCCTGGTGGGTCTGATCCTGGGTATCGTGGCCATGAACAAGTCCAAGGCTGCCGGCTTCAAGAACACCTTGGCCCTTGTTGCCGTCATCATCGGTGCTTTGTCCGTCATTGGTGCCATCATTGGCGCCATTGTCCTGATTGTGTTCCTCAACAGCGCCTCCGAGGGCATCGACACCATTAGCCAGATCATCCAGGCATGCCAGACTCCTGGCACCGAGTCTGTGGTTGTGGGCGCCACCGAGAACTCCTGATCTACAAACAGCAACTAGTTGCTGCACAGGAGGGGCCCGCACCATGGGTGCGGGCCCCTCCTGTGTTTAAGACCCCCGCCGGAAGGCTGCCTGGATTCATCCTCTCCGGCGTATGATGCTTGTGTGTTCCAGAATTGAGACCTGCATTTATGTGCGGGCGTCGGCAAGGCTTTCGCCCTTGCCGAGGAGGCGAGGCCAAACAGGTGCAGACGCCTGCTGAACGTCGAAGCTTTTTCGCTTCTTCATTGTGAGTTCTTCAAGAGTTGGTCTCGCATGTCAGGAGTACATCGTGAGTCAAAACAGTGCTGAAAACCCGTACGGGCAACAGCCTCCGCAGTTCAACCAGCCGGCTCCGCCTTATGGGCAGCAGTCCGGGCAGCTCCAGCAACCGTACGTCCAGCAGCCTCTGCAGAGCCCGTCGTATGGCCAACCCGCGTATTCAAATCCTTACTACGCCCCCTACCCGGGGAAAACCCTGGGCGTGGTTGGTTTGGCATTGTGTCTTATTGTTCCCCTGCTCGGACTCATTCTCTCGATCGTGGCCAAGAAGCGGTCCGATGCAGCCGGTTTCGTGAAAAACACACCCGCAAAGGTTGGAATCATCCTTGGCTGGATCTTCACCGTCCTGAGCATCCTTGCTTTCGTTCTTTTCGCAGTGTGGCTCGGGTCAACTCTTGAAACCATCAACACCTACAGTGGCTAGACTGCTGCCTGCCACCTCCTTTGCCTTAATGTCCCGTCAGTGCGGCAATGTCCAGGACCGCGGGCAGCCCTGGATCAGCAGATTCGAACCGGGTGACACCACCGGCAACGGGTAATTTGGGGAAGAAGCCAACAGCGGCCAACAACTCCGCCAACACTCCAGGCACCGCGTCCGGAGCGAGAACCACTTGAAACGCCAGACTTTGAGCCGGAAAAGCATCTGTCGGATGCCCGCCATCGTGAATTTGCACAACGGAGCCCGTCTCCCCCAAGGCCCGATCGATCCGGGCAAGCAGCCGTGCGGCGGCACCCGTACCGCTTTCTGCAACGGTGACTGCCAACGCGGTCCCTCTTGCCGGAACCCCGGCGGCAAGGTTCGCGGCAAAGGGCAGCAGCCGGACGTGCCACAGTTCATCAAGGGCCGCCACTGCCTGTTCCGGCGTGCCGTCATTCACGATGACCACGTCGGCTGCGGCAGCCCGGTCCTCGTCCGAGGCCTGTGCAGCCATGCGCGCCAGTGCGTCGTCCCGCGACATGCCGCGGTCGCGCACCATGCGCGCCACACGCTCCTCCAGCGGCGCCTGGACCACCACCACCAGGTGGAAGTCGGCTCCCTGGCCTGTCTCCACGAGCAGCGGGATGTCCTGGACCACCACGTCGCCGGGCCGGGCGCCGTCCTTGAGGGCTGCCGCGGCGCTGCGGACCAGCGGGTGGACAATGGCGTTCAGGGATTCCCTGGCTGCCGGGTCGGAAAACACGATGGCGCCCAGCTTGGGGCGGTCCAGGGAACCGTCCGGCAGCAGGATGCCTGCACCAAAGCGGTCAGCAACGGCGGCCAGGCCGGGCGAGCCGGGGGCAACGGCTTCCCTGGCCAGCAGGTCGGCGTCGACCACGACGGCGCCGAGCTCCCGGAAGCGGTTGGTGAGCAGTGATTTGCCGGCAGCGATGCCGCCGGTCAGTCCCAAGGAAAGCATGTGTCCACACTAGACTGAATTGGTGAGCCAGAAAGCCCAATCCGGCGCCGAGCCCCTGCGGGCGGCCCCCGGCCCCACCACGTACACGACGCTCGCCCCGGGCAAAGATTTCCGCCACGAAATCACCATCAAGCGTTCCCGATTCATCACTGTGTTGCGCCGCGTCGACGACGAAGCCCCCGCCCGGGAACTCGTGGCGGAGCTCAGGCGGGAATTCTACGACGCCAGGCACCACTGCTCGGCTTTCGTCATCGGCCCCGGCCGGTCCGTGCAGCGCTCCAACGACGACGGCGAACCGTCCGGCACCGCGGGCATCCCCATGCTGGAGGCGCTGCTCAAGCGCGAGACCCGTCCCGAAGCCTCCACGGCGGCAGCCGCCGCCGACCTCAGCGACGTGTGCGCCGTCGTCGTGCGCTACTTTGGCGGGATCCTGCTGGGGGCCGGCGGCCTGGTCCGGGCCTACTCGGAGTCCGTCAGCACTGCCCTTGAGCTGGCGCCGCTGGTGCGCCGCGAACGCCTGGGCCTGTTCACGGTGTCCGTGCCGCACGCCGACGCGGGGCGGCTGGAAAACGAGCTCCGCAGCGCCGGCTACACCATGACGGGCAACAGTTACGACGCCGAGCACGCCCAGGTGGGCCTGGCCCTGGCCGACGACGACACAGCCATCGCGGCCGCCGTGGAACGGCTTGCGTCCCTGACAGCCGGGCGCTGCACACTCACCGCCGTCGGCACAGACTGGGTGGACACGCCGTTGGGCTGATGCCGCCGGGCCGGCAATTAAAAGGGAACGGGTCCCCCACCCGAAGGTGGAGGACCCGTTCAATGCTGCCAGCCCAGGGGCCGGAGGCGGAAATTAGTTTCCGGTCAGCTTTTCGCGCAGTGCGGCGAGGGCTTCGTCAGAAGCCAAGGTGCCGGCACCAGCGTCGGTTGCAGCAGGCTCGGAGGAGTAGGAGGTCCCTGCGGACTCGCCACCTTCACCGGCGTTGTCGGCAGCTGCATCTTCTGCGGCGTGCTCGGCAACCTGCTTCTTGTGGGCTTCCCAGCGAGCCTGGGCGTCAGCGTACTGCTGCTCCCAGACGGCGCGCTGGTTCTCGTAGCCCTCGAGCCATTCGTTCGACTCGGGGTCGAAGCCCTCGGGGTACTTGTAGTTGCCCTCTTCGTCGTACTCGGCAACCATGCCGTAGAGTGCGGGATCGAACTCGGTGGAGTCGACGTCGACACCCTCGTTGGCCTGCTTGAGGGACAGCGAGATGCGGCGGCGTTCCAGGTCGATGTCGATGACCTTGACGAACAGCTCGTCGCCAACGGAGACAACCTGCTCGGCCAGCTCAACGTGGCGGACAGCCAGCTCGGAGATGTGGACGAGGCCTTCGATGCCGTCTTCAACGCGAACGAACGCACCGAAGGGAACCAGCTTGGTGACCTTACCGGGGACAACCTGGCCCAGCGCGTGCGTGCGGGCGAAGGTCTGCCACGGGTCTTCCTGCGTAGCCTTGAGCGAGAGCGATACACGCTCGCGGTCCAGATCCACTTCGAGAACCTCGACGGTGACTTCCTGGCCAACTTCGACAACCTCGGACGGGTGGTCGATGTGCTTCCAGGACAGCTCGGAAACGTGAACCAGGCCGTCTACGCCGCCAAGGTCCACGAATGCACCGAAGTTGACGATGGAGGAAACAACGCCGGGACGAACCTGGCCCTTTTCCAGCTTGTTGAGGAACGTGGAGCGAACCTCGGACTGGGTCTGCTCGAGCCAGGCACGGCGGGACAGAACAACGTTGTTGCGGTTCTTGTCCAGCTCGATGATCTTGGCTTCGATCTGCTGGCCGATGTAGGGAGCCAGGTCGCGCACACGGCGCATCTCGACCAGCGATGCGGGCAGGAAGCCGCGCAGGCCGATGTCGAGGATAAGACCACCCTTGACCACTTCGATGACGGTACCGGTAACGACGCCGTCTTCTTCCTTGACCTTCTCGATGTCGCCCCAGGCGCGCTCGTACTGTGCGCGCTTCTTGGAGAGGATCAGGCGGCCTTCTTTGTCTTCCTTCGTGAGGACCAGGGCTTCGACCTGATCGCCAACGGCGACAACGTCACCGGGATCAACGTCGTGCTTGATGGAAAGCTCACGGGAGGGGATGACACCTTCGGTCTTGTAACCGATGTCGAGCAGAACTTCGTCGCGGTCAACCTTGACAACTACACCTTCGACGAGGTCGCCGTCGTTGAAGTACTTGATGGTTGCGTCCACTGCGGCGAGGAATTCTTCAGCAGTACCGATGTCGTTGATTGCAACAACAGGGGTACTCGTCTTCTCGGGGGTCGTGATGGTCATGTAGTAGGGGCTCCGATGTGGATAGTTGGTTTTGCCGTTCCTGGGCAGGGCCGCGAAAGGTCGCCGCCTTGCCGGGCCAGGTCCGGAATTATTATGGTTGCAGGGGTTCCTGCGGATTGCTGGTGCACGTGACCCGTGGCACAGGGCCCTTGCGGGCAGCCCATTTCACGCATTACATGCCCATTTAGTCTAGTTGCTAGGACGTGGCAGCGCAAAAATCCATCCGCGGCGCACGGGCTCAACGCGTTCCCGCCCCGGAGACTTGCCATAATGGCCCCTGTGGATGGTTCAACGCTCCTGGCCCTGGGCCCAAATGCATGGATTCTGCTGGCCGTGCTGCTGGCTCTTGCCGCCGTGGTCTGGCACACAGCCCTTGGCCGCCCTCCGGTCCAGATGCTGCTGGCCGGCGCCCGCGCACTGGTGCAGCTGGCCGCCGTCGCACTGGCCATCGCCTGGCTGTCGGACAAGGGAGCCTGGGCGTTCGCCTTCGTCACGCTCATGTTTATGGTGGGCGTATGGACGTCCGGCCACAGGGTTGCCCCGGACGGGCGCTGGTGGATGGCCGCCCTGCCCCTGGCCGCCGGCGTCATTCCCGTGGCGGGCCTCATGTTTGCCTTTGGCGTGGTCCCGTTCAGCGCTTTGGCCATCATTGCCGTGCTGGGCCAACAGATTGGCGGCGCAATGGCCACCGTCACCCTGGCCGGGCGCCGTGTCCGGGATGAGCTGGCCCTGCGGAACGGGGAGGTTGAGGCTGCCGTGGCGCTCGGCTTCGAGTGGCCGGCGGCCAGGCTGCTCGTGGGCAGGGACGTGGCCGGCGAGGCCGTGCTGCCCTCCATTGACCAGGCCCGGACGGCCGGGCTGGTGACCTTGCCGGGGGCGTTTGTGGGCATGATCCTGGGCGGCGCCGCACCACTCGACGCCGGCCTGATCCAACTTCTGGTGCTGGTCTCGCTGCTGCTGGTCAACGCCTCCGCGGCCGCCGCAACCTTGTGGCTGGGCTGCCGCGGCGCCTGGGCCCCTACCCGCACCTTCCCGGCATGACCGCACCTTTCCCGCTCATCGGCGGTCAGCTGCCAACGGTCAAGCGGGAAAGGTGCGGTTGTGGCGAACTAGGCGAAAACGGCGGTCCTGCGCATCGGCAACCGGGCACCGGCGGCGGCCAGTGCGCCCCGGATTCTTGCCTCCAGCGCCACAGGTTCGTTGAGGTCCTGCCAGCCGATCCGGATAAACCTCCAGCCCAGCTCCATGAGGTCCTTCTCCCGCTGCCGCTCCTGCGCCACGGCTTCCGCGGTGGGCCGATAGTTGAAGTACTTGCCCCAGCCGTCAAATTCCAGGACCAGCCGGAACTCGCGCCATGCAAAGTCCACCCGGTGCAGGCCATGCCGGGTCTGGATCTCCACCTGGGGTTCGGGCATGGGCAGCCGTGAGGCCACCAGGAATACCCGCGTTCGCGACTCCCCGGCAGACTCGCTGCGTGGATCCAGGTGCTCCAGCATGGTTCTGGCGCGGGCGGTGCCGCGCTTGATGCCGCTGCACTCCAGTTGGCCGCGGAGCACCTCCGGATCAACACCCTTGCGGAGCGCGCTGTCACCCACCACGACGGACTGCTCCAGGGTGAAGAGCCGGCCACAGTCCAGGACAGTCTGCGCGAGGCTGGTCACAGGAACCCGCAAGGGGCCCCGCCGCACCATGGTGACCTGGTCCGCGGTGTAGCTTTGCTGGTGCACCTTCACGTGGCGGCCCCGCCCCGACACGCCCGGTGCGAAGCCGTGCGTGAGGTGGATGGTGGAACCGCAAGCCCACGTGGCCAGGCCCAGCAGGCGTGCCGCGCTCGAATGCGAATAGACGCCCTGGCTGTGTGAGGCAAGCACATGGGCCGTCAGCACAGCTGATTCGCGTTCCCACGGTTTCAACACCTTCCACACCGCACTCTGGACATAGGCGCCCTTGTGGAGCCGCATGACCAGGCGCACCTCGAGCGCCGCAGTCAGTGCCTTGCCCGTGATTCCTGCCGCGGCCAACATGGTGGTCGTGGCAACGCCGTCGACATTGCCCGCAGGCCACCTTCCGGCCTCCATGGCCGCCAGCTTGCTCGTTTCCATGCTTCATGATGCCCCCGCGCGGGGTCCTGCAACGGCGGGGCCGAGGCATCTGGGGACAAGGCGCGGGAGAAAACACGCTGTGGAGGAATCACCGCCGAAACGCAAAACCGCACCTTTCGCGCTCATCGGCGGTCAGCTGCCAACGGTCAAGCGGGAAAGGTGCGGTTCTGCGGAGATGGTGCGGTTGTGCGGCGCCTGGGCTAGAAGTTCGTCATGCTGTGCGGCACGGCAGGCGGCGTGAACAGCCGGTCAAAACGGGCAACCGCACCCGGCGCCTCTTCTGTGACTCGGCCTGCGGCATGGAGTGTGCGGGCCGTGACTCCGCCCAGGTACAGGCTGGACAGTTCACTGACGCCCATGGCCAGCTCCGCCGCCACGGAATCGTCGCAGCGTTCCACGGATCCCGTGCCGCCCTCCACCGTGAGGCGGAAGACGCCGTCGGCGTGGCCCAGCGCATCCTTGACCGAGATGACCACCGACCCGTCGGCAAGGTATTCGCGTGCGGAGAGCGCGGCCGGGACGTCGAGGATGCGCAGCCACAGGTGGTCCTCGGAGTCCGTGCGCTTGTAGCCGCGCTTGGCGGCCACGGCCCACTCGAGCGGGTCGGCAACGGGCGCCATTTTCCATTTCACGCTTTGGATGAGGTCCAGCGAGCCCAAGTAGCTCCACAGGGCCAGGTAGGCGCTGTCCGTGGCGGCGAGCAGGTCAATGATCTCCACGGCGGGCGCGGCCGGCTTGTAGGTGACGTAGCCGTCCACCTCCCCCGACTCGTCGTAGTGCAGGGCCGCCCGAACGTTGGGCGCCGGTTCCATGGCGCCGTAGTTTCCCTGTCCCGAGGCCACCAGGCGGTACATGTCGTGCCGGCCAATGGAGCCGTAGCTGGCGTTGTGCACGCGGGCAAACAACCCGTTGTGCAGGTCCCTGACCACTGTGGCGTCCGCAACTTCCACAACGCCCGTGGCAGCCGCGGAAGGGTTGTGGAAGGCAATGCCGTTGCGGGTGTCCAGCTCAATTTCGCACGCGTGCGTGGCAACACCAAAGCCAAAGCGGCCGTAGATGGTGGCTTCCGACGCAGTCAGGGCAGCAATGGCAAGCCCCTCGGCCTTGGCCCGGTCCAGGTCGGCGGTGATCATGGCGCGAAGGATGCCGCGGCGGCGGTGGCTGGGGCGCACCGTGACGGCCGTGATCTGGTGGACCGGCATCAGCGTGCCGCCGCCCACGTTCAGGTCCTTGCGGTGGTACGCGTAGGTGGCCACGGGGTATTCGGGCCCCCAGGCGCCGGCGGGTGTCTGCCCGCCGGCGATGTAGGCACCCATGGCCATGCGGTGGTCCACCACCTCGTGCTGCACGTACTTCAGCGCATCCTCGGGACTCGTGGCATTGCCGTAGAAGCCCAGGGACACGGCCTGGGTCCACGCCAGGATCTGCTCCGGCACCTTCCCGTCCACGGCCTCCACGGGGAAGGTCCGCAGCTCATAGGGGAAGGCGGGCGCAGGTGTGCTGCGTTCGTAGGTCATGGTGTCCTTGTCCCTCAGTGTCCGGCGTCGTTCCAGCTTGAGCCCACGCCCACCTGGACTTCCAGGGGAACCTTGAGCTCAGCCGCGGCGCCCATTTGTTCGATCACGAGTGTCTTGACCGCCTCCAGCTCGCCCGGGGCAACCTCGAGGATCAATTCATCATGGACCTGCAGCAGCATGCGGGACTTCAGTTCCTGGCGCCGCAGTTCGGCGGCCACGCCCAGCATGGCGTTCTTGATGATGTCGGCCGCGGAACCCTGGATGGGCGAGTTCAGGGCCACCCGCTCGGCCAGCTCGCGCAGCTGCCGGTCGGTGCTGGAGAGGTCCGGCAGGTAGCGGCGGCGGCCCTCGATGGTGGAGGTGTAGCCGTCAATGCGGGCCTGTTCGACGACGCCGCGCAGGTAGTCGCGGACCCCGCCGAAGCGGTGGAAGTAGTCCTTGACCAGGGTGCGGGCCTCGTCAACGGAGATTTCCAGCTGCTTGGACAGGCCAAAGCTGGTCAGCCCGTAGGCCAGGCCGTAGGACATGGCCTTGACCTTGGAGCGCATGGCCGAGGTGACTTCCTCAGGTGCCACGCCGAACACGTGCGAGCCCACGTAGCGGTGCAGGTCCTCACCCTCGGCGTAGGCCTGGATGAGCCCGGCGTCGCCGGAAAGGTGCGCCATGATGCGCATTTCAATTTGCGAGTAGTCGGCCGCCAGCAGGCATTCGTAGCCTTCGCTGACCACGAAGATGTCGCGGACGCGGCGGCCTTCCTCGGAGCGGATCGGGATGTTCTGCAGGTTCGGGTTGTTGGAGGACAGGCGCCCGGTGGCGGCCACGTTCTGGGCGTAAGTGGTGTGGATGCGGCCGTCGGAGTCCACCGACTTCTTCAGGGTCTCCACCATCTGCTTGAGCTTGGACGCCTCGCGGTGGGCCATGAGCTGGGCCAGGAATTCGTGCCCGGTCTTTTCCAGCAGGGCCTTCAGCGATGCGGCGTCGGTGGTGTAGCCGGTCTTGATCTTCTTGGTCTTGGGCAGGCCCAGTTCCTCGAACAGGACCTCCTGCAGCTGCTTGGGTGAGCCAAGGTTGACCTGGTGCCCGATGGCTGCGTAGGCGGCTTCCTGAGCCGCATTCATGGCTGCTGTGAAGTCTTCCAGAAGCGTGGCCAGGCGCTCCTGGGAGATGTCAATGCCTGTCAGTTCCATGGTGGCCAAAACATTGGCCAGCGGCAGTTCCATCTTGTGCAGCAGCTCCCCTGCGCCGCGTTCCTCCAGCATGGGGGCCAGGTGCTCGCTCAGCAGCAGTGCCACATAGCCGCGCTGCACGGCGTCGTCGAACTTCGCGTCGCCCTCCAGGCCGAGGTCAAGCTGGCCGGAGCCGGATTCCTTGCCGGCGTCGAAGGACACCTTCAGGTGCACCTGGCTCAGTTCGGCGAGCTCGTAGCTGCGGCGGTCCGGCTGGATGAGGTAGGCGGAGAGTGAGGTGTCGTCAACCACGCCGCCCAGCGACAGGCCGCGCACGGTCAGGGCCTTGAGCGCCTCCTTGTATTCGTGGACCACCTTGGGGGCGTCGGAGACGAGCCAGCCGGCCAGTGCGGATTCCAGCTCGGCATCTGCCGTGGCCAGGTCAACCACGACGGCGGAATCCTTGCGGACCAGCGCAACAGCCACGGCTTCGTGGCCCAGGCCTGCCTTTTCGCTCAGCACGTCAACGGCCACCAGGGCATCCGAACCTGCGGCCAGCCACTTTTCCAGCGTGGCGGCGTCGGCGGCAACTTCGTGGGCGGGCACCTCGTGGCCCTCACCGGTGTCAACAACTTCCTCCTCGCCGAACAGGTCGAAGAGGCGCTTGCGCAGGGTGTTGAACTGCAGCGCGTCGAAGAGCTCCTCGACGGCTTCGCGGTCCGGGGCCTGCAGCACAGTGTCCTCCAGGGCAACGGGCAGTTCCATGTCGCGCAGCAGGTGGTTCAGGTGGCGGTTGCGCTTGACGTCCTCCACGTGGGCGCGCAGCGACTCCCCGACCTTGCCGCCGATCGAGTCCAGGTTCTCCAGGATGCCCTCGAGCCCGCCGTACTGGTTGATCCACTTGGCGGCCGTCTTGGGGCCGACGCCGGGGACGCCGGGAAGGTTGTCGGCCGTTTCGCCCACGAGTGCTGCCAGGTCGGAGTAGCGGTTCGGCGGCACAAAGTACTTGGCCTCCACGGCTGCCGCGTCCATGGGCGGAATGTCGGAGATGCCCTTCTTGGGGTACAGCACCAGGACCTTGTCGGTGATGAGCTGGAAGGCGTCGCGGTCGCCGGAGACCACCAGCACGTCCCAGCCCGCGGTCTCACCCTGGACGGACAGGGTGGCGATGATGTCGTCGGCCTCGAAGCCGTCCACGGAAATCGTGGGGATGCGCATGGCTTCCATGACCTTGATGATGAGGTCGATCTGGCCGTAGAACTCCTCCGGCGTCTTGTTGCGCCCGCCCTTGTACTCCGTGTATTCCAGGGAGCGGAATGTGGGCGTGTCCAGGTCGAAGGCCACCACCACGTGGGTGGGCTTTTGCTGGCGGATCATGGTCAGCAGCATGGAGGTGAAGCCGTGGACGGCGTTGGTGTGCTGGCCTGAATCGGTGGCGAAGTTCTCCGGCGGGAGCGCGTAGAAGGCGCGGAATGCCATGGAGTGGCCGTCAATGACCAGCAGGCGGGGTGTTTCACCGTCCGGGACGCCGGATCCGGGGGTGGTTGCAACAGGGGTCTGGGCGGCCGTCTTGGCAGATTCACTCACAGGTGCCAGCCTAGTCACCATGAGCGATAATTTCACACTGCATCCCCGATCCGCCGAACTCCTTGCCGCGGGGGTCCCCGCCGAGTACCACGCCATGCTGGGCCACCATGGCGTGGGCACCCTCGTGGAGAAGATGGGCATCGTGTTCACCCACATGTCCACGGAATCCATGGTGGCCACCATGCCAGTGGAGGGAAACACGCAGGTGGCGGGCCTGCTGCACGGCGGCGCGCACGTGGTGCTGGCCGAGACCCTTGGCTCCTTTGCCGCCGCCTTCCATGCCGGACAGGGCCGCAGCGTGGTGGGCATTGAGATCAATGCCACACACCACCGCGGCGCCGCTTCCGGAATCGTCACCGGAACCGCGACCCCCATCCACCTGGGCCGCACCCTGGCCAGCCACGAGGTGGTCATGACGGACGAGCAGGGCCGCCGCCTGTCCACCTGCCGCATCACCAACATGATCCTGGACGGCCGCAGCTAGGGCCTTTCTTCGCACACGAACGACGCCGGGCACCTGGCTTTCGCACAAAAGCGAAAGCCAGGT
>NZ_JANKZF010000031.1 GCF_027568515.1 Arthrobacter sp. HY1533 | reverse complement strand
GGGGCTGGTGTCAGTCGTGGAGCTGGCCCAGGATCCTTGCCAGCTCCGCGCGGTCCTCGGCGTTCAGGCGGGCAAAGTACTCATTGGACTTGCCGCGACGCTCCTGTTGGACATCGGCAAAGAGTTGCTGCCCTGCATCCGTGGCCACGATCAGTGTTGCCCGGCGGTCACTGGGGTCGGCCTCGCGGCGCACCAGCCCCTTGGCCTCCAGCTGGTCCACCACCTCGGTGGCCGAGCGGGGTGCGATGCGCAGCCGCTCCGCCAAGTCCTTGAGCCGCACATCGCCGTCGCCACAGTCCGGGCCCGCAGCAGCCCCGGCGCCAGCCCGCGGGGAATCCGGCCGGCGGCGCATCACCATCAGCAGCCCACGCCACTGGTGCGGGGTCAGCCCCCAGGGCGACAGCTGTTCGGACCAGGTGCGGCGCAGCCCGCGGAAGGCTGCGTGGAAAAGCTCGCCGAGGTCGGCAGGTTCATTGTGCGGGGCCATGCACCAAGCATAGCAATTTGACCTGCAACCACATAGTGAGGTAACCTCTGTATTAGTTGATGCGAGTCCCGCACCCAGCACACCCCTTGGAGGTGTACCCATGACGGAGAGCATCCGCACACAAAAACCCAGCAGCCGTGACGACACCGGCCCCGCAAACTTCAACAACCGCGGCCCCGGCCGCATCAACCCGGCCGACAAAAAGCAGCTCAAGCTGCACCCCGTGGGCCTGAAACGCATCGCGGCCCTGTTCGCACCCCACAAGGCGACCATCGCCGTCGTCGTGCTTCTCATCAGTGTTTCCAGCATTGTGGGGCTCGCGCAGCCCTTCCTGATCCGCGGCATCATTGACAACGCGCTGCCGCACAAGGACCTGCGGCTGCTGGCCCTGCTGGCCGGCGCCATGATTGCCGTGGCGGCCGCAACCGCCTTCATCGGCGTGATCCAGACCTGGATGACCACCGGCATGGGCCAGAAAATCATGCACACGCTGCGCACCCGGCTGTTCACGCACCTGCAAAAACAGTCGCTCGCGTTCTTCACCCGGACCCGCAGCGGCGAGGTGCAGTCGCGCCTGAACAACGACATCTCCGGCATGCAGTCGGTCATCACGTCCACGGCCACCGGCATTGCCTCGAACGTGACCACCGCCGTCGCCACCGCCGCGGCCATGATTGTCCTCTCGCCGCAACTGTCGCTGCTCTCGCTGATCGTCATTCCGCCGGCCGTCTGGTTCTCCCGCCGCGTGGCCCTGCTGCGCCGCGACATCACCTCAACCATGCAGGCCGAGCTCGCCACCATGAACACGTACGTGGAGGAGGGCTTGAGCATCTCCGGCGTGAGACTGGCCAAAACGCTCGGCACCACGGACCGCGACGCCGCCCGCTACACCGCCAGTTCCGAGCGCCTGATCGGCCTGGAACTGCGCTCACAGCTGGCCGGACGCTGGCGGATGGCCAGCATGAGCATCATCTTCTCCGCCATTCCCGCCGTGATCTACTTTGCCGGCGGCCTGCCCGGAACCACGCTGAGCATCGGCACAATCGTCGCCTTCACGGCGCTGCAATCCACCATTTTCCGCCCCATCATGGGCCTGCTGAACCTGGGCGTCCAGTGGGTCACGGCCATGGCGCTGTTCTCCCGCATCTTTGAATACCTGGACATGGCCCCGGACATCACCGCCCCGGCCCATCCCGTGGCATTGGATCCCGCAACGGTCCGGGGCGAGGTCCGCTTTGAGAACGTGCACTTTGCGTACGACGGCGGCACCGAAGTCCTGCGCGGAATCAACCTTGCGCTTCCGGCCGGCACCACGACCGCCGTGGTGGGCCCTACCGGCTCCGGCAAGTCAACACTGGGCGCGCTGTTGCCGCGACTGCACGATGTCACGGCCGGTCGGGTCACCATTGACGACGTCGACGTCCGGGACATTGCCCCGGAGGTGCTTGCCCGAATTGTGGGAGTCGTGTCGCAGGAAAGCTACCTGACGCACGCCTCCATCCGCGAAAACCTGCTGCTGGCCGCCCCCGATGCCGACGATGCGACCCTCTGGAAGGCCCTGGCTTCTGCACAAATCGCAGACCTTGTGGCCGGACTCCCCGACGCACTGGACACCATGGTGGGCGCCCGCGGGCACCGCTTCTCCGGCGGCGAGCAGCAACGCCTGGCCATTGCCCGCACCATTCTGCGCAATCCCCGCGTGCTGGTGCTCGATGAGGCCACTTCGGCCCTGGACAACACCACCGAGGCAGCCGTGCAGCTGGCCCTGGACCACCTGGCCGTTGGCCGGACCACGCTGACCATCGCCCACCGGCTCACCACTGTGGAGGACGCAGACCAATTGGCCGTGCTTGCCGGCGGCGAACTGGCCGAGGTGGGGACGCCGGCCCAACTGCGTGATGCCGGCGGCGCCTATGCGGCGTTGCGGGCCGCCCGCGAAGCCGAGCGCAGCAGCCCGGAGCTGGAACCGGCCGTGTAGGCAGGCGGCAGCCGTCTGCATGCCATGATGTTAGGCATGAACCTGAGGCAGCTGCGGTACTTTCTGGCCATAGTCGACCATGGCGGCGTCCACCGTGCGGCCGAGGCCCTCAATATTGCCCAGTCGTCGCTGTCCCAGACCATCCGCGCACTGGAGAAGGACCTTGGCACCGAGTTGTTCCACCGGATTGGCCGCGGGATTGTCCTGGCGCCGGCCGGGGAGGGGCTTGTGGGCCCGGCGAGGTCGGTTCTGCGGGAAGTGGACAACGCCGAGCGGGCGGTGACCGAAATTGCTTCCCTGCGGGCAGGTGCGATTGACATCGCCGCACTGTCGGATCTCGCAATCGACCCCGTCTCCACCTGGCTGGCACAGTTCCTCACGCGGCACCCGGGCGTCCATTGCCGTGTCGAGGAAGGCGACAACCCGGCCGCCGTGGCGGAACTTGTCCGCACCGGAGCCTGCGAGCTGGGATTTGTCTCGGCCCCCGCCGCCGGCGGACTTGAAAGCACCGAACTGGTTGAGCAAACCTTTGTGCTGATTTGCCCGCCCGGCAGCGAGGAGAGGTGGCCAAATCCCGTGCCCATCTCGGCCCTGCGGGATGAATCGTTCGTATTGGCCCAGAAGGGGACCGGCACCCGCGAATATTTTGAGCAGATCCTGCGTGAGAACGGCGTGCAACCACGCATTGCCGTTGAGATCCGCCAACGAGAGGCCATCTTGCCGCTGGTGCTTTCCGGATGCGCGGTGGGCATAGTTCCGCTGCGCGTTGCTGTGAACTTTTGGCAGCGCGGCGGCGTGGTCCGCGAACTTGACCCCCACCCGTCCACAAAAATCTATGCAATTCAACGACCCGGTGAGCTCACCGCCGTCTCCCAGGAGTTCCTTGCCGCCGCACAGGCCTCGCTGGAGAACTGGGTGCGTGCCGTGGAGGCCGTGGAAGGTGACGGGCGGCCGCTCATCGAGCGCGCTGCCGCCGCACTGGATGTGTGGGACCACCGTGCCGTGCCGCGCACAACCCGGATCGGGCAGCCTGGCCCGTCGGCGGGAATGTGAAGCGCCCGCCCGCGGCAAAGTAACCCCCGTTACGGGGGACTGGTGACGCCTCCCACTAGGATCGATAGTTTTTTGCGGTCAAAGTGTGCGCCTATTTGTATTGGACGCGAACGGTTGCTGTGCCTTTAGATGGATTCAGATGAGACGTGCTTCACATCCCATCCCACAATCCACAATGCAGAGCAGTGCAGCGTTGCACTTGACCAGCAAGGACCCACATGACAAAGCAACCGGAAGTGCTCAGCTCCGTCGAAGCGGTTGACGTTGAGCAGCCTGCGGGGACACGCCCCCAGGGCAAGATGACGCCGTTTAGGGCATGGTCCATCACCATCCTGCTGGCGCTGTTCCTGTTCATCAACTATGCGGACAAGGCAGTGCTGGGGCTGGCCGGTTCGGACATCAAGGTGGACCTTGGCTTGACGGCCGCACAGTACGGTGTGGTGCAGAGCGGCTTCTACTGGCTTTTCGCGATCGGTGCCCTGAGCCTGGGAGCCCTGTCCAGCCGGATCAACCTCCGCTGGTACCTGGCCATCCTGATGCTTGTCTGGGTTGCCACCATGGTCCCGCTGCTGGGCACCATCGGCTTCAGCGCCCTGCTGATCTGCCGTGTCGTCTTGGGATTCGCTGTGGGTCCGGCCTATGCACTGGCCAACCACTCCGCCCAGTCCCTGTTCCCCGCCGAGAAGCGGGCCCTGGCCTCGGGTGTGGTCACGGCAGGTTCATCGCTTGGACCCCTGGTCATGGCGCCCATCCTGACCTGGATCATTGTGCAGTGGGACTGGCACACGGCTTTTGGCGTCATTGCCGCCGCCGGCCTGGTCTGGGCCGTGCTGTGGCTCATCTTTGGGGGGTCCTCCAAGGTTGACCGGAAGGGCGGTGCCGGTGCCGCAGCTGCAGCCAAGGCTGCCAAGGCCGCGAAGGCCAAGGACGACGAGCCGGCCAACGTGCCCTACCGGGTGCTGCTGGGCACAGCCACCATCATTGGCATCGCGGCACTGAACTTCTTCAGCTACTGGTCAACCAGCCTCAAGGTTGCCTGGCTCCCCGTGTACCTGGCGGACGGGCTTGGCTACGACACCCTCGCGGTGGGACGCCTCGTTGCCCTCCCCTTCGCCACCGCAGCGGTGTTCTCCATTGCGGCAGGATTCTTCTCCAACTGGCTCTACAAGCGGGGCTTCTCGCGGCAGGTTTCCCGCGGGTACCTAGCCGGCGCGCTGGTTGCCGGGGCAGGCCTGTCGATGTGGGGCTTCACTGTGGTTCCGCAGGGAGTCTTCCAAATGGTCCTGGTGATCCTTGCCTTCTCGCTCAACACCGCCTCGATCGGCGTGGGGTTCACCGCCCTCGGCGACCTCGTCCACAGCAAGAAGCGCGGCGGCATCATGGGTGGCATCGTGGCCATCTCCAGCCTGGCCGGCATTCTCTCCCCGCTGTTCCTGGGCTGGACCATCACCGCCGGCGCCACCGCCGTCGAAGGCTACGAAAAGGGCTTCGCCATGGTGGGCATCATGATGGTGGCCGGTGCCGTGGTGGCCACCTTCTTCATCCGCCCGGACAAGGACCTGCTCAAGCTGCGGGCCTGGGCGGACAAAAACGCAGAAAACGAAATGGAGGCGGCCTCATGAGCACGCCAGTGACTCCCCTGCCGCTGGACGGCGTACGTGTTGTTGACTTCGGGCAGTTCATTGCCGCCCCGGCCGCAACCCAGCTGTTGGCCGATCTCGGCGCCGACGTCATCAAGGTTGAGGCCAGGACCGGCGACTCGGCCCGCTCCATCGGCGTCCACGGCCAGGCCATGGTAAACGCCTTCAACCGCGGCAAGCGCAGCATTGCCCTGGACCTGAAGAACCCGGAAGGGCTGCGCGTGGCCAAGGAACTCGTGGCGCGCGCCGACATCGTCATCCAAAACCTCCGGCCCGGCGTCATGGAGACGTTCGGGCTCGGCGGCGCCGACGTGCTGGAGGAACACCCCCACCTTGTCTACGCCAGCATCACCGCGTGGGGCGCCACGGGGCCGTCCAGGCTCCGTCCGGGACTGGACATCACGGCGCAGGCTGAAAGCGGCATCATGCACATGACCGGCGACCCCGACGGCGAACCCCAAAAAGTTGGTTGCCAGATCATTGACGCGGCAACCGCCTATGCGGCAGCCACCGCCGTGCTCGGCGCCTACATCAACCGCCTGCGCACCGGGCGCGGCGAGGTCATTGAGACGTCCCTGCTGGAGGTCGCCACGCACGTCCAGGCCCCCATGCTTGGCGCCTACTTCGCCACCGGCGTGGAACCCCGCCGGCTTGGCAACGGCCAGCCGACGGTGGCCCCCGCCGCCGACGTCATGACCACCAGCGACGGCGCGTTCATTGTCTCGGCCTACTCGGAACCTCATTTCGCCCGCCTGTGCACACTCATCGGCCGCACGGACATGGTCCAGGACGAACGCTTTTCCTCCAACGCCGCCCGCGTGGCCAACAAGGCCGCACTGTTGAACGAACTGCGCTTCGAATTCGGCAAGTTCACCACCAGCGAGGCACTTGCCCTGCTCACCGAAAACGGTGTGGTTGCCGGGCGCATCAGCAATTACGGCGACTTGGCCGAGAACCAGGACGTCAAGGCCACGGGCATCCTCATCAAGACCACCGGGCCGCTCGGGGAGATTGAAACCGTCGGTGCCCCGTGGCAGTTTGCCAGCGCGGGCCCCCGCAGCACCAGCGGCGCGCCTGCACTGGGGGAGCACACCGAAGAAGTCCTGGCCGAGCTGGGCTTCAGCGCCGGAGACATCAACACCCTGGCCGCAGCGGGCGCCGTCGGCATCCCCGCAGCCCTGACGGCTTAGTCCGCCACCGCCAAACCAACGTTTACACCAAGACACCAAAAGGATTCATTTCATGGAACGCACCATATTCAACGAAGACCACCAGGCTTTCCGGGAGGTTGTCCGCGACTTCCTCGACAGCGAGGTGGTCCCGAACATGGACAAGTGGGAAGACCAGGGAATGGTTCCGATGGATGTTTACCGCCGCACGGCGGACATTGGCATCAACGGCCTGCAAATTCCCGAGGAGTACGGCGGCGGCGGCATGGACAGCTTCCTGTTCAACATGATCGCCTTCGAGGAAATCGGCTACGCCGCCAGCTCACTGGGTGGGCTGCAGGTCCACCTCAACACGGTCCTGCCCTACTTCCTGGACTACTGCAACGAAGAGCAGCGCCAGCGCTGGTTCCCCGGATTTGCCGACGGCAGCCTCCTGGCCTCCATCGCCATGACCGAACCCGGCACCGGCTCCGACCTGGCCGGCATGGCCACCACGGCCGTCCGCGACGGAGACGACTTCATCCTCAACGGCTCCAAGACCTTCATCACCGGCGGCACCAACGCCCAGCTCGTCATTGTGGTGGCACGCACCAGCACCGACAGCGACGACCGCCGCCACGGCCTGACCCTGCTCGTCGTCGAGGACGGAATGGCCGGCTTCACCAAGGGCCGCAAGCTGGAAAAGCTGGGCCTGCGCTCCTCCGACACCGCCGAGCTCTCCTTCGTGGACGTCCGCGTCCCCGCCGCCAACGTGCTGGGCGAGGTGGATGCGGCGTTCAGCATGCTCGGCCACAACCTGTCGCAGGAGCGCCTGTCCATCGCCATCACTGCACAGGCCACCGCCACCGCCGCCCACAAGCTGGCCATTGACTACGTGAATGAACGCAAGGTCTTCGGCAAGCCCGTCTCGCACTTCCAGAACACGAAGTTTGTGCTGGCCGACTGCGCCACCAACCTGGCCGCCGGGCAGGCCATGATCGACCAGGCCGTCGTGGCGCTCGACGCCGGCAAGCTCTCCCCGGCGGACGCCGCCAAGGTCAAGCTGTTCGTGACCGAGGCCCAGGGCAAAATCATTGACCAGTGCCTGCAGATGCACGGCGGCTACGGCTACATGCGGGAGTACCCCATCTCCCGCCTCTACGCCGACGCCAGGGTCAGCCGCATCTTCGGCGGCACCAGCGAAGTCATGAAGGTTGTCATCGCCAAGTCACTTGGCCTCTGACACCGCGACCTGCCACAAGCACAAAGGACATACACATGCGCATTGAAGGAATCCACGCTGTCGTCACGGGCGGCGCCTCCGGACTGGGCCTGGCCACCGCCAGGAGGCTCGCCGCCTCCGGGGCGCGAGTCACCATCATGGACCTGCCCGGATCCCCGGGTGCCGAGCGGGCAGCTGAGCTGGGGGACAACGTCCAGTTTGTGGGCGTTGACGTGACAAGCGAAGAGCAGGTCCGCGAAGGATTCGCCCAGGCTGCGGCGTTCGCACCGGTGCGCGCACTGGTTCACTGTGCCGGCCGCGGCAAGCCCATGCGCATCCTGGACCGCGAGGGCGCAGTGACGCCGCTTGCCTCCTTCGCCGACATCATCAACCTCAACGTGGTGGGCACCTTCAACATCCTGCGTTTCGCCGCCGAGCAGATGGCAAGGAACGAATTGCTCGACGGCGACCGCGGCGTGTGCGTGCTGACCGCCAGCGTCGCCGCCTATGAGGGCCAGATCGGCCAGATCAACTACGCCGCGGCCAAGGCCGGGATCGTGGGCATGACACTGCCGGCCGCACGCGACCTGGCCAAGGTGGGCATCCGCGTGTGCACCATCGCCCCGGGCACATTCGCCACCCCGCTGCTGACCGAGAGCGGCCGCCCCGACATTGTCGAGGCGCTCGCCGCCAGCATCCCGCACCCGAGCCGCCTGGGCGAGCCCGATGAGTTTGCCGGCCTGGCCGAGCACATCATCTCCAACGGCATGCTCAACGGTGAAACCATCCGGATCGACGGCGCCATCCGCATGGCCCCGCGGTAGGGCCGCAGCCCACTGAGGTGCACCCCGAAAACGAATTATTCCAAGCAAGGAGCAACAATGCGTGATGCAGTAATTGCCGCCGCTGTCCGGAGCCCGATCGGCCGGCGCGGGGGCTCACTCGCGGAGGTTCATTCCGTGGACTTGTCTGCCGCCGTGCTGAATGCACTCGTGGAACGTGCCGGCATTGACCCCGGCCTGGTGGACGATGTGATGTGGGGCTGCGTTGGCCAGGCCGGCGAGCAGGCCAGCAACATTGCCCGCAACTCGGTGCTGTCCGCCGGATGGCCCGAGAGCGTCCCGGGCACCACCATTGAGCGGCAGTGCGGATCCAGCCAGCAGGCCATCCACTTTGCCGCGGCGACCGTCATGTCCGGACAGAACGACGTCGTCGTGGCGGGCGGGGTGGAAAACATGAGCCGCATCCCGCTGGGCACGGCCCGGCGCGGCGGCCCGGGGGACCCCTTCAGCGAACAGCTGCTGGCCCGCTACGGCGGAGTGGAGCTGAACCAGGGCACCGGCGCGGAAATCCTGGCCGAACGTTATGGCCTCTCCCGCGGGTGGCTCGACGAACTTGCCCTGGAATCCCACATGCGTGCCGCAGCGGCCCAGGACGCCGGCCATTTCGATGCCGAGGTTGTCCCCGTGGCCACCGCGGCAGGCATCTTCTCCCGTGATGAGGGCATCCGACGCGGGTCCACCCTGGAAAAGCTCAACAGCCTTGACCCGGTTTTTTCGGCCAATGGGCTCATGACGGCTGGAAACTCCTCGCAAATCTCCGACGGCTCCAGCGCCATGATCGTCACCACGAGTGAGAAGGCCCGCGAGCTGGGGCTGACCCCGCTGGTGCGCATCCACACCGCCACAGTGGTGGGCGATGACCCCGTGGCCATGCTGGGGGCACCCGCACCGGCAACGGCAAAGGCCCTCAAGCGTGCCGGGCTCTCGTTGGGCGACATCGGCACCTTCGAGGTCAATGAGGCTTTCGCCAGCGTGGTCGGTGCCTGGCTGCGGGAAACCGGTGCCGAGCGTGCCACGGTCAACCCCGATGGCGGCGCCATTGCCCTTGGCCACCCCCTGGGCGGTTCCGGGGCGCGACTGGCCACCACGCTGATGCACCGCATGGTCCGGGAAAACATCCGTTACGGCCTCCAGACCATGTGCGAAGGCGGCGGCATGGCCAACGCAACCATCTACGAAAACCTGCAGCTCTCCGCCAACTGACCGCGCGGTTCCGGCCGAGTGCACAGCAGCAAACATCAAAAATTTAGGAGTCATCATGAGGATCGCCGTATTGGTGAAGCAGGTGCCAGACACCGAAGAGGAACGCAGCCTGGACCTGCAGACCGGCCGCGTCGACCGGGTGTCCGGGGAAAATGTCGCCGACGAAATCAACGAACGCGCCCTGGAAGTTGCCCTTGCCTACAAGGACAGGAACAAGGGCACCGAGGTGGTTGTGGTGTTGATGGGGCCGGATTCGGCAACCAAGGCGCTGCGCAAGGCCCTGTCCATGGGCGCCGATTCGGCCGTGCACGTCCAGGACGATGCCCTGGCCGCGGCCGACCTGGCCCGCACCGCAGCCGTGCTCGCCACGGCCGCGAAGCACACAGGCTTTGACTTGCTGCTGGGCGGCAATGAATCCACCGACGGCCGCGGCGGCGTCCTGCCCGCCATGGTGGCCGAACACCTTGGCCTGCCCCACCTGGGCGGCCTGAGCTCCCTGGACATCACGCCCGGCACCGTCCGCGGACAGCGGCGGGTGGAAAAGGGAACCATGCAAGTCAGTGCGGCCCTCCCGGCGGTCGTGTCCGTCACTGAGCATGTCGCGGAGGCCCGCTTCCCCAACTTCAAGGGCATCATGACCGCCAAGCGCAAGCCGCTGTCCGTCATGACATTGGGCGATCTTGGCATCGACCCGGCCTTTCCCGGCATGGCCCGTTCACAGGTCATCTCCACCCTGGCCCGCCCGGCGCGCCAGGCGGGAACCAAAATCGTTGACGAGGGCGATGCAGGCAAGCAGCTTGCAGACTTCCTCACCGCCGGCCGGCTGGTCTAGAAAGGATCTGACATGTCAAACATTCTGACGCTGATTGAAACCACTCCGGCAGGCGGGATTGCAGACACCGCCGCGGAGCTGCTCGCGGCGGCTGCCCGGCTCGGGACGCCCGTGGCCGTCGTGGCCGCCCAGCCCGGCCAGGGAGCGGTACTTGCCGCGCAGCTGGGCCGCCTTGGCGCGGCGTACGTGCACGTTGGCGAGTCCAGCCAGGCTGGCCTGTTGGCTGCGCCGGAACTTGAAGCCCTCGCCTCGGCTGTTCAAGCGCACGCCCCGGCAGCCGTCGTCGTCCCTCATTCCGTGTTGGGCCGCGACGTGGCCGGACGCCTGGCCGTCCGCGCTGCGGCGGCATTGGCGGTCGACGCCGTCGACCTCCGCTCCGAGAACGGAACCGTCATTGCCACGCACTCGGTGTTTGGTGGGGCGCACACCGTCGAATCGGTGATTGAGGGCGGGTTGGGCATCGTGACCCTGCGCCAGGGCAGCATCGCCGAGCGTGCCGCCGAGGTGGCCGAACCCCTGGTGACGTGCGTGGCCGTGGTTGCCGACGCCGCACGCTTCGGCACTGTCGATTCCGTGGACGAGGCTGCAACAACTTCGGGACGCCCTGCCCTCCGCGGCGCGGAAAAGGTTGTCTCGGGAGGCCGCGGGCTGGGCTCCAGGGAGGAATTTGCCCTGGTGGAAGAACTGGCAGACGTGCTCGGAGCCGCAGTGGGCGCCTCACGGGCCGCGGTCGACGCAGGGTACACCGACCACTCCACGCAGGTCGGGCAGACAGGCGTCACAGTCTCACCCAAGCTCTACATTGCCTTGGGCATCTCCGGCGCCATCCAGCACCGTGCAGGAATGCAGACCGCCAAGACCATCGTGGCCATCAACAAGGATGCCGACGCCCCCATCTTCGAGGTCGCGGACTTCGGCATTGTGGGCGACGTCTTCACTGTGGTGCCGCAGCTCATGGAGTCGCTGAAGGCCAACGCCTAGGCACCCCGCCTCCCTGTCCCCGGACGCCACGCACCCTAGCCCAAGAAATTTGTAGCCCAGATGACTATGACAAAACCAAAACCCTCGTCCCAAAACAAGATGCTCAAGCGGGCCGGGACTGCCCTGGCCGCGCTGGTGGTTGTGGTGCTGCTGGTCCTGGCGGCCATGTGGCTGCGCGGAACCGTGCCCGTCCAGGACTTCATCTCCGCATTCCCCGGCCAGTCGGAATTGCCTGCCGCGGCACCCGTGGGGCTGCCGGCCTGGCTGGGCTGGCAACACTTCCTCAACGCCTTTTTCATGCTGCTGATCATCCGCTCAGGTTGGCTGGTGCGCACCACGGCGCGACCCAAGGCGTACTGGACCCGCAACAACAAGGGTGTCCTGCGCACCAAGAACCCGCCAAAAAAGATCAGCCTGGACCTGTGGCTGCACTTCAGCCTCGATGCGCTCTGGGTGCTCAACGGGGTCATCTTTTTCATCATGCTGTTTGCCACGGGGCAGTGGATGCGCATCGTGCCCACCAGCTGGGACATTTTTCCCAACGCGGCGTCTGCGCTGCTGCAGTACGCATCCTTCAACTGGCCGCTTGAGAACGGCTGGGTCAACTACAACAGCCTGCAGGTGTTGGCCTACTTCCTGACGGTCTTTGTGGCCGCGCCCCTGGCGCTCGCATCCGGGCTGCGGATGTCGCCCGTCTGGCCCAAGAACACCACAGCCCTGAACAAGGCGTACCCCATTGAGCTGGCACGCGCCATCCATGTCCCGGTCATGGTTTACTTCGTCGTTTTCATCATCGTGCACGTTGGGCTGGTGCTGACCACCGGCGCCCTGAAAAACCTCAACCACATGTTCGCGGCCCGGGACGACGCCGGTTGGCTGGGTTTCTGGCTTTTCGCCGCGTCCGTCGTGGTCATGGCCTTGGGCTGGATTGCCGCCCGTCCGCTGTTCCTTGGCCCGGTGGCCTCATTGACCGGCAAGGTGGGCCGGTAGCTGCATTCGCCGGGAACGCCGCCACGCACCCACTTGATTGAAAGGCACAAACACTTGTCTCATCTGGACGAATCACCCCTGTTGGTTCAGGCGCACGGCCGTGTCCTGGTCCTGACCATGAACCGGCCCCAGGCCAAGAACGCCATGACCCTGCAATTGGCGCAGGAACTGGCACGCGCCCTGGAAGACTTCGACGCCAACGACGCCCTCAGCGTCGCCATCATCACCGGAACCGGGGGCACCTTCTGCGCCGGCATGGATTTGAAGGGCTTTGCCCGCGGCGAGATCCCCGTGGTCCCGTCCCGCGGATTTGCCGGCCTCGTCCAGAGCCCGCCGCGCAAGCCGCTCATCGCCGCCGTGGAAGGCTACGCGCTGGGCGGTGGCTTTGAAATTGCGCTGGCCTGCGACCTCATCGTTGCGGCCGCCAACGCATCCTTCGGCCTGCCCGAGGTCAAGCGCGGCCTGACGGCCAATGGCGGCGGGCTGCTCCGACTGCCCCAAAGGCTTCCCTACCACCTCGCCATGGAGGTGGTCCTGACCGGACGCATGCTGCCGGCGGCCGAGGCCGCCACGTTGCATCTGGTCAATCGGCTTGTGGAACCGGGCAGGGCCCTTGATGCCGCCCTGGACTTGGCTGCGGACATTGCCAAAAACGCCCCGCTCGCGCTGGCTGCTTCCAAGGCCGTCATGGTGAATTCGGCCGACTGGCCGGTTGCCGAGAAGTTCACGCAACAGCTGCAGCACGTGTCCGCGATCCGCACCTCGCGCGATGCTGCCGAGGGCGCCCGGGCATTCATTGAAAAGCGCGAACCCGTCTGGAGCGGCAGCTAACCTAGGCCGCCGAAGGCAGCGCCCCGGCCCTCCGCGAAACCAGCAGTGTGCACAGTCCCAGGGCGCAGGCCACGCCGAACGCCATGACGTAGCCGGCCTCGCCGAAGGCCAGCAGTGCGGCGAACACGGCACCGACAACGGCCAGCATGGTGGACGTCAGCAGGGTCTCGCTCAACTGCAAGGCCGAGGCATTGGCGCCCTGCTCGCTCGGGGCCGAGTCGCCCAGCACCAGCACCGACTGGGTTGGGTAGGCCAGGCCAATGCCCAATCCGCCGGCGGCCCAGCCAACCCAGGCAATCCAGACGGGCCAGCCGGGAATCAGCACCAGGGCGGCGATCAGCATGCCCAGCACCATGAAGCCGGCGCCCCAGCGCAGCAGCTGCCTGGGCCGCAGCGTCCCGCGCCCGGACAGCCACGCGCCAACGGCCCAGGTCACGCCGCCAACGGTGAGTGACAAGCCGGCCAGCCACGCAGGCAGGCCACGCTGGTCGATCATATACAGCGGCAGGTATACATCGGCGATCGTGAATGCGGTGCCCATGAGGCCGCGCATCAAGATCAGCGAAGGCAGCCCCTTGGCGCCGCGCCATGTGCCCCTGGGCAGCAGAATGTTGATGGCTGTTGCAAGAAGCGCGACGGCGGCAAGCAGCTCAGGGAGCGACCACGGCGAGTCCATGGTGCTGGCATCGCCCAGCAGCAATACGGAGGCCGAGGCGACCACGGCCCAGGCCGGCTTCCACCAGGGGCGGGCGGAGAGGGGGCGGCGGGTGTCCGGCGTCGAACTTTCGGCAATCTCCACGGGGCGGTTCATTCCCGATCCCCGCGTGCCCTGCAGCACCAGTGCCATGGCCACAAGTGCCAAGACCGGGACGGTGCCAAACACCCAGCGCCAGCCAAAGTGGTCGGTGACAATGCCGCTGAGGGCCGGGCCAACAATGGAGGGCAGCAGCCAGGCCATGGCCAGTGCACCAAACATTTTGGGGCGCAGATAAGCCGGGAATACGCGGGCGATGCAGACGTACAGGGCAACGCTGTCCAGCCCGGAGCCAAAACCTGTCAGGGCCCGGGCCGCAACCAGCAGTTCCATGGTGGGTGCGAAGGCGGAGAGGAGCATGCCCACCACATAGATGCCCACACCTGTCAGCAATGGGATCTGCGGCCCTGACCTGTCGATCCAGAGCGCGGCCAGCGTCATGGAAATGACGGAGGTGGCCATCGTGATGCCAAAGGCCAGGCCGTAGAGCGGCAGCCCGTTGAGTTCGCTGGCGGCCTGTGGCATGGCGGTCGTGACGGCTGCGAACGAGTAGGCAACCATGAAGCCCAGGCCAAAGAAGCCCAGCGTCGCTCCCCGGTACTCGCGGCCCCAGATCGTGGCTGGGGAGTTCACGCGGGGAAAGAATTGAACGGAGTCATAGTATTAGCCTAATTAACGTTCAGGGCAGCGAGTGCCCACATTTGGCTTTGTCAGTGGCCAAGAAAGCGGCAAGGAGCAAGCGTGGAATTTTCGGCACGATATGTGGCATTGGGCGACTCATTCACCGAAGGCCTGGGTGACACCGATCCGGCACTGCCCAACCAGGTCCGCGGCTGGGCCGACCGCGCCGCCGAACAGCTCGCCCTGGCGCACCCGGAAGAGTCCTGGGGCTACGCCAACCTGGCCATCCGCGGCAAGAAGATGAAGCAGATCCTGGCAGAGCAGATCGACGCGGCCGTGGCGCTGCAGCCCACCCTCGTCACCATCTATGCAGGCGTCAACGACATCCTGCGCCCCAAGGTGGACATTGATGCCATGATCGGGCGCTACTCCGAGGGCCTGGGCAAGCTCGCCTCCACCGGCGCACGCCTGCTCGTCTTCACGGGCTATGACGCCAGCTCCTCCAAGGTGTTCGCCAGCATCCGTGGCCGCACCGCCGTCTACAACGAACTGCTCCGCGAGGTCGTGGAGGGCCACGGCGCGGAACTTGTGGACTACTGGCGCTTCCGCGAGTACAACGACTGGCGCCTGTGGGGAGTCGACCGCATGCACATGTCCACCCCCGGCCACATCAACATGGCCAACCGCGTACTCGAGCAGCTCGGTGAATCCGTCCGCATCCCCATGCCCGAACTGCCGCCGGTCCCCATGAAGACAACCGCTGAAGTCCTCAAAGACAACGCCGCCTGGACCAGGGAGTATGTGGGCCCCTGGGTCAGCCGGCGCCTGCGCGGGGTCTCCTCGGGCGACAACCTCAGCGCCCGCTGGCCTGTGCTGCGCCCACCCCTGAGCTAAACCACAAACAAGCACGACGCAGGAGCCCGCCTCCCGCACGTCGCCAACCTCCCGCCGTGGCCCTGCGCCGCGGCGGGAGGTTTCTCTTTCCCCTGGAACCGGCCGTGCGGCAAAAGATACGTAGCAACTACCGATGTCCGCAGCCCTGTCCATCCGTAGAGTCTCAAGCGCAGGCATTGATACAGAAAGAGGGGAATGGCGGACATGAAGGTCTCAGGGGGACAGGTGCGGCAGGGCGCGCCGGGGGTGCAGCTTGCTGCGGAGGACCCAGGGCAAGCGCACCTTGCCAACGACCCGGCACCATTGGGGGATGCCGGGACGGAGCAGGCGCGCAGCCTCAGGGCCGTGGCTGGTTGCAACCGCAGGGGAATCTGGCCGCTCTGGCCGGGGGCGCGCAACTAGCGCCATGCCATTGGGGCCGACAGCGGCCGGCACGGAAATCAATTCCGTGCCGGTTGGCCGGTTTAAGGGCCGGTGTGGTAGGCCAATTGGTCAATTGGGCGGCTTGCAACTAGACTGGGTAGGCGCTAGGTGGCGCGGAGCGTGTGCAATTGCTCCGGTTTGCGGTGATTATCCTCCCGCGGGCCGGTAGTTAGGGGCTCAAGTTGCGTGCATTCGGGTATTCGCCGGAGAGCACTTTTTCTTTCACTTCATGAAAATGTTGTTTGGGAATCATGCTGTCCAAGGACGGACGCCACCTATGTGCACGGTCTGCACCAGTGGACCGTATCCATATATTTATTAGGAGTGATCATGGCAGCACACTGCCAGGTGACCGGAGCCGAGCCGGGCTTTGGACATAGCATTTCGCACTCGCACCGCCGCAACAAGCGTCGGTTCGATCCGAACATTCAGAAGAAGCGCTACTGGGTTCCGTCCCTGCGCCGCAACGTAACCCTGCAGGTTTCTGCAAAGGGTATCAAGGTCATCGACGTGCGCGGTATTGACGCCGTCGTCACGCAGATTCTGGCACGTGGGGTGAAGCTCTAATGGCAAAAGACAAGGACGTACGTCCGATCATCAAGCTGAAGAGCACGGCGGGTACCGGGTTCACTTACGTGACCCGCAAGAACCGTCGTAACACTCCGGACCGTCTGGTCCTGAAGAAGTACGATCCCAAGATCCGTCAGCACGTCGAATTCCGAGAGGAGCGCTAAGACTATGGCTAAGAAGTCCATGATCGCTAAGAACGAGCAGCGCAAGGTCATCGTCGAGCGTTACGCCGAGAAGCGTCTCGCCCTGAAGAAGGCCCTCGTCAACCCGGCCTCCACCGACGAAGAGCGCGAAGCGGCCCGCCTGGGCCTGCAGAAGCTGCCCCGCAACGCATCGCCGGTACGTGTTCGTAACCGCGACGCCATTGACGGCCGTCCGCGTGGAACGCTCCAGAAGTTCGGCATCTCCCGTGTTCGCTTCCGCAAGATGGCGCACGCTGGCGAACTGCCCGGCATCAAGAAGTCCAGCTGGTAATAACCCGCTGAAAAGGGCGGTGACCTTACGGTCACCGCCCTTTTTGCTGCCCTTTTCCTGAAACGCTTCAGTATTCTTCCCGACGAGTCGCCAGGCCACCAGGCGCATTGCACCCTTTGGTCAGCATGAACTGTCCAAAGCGACCATTGGCACGGATCGTGGAATCTCCTAGAGTCGCTATATCGCTTTAGTTCACCGCGATAGACCACGGTTCCACGACACGACAGGGAAGTCATGTTCAACAAACACCGCCTGATCAGCTCAGCCGCCATCCTCGCCATCTCGGCACTTGCCGGCGTTGGCCTGATGACACCAGCATCCGCCGCAGAAAAAGCGCCGGCCGCCCCTGTGGGCAGCGTGGCCAACTGCCAGGGCGAGCCGCTCATGATGGCCTACTACCGCACGTGGCGGGATGTCACCGTGCCGGAAAGCGCCAACTCCAATCTGCCCGACAAGAACGTGATGTCGATGGACCAGATTCCCAAGGGCGTGGACGTGGCCATGGTGTTTGACGCCGGCGCCACGCAGGACACGGCCTATTGGGACACGCTGCGCGAGAGCTACGTCCCGAAGCTGCACAAGCAGGGGACCCGCGTGGTCTACACACTGTGGATTGACCAGTTTGCCAAGGCAGACGTTGCGCTCAATGACGAGGCGTACGCCCAGTATGCCCAGTGGGTCATGGACACCTACGTGACTCCCTATGGCCTTGACGGGATTGACGTGGACGTCGAGTCATACCCGAAGGGCGACGGCCTCACCCGGGCCATTGGCATCTTCAACGCCCTCGGAAAGCTGATCGGACCGAGGTCCGGCACGGACAAGTTGTTCATCTTTGACACCAACCAGACCGGCTCCACGCCCCTGTTCACGGCCGTCTCACACAACATCTCCTACGTGCTGCTGCAGGCCTACGGCCGCAACATCGCGGGGATGCAAAACACCTGGAACACCTTCTCCGACAAGATCAACTCCTGCCAGTTCCTGATCGGCTTCTCCTTCCCGGAGGAGCAGGACCGCACCAACTGGAACGATGCGGCCGGCCCCTTCAGCAAGGAGTCCTTCTCCACCAGCCGCGCAAACGACTACGCCCTGTGGCAGCCCGAGGGCGGCCAGAAGGGCGGATCGTTCGTGTATGCGATTGACCGCGACGGCAAGGCCTGGAACGAGAACACCATCTCGCCCACCAAGTTCAAGTGGACCAAGGAAGTTATCAAGACCCAGGACAAAGACGCCCACAAGAACGGCAACTAGACCTGCGGCCTGAGGCGCCTGGCCAGTTGGAACCCGCCAAATTCGGCGGAATTCCGGGCCGAAAGGGCCTTCCCGGTGTCGGCTGTGAGCGAAATATGCCTAGAATCCGGGGAATTTGCCCCAAAAAACACCGAAAAACACCGAAATTTACCGGAATCACGCGGAAGAACTGGTATGTTCGCTAGCAGTGGTTGACACGCAACCGCGTGGAATTGGAATTACTGACGTCCAGGAGGACAAACATGGCAAAGAACCGTAGCGAACTGGTTGCTGAAGTTGCAGCAAAGGCTGAGACCAGCCAGACCGCAGTGAACAGCGTTTTGGATGCACTCTTCTCCGTCTTCGAGAGCTCCGTTGCAGCCGGCGAAAAGATCACCATCCCGGGCTGGCTCTCCATCGAGCGCACCGACCGTGCAGCACGCACCGGCCGCAACCCCCAGACCGGCGAGACCATCCAGATCGCAGCAGGCCACAGCGTCAAGCTGTCCGCCGGCTCCAAGCTGAAGGCTGCTGTCAAGAACTAGTTTCTTCTCAGGGCATCACACGAAGGCGGCACCTCGCGGTGGCCGCCTTCGTGCATTTAAGGCAGCGGCCGGTTCCTGTGAGCTGGCTGATTCGCCCGAAGTTCACAAGGTGGCGGACAATGGAGGGGTGCCACCCGTAGATTCTTCCCCCGCCACCCCCGTCCGCACCCCCGCACCATCCCGCGGGGGGACCTTTGCCGATGGCATTTCCAGCCGCTGGTGGTGGCTTGGGCTGGCCGCCGCGATGGCCGCCGTCGTGGTTTCGCTGCTGTGGACAGGTGCCGCGGGGGTTGCCCAGCTGGCCGATCCCGGCGCCTTCACCCGCTGGGGGCTGCCGCTGGCCACCACCATCCACAACCTGGCACTCTCGGCCGTCATTGGTGCGCTCGTATTTGCCGTGGTGATCCTGCCCAAGGACCTCAAGGCGCACCGCCCGCGTTCGGGCAACCAGAAGCACGACGGCGCCAAGCGCGCCCCCGTGCCCGAACACCCCGCATTCACCCGGGCCATGACGCTCGCCATGGTGGCCGGCGGCGTGTGGACAGTGTCCGCCATTGCTGTCCTGGTGCTGACGTACTCCAGCATTTCCGGCCTTCCGCTGGCAGGCACCTCCGAATACACCAGCCAGCTGGTGTTCTTCATGACCGAACTGCCAGTGGGCCAGGCCTGGCTCATCATCACCATCGTGGCCGCCGTTGTCACCACCCTGGTCATCGGGCTGCGCAACATCAGCGCCCTGGCCGTGCCGCTCGTGCTGGCCCTGGGATCGTTCATCCCGCAGGCGCTCATTGGCCACTCCGCCTCCAGCGCCGACCACAAGGGTGCCGTCAACTCGCTGTTCCTCCACGTCACAGGCGCCTCGCTGTGGGTGGGCGGCATCATCGTCCTGGTGGTGGTGTCCGGCGTCCTGGGCAAGATCACGGCCCAGACCCTCAAGCGCTTCTCGGCCCTGGCCATCTTTGCCTTTGCCGGCGTTGCCGGGTCGGGCACCATCAACGGCGCCATCCGCATCACCAACTGGCACGACCTCTTCTACTCCACCTACGGGCAGCTGCTGCTGGCCAAGATTGCCGCCACAGTGGTCCTGGGCGTCATTGGCTACATGCACCGTTCCTGGATCATTCCGCGCCTGGAGGGCGGCGCCAAGAACAACGGCACCGCCAACACCCGCCGACTGCTGTGGCAGCTGATCTTTGGTGAACTGCTCATCATGGGCGTGGTCAGCGGCATCGCCGTGGGCCTGAGCCGCTCCGCGCCTCCGCAGTCGCGCGAGATCGCGCAGGAGGCCCTCACCCCGGCCCAGATTCTCACGGGCTACCCGCTGCCGCCGGAACTGGAATTCTCCCGGTGGTTCACCGAGTGGCGCATGGACTGGCTGTGGGTCGCTTTCGCCGTTCTGGCCGGCGCCGCCTACCTCAGCGGCATTGTGAAGCTGCGCAGGCGCGGCGACAAGTGGTCCGTGCTGCGCAGCGTCTCCTGGTTCGTGGGCCTGGCGGCCCTTGTCTACATCACCTCCGGCGGCCCCGCCGTTTACGGTGCCGTGACGTTCAGCGCCCACATGGTGGAGCACATGGCCCTCATGGCCATCGCCCCGCTCTTCCTGGCCCTGGGCTCGCCCATCTCGCTGGCCCTGCAGGCACTGACCCCGCGCCGCGACGGCTCCCGCGGCATCCGCGAATGGATCCTGGTGCTGGTGCACTCGAAGTATTCCAAGGTGGTCACGCATCCGCTGTTTGCCGCCGCCAACTTCTCCGGCAGCCTGATCCTGTTCTACTACTCGCCGGCGTTCAAGATGGCCATGACCTACCACGTGGGCCATGAGCTGATGATTATCCACTTCACGCTTACGGGCTACATCTTTGTCCAGAGCATGATCGGCGCCGACCCCCTCCCCACCCGCGCCCCCTACCCGCTGCGGCTGCTGCTCCTGCTCGCCACCATGGCCTTCCACGCCTTCTTCGGCGTCTCGCTCATGATGGCCACGGGCCTGCTCAACGGCGAGTACTTCGGCAACATGGGCCGGCCCTGGGGCGACGGCGCCCTGGTGGACCAGCAGACCGCCGGCGGCATCGCCTGGGGCGTGGGCGAAATCCCCACCCTGTTCATCGCCATGGGCGTGGCCTTCATGTGGTCGCGCTCGGACGCCCGTGAAACCAAGCGCAAGGACAGGGCCGCGGACAGGAATAAGGACGCCGAGCTGGACGCTTACAATGACATGTTTGCCCAGCTGGCCGCCCGTGACTCCGCCATGGCCTCCGGCCCGCGCGGACCGGGCACCCGCACCTCCGGCACCACAACGTCCACCACCAGCACTGACAACAATGCGCCGGGCACCCCGGCCGGCACGCAAGGAGAAACGCACTAGTGGATTCCTCAACGAAGACCAGCCCCGTCCGCGTCCGCGCATCGGAACTCGAAGGCCGCGGCTGGCTGAACACCGGCGGCGCGCAGCTGGACTTGGAAAAGCTGCGTGGCAAGATCGTCATCCTGGATTTCTGGACGTTCTGCTGCATCAACTGCCTGCACGTGCTGGACGAGCTGCGCCCCCTCGAGGCGCAGTACAAGGACGTGCTGGTCACGGTGGGCGTGCACTCGCCCAAGTTTGAGCACGAGGCGGACCCCGTGGCCCTGGCCGCGGCCGTGGAGCGCTACGACATCACACACCCCGTGCTGGATGACCCCGAACTTCTCACCTGGCAGGCCTACTCGGCCCGCGCCTGGCCCACCCTGGTTGTGGTGGACCCCGAGGGCTACATCGTGGCGCACCTCTCAGGCGAGGGCCACGCCGCCGGGCTGGAATCCCTGATCCCGGAAATCGTTGCCGAACACGAGGCCAAGGGCACCCTGCACCGCGGAGACGGCCCCTATGTGGCCCCTGAGCCGGTTGTCCGCGACCTGCGATTCCCCGGCAAGGTCCTGCCCCTGGCCGGCGGCACCTTCCTGGTCTCCGACACAGGCCACCACCGCCTCGTGGAAATGGGCTCCGACCTGGCAACAGTGGTGCGCACCATCGGCTCCGGCACCAAGGGCTTCCTGGACGGATCCGCCGCCGACGCCCAGTTCAACGAACCCCAGGGCCTGGCCCTGCTCCCGGCCGAGCTGGCAGCGGAAGTGGGGTACGACGTCGTCGTGGCCGACTCCGTCAACCACCGCCTGCGCGGCGTAACCCTGGCCACCGGCCAGGTGCGCACTGTGGCCGGCAACGGCATCCAGCGCCTGCTGGAGGCCGGCCCGGCACGCGTGAACGAGGATGGCTCCTCGGCCTCCGAGACCGAACTGGGCAACACGCCCCTGGACGTGTCGCTGTCCTCCCCGTGGGATGTTGCCTACTCCTCGGCACTGGGGGCCGTGGTCATTGCCATGGCCGGCACACACCAGATCTTCGGCTTCGACCCCGCCACCGGCGCCACCACAGTGGTGGCCGGCAACGGACTCGAGGGCCTGCTGGACGGACCGGCCGGGCAGGCCTGGTTCGCCCAGCCCTCCGGCATCACCGAGGACGCCAAGGGCAACCTCTGGGTTGCCGATTCCGAGACGTCCGCGCTGCGCGTGCTGACGTTTGCTGATGGCGTCGCCACGGTGGAAACCGCCATCGGGGAGGGCCTGTTCGACTTTGGCTTCCGCGACGGCGACGCCGCCCAGGCCCGCCTGCAGCACCCGCTGGGCGTTGCCGTGCTGCCCGACGGCTCCGTGGCCATTGCCGATACCTACAATGGCGCCGTGCGCCGCTACGACCCTGCCACGAAGACCGTCAGCACGCTGGCACGCGGCCTGGCCGAGCCCAGCGACGTGCTGCTGGATGAGTCCGGCGAGGTTCCGCTGCTCATTGTGGTCGAGGCCAACAAGCACCAGCTGATCCGCCTGCCGCTGCCCAAGAACGCACTGCAGGTCGATGAGGGTGCTGCCCAGACGCAGCGCCCCAAGACGCCGGTGGCGCCCGGTGAGCTGGCCCTGACCATCAACTTCGCCGCGCCCACGGGACAGAAGCTTGATGACCGCTGGGGCGATCCCACGCAGCTGAAGGTCTCCTCCACCCCGCCGGAGCTGCTGATCAGCGGCGAGGGCACCTCCGTGGGCCTGCAGCGGACGCTGGTGCTGTCGGCCGATGTCCCCGAGGGTGTCCTGCACTTCACGGCCCGCGCCGCGGCCTGCGACGGGCCCGAAGACGCCAACGGTGAGATCCCCGACCACGCAGCCTGCCACCTGTACCAGCAGGACTGGGGCATCCCGGTTATCCTAAGCGCCGACGGCGCCTCCGAGCTGGCCCTGGACCTGCGCGGCGTGCAGTAGGTTCTTCAGCCCCACAATTCGTGCTGCAGGGAGTCTGCGACCCAGTCTGCGAACTCCTCCGGTGTCCAGCCGCGCGCCTGCGTCAGCAGTGTGAACAACTGGGGGCTCAACAGGCCGTAAGCAACATCCATGGCCTTGGACAGTGTCATGCCAGGACGGAAGTTGCGGCGTGCACCCAGCTGGCGGGTCATCTCTGACAAAACCTCCATGCGCAGGCCCTCGTTCCTGGCATGCAGCTCGGCCACGACCGGATCGCCGGCCGCCGCGGATGCTGCCGCCAGGGTGAGGGGGGCCGTGCCCTGCAGGATGCGGCAGTTGCCGTGCACCAGGCCCCGGAGCGCCTCCTCGGCCGTGGCGGCCTGCAGGGCGGCCAGGTACCAGGTGCTCTGTGGGGGCGGTGTCGGGTCCACCGCCCCCATGGCGGCCTGGTCAAAGGCGGCCTGCAGCAGCTTGGCCTTGTTGTGGAACACAAAATACACGGATTGGACGGACATCCCGGACGCGGCCGAGACAGCTTCCATGGTGGTTCCGGTGAAGCCCCTGGCCGCAAAAAGACCTGCGGCGGCGGTGACCATGCGGGCGCGATTGGCGGCCACGCGTGCCCGCCGAAGTTCGGCCGGACGGCCCTCATTGACAGCTGGGTTCGTAGGGTCCATTCTGACAATGTACTGCATTAGAGTTTCACTCCAATGACTTTGGATCGAGGTGGGCCACATGTTCACGACGGAGGCCTCTCAGCAAACCACTGCATCACCGGCTACGGTGTGGGCAACCCTTGTGGATGTCGCAGCTTGGCCGCAATGGTACCCGGGCTACCTGTCAGCCGACGCGGAAGGCGATCTGGAACTTGGGCGCCGAGGAACTGTGACCTTGCTGGATGGCCGGCGCAGGCCCTATGAAATTTTCGACTGGCAGCCTGGGGCACTTCTGTCCTACGGGACCCAGGTTCCGGGCGCGGCCCTCCGGTTCCACTACTCCGTGGAGCCCGCAGCGATGGGCAGCCGGATTTCTCTGGCCTATACCCTTCGCGGTCCCAGCTCTCCGATCTTTGGGAGAATTTTCGGGCGCACGGTGGCCGGCTACCTGCCAGAGGCTGCCGAAAGGCTCGCCGGGGTGGCGGAGAGTCGGTCCGGCGGGTAGCGGTCTTTAATAGCTGAGAACCGGGGTCACCGAGACGTTGCTCCCGTTGATGGCCAGCTTGGCTGTGAAGTCAAAGTTTTCCGCATGCTTGAAATCCTGCAGCAGGCCGGTGAACAAGTCCTGCTCCTGGAATCCCACCTGGGCCTTCACTGTCAGCGGCGCCATGATCCACTGCCCGCCAAAGGGCGAAATGGTGATGGTCGGGTACTCCACAATGGACCATTTGATGGGGGAGGCGACACGGTTGGCGGTGTCGGCGCTCATGGGGCAGCCCGTGGGCATGAGCACGGCTTGCTTGGCACAGGTGTCCAGGTACTTGCGGACCACCCCGTCCACCTGGGCCAGGAGGTCGCTGGTGGGGCCGGTGGAAAGCCCGACGGCGGGAACCGGCTGGGCAGCCGAGGTCACGTTGCGCGTCACGGGCGGCGCCGCAAACAATGGTGAACGGTATTCCAGCTCGTAGTTGCCCGGGTAGAACACGGCGAAGGAGTTGTGGCCGTCGGGCATGTTGGCGTCGACACCGTTGATGCTGGCCTGGTTGGCGTTCACCACCGAGGCGTGGATGCTGGGCAGTGTTGTGGGAACCATTGTCCAGCTGTCAAAGAACAGCCATTGGCGCGGACCCGGCTCAAGCGTGAAGTCCGAGGCCAGCGCGGTGCCCGCAATGGTGTAGTTGACGCTGACGCGCTTCCGGCCCTCGGGCGCGTCGACGGCCTCCCCGACGCTCACGTTCTCCAGGGCTTCCTGCGACTTGGCCAGGGCAGGCCCGTCCAGGGCCGCCGCATTGGCGTCAGGCAACTTGGCCTGCAACAGGCCAAGGGCCTTGGCCCCGTCGCCGTCCCGCAGCGCCTGCAAATAGTGGGCAACTGTCTTCTCCGGGCCGAACTCCCGGCCATTGACCACTGTGATGGTCACGATGGCGGCAGCCAGGGCCAGCATGAAGATCAGCAGCCAGGTGGTGGCAATCTTGATCAGCTGGGTCCCGTTCTTCACTCCGTCCACTGTAGCGTCAACGGGCGCGTCGGCAGGAATCCGGTAGTCCGTCAGATGCGCGATATCGTCCTCCCGGGCCCGCTCAGCGGCGGCGCTTCCGTGGCGCGGTGCCGAAGATGTCGCGCATGAGGTTCCGTCCCAGGGAGCTGCCCATGGAGCGGACCATGCTCTTGAGCCCGCCGCCCAGGGCGCCACCCAAGGCGCCCATGACTTCCCCACCCAGCCCGCCGCCGTCGTTCGAGGGGGCAGGCAGTTCAACGGGGGGAGGCGGGGGCAGCGGGGTGCCAACGGCCGGTCCCGTGCTGGGTGCCGGGGCTGCGGCGGCCGCCGCCTGGTTTTCCAGCTTTTCGTACGCGGAGACCGGGTCCACGGCCGTGCCGTACGTGGGCAGCAGGGCCGATGCGGCGATGACGGACTGGACGGTTTCCGGAGAGCTGGGCCCCATGACGGAACCGGGGGCGCGCAGGCGGGTCAGGGCCACCGGTGTGGGGGCGCCGTTTTCATTCATGACAGTCACCACTGCCTCGCCAATGCCGGCGCTGGTCAGGACCTCGGCCAGGTCATAGTCGGTGACCGGGAAGGTGGAGACGGTGGCCTTGAGTGCCTTTGCATCTTCAGGTGTGAAGGCGCGCAGTGCGTGCTGGACGCGGTTGGCCAACTGGGCAAGGACATCCGCCGGGACGTCCTTGGGGGTCTGGGTGACGAAGAAGATGCCCACGCCCTTGGAACGGATGAGCCGCACCGTTTGGGTGATGGCTGTCAGGAACGCCTTGCTTGCGCCGTTGAACAACAGGTGCGCCTCGTCAAAGAAGAAGACCAGCTTGGGCTTGTCGGCGTCGCCCACCTCGGGCAGGTCCCGGAAAAGGTCGGCCAGCATCCACATCAGGAAAGTGGAGAAAAGAAGGGGTTTGTCCTGGATGCTGGGCAGTTCCAGGCAGGTGATGACGCCGCGGCCGTCGGGTGCGGTGCGCAGGAGTTCGGCGGTGTCGAACTCGGGCATGCCGAAGAATTGGCCCATGCCCTGGGCGTCGAGGGTGATCAGGTTGCGCAGGATGACGCCGGCCGTGGCCTTGGACAGCCCACCCAGCTCAGCCAGGTCGTCCTTGCCCTCATCGGAGCTGAGGAACTGGATGACGGCGCGCAGGTCCTTCAGGTCGTACAGTTCCAGGCCCTTGGTGTCGGCGTAGTGGAACACGAGCTGCAGGCTGGATTCCTGCGTTTCGTTCAAGTCCAGCACGCGGGCCAGCAGGATGGGGCCGAAGGAGGTGATGGTGGCGCGGACGGGGACACCGTTGCCGTTGCCGCCCAGGGCCAGGAACTCCACCGGGAAGGCCTTGGACTCCCACGTCTGCCCCAGCGCCTGGGTGCGTGCCGTGAGTTTCTCGCTGCCCTCGGCCGCCGTGGCCAGGCCTGTGAGGTCGCCCTTGATGTCTGCCATGAATACAGGCACGCCAGCCGTGGAGAGCTGCTCGGCCATCATGTGCAAGGTGACTGTCTTGCCGGTTCCCGTGGCGCCGGCCACCAGGCCGTGCCGGTTCATCATGGCCAGGGGCAGGGAAACCTGCGCCTCGGGGTGGATTTCGCCGCCCACCATTGCAGCGCCGAGGGCAATGCTGGCGCCGGTGAACGTGTAGCCGGCCTGGAGCTCGGCGATCATCTCTGCAGGGGTCTTGGTAGCCATAACGAAAGCGTACCGCGCGTCATCCCAGAAGGAAGGCAACTCCAAACATTGCCGGTATGGCCAGGATGGTGGTGGCCAGCACGGTGTCCTTGGCCACGGCCACGCCAACCTGGTAGCGCTGGGCCGCCACGTACACGTTTTGTGCCGTGGGCAGCGAGGCGGCGACCACCACGGCGAACAGTGCCGCGCCTTCCATCCCCAAGGCAAAGTGACCCAGCAGGTAGGCCACCAGCGGGTGCAGGATCAGCTTGAAGGCCGTGGTCAGCAGGATGTCGGGGCGCCTGCCGTCCGCGGCAGACAGGGGCTTGGAGGTGCCCAGCGACATGCCGAAGGAGATGAGGATGGCCGGGATGGCTGCGCCTGCAATCAGGTGCAGGGGCTCGGCCACCAGATTGGGCAGCGACCAGCCCGTAGCGGCCAGCACCAGGCCGGCTGCGGTGCCCAGGATCATGGGGTTGCTGGTGATCTGCAGCAGCACCCTCCCGGGCGTGGCGCGCCGGCCGCTCGTGAGGCCGTCCAGCAGCATGAGGTAGACGGGCGTCCAGAAGGCCAGCTGGAACACCAGCACTGGCGCGATCAGGGCCGCATCGCCCAGCACGTAGGCGGCGATGGGGATGCCGAGGTTTGCCGCGTTGGCCGTGGCCGAGGACATGGCGGACAGCAGGGACTCGGCCAGGGAGCGCCTGAGCCAGAACTTCACAATCAGCAAGAATGTGGCGGCCGTGATGATGGCACTGCCGGCGGCCACCAGGAGCGGTCCGGCAAAAACAGTGTGGAGATCGGCCCTGGCCAGGGTTTCCACAAGCAGGGCCGGGCTGGCCACAAAGAAGGAAAGGCGGCTCAACACCAGCTGGGCGTTGTCGCCCAGGACTTTCCGGCGGCCCACAAACCAGCCGACGGCAATGACGAGCCAGACAACGGAGAATCCTTCGATGACGGCCAGCACCACTCCAGCATAGTGAGGCCGGGACCCCGCGCGCACAACCGCACCTTTTGCGCTTGACCGGTGTCAGGACCCCACGGGCAAGCGGGAAAGGTGCGGTCATGCGAGGAAGGTGCGGTTGTGCCTGGGGCTACAGCGCGTAGGCGGGGCGGAGCAGCCCCTCGGTGATGGCCTCGGCGGGATCTGTGCCCAGCTTGACGATTGCGTTGCCGGCATCGACGTGAACCACCGTGGGCACGTAGTCGCGCGCCTCGGCGTCGTTCATCTGGGCATAGGTGATCAGGATGACCAGGTCGCCAACGCCCACCAGGTGGGCCGCAGCGCCGTTGATGCCAATGACGCCCGAGCCGCGCTCGCCCGCAATGGTGTACGTCTCCAGCCGGGCACCGTTGGTGATGTCCACAATGGAGACCAGCTCGCCGGGGAGGATGTCCGCGGCGTCCAGGAGATCGGCGTCGACGGTGACCGAACCTACGTAGTGCAGGTCCGCGTGGGTCACGGTGGCGCGGTGGATCTTGGACTTAAACATGGTTCGGTTCATAACGGGTCAATTCTACCGCTCCGGGTCAACAGGAAGCTGTGACCTTGATTACCGCCGGCTCACGGGCGTGAGCTTGCGGCCCATGATGGCCCGGGTCAGGGCGTCCACCACCTCGGTGTTGGCGTGCGGGTTGCGGATCAGCGTGAAGTCGACGTCGCCCACGGGCGGCAGGTCGAAGCGCTTCGTGATGACTTTCAGGTCCTCGGGGATGAGCGAGGTGGGCATGACGGCGATGCCGATCCCGGCCCGGAGCGCGGCAAGGACCCCGCTGATCTGCTTGGTGGTGCACGTGACCCGCCACGTGCGGCCGGCATTCTCCAGGGCGTCGAGGGCCAGCTTGCGGCTAAGGCTGGGGGCCGGGTAGGCGATAACCGGAACCGGTGCGCCGGGTTCCAGCACCGTCTGCTCCAGGCCCACCCAGGCAAAGGTGTCCTGCTTGACCACCTCGCCCTCCTGCGCGCCGGACACCCACTTCACAAACACCAGGTCCAGCGCCCCTGCCTTCAACCGTCGGTGCAGCTGGTCGCTCTGGCTGACGGTGAGCTCCAGGTTGATCTGCGGGTACAGCTGGCGGAACTCGCGCAGGATCCGGGGCAGGCCCGTAATGGCGAGGTCGTCGGCCGTGCCAAAGCGGAGCCGGCCGCGCATGGCGGCGCCGGAGAAGTAGCGGATGGCGGCGTCGTTCGCGGCCAGGATGGAGCGGGCAAAGCCGGCCATGGCGTCGCCGTTGTCGGTCAGGCGAAGCTCGCGGGTGTCGCGGGTGACCAGGATGCGGCCCGCGGCCTGCTCCAGTTTCCGCACGTGCTGGCTGACCGTGGGCTGGCTGATTCCCAGCCGTTCCGCGGCCCGGGTGAAATTGCGGGTCTCGGCCAGGGCCAGGAAGCTCTTGAGCTGGACCGGGTCAAAAGTGGGCGCATCAGGCATGGCATTTCCTCGGCACTATTATGGATCTCAATAGTATTTATAGGGATCATACACTTTCAGCATAGCTGCGGCCGACCTATGGTTGAAGGGTAAGGCTTCTCCGCCCCCGAGTCCCAGGACCAGACCGTTGACTCCCCCCGCAGCGCCCCAGAATGCAGCCCTGACAGCCCCCATCAACCTCGTGACAACACGCCCGCCGTGGAGTCAAACATTCTCTTCCCTCAAGATCCGCAATTACCGCATCTTTGCCACGGCCAATATTGTGGCCGTCATTGCCTTGTGGATGCAGCGCGTGGCCCAGGACTGGATGGTGCTGGAACTCTCCGGCTCCGTCACTGCCGTGGGCATCACTGTTTTCATGCAGTTCATCCCCTCCCTGGTGCTCATGCCGCTGGGCGGCATACTGGCCGACCGCTATTCCAAGCGCTTGATCCTGATGATCAGCCAGGCCGCCGCCGGTGTGTTGGCCGCGATCATGGCCGTGCTGGCACTGACAGGGAACCTCGAGGTCTGGCACATCTACCTCATCGCCTTTGTGCTGGGCCTGGTGGTGGTGGCCGACCAGCCCGCCCGCCAGGTCTTTGTAAACGAGCTGGTTGGCCCGGCGCAGCTGCGCAACGCCATCAGCCTGAACTCCTCCATCTTCCAGCTGGGCGGCATGGTGGGTCCGGCCGTCAGCGGCATCTTGATCATGGCCGTGGGCGGCGGCTGGGCGTTCGCCGCCAATGCCCTGGCCTGCACCATCACAGTGGTCTCGCTGATGCTGATCCGGCCCGGCGAACTCGTCAAGATGCCGCCGGTCAAGCGGGCCAAGGGACAGCTCATGGAAGGCGTGCGCTATGCGCTGCGCAAGCCCACCATCTTCTGGCCGGCCGTCATGGCAGCCGTCTTCGCCGTCTTTGGCCTGAGCCTGCCGGTGCTGATGACCGCCTATGCCAATGACATTTTCGACGCCGGTGCCGGAGGCTACGGCCTGCTGAACACGCTCGTTGCGCTCGGCGCCCTGGGCGGGGCGCTGGCCTCCACCCGCTTTGCCACACTGCGCCTGCGCGGGGTCATGTCCGCCGCCGGGGCCTACGGCGTGCTGCTCATGGTTGCCTCGCTGGCACCGAACATGGTCTCCTTCGGCGCCGTCATGGTTGTGTCGGGCTTTGCCTCGCTGCTGTTTCTGACCAGCGCCAACCAGCTTGTGCAGATGTCCACGAACGTGGCCATCCGCGGACGCGTCATGAGCCTGTACATCATGGTGCTCATTGGCGGCCAGGCCCTGGGTGGCCCGCTCATGGGCTGGCTGGCCGAGCAGTGGGGTGTGCAATGGGCAACCGTGGTGGCTGGCGGCATGCCTGCCCTCGCCGCGGTGGTGATTGGGCTGGTGCTGGCCAAGCGCGGCCAGCTGGCCCTGCGCTTCAACTTCCGCAGCGCCCGCAACCCGGTGTTCATAGTGCCGAAGGCGGGCTGAGACAGGATTCAACCGTGCAGGCGCGGCGGGCCCAGGGCGTCGTGGAGCACAGTGGCCACGGCGTCCAGGTCCGCCAGCTCGCATTCCCACACAGTGACGGTTCGCCAACCACTGCCGGCCAGGGCAGCAAGGGCCTGTTCGTCGCGTTCCACCGTCCGTGTGCGCTTGGCTTCCCAAAACTCGGCGTTGGTGGCCGGTTTGTGGGTGCCATTGGGGCAGCCGTGTGAGTGCCAAAAGCATCCGTTGACAAAGACGGCCAGGCGGCGGCCGCGGAACACCAGGTCCGGGGTGCCGGGCAGGTCCCTGGCATGGAGCCGGTAGCGGTAGCCCTGCGCAAACAGCAGCCGGCGCACCAGCATTTCCGGCTTGGTGTCCTTGCTGTGGATGTGGGACATGACGCGGCTGCGCTGTTCCCTGCTCAGGGAATCAACCATGCGCCCATGCTACGCGCGGATCCTGTGCCTGCAACGGCATGCTTCAAGGGGCCCGTGGAGGGTCCTTTTACACAGTGCGGGACTAAAATTGTGGGTACGGAAACTCCTTTCGCAGTACCTTGCCGGCTTGACGGTCGACCCTGACTTGCCGGTGACACCATGCAAATACCAAACAACCCGCCGGCGCCGCTCCCGCATGCCTCGGCCCGCAACAATCCCGTCATTGAGTCGTATGCCGCGTTGCTGAAAGGTGTGCGGGCCGCCGGACTCATGCGCCGCCGTCGAACTTTCTACGCCTTGCTGTTTGGCGTGCTCCTGCTGCTGTTTGCCGGCGCCGGGACCGGCTTTGTGCTGCTGGGGAAGACGTGGTTCCAGCTGTTGATTGCCGCAGTCCTGGGGCTCTTGTTCACCCAGTTCGCCTTTCTGGCCCACGAGGCCGCCCACCACCAGGTGTTCGCCTCGGGCACCGCCAACGACTGGACGGCCCGGATCCTGGGGCCGTTGCTGGTGGGCATGAGCTACGCCATGTGGGTCAAAAAACACACGGCACACCACCAGGACCCCAACACCAAGGGCAAGGACCCCGACATCCACACAGGCGTGGTGGCCTTCCACGAGGAAGGCGCCGCAACAAAGCACGGCATTGCCGCCGCCGTCACACGGCATCAGGGCACGCTGTTGTTCCCCCTGCTCCTGTTCCTGGGTTTCAGCCTGGTCCTGGACTCGGCGAAGACACTGTTTGGCCGGCGGGGAGTCCGCTACAGGTATGTGGAGATCGGGTTGCTGGCGCTGCGCTTTGGCCTGTACCTGGCGGTGTTGTTTGTCATGCTGCCCTGGGGCATGGCGCTTGCATTCATTGCCGTGCAGATGGGTGTTTTTGGCTTCTACATGGGTGCCTCATTTGCGCCCAACCACAAGGGCATGCCCATCCTCGAAGCCGGCAGCCGCCTCGACTTCCTCACGCGGCAGGTGGTGACCGGCAGAAACATCCGGGGCGGCTTTTTCATGGACATGCTCATGGGAGGGCTGAACCGGCAGGTGGAGCACCACCTCTTCCCCGACATGGCACGGCCCGAACTGCACCGTGCCGGCGCATTGGTCCGGGAGGCCTGCGGGCATAACGGCATTGTGTTCACCGAGACCGGGCTCATGCAGTCCTACGCCATTGTGGTGCGCTACTTGAACCGGGTGGGGCTGTCCGCCGCGGACCCCTTCGACTGCCCGCTGGTGCGGCAGTTCCGGTGAGCTACCCCTGCGCCAACGGCAGGTGCGGATATTCCGGGCGGCGCCGCTGGAACTCGAGGATGGCAGGGTTGGCGATGACGCCGCCGGAAATCTCAATGGCGCGTGAAATCGTGTCGCTTTCGGCCCAGGCATCCGGGCCCGCCAGCACTGTTTCAACAAATGGCAGCAGGCCCTCGCTGATCTCCCACGTTGCGGAATTCCACAGGTAGCTGGGGCTGTGGTCCACTGCGTAGTAGTTGATGTTGTCGCCCACCGTGAACATGGGGTTGGTGAAGGTGGTGTTCCGGGCCCAGCTGAAGCCCATGCCCTCGTCGCAGGAAACATCGACTATGAGGCTGCCCGGGCGGAAGACGCCGAGGTCCGCCTCATTGAGGTAGGTCATGGGTGCGTTGGGGTCCTGCAGGGTGCAGTTCACTACGATGTCCGCCTCGGCGAGGAAGCCCGCCAAGGGAACGTCGCCGTCCTCAAGCATGACAAAGCCGGTGTGCGGCGGCTCCGGCGCGAAATCAAATTGCACCATCTCGGCCGAGTGGATGGGCGCGGCCACGGCGGCAACGCTGCGGCTTGTCAGCACCTGCACCTCGCTGATGCCCAGAGCCTTCAGCGCCGTCACGGCACCGCGGGCGGTGGCGCCGAAGCCAATGACAACGGCCTTCAGTCGGCGCCCGTAATCCCCTGTGGAACCCGTCAGGGCCAGGGAATGCATCACCGAGGAGTAGCCTGCGATCTCATTGTTCTTGTGGAAAACGTGCAGGCCGAAGCCGCCGTCGGACGCCCAATGGTTCATGGCCTCAAAGGCAATCAAGGTCAGCTTCTTGTCAATGGCCAGCTGCGTGATGGCCCGGTCCTGGACGCAGTGCGGCCAGCCCCACAGGATCTGACCGTCCTTCAAGTCGGCCAGGTCGGAGGCCTGCGGCTTGGGCAGCAGGATCACATCAGCTTGCGCAATGACCTGCGTGCGGGAGGCGACGGTGCCCACGTGGGTGGCCAGGACGTCGTCGGACATGCCGAAACGGGTGCCGTAGCCCTCCTCAACCACCATGCGGGCGCGGGTCACCTCATCCAGCCGGGAAAAGTGCTCGGGGTGGATTGGCAAGCGCCGTTCATCGGGCTTGCTGGAGCGGCCCAAAATGCCGAGCCGCAAGGCGGCGGAGTGGGAGTTTTCTGCTGTGACTGGATCGAACTGCATGGTGGCTCCTCTGTGGGAAGGCCCAACCGGGCCCTCCCTTGCGACCCTACACGCACGCGTGGCTTAACGGACTGTGGCCCCCGGAAATCCGGGGGCCACAGTCCATTCACACAGAGCGGGCGACGGTGTGTGATCTCAGGACATAGTTCCCAGGTGATACTTCCCCGATGTCTCGAGACATGGTTCCCACTTCGGTCGAGCATTGTTTATGGGAAAGAACAAAGTGATTGTGTTGGCCGTGCTGGAGGCAGGGATGTCGCAGTCGGAGGCTGCCCGCCGCTACGGGGTCTCCCGGCGGTGGGTGTACGAACTGTTGCGCCGCTATGCCCGGGACGGCGACGCCGGATTGGAACCGGGTTCCCGGGCACCGCATTCCAACCCGCACCAGGTCCCGGAAACCATCCGGGCCCGGATTCTTGCCTTGCGCCACGAGCTGTCCTCCGCCGGGCTGGATGCCGGCGCGGCCACGATCGCCTGGCACCTGGAACAAGAAGACCTGGAAGCACCGGCAGTGGCGACCATTGCCCGGTTGCTGCACCAGGCCGGGCTCGTGGTTCCCGAGCCCCACAAACGCCCCCGGTCCTCAATGCGGCGCTTTGAAGCCGCCCAACCCAACGAGACGTGGCAGTCAGACTTCACCCACTGGCACCTAGGCAACAATCAGGACGTGGAGGTGTTGAACTTTCTCGATGACCACTCCCGCCTGCTCCTGGGCTGCACCGCACACGCCCGGGTCACCGGCCCCATCGTGGTGGAACAATTCCTCGCCTGCACCGCCCGCTATGGGATACCGGCTTCAACGTTGACCGACAACGGCATGGTCTACACCACCCGGTTCTCCGGGGGAAAGGGCGGACGCAACGCCTTCGAATACACGCTGGATGTGTTGGGCGTGAAGCAAAAGAACGGCTCCCCGAACCACCCACAAACCCAAGGCAAGATCGAGCGGTTTCACCAGACCCTCAAGCTCTGGCTCGCCAGACAACCCGCGGCCTGGACCCTGGAGGAACTCAACACCCAGCTGCGGGAATTCCAGCACATCTATAACGACCAGCGCCCCCACCGGGCACTGAACAGAAGAACACCAGATGCGACTTACCGGGCAATACCGAAAGCAGTGCCGCAACAACTGCAAGGCCAGGAACAATTCCGGGCCCGCATGGATCGCATCGATGAGACAGGCACGGTGAGCCTGCGCTACGGAGGAAGACTCCGCCATCTCGGCATCGGACGTGCCTACAAACACGAGAAAGTTCGCATTCTCGTCAAGGACAAAGACGTCATCGTCATCCACCACGACACCGCAGAGATCATCGCCGAATTCATCCTCGACGACAGCAAGGACTATCAGGGCAAAAAGAAACACCCCGATCCGAAGACCGGGGTGTAACTATTCTGTCCCCTACAAGGAGTGGGAACGATGTCTCGGGACATAGTGGGAACTATGACCCGAGACATCACAACAGAGCGGGCGACGGGAATCGAACCCGCGTATCGAGCTTGGGAAGCTAGCGCTCTACCATTGAGCTACGCCCGCACTGGAACGTTGTGCAGCATCACGCTGCGTTTGTTCCGCTATTGATTCTAGCCGCAGCGCGGGGATGCTTATGACCAGTGACACGCCCGTTCCGGGTCAGCCGATGATGGACGCCTTGACGGCTGCGAACTCCGCGTCGGTCAGTGCCCCGGATGCGTGCAGGCTGGCCAGGCGCTCGAGCTTGGTCAACAGGTCATCGCCCGGTGCTGCCGGTGCTGCTGCGGGCACGGGCGCCGGCTGCATTTGTGCCTGCTGTGCTTGCTGCGCCAGGACGGCCTGCTCGGCGGCCTGCTGCTGGGCGGCCTGTTGGCCTGCGGCCTTGGCGTTGACGGCATTGCTGGCCGCGGTTGCTGTTCCGGCAATGACGGCGGTGCGTGCGGCCGTGCCCAGCAGTGACGGGCGGTTGCGTCGTCCAAATGCCATGGTTGTCTCCTAGATTTGATGCCGCCGGTCGGCGGGTGTCTTGATCATAGGCCTGCGCGGCCACAGTTCACCCAGCCTGGGCCATTGTTGCGGGGGTGGGGCGCCAGCTAAATGGCCGGCTCAGGCTTCTTGCCCTGGACCAGCCTGACCAGCGGCTCCACATACCGGGCGGCCACGGGCCCGCTGACGGCCATGATGAGCACATACGTCGTGGCCAGTGCGGCAAGCTCGCCCGGCACGGCGCCCGAGGCCACCGCCAGCCCGGCAATGACAATGGAGAATTCACCGCGGGCAATCAGGGCGGCCCCGGCACGGGCACGGCCGGGCACGGCAATGCCCTGCCGCTGCGCCGCCCACCAGCCCGTGGCAACCTTGGTCAGTGCGGTGACCAGGGCCAGCAGGAGCGCCACGCCCAGGACCGGGGGAATGGTGCGCGGATCGGTGTTCAGCCCGAACAGCACAAAGAACATGGCGGCAAACAAGTCGCGCAGTGGTTCCAGCACCCGGGTGGCGTTCTCGGCCGTGCCACCGGAGATGGCAATGCCGAGCAGGAACGCACCCACGGCCGCCGAGACCTGCAGGGCAGAGGCCAGGCCGGCGACCAGCAGGGCCGCACCCAGCAGCTTGAGTAGGAACGATTCCCGGTCCGGGCTGTCGAGCAGGTTTGACACCATGTGGCCGTAGCGCAGGGCGCCAACGAGAACCACAGTGATGACGGCCAGTGAGATGCCCAATGCCGTCAACCCGCCCAAGAAGGAGACTCCTGCCAACACGGCCGTCAGGATGGGCAGGTAGGCGGCCATGGCCAGGTCTTCAATGACCAGAATGGACAAGATGACGGGGGTTTCCCTGTTTCCCAGGCGGCCAAGATCGGCCAGCACCTTGGCAATGATGCCCGAGGAGGAGCTGTAGGTGATGCCTGCCATGACCAGGGCCCCGACAGGGCCCCAGCCCAGGATCAAGGCCACGGCGATGCCGGGAAGCATGTTCAGCACCAAGTCCACGAGCCCCGCGAGCCAGGACTGCCTCAGGCCCGTGACAAGCTCCTTGGCCGTATATTCCAAACCAAGCATAAGCAGCAGCAGGATGACGCCGATCTCGCTGGCAATGTGCGCGAAGTCGTCAATTCCGCCTAGGTTGACCAGCCCTCCCTGGCCAAAAGCGAGCCCGCCCAATAGGTACAGGGGGACGGGCGACATGCCAATGCGGCCCGCCAAACGACCCAAGAAACCGAGCCCAAAGAAGACAATCCCGAGCTGGATGAGGGAGAGGGTCGTAGCTTCCACGGCGGCTCTTACAACCGCGACTGCAGGATCTGGGCAGCGGCCGCCAGGCCCTCATCCGTGCCGACAATGACAACCAGGTCGCCCACGTGCAGCACGGCATCGGGCCGCGGCGAACCAATCACATCGCCGTCGCGCAACAGAGCAACTATGGAGGTCCCGGTGACGGTGCGCATCTGCGTTTCACCCAGGGTGCGCCCGGCAAAGGCGGAACCCTTGCGGATCATGATCTGGTGGGTGCTGATGCCTGAAACGTTTTCCTGCTCGGCCGTGAGCTGCGCAATGAGCTGGGCGGAACCGAGCAATGATCCCAGGGCGGCGGCCTCTTCGGCACTGAGCGGAATGGACGCGGCGCACGCGTCGGGATCGTCAATGCGGGACAGGATGAGCTCGGTGGCGCCGTCGCGATGGGTCACAACGCCGACGCGCCGTCCGGTGGCGAGGCGCAGCTCGCGGCGAACGCCAATTCCGGGAAGAGGCGTCTCTTCAATATTCATGTTTCTTACCTTAGCTGTGGGCTTCCCCAATACACCCCTGTAACAACGCCGGAATTGGTGGAAATAGTCCCGCTGCGGCATCCACCGGGGGAGGGGCGGGGACGGTGGATGCGCTATTTTTAGAGGGTGCTGATCTCTGACCGCGACATACGTGCCGAAATTGACGCCAAGCGCATTGTCTTGGACCCCTATGACCCTGCCATGGTGCAGCCGTCGAGCGTTGATGTGCGCATCGACAGGTACTTCCGGCTCTTCGACAACCACCGCTACGCCCACATTGACCCAGCGGAAGAGCAGCCCGAGCTGACCCGCATGGTGGAGGTTGACCCGAACGAGGCCTTCATCCTGCACCCGGGCGAATTTGCCCTGGCCTCCACTTACGAGACCGTGACGCTGCCGGACAACGTTGCCGCACGCCTGGAGGGCAAGTCCTCGCTTGGCCGCCTGGGCCTGCTCACGCACTCCACGGCCGGCTTCATCGACCCCGGTTTCTCTGGCCACATCACGCTGGAGCTTTCCAATGTGGCCACCCTGCCCATCAAGCTGTGGCCGGGCATGAAGATTGGCCAGCTGTGCTTCTTCCAGCTCAGCTCCCCGGCGGAGAACCCCTACGGGACCGGCCCGCACCAGAACCGCTACCAGGGCCAACGCGGCCCCACGGCCTCGCGGTCCTTCCTGAACTTCCACCGCACCACGATTTAATATCAGGACACTTTCGACGGCGGGGCGGCACCCTCACCAGGGAGGTTTACGCCCCCCGGGGACAGTTAAT
>NZ_JANKZF010000030.1 GCF_027568515.1 Arthrobacter sp. HY1533 | reverse complement strand
AGAACCACACACTCCCGCGGCGGGCCGCCCACCCACCCCTGCCTGGGCCCCCCCCGCCGTCGAACTTTAATGCCGTGTCCCCGGCGCCGGGGCTACAGTGCGTTGGCGCCGTGCGGCGGGGCCTTGACCGGCAGGAGCAGCAGCAGGCCCAGCAGCAGCACCGCCAGGATGCCGATGATGCCCCAGCGCTGGGCGCCGAAGATGACAATGGACCAGGCAAACAGCTGGGGTGCCAGGAACGAGACGGCCCTGCCCGTGGTGGCGTACAGGCCAAAGAGCTCACCCTCCTGGCCTTCCGGTGCCAGGCGGCCCATGAAGGTCCTCGCGGAAGACTGTGCCGGGCCCACAAACAGGCAGAGGGTCAGGCCGAAGATCCAGAACGCCAGCTTGCCGTCCAGGAACAAAAGCATGCCGCCGGAGAGCAGCAGGCCCACGAGGGAGGTGACGATGACAGCCTTCGGCCCAAATTTGTCGTCAAAGAAGCCGGCGGAAAGGGCCCCGAGGGCGGCCACCACATTGCCGGCAATGGCGAAGTAGAGGACGTCGCCGGTCTTGAATCCGAAGGAACCCACGGCCAGCACGGCGCCAAAGGTGAAAATGGCGGCCAGTCCGTCACGGAAGATGGCGCTGGAAATCAGGAAGTACAGGGTGTGGGGCTGGGTGCGGCCCAGGCGCACGATGGTCCTAAACAGCTCCCGGTATGACTGGAAGAATCCCACCTTGGGCATATTCGGATCCGGCTTGGATTCGGGGATGGCCAAGAGCACCGGAATGGAGAAGACCAGGATCCACAGGGCTGAGAAGACGGCCACGGCGCGGTACGTCATGCCGTTCTCGGCGGTGATGCCGAAAATGCCCACCTCGGGCTTGATGAGGGCGAAGAACACCATGAGCAGCGCCACGATGCCGCCCAGGTAGCCTGCGGCCCAGCCCAAGCCGCTGATGCGGCCAATGGTCTTCTTGGTGGAAATCTGCAGCAGCATGGCGTTGTAGTTCACGCCGGCCAGTTCGAAGAACACATGCCCTGCCGCAATGAGCATGCAGCCAAAGAGCAGGTACGACTCATCCGGCTGGACAAAGAAGCAGGCGCCCGTCAGCACCACCACCACAAGGGTGTTGATGCCCAGCCACAACTTGCGCCGCCCGCTGTGGTCCGTGCGCTGCCCCGCCACGGGGGCAAAGGCGGCGATCGCGAATCCCGAGATGGACATGGCGAAGGCGAGCGTTGCGGTGGCCTTGTCCGCGCCGCCAAAATCATCGCCCGTCAGGTACAGGGCGGTAAAAATGAACGTCGTCATGACTGCGTTGAACGCGGCCCCACCCCAGTCCCACAGCGACCATGCCACAACCTGCCAGGTGGTCCCGGGTGCCTTGGCCTGCGCTGCGGGCGGGAAGGCAGCCGCCGGTGGGTACTCAGTCATACGGCACATGCTATCCGCCGGATCGGCGGCTGCCGCGCAGGGCGGGTCAACATTAAGTTGCACGGCCCGGGCGCCGGGCAGCAGGCACGCCTGCCGGAGCGTGGTTCCCGGATGGCCGGCGGTGAAATTTGGGGCACCGAATTGATAGGGTTGAAGGGTCGGGAACCGACTTTAACCCCCGTGATTCGCTCATTTCCAGCCCGAAACATGTGGAGCCACTCGTGTTGATAGTCCTTTGTGCGCACTTCATAGTGGCCATTTTTGCGCCCATTTTGTTCTCGCGGCTGGGGCGTTCGGCCTTCTACATTCTTGCCGCGGTTCCCGGTGCCAGCTTCGTGTGGCTTATTTCGCAATACAACAATGTGTATTCCGACACAGCCCCGAGCCCCTCCCTGGACATTCCCTGGGTGCCCGTGATGGACCTCAACCTGACCTTCCGCATGGACCAGCTGTCCTGGATGATGTCGCTGTTGGTCCTTGGCGTGGGCGCGCTGGTCCTGGCCTATTGCGCACGCTATTTCAAGACGGACGACGCCGGCCTGGGCGGCTTTGGTGCCCAGCTCCTCGCCTTCGCGGGCGCCATGTTCGGCCTGGTGACGGCCGACAACTTGATTCTGCTGTTCGTCTTCTGGGAATTGACCACCATCCTTTCCTACCTGCTCATTGGCTACGCGCGAACCCGCATCGCGGCCCGGCGTGCGGCCCTGCAGGCCCTCATTGTGACCACCTTTGGCGGGCTCGCCATGCTGGTGGGCCTGATCATGCTCGGCGAGACCGCCGGGACCTACAGCATTTCGGCGGTGCTGGCCAAGGCGCCCGAACTCATGGCCGCGGAAGGCGCCGCGCGCACTGTGCTGCACATCGGCGTCGCCCTTGTCCTGGTGGGTGCCGTGACCAAGTCCGCGCTGTTGCCCTTCCACTTCTGGCTGCCCGGCGCCATGGCGGCACCCACCCCCGTCAGCGCCTACCTGCACGCGGCGGCCATGGTCAAGGCCGGCATCTACCTCATTGCCCGGCTGGCCCCCGGATTTGCGCAAACTGACTTCTGGCAGCCCATGATCGTGGTGCTGGGCCTGGCCACCATGCTGCTGGGCGGCTGGCGCGCCCTGCGCCAGTACGATCTGAAATTGATCCTGGCCTACGGCACCGTCAGCCAGCTCGGCTTCATCACGCTGGTGGTGGGGCTGGGCAGCGAGGAAGCCGCCATGGCCGGCATGGCGATGGTGCTGGCCCACGGTCTGTTCAAGGCCTCGCTGTTCCTGGTGGTGGGCATCATTGACCACCAAAGCGGCACCCGCGACATCCGGGAACTCTCCGGCGTCTTCAAGTCCGCGCCGAAACTCGGTGTGGTGGCACTCATCGGGGCCGCCTCCATGGCAGGGCTGCCGCCGCTTGCCGGTTTTGTTGCCAAGGAGGGCATCTTCCAGGCCTTCATTGCCTCGGCGGAGCATGGCCCGGCCGGCCCTGTTGTCGGCTGGACGGTCCTGGTGGGCATGGTGCTGGGTTCGGTCCTGACGTTCGCCTACAGCGCCAGGTTCATGTGGGGCGGATTCTCCACCAAGGAGAAGGGCATGGCCACCGCCTTCAAGCCGGTGGGCTGGCTGTTCCTCGCCGCGCCGGCGCTGCTGGCCGCCCTGACCGTGGCTTACGGCTTCGTCCCGCAACTCGTTGAGGGCTGGATCCTGCCCTACAGCGGGCAGTTCCCCGCGTACGACCCGCACGGCATGCACCTGCTGCTGTGGCACGGCTTCACCCCGGCCCTGGGCTTGAGCGCCATAGTGGTGGCCGCCGGAACCGGCCTGTTCCTACTGCGGGGGAGATTCGAGGCGTTCCAGCGGAGCATCCAGGCCCCCATGGACTTCGAACGCGGCTACCGCCAGTCCATTGTGCTGCTGGACATTGTGGCCATCTGGGTCACGGGCCGCACCCAGCGAGGCTCGCTGTTCTTCTACCTGGCCGTGATCCTGTCCACGGCCATGGCCTCCGTGCTGGCAGTGCTGCTCCTGACGGACCAGCGCTGGACCGAGGCCGTGTACTTCATTGACCCGGGCTCCCCGTTCCAGATCATTGCCGGGGTGGTCATCGTCATCGGCGCCGTTGCCGCCGCCCGCGCCAGCAAGCGGTTCATGGCCGTGCTCATGGTGTCCGTCACCGGCTACGGCATCGCCCTGATCTTTGCCCTGCAGGGCGCCCCCGATCTGGCCCTGACCCAGATGCTGGTGGAAACCATTATCCTGGTGGCCTTTGTCCTGGCCATGCGACAGCTGCCCGCCGGCTTGCTTGAGCGCAAGAATGCCGGCAGCCACCGGGCTGTGCGGATGGTGCTGGGCATCGTCTTTGGCGCCACCATGGTGCTTGTGGCCATCCTGGCCATGGGATCGCGCATCCATGAGCCGGTCAGCCTGCACATGCCTGAATTGGCATATGTTGGTGGTGGCGGGCTCAACGTGGTCAATGTGACCCTCGTGGACATCCGCGCCTGGGACACCTTCGGGGAAATCTCCGTGCTGGCCATTGCGGCCACCGGCGTGGCAAGCCTGATCTTTGTGCGCGGCCGTGGCCAGCGCCTGCCGCGGGCCGAAACTGTCGAGACAGGCAGCGTGGGCCGCCTGAACATCGAGGGGTCCGAGGCCGCCGTCAGCATCGCCAAGCGCTTCTCCGCCTCCAGCGGCAACGCCTGGCTCGTGGCCGGCCGCACGCTGGCACCGGAACGGCGCTCCATCATCATCGAGGTGGTCACCCGGCTGGTGTTCCACAGCATCATCGTCATATCCATTTACCTGCTGCTGGCAGGCCACAACGGAACGGGCGGCGGTTTTGCCGGCGGGCTGGTGGCCGGCCTGGCGCTGACCATCCGCTACCTCGCCGGCGGGCGCTTCGAGCTGGCCGAAGCCACCAGGGTTTCCGCCGGAAACCTCCTGGGCCTTGGCCTCGCCATCGCGGCCATCACCGGCGCCTTCCCGCTGTTCATGGGTGGCGAGGTGTTCCAAAGCGCCATCATTGCCTTTGACCTGCCCGTGTTTGGCCACGTGAAGTTTGTGACCTCCACACTGTTCGACATTGGCGTCTACCTGGTGGTGGTGGGCCTGGTGGTTGATGTGCTGCGCAGCCTCGGCTCGGAGATTGACCAGCATGAAGAAGACGGAACCAGCGGCATGGAAATGATTGAAGACGACGAGCCGTTGGAGGTTGGACGATGAGCGTGAACCTCACCTTGCTGCTGGTCATGGGCGTGCTCTACGCCGTGGGCATCTACCTGCTCCTGGAGCGGAGCCTGACAAGGGTCCTGCTGGGCTTGATGCTCCTGGCCAACGCCACAAACCTCCTGCTGCTGACCACGGGCGGCTATGCCGGACTGGCGCCCATCTTCAACAAGGACATTCCACCCACGGAATACAACGATCCGCTGCCCCAGGCATTCATCCTGACCTCGATCGTCATTTCCTTTGCCGTCACCTCCTTCATGCTGAGCCTGATCTACCGGTCCTGGCTGCTCAGCCGGGCCGACCACATCCAGGTGGACATGGAAGATATCCGTGTTGCCAAGCAGGAAATCTACGACGACGAGGAAGACTCCGAAATTGCCGTTGAAATCTCCGACTTCCACGAAAACGACAAACCCCTGGCCAAGCGGGAAACCGTTCCGGGAATCGGCCCCAAGAGAGCAGCGTCGAACCATGCGGCTTCCGGCCATGAATCAGATGTGCACCCCGTGACGCCGGGAGAGGAGAACGAGTGAACGTCGCCAGCATGGCCCCGCTCGCCGTCGTCCTGCCCTTCCTCGGTGCGGCTCTGGCCTTTGTCCTGATCCGGCACCCGCGCGCCCAGCGCCGCGTGAGCCTGGGCACCGTCGGCATCACGCTGGCCCTGGAGGTGTGGGTCCTGGCCAGCGTCTGGAACTCGGGCCCCATTGCCGTCCACCTGGGCGGCTGGGCGCCGCCCTTTGGCATCGTCATGGTCGCCGACCAGTTTTCCTCCCTGCTGCTGGTCATCTCCTCGGCCGTGAGCCTGGCCGTGTTGGCCTACGCCACGGGCCAGGGTGCCGCCGACGGTGAGGAAGGCGGGCCCGTCTCCGTCTTCCACCCCACCTACCTGATCCTGGTGGCCGGCGTGTCCAACGCCTTCCTGGCCGGTGACCTCTTCAACTTGTACGTGGGCTTTGAAATCCTGCTGACCGCCAGCTACGTGCTCATGACCCTGGGTGGCACGGGTTCGCGCATCCGCGCCGGCATCACCTACGTGGTGGTCAGTGTTGTCTCCTCGCTGCTGTTCCTCATTGCCATCGCCATGGTTTACGGCGCCACAGGAACGGTGACCCTGGCCGACCTTGCCGTGAAACTCGGTGAGCTGGATCCCGGCACGCAGAACCTGCTGCACGTGCTCCTGCTTGTCGCCTTTGGCATCAAGGCGGCAGTCTTCCCGCTGTCCTTCTGGCTGCCCGACTCCTATCCGACGGCCCCCGCGCCGGTGACCGCGGTGTTCGCGGGGTTGCTCACCAAGGTGGGCGTCTATGCCATCGTGCGCACCGAGACCCTGTTGTTCCCCACGGATGATTTCAATGCACCGCTCATGGTCGTGGCGCTGCTGACCATGCTGGTGGGAATCCTGGGCGCCGTGGCCCAGACGGACATCAAGCGAATGCTTTCCTTCACGCTGGTGAGCCACATCGGGTACATGATCTTCGGCGTCGCCCTGTCTTCCGTGCTGGGCCTGGCGGCGACGGTCTTCTACGTCATTCACCACATCACCATCCAGACCAGCCTGTTCATGGTGACAGGCCTGATCGAGCGCCGGGGCGGCAATTCCTCCATCACCCGGCTGGGCGGGCTGGCCAAGCTCTCGCCCATCCTGGCAGTCCTGTACTTCATCCCCGCCATGAACCTGGCCGGCATTCCGCCGTTCTCGGGCTTCCTGGGCAAGCTGGGGCTGCTGCAGGCTGGCGTGGCCGACGGCTCGCCGCTGGCCTACACGCTGGTGGTGGGCGGTGTGGTTGCCAGCCTGCTGACGCTGCTGGTCATGGCGCGTGTGTGGAACCGCGTGTTCTGGCGCAGCACGGCCGACGCCGAGGATCCCGATCCGGTGCTGCTGGCCACCGCACCCGATGCGAGCGGAACCCCGAGCATGCGTGCCCTGCGCAGCAGCAAGCACGTGGATGCCACCGAGGGGCGTTTCTCGGGGGACAACGAGATCCCGATCCTGCCCAAGATGATGGTGTACTCCACCATGGGCCTTGTGGTGCTGGGACTGGCCATGACAGTCTTCGCCGGCCCGCTCTTTGAACTGAGCCAGGACGCAGCCACTGGAATGCTGGAACGAACACCGTACATTGAGGCGGTCCTGGGCAGTGGGGCGGAGGCGCCATGAGCGGTTCAGTGAACAGCAGGCCCAAGGCCGGATTCTGGCAAAAACTGCCGCTGCTCGTGTGGCTCGTGGTGGTTTGGGGTGCCTTGTGGCAGGACTTCAGCGTGGGCAACCTGGCCTTTGGCGCCTTGATTGCCCTGGGCGTCTCACAGGCGCTGTACCTGCCGCCCGTGGAACTGAGTGGCCGCTTCAACGTGCTCCGCGCCGTGGTGCTGTTTTTCTGGTTCCTGAGGCAGGTCACGGTGGCCAGCTTCCAGGTCCTGTTCTGGGCCATTGCCAAGGGCCCGCGGATCCGCAACGCCGTCATTGCTGTCCCGCTGCGCAGCCCCTCCGACCTGCTGATGACAGCGGTGGGCCACGTGCTGTCGCTCATTCCGGGATCGCTGGTGGTTGAGGTCGACAGGGGAACCGCCACGCTTTATGTCCACGCCATGAATGCGCCGACGCCGGAAAGTGTTGAGAGAATCCGGGCAGACATCCAGGACATCGAGGCCAGGCTGATCCAGGTCATGGGCACCCGGGAAGAGCTGGCCGCGGTGAAGGCGGAACGGGCCGGTGCAGCCATGGTCACGCATGCGCAGCAGGTCAGCGCACAATCAAGCCGAGAAGGGAAGTGATGGCCATGGACATTGTTGTCATTGTGGTGGCCGTGCTGCTCACGGCCGCGGCGGCGGGAACCATCTACCGGATTGCCAAGGGCCCCTCGCTGCTGGACCGGGTCATTGCAGCCGACGTGCTGCTCGCCATCTTTGGTGCCGCCCTGGCCACGGAAATGGCCATTAGCCGCCACACGGACAATCTTGCGCTTCTGGTGGTGCTGACGGTCATTGGCTTCATCGGCTCGGTGACAGTCGCGCGATTTGTTGCGCACAAGAAGGAGGACGGATGAACACGTTTCTGGATGTCCTGACCGCGCTCTGCCTGCTGCTGGGCGCCTTGATGAGCCTGGCCGCGGCCATTGGTCTGCTGCGCTTCCCCGACCTCATGAGCCGCATGCACGCAGCGACCAAGCCGCAGGTCCTGGGGCTGCTGCTGATGCTCACGGCCATGGGCCTGCAACTGCGTGCGTGGACTGTGCTGCCCATCCTGCTGGTTGCCTGGCTGTTCCAGCTGCTGACCGTTCCGGTGTCCGCCCACATGGTGGGCCGAGCCGGCTACCGGACCAAGCACCGCCGCCCGGAAATGCTCAGCGTCGATGAGCTGGAACAGGTGGTGGCGGCAGCCATCGAGGACGAGCGGAAAAACTAGTCTCCGCCACGAAGTGTGGCGCGGATGGGGCCGCTTCAGACCTCTTCGGGGTGTTTGTTGAAGCGGGCAATGGCCTTCTGGGTGGTGCGGCCGGCCAGCACCTGGATGATGGCAGCCACGGCGGAGGACACCAGGGCAAATGTCAGTGCCGAGCGCAGGCTGTTTTCAAGGTCGGCCCCGTCCTTCGGAGGCTTGTTGCCGGTGCTCTTCTCCCAGACGGTGTCCACGAGCTTGCTGGCCACGAATCCGGCGCCGAGGCTCACTCCGGTGCCAAGCAATTTGAACGCAATGTTCATGGGGAAACTCCTCAATGGTGGGCGGGCCCGAACCGGGCAATGGCCATAGGGCCAGCCTAGCGCGTCACACTCCGGCGGCAAGGATCCGCCGCTGCGCCCGCCCCGTGCGGCTGTGGGAAAGGGCCTTCCCGCGTGGCCGGATTTGTCAACGTAATCAATTGACGTGACTCGCGGCACATCGGTAGCGTTGCGCCCACGAGCGGCTTGTGATCCATAACATGATTTGTGGAATCCGCCTGCCTGCAAACGCCATTGAGGGGAATAGTGTGAAACGCGCTTTAAGAAACGTTGCCACCGGGGCCTTGGCCCTTGCCATTGTCGCAGGGGGAGGGCTGGCAGTCCTGTCGCCGGAATCCCTGCCCGCCGCCCATGCCGCGGCGACGGCCGCAGACATCCTGCCCACGCCGCAGGAGGCCAGCTCCGAGGGCGTCCCGGTTCCGCTGTCCGGTTCCGTGAAGGTGGCCGCAGGCGCCGGCACGGACGCCTCCGCCAAGGCATTGCTGGCACAGGTCATTGCCAAGGCCGGCGGAACCGCCAGCTTCGTGGACGCGGCCGCCGCAAGCGGGGCAACTGTCTTCCTTGGCACCACCGTAGACAACGGCGCCATCGGAGCGGCACTTTCGGCCGTGGGTGCCACGAACGCCAACGCCCTCGCGGCCGACGGCTACGTCATCGCCACCGGCACTGTTTCCGGCAAGCCCACCCTGGTGCTCAACGGCAAGGACGCCACAGGCACCTTCTACGCAGTGCAGAGCCTGGACCAGGTGGTTGCCAACGGCGCAGCCCCGGCCATGAAGGTCAAGGACTTCCCGCTCATGTCCATCCGCGGCGGCATTGAGGGCTTCTACGGCATTCCGTGGTCGCACCAGGCGCGCCTGGACCAGCTGGCCTTCTATGGCAAGCACAAGATGAACACTTACATCTACACGCCCAAGGATGACAACTACTTGCGCGCCCAGTGGCGTGACCTCTACCCCGCGGCAGAACTGGCTGACCTGAAGGAACTCGTGGACGAGGCCAACGCCAACCACGTGAACTTCACCTTTGCGCTCTCCCCGGGCAACGACGTCTGCTACTCTTCCGACGCCGATTTCAATGCCACGGTGGCCAAATTTGAGCAGCTGCGCGGCATTGGCGTCAGCAGCTTCTACATTGCCCTGGATGACATCAACCCGGTGCTGAACTGTGCCGCGGACAAGGCAAAGTTCACCAGCTCCGGCTTCCGCAAGCTCGCCGACGGCCAGGCCTTCTACCTGAACCGCATTGTCAACGACTACGTCAAGGTGCACAATCTGCAGCCGCTGCAGACGGTCCCCACCAACTACAACAGCTCAGCCGAGGACCCCTACAAGGACCAGTTCGGGTTGATGACGGACGATTCAATCCTCATCCAGTGGACGGGCGAGGGCGTTTTCTCCAACACCATCACGGAAGCATCCGTGACCAAGGCAGTGGACAGCTACAACGCTGAGCACTTCTACATTTGGGACAACCTGCCCGTCAATGACGGCCAGCGGGGACGCCTGTTCCTGAACCCGCTGGAGGGCCGCGATCCCAATTTGTACAAGCACATTGACGGGATCACCTCCAACCCCATGATCGAGGGTTACGCCTCCATGATCGCCCTGGCAGGATTTGGCGACTACTCATGGAACAGCCCCGCCTACAAGCCGGCAACCACGCAGGCCGCCATCATCACGGAACTGGCCGGCAGCGACCCCGCCGTGCGCAAGTCCCTGGAAACGTTTGTTGACCTGAACCAGAGCTGGAAGCCGTACCGCCCCGATTCCAAGACAGCCCCCGCCCTGAGTGCCGACGTTGCGGCCTTCTGGACGGCGTTCGACGCCGGAGACGCGGCGGGCATGCAGCCCCTCAAGGACCGGCTGGCCGTCATCATGGCAGGCCCTGCGACGCTGTCCACCATGGCAATGGAGGGCTTCTACGACGACTCCAAGCCGTGGATTGATGCCGCAGCCAACTGGGCCACGGCCATGAGCGAGCAAATCACCATGTTGGAGGCCGTCAAGGCCGGTGACGGCAACGCCGCCACCGACTCGGCACTGGCCGCCGCCGCCGAAATGGCACTGGCCAAGCGCCCCACGGTTCCCGATGTGGGACCGAACAACATCGGCACCACCCCGAACGTGATCATCCCCTCCGTGGGCGACGGCGTCTTCGAGGTGTTCACCACGGCAGCGCAGAAGCGCTACGACACCTGGCTGAAGCTGAGCCCGGTTGCGTCGGCCAGCAGCTTCCCCGCCACCGCCTCCTCATCGCTGCCCACCTACAGCAACAACACCCCGGCCAAGATGGTCGACGGCGACCCGGCAAGCCTCTGGTGGTCAAGCCAGCCCCCGGCCGTCGGGTCCACCGTGACCATTGACCTGGGCGCCGTGAAGCAGGTGGGCAAGGTCCTCATCCAGCAGGCCGGCTCAGACACCAGCGCGGGCGACATGTTCTACCACGCGAGGGTGGAGTACTCCACGGACAACACCAACTGGACCCCGGCGGGCACATACGACAGCAAGCCACGCATCGAGCAAAGCTTCGACACCCCCGTGGACGCCCGCTACATCCGCATGGTCGCCACGGCCACGAACCCCGGCGGCCAGTGGGTCCAGGTCCGCGAATTCAAGGCCTTCGAGGCCGCACAGCGGATCACCACCAACCTGCCCGGGGCCAACGGCACGGGTGCGCAGAACGCGTTTGACGCCTCGGTTGCCACCGCCTTCGAGGCAGCCGCGGCCCCCGTGGCCGGCTCGCACCTCACCTACTCCCTGGATGCCCCCGAAGCCATGAAGTCTGTGGCCGTTGTTGGACACGTCGACGGCGAGCTCCAGGTCAAGTCCGACGACGAATGGGTCACCCTGGGTGCCCTGGACCCGGCCCGCAGCTTCCAGGAAGCCGTTCTTGACCAGGGCACCGTCTCCGGCGTGCGCATCCTGTTCAGCCCGGCCGCCGCGGCCCGCGCGGCAGCCGCCGGACCCGTGGTCTACGAACTGGGGCTGCGTGCCACCGGACCCGTAGGCAGCGGCCCCTATGTGGGCGACGTAGTTGAACCTACCCCGACGCCCACGCCCACCGAATCCCAGTCGCCGGAGCCCACGGAGTCGGCAACGCCGTCCGCCAGCCCGAGTGCGTCGCCGTCAGTGTCGCCCAGTTCGACGCCGTCGGCCACGACGAGCGCAAGCGCATCGGCCGCGGCCACCGAGAGCAACAACCCCACGGGTGCCGCAACCACGGGTGCGGCGGCTGCCACCACGGCGGCCGGCAACGGCGGCGGCGACCTCGCCAACACCGGATTCAGCCTGGGGGCTGCCGGGGCCATTGCCCTGGCGCTCATGCTCGGCGGCCTGCTCCTGGCCCGCCGGCGCACCTCCCGCCAGCACTGACGGGAATCTCCCTGGGCAGCCGCCGGCCGGCGCCCCAGGGCTGGGGCTTGTGAATAGCGTTGTGGGAGGCCACCCGGACAGGTGGCCTCCCACAACGCTTTTTTGTGCCCAGCCCGCGGCGACCCCTTGGCGTATGTTGCGCCGCCCTCCGTCACGCATTAGCCCGCGGCAGGGGGCGGGGGTAAACTGAAGCCGCAATTCAAACACGACAGGGGAGCGTCAACCCGCCTTGGGTTCCGGCGCTGAGAGTGCGGTTCGCCGCAGACCCTCGAACCTGCTCCGGCTAGTACCGGCGAAGGGAGTCGAGTTCTCTTCGGCTGCGCGGAAATACCGCCGCAGCCGCCCCTCCTGCAAAGGAGGAATCATGAGCAAGTCATTCGCGGGCAAAACCGCAGAACAAAACCAGTCCACAACAGCCGCGCGCAAAAGCAGTTGGCGCGTCGTCGACATTGTGGTGGTCTCCGTCCTTGGCGTCGCAGTTGGCGTCATCTTCTGGCTCTGGTCCGCCGGCTACGGCCTGATCAGCGCCTTCACCGTCGCGTTCCCGCCACTTGGCGGCCTGTACGGCGGCGGTTGGCTGATCGCCGGCGTCCTGGGCGGCCTGGTGATCCGGAAACCGGGCGCCGCGCTTTACTGTGAACTCATCGCCGCCTGCGTGGAGGGCCTGCTGGGCACCCACTTCGGCTTCACCGTGCTGCTCTCCGGCCTGGTTCAGGGCCTCGGCGCCGAGCTTGGCTTCGCCGCATTCCGCTACCGCAAGTTCACCCTGCCCGTGGCCCTGCTGGCCGGAACATTGGCCGGCCTGGCCATGGGACTGAACGACTCCCTGGTCTGGAACGTCGCCTGGGCCTTCGAGTGGAAGCTTGTCTACGTTGTCCTGGCCATGGTGTCCGGCGCCGTCATTGCCGGCCTGGTGTCCTGGCTGGCCGTGCGCGGCCTGGCACGCACGGGCGCACTGGGCAACCTCCCCTCGCGAGGGGCCGCGACCGAACGGGCGCTGTAGCCGTGCCCGCCGCAGGCAATCCCGCGGCGAACGGCAGGGGGGCGCCGGCGAGCATCAGCGCCCGGGGCTGGGGCTGGCAGCACTCGGGCCGGCACAACCGCGCCATCCACGGGCTCGACCTGGAGATTTCCCCTGGCGAGCGTGTGCTGCTGCTGGGCCCCTCCGGTGCGGGCAAGTCCACGCTCCTGCACGCCCTTGCCGGTGTGCTGGGCGAGGACGAGGACGCCGCCGAACAGGGGGAACTGCTCATTGACGGCCGGCCCGCCGTGGAATCTCGCGGCCGGGCAGGGCTCATGCAGCAGGACCCCGACGCCCAGGTGGTTCTCTCCCGCATCGGCGACGACGTGGCCTTTGGTGCCGAGAACCTCGCCGTCCCGCGCGAGGAGATCTGGCGCCGCGTGCCGGAGGCACTTGAATCCGTGGGGTTGAAGCTGCCCCTGGACCACCCCAGTTCCGCCCTTTCCGGCGGCCAGAAGCAGCGACTTGGCCTGGCCGGCATGCTCGCCATGCGCCCCGGCCTGCTGCTCCTGGACGAGCCCACCGCCAACCTCGACCCGGCCGGCGTCGTCGAAGTCCGCGACGCCGTGCGCCGCAGCCTCGATGCCACCGGGGCCACCCTGGTGGTCGTGGAACACCGCGTCTCCGTCTGGCTCGACGTCGTGGACCGGATCGTGGTCCTGGCCCCGACCCGGCTCGGCGAACCCGGCGGCGTGCTGTTCGACGGGCCGCCCGCCACGGTCCTGGCCCAAAGCCGCGAGCTGCTGGCCGGCGCTGGAATCTGGGTGCCCGGGCATGTGCCCAATGTGCGGCCGCGCACCGCGTCCGGACCGCACGACGCCGAAGCCCATGTGCTGCTCGAAGCGGAGGGTCTGGCGCTCTCCCGCGCCAGGCGCCGCAAGCGCCACCCAGTGGAGCCGGTGGCCGTGGTGCCTTCCGCGCAGATCAGGGCGGGGCAGGCGCTGAGCGTGACCGGGCCCAACGGGGCCGGCAAGTCAACGTTTGCGCTGACGCTCGCAGGCCTGCTGGCCCCCGCTGGCGGCCGCCTCGAGGCGCTGCCGGAGCTGGCCCGCGGGGCCGGGCCTTCGCCGCTGAAGTGGCGGGGGCGGGAGTTGATCAGCCGGATCGGCACGGTGTTTCAGGAGCCCGAACACCAATTTGTGGCCGGCACTGTGCGGGACGAGCTTTTGTTTGCCCCGAAACTGCTGGGCCGCGGCGGCGAATCGGTTGACGGCCTGCTGGAACGGCTGCGGTTGGACCACCTGGCGGACGCCAATCCGTTCACGCTCTCCGGCGGCGAGAAACGGCGGCTGTCCGTGGCCACTGTGTTGGCCGCGAGCCCCCAACTGCTGGTCCTGGACGAACCCACCTTTGGCCAGGACGCCAACACCTGGGCCGAGCTGGCCTCGCTGCTGACGGAGCTCTTGGACGCAGGAACGGCAGTGGTCTCCGTGACCCACGACGCCGCCTTCAGCGCAGTGCTGGGCGGGGACCGGCTGGTCCTGGGCGGCAGCGAAGCTGCTGCCGGGGACTTGGCCGGCGCGCCTGCAACGCTGGCAAATGCCGCGGCGAAGGGGGTTTTGCCATGAGCGTCGACATCATCGCCACGCCCCGTTCGACGGCCTGGCTGGCACGGGCCAACCCGCTGGCCAAGCTGGGCGCTGGCATGGCCGTCACGATCGTGCTGATGTTCAGCGTCGACTGGGTCTCGGCCACCGTGGCACTGGTGCTGGAGTGCGCCCTGCTGCCGCTGGCCGGGTTGAGCGCCCGGATGCTGCTGATGCGCGGCTGGCCGGTCCTGGTGGCCGCCGTCGTGGGGGGCTACGGGACGGCCCTGCTGGCCCCCAAGACCGGGGAGCTGCTGCTCTCGCTGGGGCCTGTCACGTTTACCAGCGGATCGGTGGAGGCCGGTGTGGCCATCGCGCTGCGCGGGCTGGCCATCGCCCTGCCCGGCATCATTGTGCTGGCCTCGACCGACCCCACGGACCTGGCCGACGCGCTGGCGCAGAAGCTGCGGCTGCCGCACCGGTTTGTGCTCGGCGCCCTCGCGGCCATGCGGCTCGTGGGGCTGCTCGTGGCCGAGTGGCAGACCCTGGGCATGGCCCGCCGGGCCCGCGGTGTTGGCTCGGAGCCAGGGCTGTTCCGCGGCCTGAAGGCCCAGCTGGGCCAGGCCATGGCACTGCTGGTGCAGGCCGTGCGGCGGGCCTCGCGGCTCGCCGTGACCATGGAGGCCAAGGGCTTCGGGGCGGGGGAGCGGACCTGGGCGCGCGAGTCAACCTTCGCCCGCCACGACGCATGGGTGCTGCTGGCGGGACTTGCCGTCGCGGCAGTGTCGGTGGGTGCCGCCGTCGTGCTGGGCACCTGGAATCCCGTGTTCGCTTAGCAGCCACCGCTTACGGGCCCGCCGGCAGCGCAGCACGCGTTGCCGGCGGGCCCTGCCCTTGCCGGAAAACGCCGAAAATTGGACGGGCGCAGCGGCAGGTGGCTGTAATACTGGGGGCATGACGATCGCGCGCAGCACGAAGCTCACCATTGTCGGCGCCGGAAGCGTCGGCACCTCGCTGGCCTACGCCGCCCTCATCCGCGGTTCAGCGCGGGAAGTGGTCCTGTATGACATTGCCACCGCCAAGGTGGAGGCCGAGGTCCTGGACCTGGCCCACGGCACGCCGTTTGTGGGCAGCTCGCGGATTACGGGCGGCAGCGACATCGAGCTGGTGGCCGATTCCGACGTCGTGGTCATCACGGCCGGGGCCAAGCAGGAGCCTGGCCAGACCCGCCTGGAACTGGCCGGGGTCAACGTGGGCATTCTGGAAAAGATGCTTCCGCAGCTCGTGGCCCTGGCACCAAATGCCGTCTTCATCCTGGTGACAAATCCGTGCGACGTGCTGACGGCTGTTGCCGAGCGCATCACCGAACTGCCCGCCGGGCGCATCTTCAGCTCGGGGACCGTGCTGGACTCCGCACGGCTGCGCTGGCTCGTGGCCGAGGCCGCGCAGGTGGCACCGCAAAGTGTGCACGCGCTGATCGTGGGCGAGCACGGAGACACGGAATTCCCGCTCTGGTCCACCGCCACGATCGGACAGACCCCGTTGCGCGAGTGGACGGACGCCTCCGGGAGCCTGCTGTTCCCCCGCGAACGGCTGGAAACGCTCACCCACGATGTGGTGCACGCCGCGTACAAGGTCATAGCCGGAAAAGGCGCAACCAACTATGCAATCGGGCTCTCTGGTGCCCGCATCGTCGAGGCCGTGCTGCAGGACGAACGGAGCATCCTGCCCGTCTCGAGTGTCCTGCACGGCTACCGCGGCATTGACGGTGTTGCCCTCAGTGTGCCCTCGATCGTTGGGGCCGGCGGTGTGCAGCGCATCCTCGACACACCCATGGATGACCGTGAGGCCGCGGAACTGGCGCACTCGGCGGAAACCTTGGCCGCCTCGATTGCACTGTTTTCCTAGGGGCTGATTTCCCGGCGTGGGTGACACCACAAGGGCGGCGCCGGGGTACCGTAGTAGGTGCGGGTGGCATTGAAACACCCCGATGGCATTAAGGCCATCGAATTTATCGCATGTAACGGTTATTTTTTCCCGATTTGCGCAAATACTGTCCAAAAGGTCACATATATCCGAAGAAATATGCGTATCGTGATATAAAGTTTCTATGACTCAAGTGGCTGCAGAAACCGTTGGCGTATTGGTGCGGGACGCACGCAATGAAAAAGGCTGGACCCAGGGCGAACTGGCAACCCATTTGGGCACGAGCCAAAGCGCCGTGGCCCGGATGGAACAGGGCAAGCAGAACCTCAGCCTGAAAATGATCCAGCGCATGGAATCCCTGCTGGAGGCCAACCTCTTCAGCGTCGGCGCCACCGCCAAGAACGCCGTCACCCACCTGCGCGTGCACGGTGAACGGCAGCTCTCCGGCAGCGTCGATGTGAACACGAGCAAGAACGCCGGCGTTGCCTTGCTGTGCGCCAGCCTGCTGAACCGCGGAACCACAATCCTGCGCCGCCTGGCCCGCATCGAAGAGGTCAACCGCATTGTTGAACTTCTGACCTCGATTGGCGTCGAGTGCACCTGGCTTGGGGACAACGACCTCATGATCCGCCGTCCCGCCGTGCTGGACCTGGCCTCCATGGACATTGCCGCAGCCAAGCGCACCCGCAGCGTCATCATGCTGCTGGGCCCGCTGCTGGATGAGCAGGACACCTACCGGATTCCCTACGCCGGCGGCTGCGACCTTGGTACCCGCACCGTGGAGCCGCACATGCAGGCCCTGCGCGAATTCGGCCTGACGGTCAATGCCCACGATGGTTTCTACCAGGTGCAGGCTCCCGTCAGCGACGCCGAGGACCGCACCTTCGTGCTGACCGAGCGTGGCGACACCGTCACGGAGAATGCCATCATGGCGGCCGCCCACCGCGAGGGCACCACCGTTATCCGCAACGCCAGCCCCAACTACATGGTGCAGGACCTGTGCTTCTACCTGCAGGGCCTGGGCGTCACGGTTGAGGGCGTCGGCTCCACCACCTTGACCATCAAGGGCAAGTCCCGCATTGATGTGGACATTGAGTACGCGCCCTCCGAGGATCCCATCGAGGCCATGAGCCTGATCACCGCCGGCATCGTGACCAAGTCCGAGGTCACGGTGAAGCGCGTCCCCATCGAATTCATGGAAATTGAACTCAAGGTGCTTGAGCAGATGGGCTTCCGCTACCTCAAGTCCGCAGAATACGTGGCCCGCAATGGCAAGACTCGTCTCGTGGACATCACCACGCTGCCCTCCGAGCTCGTGGCGGCACCGGACAAGATCCACCCCATGCCGTTCCCGGGCCTGAACATCGACAACCTGCCGTTCTTCGCCGTGATTGCCTCCTGCGCGCAGGGCACCACGCTGATCCACGACTGGGTCTACGAGGGCCGCGCCATCTACCTGACGGAGCTGAACCGCCTCGGCGCCGGCGTCCGCCTGCTGGATCCGCACCGCATCGACATCAAGGGCCCCACCGCCTGGCGCGCCGCCGAGATCGGCTGCCCGCCGGCACTGCGTCCGGCCGCCTGCATCCTGCTGGCCATGCTTGCCGCCAAGGGCACCTCCGAACTGCGCAACATCTACGTCATTGAGCGCGGCTACGAGGACCTGGCCGAGCGCCTGAACACCATCGGCGCCGAGATCGAGTACTTCCAGGACTAACCACCGCAGACACGACGGCGTCCGGCCACCTTTCGAGCGAAAGGGGCCGGCCGCCGGGGCGCAGGAGTCCTAGATGGCCGCCAGTGCCGCCGCGAGGTCGGCCTTGAGATCCGCCAGGTCTTCCAGGCCCACGGACAGGCGCAGGAATCCGTCGCTGAGCCCAATGGCGGCACGACCCTCCGGGCCCATGGCGCGGTGCGTGGTGGTGGCAGGGTGGGTGATGAGGGACTTGGCATCTCCCAGGTTGTTGGAGATGTCAATGACGCGCAGGGCATTGAGCAGCGCAAATGCGGCGTCCTTGCTGGTGCCGGATGCGGGCTCGGCCAGCTCAAATGTCAGCACGGTGCCGCCGGCCTTCATCTGCTTTTTGGCCAGCTCATGCTGCGGATGCGAGGGCAGGTGCGGGTACAGCACACGCGCCACCTGCGGCTGCTGCTCAAGGAACTCGCCCAGGGCCAGTGCGTTGTTGCATGAATGCGTGACGCGCAGGTTCATGGTCTCCAGGCCCTTGGTCAGCACCCAGGCGTTGAAGGAGGACAGCGCCGGCCCGGTGTGGCGCATGAGGTTCTTGACGGGGCCGTCAATGAACTCCTTGCTGCCCAGGATGGCCCCGCCCAGCACCCGGCCCTGGCCGTCAATGTGCTTGGTGCCGGAGTAGACAATGATGTCCGCGCCGAAGTCGCCGCAGCGCTGCAACAGGGGGGTGGCGAAAACGTTGTCGGCCACCACCTGAGCGCCGGCGGCATGGGCAAGGTCGCACACGGCCTGCACGTCGATGATTTCCTGCATGGGGTTCGACGGGGATTCGAAGAACACAGCAGTGGTGGGCACGCTCAGCGCCTCACGCCACTGGTCCAGGTCCGGCCCGTCAACGAAAACCGTCTCCACTCCCCAGCGCGGCAGCAGCTCGTTCAGGATGACAAAGCAGGAGCCAAACAGCGACCGTGAGGCCACCACGCGGTCCCCGGCGGCCAGGAGCGCGCCCAGTGCCGTGAAGACGGCTGACATGCCGGAGGCCGTGGCAAAGCACGCCTCCTTGCCTTCCAGCAGCCGCAGCCGTTCCTGGAAGGTGGCCACCGAGGGGTTGCCGTAGCGGGAGTAGACAAAACGGTCCACCTCGCCCGTGAACGCCTGCTCGGCGGCCTCGGCCGACTCGTACACGAACCCGGAGTTCAGGAACAGTGCCTCGGAGGTCTCCTGGAAGTTGCTGCGGTCAAGCCCGCCGCGCACGGCCTGGGTGTCCGGGGCCCACGTGGCTGCGTGCTCGTTGAAATTGCTCAATGGTGTTTCCTGGCTTTCGCTGCTGGTGCTGGTGTCGTAAGTTCTGTCGGCGCGCGGATTCAGCCCGGTGCCGGGCGGCACGGCTTAGTGCCAGGGAAGCCCGCGGTTCTTCCAGCCGTTGACCACGCGCTCGCCGAAGCGGTCCGGCACGCCTTCAAAGCCTTCAAGGATGTTGTAGGCGGTGTAGCCGGCGGCAGTGGCCGCCTCTGCCGCGGCAATGGAGCGGGCGCCCGAACGGCACAGCACCACGAGCGGCTTGTCCATGGGCACGGCAGCCTGCAGCTGGGCCAGGAAGTCCGGGTTGTTGCTGCCGTTGCCCAGGTTCCACTGGATGAACACAGGCTCGGCGTCCAGCGTTGAGGCGTCAGGGATGCCAATGTGCTGCCATTCGCCTTCGGTGCGGACATCGAGCAGCACGGCACCGGCCGCCACATGCTCCCACGCCGTCTGCGGGGCCAGATCGCCCGCGTAGCTCACGCGATGCCCTCGCCGTCAAACTCGAGGTCGGCGTCGAGCTCGTCCACGGCGTTGGCCACCGCGGCGTCGGAGCTGGCCACGGCCTGCGGCAGGATCACGGCCTGGGCGGCGATGACGGTGCCGCCGTTGGCGGTTACAGCGGGTCCGCCGTGCAGCACGTAGCCCTCGGCGAGTGCGGCTGAGATGCGCTCGCAGAAGGAACGGTCGTCGGGGCCGGTGATGAGCCGGTAGGCCAGGGGGGCTTCGTCTGCAGACATGGTGACTCCGTAAAGGTCCGGTGGCTGGTGCTGCAGGCGGGAGCTGGCGGCGGAGCCGGGACAGGGCCCGGCAGCAGCCGCGGGGAGGTTCACGCTTGCAAGCAGCAGCCGTGGTGGCTGTGTTTGCCGAGTAGTCACCTGAGGCACCCCGCCGGAAAGAGGGTTGCCGGCCAGCTAGTCAGGGCTTTGCGCTGGCACTCATTACTCACTTTGAAAAATAACACACGCACCGGCCGGCGCCGGAAAAAGTTCACGACTGTGGCGCAACATGACGGCAATTGCAAACAATTGCGCGCTCCGGGCTGGCAGTATGAAGCCATGACTTTGCGCCGTACCTTTGCCGCCATCCGTTTTGCCTTCGGGGCCGTGACTCTCATTGCCGTGGGAACCCAGCTGGGCATCCACCTCGGCGAGGGCTACGGCATTGTGAACTTCTTCAGCTACTTCACCAACCTGTCCAACATTTTTGCCGCCACAGTTTTGATCGTTGAATCGGTACTGACGTGGCGGGGCAAGGAAGGCGGGCCCGCCTGGGCGCTGCTGCGCAGCATCTCCGTGGTGTGCATGGCGCTCGTGGGCGTTGTCTTCAACACCCTGCTGCGCGACGTGGACCTGGGATCGCTGCTGCCGTGGATCAACACCTGGCTGCACTATGTGATGCCCGTGGCCGTGGTGGCCGACTGGCTCATCCAGCCCCCGCGCCACAGCATCCCGCTCAAGCGCGTGGGCGTGGCCGCACTGTTCCCGCTTGCCTACCTGGCCTACTCGCTGATCCGCGGAGCGGCCATCAACTGGTACGCCTACCCGTTCATCAACCCGGCCAACGGCGGCTACGGCACTGTGGCGGTGACCTGCGTGTTCATCGCGGTGGGATTCATCGCCATGACCTTGCTGATCTTGTTCCTGGGCAACAAGCTGCGCCCGCGGGTGCCCCTAGAATCCGTGCCCGCCGGCGCCTAGATGTACTTGGCCATGAGGTTGGTGACGCTCGGGTCTTGAAAAAAGGGGGAGCCTCCGGGCTTAGTGGAGTTGTCTAATCCTTCACGGTCCGGAGGTTCCCATGTCCCACGCTAATGCCAGACTCACCT
>NZ_JANKZF010000001.1 GCF_027568515.1 Arthrobacter sp. HY1533 | reverse complement strand
GGGTTGACAGGGCCCATAGAAGGGTCAGTCTGACACTGCAGTCGAAACCAAGACTCGCCAGCACGACCGCCACACCCGGACAGCACCTAAGAAAGCGGCCCCCACCAAAAAAGATGGGAGCCGCTCAACACTGCCTCTTGACAAAACTTCCTACATATCAGTCAGCCAGCGTTCCCTCGGGAATGCGGATCATGCCTTCCTGGGCAACTGTGGCGACCAGCACGCCGTCGCGGTTGAAGAAGCGGCCCAGGTTCAGTCCGCGTGCCTCCGAGGCGCTGGGGGACTCGGCCACGTACAGCAGCCAGTCGTCCACCTGAAGGGGGCGGTGCCACCACATGGCGTGGTCCAGGCTGGCAACGCTGATCCCGGGCATGGCCCAGCTGATGCCGTGGCGGCGCAGCGACGGCTCCAGCAGCGTGTAGTCGCTCGCGTAGGCAAGCGCGGCCCGGTGCAGGTTCTGGTCCTCCGGCATGGGCCCCAGGGTCTTCAGCCATACGGCCGTGTGCGCCACCTTCTCGCCCTTGACGTCGAAGTAGATGTTGTTGCCGACGTGGCGGATGTCGAAGGGCCGCTCGTACGCCCACGCCTGTGCCACTGGGTGGTTGATCGAACCCAGCAGGTCCGCCGAAGTGGGCAGGGTCTCCGGGGCAGGAATGCCCTCCGGCATGGCGTCCTGGTGCTCAATGCCGCTGTCGGGGCGCTGGAACGAGGCGATCATGGACAGGATCGGCACCCCGCCCTGGTAGGCATGGGTGCGGCGGGCCGAGAACGAACGGCCGTCGCGCAGGCGCTGGACCCCAAACGTCAACGGCGCGGCAGCATCGCCCGGGCGCAGGAAATACCCGTGCATGGAGTGCATGAGGTGCTCGCCGCCCACAGTGCGTGCGGCAGCCACCAGCGACTGGGCCAGCACCTGCCCGCCGAAAAGCCTCGGCCGCGGGGCATTTTCGTCCCCGAGCCCCACAAAAATGTCCTCATCTGTCTGAGCCCCTCCCGCATCGGAAAGCTGCAGGATCTGCAGCAGGGTTTCCATGGGGTCCAGCTCTGGCTTCGCATTCATAATCGTGACTCTATGTGTCGGTGTGCCGCTGCGACAAATGGGCACGGCGGCATGAATCGCCCCCGCAGCGTGTGAGCTTTGGTACTTCAATTGGTGGCGCACCTGCCGCTTTGACATGATGAAACCATGGCAGCAGGCATCCAGATCGCACAGCAAATCCGATTCGGCGACATCGACTCGTACCACCACGTCAACAACGTCGTTTTTCTCCAGTACCTGGAGGATGCCCGCGTCCAGCTGACCCACGCCCCCATGCCCGGCGGCGGGACCTTCCAGGACCTGGTTGGCCCGGACCTCTTCACCCTGGTGGGCCGGAACGAAATTGAATACCTGGCGCCCATCACCTTCCGCACCGAGCCGGTCTACGTGAACATCTGGATCACACACATTGGCGGCTCCAGCTTCGACTTCGGCTACACCGTCACCGAGGCCGACACCGCCACCGTCTACGCACAGGCCGCCACCTCGATGGTGCTTGTCTCCCGCACCACGGGCCGCCCCGTCCGCCTCACCGAACTCCAGCGCACCGCCCTGGAAGCCTGGCGCGGCGACCCAGTCCCGTTCCGCCGCTCAGCCCCGCGCACCAAAACACCTGCCGAAGGAACCGCACAGTGACCACCGCAACGAACACCGACGAACTGCTCCTTGAGGACGCCGGCACCGTCGCCGACCTGCGCACCTTCGTGACCCGGGCCCGCACCGCGGACGACGGCGCCATCCGGCTTCAGGGGGCCGGCAACGTTCTCGCCGCGTACGTCTGCGTCATGCGCTCCAAGCTTCTGGGCGAGGGAACCCCCACGGTCCTGGGTCTGCGCACCATGGCGCTGGGCACGCCGTCGAGCATTGATGTGACGGTGTCCCTGGCCTCGGTGGCCGACCGCCTGGCCCGCATGGAGGCCGACGACGTCAGGTTGCCCGTGCCGCCCATGACTGTCAATGAATCATGGGCCGCCGTCAGCGCCCCCCGCGGGGCGTGGCAGGAACTCGGCACTGTGAGCGCAGACGCCCTGATTGCCGTGGCAAAGGCCGGCGTGCAGGAAATTGGCCAGATCATCCCGGTCAACCCGGGTGCCCTGCTGGTCAACAACATCCGTGCCTCCGTATGGGGCCGGCCCATGGAGGGCGTGCCGGGCGAGGTTCCCGGCGGCGCGGCGTTCGCGGCCTACGCACTGGGCTTTGTGGCCCCGGGCGAATCCGGCACCGTCTTCAGTTCGCACAAGTGGCTGCGCATCAGCACCGCCCGCGGCCACATCCTGGTCCGCCCCAAGTCGGTGCTGTAGCAGGCCCCACCGGGCGCGCAAACCCTGAGCGGAAACCCATCCTTGCTGCCTGTTGCGGACTGAGGATAATGGATTTCAAAGCTGGCCCTCCTGCCTGACGACTTCGGGACAACGTCGCCGGGCACCACGTGGGGCCGGTGGTGCTTGGAGGGGGCCGCCATGCTGTCGCGGGCGAAGTCTGGGGAGATCGCAGCTGCCTTGCTCGCCGCCGTCGTCTTGGCGTTGGCAGGCTGCAGCGCCGGAGCGCCAGGCGGTTCCACGCCGTCGTCCGGTGCCCCAACGGCTTCCGCGCCGGACACGACCCAGGCGACGACTGCAGTTCCAAACACGGCATCCACCACAACCGTCCCCACCACGGGTGCATCCGGCCCAAACAACAACGGCCCGCTCGCCTGGGTGCCGCCCGGCCCCGTGGACCCGGCCGACCCTCCCCAAAGCCAGTGGTATCTCTTGCTGGAGGGCAAGGACTGTGATGGCCTGGCGGCAGCTGTGGAAACCGGGAATTCAAGCACTCCTGACGGATTGGCACTGTGGGGTGCAGCCACCGATGCGTGCCGGGCCGTGTATCAAGGGCAGCTCTCGGGGTGGGACGCCGCAGCGGCCGCCCTGGCGCCGCTTCAGGAACCGGAGCCGGAGCGCTGCCTGGATCGGGCCGCGTACCGGTTGGTGGCTGCCCTGCTCGCAGCCCACACCGAGGATCCGGAGGCCCCGCTGGAGCCAGTGCCCGGCACCGGAACTGCCTGCCCGCTGGGCCTGGCCGGGCTGGATGCCCAGGACGGGCAGGGACCGACTGCCACACCCTCCAGCGGCTTGTCGGGTGGCACTTTTCAGCTGGCAGGACGCTTCATTGACGTTGTTGCCCTCATGGTCGGCGAGCAGCGCGTCGCAGTCGAACCAGATCCCTCACAACCCGGACGGTGGGACGTGGTAATGCCAGCAGCTGCTTCTGCCGGAGCCGTCACGGTGACAGCAGAGAGCAGCGCGGGGCCCATCCCCGGCTCGCTCACCTTCACGTACGTGGACGGAAGCGGTGGGTGATGGACGGCGCAGAAAGTCAGGCCGGTGAGGCGAAGGAGGCCGCTGGCGGGGCAAGCTCCGGCCCGAATGTCCAGACCTTGCTGTCCAAGGTCATGGCGGTGGTCTCCTCGATCGGACCGCCCGTCACACTGGCCACGGCCCTGCTGCTGTACTTTGGCTGGGCCCGCTCCGATGCGCAGGCACGCGCCATGGGGCTGGATGTCAGCCTGTTTGGCTATTCCGTGCAGGACTATGCCCTGCGAAGCATCAGGTCGCTGTTCTTTCCCCTGGTCTGCATCCTGCTGGCGGGCCTGCTGTGCCTGGCCGCCGACAACTGGCTCCGCGGCCAGCTGTCCTCCGGAAAACGGGCTGCCTTGGTGGCCCGGATGGCGAGGGCGGCGGCCGTGTTCGGTGTCGTGGTTGCCGCAGCATGCTGGGCGGTGGCCGTTGCCCGACCAACGGGCGCGTTCCTGGTGGTTCCCTACCTCATGGCCGGCGGCGTCCTGCTGGCATGGTGGGGTGTGCGGCTGCGCCGCCTGGCCCTGGCAGGGGAGCGGCCGAATGCCAAGGCGCGTGCCATCATCCAACACAGGGCCCTGGAGGCAACGTTTGCGTTCACTCTGGTGGCGGCGCTGCTGTTCTGGGGAACCTCGGATTTTGCCCAGGTGGTGGGGCGGGGCCAGGCCGCCGCAGTCCAGGCGCAGCTGGCATCTCTGCCGCGCGCGGATGTCTACAGCCACACCGGGCTGTTCATTGGCGCCCCGGGGGTGAAACAGGAGGTGCTGGGAACAGCCGAGGCACCCGTCTACAAATACACCGGCCTGCACCTGCTGGTGGCCAGCGGCGGCCGCTTCTTCCTGCTGCCGGACAGCTGGACGCTCGGCAGTGGCACAGTGGTGGTGCTGCCGGACAATGATTCCGTCCGGCTGGAGCTGGGCAGGCACTAGGGCCGGGCGGTTCCTAGGCGGAGTTGACCAGCGAGTGGGCGGCCCGCTCCAGATAGTCCCACAGGGTGGCCTCGTGCATGGGGGACAGGCCAGCGGCGTCCACGCCCTTGCGCATGGCGGCGAGCCAGTGGTCGCGGGCCTCCGGAGTTACGGCGAAGGGGACGTGGCGCATGCGCAGGCGCGGGTGGCCGCGTTCCTCCAGGTACGTGCGCGGGCCGCCCCAGTACTGCTCAATGAACATGAGCATGCGCTGCTCGGCGGGGCCCAGATCCTCCTCGGGGTACATGGCGCGCAGCAGGGGATCGGCGGCCACGCCCTGGTAGAAGACGTGGATGATCTTGCTGAACGTCTCGTGCCCGCCCACCTGCCCGTAGAAGGTGTCGGCGTAGTCCGCCGGTTCGTCCTCCTCGGGGCGCTCGGCTTCGGGCATCTTGCCGGTCAGCGGCAGCAGGCTGGCCGGCGCTTCGCCCAGGCGTGTGGGGTCCAGCGCAGGCTTTGCGGGGCTGGTGGGGATTTGCTCGTTGCTCATGGCCATGCCTTCTATTCTGCTGATTCGTTTGCTTCGCCGGACGCGGATCCGGACGCGGACGACGCCGGGGGCGCACCTTGCGCCGGGGCGGCACCGCCCGCTGCGGGAACGGGTTCGGCGTCTTCCTCGGGGGCCTTGTAGTTGCCCTTGGAGCGGTTGCCCAGGCGCAGGATCTCGCCGTTGCGCAGGTACCAGAGCGTGCCGTCCTCGGCCAGGACGCGCGTGATGCGCAGGCCCACGTACTCAACCGTGCCGATGACCTCGCTGGTCTGGATGACGTCGCCAATGCCGTACTGGTCTTCCAGGGCGATGAAGATCCCGGCGAGGAAGTCGCGGATGAGCTGCTGACAGCCAAAGCCGATCGCGATGCCGAGGACGCCAACGCTGGCCAGCAGCGGGGCAATGTCAATCTCGAAAGCAATCAGCACGTAGAAGCCAGTCACCATGGCAACCACGGCTGTCACCACGGAGTTCAACAGGGAACCAATGGTCTTGGCACGCTGCACGCGTCGTTCATTGTCCAAGGCGCGGGTGACGGGGTCGATGGTGCGCAGCATCGGGGCGGCCCAGCGCAGCGAGCCGTGCGCCAGCGGCGTCCGCTCCACCATGGCCCGCTTGACCACAAGGCGGATCGCGTAGTGCAGCACCAGCCACACGAGCAGGCCCACGGCAATCGTGATGCCGGCCTGGGCCAGGCGGTCGAAGAAGTTTTCGTCGGGGCCGTCGAAGATGTTGGCTGCTTGCACGCGCGCTCTACCTAAGGTTTCGTCGATGGTGGTTGGGGCTCCATCAACCCTAGCGCGGAAGCTGCGCCGTTTGCTCCCGTTCCAGCAGGCCAGGCTCGTGGTGCACGGGGAAGTTGACGCTGCGGGCAATGAAACACTTCGCTGCGGCCTCGGCGTGGAGTGTCAGTGCCAATTCCGCCGTTGCGGGGTCGGCCACGTCAACGTGGGGGTGCAGCGTGACCGATTCGAACTGGCCGCTGCCGTCGGGGTTCATGACCATGGTGCCGGTGGCGGCATCCTGGTACCTGGTCACGACCACCCCGTGCAGCACCGCGACGTGCAGGTAGGAAAGCATGTGGCACTGTGCCAGCGCCGTCACGAGCAGCAGTTCAGGGTTCCACCGGTCCCGGTCCCCGTGGAAGGTCCTGTCGGCCGAGCCGAGCAGCGACGGAAGGCCCGCGGCCGTGACGGTGTGGTCACGGCCGTAGGCCTTGTAGGCGGACGTTCCGGTTCCCCGGTTCCCGGTCCAGTGGACGGCAATTTCATAGTTGTGGGTGTTCAAGGCCATGGAACAAGCGTAGCGGCCGGGGATGCCGATCCAACGGCCCGCTCAGAGGAAGATCCTCAGGGCTGCCGCATAGCCGTTTCGGTAGCCGGCTTCCGTGGGGTGGAACACGAACGGGCTCGGGTCCATAGGGCCGATGATCCACTGGGTTGCGGACGGGATTCCGTGGCCGGCGAAGGCCCAGGCCACCGGCACATAGCGGGCGCCACTGCTCAGCGCCGACGTGGCAATGACGGCGTTGAGCAGTCCGGCCGCGCCGTTCATGAGCCGCGCAGCCTTGACCTGGTCGGCGGAGTAGCCCGACAGGGCCATGTTGGCTGGTTCAAACAATGCCGGATAGCCAAGGAGTGCCACCTTTGCCGATGGCACCTGGGCCTTGATCGCCCTCACCAGTTCCTTGATCTTGGTGGGCAGTTGCCCCAGTTTCTGCAGCGACGTGGCCAGTGCGGCACTGCACTGGCTGCTTTGCGGCGCCGCGGTGCAGGCCAGTGAGACATCGCCGGTGCCGATGTCGTTGCCACCCACCGTCAGCGTGACCAGCTTGGTGGTTGGTGGGATGAACGGCACCTGCCTTTCCAGCACGTTCGTCGTGGTGGCGCCGTAGCAGGCCAGGTTCAGCATGGTCCGCCCGGTTGCCGCAGCGTACACGCTGCCGTAGCTGTTGGGGCTTTGCAGGCAGGGGAGCGCTTCACTGCCGCCGCCGGTGCCTGCCGAATAGGAATCGCCGAGCACCGTGTAGGTGACTGGCGGAGCGGACTGGGCGATGGCCGGCACGCCGGCGAGTCCTGCAATGAGCCCAAGTCCCAGCAAGGCCGCGGCGCCTGTGCGCGCGGCCAACTTCCTGAATGATAACGAGTGCATGCGCTGACCGTACGCCCCCAAGGCCCGGCAGCGGTAGACTTTGCCGCACGGAAGTTTTGGACGTTTCCGCGGCCGTGGAAACGTGCATCAACGCATGAAAAAATGCCTTCCGCGAGCGGCGAGGGGCCGGTCGCGGAAGGCATTTTTTGGCGGAATGCCAGCGGACTGGACGCCCGCGGGCCGGTGCTAGATGTCGGCCGCCTGGGCACGCAGCGCGCGGGCCACGGAGTCGCGGCTTTCCACCAGCAGGCGGCGCAGCGCGGGGGCCTCGGTGCCCAGCCCGGCCAGGAACGTGTCCGTGGCATCAAGCGTTGCCTGGGACACCAGCTGCACGGGGTACAGGCCCGTGATGATGGTCGACGCCGTCTCGTATGACTTGCTGCCCCACACCCCGCGGATCGCCGCAAAGTACTTGGCCACATAGGGCTCCAGCAGCGCCGTGTCCCACACCTTGGTGAAGCCGGAAATGGCGGCACGCTGCACGGCGTTGGCGCCGTCGCCGCGGACCACCACGGCATCCCAGGTTTCGGCCTTGCCTGCCGCGGTGGGAATGGCGGCCTTGGCGGTCGCGGCCGCAAGCTGGCCGTTCTGGGTGTTGTCCAAGGCCAGGGCGGCGTCGACCACGGAGGCGTCTGCCCGGCCGCCGGCGGCGAGGGAGATGATGAACTCCCAGCGCATGTCGGTGTCCAGCGCCAGCTCGTCCAGTTGCTGCTTGCCGTCCAGCAGTGCCTGGACCAGGTCCAGCTGCGCCGGCGACTGTGCGTGGGCGGCAAACGCCTTCACGAACTGCAACTGGGCGTCGGAGCCGGCGGCAGCGCCGCGTGCCAGTTCCCACAGGGTGTCGGCGGCGGCCAGGTGCGTGGCCTGCTGGTGATCGGGGGCAACGTAGTACGTCAGCGCCGTGGACAGCTGGCGCAGCAGCACCATGATGACTGTGGAGTCCGTCTCGTGGCCCACCGTGGCAAGCACAAAGTCAACGTATGCGCGGGCCGGGGTTTCGCCGTCGCGCGCGGCATCCCAGGCGGAGGCCGAGACCAGGGTGCGGGGCAGCGACTCCTTGAAGTCCTTCAGGTGCGTCTTGGCCGTGTCCAGCGACTGGGCGTCAAGACGGATCTTGGCGTAGGCCAGGTCGTCGTCGTTGAGCAGGACCAGTGCGGGGCGCTGCAGGCCCACAAGCTCGGGAACGGGCGTGGAGGCTCCGTCAACGTCCAGCTCCACGCGGTGCGTGCGGACCAGCTTTCCGGCATCCTCACCGGATTCGGCCAGGTTGTAGAAGCCCACGGCCGCGCGGTGGGGGCGCAGCACGGGGTGCTCGGCCACGGCCGACTGGAGGATCGAGAACGAGGTGATTACGCCGTCGTCCGCCACCTCGATGGCCGGCTTGAAGGTGTTCACGCCGGCCGTCTCGAGCCATTTTTCCGTCCAGGCGGAGAGGTCGCGGCCGCTGGCGGCCTCCAGCTCCACCATGAGGTCGGGCAGTTCCGTGTTGCCCCAGGCGTGCTTGGCGAAGTAGGCGCGCACGCCGGCCATGAATTCCTCCTGGCCCACCCAGGCCACGAGCTGGCGCAGCACCGAGGCACCCTTGGCATAGGTGATGCCGTCAAAGTTGACCAGCACGTCCTCGAGGTCGTTGATCTCGGCCTTGATGGGGTGCGTGGAGGGCAGCTGGTCCTGGCGGTACGCCCAGCTCTTCTCCAGCGAGGAGAAGGTGGTCCAGGAGTCCACGTACTTGGTGTTCTCGGCGGCGGCCAGGGTGGACATGAACTCCGCGAAGGATTCGTTGAGCCACAGGTCGTTCCACCAGCGCATGGTCACGAGGTCGCCGAACCACATGTGTGCGAGCTCGTGCAGGATGGTGATGGCGCGGCGTTCCACCATGGCGTCGGTGACCTTGGAGCGGAACACGTAGCTTTCCAGGAACGTCACCGCACCCGCGTTTTCCATGGCGCCGGCGTTGAATTCGGGCACGAACAGCTGGTCGTACTTGGGGAACGGGTACGGGAAGCCGAACTGCTTTTCAAAGAACTCGAAGCCCTGGCGGGTCAGCTCAAACACGTTGTCCGCGTCCAGGAACTCCATGAGCGACTTGCGTGCAAAAACGCCCAGCGGGATGGTGCGGCCGTCGGAGCTGGTCAGCTCGGAACGCACGCTCTCGTAGGGGCCGGCAATGAGGGCCGTGATGTAGCTGGACATGGTCAGCGTGGGCTCAAAGTGCCAGGTCGCCTTGCCCTCGCCGGCGGCCTCGGGGGCCGGGGTGGGGGAGTTGGAGATGACGTCCCAGTGGGAAGGGGCGGTGACGTGGAAGGCAAAGGTGGCCTTCTGGTCGGGCTGCTCGAACACGGCAAACATGCGGCGGGAATCCGGCACCTCGAACTGGCTGTACAGATACACCTCGCCGTCCACGGGGTCCACAAAGCGGTGCAGGCCCTCGCCCGTGTTCATGAACAAGGCGTCGGCCTTGACGGTGAGCACATTGTCCGCGGCGAGCTGGGGCAGCTGGATGCGAACGCCGTCGGACACTGTGGCGGGGTCGAGCTCCACGCCGTTGAGGGTCACCTGGTGGACCTTGTGGGTCACGGCGTCAATGAACGACGACGAACCCTCCTTCGCGGTGAACCTCACCGTGGTGGTGGAGGCGAAGGTGGTGTCCGAGGTGGTCAGGTCCAGGGCCACGTCGTAGCTGGTGGCGGTCAAGGTTGCTGTGCGCTCGATGGCTTCGGCGCGTGTGAGATTCATGCCAGGCAAGGTGATGCCTTCCGTTCAGTCTGGGATTGTGCCGTGTTCTTCTCCGGACGGGACCCCATTGGCCCGGCCGTGGCTTGCATTGAGTGTCCCACGTTACTCCGGGCCGGGACGGAACTGAACTTGTCCCGGCCTTGCGCATGGGGCAGGGTTGATGCGGTACTGCGCCGGGAAATTGACCCGGCACGCGTTCACGATTTTTTGGGGGAATCAATGGGGGAGAAGGTCCGCAGCATTGCGGCAGAGGCCAACTACAACCGGCGGTGGCTGATCGGGTTGATCGCCGGCCCCCTGTTGCTGGGCGTCTTGGCCGCCGCATGGATCCTGTCCGTGGCCGGCAGGCTGCCGGCCGAGATTGCCTCGCATTGGAACGGCAGTGGCGCGGTGGACGGCTGGATCTCCGTGCCCGGGGCAGCCTGGATGGCTGTGGGCATGGGCGCTCTGGGCGCCGTCATTGCGCCGATGGCGGTGCTCCTCCGGGCACAGTCCCTGTTGGCGGCCCGCATCGGGGTGGGCTTTGGCCTGGTGTTCAGTGTGGCCACGGTTGCCCTGTCCGTGGCCATGGTGGCCGGGCAGCTGGATTTGGCGGACACGTCCCAGGCTGAACTTTCGGGCCCGGTCATGGCGGCCGGCATTGCGGCCGCCTTCGTGGCGGGCTGCGCCGGCATGTTGCTCTACAGCCCCGGGGAGGTGGACCGCACACAGGACGTCGGGGTTCTGGCGGCCAATGAAGAAGCAGTGTCCGGCGACTCGGTCCTGGCCGCGGAAGCCCAGGACCGTGCTGCCCGGGGCGAAACCCTGAGGATCAAGGTCACCATGGGCCGGTGGTCCTGGGCGCTGAGCCTGGGTGTTGGCGCCGTGGTCGGGGTGGGCACGTTCTTCATCTTCCCCGCTTTGGCGGTGCTGGGCGTGGTGGTTGCCGCCATCATCTGGGTGTTCACCTCTGGTACGGCGGTCATCGGCCCGGACGGCGTGATGGTGCTGGCCGCAGGACGGTGGAAGATCATGCCTCTGGCATGGAAGGAAGTCCGGGGCGCCTTGGTGGAGGACATCAAGGCCCTGGATTACGGCGGCTGGGGCTACCGCATGGGCGGCGGCAGCATTGGCTTCATCATGGCCAGCGGCCCGGCCCTGGTCCTGGAGGCGGGCTGTCACCAGAAGTACGTCATCTCCATGCCTGATGTTGCCACGGCTGCGAAAGCTGCCGCGCTGGCCAATGCTTACGTCCTCGCCCCAACAGTGAAAAAATAGACGCATGGGAGCTGACGGAAGCCACGATTCCAGCACCGGACGCCACCTGGACGCCCGGGCACTGCGCTTTGCCGTGGTCTTCCCCATGCTCCTCTCCTTGGGGCTGGTGGCCGGCGGCCTCATGGTGGGCGGGCAGCTTGCCGGAGGTGCCGAACTGCCCTGGGGTGGGGGACCCGTTCCCCTGGCCGTGTTCCTTGCCGCGGGTGTGGCCGCCATCCTGCTGCTGGGGGCCGGCATAGGCAGCCTTGGAGCCCGGACCACGCTGCCGCGGACATCACGGCGCGTCCTGCTGGGCGTCGCCATGGCCCTGCAACTGGCGGCCTGCACCTTGTTCGCGGCGGCCCTGCTGGGCCAGACAGGCCAGGGCGAGCTGCCCGCCGTGCGCATTGACGGCTACGTCATGCTCATGGGATCCGGGCTGGCCGCCGCCATGGGTGTGGTGCTTGCCCTGACCTTCAAGCCGGATGAGCAGTGGAGCCCCGCGGACGACGCCGCCCTGGCGGCACTCGTGGAGACCACGGAGGACCCGGCCGCGGCCCGCGACCGAATGGGCTACTTCCTGCATCCGCGCAGTTCGGTGATTGTCATGATCCTGCTGGCGGCCGTCCTGCCCGGAAGCCTCCTGGCCCTGCTCTCGCCGTGGATCCTGCCGGCCCTGGTGCTCGCCGCGCTTGTGGTGGTTGCCCTGCTGTGTGCCACCGTCCAGGTGGACCGGAGCCAGCTCACGGTCAAGCTGCTGGGATTCATCCCCGCCCTGGTGGCACCTTGCGAGGGGATCGACGTGGCCGTTTCCCTTGACGTTGCGGCGCGGGACCACGGCGGCTGGGGCCTGCGCAGGCACAGCGGCTCCGCCACGTTTCTGGCGAAGTCGGGTGCCGCCGTCGTGATTCGGCAAAACAATGGCGGCACCGTGGTTGTCGGGGCGCCCGATCTCGACACGGCCGACGAACTCGCGGCAATCCTCAACCGCCGGGCCGGGAAATCACCGGGGCACCGGTAACGCGGGGCATCGGCATGCCCCGGCCATGGGTAGGCTTGATGCGGCACACACCACACCGAACAACGAAGGATTCCTCATGCGCGTTCACATTGCGACCGACCACGCCGGCATGGAGCTCAGCGCCCACCTCATCACCGAGCTGGCTGCCAAGGGCTACGAAATGGTGGACCACGGCCCCGCCGCCTACGACGCCGAGGATGACTACCCGTCCTTCTGCATCAATGCCGCCCTCGCCGTGGTGGCCGACCAGGCTGCCGGCGTCGACGCGCTGGGCATTGTGCTGGGCGGTTCCGGCAACGGCGAACAGATTGCCGCCAACAAGGTCAAGGGCGTGCGCGCAGCACTGGCCTGGAACCACTCCACCGCCACCCTGGCCCGCGAGCACAACGACGCCAACGTCATTGCTGTGGGCGGGCGCCAGCACAGCGTCGAGGAAGCCACGGCCATCATCGAGGCGTTCCTGGCCGAGCCTTTCAGCAATGCCGAACGCCACGTGCGCCGCATTGGCAAGATCGCCACGTACGAGACCACGGGCGAAATCGTCGAGTAGTCATTTGGCATTCACAGGGGCACGTGCGGGAGATTCGGTGATCCATGCCTGAGGGACACTCCGTCCACCGCCTGGCCCGGCAGTTCGGCGACGTCTTTGGCGGCGCCGAACTGGCCGTGTCCAGCCCGCAGGGCAAATTCGCCTCTGGAGCGCAGCTGCTGGACGGCCATGTGCTGGAGCGGGCCGAGGCGCACGGCAAGCAAATGTTCCTGCGCTTCTCCCATGACCTGGTGCTGCGGGTCCACCTGGGCCTGTACGGCGCCTGGGACTTTGGCGGCGATTCCACGTTCACCGGGGCATCAAGCATCGGCGCCCCTCGCCGGATCGGCGAACAGGAAGTTGGCGGCGACGGGGCCGCTGACGAGGGCGGCGCCGGGGGAGGACGTGGGGACTACAGCGGCCCGCCCGAACCCAAGGGTGCCGTCCGCGTCCGCCTGGTCTCGGCCCACGGGTGGGCGGACCTGCGCGGACCCACGGCCTGCGAGGTGCTGACCCCGGCCGAATCGGCGGTGGTGCGCGACAAGCTGGGCCCCGACCCGCTGAACAACCTGCCAGGCGACGCGGCGGAATTTGCGCGCCGGATCCGCAAGAGCTCCACAGGCATTGCCCTGCAGCTCATGAAGCAGGAGGTCCTGGCCGGCGTGGGCAATGTGTACCGTGCCGAGGTGCTGTTCCGCCTGGGCCTGGACCCCATGCTGCCGGGCAGGAGCCTGCAACAAGGAGAGGCACTGGCCCTGTGGGACGACGTGGCCCGGACGATGGCCGACGGCGTCCGGGACGGGCGCATCGTCACCACCGAACTCACCGACCGGCCCTCGGGCCTGGGCGCGGAAGTGGGACAAGGACTGGCGGCTGCCGGATCGTTTGCGGGGGCGCCTGCCGGGTTGCAGCAACCCAATAGGGACGTGCCCGTGGCCGATGCCCACTACGTCTACAAGCGGGAGGGCCAGCCCTGCCGGCATTGCGGCACAGGCATCGCCATGAAGGAACTCGGTGGGCGGAAACTGTATTGGTGCCCGGCCTGCCAAGCCGGCTGATTCCGGACAATGACACCGATCCCGCTTTCCGCGCCCGGGATTCCGGGCGCGGAAAGCGGGATCGGTGTCATTTTTCAAGGCCGCCGGACCACGATTTGCGGGACAGGCAAAGGGGTTGATACTGTTACGGAGTTGTTCGGCCAAAAGCCGAAAAACCCCCGATATCTCGGGGGCGTAGCTTAATGGTAAAGCCTCAGTCTTCCAAACTGATTACGCGGGTTCGATTCCCGTCGCCCCCTCCAAAATAAAGAATCCCCGGCCCGCTGGCCGGGGATTTTTTGTTGCCCCGCAAGGCAAGGCAGTGCCCGGCGGGGGCGATTGTGCATCTGGGAACCTTTGCCCGTAGACTGTTCCGGGCAACTACGGGGCGTAGCGTAGTGGCTAGCGCGCCTGCTTTGGGAGCAGGAGACCGCAGGTTCGAGTCCTGTCGCCCCGACTTCAGCATTATCCGGTTCACGTTTGGTCAGTGACTGCCCATGTGCTGGGCCTAAATATCCATCAACAGACCATCAGGAGTACCACGCTGTGAAGAGCGCTGTCGAAACCCTCACACCCACTCGTGTAAAGCTCGATGTTGAGGTTTCCTTTGAGGAATTGAAGCCCAGCATCACCGAGGCTTACAAGACCATTGGTACGCAGGTCCAGGTACCCGGCTTCCGCAAGGGCAAGGTCCCCAACTCGCTGATCGATCAGCGCGTTGGCCGCGGCTACGTCCTGGAAACCGCCATCAACTCCGGCCTCAACGGCTGGTACCAGGAAGCCGTTGTCGAAAACAAGCTCATCCCCTTGAGCCGTCCCGAGGTTGAAATCACCGAGGTTCCGGACCCCTCCGGCACCGACGGCGTGGTCAAGTTCCAGGTTGAACTGGACATCCGCCCCGAGATCGAGCTGCCCGCCTACGAAGGCCTCGAGGTCGAGGTTGCCGCTGTTGAGGCTTCCGAAGAAGACACCACCAAGGCACTGGACGAGCTCCGCGGCCGCTTCGGCACGCTGAAGGTTGAAGACCGCCCGGCCGCCGAGGGTGACTTCCTCACCATCAACATCGACGCCAAGATCGACGGCGAAGAGGTTGACTCCGCTGCCGACCTGTCCTACCAGATCGGTGCCGGCAACATGCTGGACGGCCTGGACGAGGCTGCAACCGGCCTGTCCGCCGGCGAAGAGGCAATCTTCAACACCAAGCTGGCCGGCGGCGAGCACGCAGGTGAAGAAGCACAGGTCACCGTCAAGGTCACCTCCGTGAAGGTCCGCGAACTGCCCGAGGCAAACGACGACTTCGCACAGCTGGCTTCCGAGTTCGACACCATTGCCGAACTGAAGGAAGACCTGGCCAAGCAGGCCGCCGAATCCAAGACCGTCGAGCAGGGTGTTGAGGCCCGCGACAAGGTCCTGGAGAAGCTCGTTGCACTCGTCGAGGTTCCGGTTCCGGACTCCGTCATCGCCGAGCAGCTCGAGCAGCACTTCCGCCCCGAGAACTCACACGGCGCCGAAGAGCACGACACCGAGGAGCACCGCGCCGAGGTCAAGGAAAACACCGAGAAGGCCTTCCGCAACGAGATCATCCTCGACGCCATTGCAGAGAAGGAAGAAGTCAGCGTCAGCCAGGCTGAACTGATCGACTACATCGTCTCCTCGGCCAGCCAGTACGGCATGGACCCGAACCAGTTCGCACAGATGCTGGATTCCTCCGGCCAGGTCAACATGATCGTTGGCGAAGTCCGCCGCCGCAAGGCACTTGCCGCAGTCCTGGGCAAGGCCGTTGTGAAGGACTCCGAAGGTGCCGTTGTGGACCTGACCGACTTCGTCTCAGTCGCTTCCGAAGAAGAAGAGATTGCCGGCGAGGACGAGGTCATCGAGGCCACCGCAGTGAGCGATCCGGGCGAAGCCCGCATCTAATTTCCCACCAGGGAAACCATGTGAATTACCGGCCGCTGCCGGCCACCTCCCGAGGGGCCGGCAGCGGCTTTTTCATGCCCGCATTCAACACCGCCGCGGAGCGGAATGTTCCCCTGTCCGCCCAAGGCGCAGCGATCGTGCGCCGACAGCGAACAGCGCACCCGTGGGGGCCAAATGGGCGCCGAAAAGGGCTACTGTCCAAGTAGTGAACATCAGTGATGGTCACGCCGGGCCCGCCCGGCGGGCCGCACGAAGGAGAGGTAAACCCACCATGGCACAGCACACCACCCCCACGATGGCCGGCGCGGAGTCCAACGGCTCGGACCAGTACATCTACAACCGCCTGCTGAAGGAACGCATCATTTGGCTGGGCTCGGAAGTCCGTGATGACAACGCCAACCTGATCTGCTCGCAGCTGCTGCTGCTCTCGGCCGAGGACCCGGAAAAGGACATCTACCTTTACATCAACTCTCCCGGCGGCTCGGTGACTGCCGGCATGGCCATCTACGACACCATGGAGTTCATCCCGAACGACGTCGTCACGGTCGCCACAGGCCTGGCCGCCTCGATGGGCCAGTTCCTGCTCTCCTCGGGCACCAAGGGCAAGCGCTACGCCACGCCCAACGCCCGCGTCCTCATGCACCAGCCCTCCGGCGGCATTGGCGGAACGGCGTCGGACATCAAGATCCAGGCCGAGCTGATCCTGCACATGAAGAAGGTCATGGCCGAGCTGACAGCCGAGCAGACCGGCCAGAGCGTGGAAAAGATCCTTACGGACAACGACCGCGACAAGTGGTTCACGGCCCAGGAAGCGCTGGAATACGGCTTCTTCGACAAGATCGCCCGCCACGCAGGAACCGTCGCCGGTGGCGGCGGAACCAGCGCCAAGTAAAGCAAGCCAAAGAGAATCCTAGAATTCAGGAGCAACAAATCATGACCTACAACTTTGGCAGCACAGCATTTGGCCACACTGCCGGCAACCTGCCCACCAGCCGCTACGTCCTTCCCCAGTTCGAGGAGCGGACCCCCTACGGCTTCAAGCGCCAGGACCCGTACACCAAGCTGTTCGAGGACCGCATCATCTTCCTGGGCGTCCAGGTTGACGACGCCTCGGCCGACGACGTTATGGCCCAGCTGCTCGTGCTGGAAGCCGACGACACCGACCGCGACATCACCTTGTACATCAACTCTCCCGGCGGATCGTTCACGGCCATGACGGCCATCTACGACACCATGCAGTTCATCCGCCCCGAGATCCAGACCGTCTGCCTGGGCCAGGCAGCATCCGCCGCCGCCGTGCTGCTGGCCGCCGGTGCCCCCGGCAAGCGCCTTGCCCTGCCGAACGCCCGCGTGCTGATCCACCAGCCCGCACTGTCCGGCGGCCAGGGCGGCCAGGCCTCCGACCTGGAAATCCAGGCCAACGAGGTCATGCGCATGCGTGAATGGCTCGAAAACACGCTCGCCGACCACTCCGGCCGCACGCCGGAGCAGGTCAGCAACGACATTGAGCGTGACAACATCCTCACCGCAGCACAGGCCAAGGAGTACGGCCTGATCGATGAGGTGCTGGCACCGCGCAAGATCAAGCCGGCGGCCATCACCCGCTAAGACGCTCCACCAGATGCCGGAACAGGGGGAAGAATTCCCCTGTTCCGGCGTTTGCAGTCCACCCAATGTCCGCACCGTGGCTTAGAGTGGAATGTAATTCGTAGGACGTTCCGGGCACCGGCCCGGGATTGAACAAGTTGCAGGGGTAGCGCCGCCGCCGGCGGGTTATTCGCGGAAGGACACATCAATGGCCAGGATGGGCGAAAGCACCGATCTGCTGAAGTGCTCCTTCTGCGGCAAGAGCCAGAAACAGGTCCGCAAGCTCATTGCCGGCCCTGGGGTCTACATCTGCGACGAATGCATTGAACTGTGCAATGAGATCATCGACGAGGAACTGGCCGAGGTGGCCGACCTCGACGCCTTTGAACTGCCCAAGCCGCGGGAGATCTTCGACTTCCTGCAGGAATATGTGATCGGCCAGGAGCCCGCCAAGCGCTCCCTCGCCGTCGCCGTGTACAACCACTACAAGCGCATCCAGTCCGGCCACGCCGTCAAGAGCAACACCATCTCCGGCGGCGTCCACGACGAGGTGGAGATCGCCAAGTCCAACATCCTGCTGGTTGGCCCCACCGGCTGCGGCAAGACCTACCTGGCCCAGACCCTGGCCCGCCGCCTGAACGTGCCGTTCGCCGTCGCCGACGCCACTGCCCTGACCGAAGCCGGCTACGTGGGCGAGGATGTCGAAAACATCCTCCTGAAGCTCATCCAGGCCGCCGACTTCGACATCAAGAAGGCCGAGCAGGGCATCATCTACATTGACGAGATCGACAAGATCTCGCGCAAGTCCGAGAACCCCTCCATCACCCGTGACGTCTCCGGCGAGGGCGTGCAGCAGGCGCTGCTGAAGATTCTCGAAGGCACGGTGGCCTCGGTGCCGCCGCAGGGCGGGCGCAAGCACCCCCACCAGGAATTCATCCAGATTGACACCACCAACGTGCTGTTCATCGTGGCCGGCGCCTTCGCAGGGCTCGAGGAAATCATCGGCTCCCGCGCCGGCAAGAAGGGCATCGGCTTCGGGGCGCCGCTCAGTGCACTCAAGCAGTCCGAGGCCAGCTACGCCGACGTCATGCCCGAGGACCTGCTCAAGTTCGGCCTGATCCCCGAGTTCATCGGCCGCCTGCCGGTCATCACCACAGTGACCCAGCTGGACCGCACCGCCCTGATCCAGATCCTGACCGAGCCCAAGAACGCCCTGGTCAAGCAGTACCAGAAGATGTTCACGCTCGACGGCGTCGACCTCGAGTTTGATGAGGAAGCCCTCACGGCCATTGCCGATCTGGCCTTGGCCCGGGGGACCGGAGCCCGCGGACTGCGCGCCATCCTTGAAGAGGTGCTGCAGCCGGTCATGTTTGACCTGCCCAGCCGCGAGGACATTGCCACTGTGGTCATCACCGCCGACGTGGTGGGCCGCACCGCAGAGCCCACTCTCATCCCGCACGAGGTCGTGGCCAAGCGCCGCAACAAGTCCGCCTGAGCCACGCCGCGGCCTGGCCGTGGAATAGCCGGCGGCCGCTGCCCGTTGCAGCTAGGGGAGGGCAGCGCCCTCCACGCTTCTGAAAGCCAAACCCACCAAGGAGATCCAACGTGCCTGAGAATGTTGTAGCCGAAGCCGAGAAGGCCGACTTTTGGTTCGACCCCGCCTGCCCCTTCGCCTGGGCAACGTCCCGCTGGATCGGCGAGGTGGAGGAAGTCCGCAACATCAAGGTTGACTGGCACGTCATGAGTCTCTCGGTCCTGAACGAAAACAACAGCGAGCTTCCGGCCGAATACCGCGAACGCATGGACAATGCCTGGGGTCCCGTGCGGGTCATCATCGCCGCCGCACAGGAGCACGGCAAAGAGTTCATCAAGCCGCTGTACGACGCCATGGGCACCCACATCCACAACAACGCCAACACGAACATGGACGACGTCATCGCCAAGTCGCTGGCCGAGGTTGGCCTGCCGGCAGAACTGGCTTCAGCCGCCACCACTGACGCCTACGACGTGGCCCTGCGCGCCAGCCATGCAGAAGGCATCAGCCAGGTGGGCCAGGACGTGGGAACACCCATCGTGGCCTTCAACGGCACCGCATTCTTTGGCCCCGTCATCACCCGCATCCCGCGCGGCGAGGAAGCCGGGAAGATGTGGGACGCCACTGTCACCCTGGCCGGTTTCCCGTACTTCTTCGAGATCAAGCGCAGCCGCTCCGAATACCCGCAGTTCAACTAGTTTTCTTAGCCTCCGGGCGGCACGGGCCGGCACGGATTTTCCTGCACAGGAATTTCCCGGCCGGCCCTTGTCATGTCCCCAGTGCAGGTGCATACTTGTTCTTACCCAATCCGCCAAGGAAAGGGCCAGCAGGAACCAGAGATTCAGCGACTGAACCGCATTGATAGTCGGGACACCGCCACGGCGGCGCTCCCACGAGTAAGGTTCATTGGCACCGGTGACGCGGTGAAAAGTCCTGAAAGCCAACGGATCCAGCCGGGCCGCCAACGTCACAGGACGGCATGAAAGTCGAAGCCCCACCGACGGCAATATGGCCGATGGGGCTTCCCCTTTGCCCAAAACCTGGCGGGCAACACATCGGTTCACCCAAACTTCACCCCGGCGTTCCGCCCGGCCCACGTGCAGGCCACCTGGGCGGCCCATGGTTGAAGCGTGAAGGTCGCAATCGTTGCTGAATCGTTCCTGCCCGAGATGAATGGGGTCACCCATTCACTGCTGAAAATCCTGCAGCACCTTGACGCCCGCGGGGACCAGGTCCTGGTCATTGCGCCGTCCACCCTTGACCGGGTGCCGGACACCGTGGAGGGGGCCACAGTCCGGAGGCTTCCCGCCGTCCCGCTGGCCGGATACCCAAACATCCGCATTGCCATTGGCGGGGTGGCCAGGGTGAAGGCCATCCTGGCCGATTTCAACCCGGACATCGTCCACCTGGCATCACCCTTCGTCCTGGGCTGGCGCGCCGTCCGGGCGGCGGCGGCACTGGGCATCCCCACGGTGGCCGTCTACCAGACCGACGTCCCCGGCTACGCGGCCAAATACGGCATGGCCCTGCTGGAAAACTGGGCCTGGCTGCGGGTGGAACGCATCCACCTCGCCGCCACCCGGACCCTGGCCCCCTCCACGGACTCGGTGAACAAGCTGCGCGGCCACGGCATTCCGCGCGTCGAGCTGTGGCGCCGCGGCGTGGACACCGAGCGCTTCAACCCGGGCAGGCGCAGCGAGACCTTTCGCGCCATGGTGGCTCCGGACGGACAAAAGATCGTTGGCTACGTGGGGCGGCTCGCCCTGGAAAAGCAGGTGGCCGACCTCGCCGTGCTGTCCCGGATCCCCAACACGAAACTGGTCATCATTGGGGACGGCCCCCAGCGCCAGGCACTCGAGGCAGCCATGCCGCAAGCACACTTCACGGGGTTTCTGGGCGGTGCGGAACTGGCCACGGCCATGGCCTCCCTGGACCTTTTTGTGCATCCCGGCGAACTGGAAACGTTCTGCCAAACCATCCAGGAGGCCATGGCATCAGGGGTGCCCGTGGTTGCCACCGGCCGCGGCGGCCCCCTGGACCTCGTGGACTCCTCCCGAACCGGCTGGCTCTATCCTCCGGGCGACCTCAATGCCCTGCGCGACCATGCCGCAGACCTCCTGGGCGACGACGCCAAACGCGCAGCTTTTGCCCGGGCCGCCGTCGCGCAGGTGCAGGGCCGCAGCTGGGACGTGGTCTGCGCCCAGCTGGTGCAGCTGTACACCCAAACCACCCAAGAGCACCAGCGGCAACCGGCCGCACTGAAAGGAACCCCATGAAGATCTCGGTCATTGGTGCAGGCTACCTCGGCACGGTGCACGCAGCCACGCTGGCCCACCTGGGGCACCACGTCGTCGGGCTCGACACGGACACCAGCCGGATTGCGCTGCTCGCCGACGGGCACGCGCCGTTCCACGAACCCGGCCTGGCGGAGCTGTTGCGGGCAGGGCACGACGCCGGACGCCTCACCTTCACGGCCGACCCGGCGGACTTGGCGGACGCCGACGTCCACTTCCTCTGTGTTGGCACGCCCCAGTCCAAGACCGCCAACAACACCGACCTGGGCTTTCTGCTGGCCGCCGTCGAATCGCTGCTGCCCCAGCTTCGACCGGGGGCCCTGGTGGTGGGCAAGTCAACCGTGCCCGTGGGGACGGCTGCCCTGGTGGCGGACATGGTGGCAGCCACGGGTGCCGAGGTCGCCTGGAACCCGGAGTTCCTGCGCCAGGGCACGGCCGTGCAGGATTCCCTGGCGCCCGACAGGCTGGTGTACGGCGTGGCCGGCGGCCTGGGAGGAAGCCGGGCCTGCACAGTGCTCGACGCCGTCTACGCAACGCTGCCGGCGGGAACACCCAAGGTGGTGACCAACTTCGCCACGGCAGAGCTCATCAAGGTCTCCGCCAACGCGTTCCTGGCCCTGAAGCTCTCCTACATCAACGCCGTGTCCGAGTTCTGCGAGCAGGCCGGGGCCGACGTCGTCCAGCTCACCCAGGCGCTGGGCCACGACGAGCGCATCGGCGGGAAGTACCTGGCTGCGGGCGCTGGCTTTGGCGGCGGCTGCCTGCCCAAGGACCTGCGCTCCTTCCGGGCCCAGGCGCAGCAGCACGGCATCGAGTCCCTCGAGGAGCTGCTGTCCCTGGTGGACGGCATCAATGCCGACGCCCGGTACCGGGCCGTGGAACACGCCATCCGGCTGTGCGGAGGCCAGGTGTCTGGCAAGCGCATCACGATCCTGGGGGCTGCGTTCAAGCCACACACGGACGACATCCGTGATTCCCCGGCATTGGACGTGGCCGGCCAGCTGGCGGCGCAGGGTGCCCGGGTCACGGTCAGCGACCCCGAGGCAGCCGGGGCGTGGCTGCAGCACCCGCAGCTGGAGTTTGAAGCCGAGCCCAACGCTGCCCTCGCCGGCGCCGAACTGGTGGTCCTGCTGACGCCCTGGCCCCAGTTCACGTCCCTGGATCCGGTCCTGGCTGGGCAGCTGGTGTCGCGCCGGGTGGTGCTGGACGGACGCAATGCCCTGGACCAGTCCGCTTGGCGGGCAGCCGGCTGGAACTACCACGGCATGGGCCGGGGCGGCACGGGCAATGGAGGCAAGGGCGTGCGCCCCACGCCCGCCAGCATTCTCCCGGCGCCGGCAAGGGCCCTTTGACGGCCCAGCCCGGTGGAGTGTCCGGGAAGGGGCCCGGGCGCTTCGTGGCGCTGGGGGATTCCTTCACCGAGGGTGTAGGGGATTCCAGCAAGCACCTGCCCAACGGCGTGCGGGGCTGGGCTGACCGGGTGGCCGAGGGGCTGGCCCGGGACCAGCCGGGCTGGGAGTACGCCAACCTTGCCATCCGCAGCAAGCGGCTGCGGCACATCATTGCCGAACAGCTGGAACCGGCCCTGGCCATGCAGCCCACGCTCATCACCGTCTACGCGGGCGGGAACGACGTCATGGACCTGGGCACCCGGATTCCTCACATCCTGGCCAACTATGAGTACCTGGTGGAGCAGCTGTCCAGGACCGGGGCCACACTGATGCTCTTCACCGGATATGACGTGGAGGTCTCGCCCGTCCTGGGGCCGCTGCGGCGCAAGCACCGGGCCTACAACGACGGCGTCCGGGACATCGCAGCCAGGTACGGTGCCGTCGTGGTGGACTACGCCAACTTCGAGGCATACGCGGATCCGCGCATGTGGGGCCCGGACAGGCTCCACATGTCCAAGGCCGGGCACAAGCACCTGGCCGCCCGGCTGCTGGAGACCCTCGGGGTCCCGCACGGCATTGCCGTCAAGCACAAGGAGCACGACCCTGCGGCTGGCGCGCGGGAGTGGATGCGCCGGCAGCACGAGTGGCTCACGGACTGGGTCCTACCCATGTTTGGGCGCAAGCTGCGGGGAACGACGCTTGGCGACACCCTCAGCCCGCGCTGGCCCGAACCGGTGCGCGTGCCGCCGAAAAAGGGCTTAAAGAAACTGGCCCGGGTTTCGATGGGCTCAACCACCGGTGGTTGATCCCCAGTCGAAACCCGGGCCAGTCGGAACCCGGGCCAGCTGGAACTGACAGGTGCTAGGCCTGCGGCTCCTCGGCCGGCGCCAGCACGACGTCGGTCACGGCCAGTTCGCCTTCGCCCACGGCAACCGTGAGTTCAAGGGCGTTCGCGGCGGCCTTGAGGTCGCCCAGGCCGGCCGTCAGCTGTGCTGCCTGCACTTCGCCGGCGGTCACGGTGGCGGAGAGCACCTGGGTGCGCTGCTTGACCTTGGCCTCGGACTTGGCCTTGCGGATGCCGGAGAGGGCGTCCCCGACGGTCGAGAGCAAGGTGGTGTCGCCGTCGTCCACGCCAACCGCGGCAGGCCACGGGGCGCGGTGGACGGAACCGGCACGCCACCAGCTCCACACTTCCTCCGTGGCGAACGGCAGGAAGGGTGCGAACAGGCGCAGCAGGGAGTCCAGCGTGGTGGCCAGGGCAGCCAGCACTGAGGCCTGGCCTTCCTCGCCGGCGGCACCGTAGGCGCGGTCCTTGACCAGCTCCACGTAGTCGTCGGTGAAGTGCCAGAAGAAGCTCTCGGTGAGCTGCAGGGCGCGGGCGTAGTCGTACTTCTCAAACGCTGCGGTGGAGGCGGCAACAACCTCGGAGAGCTGTGCCAGCAGGCCGCGGTCCAGTGCGTTGGTCAGCACGGCGGTGTCGGCGGTGAGCACATCGGCTTCCGTGGCGCCGAGGTTCAGCACGAACTTGGAGGCGTTGAGCAGCTTGATGGCCAGGCGGCGGCCAATCTTCATCTGCGCAATCTCATAGGCCGTGTCGGCGCCCAGCTTGGCTGATGCTGCCCAGTAGCGGACGGCGTCGGCGCCAAAGTCGTTGAGCACATCGGTGGGGACCACCACGTTGCCCTTGGACTTGGACATCTTCTTGCGGTCCGGGTCCAGGATCCAGCCGGAGATGGCGGCGTGCTTCCACGGTGCGCTGCCCTGCAGGGCGTCGGCGCGCACGGCGGAGGAGAACAGCCAGGTGCGGATGATGTCGTGGCCCTGGGGGCGCAGGTCGAAGGGGTAGACCTTGCCAAACAGGTCCTCGTCCTGGCCCCAGCCGCCCACAATCTGCGGGGTCAGGGAGGAGGTGGCCCAGGTGTCCAGCACGTCGGCGTCGCCAATGAATCCGCCGGCAACGTTGCGCTGCTCCTCGGTGTAGCCGGGGGCGGCGTCGGCTGCGGGGTCAACCGGCAGCATGTCAGCGGTGGGCAGGATCGGGTGGTCGTAGTCCGGGTTCGCGTCGGCATCCAGCGGGTACCAGACGGGAACCGGCACGCCGAAGAAGCGTTGGCGGGAAACGAGCCAGTCGCCGTTCAGGCCGGAGATCCAGTTGTCGTAGCGCGAGCGCATGAACGCGGGGTGGAACTCAATTTCCTTGCCGCGGTTGATGAGGCGTTCGCGGCGGTCCTCGTCGCGGCCGCCGTTGCGGATGTACCACTGGCGGGAGGAGACGATTTCCAGGGGCTTGTCGCCCTTTTCGAAGAAATTCACGGGGTGCGTGATCTTCTTGATTTCGCCGTCCAGCAGCTCGGCTGCCGTCAGCATTTCCACAACGCCTTCCTTGGCGCTGAAGACGGTCTTGCCGGCGATGGCTGCGTAGTTGGCGCGGCCTTCCTCGGTGGTGATCCACTCGGGGGTGTCGGCCAGGATGCGGCCGTCGCGGCCCACAATGGCGCGGGTGGGCAGCTGCAGTTCGCGCCACCAGGTGACGTCGGTCAGGTCGCCGAAGGTGCAGACCATGGCGATGCCGGAGCCCTTGTCGGCCTTGGCCAGGGCGTGGGCGCGGACCTCAACCTCAACGCCGAACAGTGGCGAGGTGACCTTTTTGCCGAACAGCGGCTTGTAGCGCTCGTCGTCCGGGTTGGCCACGAGGGCGGCGCAGGCGGCCAGGAGTTCCGGGCGCGTGGTCTCAATGTAGATCTTGGTGCCGTCTTCGGCGAAGAACGGGTAGCGGTAGTACGCACCCGGCATTTCGCGGTCTTCCAGCTCGGCCTGGGCAACGGCGGTGCGGAAGGTGACATCCCACAGGGTGGGGGCCTCGGACATGTAGGCATCGCCTGCGGCGAGGTTGTCCAGGAAGCCGCGCTGCGACACTGCACGTGAGTGGTCGTCGATGGTGCGGTAGGTCAGGTCCCAGTCCACGGACAGGCCCAGCGTCTGGAAGAGGTGCTCGAAGACCTTCTCGTCCTCGACGGCCAGCTCTTCGCACAGCTCGATGAAGTTCTTGCGCGAGATGACGTCGAAGTCGCGCTGGTTCTTGGCCGGGGTTGCCGGGGGGCGGTAGTCGGCGTCGTAGGCGATCTTCGGGTCGCAGCGGACACCGTAGTAGTTCTGGACGCGGCGCTCGGTGGGCAGGCCGTTGTCGTCCCAGCCCATGGGGTAGAACACGTTCTTGCCGGTCATGCGCTGGAAGCGGGCCAGCACGTCGGTCTGGGTGTAGGAGAACATGTGTCCCACGTGCAACGATCCGGACGCCGTGGGCGGGGGAGTGTCGATGGAGTACACCTGCTCCCGGGTGGTCTCACGGTCGAACTTGTAGGTGCCTTCTTCGAGCCAGCGCTTGGTCAGGGACTCTTCGAGACCCTCCAGTGCGGGCTTGTCGGGAACGTTGCTTGAGGTGGGTGCGGGCGTGTCTGTGCCCGGAATGTTTTCAGCCATGCTCGCAATTCTTTCATGAGTTGCCACCCAACCCGGTTTCAGGGGTAAATGGGGGTGTGAAAATTCCCCCGGAGGCACTTGAACTGTGGCGTTCGGCCGGCGTGGCGTGTGCCGATGCGGCCGCCGAGCCCGAGAGTGCCGAGTACGCGGCCCACACCCTGACGCTGGGCGGCCGCCCCGTCGTGTTCCGCGCCGCCAAGACCACTCCCACCAAGGCCGGGCAGTTTGTCACGCTGTGGCAGCGGTCCCATGAGGGCCCCATCCGCCCTTTCGACACGCACGACGGCGTTGCCCTGTTCGTGGTCCAGGCCGTCACGGGCGCGGGTCTGGGACAGTTTGTGTTCCCGCTGGACGAGCTGGCGCGCCGCGGCGTGGTTTCGGCCTCCGGGGTGGGCGGCAAGCGGGCCATGCGCGTCTACCCGCCGGACGTTGCCACCACCAGCGCCCAGGCCCGGCGCACCCAGGAATGGCAGTGCAGGTTCTTCCTGCCGCTGGATGCGCCGTCCGGGCGGATTCGGGAGTTGTTCACCGCCTGACACGCGGGCGCCGGCTCGATGCCCCGAACTTATGCGCAGAGACCAGTGAGTGTGCGTGCGCATAGGCAACCATGCGCACGCCGGCCGCGCGTGACTGCGCATAATTCCGGAATCCCGAAATTGTGCGCAACCCGGTCCCGTGCGAACGCGCACAAATGCCATTCCAGGACACCACGGCCCGCGCTAGGCTGGCGGCATGGGCACAGTGCGGATCCTGCGGGTCTATGAAGAGCCAGAACCGGGGGAGTACCGGGTCCTGGTGGACAGGCTGTGGCCGCGCGGCATCAGCAAGGGCCAAATTGACTTGTGGCTCAAGGAAGTGGGCCCCAGTGCTGAGGTTCGCAACGCCTTTGGTCACAAGCCGGAGAACTTTGAGGTGTTTGTCCTCCACTACACGGCCGAACTGGAGCGCAATCCTGCCGTGGCACAACTGAGGGACATCATTGAGGAACATGCCCACGTTGTCCTGCTTTTCGGCGCCAAGAACCCGCTGCAAAACCAGGCCGCGGTGTTGCTGGACTTCCTGAACAGCACCCCGTAGCCGCTACATTTAATGCATGCCTGAAAATCCTTCAAAGAATGCAGTAGTCACCGGCGCCAGCTCCGGAATCGGCGAGGCCACGGTCCGCCAGCTCCGCGCCGACGGCTGGAACGTCATCGCCTTTGCCCGGCGCGCCGACCGCCTGGCGCAACTGGCCGCCCAGACCGGCGCCGCCGCCTTCGCCGGTGACGTCACCAACGACGACGACGTGGCCCGCCTGCTTGAATTCGCCGCCGAGACGTTCGCCGGCTCCGGCGGCATCGACACTCTCATCAACATCGCCGGCGGCGCCCGCGGCGCCGACCACGTGGCCAACGCCAAGGACGAGGACTGGGACTGGATGTTCCAGGTCAACGTCATGGGCACCCTCAAGCTCACCCGTGCCTTCCTGCCCGCCCTGCGCAGCCACGGCCGCGGCACCGTCCTGAACCTGACCTCCACCGCAGCCATCACTGCCTACGAGGGTGGTTCCGGCTACAACGCCGCCAAGTTCGCCCAGCATGCGCTCACCGGGGCCCTGCGCCTGGAAGAGGCCGAGCACAACATCCGTGTCATCGAGGTGGCGCCGGGCCTGGTGCAGACCGAGGAATTTGCCCTCAACCGATTGGGCGGCGACAAGGAAGCCGCGCAGAAGGTCTACCAGGGCGTGGAGGAGCCGCTCACGGCGGAGGACGTGGCAGGGGTGGTGGGCTACGCCGTCGGGCTTCCCCACCACATCAACCTGGACCAGGTCACCGTGCGGCCCGTGGCGCAGGCCGCCGCCCACAAGTTGATCCGCCGCTGATCCACACACCGGCCCGCGCGCGCAAAAGTTGTGCACGCGGGCCGGCAACATCCCGTAGAATAAGGGACAAAGCTTTGACCCGGCCATCACCGGTGAGCTTCCGGAAGAACGCACCCGCATCAAAGGTGCCAGTAGAACCGGACGGGTAAGCCCGTCACAGCAGTCAACAAGCGGCCGCGCAAAGGGTGAAACCGGAGCACGGCAAGCGAGGTGGTACCGCGGCGCAAGCCGTCCTTGCATCCTGAACTGTTCGCCACCAACAGGATGATGTGATGACCCACTTCCCGAAGGCCTCTGCCGCCGCCGGCCTCCACGCCGAATCCAAGCACGTTCCCTCCTCCGTGAATTTCCCGCAGGTTGAGGAACTCGTCCTGAAGTACTGGGATGAAGACGGCACCTTCCAGGCCAGCATTGACGCCCGCGACGCCGGCGAAGACGGCTCCAACGAGTTCGTCTTCTATGACGGCCCTCCCTTCGCCAACGGCCTGCCCCACTACGGGCACCTGCTCACCGGCTACGCCAAGGACCTCGTGGCCCGCTACCAGACCCAGCGCGGCCGCCGCGTTGAGCGCCGCTTCGGCTGGGACACGCACGGCCTGCCCGCCGAGCTGGAAGCCATGAAGCAGCTGGGCATGACCGACAAGGCGCAGATCGAGGCCATGGGCATCGACAAGTTCAACGACGCCTGCCGCTCCTCCGTCATGAAGTACGCCGGCGAATGGCAGGAGTACGTCACCCGCCAGGCCCGCTGGGTGGACTTCGACAACGACTACAAGACTCTCAACGTCGAGTACATGGAATCCGTGCTCTGGGCCTTCAAGCAGCTCCACACCAAGGGGCTGACCTACAACGGCTACCGCGTGCTGCCCTACTGCTGGAAGGATGAGACGCCCCTCTCCAACCACGAGCTGCGCATGGACGACGACGTCTACAAGGACCGCCAGGACCAGACAGTCACCGTCACCTTCCCCATCCTTGCCGGCGAATCAGCGCTGTCCCAGGAACTGGCCGGCGTTGCCGCCATGGCCTGGACCACCACGCCCTGGACCCTGCCCACCAACCAGGCTCTCGCCGTGGGGCCGAAGGTGAGCTACGCCGTCGTTCCCGTTGGCCCCAACGGGGTCTCCCTGGGCGCCACGGCTGAAAAGTTCCTGCTCGCCGCCGACCTCGTGGGCGCCCACGCCAAGGACCTCGGGTACGACGACGCTGCTGCCGCGGTTGCCGCCGTCACCGCCACGTACGCAGGTGCCGAGCTCGAGGGCCTGAAGTACCAGCCCCTCTGGGACTACTTTGCCGACGACGAAAAGTACGGCACCGCCAAGTCCTGGCAGTTCCTGGTGGCCGACTACGTCACCACCACCGACGGCACCGGCGTTGTCCACCAGGCCCCCGCCTACGGTGAAGAGGACCAGAAGGTCTGCGAGGCGTACGGCATCCCCGTGGTCCTCTCCGTGGATGAGGGCGCCAACTTCCTGCCCCTGTTCGCCGGGGGCCCGCTGGCAGAGATCGCCGGCGTGCAGGTCTTCGACGCGAACAAGACCATCACCCGCGTGGTCAAGGACGCTGGCCGCCTGGTCCGCCAGGCCAGCTACGTGCACAGCTACCCGCACTGCTGGCGCTGCCGCACGCCCCTGATCTACCGCGCCATCTCCTCCTGGTACGTGGAAGTGACCCAGTTCAAGGACCGCATGGTTGAACTGAACCAGGACATCAACTGGATCCCCGGCAACGTCAAGGACGGCCAGTTCGGCAAGTGGCTGGAAAACGCCCGCGACTGGTCCATCTCCCGCAACCGCTACTGGGGCTCACCCATCCCGGTGTGGCAGTCCGACGACCCCGAATACCCGCGCACCGACGTGTACGGCTCCATCGCCGAGATGCAGGCCGACTTTGGCCGACTGCCGCTGAACAACGAGGGCGAAGTGGATCTCCACCGCCCGTTCATCGACGAGCTCACGCGCCCCAACCCGGACGACCCCACAGGCAAGTCCACCATGCGCCGCGTGGAAGACGTGCTGGATGTCTGGTTCGATTCCGGCTCCATGCCGTACGGCCAGGTCCACTACCCCTTCGAGAACGAGGACTGGTTCAACACCCACAACCCGGCCGACTTCATCGTCGAGTACATCGGGCAGACCCGCGGCTGGTTCTACATGCTGCACATCCTCTCCACCGCGCTCTTTGACCGCCCGGCCTTCCGCAACGTCATCAGCCACGGCATCGTGTTGGGCTCGGACGGGCAGAAGATGTCCAAGTCGCTGCGCAACTACCCGGACGTCTCCGAGGTCCTGGACCGCGACGGCTCCGACGCCATGCGCTGGTTCCTGATGTCCAGCCCCATCCTGCGCGGCGGCAACCTGGTTGTCACCGAACAGGGCATCCGCGACGGCGTCCGCCAGGTCATCCTGCCCCTGTGGAACGTGTACAGCTTCTTCACCCTGTACGCCAACACGGCCAACGGCGGTGCGGGCTACGACGCCAAGCTGCGCTTTGACGGCTACACCGACCCCATGGACCAGTACCTGCTGGCCAACACGGGTGACCTTGTCCGCGAAATGACCGCCAAGCTGGACGACTATGACGTTGCGGGCGCGTGCGAATCCCTGCGCGTCTACTTCGACATGCTCACCAACTGGTACGTCCGCCGCAGCCGCGGCCGCTTCTTCGACGAGAACCAGGACGCCTTCGACGCGCTCTACACGGCGCTGGAAACCGTGTGCCGCGTGGCTGCCGCGCTGCTGCCACTGGTCACCGAGGAAATCTGGCGCGGCCTTACCGGCGGCCGTTCGGTGCACCTGACCGACTGGCCCAACGCCGACCTGTTTGTCTCCAACGCCGCCCTGGTGGAGCAGATGGACCGGATCCAGCAGATCTGCTCCACCGGTTCCAGCCTGCGCAAGGCCGCCAAGCTGCGCGTTCGCCTGCCCCTGCAGGAACTCACAGTGGTTGCCCCCGACGCAGCAGCCCTGGACGGTGCCGAGGGCATCGTGGCCGACGAGCTGAACATCCGCGCCATCCGCTTCGTGGATGCCGCCGAGGCGTCCCCGGAGGAGTTCGGCATCTCCCAGAAGCTCGTGGTCAACGCCCGCGCCGCAGGACCGCGCCTGGGCAAGAACGTCCAGCTCGCCATCAAGGGCTCCAAGTCCGGCGACTGGTCAGTCACCGACGGTGTGGTCACCGCGGGCGGCCTGGAGCTGGAACCGTCCGAATACACGCTGGAGACAGTGGTAGAGGACGCACACGACGGCGGGTCCACTGCGGTGGCCATGCTGCCGGGCGGGGGCTTCGTGGTGCTCAACACCGAGCTGACCCCCGAGCTTGAGGCCGAAGGAACGGCACGTGACATGGTCCGCGCCATCCAGCAGGCCCGCAAGGACACCGGGCTGAACGTCAGCGACAGGATCCGCACCATCATCAGCGCCCCGCAGGATGTCGTCGACGCCCTGCACGCCAACGCAGAGCTGGTCAAGACCGAGACCCTGACCTTGAAGCTAGAACTCATCCCCGGTGACGTAGAAACCACCATCACAGTTGAACGGACCGTGTCTTGATGACTGAAAACCACGACGCATTCTCAGTGGAGAGCGTCTACGCCGAGCTGCTGGGCCGCGCCCCCGAGAACAAGATGGAGCCGCGCCTGGCACCCCTGTTCCGGGCCATGGAGATCCTGGGCGAGCCCAACAAGGCCTTCCCGATCATCCACATCACGGGCACCAACGGCAAGACCTCCACCTCACGCATGATCGAAGCCGGCCTGCTGGCCCACGACCTGCGCACAGGCCGCTACACAAGCCCGCACCTGTCAAAGGTCACCGAACGCATCAGCGTTGACGGCGCACCCGTCAGCGATGAGACGTTTGTGCGCATCTGGGATGAAATCCGCCCCTACCTGCAGATGGTCGACGCCGAGCTGACGGACAAGGGCGAAAACCGCCTGACGTACTTCGAGTGCCTCACCATCCTGGCCTTTGCCATTTTCGCCGACGAGCCCGTTGACGTGGCCGTCATGGAAGTGGGCCTGGGCGGCATCACCGATGCAACCAACGTGGGAGACGGCCAGGTTGCCGTCATCACCCCCATCTCCCTGGACCACACGGAGCTGCTGGGCGACACCACGGGCCTGATCGCCGGGGAAAAGTCCGGCATCATCAAGGAAGGCGCCTTCGTGGTCAGCGCCGCTCAGCCCACCGACGCCGCCCAGGTCATCCTGGAGAAGGCACGGGACATGCACGCCGACTTCCGCTTCGAGGGTGTCGAGTTTGGCGTGGAGAACCGGACCGTGGCCGTCGGCGGGCAGATCCTGGACCTGCAGGGCCTGGCCGGGCGCTACCCCGGCATCATGCTGCCCCTTCACGGGGAGCACCAGGCGCAGAACGCCGCCGTGGCCCTGGCCGCGCTTGAGGCGTTCCTGGGCGGGGGAGAGCGGGAACTGAACCTGGAACTGGTCCAGGCCGGCTTTGCCGCAGCCACCTCACCGGGCCGCCTGGAGGTCATGCGCACCTCACCCACCATCGTGGTGGATGCAGCCCACAACCCGGCCGGCATCGCCGCCAGCGCAGCAGCCCTGCAGGAATCCTTCGCCTTCAGCAAGCTCGTGGTGGTCCTGGGTGTCCTGGCCGAGAAGGACGCCGAGGAAATCCTGAACACCATCAAGGAGGCCTACGGCGATGAGGCATCCGAGATTGCCCTGACCCAGTCCAACTCCCCGCGGGCCATCCCGGCAGCGGAACTCGCGGAGCTTGCCGTCGACCTCGGCTGGGCCGAGGAGGACGTCCACATTGCCGAAAAGCTCGACGACGCCATTGAATGGGCCGTGGAACGGGCCGAATCCAACAACGACCTCGCCGGCGGCGTCCTCATCACCGGCTCCATCACGCTGGTGGCCGAGGCGCGCATCCTGCTGGGCCGCCCCGGTGAACGGGAAGGTGCCTGACACATGGCAAAGCTGACAAAAGCACAGCGCGAATGGAAGCCCAACACCCCCAAGAAGCTGCGCTCCACCAAGCTCATGTTTGCCTCGGTGGTGCTGGTGCTGGAAGCTTTCGTGGCGATCTTCCTGGGCCTGGGCCTGTTTGGCCTCAAGGACAAGAACCCGGCCTACCTGATCGCCGCCGCCGTGCTGGCCTTCCTGCTCATCATGGCGTGCGCGTTCCTGCGCAAGCCGTGGGGGGTGGCTGTGGGCTGGGTCCTGCAGCTGCTGCTCATTGCCGGCGGCTTCTGGGAACCGTCCATGTTCGTTGTGGGCGTGCTGTTCGCAGCGGCCTGGTGGTACGCCCTGTTCGGCGGAGCCAAGATCGACCGCGAAAATGCGGTCCGCGCCAAGGCACAGGCCGAGTGGGATGCCGCCCACCCCGAAGAAGCCGCACCCGGCGCCGGGGCCCAGTAAACTAAAGTCGATTGTCCTTTTTAACAACGTAATTGGAGTTACCGTGAGCATTGAGCGCACCCTTGTCCTTGTGAAGCCCGACGGCGTGGCCCGCAACCTTTCCGGCGCCATCCTGGCCCGCGTCGAGGCTAAGGGCTACACACTGTCCGAGCTGAAGAAGGTCAGCGCCACCCGCGAGCAGCTCGAGGCGCACTACGCCGAGCACGTCGGCAAGCCCTTCTACGAGCCGCTCGTTGAGTTCATGCTCTCCGGCCCCGTCGTGGCAGCCATCTTTGAAGGCAACCGCGTCATCGAGGGCTTCCGCGCACTGGCCGGCACCACCGACCCCACCACGGCAGCCCCCGGCACCATCCGCGGCGACTTCGGCCGCGACTGGGGCCTGAAGGTCCAGCAGAACCTGGTCCACGGCTCCGACTCGGTGGAATCCGCAGAGCGCGAGATCGGGATCTGGTTCGCCTAGGCGAACCGAGTGACGCACAAAAGAAGGGCACCTCGCCGCCGGGAGGTGCCCTTCTTTTGTTGGCTGCCCAACTAGGCGCTGGTGCCAATGATCAGGTACATGAACTTGAAGAAGATTGAGGCCAAGGTGGCCAGGTACAGCAGGCCCACGACGATCCAGGCCCAGTCGTTCAGGAACTTCTTCAGCGCCGGAGGCGCGGCAATGACGCCATGGTTGATGTTGCGCACCGTGGTCCACACGAAAATGGGGATCATCATGGCCCACACCACCATGCAGTACGGGCACAGGATGGCGAGCGTGTAGACGGCCGTGAACCAGAACCAGCCCACGAGTCCCATGCCGGCGGTGATGCCCACCTGAAAGGCAATCCAGAACCAGCGTGCCAGGCGTGCCCCCGCCAGCAGGACCATGCCGAGCGTGACCACCACGGCGAACGCAACCACACCGATCAGCGGGTTGGGGAAGCCCAGAATGGCGGCCTCCGGGGTCTTCATGACCTCCCCGCAGGAAATCCAGGAGTTGAAGTCGCAGCTCAGGTTGGAATCGGGGTTGGTGTAAAGGTGAAGGCGCTCCAGCACCAGCGTGAAGGACGCAAGCCAGGCTATGCCGCCGGCAATGACCAGGAACCAGCCAAACGGCCTGGCCCTCGCCAGGGCCGGCATGCCGGCTTCCGCTGGATCGCTCGTGGGGACTTTGGTGCTGGGCATGGCATCCTTTTCATCGAGACCGGTGATTGTGTCCTGATTGTAGCGTGCGATTCAGGGCGCGCCCTGCGCGCAAACTGCGTTATGGCGGGGCTCGTATGAGACAATGGTTTCGGCTGATCGGTGATCCACATGCGCCCTTCGGTCCAATGGTTCGCCCACGGAATGCCGGTGACGACGCTGCCAGCTAGTGCAGCCATCCACCGGCGGCGGTAATACGCAAACCATTGGCTTTGCGGAGCTTGCGCACCCAGGAGTTGGTGCCGCCTGCAAAGTACCCAGACGACTTCCGTCAGCGCCCGCGGGTGCTGGCACATCTGCCGCAGTTGGCGCCCGATGTGGGGGATGTCGGTGCGGCGCGAAGGTAACGCCCACAATGGTCAATGAACAGTCCACGAACGACGCCGCGGAATCTGCCGAGGCAGCCCCCGCCAAGAAGAAGGCAACCCGCTCACGGCGCGCCACCGCAGCCGTAACGAGCCCCGCCGCCAGCGGTGCCGCAGCCGCCACCACCGCAGCAGCCCCCGCCGAAACCGGCGCCGAGCCTGCACCGGCAAAGAAGGCCCCGGCCCGCCGCACCCGCGCCAAGAAGGCCGCACCGGCCGAGGCCGCCGCCGAGGCGCCGTCGCTGCTGGACGCCATCACCGAACAGCCTGCCGCTGCGCCGGTTGCCGCCGCAGCAGTTGCCGCCGAGGAGGCCCCCGCAGCGCCGGCTAAGCGCCCGGCACGCCGCCGCGCCACGTCACCGGTCACGGCCCCTGCCGCAGTGCAGGGTGAACTGAGCCTCGGAGGCCACGAAGCCCCCGCCGCCACCGAAGCTGCCCCCGCCGCTGAGGCCCCGGCCAAGGCACCGGCCCGCCGCAGCCGCGCCGCCAAGGCGCCGGCAGGCAAGCCCGCCACCGCAGTGGAAGCCGCCGTTGAGCCGGCCGAAACCCCTGCCGCCGAATCCGCGCCCGCCGCGAAGGCACCCGCCCGCCGCGCATCGCGTAAGGCCGCAGCGCCGGCAACGTCCATCGCGGCCGAGCCCATGTCTGAGTCCGTTGCTGAACAGCCGGCCGCCGTCGAGGAAACCGCCCAGGCAGCAGCCGAAGCCCCCGCCGCCCCGAAGGCAAGCCGCAGCCGCCGCCGCACGGCAGCAAAGTCGGCCCCCGCAGCAGCCCCGGCCGCCGGCGCCGAGGCCGCTGAAGAAGCCACGGCAACCCCCGCCGCAGCCGAAGAGGCCGCTTCCGCCGAGCCCGCCGCAGAAGAGACCGCCGCCGAGGCCGCCGCGCACGTGACCGAATCCCTGTTCCAGGAGCCGTCATCGGGCATCTCCGCCCTGTTCCTGGCCCCCGACCTCAGCCTGGCCGTACCCGTTGCCACCCGTGAAAACGAAGCCGGCGAAACCGCAGGCACCGAGACCGGCGAGCACGACGCCGAAAGCCACGACGGCGACCGCCGCAGCCGGCGCGGACGCAACCGCCGCAGCCGCGGCTCCGATGCCCCCGAGGCAGTGGAGGCCGGCGAAGACGACGACACCGAGGATGAGGCAGCCGAGGACGGCGTGACCTCACGCCGCCGCCGTCGCCGCCGCCGCGGAGACGCCGACCTTGAACTGACCGGCGGCAGCGACGATGACCCGCCCAACACGGTCACCCGCGTGCGCGCCCCGCGCACCCCGGCCGAATCCAGCGCCAGCGCATCCAACCGCGTCACGAGCCTGCGCGGCTCCACCCGCCTGGAAGCCAAGAAGCAGCGCCGCCGCGACTCCCGCGACTCGGGCCGCCGCCGCACAGTCATCACGGAAGCGGAATTCCTGGCCCGCCGGGAATCCGTGGACCGCGTCATGGTGGTCCGCCAGGCCGACGACCGCATCCAGATCGGTGTCCTGGAAGACGGCATCCTGGCCGAGCACTTCGTCTCCAAGACCCAGCAGGATTCCCTGATCGGCAACGTCTACCTGGGCAAGGTCCAGAACGTGCTGCCCAGCATGGAAGCCGCTTTCGTTGACATTGGCCGCGGCCGCAATGCCGTGCTGTACGCCGGCGAGGTCGACTGGGATGCCGCCAACCTCAACGGCCAGCCGCGCCGCATCGAGAACGCCCTGAAGTCCGGCGACTCCGTGCTGGTCCAGGTCTCCAAGGACCCCGTGGGCCACAAGGGTGCCCGCCTGACCAGCCAGATCTCGCTGCCCGGACGCTACCTCGTGTTCGTCCCGGGCGGCTCCATGACTGGCATCTCCCGCAAGCTGCCCGACGTCGAACGCAACCGCCTCAAGCGCGTCCTGAAGGACCACCTGCCCGAAAACGCCGGCGTCATTGTGCGCACGGCCGCCGAGGGTGCCAGCGAGGAAGAGCTGACCAACGACATCAACCGCCTGCGCGCCCAGTGGGAGGGCATCAACAACCGTGCCTCCTCCACCAAGACGCTGGCCCCGGAAATGCTCTACGGAGAACCCGACCTGACCATCAAGGTGGTCCGCGACGTCTTCAACGAGGACTTCACCAAGCTCATCGTCTCCGGCGAGGAAGCATGGGACACCATCGAGGCCTACGTGACCTACGTGGCCCCGGACCTGCTGGACCGGCTCGAAAAGTGGACCAAGCCCGAGGACATCTTCGGCGCGCACCGCATCGACGAGCAGATCAACAAGGCACTCGAGCGCAAGGTCTTCCTGCCCTCTGGCGGCTCCCTGGTGATCGACCGCACCGAAGCCATGACAGTGGTTGACGTCAACACGGGCAAGTTCACCGGTTCCGGCGGCAACCTCGAAGAGACCGTCACCAAGAACAACCTGGAAGCTGCCGAGGAAGTGGTGCGCCAGCTGCGCCTGCGCGACATCGGCGGCATCATCGTCATCGACTTCATCGACATGGTCCTGGAATCCAACCGGGACCTGGTCCTGCGCCGCCTGGTCGAATGCTTGGGCCGGGACCGGACCAAGCACCAGGTCGCCGAGGTCACCTCGCTGGGCCTTGTCCAGATGACGCGCAAGCGCATGGGCACCGGCCTGCTGGAGGTCTTCGGCGAGCAGTGCGGCACCTGCGCCGGCCGCGGCATGGTCACCCACGAGATCCCCGTGGAACACCGCCGCACGCACTCGCCTGCACTGGAAGTTGCTGCCGCCCACGCCCCGGCGCCCCGCCACGAGCCGCGCGAGAACGAGCGCACGGCCAACCGCTCCACCCGCAGTGAACGCAAGCGCAACCGCAACCGCTCACAGCAGCCCGAGGCCGAGCACCACCAGGAGCCGGCACCGGCGCCCGTGGCCGATGAGGCAGCCGAGGCCGCCCGGCTCCAGAAGGCCCATGAGGCCCGCGCAGCCCTGGCCAACATTGCCGCGGCCGCGGCTGCCTCGCACCACGAGCACGACCACGCGGAGCATGCAGCCGCGCCGTCCGCTGCCGTGGAGCCGGCTTCAGCGCCGGAGTCCTCCGACGCCGCAACCCTCACCCTGGGCGGGGAAGCCATCGAGCTGCCCCGCGGGCACCGCAGCGAAAGCGGCGGCTTCAACGGCGCCAACAACGCCGACCAGGCAGCCGCACTGGCCGGCCTGGCCCAGGCGCTTGACCAGCTGGCCCCGCCCGTTGCCGACTCAGCCGAGGATTCCGCTTCCGAGCACGGCGGCAACAGCCGTTCCCGCTCACGCCGCGGCCGCCGCAACCGCAGCGCCCGCAGTGCCCAGGGCGGTGCCGACATGGCCGTGGAGACCACTGAGACGGCCCAGCACGGCCAGGGCTCGGCACCGCACAGCAGTGCCGCCGTGGAGCTGCCCGCAGCGGCCCCGGTGAAGAGCGCCGAACCCATCATCCTGGGTGTCGGGGTTCCGGCCTCCGAGCTCTAGCCCCTTCACAACTGACCCGCAGCAGTGGTCGGGAAAAGCCGAGAAATCGCGCTTTTCCGGCCACTGCTGCGGGTCAGTTGCTTAATAAGGGGAGCGCGGCGGGAATTGTCGAATAGGGTGGAAGGCGACACGGGGTGCCAGGCCACAAGGGCCGGCTGAGACAATACCCGTTGAACCTGCCCGGCTAGCACCGGCGAAGGGATGTCCACATGACTGCGACAGCACTCTATTCACCTGCCCAGGAAACGGCGGCCGCCGCACGGCCGGCAACACCCCACCCCAGGGTCCTGGCCATAGCCGGCTCCGACCCCTCCGGCGGCGCCGGAATCCATGCCGACATCAAGACCATCTCCGCCCACGGCGGCTACGCCATGGCCGCCGTCACGGCGCTGACGGCGCAAAACACCCGCGGTGTGCAGGGCGTGCACGTGCCCCCGGCATCATTCCTCGCCGCACAGCTGGAGGCGTTGTCGGCGGATATCGCCGTTGACGCTGTGAAGATCGGCATGCTTGGCACCGCCGGGGTCATGGCGGCGGTGAGCGAGTGGCTGGCCCGAACCCGGCCGCCCGTCGTGGTCCTTGACCCGGTCATGGTGGCCACAAGCGGCGACTCGCTCATGGCGCCGGAGGCACGCGGGGCCCTGCTGGCCCTGTTGGCGCACACGCACCTGGTCACACCCAACCTGGCCGAGCTGGCGGCCCTCCTGGAGGTGTCCGCGGCAACCAGCTGGGGCCAGGCCCTGGAACAGGGCAAGGAGCTGGCTGCCACCCACCAGGTGCTGGTGCTGGTCAAGGGCGGGCACCTGCCGGGGGAGGAGTGCCCCGATGCGCTGGTGGAACCGGACGGCACTGTGCAGGAATTCACCGGCCCGCGCGTCCACACCGCCAACACGCATGGCACAGGCTGCGCCCTCTCCTCCGCGGTGGCCGTGCTGCAGGCACGCGGCGGCGACTGGGGCAGGAGCGTCGGGCAGGCCAAGGAGTGGCTGCGCGGGGCACTGGAGACTTCGGGGGTCCTGGAGGTGGGCGCAGGTGCCGGCCCCGTCAACCACCTCAACGCACTGTGGGACTCGGCCGCCCCGGGGCATGACGACTTCAGCCGCAGCGTGTGGGACGGTTGCGCGCCCCAGCGGGAGGCCATTTTTGCGCTCGACTTCATCAAGGAACTCGCCGCCGGCACCCTGGCAAGCAACCACTTCGCCTACTACCTTGCGCAGGACGCCCTGTACCTCGGAACGTACTCAAGGGTCCTGGCACGTGCCAGCGCCCTGGCCCCCACCGAGGCCGAGCAGAAATTCTGGGCCGGCGGGGCACAGAACTGCCTTGAGGTGGAGCTGTCGCTGCACCGCGACTGGCTCAGCCGCTTCCCGCTGGAGTCGCCGCAGGGCCCGGTCACCAAGCACTACGTTGACCACCTGCAGGGCGTGGCCTTCTCCGGCAGCTACGGGGAAGTGGTGGCCGCCGTGCTGCCCTGCTACTGGCTCTACGCCGAGGTGGGGCGCGTGCTGCACGCCGACTACCTGGGCTTTGACGGGGAACACCCCTACGGGTCATGGCTTCAAACCTATGCGGATGAGGGATTTGCCGAGGCAACAGCCACAGCCGTGGGCATCATGGACGCCGCCGCCCGGCGTGGATCCGCCGCGGAAAGGCGCCGCATGGCCCAGGCTTTCGCCCACTCGGCGCAGTACGAGGTTGATTTCTTTGCGGCCCCGCACACCCACGCAACACCGGCAACCGCAGCCTCTGGTGATTAAGACCACCCGCCTGCGGCCAGATAACTTGCGCGCCACGGGCTTAAATGGCAAAAACACCCTGCGGGCGCGCTAAAGTTGCTAGGTACGGTTTGGTGGGCCTGATACATTCCCGAAATTGCAGCAAGTCCTGCAGGGGGTGCCACAGGAACGCGAAACCAGTCTCATTTGCTCCCGGAGCCAGAATTAGCGTATTCTTGATCTTCGGTGCTTACGCCAACACCTAGGGCAACCACTCCATGGCAGAACTCCATTGAGGTCCACGGCGTTGAGGCACATAGTATGCACACCGCGCCTGTTCAATCTTGAACTGCGGTCGCATGCGGTTGGCGGCGGTCAAACATGATCCGCAGCCGGCATAAAAACTTTGTAATAAACGTCGAGAGAAGTGAGTTCCCCAGTGGTGTACGCGATTGTCCGCGCAGGCGGCCGTCAAGAAAAGGTTTCCGTCGGAGACTACGTGACCATGAACCGCGTCCCCGGTGGAGTCGGCAGCACGCTTGAGCTGCCCGCTCTGCTCCTGGTCGATGGTGAGACAATCACCACCGCCGCAAAGGACCTGGCTAATGTGAAGGTTACGGCTGAGAAGTTGGAGGATCTTCGCGGGCCGAAGATCGTCATCCAGAAGTTCAAGAACAAGACCGGTTACAAGAAGCGTCAGGGCCACCGTCAGGAACTGTCCAAGGTCAAGATCACTTCAATCGCTTAATAAGCGACCACAAGTTCGATCCACTTAGAATCTTTTAGTAAAAAGGTAGGCATTTTCAAATGGCACATAAAAAGGGCGCGAGTTCCACTCGCAACGGTCGTGATTCCAACGCTCAGTACCTGGGTGTGAAGCGCTTCGGCGGTCAGGTTGTCAAGGCTGGCGAGATCATCGTCCGCCAGCGCGGCACCCACTTCCACCCCGGCGCAGGCGTTGGCCGCGGCAAGGATGACACGCTGTTCGCACTGGACGCAGGTGCAGTCGAGTTCGGCACGCGTCGTGGACGTCGCGTAGTCAACATCGTTGCAGCTGCGGTCTAATACCGAAGCTTTACAGTGGGGCGGGCCGCATGGCCCGCTCCACTGTCTTTTAACAAGATTGCCGGCAAGGAACGGTCCCGGACCGTGCCTCCGGCTGCGGACTAGAATTGGTCCACATCAGTAAGTTCTACTCAAGGAGAGTTCATTGGCCAGCTTTGTTGACCGGGTTGTATTGCATGTATCCGGCGGGACTGGTGGCCATGGCTGCGTCTCCGTTCACAGTGAAAAATTCAAGCCGCTGGGCGGGCCCGACGGCGGCAAGGGCGGCGACGGCGGAAGTGTCACCTTCCGCGTCAGCGACCAGACCACCACCTTGCTTGACTTCCACCATGCACCCCACCGCCGCGGCGGCAACGGCCAGCCCGGCATGGGCGACTGGCGCGACGGCAAGGACGGCAATTCGCTGATCCTTGACGTCCCCGATGGCACCGTCATCAAGGACAAGGACGGCAACGTCCTGGCCGACCTCGTGGGCATCGGCACGGAGTACATCGCTGCCGCAGGCGGCCTGGGCGGGCTCGGCAACCATGCCCTTTCCTCACTTAAGCGCAAGGCCCCGGGCTTTGCACTCTTGGGTATCGCCGGCGAAGAACAGGACATTGTCCTTGAGCTGAAGTCCATTGCCGACATCGCGCTGGTGGGCTACCCGTCCGCGGGCAAGTCCAGCCTCATCGCAGCCATGTCTGCTGCCCGGCCCAAGATTGCCGACTACCCCTTCACCACCCTGATCCCCAACCTGGGCGTTGTCCAGGCCGGTGACGTCCGCTTCACCATGGCCGACGTTCCGGGCCTGATCGAGGGTGCCAGCGAAGGCAAGGGCCTGGGCCACAACTTCCTGCGCCACGTGGAGCGTTGCGCCGCGATTGTGCATGTCCTTGACTGCGCAGCACTCGAGGCCGACCGCGACCCCATCACCGACCTGGCCGTCATTGAGCGCGAACTTGACCAGTACGACGTCGACATGAGCTTCGCGGGAACCGACGGCGACGTGGTTCCCCTGAACGCCCGTCCCCGCCTTGTGGCCCTGAACAAGGTGGACTCACCCGACGGCCGCGACATGGCCGGGTTCGTCAAGGCTGACCTTGAAGCCCGCGGCTACCGTGTCTTCGAGGTCTCCGCGGCAAGCCATGAGGGCCTGAAGCAGCTTGGCTTCGCGATGGCAGAAATTGTCACGGCAGCACGCAAGGCCGTCGCCGACACCCCCGTCAAGGTCACCCCTGTGGTTCTGCGCCCCCGTGCCGTCAACGAATCCTCCTTCACCATTCGCCGCGAAGAGCGCAACCTGTCTCCGCTGTTCCGCGTTCGCGGCGAAAAGCCCGAGCGCTGGGTTGAGCAGACCGATTTCCAGAACGAGGAAGCGATCGGCTACCTGGCAGACCGCCTGGCGAAGGCCGGCGTCGAGAAGGAACTCTTCAGGATCGGTGCCACCCCCGGGGACACCGTGGTCATCGGCGGCGAGCACGGCATGATCTTCGACTGGGAGCCCACCATGATGGGTGGCGCCGAGCACCTCGCCGCACCGCGCGGCACCGACCTGCGCCTGCTGGACTTGGGCGACCGGCCCACGCGTTCGCAGAAGCGCCAGGAACAGCAGGAACGCCGCGACGCCAAGGCTGCCGCACGTGCCGAGCTGGAATCCGAGCGCAAGGCAGGCATCTGGACCGAGCTGAACAACCGCCACGAAGTCAAGGCCAAGGTCATCGAGGCCGAGCTGGCAGCTGAAGGCGGTTCAGCCGACGCGGGTGCGGCCCAGGACTGATGGACAAAGTGGCAACCGGAACGGAAACACAGGCACACCCCGCTGCGCTGCATTCGCGGCAGGACATTGCCACCGCGGCACGGATCGTGGTCAAGGTCGGCTCCTCGTCCCTGACCTCGGTCGCCGGCGGCATCTCCGAAGCGGCGCTGGAGAAGCTCGTTGACGTCCTGGCGCAGCGCAGGCTGTCCGGGACGGAGATCATCCTGGTCTCCTCCGGCGCCATTTCCGCCGGGCTGCTGCCGCTGGGCCTGTCGCGCAGGCCCAAGGACCTGGCCACCCAGCAGGCTGCCGCCAGTGTGGGGCAGGGCCTGTTGATGGCGCACTACAACAAGGCTTTCACCTCGCACGGGGTGACAGCCTCCCAGGTGCTGCTGACCGCCGAGGACCTGACGCGCAGGCACCAGTACGTCAACGCCCACCGGGCCCTGGAACGGCTGCTGAACCTGGGTGTTGTCCCCATCGTCAATGAGAACGACACCGTTGCCACCCATGAGATCCGCTTTGGCGACAACGACAGGCTGGCCGCCCTGGTGGCCCACCTGATCAAGGCCGACGCATTGGTGCTGCTCTCCGACGTCGACTCCCTGTACGACGGCCCGCCGTCGGAGGGCGCAAGCCGGATCAGCCAGGTCGATTCCCCCGAGGACCTTGAAGGCATTGTCATCGGCAGCGCAGGCAAGGCCGGCATTGGCACCGGCGGCATGGCCACCAAGGTCCAGGCCGCCATGATCGCCGCCGAGACCGGCATCCCGGCCCTGGTCACCTCCACCGAACAGGCCGGTGCCGCACTGGCCGGCGAGGATGTTGGCACCTGGTTCGGGATCAACGGCAACAAGCGTCCCGTGCGCATGCTGTGGCTGGCCCACCTTGCCGACATCCGCGGCCGCCTGGTCCTGGACGACGGCGCCGTGCGGGCCGTGGGGGAGCGGCACAAATCGCTCCTGCCGGCCGGCATCACGCAGGTCACCGGCGACTTCGACGCCGGCGATGCCGTGGAAATCAGCGATGCCCGGGGCAATGTGTTCGCCCATGGGCTGGTCAACTACCGGCACTCAGACCTGCCGCAGATGCTGGGCCGCTCCACCAAGGAACTGGCCAAGGACCTGGGCCGGGAGTTTGAGCGCGAGGTGGTCCATGTGGACGACCTGGTGCTGCTCAACGTCCAGGCCAGCGCCTGAGTTGACGCGGTGCCATAGACTTGGGGCATGACCGAGCAGATTGTTGAACAAAATGTGGCAGCCGAAGTCCGGGGCATCACCGACCGGGCCCGGCGTGCCGCACGCCGCATGGCAGGAGCCAACCGGGCCTGGAAGGACAAGGGCCTGCGCGCCATTGCCAAGGCCCTGCTGGAGAACCAGGACGCCGTCCTGGCCGCAAACGCCAAGGACGTGGCCGCCGGCCGTGAAAACGGTACCTCCACGCCCATGCTTGACCGGCTCACGCTGACAAAGCAGCGCGTCCAGGGGCTCGCCGACGCACTGGAAAACCTTGCCACCCTGCCGGACCCCGTGGGCAATGTGGTCCGCGGGCAGACACTGCCCAACGGGCTGCGCATGCGCCAGGTCAACGTCCCCATGGGCGTGGTCGCCGCCATCTACGAGGCCCGCCCCAACGTCACTGTTGACATTGCCGGCCTTGCCCTGAAGAGCGGCAACGCCGTGATCCTGCGCGGCGGCACGGCGGCCGCCCACACCAACAAGGCCCTGCTGGGCATCCTGCGCGACGCCCTCGAGGCCGTTGGCCTGCCCGCCGACGCCGTCCAGTCCGTTGACCAGTTCGGCCGCGAAGGCGCCAACCTGATCATGAAGGCCCGCGGCGCCGTTGACGTGCTGATCCCCCGGGGAGGGCGCGAACTCATCCAGACAGTGGTCAACAACTCCGCCGTCCCCGTCATTGAGACGGGTGAAGGCAATGTGCACATCTTCATCGACAGCAGCGCCAAGGAGGAAATGAGCGTCGACATCTTGTTGAACGCCAAGACCCAGCGCCCCAGCGTCTGCAACACCGTGGAGACCCTGCTGGTCCACAAGGACGCAACCGTGATTCCCGCAGTCCTGTTGGCACTGCACAAGGCCGGCGTGCGCCTGCATGTGGACGCACGCGTTGCAGCCGTGCTGCCCGCCGGCGTGCCCTCCACCCCCGCCACCGACGAGGACTGGGCCACCGAGTACATGGACCTGGACCTGGCCGTGAAGATGGTCGACTCCATGGAGGAGGCCATCAAGCACATCCGCCAGTGGACCACCGGGCACACCGAGGCCATCCTCACCAACGACCTCGCGAATGCCGAGAAGTTCGTCGCCGAGGTGGACTCGGCCGCCGTGATTGTCAACGCCAGCACCCGCTTCACCGACGGCGGCGAACTGGGGCTCGGCGCCGAGGTGGGCATCTCCACGCAGAAGCTGCACGCCCGCGGGCCCATGGGCCTGACCGAGCTGACCACCACCAAGTGGATCGTGCAGGGCGAGGGCCAGATCCGCGGATAGCCGCAAACCCGCGGCTTTTCTGCCTCCAACGGCGCGGCCGGTGTGCCAGTGCACGCCGTTAACGCGTACCATTGGAGGGAATCCAAGCAACAATTGGCCGCGGCACCATTGAACGCCCGCCCGGCCACGCACCCAAGGGGAGAAACAATGCTGACCCAGCTTGCCGGCGTCGTACTGGCCGCCGCCGAAGAACATGACCTTGCGCCGATCATTGCGCCGCCGTACGTAGTTGGCGGTGCCATGCTGGCAACGCTGCTGCTGCTGATGTTCGTGACGGTCTCCTTCATGAACCTGGGCAACCGCCACGCAGCTGTTGCCGAGCAGGACGATCCCCACCGCCAGCACACCAACAAGCACCTTCACGACGACGATTCGGCGTCCTCCAATCACTGAGGATGCAACCCGGGCGCCTTCCACGGAGGGCGCCCGGGCCCGTCTCCGCGTCGGAGTCATGGGTGGAACGTTTGACCCGATCCACCATGGTCACCTTGTCGCAGCCAGCGAGGTTGCGAGTGTATTCAAGCTTGATGAAGTCATTTTTGTGCCCACGGGTGAGCCGTGGCAGAAGGCCAAGAAGAAGGTCAGTGCCGCCGAGCACCGCTACCTCATGACAGTCATCGCCACGGCGGCCAACCCGCGGTTCACTGTCAGCCGGGTCGACATTGACCGGCCCGGCCCCACCTTCACCATCGACACCCTGCGCGACCTGCGCCGCATGCGGCCCGAGGCAGACCTGTTCTTCATCACAGGTGCAGACGCCATGGCACAGATCATGTCGTGGAAGGACAGCGACGAACTCTGGAAGCTGGCCCATTTTGTTGGTGTCACCCGTCCCGGCCACGTTCTCGATGGACGGGGCCGCAAGGATGTAAGTTTGTTGGAAGTGCCCGCCATGGCGATCTCCTCCACGGACTGCCGCAAGCGGGTGGCCGAGCACAACCCCGTCTGGTACCTGGTTCCTGACGGCGTGGTGCAATACATTGCAAAGTACGGGCTGTACCTCCAGCCCGGCATGGACGTCAGCGCAGGCTTCCTGCCGGTGTCCCAAGAGAACCGAATGAGTAACTGATGAGCAAGGAAACGGAGCCGATTCGCAGCCGCAGGCAGTTGCGGGAGCAGTTGGCACAAGCAGACGGCGCCGCGGGGAATCCGCCGGCGCCGATTCGCCCTGCACCCGAAGCGCCTGCTGGCAACGCGCCAACCGGGGCCCCAAAGCCCGGCGCGACCCCGGCCGGTCCGGTTTCAGGGACCCCCGGAGCCAAGCCGGCCAAGGCCGCCCCTGCGCACCAGGGCCAGCCAGGACCCAAGGCCCCGGCCCAGCCATCCGTTGCACCATCCTCCGCCCAGGGCGCAGCTGCGCCCGCCGCCGAGCCTGCCGCGCCGCGCGAACGCGAGTCGCAGACCAGGGCGCGCGACCGGGCCGCCCTGCGGGCCTACAAGGAACTGTTCGAAGCACCGGCCCAGAACCCCCTGCCTTCACGGCGCACCCTGCGCCAGGCCCAGATCGACGCCGACCGGGCCCCCGTCACGGCCGTCAACCCCGTCATTTCGCCAGCTGGCATGCCGGCACCGGCCCAGGCTGCCCGCCCGCAGACACAGCAGCAGCCCGGTGCCGCACAGGACCCGGCCGTCCCCGGCAGCGCTGCCGCCTCCGGCCAGGAGCCGGACAACGTTTCAGCGCCAGGCGCCGTACAACCGCAAACCGGAGCTGCAACGCAGGATGCCGGCCACGGCACTGCAGCCCCGGGCGCCCGCGCGCGCGGCGGCCGGCGCTCCGCCGGAGCGGCCCTGAAGGGTGCAGCACCGGGTCCGGGGCGCACAGCTTCTCCCTCCGTTCAGCACGGTGCACAGGCAACGGGCGCCGGCACTGCAGCGCCGCAAGTCCCCGCAGTGGCCGAAAACCCCGTGCCGGCCGAATCACCCGCTGGGGCCCCTGCCGCCACGGCCGCCCAGCCCGGGACGATTTCCCCGGCCGAGGCCGACGCGGCCCAGGATGAGGCACTGGCCGCCATCAAGGCTGCCGCGGCGAAGGCCCAGGCCCGCTCCACCTGGCCCCTGCCACCCGCGGGCGGCGCCTACGAGCCGCTGCCCGGCCTGGTGCCCGGAGGAAGCTACTACCCCGTCTCGGCGGGACCGCCCCCCGTGCCCGTGGCGCCGACCACCGAGGAACTGCGCGTCCTGGCCGCCGAGCGCGCCGAGGCCGAGCGGGCCGCCATCCTGGCCGAGCGCGCCCAGGCCCGTGAACGCCTGGCCCAGGAAAGTGCCAAGAACCGGCGCCCCGCAGCCGACCCCACGGCCACCAACAACCTGGCCATGGTCACGCCGCTGGAATTCATTGACGTGCCCGGTGCAGGGCGCCCGGTGCTGCGCCAGCCCACCACCACGCATGTGCCAATTGTCACTCGGGCAACTCCCCGGCAGGCGCCCGGCAAGCGAATTCCGCCGCGTCCGGAACCCAAGGTGCAGCCCTCCGCCACCCCGGAAAAGGCAGCAAACGCAGCGGCCGCAAACACCGCCGCACCGGCACCGGCCAAGAGCCCAACAGTGCCCAGCGTCAGCGCCGCACGCTTCGACGCAGCCCTGGCAGCACGGGCCGCACACCGCCCAGGCCCGGGAAACCGGGCCCTGACGGGTGGCAGGAGCAGCACGCTTAAGGCTGCCGAGGCCATGGCAACCGGCGGTCACCCCGCCGTGCCGCCCGCGCCCGCCCAGCCCGAAATCACCCGCTCGCAAATGCCTCCCATGCCGGCGGACTATGCGCACGGGCTCGAACCGCTCGATGCCGTCACCGCGGGCCTGGGCCGCACCCAGCGCAACATGCTCATCCAATGGGGCAGCATAATTGTTGGTGGGGCGGCGCTCGTGGTGGGTCTCATCATGGTCCTCACCTCCCTCTAGGCGTGCCTGACGCAGGCACGCCCCCCATGCACGCGAATATTTTCAACAACCAAAGGAAACACCAGTGAGCGCAACAGAACAGTCCATCGAACTCGCCCGGGCCGCAGCCCGCGCGGCATCCGACAAGCTGGCCGAGAACGTAACGGCCATCGACGTCAGCGAACGCCTGGCCATCACGGACATCTTCTTCATCGCCTCGGCAGCCACCGAGCGCCAGGTCAACGCCATTGCCGACGGCATTGAGGACGAGCTGCACAAGTTCGACCTGCGTCCCGTCCGCCGCGAAGGCCGCTCCAGCGGCCGCTGGGTGCTGCTTGACTACGCGGACATCGTCTTCCACATCCAGCACGAGGAAGACCGCGTGTTCTACGCCCTCGAGCGCCTGTACGGCGACTGCCCCGTCGTGGACCTGCAGCTTGCTGCCCACGATCCCTCGGCCAAGGCGGCCGACGAGACCAACGCGGACGCGTAGTTCCCAACAAGGGCTCAGGAATGGAGACTGCCACATGATGGCTGCTGCACCCGGGCACTCTGTCCTGCAGCCCGCCGGCCCCCGCCGGCGGGTTGTTTTTTGGCGCCATGGAAGAACCTCCTGGAATGCTGCACGCCGCTTCCAGGGACAGACAGACATCCCGCTGGATGAGGTGGGCACCTTCCAGGCCCGCAGGGCCGCGGCACTGCTTGCCGGCAAGCTGCTCGCAGCGGGGGAGCGCAGCGGCCCCGTCCGCATCGTCTCCTCGGACCTGGCCCGCGCCCATTCCACGGCGCGCGCGCTGGCCCAGCTCACGGGAGGCGAGGTGGCCGTTGACAAGAGGCTGCGGGAGACCTTTGGCGGGGCCTGGGAGGGCCTGACCTTCGATGAGATCGCCGAGGCCTACCCGGCGGAAATTCTCCAGTGGCAGCACGACGAGCCCGGCATCCGTGCCGGCGGGGGAGAAACGCGCGCCGAAGTGGCAGGACGCATGGTTGAGGGCATCCTCGACGCCGTGGACTCCCTGCCCGACGGCGGCACCCTGGTGGTGGCAACACACGGCGGCGCCACGCGCGTGGCGCTGGCAAAGATCCTTGGCCTGCCCGAACCCCTGTGGCGCTCGCTCTCAGGCCTGTCCAACTGCCACTGGTCCCTCGTGGAGGCATCCGGACCGGCGGCCTCAGGCACCGGAATCGGCGCCTGGCGCCTGCTTGAGCACAACGTTGGCACCCTGCCGGAACCCTTTGAGGCGCCCGAAGATTTGGCCGAACCGGTCGAAGACTAGACACGCCGGAACCGCCGATTTTGCACTTCGGCAAAACGTGCTCTACGATAATCAGGTTGCTTCGGCCAAGACCAACAGGTCAGGGAAAAAGAAACAAGTGTTTGGGGCTGTGGCGCAGCTGGTAGCGCACCTGCATGGCATGCAGGGGGTCAGGGGTTCGAGTCCCCTCAGCTCCACCAAACACACAGGAAGATGGAAACATTCTCCCGTGCGTTACAACTGAATATAGAAAAGTTTTGGGGCTGTGGCGCAGCTGGTAGCGCACCTGCATGGCATGCAGGGGGTCAGGGGTTCGAGTCCCCTCAGCTCCACCAAAACAAAAGTCCGGCCATCCACCAGGGTGGCCGGATTTTTTTGTGCGCATTGGGCGGACTGTGGCGATTATCACAGTTGGGGCTGGGGCGTCCGGGGGCCTGTCCCGCCGGCGGTCATTGAGCGGCCGGGCCGGCAAAGATGCGAGAATGTTCCAGTGTCGACGCCAGAGCCAGAATCCATTCCCGCAGCCCGCAGCTATGAAGCCGTGCTGAACAGCATCGAGGCCGAACTGCGCGAGGGCCGGATCAAGGTGGGGGACCAGCTGCCGGGCGAGCGGGCCCTGGCCGAGCAGCACGGCATCTCCCGGGCTTCCGTGCGGGACGCCATCCGCGTCCTGGGCGCCATGGGTGTGGTCCGCACGGCCGTGGGCTCCGGCCCGCAGTCCGGGGCCGTGGTGATCGCCAACCCCAGCGCGGGCCTGGCCGCCACCCTTCGCCTGCACATGGCCACCAGCCACTTTCCTGTCGCCGACATTGTCCAGACCCGCGTCATGATGGAAACCTGGGCCGCCGTGGAGGCCGCCGGCCGCCCCCGCGACGCCGCAACCGAGAAGGAACTGCGCAGCCTGCTGGCAGCCATGGACAGTCCCGCCCTTGGCCGCGAGGAGTTCCACGTCCTCGACGCCGCCTTCCACGTGCTGCTCAGCTCGCTGGCCGGCAACGCCGTCATCACCGCCATGATGGAGTCGCTGCGGTCGGCCATCCAGGGCTACGTCAGCGCCTCCATTGGCAGCGACCCGCTCTGGCAGGAGATCGTGCCCACCCTGCGCAGCCAGCACGAACAGATCCTCGCGGCAGTCTTCGCCAACGACGGCGGTGCAGCGGCCGCGGCGCTCCGTGAACACATCGAATGGTTCCACAGCCAGACCAACCCGCACCAAGGGAGCACCCACCAGTGAACGAACAAGCAGGCGCCCCCGAAGCGGCAGCCATGACCGGGCCGGCCGCTGGGCGGCGCTGCCCCTGCAACAGCGGGGAGATCCTGGGCAACTGCTGCGGGCGGTACCTGGCCCAGCCTGCCGACGGCGGCCTGCCGGTTCCCGCGCCCACCGCCGAGGCACTCATGCGCTCACGCTTCACGGCCTTCGCCCTCGGCGACGCCGCCTACCTGCTGCGCACGTGGCACCCCGGCACGCGCCCGGACTCGCTGGAACTTGACCCGGGACTCGAGTGGCACCTGCTGGAGATCCTGGGCACCGAACGCGGCGGCCCCTTTGACGGGGACGGCATCGTCACCTTCCGCGCCCACCACCGGCTGGCAACCAACCGCAGGGAACGCGAATCGTTCACCGAGACCAGCACCTTTGTGCGCGAGAACGGCCAGTGGCTCTACGTCGAGGCCCTGGAAATCCACTAGGCCGCCCCGGCGGCAGTTGTGATTTGCGGCACCCGGGACCATGGCGCAGCCCCGGGCAAAAAGCCCCACGGTAGAGTTGCCAGGTGGAGCAAAACAGCAGCATGGACGCCGCAGCGGCGGCAGGGAACACCTTTGATTTTGGACTTTTGCGCAGGCACCCGGACATCGAGGCGGAGAACCTCTTTGCCCACGACGCCACGGACGAGCTGATCCTCCAGGAAGCCGCCGCGGCACTCTCCGCCGCAGGCCCGGGAAAAGTGGCCGTGGTGGGGGACCGGTACGGTGCCCTCACTCTCGGAGCCGCAAGCCTGCACGGCCTGGCCGGGCTGCGCGTGCACCAGGACGGGCTGTCCGGGGAACGGGCCCTGGCCGCGAATGCCGAACGGGCAGGCCTCGGCGAAGCCTTTACCTCAATGCCGCTGGTGCCGGAACTCTTTGCCGGGGCCGAGGTGGTCCTGTGGCAGCTGCCACGCGGCCTGGAGGAAATTGCCGAGGTGGCCGGGCTCATCGCCTCCCACGCCTCCCCGAATGTCCAGGTCTTTGCCGGCGGGCGGGTCAAGCACATGGCGCTGGCCATGAACAAGGTCCTCGCCGAACACTTTGCCAGCGTTGTCCCGGGCCGTGCGTGGCGCAAGTCCCGCCCGCTCAAGGCGACGTCACCGCTGCAGGGGGACCCGGCGTCGGGCTTTCCCAAAAAGGAACACCACCCCGAGCTGGACCTGTGGCTGTGCGCTCACGGGGCAACGTTTGGCGGCACCAAGGTTGATGTGGGCACCCGCTTCCTGCTGGAATTCCTGCCGGAAATGCGGCCCGGCGCGGCAACGGCCATTGACCTTGGCTGCGGCAACGGCACCATTGCCGCCGCCCTCGCCAAGGTACGGCCGGCGCTGCACGTCACGGCCACTGACCAGTCGGCGGCGGCCGTGGCCTCAACGGCCGCCACGGCACAGGCCAACGGCCTTGCGGAGCGCATCGAGGCGGTGCGCGATGATGCCCTGGCCGGCTTTGCCGGGGCATCGGCGGAATTGATCGTGCTGAACCCGCCGTTCCATGTGGGCGCCACGGTCCATGCAGGCATTGCCCACAAGCTGTTTGCCGCGGCGGCCCGCGTGCTGGCCCCCGGCGGGGAGCTGTGGTGCGTGTACAACCGCCACCTGGACTACCGGGGCGCCCTGGAATCCGTGGTGGGGCCCACACGCGTGGCCGGGCGCAACAGCAAGTTCACCGTGACGGTGTCCACCAAGGCCCTCTAGGGGGCCCGGCGCCGACCCGGGCCGGCCCTGCGCCGTGGCGTGCACGCACACGGGCCCGCGGCGGGGTAATCTGTCAGCTGGGGATGGGAAGCCGGCGTCACTGGCTGCATTGAATGTCAAGGACTTTTCGTCAAGGAGAATATGGTTTTGGGTGCTCCCGAGATTGCTGTGCCCCAGCGGCGCCGCGGCACAAATCTTCCCAAGATGGGCGACTTCAACCAAGCCGTCATCCTGGATTCCATCCGCCGTTCCGAGGAGGGCCTGAGCCGCGTTGAGCTGGCCGCCTCCGCCGGGCTGGCCGCACAAACTGTTTCCAACATCTGCCGCCGCCTCCTGGACTCCGGCCTGATCGTTGAGGCCGGCAAGGAAACCTCCGGCCCGGGCAAGCCGCGCACCATCCTGCGGCTGAACCCGCGCGGCATGTATGCCGTGGGCGTGCACATTGACCCGGCCCTGACCAACTACGCGCTGCTGGACGCCGTGGGCACCGTGCTGGAATCCGTGGTGGAACCGACCGACCTGGACAGCGCACCGGCGGTTGCCGTGGCAGCCATGGGCGCCCGGATCCGGGCCATGATCGACGCCTCGGGCATCGAGGAGCACAGGATCGCCGGGGTTGGCGTGGCAACGCCGGGCCCCGTTGACGCCGCCAGCGGCACAGTGGTGGATCCGCCCCACATGACCGGTTGGACGCGCGTGCCCCTGCGCGACATCCTCATGGAAACCACCGGCCTGCCCGTGGTCATGGACAAGGACGTGACGGCGTCGGCCGTGGCCGAGCTGTGGGCGGGGCCTGCCTGCGACACCAGCGACTTTGTCTACGTGTACGTGGGAACCGGCATTGGTGCCGGCCTGGTGCTCAACGACACCGTGGTGCGCGGTGCCTCCGGGAATGTGGGGGAGATCGGGCACATCATCACCGACCCCGACGGGCCCGAGTGCGACTGCGGGCGCCGCGGCTGCGTCAAGGTCACCAGCATGCCCGAAACCCTGGCCGCCGCCGCACGCGAGGCCGGCGTGCTGCCGCCCGTGGACCCGGCGTCCACAACCCAGCTCATGGACGACATGACGGCCCTGGCCGAAGCCGCCGCCGACGGCAACGAGGCTGCCGCGGCCATCCTGGCGCAGTCCGCCCGCCGCATGGCAGGGGCCGTCTCCGTGCTGACCAACCTGCTGGATGTGAGCCGCGTGGTGTTTGGCGGCCCGTTCTGGCCGGCCCTGGCACCGACGCACCTTGCGCAAATTCCGCCACTGCTGGAACGGCTGAGCGTCACCAGCAGCGTCCACTCGGTGGATGTGGCCGGAACCGTGGTCAACTCGGGCGAGGAAGCCTTCGGCGCCGCCTGCCTGGTCATGGAGAAGACGTTCAGCCCGAACGCGGCGCAGCTGCTCCTGGACTCAAAACACTAGTCCCGCCGGGCCGGCGCCCGGGGGACCGGGCGCGCAGCCCTCAGTCCACTCCCTCGCGGATCTCACCGAACGGGATGTCCGGGTCCGTGTGGGCCTGGACCACATGGGGATTGATGACCACATGGACGCCGTGGGTCTTCTCGGCGACCGATTGCTGCAGGACGGGCAGGACAGTGGCCACAAAGTCCTCGCTCTTGCCCTGCAGGTACGCTTCATACGCGGCTGGCAACTGGTTCATGGCCCTACTGTAGCCCGCGCACCGCGCCACGCACAGGGCCCAAGGGAACATCTGCCCATTGCGCCCGCGGCGGCCGGTGACGAGGCTGGTAGCTTGGAATACATCCCCTACCCTTTCCCCGGAAGGCCCGCACACGTGCTACCCACCACCGCAAGCGCCCACATCACGCCGGACGAACTGGCCAGGGCGCAGCAGGTGGCCGACGCCATTGCCGGCAGTTTCGAGGCGAAAGTGGTGGGGCAGGCTCGGCTGCGCGAGACACTGCTGATCTCGCTGCTGACGGGCGGGCACGTGCTCCTGGAATCCGTTCCCGGCCTGGCCAAGACCACGGCCGCCCAGACCCTGGCCGATTCCATCAGCGCCCGCTTCCACCGCATCCAGTGCACACCGGACCTGCTGCCCAGCGACATTGTGGGCACCCAGATCTACGACGCCGCCAAGGCCAGCTTCGTGACCCAGCTGGGTCCCGTGCATGCCAACATTGTGCTGCTCGATGAGATCAACCGCTCCAGCGCCAAGACCCAGTCGGCCATGCTGGAGGCCATGCAGGAACGCCAGACCACCATTGGCGGCGAGGTGCACCCGCTCCCGTCGCCCTTTATGGTCATGGCCACCCAAAACCCGATCGAGCAGGAGGGCACCTACCAGCTGCCCGAGGCGCAGATGGACCGCTTCATGCTCAAGGACGTGCTGGACTACCCCAGCCCGCTCGAGGAGGCCGAGGTGATCCGCCGACTGGATGCCGGCGTGTACCGGCCCGAATCCACCCCGCCGCCCGTGGCCAGCCTGGACGATGTCCGTGAACTGCAGGCCACGGCCCGCAAGGTGTACCTGGATGAGTCCCTGGTGCACTACATCGTTGGCCTGGTGTACGTCACCCGCCACGCGAGTGCCTACATCGACCCCAAACTGGCCCGGCTCATTGAATTTGGGGCCAGCCCGCGCGCCAGCATCGCCTTCACCCAGGCCGCCCGCGCACTGGCCCTGTTGCAGGGCCGCGGCCATGTCATCCCCGAGGACATCAAGGCCCTCGCCGAGCGTGTGCTGCGGCACCGGATCATCCTGGGCTTTGAAGCGGTGGCGGAGAACATCAAGGTGGAGTCCGTCATTGCCGCCGTCCTCGACTCCGTCCAGACACCCTAGGCCGCCGTGGCAAGCCTGCTTCTGGCGGTGAAGTCAAAGATGTACATCTTTGCCCACCGCAGGGCCCGGGGCCTGCTGGAGGGCGAGTATGCCTCCATCTTCCGCGGCCGCAGCCTGGACTTCGAGGACCTGCGCGCCTACGTCCCGGGCGATGACGTCCGGGACATTGACTGGAAGGCCACGGCCCGCACGGGTGCGCCGCTCATCAAGCGCTACGTTGCCATCCGCCGCCAGCAGGTCCTGTTTGTGGCCGACACCGGCCGCAACATGGCAGCGGCCGCCCTGGGCGGGGAACCCAAGAAGGACATTGCCGTCATGGCCATGGGGATCATTGGCTCGCTGGCCGTGGGCCACGGGGATTCCGTGGCACTGGTCCACGGCCACGGGGACCGCTCCGAGTCACTGCCGGCCAAGGGCACCGAAGGCCACCTGGAGCGGCTCCTGCGCTGCATGGACGCAGTGGATTTGGACCGCGGACCCAGCGAGCTGTGCGCCCGCCTGGAGCACGTAGCCCTGCACACCCGCCAACGCACGCTCCTGGTGGTGCTGGCCGACGACGTCGCCGCCGACGCGCGCCTGGCCACGGTGCTGCGCCGGCTTGCGGCCCAGCACGAAATCCTCTGGGTCCAGGTGGCCGACGCCGCCCTGGCCGGGCCCGGCGCCGTGCACGGCACAGGGGTCGGTGCCGCCGAACTGGACACCGTGCACCTGCTGCTCGCCCAGGACCCGGAACTGGCCGCCAGCTATGCCGCCGCCGTCGAGGAGCGCACGCGGGGGATCGAGGCGCTGCTGGCATCCCTCGGCATTGCCTCCACCACGCTCGCATCAACGCACGACGTGGTGGGCAAGGTCTTCGCCCTGCTGGAAAGGCACCGCCGTGCCCGCTGAAGGAACTTTCTACGCCCCCGTGGCCTATTCGCCCTGGTGGCCGCTGGCCGGCGCCGCCCTGCTGCTGCTCTGCCTGGGCTGGCTGGCCTGGGTGTGGACCAGCACCCGGGCCACGGCCGCCGCCGCCGTGCCCGGCTTTGTGGCACCCCGAAACCCCGAGTCCGTCCGGCGCCGCTACCTGGAGCTGATTGCCTCCATTGAAAACCAGCACGACGCCGGGGCGCTGGCCGGGCGCGAGGCCCTCCTGGCGCTGAGCCTCGCCGTGCGCACCTTCGCCCACGAAATGACGGGCCTGAACACCCAGCGCATGACCCTGGCCCAGCTGCGCGGCCACGGCCTCCCGCTGGTGGGTGACGCCGTCGAGCTTTTCTATCCGGGCGAGTTTTCCGCCCACGGCGGCACACCCGCCGTGGGTGATGCTGCGGTTGCGGCCAGGAACGTGGTGGCCTCGTGGCGTTGACGCAATGGTGGCTGCTTCCTGCGGCCCTTGCCGCCATGGCGGCCGTGGCCGTGATCCTGTGGCGGCGGCGCATCCCCGCCGGCGCACGCACACCCGTGGCGCACGCCGACCGCCTCACGGCCCTCCCCGGGTACCGGGCAGCCGTGGCCCGGCGCCGCACCTGGCTGGCCGCTGCGCTCGCAGCCACGGCAGCCCTTGGACTCTCGCTTGCCGCGGCAGCCGCACGCCCCAGCACCGAAACCACCAGCAGCCCGGAGCACGTCAACCGGGACATCATGCTCTGCCTTGACGTCTCAGGCTCCATGCTCGACACCGACCAGGCCATCGTGGATGTGTTCGCCAAGCTGGTGGGCAACTTCAAGGGGGAACGCATTGGCATGGTCATCTTCGACTCCAGCGCCGTGACGGTTTTCCCGCTCACGGACGACTACGAGTTTGTCTCCGCGGAGCTGGCCACGGCCGGCAAGGCCCTGGGCGGCGCGGCGGAGGGCTACGAATTCTTTGCCGGCACCTATGAATCCCCCGGCTCCTCGCTCATTGGCGACGGGCTGGCCAGCTGCGCCAACGGCTTCCCCTCCACGGGGGAGACGGAACGCTCCCGCTCCATCGTGTTTGCCTCCGACAACATGCTGGCAGGGCGTCCCATCTTCACGTTGGCCGAGGCCGCCGCCCTGGCCAAGAAGCAGGGCGTGCGCGTGTACACACTGAACCCGAACGACTATGGCTCCTCCTCCCTGTTCGGGGCCGCAGCCAAGGGGCTCAAGGACGCCAGCAACAGCACGGGAGGGGCGTACTACGCCCTGGAATCGGAGGCGGCCGTGGGATCGATAGTTGCCAAGGTCCAGTCCACCGAGGCTTCCCGGCTGCTGGGAGCCCCGCAGAAAACCGTGCTTGACCACCCGGCGTGGCCGCTCGGCATTGCCCTGTTGGCCCTGGCGGTGCTGGGAGTGGCCGGTTGGAGGCTGCGGCGATGACGTTCCTGCCCATTATTGCGCCATGGCTTTTCTGGCCCCTCGCTGTGCTCCTGGCCGCCGGCGCCTCGTGGCTGCTGTTCAAGGCCCGCACCGCGGCCAGGTGGCGCTACGCCGCCCTGGTGCTGCTTGTGGTGCTGGCCGCCGCACGCCCGGGTCTTGGCGGCGCCCCGGCCCCCGTGGCCAACACCGAACTGAACGTCTTCTTCGTGGTGGACACCACGCCCAGTTCGGCCGCCGAGGACTACAACGGCAGCTCGCCCCGGCTGGACGGGATGAAGGCCGACATCATGGCCCTTGCCGAGGAGTTTGCCGGCGCCCGTTTCTGCCTCATCACCTTCGACAGCAGCGCCGCGGCGGTGCTGCCCCTGACCAGCGACGCCACGGCACTGCGGACACTCACAGAGGTCATGGCCCCGCGCCCGGCCTACAACTCCAAGGGCAGCAGCATCAGCGTGGCCGATTCCGTGCTGGCCGGGCGTCTGGCCGCGGCACAGCAGGCCCACCCCGAAAGGCCCCGGCTGGTGTACTACCTCGGCGACGGCGAACAGACGGCGGCCACCGCCCCGTCACCCTTCAAGGACTCGCCGGCCCTGGTGGACGGCGGGGCGGTGCTGGGCTACGGCACCGCAGCCGGCGGCAAGATGCGCGACCACTCCTTTGGCAGCGACAAGCCCGGGCCATGGATTGCCGACAAGAACGCCGGCTTCACGCCGGCCGTTTCAACCATTGACGAAAAGGCGCTGCGCAACGTGGCCGGCCAGTTCAAGGTGCCCTATGTGCACCGGGAGGCGCCCGGCAGCCTGGGCCCTGTCCTGGCAGATTCCGCGCCCAAGGCATCGAGCCATCCGTCCGGAACGGACGCACGGGCCGGGGCCGGGCGGTGGGAACTCTACTGGGTCCTGGCCCTGGCGGCCTTCGGCGTGGCCCTGTGGGAACTGGGCTCGCTGACCATGCTCCGGCGTGACATGCAAGCCCCTGCGGCACCGAGTGGGCGTGCTGCGGGCAGCCGATGGCGCCGGAACGACAGGGGAGCCGCATGAGCATCGACACCGTAAACGTGCAGTCACCGGGCACCGGCCCGGCTGCCAAGGCTGTGCTGCCGGCGCGGCTGCGCCGCCGCCGGCGGCTACTGCTGCTCTCTGCGCCCGGACTCCTGGCCGCGGCCGTCCTGGCAGTGAAGCTGCTGAGCCTGCCCATTGCCGCCGGCCAGGCTGCTGACTCCTTTGCCGGCGGCAATGCGGCCGGCACCGTGAAGGCCGGGCAGGCCATGGGTACGCTCAACCTGGTGGAGCGGTACAAGGCGCACTTCGCCCTGGGCGACGGGCATGTGCTGCAGGGCGACTTCGACAAGGCCCGGGACGAGTTCACCGCCGCCCTGGAGCTCGCACCTTTCGATGAATCGTGCAGGGTGCGGGTGAACCTGGTGCTCAGCGTGGAAAAGCTCGGCGCGGCCAAGGAACAGGGCGGCGACACGGCGTCGGCCGCCAAGCTCTACGCCGAGGGCAGCGGGCTCGTGGCCGCGGCCCCCCGCGACTGTTTCGCAACCAACAGCCCCAACAACAGCGACGGTGAGGGCGAATCACTCAAGCAGGCGGGGGAGCGGCTGGCCCAAAAGCAAAAGGGCGACGGCGACGGCGGCCAGCAGCAGCCCTCCGACGGCGACGGCGGAACGGATGCGCCGGAGCCGCCGGCGGACAAGCTCAAACAACTGGAACAGCAGGGCCAGCAGGCGCAGAAGGAGCGCAGCCAGGGCCAAAAGCTCAAGGAAGCGCTGTCCGACGAAGAACCGGAACAATACGCCAAGCCCTGGTAGCCCGCAAGGCGCCGACACAAAACCTTGCATTAAATTCGGCCCAGGTGCCCGCATTCCGGGTCCGGCCGAACGCAATGGCGGAAATAATACGTAAAGTTGCGACGTAATTCGATTGCCGATTTGCTGAGACGCAATTCCCCTGCCTAATATTGTGACTACGTTAGTTCCTCAACGTGTGTCAGCGACCCCCGGTTGGACCGGGGGTGTGGGTGCCCCCATGTGGGCCTGACATTTGCTGGCGGATCCACGCGCACTTGCAGCTCCATGAGCCGTGCACAGTGGCGCCCCGCCCCCCTTTCTCGACACATTGCACGGTGCCACCGCTTTCTAGAAGCAATGGCGGCAACGGGCGAACCATCCTCAAGGACCAAGCAAATGTCTCCTCCGAGCCTCATCCAGGCATCGGTGCCGTCGACACAAACGGCGCCCATAGCCCTCTCCTACGAACTGTTCCCGCCCAGGAACGAAGCCGCTGAAGCCACGCTGTGGGACACCATCCGGGAACTGGAAACAACCAACCCGGACTACGTCGCAGTCACCTACGGCGCCAACGGCAGCAACCGCGACACCGCCGTTGAGCTGCTCAACCGCCTGCTGACCGAAACCTCGCTGCGCCCCCTGGCACACCTGACCTGCGTGGGCAACACGGCCGATGAACTGGCAGAGATCATCTCCGAACTGCTGGACCACGGCGTCCGCGGCATCCTCGCCCTCCGCGGCGACCTGCCCAAGGACGCCTCCTCCCAGCCCCGGGCAGGCTCCCTTGGCTACGCCCAGGACCTGATTGAACTCATCCGCCGCGTGGAGCAGCGCCGCTCGGCCCTGCTGTGCGCCGGCAAGGTGGCCATCGGGGTTGCGGCCTACCCGGCCCGCCACCCCGAATCCCCGTCCGTGGAGCATGACGTTGAGGTGCTGCTGGCCAAGCAGCGCTCCGGCGCCGACTTCGCCATCACGCAGGTGTTCTTCCACGCCGACCAGTACAAGGACCTCGTCACCCGGGCACGCCGGGCCGGGGTCAGCATCCCCATCATTCCCGGCGTCATGCCGTTGACCAGCCTGCGCCGCGTGCAGCGCCTGGGCGACTTGACCGGCGTCGAACCCGCCCCGGCACTGCTGGACGCGCTGGGCCGGGCCGACGACGCCGGCCAAAGCCGGCGGATCGGGGTGGCCGCCACGGTGGACCTGGCCCGCGCCGCCCTGGATGCTGGGGCACCCGGCATCCACCTGTACACGTTCAACGAGCACGGTGCCGCGCTCGAGGTCCTGGACAAGCTCCAACTGCTGCGCCCGGCACCGCGCACGGCCCCGCAGCGCCTGGTTCGGGCCTAGCCGCGAACCCCACCAACTTCACACATTTTGCTTCACAATAACTAAGGAATTCCCATGACAAACGCACCCGTGTTCCCCTCCGCCTCCCTGCTGGGCTACCCCCGCATCGGCCGCCGCCGCGAACTCAAGAAGGCCATCGAAGCCTTCTGGGCCGGCAAGATCGACGCCGTTGAGCTGGACGCCGCAGCCAAGGAAATCCAGCTGGGCACCGCGGCCCGCCTGGCCGAGCTGGGCCTGAAGGAAGCCGCCGCAATCCCCGGCACCTTCTCCTACTACGACCAGGTGCTGGACGCCACAACCCACATTGGCGCCGTCCCGGCCCGCTTCGGCGAGCTGCGCAACGAAGCCGGCCAGCTGGACATCAACGCCTACTTCACCCTGGCCCGCGGCACGGAAGACCAGCAGCCCCTGGAAATGACCAAGTGGTTCGACACCAACTACCACTACCTGGTGCCGGAAATTGGCCCCGAGACCAACTTCTCCGTCACCTCCAACCGCATCGTGGAGCAGTTCGAATACGCCCTGGCCAACGGCTTTGAGACCCGCCCGTACCTGGTGGGCCCCGTGACCTACCTGCTGCTGAGCAAGGCCTCCGACGACGCCCCGGCCGGTTTCTCGCCGCTGTCCCGCCTTGAGGATGTGCTCCCGGTCTACGCCGAACTGCTCACCCGCCTCGGTGCCGCCGGCGCCAGCTGGGTCCAGCTGGACGAGCCGGCCCTGGTTGCCGACCAGGACGTGCCGCTCGCCGAGATCCAGGCCGCCGTGGCCCGCTCCTACGAGGTCCTCGGCGCAGCCGCCGGCCGCCCCGCCATCCTGGTTTCCACCCCGTTCGGCGCCCTCGCCGAATTGCTGCCCACCCTGGCTGCCGCCCCCATCGAGGCCCTGCACATTGACGCCTTCAAGGGTGCCGTGCCGTCCGCCGATGAGCTGGCCCTGCTGGCCGGCAAGACAGTGGTTGCCGGCGTGGTCGACGGCCACAACATCTGGCGCAACGACCTGGCCGAGTCCGCCGCCCGCCTCGATGTCCTCACGGCAGCAGGCCTGACGGTCACCGTCTCCACCTCCACCTCCACCCAGCACGTCCCGCACGACGTCACCGAGGAAACCCAGCTGTCCGAGGAACTGCGCAGCTGGTTGGCGTTTGCCGACCAGAAGGCCACCGAAGTGGTGACGCTGGCCGCCCACCTGGTGGACCCGGCGTCGTCCGCTGCAGCCATTGCCGAAGCGTCAGCCATCATCGCCTCCCGCGCCGTGGCCCCCGGCGTCAAGCGCCCCGAGGTCCGCGACCGCCTGGCCGCCCTGACCCCCGCCGACTTCAACCGCTCCGAATACTCGGTCCGTGAAGCCGCACAGGAAGCAGCACTTGACCTGCCGCCGCTGCCCACCACCACCATCGGCTCCTTCCCGCAGACCAGCGAAATCCGCAGTGCCCGTGCCCGCGCCAACAAGGGCGCCATCACGGGCGAGGAATACGGCCAGCTCATGAAGGATGAGATCAAGCGCGTTGTGGACCTGCAGGAAGAGCTCGACTTCGACGTCCTGGTGCACGGCGAGCCCGAGCGCAACGACATGGTCCAGTACTTCGCCGAGAACCTGGAAGGCTTCGACGTCACCGTCCACGGCTGGGTCCAGTCCTACGGCAGCCGCTGCACCCGCCCCTCCATCCTCTGGGGAGACGTGACGCGCGAAAAGGCCATCACGGTTGAGTGGGCCGAATACGCACAGTCACTGACCAACAAGCCCATGAAGGGCATGCTCACGGGCCCCGTCACCATCCTGGCCTGGAGCTTTGTGCGCGACGACCAGCCCCTGGGCGACACCGCCAACCAGGTGGGCCTGGCCCTGCGCGACGAGATCGCAGACCTGGAAGCCGCCGGCATCCAGATCATCCAGGTGGACGAGCCCGCCCTGCGCGAGCTGCTGCCCCTGCGCAAGGCCGACCAGGCCGCCTACCTTGACTGGTCCGTCAACTCCTTCCGCCTCTCCACCGCCGGTGCAGTGGACGGCACCCAGATCCACACCCACCTGTGCTACTCCGAATTTGGTGTCATCATCGACGCCATTGACGGCCTGGACGCCGACGTGACCTCCATCGAGGCCGCCCGCTCACGCATGGACGTTGTCAACGACCTCGAAGCACACGGCTTTGGCCGCGGCGTCGGCCCCGGCGTGTACGACATCCACAGCCCCCGCGTCCCCGGCCAGGCCGAGGTCTCCGAACTGCTGGGCACCGCCGTCAAGCACGTCCCGGCCCGCCAGCTCTGGGTCAACCCGGACTGCGGCCTGAAGACCCGCGGCTACGCCGAGACTGAAGAGTCCCTGCGCAACCTGGTCAACGCAACGAAGGAAGTCCGCGCACAGCTGGTCTAACCGCCTGCTGCTCCCTAGAGCCAGCCACACCAAAGGCGTTCCTTGCCTTCCCTTTTGGGAGGCAAGGAACGCCTTTTGCGTTTGCACACTTGCTAGGCTCAAGCTCAGCGGTGGAAAAGAGCTGGCACGAGTCTGAAGAGGTCATATGTCCGGGAGCACCATTGGGGAGGTCGTGGACACGGCCGAAGCCTTGATCGATGCAGGCGACCAGGGGGACGCGCAAGCGTTGCTCACACGGTTCCTCCTTGCATGCAGCCCCGCAGCCACTGACCAGGAGGCCGTCGGCATCGCAAAAGCCACGGGGCTCCTCATCGACCTGGATGTCGGGATGCTCCCGGAGGCGGCCATTGATGCGCACCTGGAGCGGATGCACCGGTTGTGTGGGGCATTCGACGGCGATGAAGCCGCCACGGCACGTGCCGAGGCCGAATTGAGCCGGTTCGAATGGATCCATGGGCACGATGACCCAGATCCGGTGGTGCTGGTGGACGTACTCCGCGGCGCCAGCGAATTTTCCGCACGGGGGCACGGTTCGGAGCACCTGGGCGTGCGGCGGGCCGCCGCCGAAGCAGCCATGACGGCGCAGATGATTCGTGAATGGCTCAACCAAGATGCCGCCTCCATCGCCGTGGAACTTGAGTCGTTGGCACTGGGCCTGACAGCTGAGGGCGACACCCGTATGCGCCACATCCGCATCAATGCCATGTTCACGGCGGCGCGGTTGCGGATCGAGCAGGGCAACGATGCGTCCCACGTCGACTACCTTTTGCGTGCAGTGATCAGCGAAGGGAGCGAATGTTCCCCGGCGCGGCGTTTCTACTATTCAGCGACTCTCAGTCTCGCGGACCTGGCCCTTGATGCAGGAGCGGCCCCGGCGGAGGCGCTCGCCGAGGCCACAGCCGCGCTCCACGATGGTTATGCGGATGATTGGCAGGATGCCACGTTGCGCTGCCGGCACCTGGAACGGCTGCTGGACCGGATTCCCGCTGCGGAATCTGGGCAGATGGCCGCCGCCGAATGGGCGCGGCTGATCGAGCGTTACAGTTCCAACGCCGACCCGCAGGTACGGGCAACCGTGCTCGCCCACGTCCTGGGCCGGGGAGGCGATGTATCCGATCTCACCGCCGCGGATCTGCAGATCCTCCAGCTCGCTGACGCCGCTGCGCTCCATGACGCGCACTCCGGGACGGCGGTGGCACGGTTCAGGGTGGCCGCCCAAATCGTTGAGGTTCTTGGATACCCGGACCCCGGAAGTGCCACATCGCCCTCGGCGCCCCGCCGGGACCCGGCCCTGGCGGTGCGCCTCTCGGAAGAGCTTGAACACCGTTTTCCCGACGCCGCAGCCGATCCCGAGCTGGCGGCAACCATGGCCCGGCTGCTGGTGGACCGGGCACTGCGCCTGTCTGACCTCGGCAAGCGTGAGCAGGCATTGTCTGTATTGGCGGGGGTGCGTTCGAAGTTTTCCAACGCACCCGCCAACAACTTGCGGCACGTCTTCGCTCAAGCCGACTACTGGAGGGGCCGCTTTCTGCGCGAGGCAGGGCACTACGCCCAGGCCAGCAGCGCCGTTGACTCCGTGGTGGCCGAATTTGGCCAGGACCCCGATCTCGATGTCCGGGTGTGGGCTGCGAACGCGCTCTTTTCCGCAAGCCGCGACCCGGAGCTGGCCCCGTCGGAAGCCGACGCCATGCAGGCCAGATTCGCCGAGGCCTTCGGCGATGACGCGGACCCGCGCATTCGCCGGCGCGACGCCAGCCGGCGCCTGAACCAGGCCGTGCGCGCCCATGAGCGGGGAGCCACCAACCAGGCGATCCATGTGCTTGAGGAACTCATTGCCCGGCATGCGGGCGATGCCGACGCCGACACTGCCGACACCGTGCGGATCGCGAGGCAAAACCTCAACGTCTTGTCGCTGACCGCCGCGGAGGAAAAAGCACCCGGCTCCGAGGCGCAGGCGCAATACCGTGTGCTGAGTGGCCAACTCCACGAGGCAGACGGCATCCATGCGTCCGGACGTGCAGCAGAAGCTGTGCAGATATGGCGCGAGCTGGCCCACACCGCCCACGACAGCAGCGACCCGAACATCGCAGTCATTGGCCTGGTGGCTCTGGACATGTGGGGCGGGCACCTCAATGACACCCAGCAGTGGGTGGAACTCCTCGACGTGGCCCGCCGGGGCATGGTGGTGCGGCAACGGCTGGACTTCCGGGCCGAGCGAATGCGCGCCCGGGCCTACCTCCGCTTCGGCATTGCACAGGGACGGGTGGGGGACCCGCTGGCAGCCATCGCGGCCTACGAGGCGCTCGATGCAGTGGCCGCAAGCACCACTGACGATGACGTCATGACCACCCGGCAACAGGCCGTGTACAACCGTGCGGTCCTCATCGACGATCTCGGTGATGCCCAGGGGGCGATTGCAGCTTACGACCATGTTCTCGCAGTGCACTCGAGCAGCGGCGATTCGCAGTCACGCCGGCTCCGGCGCACCAAGGCGCTGCGGAACAAGGCCCAACTGCTGAATGACCTGAACCGGCTGCCGGAAGCGGCCAGTGCGCACCGCAGCATCCTGGACATAGCTTCAGGCAACCCGGACCCTGAATTGTGCCAGCGCGCCCGGCTCTCGGCGTTCGCCCTGGCCGAGTGCCTCACCCGGCTCGGTGACCATGGGGCAGCGGCCCAGACCTACGCCTGGGTGCGTTCCTGCACAAACTTCGGTTTCACCGAATCTGACTTCCGGTCTGCCGCGCGTGCCCAGAAGACGGCCGAACGCTATGCCCGTCGCGCAAGGTAGCCCGCACCCCCAGCCGCGGCGCAACCGTCCACACCACGCCGCACACTAGGGGGTAGATTGGGGCCATGAGCGCACAGCACCTGGACATCCAGGACCCCACCACCATGTCAACAAACGGCATTGCTGCAACTGTGGCGGCAGCCCGGGCAGTGTTCAACAGCGGGGCCAGCAAGCCCCTTGCGTGGCGCCTGGACCGGCTCAAGGACATGAACCGGATGCTGCTTGAACACCGCGACGACTTTGCCGCCGCCCTCGCCGCCGACCTCGGCAAGCACCCCACCGAGGCCTGGCTGACCGAGATTGGCTTCCTGACCCAGGAAATCACCCACACCGTGGCAAATCTGGCTCAGTGGCTCAAACCGCGCAAGTCGGCGTTGCCGCTCGCGCTCCAGCCGGCCCGGGCCACGACGGTGCTCGAGCCGCTCGGCGTGGTGCTGGTCATTGCGCCCTGGAACTACCCCATCCAGCTCCTGCTGGCCCCCGTCATCGGTGCGCTGGCCGCGGGGAATACAGTGGTGGCCAAGCCCAGCGAACTGGCCCCGGCGAGCTCGGCCGCCCTGGCCCGCTGGATCCCGGAATACCTGGCCGGGGCCGTAAGCATTGTGGAGGGCGGGGTGCCCGAGACCACTGCGCTGCTTGAAGAGCGCTTTGACCACATCTTCTACACCGGCAACGGCCGCGTGGGGCGCATCGTCATGGCCGCCGCCGCCAAGCACCTGACGCCCGTGACGCTGGAACTGGGCGGCAAGTCGCCCGTGTACATTGACGAAACCGTTGACATGATTGCCGCGGCCCGCCGGATCGCCTGGGGCAAGTTCATGAATGCCGGCCAGACCTGCGTGGCCCCCGACTACGTGCTCGGCACGGATGCGGCCCTGGCCAAGCTCGCCAAGGAACTGCCACTGGCCATCGAGGATTTGTACGGGCAGGATCCGGCCCAGAGCCCGGCGTACGGGCGCATCATCAACGACGACGCGTTCGGCCGGCTTGCGGGGCTGCTGGCCGCGGACCTGGAGCACGACGCCGGCTCATCCCTCGTCAGCGGCGGCGGCAGCGATGCCGGGACCCGCTACATTGAACCGACAGTGCTGCACGTCGATGCGCAGGCTCAGCTCATGGAGGGGGAGATCTTCGGCCCCGTCCTGCCCCTGGTCACTGTGGACTCGGCCGCGGCGGCCATTGACTTCATCAACGGCCGGGACAAGCCGCTGGCCCTGTATGTCTTCAGCGAAGACCAGGGGGTGCGCGGCGCCTTCACGGAACAGACGTCGTCGGGCGCCCTGAACTTTGGCGTCCCCGTGGCGCACCTGTCGGTGCCGGGACTGCCCTTTGGCGGGGTGGGGGAGAGCGGCATGGGGCGCTACCACGGGGAGCATTCCATCGACGCCTTCTCGCACCACAAGGCCGTGCTGGACAAGTCGCTGGCCCCGGACACACTCTCCTTCATCTACCCGCCATTTGGCAGGGTGAAGAATCAGCTCATCAGGCGCATTGTGGCACCGGCGAAGAAGTTCCGCCAGGGCTGAGGCAAACGAACAGGGCGCTCAGGGCACCGGGTCCACGGTCCCGGTGCTCGTGAGCCCCTGCAGGATGCCGGCCAGCTTGTCCACGAACACCTCCACGCGGGCGGTGCGGTTCTCGTTGATGAGCAGGGCAAAGATGTTCCGGGCCAGGCGGATGTCGGGCACATCCAGCACCACCACGTTGTCCGGCCGCGCCGACAGCGCCAGTTCCGGCACCAGGGCGGCGCCCAGCCCCACGCTGGCCAGTTTCAGGCTGGCATTGAAGTCGTCGCTGTAGGCGGCAACACGGGGGTGCAGGTTGCAGGCGGCGAAGAGCCGCTCAATCACGGCGGCGTCGCTCGTGCCGGGGTGGTGCATGATCCACGGCATGTCGGAGAGCTGCTCCGCGGCAACCACTGAGCCGGGACGGATGCCCCAGGACTTGGGCAGCACCACGCGGAAATTGTCGTCGCCAATCCACTGCCGGTTCAACGAGTGCGGCCAGGCCAGGCCAGACTGCCCCACCTGGTACACGAGCGCCACGTCCAGCTCGCCGCCGGCGCGCAGCCCGCCAATGGTCTGTTGCGGCTCACCCACCGAGACGTGCAGGTTGATGCCCAGCCCGGGCCAGTCCGCGCCGCCCAGCAGCTTCGGCAGCACATACGTGGCCAGGGAGGGAAAGATGCCAAGGCGCAGCGGCTGCCCGGCGCTCTCGTCCGAGCGCGCGCTCGCAGCCAGCAGGGCGTCAATGTCGGTCAGGACCTTGGTGGCATGCCGGGCCATGACCAGGGCGGCCTCGGTGGGCAGCACGCTGCGGGCCGAGCGCGTGAACAGGGAGACGCCGCTGTCGCGCTCCAGCGTGGACATCTGCTGCGAAACGGCCGACGCCGTGTACCCCAGTTGCGTGGCCGCGGCGGCAAAGGAACCGCGCCGGACCACCTCCAGCAGGGTGCGCAGGTGCACGGGGTTGATCACGGAAACCCACTTTCTTTCGGGCCGGGATGTTTCCTAGCCAAGCATAGGCGCAGGCCCGCGTAATGTGGCGCAGCGGGGGTGGTGCAGGCGCCGTCGTTATGTACATTTGTACATAACGAATTGCCGAGCCGAGGATGGACCATCTTGACGCACCCCTATTTTGCCAACGACCCCCGCACCATGCGCCAGCGCATGGAGGCCGGGGACCTGTACCTCGCCGAGGACGCCGAGCTGGCAGTGGCCTCCCAGCGCGCCATCACGCAGGCACACCGCTACGGCCAGCTGTGGCCCGAGGACCGCGACGCCGCGGAGCTCCTTCTGGCGGAGCTCATTGGCTCGCTGGGGGAGGACGTGGAGATCCGCCCGCCCCTGTTCGTGGACTATGGCCGGTACATCAGCATTGGCGCGGGAACCTTCATCAACTACAACTTCACCGCCCTGGACGTCGCACCCATCACCATTGGTGCCGACGTCATGATCGGGCCCAACGTCCAGCTCCTGACGCCCACGCACCCGCTGGAGCCATGGCTGCGCCGGGACAAGCTCGAGGCGGCCAAGCCCATCGTGATTGGCGACAATGTGTGGCTGGGCGGGGGAGTCATTGTGCTGCCCGGCGTCACGATCGGGGAGAACACCGTGGTGGGGGCCGGCTCCGTGGTCACCCGCGACCTGCCGGCCAATGTGGTGGCGGTGGGCAACCCGGCACGCATCAGCAAGCAGCTGCCATGAGCACGGAGCAAGAAGGTGCGGGTCCGGCCCAGGGCAGGGCCCGCCGCCGCCACGACCCTGAGCGCCGTGCCAGGATCAGCGACGCCGCACTGGATGTGATTGCCGAACACGGGGTGGCCGGCACCACGCACCGCAAGATCGCCGCAGCAGCGGGAGTCCCGTTGGGGTCGCTGACGTACCACTACGCCACCCTGGATGAACTCCTCGGCGAGGCCTTCACCAAGCTCGCCGACCGCACGGCCGACGGCTTCGAGGCTGCCATGGCACAGGTGGGAAACCAGGAGGAGGCGCGCGACGCCGTCGTCAGCCTCATCACGGGCGAACTCCTCAACGACCCCCGCACCATGGTCCTGTCCTACGAGCTCTATGCGCTCGCAGTCCGCCGCCCCGAACTGCGGCGCGTGACCCACGCCTGGATGGCCCGGAGCCGGGTGGCCCTTGGCAGGTTCTTTGACCCCGCCACCACACTCATGCTCGACGCCCTCATTGAAGGCCTGTCCATGCACCGAGCCCTGTCCCTTGACCCGATGCCCCGGCGCACGGTCGAAGAAGCCGTCGAACGAATTGTGAGAATCCCTTGAGCCTGAAGACCATGGACCGTGCGGTCGCCAAGCCCGTGCGGCGGGCCCGTGTGGCCGTTGCCGCGCTGTTCCTGACCAACGGCGCCCTGTTCGCCAACCTGCTCCCGCGCTTCCCGGAGATCAAGGCCATGCTGGGCCTGGACAACGCTGGCTTTGGCCTGGCTGCCGCCGCGTTCCCGCTGGGTGCCATGCTGGCTGGTCTCGCAGCCGGGGCGCTCATCCGCCGCTTCGGCTCCGCCCGCGTGGCGGTTGCCGGCACCGTGTTGACCGCACTGGCCCTGGCCTGCGCCGGGATGGCACCCACCGGCCTGCTGTTTGCCGCGGGCCTGGGCGTTGCCGGGGCCATGGATGCCATCACCGACGTGGGGCAGAACTCGCACGGACTGCGTGTCCAGAAACTCTTTGGCCGCTCCATCCTGAACTCCTTCCACGCCGTGTGGAGCATGGGCGCCGTGCTGGGCGGGCTCATGGGTGCTGCCGCTGCCGGGCTCGGCATCCCCGTGCAGCTGCACCTGGCCGTTTCCGGCGCCCTGTTCGCAGCTGTGTCGCTGGCCAGCTTGCGCTTCCTGCTGCCCGGCGCCGGGGAGGAGTCTGCGGAGCCCGCGCCCGCCGAGGAGACGTCCGACGGCGCCCGGCCCGCCCAGGCGAGCGGCACCGCGTCGCGTTTCGGTGGCCGCGGCAAGTACCTGGTGCTGTTGGCCCTGGTGCTGGTGGCAGCCGCCGGTTCGCTCGTTGAGGATGCCGGCAACACCTGGGCCGCCCTGTACTTGAAGGAGGGCTTCGCCGCCCCCGCCTCGATTGCCGGCCTGGGTTTTGTGGCCTTGGTGGGTGCCCAATTTGTGGGCCGGCTGGTGGGGGACCGGCTCGTCGACCGCTTCGGCCAGCGCCTGGTGGCCCAGGCCGGCGGGGCGTTCGTGGCCCTGGGCATGGGCACGGCCCTGCTGTTCCCCAGCCTTCCGGGTTCCCTGGCCGGCTTTGCCGCGGCCGGCTTCGGCATCGCAACGCTTGTTCCCGCAGCCATGCACGGCGCCGACAACATTGAGGGCCTGCGCCCGGGCACCGGCCTGACGGTGCTGAGCTGGCTCATGCGCATCAGCTTCCTGCTTTCCCCGCCCGTGGTGGGCGCCATTGCCGACGCCACCTCACTGCGGGCAGGGCTCTGGGTGGTGCCGCTGGCCGGCGTCATGGTGCTGCTGCTGTCCCCGGTGCTGGCGGGAAAGAAGGCGCGCTAGCCTGGCGTGCCCGTGCAGCTGGAATGTGGCGGCGGATTAACGTTGCCCCGGTCACCACCACATGTTGTGCCGGCCACTCATTTGGACCCTGCGCGACACGCCGAGGGCATCCGACACGCGGGTGAATATTTTGTGGGTTACTCCTCCACACCCTGTGGACATCTGGATTTAAACGTTGAGTTCTAGCGCTTTTAAATCCCCTGGCCTGTGGACGGACGGTGCATTAAATGACATACTTGTAATACATCATGTAGGGGTCAACCTCGGGCGTCTGCACTACATGTAGTATCGAATACAGAATTCAGGCAGGTCCGAACAGGCCGGCTGAAACAGCTCGAACAGCTGGCGAGACCGTGGCGAGAACCGTTGGTCCCACCGACAACGAGCGTGCCGAAACTGGCAGCCACAGGCAGATACAGACAAAGGGGAACAACCATCATGACCGTCACGGTTTACACCAAACCTGCATGCGTCCAGTGCAACGCCACCTACCGTGCGTTGGACAAGAAGGGCATCACGTACCAGAGCGTGGACATCTCCACCGATCCGGCCGCCCTGGAGCACGTGCTGAGCCTGGGCTACCAGCAGGCACCGGTAGTAATCACCGACGCCGACCACTGGTCGGGTTTCCGCCCGGACAAGATCGCCGAACTGGCCGCAGCGGTAGAGTCCGCCAGTGTAGCCTAGTGATCCGGTCCGCGGCAGTGCCCGCGGACCACCAGGAACGTCTCGTGCCTTGCGCACACCCCGTGGGGCTGGCCGGTCAAGCGGCCGGCCCCGCGACAGCAAGATAAGAAGTTGGAAAGCGATTGTCATGCACGCAGTTGCAGCAGAACCCGCTGTGGGCGCGCCGGACGGCAGACTCACCGGCAGCCGGCTGATTTACTTTTCCTCAGCCTCCGACAACACCCACCGATTCATGGTCAAGCTCGGCGAAGAGGCAGCGCGGCTGCCCCTTTACACCCATGAAGACACCCTCCTGGCCCAGGAGCCATTTGTCCTGGTGCTTCCCACCTATGGCGGGGAGAACAGGCTGGGCGCAGTGCCAAAGCAAGTCATCAAATTCCTCAACGTCGAGGAAAACCGCAAGTGGATTCGCGGCGTCATCGGCGCCGGGAACACCAACTTCGGGGAAACCTACTGCATTGCCGGGGACATCGTCGCCGAGAAATGCCAAGTACCTCATTTGTACCGTTTTGAACTCATGGGCACATCTGCTGATGTGGACCGCGTTCGCGAAGGATTGGAAGAATTTTGGACACGATTGTCTCAGAACAAGACTCAACAGTGAAGGCGTCCAAGGACATGCCTGCGGCATGGGAAGGCCTGGGCTACCACGAGCTCAACGCCATGCTGAACCTGTACAACTCCAAGGGTGAAATCCAGTTCGACGCCGACCGCGCCGCCGCCCGCCAGTACTTCCTGCAGCACGTAAACAACAACACCGTGTTCTTCCACGACCTGGAAGAAAAGCTGGACTACCTGGTGAAGAACGAGTACTACGAGCGCGAAACGCTTGACCAGTACACGATGAACTTCACCCGCGAACTGTTCCAGAAGGCGTACAAGAAGAAGTTCCGCTTCGAGACGTTCCTGGGCGCCTTCAAGTTCTACACGTCCTACACGCTGAAGACCTTCGACGGAAACCGCTTCCTGGAGCGCTACGAGGACCGCGTGTGCATGGTAGCCCTGCACCTGGCCCGCGGCAACGAAGAGCTGGCCATGAAGATTGTCGATGAAATCATCGACGGCCGTTTCCAGCCCGCCACCCCCACCTTCCTGAACGCCGGCAAGGCCCAGCGCGGCGAGCTGGTCTCCTGCTTCCTGCTGCGCATTGAAGACAACATGGAGTCCATTGGCCGCTCCATCAACTCCGCACTGCAGCTGTCCAAGCGCGGCGGCGGCGTTGCCTTCGCACTGACCAACATCCGTGAGGTGGGCGCGCCCATCAAGCAGATCGAGAACCAGTCCTCCGGCGTCATCCCCGTGATGAAGCTCCTCGAGGACAGCTTCTCCTACGCCAACCAGCTCGGTGCCCGCCAGGGTGCAGGTGCCGTGTACCTGCACGCCCACCACCCGGACATCAACCGCTTCCTGGACACCAAGCGCGAGAACGCCGACGAGAAGGTCCGCATCAAGACCCTTTCCCTCGGCGTTGTCATCCCCGACATCACCTTTGAACTGGCCAAGCGCGACGAGGACATGTACCTGTTCTCCCCGTACGACGTCGAAAAGGTCTACGGCATGCCGTTCTCCGACATCTCGGTCACCGAGAAGTACTACGAGATGGTGGACGACGCCCGCATCAAGAAGACCAAGATCAAGGCCCGCGAGTTCTTCCAGACCCTGGCCGAGATCCAGTTCGAGTCCGGCTACCCGTACATCATGTTTGAAGACACGGTGAACCGCGAGAACCCCATCGAGGGCAAGATCATCATGAGCAACCTGTGCTCGGAGATCCTGCAGGTTTCACAGCCCACCACGTACAACGATGACCTCTCCTACGCCGAGACCGGCAAGGACATCTCCTGCAACCTGGGTTCGCTGAACATTGCCAAGGCCATGGATTCCCCGAACCTGGGCAACACCATTGAGACGGCCATCCGCACGCTCTCGGCGGTGTCGGACATGTCCAACATCACCAGCGTTCCCTCCATCGCCAAGGGCAACAGTCAGTCCCGCGCCATTGGCCTGGGCCAGATGAACCTGCACGGCTACCTTGCCCGTGAGCGCGTCCACTACGGTTCCGAAGAGGGCCTGGACTTCACCAACATTTACTTCTACACGGTTGTGTACCACTGCGTCCGTGCCTCGAACCTGTTGGCCATCGAAACCGGCAGCACCTTTGCCAACTTCGAGAACTCCAAGTACGCAAGCGGCGAGTTCTTCGACAAGTACACCGACGGCGAATGGGTTCCCCAGACCGCCAAGGTCACGGAGATGTTCGAGGGCGTGCACATCCCCACGCAGGAGGACTGGCGTGCGCTGAAGGCCTCCGTCATGGAGCACGGCATCTACAACCAGAACCTGCAGGCCGTCCCGCCCACCGGTTCCATCAGCTACATCAACAACTCGACGTCCTCGATCCACCCGATCGCCTCGATGATTGAGATCCGCAAGGAAGGCAAGCTGGGCCGCGTGTACTACCCGGCGCCGTACCTGAGCAACGACAACCTTGAGTACTACAAGGATGCGTACGAGATCGGCTTCGAGAAGATCATCGACACCTACGCCGCCGCCACGCAGCACGTGGACCAGGGCCTGTCCCTGACCTTGTTCTTCAAGGACACCGCCACCACGCGTGACATCAACAAGGCGCAGATCTACGCCTGGCGCAAGGGCATCAAGACCATCTACTACATCCGCCTCCGCCAGCTCGCGCTGGAAGGGACCGAGGTAGAGGGTTGCGTCAGCTGCGCGCTGTAGCAATACACAACTGAAGCGCACGACGGCGGGGGACTCCCGCCGTCGTGCCTTTGGCTTAAGATAGACCAGGCCCTACGGGCCAGCAGGATTTACACAAGGGAGAAAAGCAGCGATGACACCGGACAAGCTGAAGTTGGCGAGCCACGTGGCGGCCATCAACTGGAACCGCATCCAGGATGAGAAGGACGTTGAAGTCTGGAACCGCCTGGTCAACAACTTCTGGCTGCCGGAGAAGGTGCCGCTGTCCAACGACATCCAGTCGTGGGCAACGCTGACCCCGGAAGAGCAGCTGCTGACCATGCGCGTGTTCACCGGCCTGACGCTGCTGGACACCCTGCAGGGCACAGTGGGCGCCGTCTCGCTCATCCCGGACGCCATCACCCCGCACGAGGAAGCCGTCTACACGAACATTGCGTTCATGGAGTCCGTGCACGCCAAGAGCTACTCCTCGATCTTCTCCACCCTGTGCTCCACGAAGGAAATCGACGAGGCCTTCCGCTGGTCCGTTGAGAACCCGAACCTGCAGAAGAAGGCTCAGATCATTGAGTCCTACTACTACGGCGACGACCCCCTCAAGCGCAAGATTGCCTCCACCTTGCTGGAGTCCTTCCTGTTCTACTCGGGCTTCTACCTGCCCATGTACTGGTCCTCACGCGCCAAGCTGACAAACACCGCTGACCTGATCCGCTTGATCATCCGCGACGAGGCCGTGCACGGCTACTACATCGGCTACAAGTACCAGAAGGGCCTGGAAGGCCTCTCCGAAGAGCGCAAGGAAGAGTTGAAGGCGTACACCTTCGAGCTCATGTTTGAGCTGTACGAGAACGAGGTCCAGTACACGCACGACCTCTACGACTCCGTTGGCCTGGCCGAGGACGTCAAGAAGTTCCTGCACTACAACGCCAACAAGGCGCTCATGAACCTGGGCTACGAGGCCATGTTCCCGGCCGCAGTGACGGACGTGAACCCGGCCATCCTGTCGGCCCTGTCACCGAACGCGGATGAGAACCACGACTTCTTCTCCGGTTCAGGTTCCTCCTACGTCATCGGCAAGGCAGTCAACACCGAAGACGACGACTGGGACTTCTAGCCCACTCTTTCCAATGCGCGCAAGCTGATCCGCAAGGGTCGGCTTGCGCGCATTTGTTTTTGGAAATCACGTGTGTTGCCCACCGGTCCTCTATGCTGTTAATCCATAGAATGGATAAATTCGTTGACAAGGTTAGGGGAACACGCCATGGGCGAGACAAATCAGCTGGGGAAGCCAACAGGGGCATTCATCGGCGCGTCCTGGATTGCGCTGGGACTGGGCATGGGTGTCTACTTCATCGGGCTCTGGAACGCGAAGATGGAGCTCAATGAGAAGGGCTTCTACCTGACCGTCTTCCTGTTCGGGCTCTTTGCCGCAGTGTCGCTGCAGAAGGCCGTCCGCGACAAGGCCGAAGACATCCCGGTCACGCCCATCTACCTCGGCATCGCCTGGTTTGCCCTGCTGGCGGCACTTCTTCTGCTCGCCATCGGGCTGTGGAACGCCAGCCTGCTGCTGTCGGAGAAGGGCTTCTACGGCATCGGTTTCGCCATGAGCCTGTTCGCAGTCGTGGCCGTGCAGAAGAACATCAGGGACCTCGCCGCGCACAAGGCAGCCTACCCGGAGCAGCATGTGCAGGCCCGCCCCGGGTTCCTTGACAAGCAGGAATTTTAGGCAGGGGGCTCGGCGCTGTTGGTACTGTGAAGTCCATGAATGAGCGCAACACCCACGCACAGCGCAGCGCCGCGGCAGCCAGGTTCATCCAGGACGCCGCGGCGCTGGTGCGTCCGGGACATCTGGGCAGCATGAAGAATTCCGGCGATGCCTGGGTGGAGGGGGAGGCCGGGAAGTTCTGGGGCAAGTTTGGTTCCGCAGGCCTCCTGGTGTTCGACGCCGGCCGCGGGGTCCTGCTGCAGCACCGGGCCGTCTGGTCCCACCACGGCGGCACGTGGGGCCTGCCGGGCGGCGCCCTCCATGAGGGTGAATCGGCAGTGGACGGCGCCCTGCGCGAGGCGTGGGAGGAGGCGGGCGTTCCCCGGGCCAATGTGGAACTGCTGTTCACCTCCGTCTACGACGTGGGCTACTGGAGCTACACCACAGTTGCAGTGTCCGTGGAAGTTCCTTTTGAGCCCGTCATCAGCGACCCCGAAAGCCTGGCCCTGGAATGGGTGCCGCTTGACGCCGTGGCCGGGCTGCCGCTGCACCCCGGATTCGGTGCGGCTTGGTCGGGGCTGCGGGAGCGACTGCCGAAACCCTCAGCTACCAGCTGATCCGCCCGTAGTCACGCCGCAACCGCGCGCCGCGGGAAGGATTGAGCTGTTCCATCCAGGCAATCCGCCCCAGCAGCTGGGCCTGGAAGTCCGGATGCTGCCCCCGGTTCTGTGACTCGGGGCCGTGCACCGCACAGTTGTGCAGCACGGCCTTGAGGGCATCAAATTCCCGGCGTGGTGCGTTGATGCGTTCATTGACCACGATCCCGGTGACCTGCTGCCGCGTGCTGCGCGGGCGCACGCGTGTCTTGAGGGGATTCACGGCATGGCCCTGGTCGGCAACAATGCGCCGCACGCCGCGGACAAAGCTGTCCGCACGGCGGGCAAGTTGCGGACCACCGCTGAAACTGAGGTCATCGGCATAGCGCGTGTAACTGGCACCGGCAGCATCTGCCCACCCCTGCAGCCGGGAGTCGAGCCGGCGCACGGAAATGTTGGCCAGTGCGGGGGAGGTGGGCGCACCCTGCGGCAGGTGCGGAAGCCGCAGCGCCTGGGCCAGCGCAAAGCGTTCACTGGCCGGGCCTCCCGGTGGCATGGCGGTGATGACGTGAGGGGGAGCCACATGGGTGCACAGCCCGGTCAGGCTGTGGGCCACGGCTTCCGGATAGCCCGCCCCGCGGAGGGCGCCATAAACCTTCCCGGCGGTGACATTCGTGAAGAAGCTGGCCAGGTCGAGGGCGATGAGCACGTGCGCGCCGGTGTGGCGCGCGGCCCCGCTGGCGGCGCTGCGGCCGGGTACGAAGCCGTGTGCGGCACCGTGCAGCGGGATGGGGGCCAGCAATCCGTCCAAAACCTGGCGCTGGACCGCCCGCAGTCTCATTCCCGGAATCTCCAGCAGCCGCGGCGTCCGGCCCGGCCGCTGGTGCCACACGTACCGGTAGTGGTGCAGGGGGCCACGGCGGGCCAGCCGGTTCCAGTGGCGGGTGTCGGCAAACCATTCCAGTTCACCCAGGCCCAGCCCCAGGAATCCGGCCAGTTGTCCCAGGCCCGATATTGGAGGGACAGCCAAGCTTCCTTGCCGCAGTTCCGGCCCCGACACCGTGTAGCTGGCCACCTTGAGGGGCTTGCGCTGCTCCTGGGCCTTGGCCACAGCCCCCACGAAGGCATCGCTAGCGGCAATGTGGGCGGCCAGCTCCCGCGCCGCATCGGAAGGTTTACGGTGGTACGCGGCAAGGACGGAGCGGACCAGCGGACCCAGCCAGCGCCGTCGTGCCCCCATCGTCACGGTGCCGGCGGCAAGCAGTGCCTCGGGCGACCACCCGTCTGCTGCGAGAAAAGCATGTGACAGGGCTGCCGCCACAGTTTCGGGGGAGGGATGCGGCGTGTGGGCAGCAAGCATCCGGGTGGCGTGTCCGGCATTCGTCCCCATGCGAATTCCCCCTGTTGATTCCCGCCGCGGCGGGCAAGTCGGCGGTGGAAGCCTCCCCGCGACCCGTCTGTCTGTGCGCGTGGCGTGCTGCGCGGAGCGCTGCGCCCCACGTGCGGCGCTTGTCCAGGAAATGCTGCGTGCCCCGGGGTAGCCCCGGGGAGGAGAACATGAAACGCTTCTCCACCTCGCGAGGAGGCCTCCACCTGCTGACACGCTAACACGGCCACCTGACGGTTATGGGTTTCAGTGGCGACGTGCCGGATCTCGACAGGCTCGATCACCGGTCCGCTACAAGCCCAGGATCTCCACGGTCCGCTCGCGCATGTCCATCTTGCGCACCTTGCCCGTGACTGTCATGGGGAATTCATTCACCACCAGGACATAGCGCGGGATCTTGTGGCGCGACAGGTGCCCCTCGCAGTAGGCCGCCACGGCGGCGGCATCCAGCGGCTCGGCACCGGGCTTCATGAGCAGCCAGGCGCACAGCTCCTCGCCGTAGCGCGGATCCGGCACCCCGATGACCTGCACGTCGGCAATGTCGGGGTGCTGGTACAGGAACTCCTCAATCTCCCGGGGGTAGAGGTTTTCCCCGCCCCTGATCACCATGTCCTTGATGCGCCCCACGATGTTGACGTAGCCGTCGTCGAACATGACGGCGAGGTCGCCCGTGTGCATCCACCCCTGCACATCGATGGCGCCGGCAGTCTTCTCGGGATCGTTCCAGTAGCCCAGCATGACCGAATAGCCGCGCGTGCAGAACTCGCCCGGCGTTCCGCGCGGCACCGTGGCGCCCGTGTCCGGGTCCACGATCTTCACCTCAAGGTGAGGGTGCACCTGGCCCACTGTCCCGGTCCGGTGCGCCACGTCGTCGTCCATCAGCGTCTGCATCGAAACGGGCGAGGTCTCCGTCATGCCGTACGCAATCGAGACGCCTTCCATGTGCATCTCCGCCATGCAACGCTTCATGACCTCCACGGGGCACGGGGAGCCAGCCATGATCCCGGTGCGCAGGCTCGAGAGGTCGTAGCTGGCAAAATCCGGCAGGTTCAGCTCGGCAATGAACATGGTGGGCACCCCGTACAGCGCCGTGCAGCGCTCCTGTGCCACCGCCGCAAGGGTGGCCGCCGCGTCGAAGGAGGCCGCCGGAATGACGATCGCAGCCCCGTGGCTCGTGGCGCCCAGGTTGGCCATGACCATGCCGAAGCAGTGGTAGAACGGCACCGGCACGCACAATTTGTCCTGTTCCGTGAAGCCAATCGTCTCCGTCACGAAGAAGCCGTTGTTCAGAATGTTCCTGTGGCTCAGGGTGGCGCCCTTGGGATACCCTGTGGTGCCGGAGGTGTACTGGATGTTGATGGGATCGTCCGGCTTCAGCGCCGCCAGGGCACGTTCGACGGCGTCGGCCGGCAAATCTTCCCCGCCCGCCACGAGCGCCTCCCAGGATGGCGTGCCAATGTAGACGGCCAGTTCCAGCTCCGGGCACTCGGGCCGGACCTGGGCCACCATGCCCTGGTAGTCGGAGCCCTTGAACTCCGGCAGGGCCACGATCATCTTCATGCCCGACTGCTGCACGGCGTATTTCAGCTCGTGGACCCGGTAGGCCGGGTTGACGTTGACCAGGATGGCGCCAATCTTGGCCGTGGCGTACTGCATGAGCACCCACTCGGGCACATTGGGTGCCCAGATGCCCACACGGTCGCCCTTGGCAATGCCGGCAGCCAGCAGCCCGCGGCCCAGGGCATCCACCGCGGCGTCGAGTTCCGCGTAACTCCAGCGCCGGCCGGACGGCAGGTCTATCAGCGCCTCGCGGTCCGGGAAACGCCGGGCGGTGGCCTGGAAATTGCTGCCGACGGTGTCCACCAGCAGGGCAGTGGAGGTGGGCCCGGACGTGTGGGATTCATGAACATCAGTGGTCATGTGACGATGCTAGTACCTGCGCTGGTTAATGTGCGCTAACTCACAGGAGGGGGTTTTCGCGGCGTCGGGGCGCGGCTGTGCCCGGCCGCCGGGGTGCCGGACCCGGCTGGATGCTGAGCGCTGCTCGGGTTTGATTAGGCTTACCTATTGAATTGTCGATACGATAAGGTAAGGCTAATAGCCCACACTTGTGTGGCCATATTATAAATTCTCAGCAGGGGGTTCCTCGCACTCATGATGGACAGCATTGTTTCCCTTCCATTCGTGTGGGCCTTCCTCATCCTGTTCGTCATTGTGATGCTGCGTTCCAACGGAACGTACTGGGCCGGCCGCGGCATCGCCGCCGGTGGCCGCAAGACGAAAATGCAGAAGTACCTGGATTCCCCGGCTGTGCTGCGCGCCGAGAAGGTCATTGCCCGCTGGGGCGCCCCCGCCGTCAGCGTCAGCTTCCTGACCATCGGCGTCCAGACGGCCATCAACATGTCCGCAGGACTGGGCCGCATGCCCCTGCGCCGCTACATCCCCGCCACCGTGGTGGGTTCCATCGCCTGGGCCACCGTCTACGCCACCATCGGCATGGCCGCCTTTGATGCCGCCATTGCCGCAGCCGCCGGATCCCCGCTGGCCCTGATTGCCCTGGTCCTGCTGGTGGGCGGCGCCATCCTGGGTGTTCACCTGTTCCGCGTCTCACGCACCCGCAAGCTGGACCGTGCCGCCTTGGACGACTGCCCCGTCATGACCCCGGAAGCGGCCATCAAGCCCACGCTGCAGGCATAGCACCGGCCCCGCCGCCAATCCGCGCGCAGCATGTGCTGCAGCGGCAGCCGCTGGCGGTAGAGTCTTAGCCATGCCGGAATCATCACCTTCCCCCGTGGCCACGACGGCCGAAACAGCCAGCGCAACAGGCGGCGCGCCCGCCGCATCGACCGCGCCGGACTCCTACTACCGCCACCTGGGCGGCAACCGCTATGAGTCCACCATCCACGCCCAGGGTGCCTGGAACCCGCACGAACAGCACATGGCGCCGGTGACCGGCATCCTGGTCCACGCCCTTGAGCAGTTTGAGCCGCGCAGCGACATGCGCCTGGCCCGCTTCAACTTCGACATCCTGGGCCTCATCCCGGGCGGCGAGTTCACCATCGAGACCACGCTGCTGCGCCCCGGCCGAACCATTGAACTGCTGCAGGCCGAGCTCGTGGCCGGCGGCCGCACGGCGGTGCGCGCCACCGCCTGGCGCCTGCAGAAGAATGACACCTCCTCCGTTGAGGCCTACGAGGATGAGCCCCTCCCCGGCGTGGACGAGGCAGAGCCCTGGGACGGCATGTCCGTGTGGCCCGGCGGCTTCATCAAGACCATCACCGGCCGGGCAGCATCCGGCCACCGGCCGGGCCGCGGCCGTGCCTGGCTGCACAGCGGCCACACCATGCTCGACGGCGGCGAGCACGCTTCACCGCTCGTGCGCCTGCTGGGACTCGCCGACAGCGCCAACGGCGTCTCCGCCCGACTGCGGCCGGAGCCGGGCGGGTGGATGTTCCCCAACCTGGACCTTTCAATCCACCTCTACCGTGATCCGGTGGGCGAATGGCTGGGCCTGGACACCACTGTCACCCTGGCCGGCGACGGCGTGGGCCTGACCTCCTCCGTGCTCCACGACGCACAGGGGCCGTTCGGGCGCAGCGAACAAATCCTGACCGTCCGACCCATCCCGCACGCCCAGTGAGCGCCGGGAACATGGCCGCCGCCGCGCCGCTGGCCCCGCGCCTGCAGGTCCACCGCCAGCTGGTGAACCAGGGGGCGGAAGCCGACCTGGACCACGCCCTTGACCTCCTCGCGGAGGTCAAGGCGGGCACCCGGGAGGCCATGCTGCGCCTGTACCGGCCCGAGCCCACAGTTGCCTTCGGCCAGCGTGACGCCAAGCTGCCCGGCTTTGCCGCCGCGAGCGATGCCGCGCGCAGCCATGGATTTGTCCCGGCCGTGCGGCGCGCCGGTGGCCGGGCCGCTGCCTACCACCGGGGCACCCTGGTGGTGGACCACATCCAGCGCGAACAGGATGCCGTGGCGGCCGCCAAAGCCCGATTTGGCTTCTTCGGCGACTTGTTTACGGAGGCGCTGCAGGCGCTCGGCGTCGACGCCGCAGTGGGGGAGATCCCGGGGGAGTACTGCCCCGGCGAATTCAGCGTCCACGGGCGTGGGCCTGATGCCTCGATCAAGCTTGTGGGCACCGCGCAGCGCGTCGTGTCCGGTGCCTGGCTGTTCAGCTCGGTGATTGTCGTGGAGCAGTCGGCGCCCATCCGCCAGGTCCTCACGGACTGCTATGCCGCCCTCGGGCTTGATTGGGACCCCGCCACGGCAGGCGCCGCCGAGGACCTGGTCCCCGGGGTGACCGTGGACGCCGTCGAACAGGCAGTCCTGGCCGCCTATGCGCGGCACACGGAACTGGTTTTCCCTTAATTCAAACAGCAGCACATGCAATGAATTCGCGAAGAATCTGCATGTGCTGCTGTTTGGATTGGCGCCAGCTCGAAACCTAGCCCTGTGCGGCTGCGATCCCCGGCGCCTCGGCGGCCACCGTGGTGGAATCGCCGTGGCCTGTGTTGACCACGGTCTCCGGCGGCAGCGTCATGAGTCGGCCGGCAATCGATGCCACGATGGTGGGGAAATCACTGTAGGAGCGGCCCGTGGCCCCGGGCCCGCCGTTGAACAGGGTGTCGCCCGTGAACACCGTGCCCAGCTCCGGGGCGTGGAAGCACGTGGAACCGGGGGAGTGGCCCGGGGTGTGGAGTGCGGTCAGTTGAGTGCCTGCCACCTCAAAGACATCCCCGTCTGCGATGGTGCCGTCCGGCGTGGTGCCGGGAAAAATGTCTTCCCAGAGCATCTGGTCCGCCGGATTCATCAGGACGGGTGCGTTGACCAGTGTGGCAAAGTCGCGGGCATAGCGGATGTGGTCGTCATGCCCGTGCGTGAGCAGCACCGCCTTGACGGCACGCCCGCCCACGGCGGCGGCGATGGCCGCGGCGTCGTGCGCGGGGTCGATCACATACACCTCGGCGTCATCGCCCACGATCCACACGTTGTTGTCCACGTCCCAGGTGCCGCCGTCGAGCGAAAACGTGCCGGAGGTGATGAGCCGTTCAATGCGTGCGCTCATGCGAATTCCACCACCGAACGCAGCACGGAGCCTTCGCCCATCTTGGTGAACGCGGCTTCGATGTCGTTGATGGTGATGCGTTCGCTGACAAACGCGTCCAGGTCCAGCTTGCCCTGCTTGTACAGCTCCACGAGCATGGGGAAGTCGCGGGACGGCAGGCAGTCGCCGTACCAGGAGGATTTCAGCGAGCCGCCGCGGCCAAACACGTCCAGCAAAGGAAGCTCCAGCACCATCTCCGGCGTGGGCACGCCCACAAGGACAACTGTGCCGGCCAGGTCGCGGGCGTAGAAGGCCTGATTGTAGGTTTCGGGACGTCCGACGGCGTCAATCACCACATCGGCGCCGAAGCCGCCGGTGTGGTTCTGGATGGCGACAACGGCGTCCTCGGTGGATGCATCCACCGTGTGGGTGGCTCCCAGTGCCACGGCTGCGGCCAGCTTCTTGGGGTCACGGTCAACAGCGATGACGGTGGTGGCGCCGGCCAGTGCGGCGCCTGCGATGGCGGCGGCGCCCACGCCGCCGCAGCCGATCACGGCCACGGTGTCGCCGCGCTTGACGCCGCCGGTGTTGATGGCGGCGCCGAGGCCGGCCATGACGCCACAGCCCAGGAGGCCGACGGCGGCCGGGTCCACATCGGCGTCGACCTTGGTGCACTGGCCGGCGGCGACAAGGGTCTTTTCAATGAACGCGCCAATGCCCAGGGCGGGGGAGAGCACGGTGCCGTCCTCGAGCGTCATCTTGGAGGTGGCGTTGGCTGTGTTGAAGCAGTACTGGGCCTGGCCCTTGGCGCAGGCGCGGCAATGGCCGCACACGGCACGCCAGTTCAGGATGACCCGGTCGCCGGGGACCACATTGGTGACGCCTGCGCCCACGGTGTTGACCACGCCCGTCGCCTCATGGCCCAGCAGGAACGGGAAGTCGTCGTTGATGCCACCCTGCTTGTAGTGCAGGTCTGTGTGGCAGACGCCGCTGGTCAGGATGTCCACCAGGACCTCGCCGGGTCCGGGATCCGGCACCAGGACAGTCTCCAGGGTGACGGGGGCATTCTTGGCCAGAACTACTGCGCCTTTGACTTTGTGAACCATGAAACATGCTCCTTGAGCAGCCGTGTCCCTGTCGGGAACATCCAATGGGGTTCCCCACAGGCTACACGGCTGAAAGGAGCTAGGCGGCGAGGCGTTCCACGACGTCCTTCAGTGACGGGTTGGTGGCAGCGGAGCCGTCCGGAAAAAGCACTGTGGGAACGGTCTGGTTGCCGTCGTTCAGGCTCTCCACGAGCTCGGCCGTGCCGTCGACTTCCTCGATGTTGATCTCCGTGTAGCCGATCCCGGAAGCATCCAGCTGCTTCTTCAGGCGCTTGCAGTAGCCGCACCAGGTGGTTGAAAACATGGTGATGGTTCCGGCCTCGGGGGTGAAGTCCACGTCAGGTGCTCCTTGGATTGCAGTAGAAAGGTTTGCTGGCAGCGCATGTGCCCGCTGCCAGGGACAACGCTACCGGGCCGGGTGCATATTCCCCGAGTTGTGCCACCATGGATGACATGTGCGGACGATATGTGATGGCCAGGGCCGTGGGCGACCTCGTGGCAGAGCTTGAAGCCGAGGCGGAGGCCTCACTGGAACTGCGGGCATCGTGGAACGTGGCCCCCACCACGGATGTGCCCATAGTGCTGGAGCGCATCATTGACGGCGCCGTGCACCGCCAGGTCCATGTGGCCAAGTGGGGCCTGGTGCCTGGTTGGGCCAAGGATCCCGCCGTGGGCGTGCGGGCCTTCAATGCCCGCAGCGAAACAGTGCTGGAAAAGCCCACCTTCCGCGCCGCCGCCAAGGCGCGGCGCTGCGGGGTGCCCGTGGAGGGCTACTACGAATGGAAGAAGTCCCCGGACGGCAAGAGCAAGCAGCCGTACTTTGTGCACCGGCCGGGCGGGGAGCTCATCACCTTTGCCGGCCTGTATGAATGGTGGAAGGATCCCGCCAAGGAGGACGGCGCCGCTGACCAGTGGCTGCTCTCCTGCAGCATCCTGACCATGCCCTCCCCGGAGGAAGGCGAACTGGCCACCCTGCACGACCGCCTGCCCATCCCGCTGGACCCCGAAGGCCTGGCCGAATGGCTTGACCCGGAAAACAAGGTGCCGGCGCCGCTGCTGGAGGCCGCACTTGCGGAGGCATGGGAGCTGGCCGCCGAATGGGTCCTGGATCCCGTCGGTGCCGCTGTTGGCAATGTGCGCAACAACGGCCCCGAACTCATCGAGGCCGTTGCGTTGTAGTTGTAGCGGGCGGGCCGCCCGTGCGTCAGGGCTCAGACGGTGACGTTGCCGGCGTCGTCCACGGCCCAGGTGGGGTTGAAGGCAACTTCCCAGCGGAAGCCGTCGGGATCGGCAAAGTATCCGCTGTAGCCGCCCCATGCCTGCTGCACGGCGGGACGGTCGACGGCGGCACCCGCCTGTGCGGCCTGCGCCAGGACGGCGTCCACCTCCGCCGGGCTGCCCACATTGTGGCTCAGCGTGATGGGCGGGACGCCGGTGGCGGGTTCGACGCCCAGCTCGGCGGCCATCGCGGTGCGGTTCCACAGGGACAGGATGAGCCCGTGGTTCAGTTGCAGGAAAATGACCTGGCCCGGGACCTCCTGGTGGGCCGTCCAGCCCAGGCCTGTGAGATAAAACTCACGCGAACGGGCCACATCGGCGACTCCCAGCGAAATAAAGGTGAGGCGCTGCTCCATTGCGTGTCCCTAGTCGTCGTTGGATTCCGGCGACCAGCGGCGGAAGTCAAGGGAGAGGTACAGGGCCAGGGCGGCGGAATTGCTGGATTCAACCCGCAGGGCAACATCTTTCTTGCCGTCGTTGAAAAGCGTGTCAAGGGTGGCCAGGACCAGGTCTTCGGCCAGGCCGCGGCGGCGGTGGCCGCGGTCGGTGATCAGCTCAATGATGAACGGGGCGTCTGGGGTGTCATCGCCCACGGCGTGCTCCACCACCAGCACGGCGGCGACAATCTTGCCGTTTTCATCCAGCGCCACATGGGAGGCCTCGGGCAGGAACGGGCCGTACTTTCCGGCCAGTGAATCCCGCATGTCGGCAATGGCCGCGTCCACGCTGTCGCCGGCTACACCTGCGTCGTAGGCCGTGAAATACAGCTCCCCGAGGCGGGCCAGGTCGGACTTCTGGACCGTGCGGGAGGTGATCTTCAGGTCCCGCTCCAGCGGGGCGGTCTTGGCGATGAGGGTGACCATGTCAGTCATGGAACGCTCCTTCAAAAATCGTGGTGGCGCCAGCAGCGCTACTGAGCCGGTGGCCATAAGGCCATGCTAGACGCCAGTTGCGTTGTGGGCCATCTACTTGACGCATTGTGCGCGGGGCCATGCCGCCCGGGTGTGCTTCCCGTTGCGGTTCTATCCATGTGAGGTTGAGCGTACACTTAAATTTATTAGAATATATGTACTAATACAACAGTATCATTCGGAACGCAGTGCCTAGTGGCTGCGCGGCGCGGGCTGCCGAATGGGGACGGGGCGCGCATGGGAATCTTCACGGAAGGCATCACCGTCGAGTGCCCTCCCGGCGGAACCCCCGTGCGGCTGTGGTGGCGTGGTGGGTGCTGGAGCGTTTGCGACGAACCGCTGTGCTGGTACGAGCGCCGGCCCTGGTGGGAGCGGGAAACCCGCATGCCCCCGGGGGAGGGCGTGGGCATGGTGGACACCCGGATCTGGCGGCTGCAGGTGCGCAAGGAAGATCCGCATGGCCTTGCGGACGACGGCGGCTGCCTCACCCTTGATGTGGTGCAGCAACGACCCGGCGGGAGCTGGCGTGTCATCAAGATCCATGACGCCGTCGATGATGTCTTTAAGGAGCAGGACAGTGCCTAACTTTGTCCATTTGCATAGTTCTTCGGCCTACAGTGCGCACTTTGGCGTGTCGTGGCCGGGGGAGCTGGCACAGGCGGCGGCCGTGGACGGGGACGCCCTGGCCGTCACGGACAGGGATGGCCTGTATGGGATGGTCAAGCACGTCAAGGCCTGCATGGACGCCGGGATCGACCCCATCGTGGGCGTTGACCTGGCCATTGTGGAGGAAGGCCCGGACGGGCTGGAAACGACCGGCCGGGTGGTGGTCCTGGCCCACGGCAGCAGCTTCCCGGCACCCGCGGCCGGCTACGCGGCACTGTGCCGCCTCGTCTCCACTGCGCACGCCCGGAGCCGGGTGGGGGTGACGCTGGAGGAGATGGCCGCCGCAGTGCTTGACCCGGAGACCGGGAAGGTGGCGCTCACGGTGCTGCTGGGCCCCTATTCTCCCGTGGGCCGGGCGCTGGGCGGGCGGCGCTACCTGCTGCCGCGCACCCGCCTGCGGCAATGGCGCAATGCCATGCCGGAAGGCTCACTGGTGGTTGAGGTGGTCAGCCACCTGAGCACGCCCGGCGCCCCGTTGAGCACAGTCCACGCCGTGCGCATGCTCAAGCTCGCACAGGAGTTCGATGTGCCCGCCGTGCTGAGCAATGCCGTGCGGTACAGCCGCGAGGAGGACGCGGCAACGGCCGATGTCCTGGACGCGGCCCGCAACATTGCGCCCCTGGACCAGCTGGAGGACCTCCAGCCCACGGGGCAGGCCTGGCTCAAGGGTGCGGCAGCCATGGAGGCGGTGGCGCATGAAGTTGTGCACCAGGGCGGATACGGCAGCGCCGAGCTTGCCAGGCTGTGGGCCAACACGGCGCAGCTGGCGGACAAGTGCCGGATCGACCCCGTGGCGGATTTGGGCTGGAAGCAGCCAAGGACTCCCGAGCTTGACGTGCTGGGGCTTGTGCACCCCGCCGGTGTCGAGCTGCGCCAGCGCACCGAGGCCGGCCTGAACCGGCGCTTTGGATCCCTGCGCGGCGACGCACTGGAGAAGGTGCGCACCCGGCTGGAGGTGGAGCTGGACACGATCGGCGGGCTGGGCTTCGACTCCTACTTCCTCACGGTGGCGGAAGTCTCGGACATGATCGCCGGCATGGGGGTGCGCCGTGCGGCCAGGGGATCCGGGGCGTCCTCGCTGGTCAACTACCTGCTGGGCATCAGCGCCGTGGACCCCATCGCCAACGACCTCCTCTTTGAGCGCTTCCTGTCCAGGGACCGCTCCACCCTGCCGGACATTGACCTGGACGTGGAGAGCGCGCAGCGGCACAACGTGTACCGGCGCATCTTTGAGCGCTTCGGCGCCAAGCGGGTGACGCTCATGAGCATGCAGAACAGCTACCGCGCCCGCGGCGCCGTCCGGGACGCCGGGCTGGCGCTGGGCATGGACCGGGACGAGATCGACCAGATCGCCAAGCAGCTGTGGCGCTTCTCCGCCAGCTCCTTCCGGGAGGCCCTGGAGGAAAAGCCCGAACTCCGCGACTTCGCCGCCCAGGTGCGGGCCTCCCGGGGGGTGGATGGCCCCGGCGATCCCGGCGATCACGGAGGTCACGGCCACGGCGGGCAGCTGGACATGCTGGTGGATTTGACGGAACGGCTGGACAGGCTGCCCCGGCACATTTCCATGCACCCGTGCGGGGTCATCCTGGGTGACTCCTCCCTGTTGGCCCGCACCCCCGTCCAGCCCAGCGGCATGGGCCTGCCCATGAGCCAGTTCGACAAGCACGACATGGACGCCATGGGCATGCTCAAGCTCGACGTCCTGGGTGTGCGCATGCAAAGCGCCATGGCGCATGCCGTGCGGGAGGTCATCAGGCTGCACCCGTCCAGGGAGGCTGTGGCTGCCCAGGGCGGCCACGCCCCGGACGCGCCCTTCATTGGGGATGGCGGCGCCATTGACCTTGACGCCGTCCCGCTCGACGACGAACCCACCTTTGAGCTGATCCGCAGCACCCACACGCTGGGCTGCTTCCAGATCGAGTCGCCCGGCCAGCGCGAGCTCGTGGGCAAGATGGCCCCTGAGGTGTTCAGCGACCTCGTCATTGACATCTCCCTGTTCCGACCCGGCCCCATGAAATCCAACATGGTCAAGCCGTACCTGGAGAGCCGGGCAGGCTTTGCCCGGCCGCACTACCCGCACCCGGACCTTGTCCCCGTGCTGGCCGAAACACATGGGGTCACGGTGTTCCACGAACAGGTGCTGCGCACCTTCGCCACCATGACGGGCTGCACCCTGTCCCGCGCCGATGAATTCCGCCGCGCACTGGGCAACCCCGCCGTGGAACCGGCGGTGGAGAAGGCCTTCAGGGACAAGGCTGCCGGCAAGGGCTACAGTGCCGCCGTCATTGAGGAGGTGTGGGCGGTCCTGGCCGCGTTTGGCAGCTTTGGCTTCTGCAAGGCCCACGGCGCGGCCTTTGCCGTGCCCACCTACCAGTCGGCCTGGCTGAAGGCGCACCATCCGGCGGAGTTCATGGCCGGGCTGTGGGAGCACGACCCCGGCATGTACCCGCGCCGGCTGCTCGTCGCCGAGGCAAGGCGCATGGGCATCCCCATCCTGCCCCTGGACATCAACGCCAGCCGCGGCGAATACCTGGCCGAACGGACGGAAACCGGGGCCACCGGGGTCAGGCTGAGCCTGGCCGGCGTGTACGGGCTCTCCGGCACGGAGCTCAAGCGCATCCTGGCCGGGCAGCCCTACACCTCCCTTGCCGATCTCCGGGACAGGGCCAGGCTCAGCCGGCCCTCGCTCAAGCGCCTGGCCCAGCTCGGTGCCCTTGACTCGCTGCACAACCAGGCCAAGGGCCGCACGGGAAGCACCGCCAACCGCGCCGACCTCGTGGCCCACGTCAACTCCCTGCCCGTGCACAAGTCGGGGAGGCGCGGTGAACCCATAACAGGGCAGCTGGCCCTGCCCATGGAGGATGTGGAACTCGGCGCGCTCGCAGCCGGGCATCCCGCGGCGGGCCTGGCCGAGACCGTGGCCACCGAGCTGGACCTGCTGGCCCTGGACGTCAGCGGCCACCTCATGGAAAGCTATGCGCCGCTGCTGGATTCGATGGGGGTCAGCCGTGCCAGCGCGCTCCTGGGCCTGCGCAACAACACCGAGGTGCTGGTGGCCGGGGTTCGGGTGGCCACCCAGACACCGCCCATGCGCGGCGGCAAGCGTGTGGTGTTCATCAGCGTCGACGACGGCACGGGCTGCGTTGACACCACCTTCTTCACCGAGGCGCAGGAGAAGTCCGGGCCGCTGCTTTTTGGCACCCGCATGCTGCTGATCCGGGGGCTGACGCGGCGCACCGGGCCGCGCGGGATCACTGTCCAGGCACTGGAGGCGTGGGACCTGCAGGACACGGCCTCGCTGCCGGTGCCGGCGGGAGCCCCGCCGGGTTGGTTGGGGCCGCGCCAAACCGATACCATCGAAGAGGCCCACAGCAACCCCCGTATGTTGCTTGGATATGGGGCCGTACATGACAAACAAGGAGTTACCAGTGCCAGTGGATTCACAGATCACCATTAATGTCGACGGCGAGACGACTGCGGTGGCCACAGGCACCACGGGTGCGGAGCTGTTCTTTGAGCGCCGCGACGTTGTTGTCATGCGCGTTGACGGCGCGCTGAAGGACCTCGCGGCCGTCCTGGAAGAGGGCGCCTCCGTTGAGGCCGTCACGATCGATTCCCCCGACGGCCTGGACGTGCTGCGCCACTCCACCGCCCACGTCATGGCCCAGGCCGTGCAGCAGCTGCGCCCCGACGCCAAGCTCGGCATCGGCCCGTACATCACCGACGGCTTCTACTTCGACTTCGACGTGGCCGAGCCCTTCACGCCTGAAGACCTGAAGACGCTTGAGAAGATGATGCTCAAGATCGTCAACCAGAACCAGAAGTTCGCCCGCCGCGTCGTCTCCGAGGACGAGGCCCGCGTTGCCATGGCCAACGAGCCCTACAAGCTGGAGCTGCTGGGCAAGAAGAACGACGGCGACTCCGCAGAAGGCGTGAACGTCGAGGTCGGCGCCGGCGAGATCACCATCTACTCCAACATCGACCGCAAGAGCGGCGAAGAGGTGTGGTGCGATCTGTGCCGCGGCCCGCACCTGCAGAACACCAAGCTCATCTCCAACGCCTTCGCCCTGACGCGCACCTCCGCCGCCTACTGGCTGGGCAACCAGAACAACCAGCAGCTGCAGCGCATCTACGGCACGGCCTGGCCCACCAAGGAAGCCCTCAAGGCCTACCAGGAGCGCATCGCCGAGGCCGAGCGCCGCGACCACCGCAAGCTTGGCGTGGAACTGGACCTGTTCTCCTTCCCCGACGAGCTGGGCTCCGGCCTGCCGGTGTTCCACCCCAAGGGCGGCATCATCCGCAAGGAGATGGAGGACTACTCGCGCAAGCGCCACGTCGAGGCCGGCTACGAGTTCGTGTACACCCCGCACATCACCAAGGGCCACCTCTACGAGGTCTCCGGCCACCTTGACTGGTACCGCGACGGCATGTTCCCGCCCATGCACGTTGATGCCGAGCTGAACGAGGACGGCACGGTGCGCAAGCCCGGCCAGGACTACTTCCTCAAGCCCATGAACTGCCCCATGCACAACCTGATTTTCCGCTCCCGCGGCCGCTCCTACCGCGAACTGCCGCTGCGCCTGTTCGAATTCGGCTCGGTGTACCGCTACGAGAAGTCAGGCGTGGTGCACGGCCTGACGCGCGTGCGCGGCATGACACAGGACGACGCCCACATCTACTGCACCAAGGAGCAGATGAAGGACGAGCTCACCGAAACGCTGAACTTTGTCCTGTCCCTGCTCAAGGACTACGGACTGGAGGACTTCTACCTGGAGCTCTCCACGAAGAACGAGGAGAAGTTCGTCGGCGACGACGACGTCTGGGAAGAAGCCACGCGCACGCTGGCCGAGGTTGCCGAGGCCTCCGGCCTGGAACTTGTTGCCGACCCCGGTGGAGCCGCGTTCTACGGCCCCAAGATCTCCGTGCAGGCCAAGGACGCCCTGGGCCGCACCTGGCAGATGTCCACCATCCAGCTGGACTTCAACCTGCCCGAGCGCTTCGAGCTTGAGTACCAGGCAGCCGATGGCACGCGCCAGCGCCCCGTCATGATCCACCGTGCCCTGTTCGGCTCCGTGGAACGCTTCATGGGCGTGCTGACCGAACACTACGCCGGCGCCTTCCCGGCCTGGCTCTCACCCGTCCAGGTGGTGGCCATCCCCGTGGCCGAGGCGTTCAACGACTACATGTTCGACGTCGTCGCGCAGCTGAAGAAGGCCGGCATCCGTGCCGAGGTGGACATCTCCAGCGACCGCTTCCCCAAGAAGATCCGCACCGCCAGCAAGGACAAGATCCCGTTCGTGCTGATCGCCGGCGGGGACGACGCCGATGCCAATGCGGTGTCCTTCCGCTTCCGCGACGGCAGCCAGGACAACGGCGTGCCCGTTGAAGAGGCAGTTCGCCGCATCGTTGAGGCCGTGCGGAACCGCACGGCGTGAGTGAACTTGGTGGGGCGCCCGGACCCGTTGTGGACGATTTTGAACTCCCCGGGGTTCCTGATGCCTTTCAGCGCCTGTGGACGCCCCACCGGCTCGCCTATGTAAAGGGCGGGCAGGACCAGTTCAAGGGCAAGGACAACTGCCCTTTCTGTGAGGCGCCGAACCGCAGCGACGAGGATTCCCTCATCGTCCACCGCGGCAAGCTCGCCTATGTGGTCCTGAACCTGTACCCGTACAACCCGGGCCACCTGCTGGTGTGCCCGTACCGGCACGTGCCGGACTACACGGACCTGACGCTGGAGGAGACGGCGGAGTTTGCCGCCCTCTCGCAGCAGGCCATGCGCGTGCTGCGGCAGGTTGCCAACCCCTCCGGATTCAACCTGGGCATGAACCAGGGCGTGACCGGAGGGGCAGGCATTGCCTCGCACCTGCACCAGCATGTGGTGCCGCGCTGGGGCGGGGACGGGAACTTCATGCCCATCATCGCCGGCACCAAGGCCATCACCCAAACCCTCGCGGACGTGCGCCAGCAGGTCGCCGCCGCCTGGGCCGACGCCGGACAGGGCAGCTGATGCTGAACAAATACGCTCGGGCGCTATTCGCCGCCATCTTCACCCCCGTTGCCGCGCTGCTGGTGCGCCTGAAGGTTTCCCCCGACGCCGTCACCATAGTGGGCACCCTGGGCGTCGCGGCGGGCGCCCTGGTGGGCTACCCGCAGGGCCAGCTTTTCTGGGGCACCGTGGTCATCACAGTCTTCGTGTTCTCCGACATCGTCGACGGGCTCATGGCCCGCATGCTGGGCCGCTCCGGCCCCTGGGGAGCGTTCCTGGACTCCACCCTTGACCGGGTGGGCGACGGCGCCGTGTTCGCCGGCATTGTCATCTGGTTCTACACGGGCGGCGACAACCACTTCATTGCGGCCATGGCGCTGACCTGCCTGGTCCTGGGCTCCATCGTCTCCTACGCCAAGGCCCGCGCCGAGGGCCTGGGCATGACCGCCAACGTGGGCATTGCCGAGCGCTCCGACCGGCTCGTGGTGGTGCTTGTGGCGACCGGGCTGGTGGGCCTGGGCATCCCGGAAGCCGTGCTCGCCGTCGTGCTTGTCCTGCTGGCCGCGGCCAGCCTCGTCACCGTGTTCCAGCGGGTCGGCACGGTGCGCCGCCAGGCACTGGGACAGGGCTCCAACAACGGACAGTAACACCTGTTTTTCTCCCCTCTGGGCCCCGGAATAGACTGAGGCTGCCCGTGCGACGGATCACGTTTGCGGGCTCCCAAGAATATTGTTCCTTCCCAGAGGGGTTTTTTGTGTCTACAGCTGAAGTAACACCGGTGACCGGCAGCAGCAGGGTCAAGCGCGGCATGGCCGACATGCTCAAGGGCGGCGTCATCATGGACGTTGTCAACGTTGAGCAGGCCAAGATCGCCGAAGACGCCGGTGCAGTGGCCGTCATGGCGCTGGAACGCGTTCCCGCCGACATCCGCGCCCAGGGCGGCGTGTCCCGCGCCAGCGACCCGGACATGATCGACGCCATCATTGCCGCCGTGTCCATCCCCGTCATGGCCAAGGCCCGCATCGGCCACTTCGTTGAGGCCCAGGTTCTGGAATCCCTCGGCGTCGACTACGTGGATGAGTCCGAGGTCCTGACCCCGGCCGACTACGAGCACCACATCGACAAGTGGAACTTCAAGGTTCCCTTCGTCTGCGGTGCCACGAACCTGGGCGAGGCCCTGCGCCGCATCAACGAAGGTGCCGCCATGATCCGCTCCAAGGGCGAGGCCGGCACGGGCGATGTCTCCAACGCCACGGGCCACATGCGCAAGATCCGCACCCAGATCGCACAGCTGGCAGCACTGCCCAAGGATGAGCTGTACGTGGCCGCCAAGGAACTGCAGGCCCCGTACGAACTGGTCAAGGAAGTTGCCGAAGCCGGCAAGCTCCCCGTGGTCCTGTTCACCGCCGGCGGCATCGCCACCCCGGCCGACGCCGCCATGATGATGCAGCTGGGCGCCGACGGCGTGTTCGTCGGCTCGGGCATCTTCAAGTCCGGCAACCCGGCACAGCGCGCCGCAGCCGTGGTCAAGGCCACCACGTTCTTCGACGACGCCAAGGTCATCGCGGACGTCTCCCGCGGCCTGGGCGAGGCCATGGTCGGCATCAACGTCGCCGACATCCCCGAGCCGCACCGCCTGGCCGAGCGCGGCTGGTAACACCCGCTTTCGGTGATCGAGCCTGCCTCACGGTGATCGAGCCTGTCTCACGGTGATCGAACCTGTCGAGATCTCCTGATCTTGCCGGGCTCGACGCCGCATCACCTATTGCAGGTTTTTGCGCGACGCCGCATCACCTTTGGTGAGTTTTTCGGGAACGCGGCATCACCTTTGGTGAGTTTTTCGGGAACGCGGCATCGGCCGGGCCAGGCGAAACTTCGGTTTGCCTGGCCCGGCCTTTGATTTGTCCAAAAGCTGCCCGCCCCTCCAGCCGTTGAGGCTGGATGGCGAAAACGTCAATGGTGGTGCAGCATTGCCTCGAAACCGGCATTTGCTGGTGCAGCGTTGCCTGAAAACACGTCAAAGGTGATGCCGCGTCGCTGTGGACATCTTGGCCCTTGCTTTGGCACGTTGGGCGGCCATCGTCGCCTTGGAGGCGCTGATGTCACCTGTAAAGGGCCGCAGCCATGCTGACTGCGGATGTGCGTCAACCAGGATGGCCCGCGCAAACAATGAAAGCGGCACGGCCATGAGGGCGCCGAGCGGGCCCAGCAGGAACGACCAAAACATGACGGACAGGAATGTCAGGGTCATGTTCAAATTGACCGAGCCGGAGATGAACTTTGGCTGGATCGCTGACTGGATCAAGGTATTGATCACACCGTAGAACGCCACCACAGCGACGAACGTGGGCAGTCCGCCGGCCAGTAGGGCCATGATGGCCGCAGGAACCAGTGAAATCCAGAAACCGATGTAGGGGATAAATCCGCAAACGAACGACAGCAATGCCCACAACCCGGCTCCAGGCACACCCAGGACAAGCAGCAGCAACAGGTTCAGGACTGCGACGACGGCACCGAAAATGGTGGTCATGGTCATGAAGGAACGTGACATGCGGGCAAAGCTTCCCAAGGCTTCAACCAGTGGCGCCCGGTTCTTCTTTACCTCGGCCAGGATAGTGGGGAAATATGTGGCGTCGATGCTCATGAACATGACCAGCAACAAGAGAAAAACCATGCCTGAGCCCACATTCAAGGCACCACCGAGCAGGTCAGCCACGGTTTCAAAGACGGCCCGCAGGTCGATCGAGTCGACAATGGTGCGAACTTGTTCCTCGCCGATGCCGAGGCTCTCATGCAGGAAAACTCGCAGGTTTTCGCTGAACTCATTGATCTGGGGCGAAAACTGCGGAATTAGATTGGTGAATTGGACGGCGGATATCCACAGCGATGCCACCAGTGCAGCAACCATCGCGTACACAGACAAGACGGTGGACATGCCCGCCAGCAAGGGCGGAACCCCTCGGGCCAGCAGCCGTTGTTTGACTGGTTGGACGCAAATTATCAGCACCAGGGCAAGGAACACCGGCCCCACAATCCCGGAAATCCTGTTGAAGCCAATCAGGACGATGACGGCAGCGGCCAGGCCGATCAGGACATTGGTGCCCGAGGAACTGGCCGGGGGCACAGCAGTCCTGGGTATTTTGCTGCTCACTGCTTCACTCCTAAAATATCCAATTCACCCATGCAACCCAATGCCCTGTTCGCCGTGACAGGATGCGTGAGCTGGCAGCCGATGGGCAGGGGCGCCGGTCTCCAGCGCCCCTGCCCACTCGGTCCCAGGCTGCCCTGGGCGGCTCTGATTGATGTGTTTCCGCCTTAGGAAACGGCAACCTTGGTGGTGCCCAAAGCGTGGCCCTTGATGGCTTCGTATTCATCGGCGTTGATGGTGCCGGCGTCAAAGAGGGCCTTGGCCTTGGCGATCTCGTCGCTGGGGCTTGCCTGCGCGACGGTGCGGATGTAGTCCTCCGCCGCAGTCTGGTTTGCCAGTGTTTCGCGGTATCCCCGTTCGGCCATGCCCTGGCCGCGGACGATCAAGTAGACCAGGGAGGTCAGCAGCGGGATCAGGACCAGCGCCAACAGCCACACGGCCTTGAGCCAGCCATTGAGCTTACGGTCACGGAACAAGTCGGTGACGATGGAAAAAAGGGCAATGAGGTAGCCGAGGAAGACCACGGCTGAAAGAAAGACAAGAATGATGTTCCAGAATGACGACCAAAAATCCATGATGTACTCCCATTTGGTATTCCGGCCGTATCGACGGACCGGGTTCAACGAATTCAGCCTGTGCTGTAGTGACAATTATTGGTTGGCGTTCCAAGGCGTGACAGCAATCTGAGCGCAGGCCGGACATTTTCACCAATGGTTGATGACTGGGCCCGGATTCCTGCACATGCATGCCACTTCTACTGCTGGGCCAGCCGCGCGCTCTTCTGCGCCGCCCTGGTGGCAAGGCGCTTCTTCAGGAAGATCATGGGCAGCAGCCAGGCACCCAGGGTGGTGGTGATCCAAACAATGACGGGTGCCAGAACCCAGGCCGTTGCACTGGAGATTTGCAGGCCCTCTGGGAAAAGGCTTGCCACCACGAGTGCGGCGAGTGTGGACAAGAGGCCGATGCCACCCAAGGCCACGGGGGCATAGCGGTTGGTAATCCTGAAAATGAACGGCGAAAGGATTGAATGGGTGGCGGCAAACACCAGGACGGCTATGAGGAAGCCACTCATCTGGAGATTGAAATCTGCCAATACCCATGAAGCAACGAGCAGGCCCAGTGCAGCGGTGCCAATGTAAATGGCTGCACGAATGAGAAAAATGATCATGGGGTGAGCCTAGAAAATCTGTTTCACGCTGGCTACGGATTGCCTCGCCCGGGGGCATAAATCATCCACTATTGGTGGTGTCGCATTTAGGGCTCCAGTCCAGACCGCCACCTTTCAGCCGCCTCCACGGCGAGTTGGAGCGCCAATCCCACCTGTTCCTGGGCAGGGAAGACCCGGTCGTTGCCCAGAATGCCGAGGCTGCCGGTTGCCGACAGCTGGCCGTGCACCTTGGTCCCCACCCCGGCCAGCATCAAGGTGCCCCCGGCCGCAGCCAAGGCCTGTGAGTATCGTTCCATTGCCTTGATAAAGGTGGCGCCAAGTTCATCTTTTCCGCGCAGCCGAATGATGACTGCGGTTCCCTTGCACTCGGCAGGCACCTGTGGCAGTTGTTGTTCAAAAATGGGGGAGGCTGCGAAGAACAAGCTCCCGTAGGGAACCAGGATGACCAGCTGGTTGTTGCCCAGTTTCCGGGGCGGCTCAGTTTCGCGCGGCAGTGCAGTCCCGGCAGTGTATTCCCAACGCTTCACCACGATTCTGTTGGACATGCGGGCAATGTGCAGGATGACGGCCAGTCCGACGCCGGACAGCACCGCATACTGCAGCGGAATGATCAGCGTCAGCGTGAAGGTGACGGTGGCAACGGTTGCCTGGATGGGCCCTGTACGCCACACCATAAGGAAATCGTGGATTTTCAAGGTCCTGAAACCCACCAGGATCAGCAGTCCCGCCAGCGCCGGCATGGCCATGAATCCAATGGCTGGAGCGAGGGCAAAGATGCACACGGCCATGACAGCGCCGGCCACCAGGTTGGCCAGTGCCGTCTTGGCGCCGGCTGCACGGACAAGGGATGTTGCGGACATGGAACCGCCGACCGGCATGCCTTGAAACAGTCCCGCGGCCAGGTTGGCTACGCCCTGGCCCCGGAAATCTGCCGAGGCATCGGGGTAGCGCCCGTCAGGGTTGGGAACCGAGCTGCTGATGGCGGATCCCTGGACCAGCCCCACCAGTGCCAAGGCGAGTGAAGGGACAATGAGAACCGGCACCAACTCCAAGGTGGGAAGCGCCAGGGCCGGGAGCGAGTTGGGCACCTGTGCAACATCGCCCAGGAGGGCCACCGTGGCCTCCAGCACCGGGGAGTTCAGCAGCGCGGCCAGCCCGGAGCCGGCAATCACGGCCACCACCATGGACATGGCGCCGAGGCGGGTGCGTTCCAGCAGCAGGATGAGCCCAACGGTCACCAGGCCCACGGCCAGGGCAGCCGGATTGATCTCGAAGATGTGAAGCACGGTGTCAGCGGCCCGCAAGATGCGGTTCTCGCCCTGTCCGTCATAGCCTGTCAGGTTGTCCAGCTGGCCCAGGATGATGTTGATGGCGACGGCATTGACAAAGCCCATCAGGACCGCCGTGGGAATGAACCGCACAAGGGAGCCCAACTTGGCCAGCCCCAGCCCCAACATGATCAGGCCGGTGAGCAATGCCAGGGTTGCCAGGGCGGTGGCGGACTGCTGGGCGTCTTGGGTCTCCGGGATGTCGGAGATGATGACTGACATGGCCCCGGTGGCTTGGACACTCATGAATGCCGAACCCGTGGCGAGGGCACCTCCCACGGTGCCCAGCAGGTAGCCGTAGAGACCGTGCACCGGGTTGACCCCGGCGAGGAGGCCTGCCGCCAAACCGTCCGGGACACTCTCAATGCCAAGAACCAGGCCAGCCTTCACATCCGCCTTGGCTGTGCCCCTGTTGCCAAACCGCGTCAAGTATTTGCGCAGCGGAGCCATGCCTAGAGCCACGGAATTGCCGCCAGCGACTTCTGGATCTGGCCAAAGGCCAGCAGGGACAGGAACACCGTGCTGAGCGTGCCGTTGTTCTTTGCTATCCAGGCGCGCAGCGTCTCCAACACCGGGCCGGCCTTTTCACCCTTGGCCAGTGTCAGCAGCACCGGAACCGACATGGGGACAATGCTCAACGCCATGAAGGCAATCATGAACCCTGTGGAAGTTCCCGCTGACAGCGCCGCCAGCCTGATGTCCAGCGCCGCAATGAGTGCGCAGGAGAGGTTGACCGGGTTCAAGAGAAAGATCCCCAGCCCCAGCGCAAATGAGCGGGGCCCCGTGAAAGATGCCACGGCCTGCAGCCAGCCCGGTAGCTGGGGCGCCGCGGCAGCCACTTCCTCCGGCGTGGTGGCGCCGGCCATGGCGGCGAGCTTGGCACGGGAGCGCCGGTAGGTGAAAACGGCCCCGGTGCCCACCAGCAGGCCCGCCACAAGCCGCAGGGGAGGAATCCACGGTGGCGGGTCATGCTCCGGGGCAACGTCAAGCCAGCCAAACAGCCAGTAGCCGCCACCCACGGCAATGATGACCGCGCACGTCCAGCCGGCCAGGTACAGCACGCCGTTCACACGGGCGTTTTTTGACAGCAGCACCGCGATCAGGGCCATCACGGCCAGGGGGCTGGCGACTATCCCCAAGAGGGCAGGGAGCAACTCCCAGGAAAGGTCAATCATGGCTTTTCTGCTCCGTTCGTCAGGTCAGTGGAAACAGCTCCAGTGCGGGCAAGAACTGCCACGGCTTCGCGATTTGTGGCAAATTCCCGAGTGCCTGCCAACAGCCCAAAGCTTTCCAGCTGCCCGCGCAGGCTGGGCCGCATCCGGGTGTAGGCGAAGTCAATCCCTTGCCTGTTGAGTGCGGTGATGATGCCATGCACGGCTTCGGCGCCGGTCAAATCAATGTCGCTGACTGCCTCCACATCGAGCACGACGACGTCAAGCTCGCCTTCCGTGGCCTGCGTCATCGCCTTGATGTGGTCCGCCAGGACCGAGCCATTGGCGAAGAAGATGGGTGCTGCGATCCGCACCACGGCCACGCCCGGTGCGGTGAGTGGGGCGCCGTCGTTGCTCTCCAGGAGGGACACCGAGGGGTCATCCCCGCCCGAGAGCACATCGATGGCCGGATTGGCGGCCCTGCGGGCCAGGTTCACCAGTGACAGAACAAAGGCCAGGAACAACCCGCCCAGCGGCCCCACCAGCAGCACGCCGGCAAAACAAGCCGCACCGATGGCGAACTCCACGCGGGAAAGGCGCCAGAGTTCGCGCAGCTCATCCAGCCCCAACAGCTTGAACACGGCAACGGCAACCACTGCGCCAATGGCAGGGGAGGGGATTTGCGCAAGCAGGGCCGTGCCGAAGAGCAGCAGCAGGGTGGTGCCAGCCGCCAAAACAACACTGGGCAACTGCGTGCGGGAACCGGCCTGGTCTACGGCGGCCGTGCGGGAAGTGGAGGAACCCACCGCGAATGACGAGGACAGGCCCGCGGCCACATTGGCGGCGCCAAAGGCGAACAGGTCCTGGTTGGGCCGGGTTTCATAACCGTTCTTTTCGCCGTAGGCGCGGATCACCAGAAGCCCCTCGGCCACAGTGACCATGGTGAGCGCCAGCGCTGAGGGAATGAGGGAGAGCCAACCGGCCAGGTCCAGGCGGGGAACCCTGAATTGCGGCGGCCCGGCCGGCACCTCACCAAGCACGGACACGCCGCGGGTTTCCAAGGCAAAAACCACCGTGGCCACAGTCGCCAGGACCAGGACAGCCAGGGCCCATGGAAAGGAGGGAAGGAACCTGCGGCCCAGCAGCAGCACCAACAGGGACCCGGCACTGAGCGCGACGGCAAAGACGTTCAAGCCGCCCAGACCGGTGAGCAGCTCCCACAACTTTTCCAGGAATTCTCCGCCGGAATTGATCTTGACGCCCAACATCTTGGCAGCCTGGCTGACCATGATCTCCAAGGCGAGGCCACCCACAAAACCCACCAGGATGGGCTTGGAGAGGAAATTGGCAATAAAGCCGAGCTTCAGGAACGATGCGGCAAAGAAGAGCAGCCCGCTCAGGATCGCCTGGGCCCCGGCCATGAGCACAAAGTTGTCCGGAGCCACGCCCAGCCCCACGAGTGAGGAAAACACCAGGGCTGCGGCGGCTGCGTCGGGGGAGGCCACAACCTGCCGGGAAGAAACCAGCACCGCATAGATCAGGGTCGGGACGATCAGGGCGTAGAGTCCGGCACTGGCCGGAAGTCCGGCGATCTGGGCATAGCCAATGTTCAGTGGGACCGAGATGGCCAAAAGGGTGACCCCGGCCGTCGCCTCCCGCGCGACGTTGTCCCGCGTAAGGCCTGTGAATGGTCGCTGCATCTGTTCTGTGCCTGTCCGTCCGGTGGTCCTGAAAATGACTGTGCAGCAGCCGCCATCCGGTCCTGCACCTGCTAATACATTCGGGGATCTGACCTCGGGAAGGAACAACCGGGAGCGCAAATCATCAGTTGCTGATGATTGATGTTTGGTGAAGCCACAGCAGGATGGATAAGGAAATCCGCAAAGGAGATACAACATGAACGGAAGGAAACCTGCCATGCAGGAATCCCTGGCCGACTGGGTAAGGATTCCCCCTGGCCGTTTTCTGATGGGGTCGTGGGACTTTTATCCCGATGAACGGCCCCAGCACCAGCGCGCCGTCGAGGCCTTTGACATGTCCCGGACACCTGTCACGAACGCCCAGTATGCGGCGTTTGCCGCTGCCACCGGCTACGTGACCCTGGCAGAGCGGGGATTGGACCGGCAGGATTTTCCACTGCGGGGAATCGAAGAACTGGATCCAGGATCATTGGTGTTCACCCCACCCGACGGCCCGGTGGACCTGAGGGACTGGCGGAGCTGGTGGTCCTGGGTGCCCGGGGCCAACTGGCGGCATCCCCTGGGGCCCGGCAGTGCCTTGTTGGGGCTGGATGAGCACCCGGTTGTCCACATCGCCTACCCTGATGCCCTGGCCTACGCACAGTGGATCGGGGCCCGGCTGCCCACCGAAGCGGAGTACGAATGGGCAGCCAGCGGCGGGCACGCGCCCCTGCCCTACAGCTGGGGGCGGGAGCGTGATCCGGACGGGGTGGCGTTGGCCAATACCTGGCACGGCCGGTTCCCCTACCTGAACTCGAGCTCCGACGGATGGTTTGGCACGTCCCCCGTGGGGATGTTTCCGCCCAACGGATTCGAGCTGTACGACAGCATTGGCAACGTGTGGGAATGGACCGACGATCTGTACACCAGCTCCCATGCGGCGGCCGCGGGGATTGCCCCCTACGAATCTCCCGTGGCTGTTCCGTCCCGGGTCGGCAGCTCCGAAGGTGCGGACGGCATCCCGCGGCGTGTTCTCAAGGGCGGATCGCATCTTTCCGCACCCGAACACAGCCTGAGCTACCGGCCCGCGGCCCGCATGGGGAGGGCTGAAGACTCTGCTTCATCGGACACAGGCTTCCGTTGCGTCCGGACGGCTGGGGTCGATCCGGACGTCGAGGGACGTCATGACCCCGGTTGGCACTTGCGCCCCAATGGTCCCTAAAAGTAGCCGCGGGTGACGATAGAATCCCCTGCATGGGGACACGAGAAATTGCACAATGGAAACCGCTGCCCTGGTTTCTGGTATCGCCGCCGAACAATGGCGGCCCGGCAAGGTCAAGGGAACGGCTGCTGCGGCTCATTGACGAGTCGGTGGACCTGTACCCACTGACGTTGCTGTCCGCTCCATCCGGCTACGCAAAAACCGCTTTGCTGTCCACCTGGGCCGTGGCCGAGGGACGGCGTGTTGCCTGGCTCAGCCTGAGCCGGCACATCGGCGAAAATGAAGAGTCCCTTCTGGGCGGGATCATCAGTTCCCTTCATCGCCTGGCACCCCGGCTTGGCGCGAACGATGCACACCTGCTGTCCCGAATATTTCCTGATGACCAGGGAACGCAGGCAACCCTTGAGCTCGTGGCCAGCCGTCTGCTGGAGCTGGACGAGCCCATTGTCATGGTTGTGGACGACGCACACCTGGGCGGTTCCACCCTGTCCAGCGCCTTGCTGCAGACGCTCACCGACCACTGCCAAAACCGTCTCCGCTTTGTGCTGGCGGGCACCGCCGAGCTGAACCAGTCCTTTAACCGGATGCTGGCGCGTGGAATTGCCACCCGCCTGGGGCCGGCAGAATTGTCCCTGACGGTGGCGGAGATCGTGGAGGACTTCCACCGGGCAGGCATTGCGCTGTCGGAGGAGGCCGCGCATTCACTCCACAATGAAAACGGTGGCTGGCCCATAGCAGTTCAGCTGGAAATTGTTGCTGGCTCGCCAGGTTCCGGAGGTACCGGGCCCGTTGGCCATTCCGTGCTGACCGAATTCGTGGCAACGTCCATCCTGGGCCAAATGAGACCGGAATTGGCTGAATTTGTCCTGGCCGGCACAACCTGCCTGCGGCTGGACGCGACATTGGCGCACCTCCTGACGGGAGCGGGAAACAGCTCGGCACTGCTGGAAGAATGCGCCAACCAAGGAATCTTCCTTGACCGCTATGAGAGCGGGGAACATCGGACCGTCTACAAGTGGCGCCAGGAATTTTCCACCCAATGCCAGCAGATCCTGGACCGCACGGACAGTGGCCGGCGGCGCCGGCTCAATGCCATTGCAGCCCAGGCACTGGCCCGGTTGTTCCCCATGGACGCCATGTCCCATGCACTGCTGGCCGGGGATGCCGAGGCGCTGATGGGAATTCTGCGGGAGCAATGGCTGCGGATCGTGATTGAATCCGGTGCCGCAGAGCTCAACGACATATTGTTGCAGCTCCCCGGTGACGTTGCCTTGAACCCTGAAATCCTGCTGATACGCTCGGCATGCCTTGACCTCTTGGGCGATGCCCCGGGTTCCACCCTTTTGCGTTTGCAGGCCCGCGGAGCATTGTCCGCCATGGACGTGGTGCCGCACCAAGTCCGCGCCACCCTGGCCTTTGCCACGCTTTTCACAGAGAACGACGCCGGTGCACTCGCCATCGCCGTGGACTCGGCCCGGGAGCATAGCGCCGAGCTGCAGGGCAACCCGGTGACAAATGCCTTCGCCATGTTCTTCCTGGGGTGGACGGAACTGCGGCTCCGGCGCAATCCGGCCGCCGCAGTGCGCATGCTCCGCTCGGCCCTGGACCAGGCCGAGAATTCCGGGCTGCACACCCTCGCCCAACGAGCCCGTGCCAACTTGATGCTGGCATTGAGCTTCGGCGGGTACTTTTCCTCGGCACGTGCGCTCATGGCCAAGTATGAGGTGCCCGGACAGGATGCCACGGTTCTGGAATGGAACCACTATGACGGCGCCATTGAGCACTTTGCCCGAGGTTTCGCCGATTATTGGCAAGGAAGGCTGCCCGAGGCGAACCAGACCTTCCTGGACATGGTGGCGCAGGGTGGACACCAGGCCTCCTACACGGCCCTGGCCAGGGTCTTCCTGGCCTTCTGTGCCGCCGACACAGGTGATGCGAGCGATATCCGCGCAGCCGAATCCCGTCTGGATGGCGTTAGCCAGTCCCACCAGCACGGGGTTCCATGGCCCATCTATGGGCTCATTGCCGCGGCCAGCCTGCGTGCGGCTTCGGGGGAGCCCGATGCCGCATTTGAGATGGTCCGGGATATCCGGGATGTTGCCCATGTCCCGGTGTGCCTGGCACTTGCCGCGGAACTCGCCCGGCTTGCGGGGCGCCCGGCCGATGCGCTGCAGATGCTCGGCGGCATTTCTTCAACCGCCATGACTTCTTATGTATCCGTCAGTGCCCTCATTACCTCCGCCGTGATTTCAAGGGGGAGGGGGGAGGGGGATGCTGCGCACCGCCAGCTGGAAAAGGCCCTGGACCTTGCCATGAAGGAATCCATTGTGCGGCCCTTCGCCGGAGGCGATGACGCCCTGGTCCAGCTTCTTACCGAGCACGCGGCCTGGGGAACTGCACATGAAGGATTCCTTGCCGCAAGGCTTGCCCAGGGCCCTGACAACATCTCCAGGCAAGCCATGTTGGGAACACAGCTTTCCAAGCGGGAGCAGGAGGTCTTTGGCTTCCTGCGCACCACCATGACGGCCGAGGAAATTGCCGCCACGCTATTTGTCTCCGTCAACACGGTGCGGACCCACCAGCGCTCCATCTACCGAAAATTGGGTGTGAGCACGCGCAGGGACGCCATCCGGCTTCGCCCCTGAGCGTGCCCTCGCCCGGCAGTTCAGGCGCCCGCCATCATGGGTACCAAGACGTCCGAGCCACCCTCGGCTGTCACCCGGTCCCGCATCTGCACCAGGGTGGGGGCGCCGGCAAAGCCGCCCGCCATCAGCGCCTGGCCCAGTCCGAAGTCCTTGGCCTGCGCCAGCATTTCCTCGGGAACGAAGCCGAACACTTCGCCCAGCTCCGCCAGGTCACGGGGTGCGTTGATGCGCATGAGACCCAGGTTGTCGCACTGGGAGAGCACATTGGGGTGGATCTTGGTGGGCCGCTGGGTTGAAAGAAACAGCCACAGGCCAAACTTTCTGCCCTCTGCCGCGATCTGGACCAATTGTTCCGTCAGGGCCTTCTCCACGGCAGTTGCCGGGTGCGGGGAGCAGACGTTGTGAGCCTCATCAATCACAATGAGGATGGGTTTGCGGTCATGGCGGGTCGCCCACAGGTGTTCCAGCACGGCCAAGGCAGCCACCTTGGGTGCCGCCGGGGCAGTGAATCCGCCCAGGTCCATGACTGTGGCCCGTGGCCTGGTGTCCACCACGTCGTTGACGGAATCACCGCCGTACGACCACAGCTCCCAGCCCAGCGGGCGAAGGTTTTCCACCCGGTTGGCCAGCTTGACCTGGGCCGGATTGCCGGAGTCACGGAATTCTTGCAGCATGGTTGCGGCATCGAAGGTGGTGGGGTTCAGGTCGAAGTGCAGCAGCTCGTTGTACTCGTCGGCGTCGGCAATGGGGTCCAGGCTGAGCACGGCCGCCTTGGACTCCACGGACAGGTCGGTGTAGCGGGCATGGAGCCGCTCACCGCCAGGATTGGTGGAGTTCAGGATCCGCATGGGGATGGCCGAAAGCCGCTTCGCCTCCTCGGCATTGGCACCCTGGCGGGTCTCGTTCAAGCGGACAAAGTCAGCATTCGGATCCAGGATCAGCAGCGGCAGTTCGGTGTGCAGGAGCAGCTGTTCCAGGACCACGCCCAAGGCGTAGGTTTTGCCGGAACCGCTTTGGCCGCACCAAAAGGTGTGCCGGTTGAACTTGTCCGCACGGATTTGCACGGCTTCGCCCGGGGCATCGATGCTGCTTCCGATTCTCAGTGTTTCCATGGAGTTAGTCCTTTGCGATTCGGTGGATGGCGGGGATCTGGTAGCCGCCGTCGATCACGGCTGCATCCGGCACATACATGCGCAGGAGCGGACGGAAATCACCCTCAGGTGCGGGCAGCCAATTGGCCAGTTTCGCTGGATCACTCGGGGCGGTGGCGCCGAGGTGGATTTGCAGTGAACCGTCGTCCCCGTAGACCAGGCCGGGGGTTCGGTCGCCCACCGAGTATCGGGCCAGCGGGTTCTCCACCAGGAAGAAGTCGGGGACCGAGTACATGGTCAGGGACCAGAAGGCACCCACCGGCGGGGTTGGGTCAAACGTCAAGACATAGTCGTTCTGGCCGTTGAGTTGCTGGCCGTCGGCGTCGACATAGACAGCTGCGTAGGCGGCCTCGTAGGCGTGGTTTCCCCAGAGACCGGCAATGGCGGCCGCTGCCCGCAGAATGGGGCGCTGGGCAGAATCCATGGCGGTGTACAGCGGTTCATTGAGCGTTCCAACCTCGAAGAAGTCCAGGTTGTAGTCAAAGGAGTGGTATGCCAGCTGCCAGCCGTTGACCATGGGAACCCCGCCGCCGCGAAGGAATTCCAGGATCATGTCCTGGGCACCCTGCAACGCCTGGGCCAATTCGCCGATGCGCCCCTCGTCCAGCCCCGCATACGGGCTGTTGCCCTGGCCGGTGATGCCCAGCGGTGCCAAGGCGTCCAGTGCCGAAAGGTCCCGCTGGGCTGGCGGGAATGCCTGGGACCACAAACGGAGCTTCTCCAGAAAAACCAGCTTGTCGGGCACCTCAGGACCGGGCGAGGGGATGCCCGCAGCGGGGGACCCGCCGTCGAGCGCGGACAGCTTCGTGGCGTCCTGGAGGCGGTGAATCCCGGGAAGGTCGGCCTCACCCTCGCACGCCCAACGGCCCACAATCGAGGCGACAAGTGTGGGGGACTGGATGAGCGTTGCATCTTCGGGTCCCTGGCCCGACCACCCTGGCGGGACGATCAGGAATTTCCCCGCACCGGTGCCTGTGGCGCGCTGGCCGACGTAGGCAAAGTTGTTGGTCCAGGCGTCCACGAATTGCAGCACGTAGTAGCGTCCGGCCGTGTCGGGCACCTCCAGCAGCAGGGGGCCGGCGCTCAGGTCCAGCTGGGCCATGGAGTAGAGGGTGTCGTTGTTGATGGAGACAAAGGTGTCTGCGGGGCCGGCCAGCGTGCGGGCGTGGCTAAATGAATTGAAGGGGGCGGCGGGGTTGGCACCCACACCGCTTTCAACGTACCGCAGCACCTGGTCGAGGTTGAACACCAGGGGAATGCCCAAGGCGTAGGCGGCTTGAACGGCCGAAGAGTCAAAAGAATTCATGGGGATTTTCATCCTTATCTTGTGTCAGGCGCGGGAACAGTCCGAGCGGAATTTCCTCTTCCGAGAGTTCCACAGGCCGGTTCCCATGGCCACGAATTTGATCAAGTTGGGGGCTGCCGGGGGGCCAAATCATCAATCAATGATGATGACCGGTGTCAGGATTCCGGCAAGGCTGAGCTTGTTACTTTTTTGACTAGCGAAAGGCACTTGAGCCCCATGACTGAAATTCATGTCAACGCAGCAAACTTTGCCAGGGCAGAATCCGACCGCATGTTTGCGGCGATCGTGCACCAGGCCGGCGGAACGGGCGAATGGAGCCACGGCAAGGTTCCCACTCCCGTCGAAGACCAGCCCATCATCCGGATGAACCGGGACACCCTCTACAGCGCAGCTGTCGTTGACATCTCGGAAGGTGCGGAACTGACCATTCCTGACGTCGGCAACCGCTATGTCTCCGTCATGGTGGTCAACCAGGACCACTTCATCAACCGGGTCTTTCACACCCCTGGCAGCCATCACCTGAGCGTGGCGGAGTTCGGCACCGACTATGTCATGGTGGCCGCACGCATCCTGGTCGACCCCGAGAACCCGCAGGACGTGGCGCAGGTCAACGCCCTGCAGGACCAATTGGTGCTTTCGAGCGCAAGCAACCGGCCATTTGTGCTGGAGCCCTATGACGAGGAAGCCGTCACCGCGACCCGCGCCGCGCTTTTGGAGCTCGCCAAGGGGCTCGCCGGCCTGGACGGCTGCTTCGGAAGGAAGCAGGACGTGGACCCCATCCGCCACCTGATCGGTACCGCGGCAGGTTGGGGCGGACTGCCCGAGGCGGAGGCCAGCTACCTCAACGTGGTGCCGGGCTTGGACGTGGGCCGGTACACCCTGGACATTGCCGAGGTTCCCGTGGACGGATTCTGGTCCATCTCGCTGTACAACGCAGAAGGCTACTTCGAAGAAAACCCGGACGGCGCCTACAGCGTCAACAACATCACGGGAACCCCCAACGCCGACGGCGGCATCACAGTGATCTTCGGCGGGGAGCCCGGCGAACCCAACGCACTGCCGATCATGGACGGCTGGAATTACCTGGTTCGGCTGTACCGACCCCGTGCCGAAGTCCTCGACGGCGCTTGGCAGTTCCCCTCCATCAACAGCGAAGTAACGGTGAATCATGGCTGAGCGAGAAAACTTTGACTACGGACCCGTGGAGATCTTCACGGTGGAATTCCCCGGTGCTGCCCCCAGCCCCGGCGTGCTGGACTCCTTGGCGAAACTTGAAGCCTCCGGCACGGTTCGGCTGCTGGACATGGTCCTGGCCAGCCGGGCGGCGGATGGTTCGTACAGCATTTCAGAGCTGGCGGACGGTGACGCAGCAGCAGCCGGCCTGACCATGGCCCTGCCGGGCCTGCTGGGCGAAGAAGACGCCACAGAGGCCGCACAGGACTTGGCGGGCGGGGCCGGCGTCGCACTTGTGGCACTGGAACTGAGCTGGGCCACGGATCTGGCCCGCAACCTGGCTGCCGCCAACGGCACGGTCACGGAATCTGCCCGGATACCGGCAGCACTCGTCAACAACTTCATCAACGAATTCGGCCAGGCCGACGCATAGGAAGGGAGGGGTCATGCCCTTCATTGGAAGAGTTGGAAGGCCTGGCCTGCTGGGGCTGGCTGCGCGGACAGCCGTTGTGGCCGGGACGGCATCGGCCGTGGGAGGTGCAGTAACCAGGCGCCAGAACGAACGGGCGGCAGCCTCATACGCCCAGGACTATCCGCCGGCACCACCTGTCCAGGCACCGGTCCAGGCTGCCCCGGCGCCCGTTCAAGCCGCCCCGGCCGCCCCCGCCGCCCCCGTCGACATCGTCGGGAAGCTGACCCAATTGGGGGAACTCAGGCAACAGGGACTGCTGGACGCGGCCGAGTTTGAACGAGCCAAGGCCCAGTTGCTGGGCGGCTAAAAAAGCCGCAAGTCCGCACACCTCATTTTTGTACAAGCAAGCAATCAACAGGAGTCACCATGCGTAAATCCATCCAGATCATCACAGCCGTTTCCCTTGCCGCAAGCCTGGGCCTGTCCCTGGGCGCGTGCAGCAGCTCACCGTCGGAGAACAAGGCGTCCGCCTGCCAAGCCAACACGGCATTTGTGGACGCCGTGGCCGGTGTCCAGAATTCCTTGGACTCCTCCTCAACCCTGGCCGAAATCAAGGCAGCCCGGGACACGGTTAAAACTGCCTACACGGACTTGAACAAGGAGTTGGACAAGGTGGGTTCGGACCAGGTCAAGGCCTTGGAAACGGCATGGAAGGACTTGGACGATGCCGTGTCGGGACTCGATGACAACCTGACTGTGCCGGAGGCAAAAGTTGCCTTGGAAGACAGCCTGGCCAATGTAAAGGCAGCCCAGGACAAGGTTGAATCCGGGCTGACTTGCTAAACATGCCCCGCCGTCCCTGGCCAGCAGAAAAATAGGGGGAGACCATGAATGGAGTCCTGGGGGACATCCTCCCCTTTGCCGTCACCGTTGCCATCAGCCCGGTGCCGATCATCGCAACGATCCTGATGCTGATGTCGCCACGGCCCAAACCACTCGGGTTGGGGTTTCTGACAGGCTGGGTGGCGGGCATTGCAGTGGCTGTCGGGGTCTTCACCCTGCTGGCCGGCGTCATCCCCGAAAAAGCGGACGATCCAGGTACACAGCCCATTGTGGGCAGCATTCAGATGCTGTTCGGCCTGGCCCTGTTGTTGCTGGCCGTGAAGCAGTGGCGTTCCCGTCCCAAGCCGGGTGAAGTGGCACAGCTGCCCAAATGGATGGCGGCCATTGACACGATGAATCCTGGTTCGGCGCTTGGGCTGGCGTTCCTGCTGGCGGCCGTGAACCCGAAGAACCTGCTGGTGGCTGCTGCCGCCGGAGTCTCCATTGGCCATGCGGCACTGGGCACCGGGCCTGCGTTGTTGGCGGTGGTGGCCTTCACTGTCATTGCCGCGCTCAGCGTGCTGGCACCTGTGGTGATCTACCTGGTGGCGCCCGCGAAGGCCGCGGGCATGCTTGACCACATCCGGATCTGGCTCACGGCCAACAACGCCACCATCATGATGGTGGTCATGCTGGTTCTCGGCGCGCAATTGCTGGGCAAGGGGATCGGCAGCTTCTGATTCTCACGCAGCCCGGCGGTCGAGCCTGTCGAGATCAATTGATCTTGGCAGGCTCGACCCGTTTGAGGCCATTGGCGGGAAAGCGTTGGCCAAAAAGCAGCGTTTGCTGCGACAGGGTTTGGCAATACTGCCCCAAAAGTGAGGGAGCGTTGGGCCCAGGGCCCCTAAATCTGAGGGAGGGTTTGTGCTGCCGGCGGGTGGAACCACCAGGTCTGGCCCTTGCCGATCAGTTCGAAGCCGACGGTGCGGTACAGGCGCTGGCCGTCGGGGGTGGCGTTGAGCAGCAGGTGCTCGGCGCCGGCGTTGAACGCCTCCTCGGAGAGTCGGTTGAGCAGGGCGGTGCCCAGCCCGGTCCTGCGGTGCTCGGGCGCCACCACCATGTCAAAGATGCCGGCCAGGTGCTTGCCACCCTGCTCCGGCGGCAGGTACGCGTAGGACCGGCCGGCCCATTCCTCGCCGCTGCGGGCCGTGGCCAGCCACACCTGCCCGGCCTTGACCGCCGTCAGCGCCACCCTGTCATCGGCGTGCTCGCTCGCGGCGGCCACCGATTCCACGTCCAGCGCCCGGGTCATCCACCACGGCTGCCAGCCGCGCTCAAAGCGGAATTGCGGCAGCACGCCCTCGCGCACGGCGGCGTTCATCCACACGCCCACAATTGCCGCCCCGCGCCGCTCAGCCTCGGCCAGCGCCGGAGCAAGTCCCGCCTCGGTGATCTCGGTGGGGAACATGCACAGCATTTCGCGCGTCTCCGGCAGCCACACCCAGTCCATCCGGTGCGTTGAGAATGCGCGGCCGCCGGTCGCCTCCGCCAGCGCCCTGAACCAGGCGTGCTGCGTACGTTGGCAATCGGCAAGGGTGACCATGGTGAATCTTCCAGTTGTGGTGGGGTGGGGCTTAACCAGGGACGACGGCGGATCCACAGGTTCCGCCGTCGTGCCTGGTTGGGTGGAGCTACTTCTGGGTGAACACCAAGGACATGGGTGTGGTCTCGGTGGTCTGGCCCTGCGGGTTGTCGCGGAAGATGTTCTCCAGGACAGCCTTGGGCAGGGGAGTGTCGTGGCCCAGCGCCACAACGCCAAGGTCGTTGGCATCCATGATCGCGGTGCCGGCAAACGTCGCAGCGAACTCGGCCGGGACAGTGGCCCGGACCAGGGCGCTCAGGCGCGCTGCCACGCCGTCGGGGTCGATGGGTGCGTACTTCACCGAGTGGGTGGAGGTGCCCACCTGGTAGCCGGCAGCGCCGTCGATCGCGTTGATGTTGTGGCCGACCACTTCATAGAACACGCCCGACTTGCCCTGCAGCTTGCCAATCACGGAGCGTGCGGAGGCGTACATGATCTTGGGCAGGCCCACCTCGTCGATGGCCAACTGCATGGACCAGGGGCTGGCCAGGCCAATGCCGCCGGGGTTGCGGGTGACGAACTTGCTGAAGATGCGCGCCGCGTTGCTGACCTTGATGTCCCAGACCGGGATGGAACGGCCCTGGGTCATGGCCACGATCTTCTCCGAGACGAACAGGTACCACGGCGTGTTGGCGGTGGCTTCGCCGTGGTCGCCGCCGGCAGTGGGCAGCCCGTCGAAGTAGCGCTTGACGTACGTCATGACTGCGGGGTCAAAGTCGGTTTCCTTGTAGAAAACCTCAGTGCGCAGCGGGTAGCGGCGGAAGGTGCCGGCGTTGTCCGGAACAGTGATGTCCAGGTTCTTGTCGGCGTTGGGGATGTAGTCGCTCTTGCCCTCGATGCCGGCCTTGACTTCCGGCTGGTCAAAGAACTCGCGCAGCCACAGCTCGGTGTTGATCAGGCGCCAGAACACCATGGTGGATCCGGCGGACTTGCCGCTGAGGTATTCCTCGAACGCGTAGATCACGGCGTCCTGGTTCCAGTAGGGCCGTGAGCCGAAGGAGGAGGACAGGAAGATCTCGTAGATCTTTTCCTTCATCAGGCCAAACCACTCGGCTTCGGGGGTGGTGAAGCCGATCTTGTTGCGGCGGTTGCTGATCATCTCCGGCAGCAGCTCGCGGGTGGCGTCGCGCAGGATGCGCTTGTTCCAGCCGCCCTTGATGATGGACTCGTCAGAGAGGCTGAAGAGGTACTTCACCACTTCCTTGTCCAGGAACGGCACGCGGCCCTCCAGGGAGAAGCGCATGGTGTTCTTGTCCTCGTAGCGCAGCACGGCCGGCAGGGACTTGTGGAAGAGGTCGTCGATGAGACGCAGCTTCAGGTTGTCAGGGATGTTGGAGAACGTCTCGGACTTGAACTTGGCCGTGAACTTCTTGTTCAGCAGCGGGGTGATCCCGGCAGCCTTCTTGAAGGTCAGGGCGCCCTGGATGCGGAACCGGGCCAGGCGGAACAGGATGTCGGAGCTGGAAACCAGTTCCTTGGCCAGCTTGGCGTTCTGCCCGTTCTTCTTCAACTGGCGCAGGTATGCGAAGTAGTAGGGGATGTAGCCGGCCATCATCTCATCGGCGCCCTGGCCGTCAAGGAGAACCGTGACGTGCTTGGATGCTTCGCGCATGACCTGGTACTGGGCGTAGGGACCGGAGGAGATGATGGGCTCCTCCATGGTGCGCACAAAGTCCTCGAGGTCCTCAACGAATTCGGAGGCCTGCGGGCGGATCTTGTGGCTGATGACGTTGCCTTCGCAGCGGGCCAGCACGGCGTCTGCGTACTTTTCCTCGTCATTGAGCGAGTTGGGGAACACTGCCGAGAAGGTCTGCTGCTGGGCACCGAGGGAATCGGTGGCCGCTGCCTTCTCCTGCATGAGCTTGTTGATGGTCACCACGACGGCGGAGGAGTCCAGTCCGCCGGACAGGGCCGTGCCCACGGGGACCTCGGACTGCAGGCGCAGGCGGACACCCTCGGTGAAACGCTCCCGGTATTCGTCGATGACGGCCTTGGAGTACGGGGTTTCAATCTTGGCCAGTTCGGCCAGTTCTTCCTTGAAGCGCGTGTAGCTGCTGATCACGGAGGTTCCGGCGGGGCCGGCTTCGCTGTCAACGGTGTTCAGCACCAGCTTCTCGCCCGGCATGAGCTTCTGCACGCCGTTGAAGAAGGTGCCGGATTCGTCGTCGTGGATCCGGAACTGCAGGTAGCGGTACAGGATCCGCTCGTTGACGCCGGTTTCAATCTTGTTGGCGGCCAGCAGGGGCTTGATTTCCGAGCCGAACAGCAGCGTGGGGGCCTCGGCGGTGCCTGCAGTGGCGTAGTACAGCGGCTTGATGCCGAAGTGGTCGCGGGCCAGGACCAGGCGGTTGTTCTTCCTGTCATGGATGGCAAAGCCAAACATGCCGTTGAACTTGTCAAAGGCGGCGTCGCCCCACTCCTCGTAGGACTGCAGCACCACTTCGGTGTCCGACTTCGTGGAGAAGGTCCGGCCCAGCGCCTCAAGCTCGGCGCGCAGGTCAAGGTAGTTGTAAACCTCGCCGTTGTAGATCAGGACGGTTTCACCGTCGGCGCTGTACATGGGCTCCTGGCCGTGCGCAACATCGATGATGGAGAGGCGGCGGTGGGCCAGCCCCACGTTCCCGTGAGTGTAGATGCCCTCACCGTCGGGGCCGCGGTGCACAATGCACGCGTTCATCTCTTGAAGGAGAGATTCGTCTTCTCCATAACCGTAATAACCAGCGATTCCGCACATACTGCTTACCTCATCTTTAGCACGTCAGTCCTCGCACAATGCTACTTGCTTGAGCGGGCAACGCCGCCCACGCCGCCCGGTGAGTAACGGAAGTTATCCGTGTGAGATAGCGCCCATCTAAGATGAAAACGTGACTTTTGACTCCGTTTCCAACACAACATCCAACACATCGAACGGGCCCGTGGTGGGCGTCCTGGCACTGCAGGGGGATGTCCGCGAACACGCCCGGGCACTGGGGGAGTGCGGGGCGCAGGCCGTGTCCGTCCGCCGCCCCTCGGAGCTGGCCGCCGTCGACGGTTTGGTGATCCCCGGCGGGGAATCCACCACGATCGACAAGCTCAGCCGCATCTTTGGCATGCGCGAGCCCCTCATGGAGCGCATCGCGTCCGGGATGCCGGTCTATGGCAGCTGCGCCGGCATGATCATGCTGGCCCGCGAGATTGCCGACCCCGCCCTGGACCTGGCCGGCAACCCGCAGCAGACGCTTGGCGGGCTGGACATCACTGTGCGCCGCAATGCCTTTGGCCGGCAGGTTGACTCCTTTGAAACGGCCCTTGATTTCCGCGGCCTGGCCCCGGCGGGGGAGCCCGAAACACCCCTGCATGCGGTGTTCATCAGGGCGCCGTGGGTGGAGCGCGTGGGTGCCGGAGTTGAGGTGCTCGCCACTGTTGCTCTGCCACAGGACCCACAAAACGCTAGGATTGAACCAGAGGTTCGTGCAGTTGCCGTTCGGTCGCAGCATTTGCTGGCCACCTCCTTCCATCCGGAAGTGACTGGTGAGCGCCGCATCCACGAACTGTTTATTCGAATGATCAAGGGAGAAGCGTAACCATGTCAGGCCACTCCAAATGGGCAACAACCAAGCACAAGAAGGCCATCCTCGACAGCCGCCGTGCCAAGTCGTTTGCCAAGCTCATCAAGACCATTGAAGTTGCTGCCCGTGGTGGCGGACCCGACCTCCAGGGCAACCCGGCGCTTGAACTGGCCGTCTCCAAGGCCAAGAAGACCTCCGTTCCGGCAGACAACATTGACCGCGCCATCAAGCGCGGTGCCGGCCTGCTCGGCGACGCCGTGGACTACCAGACCATCATGTACGAGGGCTACGGCCCCCAGGGCACGGCAATCCTGATCGAGTGCCTCACCGACAACAAGAACCGTGCAGCCTCCGAGGTCCGCCTGGCCGTTGGCCGCAACGGCGGCAACATGGGCGACCCCGGTTCGGTTGCCTACATGTTCACCCGCAAGGGCATTGTTGGACTGCCCAAGAACGGCCTCAGCGAGGACGACCTGCTCATGGCAGTCCTCGAGGCCGGCGCCGAAGAGGTCAAGGACCAGGGCGACAGCTTTGAGATCATCTGCGACACCCAGGATCTCCCGGCCGTCCGTGCAGCTCTGACCGAGGCCGGCATTGAGTACGAATCCGACGAGGCAGGCTTTGTCCCGTCCATGCAGGTTGAACTCGACGTCGAGAACGCCCGCAAGTTCATGAAGATCTACGATGCGCTGGAGGACCTGGACGACGTTCAGAACATCTACTCCAACGCCGACATGAGCCCCGAAGTCCTCGCAGCGCTCGAAGAGGACTAGGCCCTGAGGGTCCTGGGAGTTGACCCGGGCCTGACGCGCTGCGGGCTCGGCGTGGTTGATGTTGCCCCCAACCGCACGGCCACCCTGGTGGGGGTCGGTGTGGTGGGCAGCTCCCATGAACTGAGCCTTGACGCCCGGCTGCTGGTCATCGCGGATGCGGTTGACCAGTGGCTGGACGCGTTTAAGCCCGATGTCCTGGCCCTGGAGCGTGTGTTTGCCCAGACCAACCTGAGCACCGTCATGGGCGTGGCCCAGGTCTCCGGCGTTGTCATGGTTGCGGCGGCCCGGCGCGGCATCCCCGTCGCCATGCACACCCCGTCCGAGGTCAAGGCCGCGGTGACGGGCAACGGCCGGGCCGGCAAGGAAAACGTGACGGCCATGGTGGTGCGGATCCTGCGCCTGGACGAACCGCCACGCCCTGCCGACGCCGCCGACGCCCTGGCCCTGGCCATTGCCCACGCCTGGCGCAGCGGAAATTCCTTTGCCGGCGGCACGGAAGGCACGACGGCGGCGCAGCGGCTGTGGCGCGATGCCGAGACAAAGTCGCAGACGGCAAAAAACAAGGAAAAGCCCGGCCAGCGCTGGAACTAGTTGCTAGTAAGTATGTTCGACTACACTGGGAACAGCATTCATGCTGTCCACCAGTGCCGGAACCAGAGCAGGAGCAGTTGCAATGATCAGTTTTGTCCGCGGCCCCGTCGCGTCGCTTTCGCTCTCCCACGCCGTCATCGACGTCAACGGGGTGGGCATGCTGGTCATTGCCACGCCGAAGACGCTCGGTGGGCTGCGCGTGGGGGAGGAAGCCACCCTCACCACGGCCATGATCGTGCGCGAGGACTCCATGACCCTCTACGGCTTTGCCGACGAGCGGGAGCGTGAGGTCTTCGACGTCCTGCTCACGGTCAGCGGCATCGGCCCGCGCCTGGCCCTGGCCATCCTGTCCGTGCTGGAGCCGGAAAGCATCGCCTCGGGTGTCGCTGCCGGGGACGGCAAGGCCTTCACCAAGGTTCCCGGGGTTGGTCCCAAGGTGGCCGGGCGCATTGTCCTGGAGCTCAAGGGCAAGCTGCACCCCACGGGAACCGCCACGTCCGCGGGTCCCGCTGCGGCTGCACGCATGGAATGGAAGGACCAGGTGGTTGCGGCCATGACAAGCCTTGGCTGGAACGAAAAGGACGCGCTCAAGGCCATTGATGCCGCCGTCGCCGCCGAGCCCGAACTGGCCGAGGGCGCCAACGTGCCCGCCGTGCTGCGAGCCACGCTGCGCTGGCTGGGCCAGGACACCGGCCGGCAAAAGAGCGGTGTGCGGTAACCATGGCAGGCATGGACGATTCAATCCCGCTGCTACCCGGGCAGATCAGCATTGGCGGCGGCGCAGGCCCACAGGCCGCCGGCCCCGGGCGCGGTGCCGGCGAACTCGCCGCCCCCTCGGGCGAGCCCGAGGAACGTGAACTCGAGGCGGCCCTCCGCCCGCGCAACCTTGACGACTTCGTGGGCCAGGAACGGGTCCGCAAGCAGCTGGCCCTGGTGCTTGCGGCCTCCCGCATCCGCGGCCGCAGCGCCGACCACGTGCTCATGTCCGGCCCTCCCGGGCTGGGCAAGACCACCCTGGCCATGATTGTCGCGGCGGAAATGAACGCGCCCTTGCGCATCAGCTCCGGACCGGCCATCCAGCACGCCGGCGACCTCGCGGCCATCCTGTCCTCCCTGACTGAAGGGGAGGTGCTGTTCCTGGACGAGATCCATCGCATGTCCCGGCCCGCCGAGGAAATGCTGTACATGGCCATGGAAGACTTCCGTGTGGACATCATCGTGGGCAAGGGTGCTGGTGCCACGGCCATTCCCCTGGAGCTGCCGCAGTTCACCCTCGTGGGCGCCACCACCAGGGCCGGCCTGCTGCCCGGGCCGCTGCGTGACCGCTTTGGTTTCACCGGCCACCTGGAGTTCTACTCCGTGGCCGAGCTGGAGCTGGTGCTTCGCCGTTCGGCAGGAATGCTGGACTTGAAGCTCAGCAGCGCAGGGTTCTCCGAGATTGCCGGCCGCTCGCGCGGCACCCCCCGCATTGCCAACCGGCTGCTGCGCCGTGTGCGCGACTGGGCGCTGGTCCACGGCCTGGAAACCATTGACGCCCAGGCGGCGTCGGCGGCACTGGACATGTACGAGGTTGATGCCAGGGGCCTGGACCGCCTGGACCGGTCCGTGCTGGAAGCCCTGGTCAACAAGTTCAACGGCGGCCCGGTGGGACTCTCCACCCTGGCCATCGCCGTGGGGGAGGAGCCGGAGACCGTGGAGACGGTCGCGGAACCGTTCCTGGTCAGGGAAGGCTTGCTGGGCCGCACGCCCCGTGGACGCATTGCGTTGCCCGCCGCCTGGGAACACCTGGGGCTGAAGATGCCTGGCAACGCCGTGGCGTCGGCCATGCTGCCCTTTGACGGGGACGAATTGGACGGATAGGCAGCGGCAGCCGGGCGGGGTTGTGTAATTTTGCGCGTTTGTGGGCGGTTTATCATCAAGCGTTCAGCTTTACCCTCTAGACTGGTATGACGTCCGGCACGTTTGATGAGCCGGCCACCGTTTGTCACCCAAAGAATGGAACTCCAGCTGTGTCTTTCAGCAGTATTTTAGCCGCCGAAACGGCTGCCCCCGCCGGTATTTTCAGCGGTGCCAACATTCTCCTGTTCGCCATGTTCGGCCTGCTCATCTTCATGATGCTGCGCAAGCAGAAGAAGACCAAGGCTGCCGCGGAGGAGAAGCGCTCAAAGCTGGCTCCCGGCGTCGAGATCATGACCAACTTTGGCCTGTTCGGCAAGGTCCTTTCCATCGACACCGATGAGAACAAGATCGTCATGGAAATCTCCCCCGGCACCACCGCCACCGTGCACAGCCAGACCGTTGCCAAGATCGTTGAGCCTGAGGAAGCAACGGCAGTTGTGCCCGATGACGCCTCATCGCTGGTCCTGGACCTGGAGAAGAAGCCCGAAGCCACGGAATCCGTCGAGGAATCCCTGGAGCGCCTGAAGAACGAAAACAACAAAGACAACTAGCCTCATCCGGGTTGGCAGCTGCTGTGCCGCGTGACGCGCGGCACAGCAGCATTGCCATGTTCACCACACCCGTGACCAATAGAAGGATCCCTTGATGGCACGAACAGGTCCGACGTCCACAGCCCGCAGAACCTTGCTGTGGCTTGCGGCGATCATCATTGCATGCACCCTTGCGGTAGGAGGCGGCGTCATGGCCGGCGCCGCATCGTGGGCGCCAAAACTTGGCCTGGACCTTGAGGGCGGCACCCAGATGATCCTGGCGCCCAAGGTCGAGGGCGCGGGGCAAATCACCTCGGAGCAGCTGGACCAGGCCGTGTCCATCATCCGCCAGCGCGTGGACGGCTCCGGTGTTTCCGAAGCCCAAATCTCCACCGAAGGCGGCTCCAACGTTGTTGTGAGCATGCCCGGCAAGCCCACCGACGAAGAGCGCAACCTCATCAAGGCCTCGGCCAACATGAACTTCCGCCCCGTCATCGTGGCCACCCAGGTTCCCTCGGGCGCGGTGCCGGAAGCCGAGCGCACCCCCGCGGACAAGCTGCCCGTGCCCACGGCCAAGCCCGTGAACGCCAGCGACACCAACTGGGTCGACGCGGCGCTCATGAAGGAGTTCGAGGCAACCAGCTGCATTCCGCCGCTGACCGAACGCCCCACCAGCTCAGACCCGGCCAAGCCGCTGGTCAGCTGTGAGCCCGGCACCGGCCTGAAGTACATCCTGGGCCCGGTGGAGATCCCCGGCAAGTGGATCAAGACCGCATCCTACGGCCTGGCCCAGGGCGCACAGGGCGCAACCACCAACGAGTGGTCGGTTCAGCTGACGCTGGAGAAGCCGGAAGGTGCCGAGGCATTCAAGTCCGTCACCCAGCGCCTGAACGCCAAGTACCTGGCCAACCCGAATGATCCCCAGGCCCGCTTTGCAATCGTCCTGGACGACAGTGTCATCTCCGCCCCCGCCTCCATGGCAGTCATCACCGACGGGCAGTCCTCCATCACGGGCCAGTTCACCGAGACCAGCGCCAAGGCCCTGGCCGACCAGCTGAAGTTCGGTTCGCTGCCCATCAGCTTCGAAATCCAGAGCGAAATCCAGATCTCGGCAACCCTGGGCCTGCAGCAGCTGGAAATGGGCCTCCTGGCCGGCCTCATCGGCCTGCTCCTGGTGGTTGTCTACTCGCTGTTCCAGTACCGTGCGCTGGGCTTTGTCACCATCCTCTCCCTGGTCATTGCCGGTGTGTTGACGTACCTGGCCATCGTGCTGCTGGGCTGGGCGGAAAACTACCGCCTGTCGCTGGCCGGCGTGGCCGGCATCATCGTGGCCATCGGCCAGACCGCCGACTCGTTCATTGTGTACTTTGAACGCGTCAGGGATGAGCTGCGCGACGGGCGAGGGCTCGTGGCGGCCGTCGAAAATGGCTGGGCCCGCGCCAAGCGCACCATCTTGGCCTCCAAGGCCGTGAACATCCTGGCCTCCCTGGTGCTGTACTTCGTCTCCGTGGGCAGCGTGAAGGGCTTCGCATTCACGCTGGGCCTGACCGCCGTGGCCGACCTCATCGTCGTGTTCATGTTCACCCACCCCATGCTGCAGATGCTGGCCCGCACCAAGTTCTTTGGCGAGGGACACCGCTTCTCCGGCCTGGACCCCGCCCAGCTCGGCGCCATCCCGCTCTACCGCGGAGCAGGGCGCCTGCGCACCCCGGCCGAAAGCCTGGAGGTTGCCAAGGGCAAGAACGCCCGTGCCGCCGGCGAGGCAGAACGCCGCCAGACGATTGCCGAGCGACGCCTGGCCGCCAAGGAATCCGCCGCCAATGAAAAGCAGATGGTTGGCAGCCGTGGCGCCGGGTCCGCAAAGTCCGAGTCCAGCGACGACTCCAAGGAGAGCAAGTAATGAAGAGTTTCGCCACATTCGGCAACGAGCTGTACACCGGTGAACGGTCCTACGAGTTCGTTGGCAAGCGCAAGATCTGGTTTGGCATCACCCTGGTTGTCATGCTGCTCTCCATCCTGATCCCCATGATCAACGGCGGGTTCAACTTCGGCATCGACTTCCGCGGCGGCTCGCAGTTCACCATCTCCGAAGTTGCCCACAGGGACGTGGCCATTGGCGAAAAGGCCGTGGCGGATGCCGCACCCGGCACGGACGCAGTGGTGACCAACATTGCCGGCGACACCATGCAGGTGCAGACCGAACGCCTCAGCGACGACCAGACCATTGCGGTCAAGGACGCACTCAAGGCTGCCTACGGCGTGACAGAGGACCACATCACCTCAACCTTCGTCGGCCCCAGCTGGGGCCAGGACGTCTCACGCCAGGCCATCATCGGCTTCTTCGTGTTCGTCCTGCTGGCCACAGTGCTCATGGCCCTGTACTTCCGCACATGGCGTATGTCCATTGCGGCCGTCGTGGGCCTGCTGGTGGTCATGGTGGTCACGGCCGGCGTCTACGGCGCCTCGGGATTCGAGGTCACGCCGTCGGCCATCATCGGCTTCCTGACCATCCTGAGCTACTCGCTGTACGACACAGTGGTGGTGTTCGACAAGATCCGTGAGAACACGGCAGACATCAAGACCTCCACGCGGCGCACCTTTGCCGAAGAGGTCAACCTGGCCGTGAACCAGACCCTGGTGCGCTCCATCAACACCATGATGGTGGCAGTGCTTCCCGTGGCCTCCATCCTGTTCATCGGTGCGCTGCTGCTCGGTGCGGGAACCCTGCGCGACCTGTCGCTGGCCCTGTTCATCGGCATCATCGTCAGCACGTTCTCCACGATTTTCGTGGCCGCCCCGATGTACTCGTGGCTGCGCGAACGTGAGCCGGACTTGGCCAAGCAGGCCAAGAAGGTGCAGCAGCACCGCGCCGCCACATTGGTCGACGCCGTCTAGCACGTTGGTGCTTGCTTCCCGCCGGTCCGCCGGGCAGGGAAGGGGCGCAGGCCGGGGGTGGATGCACTGCATCCACCCCCGGCTTTTTTGTGGTCAAAAATGCCGGTCGCGACCCTTAGACTGGGGTAATGCCCCGCCAAGGGGGCGCATGGCGTGCAAGTGCGTGAGGGAGGTAGTGCGTTGACCGATGAATCGCCCTCGCATGAGACATTGACGGACGGTACGGGAGCGGTTGAGCCCCGTCCCGCATCCTCGGGCGCGCGCACTGAAGCGTCGCGGCCCACCTTCCCCGGCCGCCGTGAGCGCACCCGGTCCCGGCTGGCCCGCCTCACAGGCTGGTCGACGGAAAGCTATTCACCCATCCTGGAACCGCTGCTGCGCATTGTCCGCGCCCGCAACCCCAAGGAAGACTTCGAGCTGATCCAGCGCGCCTTCTCCGTCGCCGAGAAGTACCACGAGGGCCAGAAGCGCAAGAGCGGCGATCCCTACATCACCCACCCCGTGGCCGTCGCCACGATCCTGGCCGAAATGGGCATGACGGGCAGCACCCTCGCCGCGGCCCTGCTCCATGACACCGTGGAGGACACCAGCTACACACTGGCCGAGCTGGAGCGGGACTTTGGTTCCGAAATCACTGTCCTGGTGGACGGCGTCACCAAGCTGGACAAGGTGGAGTTCGGCGACGCGGCCCAGGCCGAGACCGTGCGCAAGATGGTCATCGCCATGGCCAAGGACATCCGCGTCCTGGTCATCAAGCTCGCCGACAGGCTCCACAACGCCCGCACCTGGCGCTTCGTCTCCGCCGCCTCCTCCGGCAAGAAGGCCCGGGAGACCCTTGACATCTTTGCCCCGCTGGCGCACCGCCTGGGCATGAATGCCGTCAAGTGGGAGCTTGAGGAGCTCTCCTTCGCCGCCCTCTACCCGAAGGTGTACGAGGAAATTGTCCGGATGGTCCAGGACAGGTCCCCGGAACGCGAAAAGCAACTGAGCCTGATCCGGCGCGAAATTGTCGAGTCCATGCGGGTCTCCAAGATCAAGGCCGACGTCACCGGAAGGCCCAAGCACTACTACTCCATCTACCAAAAGATGGTGGTGCGCAACAAGGACTTCGACGACATCAACGACCTCATCGGCGTTCGCGTCATCGTGGACACGGTGGGGGACTGCTACGCGGCGCTGGGCCAGATCCATGCGCTGTGGAGCCCGCTTGTGGGGCGGTTCAAGGACTACATCGCGCTGCCCAAGTTCAACATGTACCAGTCGCTGCACACCACTGTGGTGGGACCCGGCGGCAAGCTCGTGGAAATCCAGATCCGCACCCTGGAGATGCACCAGCGGGCCGAGTACGGCGTTGCGGCCCACTGGAAGTACAAGCAGGGCAGCAAGAACCCCGTCAGCGTCCAGGAGGACATGAACTGGCTGCGGTCCTTGTTGGACTGGCAGCAGGAGACCAGCGATTCCAGCGAGTTCCTGGAGTCCCTGCGCTATGAGATGAATTCCAAGGAGGTGTACGTCTACACCCCCAAGGGCAAGATCATTGCCCTGCCGGAGGGCGCCACCCCCGTGGACTTCGCCTACTCGGTGCACACCGAGGTGGGCAACCGGACCATTGGTGCCCGCGTCAACGGCAAGTTGGTGCCGCTGAACAGTGAACTGTCCCATGGCGACACGGTGGAGGTCTTCACCAACAAGGCCGAAGGTGCCGGCCCCAGCCAGGACTGGCAGAACTTCGTCAAGAGCGCCCGTGCACGCAACAAGATCCGCCAGTGGTTCACCAAGGAACGCCGCGACGAGTCCATTGAAAAGGGCAAGGAGCTGCTGACCAAGGCCATGCGCAAGCAGAACCTGCCACTGCAGAAGATGATGACGCACGAGGCCCTGCTCGCCGTCACCGAGCACTTCCACTACGTCGACATAGCGGGGCTGTACGCCGCCGTGGGCGACGGCCACACCTCCGCCCAGTCCGTCGTCGAACGCCTGCGCGACATGCTGGGCACCAGCCACGACGTTGAGATTGCCCCGGCGCCCCTGGACACGCACGTCTCCAACGCCCGCTCGCGCATTTCAGAATCGGGCGTCATCGTCCACGGCATGGGCGACGTCCTGGTCAAGCTGGCGCGCTGCTGCACCCCCGTGCCGCCGGACCCCATTTCGGGCTTTGTCACAAAGGGCTCGGGCATCTCCGTGCACCGGCAGGACTGTCCCAACCTGGTGCACATGAAGAACGAGCCGGACCGCCTGGTGGACGTGGAGTGGGCCCCCACCCAGTCCGGCGTGTTCCTCGTGGAGATCCAGGTCGAGGCGCTGGACCGCAAGAGCCTGCTCTCCGACGTCACCCGGGTCCTGTCCGAAAGCCACGTCAACATCCTGGCCGCCAGCGTCAACACCTCCCGGGACCGGGTTGCCATCTCCAAGTTCGCCTTCGAGATGGGTGATCCCCAGTACCTGGACCATGTGCTGAACTCCGTTCGGCGCATTGACGGCGTCTTTGACGTCTACCGTTCCACGGGGTCCAGCCGGCGCGCATAGTTCCGTTTGCGCGGCATCTGTTCACGTTGCCGCAAAACCGTCGTTGGCATCTGTTCATCCGGCATCCCTACTGTCAAAGCCGTGAGTTCACCATGCAAAGCCCATGCGGGCGACAATGTCCACGTATCCCCTTCGCGTCGCGGTTTCCTGGCCGCCGCACTGACAGGCGCAGCCCTGACCCTGGCCCCTGTGCAGTTCGCAGCCGCCGATGCCGGAAGCACGCGGATCAAGACCATCACCGGCCATTTGGACGCGGGTGCGGCAGACTTCGTCTACCTTCCCGTTGAGGTTCCTGCGGGCGTCAACAAGATCAGCGTGTCGTACTCCTACAGCAAGCCGTCTGTCCCGGGAGGTTTCCTCAACAACGCCTGCGACATTGGGGTCTTTGACGAGAAGGGCACCAAGCTGGCCGGCAAGGGCTTCCGCGGCTGGTCCGGGGGATTCCGCACGGAGTTTTTCATCAGCGCAGCCGACGCCACTCCCGGCTACCTGCCGGGCCGGGTCGGCAAGGGCACCTGGAACATCGTTCTGGGCCCCTACCAGGTGGCCGAACAGGGCATGGACTACACGGTCAATGTCACGCTGGACTACGGGCCCGACGGCGCAGCCCACCGCCCGCAGTACCCCGCCCAGGAAATTGCCGGCCGCGGTGCCGGCTGGTACCGCGGCGATGCCCACCTGCACACCATTTATTCGGACGGGAAGCGCACTCCGGCCGATGTTGCCGCGGGCGCCCGGGCCGCCAAGCTCGATTTCATGATCAGCACCGACCACAACACGCCGGCATCCCATGGTGCCTGGGGGCCGCTGGCGGGCGATGACCTGCTGATTCTCACGGGTGAGGAAGTGACCACCCGCAACGGGCACTACCTGGCCCTGGGCATTGAGCCGGGGCAGTGGATCGATTGGCGCTACCGTGCCCGGGACAAGGGGTTCAAGCAGGAGGCGCAGCGCATCCGCTCCTCGGGCGGGATCGTGGTTCCGGCACATCCCTACTGCCCCTATGTCGCCTGCCGCTGGAAGTTTGGCTACGACGAAGCCGACGCCGTCGAAGTCTGGACCGGCCCGTGGACGGCGGATGACGAGTACGCCATCAACACCTGGGACTCCATGCTGGCCCAGTCCACGCGCGACGGCGGCCGCTGGCTGCCCGCCATGGGCAACAGTGATGCCCACAGCGCCCCGCAGGTCATCGGGTTCCCGCACAACGTTGTCAACGCCAAGGCGCTTTCCCGGGACGCAATCCTTGAGGGCATCCGCAAGGGCAGGAGCTGGATCGCCGAGTCAGCAGGTGTTTCCCTGGAGTTCAGCATTGCCTCGGGGGACCGGAGCGCCGGCATCGGGGAGCGCCTCACCGCCGCCGCAAATGCCCCGGTCACCGTTACCGCTGCAGTTTCCGGGGTGCCCAACGGGCTGGTCCGGCTAATCACCGACGAAGGTCAAATGCGGCAGGCAAGCCTGTCCGCGGACGGCCAGGGCACCGTCAGCTGGGTGACAACACCGCAGCTGACTGCCTACGTCCGGGTTGAGGTGCGCCACCCCATGGCCGACGGTTCGCCCAGCAACGGAACAGACATGGGCACAACGCTCAAGCTGGGCCCCATGGCTGCCCTGAGCAACCCGATTTTCCTCGACATGAAGTAGTCCCGCCCGGTCCCAAGCGTCCACGATGTCCTGAAACATGACAAGTCAGCAAGCGCCCTCTTACCGGGGCACTTGCTGACTTGTTTTGGCCACTCACCTTGTCATTGCTGGAATTGTGGGATGGATCGGCACTGCTGCCCGAGCAGTGCGACGTATTCAGCTATTTTCTCTTCGGGCAGGCGTTGTGTTGGTGCTGAGACGCTGATGGCATTGTTCAGGCCGGGTGTTGGGAGAACCACAGCCACGGCGCGCATCATCTCGGCGCTTTCCTCATTGTCTACGGCATAGCCGCGTTCCCGGATCTCCGCCAGTTCCCTCCGCAATCGGGGCCGGCTGGTGATCGTCGAGGCAGTAAGTGCCTTGAGTTGCGTCGGCAGGAGCGCGTCGACGTCCTCCCACCGGCGTTGGGCCAAGATGGCCTTGCCCATGGCTGTCGCGTGTGCAGGAAGGCGGCGACCCACGGCGCTGAACATGCGCAGCGGATGCGGTGAGTCACGCTTGGCCAGGTAGACGATGTCCGTGCCCTCCAGCCGGCCCAGGTGCGAGGCCTCGTGCAAAGTGTCGGTGAGGGCGGCCAGCAGCGGTTGCACCAATTGCACTGTCTCATCGAGGTCAACATAGTTCGTGCCCGTGAGCAGTGCGCGGAGGCCGACGCGATACCTGGTGTGCGAAATCTCGTCCGTCTCGACCCACCCGCGGCGTTCCATGGTGCCCAGGAGCTTGTGCAGGCTGCTCTTGGGAACGTCAAGCCGCCTGGCTATTTCCGAAAGGGTGGGACGCTCCTGCGTCGAGGCGAGGAGTTCGAGCACATCCAGGGTGCGTTCGGCTGACTTGACGCCTGGAGGCGAATTCGAATCGGGATCCATGAGTCGACGATACTACAAGATCGGTGTTCCATATATGGAACAAGATTTTTATTTATGAACGTTGACACGGCTCGAATGCGTCTCGTAGTGTTTCCGGAAGGAGACCTGGTTCACATACGCGAACAATTTTCCTCAACCCCCCATACTAGCGAAGGAGCTACTATGCGTTATCCGAGAAGAGCTGTACTAGGAATTACCATGCTGGCGGTCGCGGGAATGGCAATGAGCGGTTGTGGCAGCAGCGGCGGGGGCGGTTCGGCAGACGACAAGGTGACCATCACCTACGCCACACCGACGACGGCGAACGAATTCCCCAAGGGCGAAGGCCCGATCATCGAGGCCTTCCAGAAGGCCAACCCGAACATCACTGTCAAGGTTGAGCAAACTCCGCTCGACAACTACAACACCAAGCTGACCACGGCGTTCCGCGGCGGCCAGGGGCCCGATCTTGGGCGCGTGAACCACACCGACATTCAGACCTTCGCAGCCGGTGGCTTCCTGGCACCGCTCGACTCCGCCATCACTGAGAACAAGATCGCCATCGACTCGCTCATCCCCGGCCTGGTTGATGTCGGCAAGATCGGTGGCAAGCAGATGACACTGCCCCTGACCACCGACACGCGGGCGCTTTACTACAACCCGAAACTGCTCAAGTCCAAGGGGATCGACAAGCCTCCAGCCACCTGGGATGAACTCGTCGCCGACGTCAAGCTGTTCGCCGGGGGAGATGTCTACGGCTACGGATTCCCCACCGAGGGAGACTACTCCCTGAGCTACGAGGCAGTGGGCCCGTACATGAAGGGCGCGGGCGGCGAGATCCTCAAGAGTGACGGCAAGGCCTCCGAGGCCGTGGCCGCCAGCTCCATGGGGACTTCTGGCGCGGTCAAGCTCCTCCAAGACCTGGTCAAGACTGGTGCGGTCCCGCCGGGAACCGACAACATGAAGGGCGACACCCTGTACCAGCTCTTCGCCCAGGACAAGCTGGCCTTCATGCTTGGCGGCCCATGGGCCAAGTCCGCACTGGAGACAAACAACCCGAACATCAAATATGGCACTGACTTCCAGACGGCCGTAGTTCCTGTGCAGAAGGCAGGCGATCCGTCAGGATCAACTGCCGGTGGCTGGCAGATTGGGGTGTTCAAGAACTCCAAGAACAAGGAAGCCGCAGGCAAGCTCCTGGCATTCATCATGGAACGCGAAAACCTGATAACCATTAACAAGCCCGAAGCCTTCCCGCCGCTGAAGGATGGCCTGAGCACCTCTCCGTGGTCAGATGACCCCTTCTACACGGCCTACAACGAAATCCTCCCGCACGCCGGACTGCCCATCGCGCCAGTTGCACGCATGGCGGAGGTGTCAGCGGCGTTCCAGAAGTCAGTTCTGCCGTCCCTGGTCGATCCTTCAAAGTCTGCCGAGCAGGCGCTGAAGGATTTTGACGAGCAGGTCAACTCCCAGATTCTCAACTGACGGGGATTGTTCCATGACTTTTCCCACCGCCACGAAAGAGGCGCCGGCCGTGGGGGGCCCGACACAATCTGCGCCACCCCGGGGGGGCGGCCGCCATCCGGCCCCCGCCTTCACACAGAAGGCGGGGGCCGGCGTCGTTGTTGTGGCTAAATGACGCGGAGCGTGATGGTGCTGCCCTCGGGTGCCTCGCCGCCCGGCGGGTCCTGGAAGCGGACAGTGCCGAAGAAGCCGCCCAGCAGGTTCTCCACCGCCACCTCGAAGCCGAGGGCCTTCAGCGCACTCGTGGCGGCGCCAACCTGCTTGCCCACCATGTCCGGCACGGCCACCATCTTCGGCCCCTTGGAAATGGTCAGCGTGACGGTGTCGCCGGCCTTGAGATCGCCGCCCGCGGGAGCCTGTGACACCACTGACCCAGCTGGCACCGTGCGGCTGTTGACCTGCTCGGGCGCAACCGCGCCCACCAACCCCACGGCCTTCAGTGCGGCGATGGCGTCGGCCTCGGTCTTCTCAACCACCGACGGGATGGGGATGGGCTTGGGGCCCTTGGAAACGGACAAGTTCACCTTGGTGCCCGAACGGAACTCCTTGCCCGCTGCGGGATCCTGGCCAAGCACGACGCCGGCCGGAACCTTCTCGTCGTAGGCTTCGGCCACCGCCCCCACGGCCAGCTTGCCGTCGGTGAGTGCCTTCTTGGCCTCCTCGAGCGCCTTGCCTGTCACGGCCGGCACAGGATGCAGCACGGGTCCGCGGGACACCTGGATGGTGATGCCGTTGAACTTGCGCACAGACTCCCCGGCGCCGGGGTCGGTGGCGACCACCAGGCCCGCGGCCACCTTCTCGTCAAAGATCTCGGCGGTGGGGGTGAAGTCAAAGCCCGCCGCCCGCAGCAGGGTTTCGGCCTGGGGCACGCTCTTGTTGTGGACATCGGGAACGGTGGCCAGCGCACCCGGGCCGAGCGCCAGGAACCAGCCCGCTGTGGCGGCCGCAATGGCCAGTACCGCGACGATCAGGATCCACAGCAGGGCGCGGCGGCGGGGCTTGGCCGGGCCAAGCGTGCTGCGCGGCGTGGCGGCCGCGCGGGCCCGGGCCTTGGCATCCGCCGCGGCCGCGCGCTTGCTGGTCCGCGCCGGCGGCCGTGAGTCGCCGTCGGCGGGCGGCATGGCAAGCGCAGGGTCCTGTGCATGCGGGTCCTCGGCGTAGAGCCTGGAACTCGGCGGCAGCACCGAGGTGGGAAAGTACGGCTGTGCCACAACGGCGGTGGCGTCCGGGGGCGCAGGCACCACAGTGGTGGGGGCATCCATGGCCTGGCCCGGAAGCGCTGAAAGCTGTGTGGTCGCGGCGGCATCGGCTGCGCGGACCGCGGCGTTGTGGGCGGCTCCGGCAACGAAGGCCGGGGCTGCGCCGGGAACGGCACCAAAATCGAGCTCGGCCGGGCTAAGCGTCTGGCGGATGTGGCGCAGGTCCTCGAGCAGCGCCGAGCCATTGGCCGGGCGGTGGTCGGGGTCCTTCTCCGTCATGTAGCGCACCAGTTCGTCCATGACAGGCGGAAGCCCCGGCACGGCCGCGGAAGGTGCCGGGACGTCGTCGCGGATGTGGGACATGACCACGGCCACCGGCACGTCTCCGCGGAAAGGCTGTTGGCCGGTCAGCAGCTCGTAGAGCATGATGCCGGCGGAGTAAATGTCGCTGCGGGCGTCGCCGCCCTGTCCCTGGGCCAGCTCGGGGGCGATGTAGCCCACGGTGCCCAGCAGTGTGCCCGTGTTGGTGGAGGTGGTGACGGCGCGAGATAAGCCGAAATCGCCAATCTTGACCCAGCCCTGGCGGGAAATCAGCACGTTTTCGGGCTTCACGTCGCGGTGGACCAGACCGGCGTTGTGGGCTGCGGCCAGGCCTTCCACCACAGGGTCAAGCAGGTTCAGGGCCTGGCGGGGGCTCAGCGGCCCGTTGCCGTTGATGACGTCCCGCAGCGTGTAGCCATCAATGAATTCAAAGACCAGGTAGGCGTGCTCGGGGCCCACCCCGTGGTCGTGGATCTGGACCACGTGGGGGTGGGAGAGGCTTGCGGCACTTTGGGCCTCGCGCTGCAGGCGGGAAATGAAGGCATCGTCCGCGGCGAGGTGGGGGCGCAGCACCTTGAGGGCAATGTTGCGGCCCAGCCTTTGGTCGGTGGCCAGGTAGACGGTGGACATGCCGCCGTGGGCCACCTTGGATAGGACCAGGTAGCGGCCGTCGAGGGTTGACCCGATGAGCGGGTCTGCTGGGACTTCTTGCACCCTTCCAGCATAGGAGTTCAAACGGGGAGGGACCGCCGGCAACACTGTGCCGGCGGTCCCTTTTCGTCCAAAGCGGAAGTTTGCGCCGTTTTTAGCGGAACAGTTCGCGGTTGGCCTTGATGCCGGCCACGTAGTTCACGGTGTCCGGGAACATGCCGTTGACGCTGACCGAGTACTGGCCCTGGTAGTAGCCGGCAATGGCGGCTTCCTCGCTGGGTGCGCCCTGGTGCAGCGCGCGGATGATCGCGACGCCCGCCGTGACGTTGTCCTGCGGGTCCAGCAGGTTCAGCTTGCGGCCCACAAGTCCCGAGGCCCATTCACCGGCGGACGGTATGACCTGCATGGTGCCAATTGCATTGGCGGGGGAGACCGACTGGTGGTTGAAGCCGGACTCCTGCTGCGCGAATGCCAGGGCCAGGGCCGGGTCCACGCCCATGGAGGCGGCCGTGCGTGCCACCATTTCCTTCATGTCGCCACGCGTGGGCGACGGTGCACCCAGCAGTGCCGCCTTGTTGCGGTTCGCGTCGTTGACCACGGCGTCGGGGTACGTGTAGTGCAGGAAGGTGCTGGGCACCTGCTGGTCGGCGCTCAGTTCCACGGGTGCCGATTCCGGCGCGGGGGAAGCCTGCGAGATGGGCGCGATGTCCGCTGCGGCTGCTGAGACGCCGGGGATGGTCAGCGTCTTGCCGGCGTAAATGGTGCCGTTGGCGGAGGTTCCATTGGCCGAGGCCAGGGCCGCCAGGCTCACGTTGTGTGCGGCGGCGATGGCCGAGAGCGTGTCTCCGGCCTTGATGACGTAGCCGCCGCCCGTGGAGGCTGCGGGCTTTGCAGCAGGTGCTGCGGCTGCCTTCGCCGTGCCGCCCACCTTGATCTTCTGGCCCGGGTGGATCACGGTGCCGCCGTCCATGCCGTTGAGGGCAAACACGGTCGAAAGGCTGACGTTGTTCTGTGCGGCGATGCCGCTGAGCGTCTCGCCGGCGCGGACCACGTGGCTGGAATCTGCCGTGGCGGAGGCGGCTGCGGGGGCCGCGGCTGCGGGGCCGGAAACCACCAGGACCTGGCCCGGGCGGATGATCGAGGTCGCCGAGATGTTGTTGCGCGTCAGAATCGAAGCCACGGAAACCCCGTGGGTGGCTGCGATGCCGGAGACGGTGTCGCCTGCAACCACTGTGTGCTTGGTGGCTGACTGGGACTGGGCCTTGAGCGCGGCGGGCTTGGCCGCCGTGACGGCGCGGGGAACCGAACCGGCAACAACTGCGGCCGGGATGCTGCTGCCGGCGGTGCGGGCCTTGACGGCGGCCAGCACGGCCTTGCCGTCGAGGGTGCCGTGGGCTCCCTGCGGGAGGACCTCTGCCTTGGCGGGGGCTGCCGAGGCGCCGCCTGCCATGGCCAGGGACGAAAGCATGACCACGGGGATGGCTGCCGTGGCTACAGCCGCCAGCTGTTTTCCGCTGGGCGTGGAGGGGCGTGGGGGAGTCATGGGTGCTACCTCAAATTTCCGTTACGGACGAGACCAATGTTGATGGTGTTGCCAATGTGACTAGAAGTGAATTTACACCAAATGCCGCGGCAATGAGTCGATAAAGTGAATTCGAACCAATATTTATACGCTCTGCGGCAATATGTGGGAACCTTTGTGTGTGAGTAATGTCGAATCAGTAGTCAGTGAATGGTTGCCCCTGCCCGACGTCGCAGAAATGCTTGACGTCCCGGTCACCAAAGTCCACGCCCTCGTCAAGGACGGTACGCTGCTTGCGGCCCGCGTGGGCGAGCGCAACATCCGGGCCGTGCCCGCCGAGTTCATTTCCGGGGACCATGTCCTGGAAAGCCTGCGCGGCACCATCACGGTGCTCCGTGATGCAGGCTTCGAGGATGAGGAAGCCATCCTGTGGCTCTTCACCGTCGATGAGTCACTGCCGGGGCGTCCGGTTGATGCCCTGCGCGAAGGGCGCAAGACGGAAATCCGCCGCCGCGCGGCGGCCCTGGGCTGGTAGAACCGGCACCGTCGGTGAAACAAACAATGCCGGCCCGGGCACTTTTCCAAGTGCCCGGGCCGGCATTGTTTTAATCATTTCCTGCCAGCTCAGGACAAACGCGAAACCGCCGCCTGGCCCAGCGCCGAGAGAGCCTGCGACACAGTGCGGTCAATGGGCAGTGCGTCCAGTGCCGCAAACGCCTGGGTGCTGAGCGCCGAGATCATTTCCTCGGTTCCGGCCAGCGCCCCGGACTCAACCATGATGGAGCACAGGCGGGCCACCTCGGCGTCGCTGAGGTCCTGCCGGCCCAGGTTGCCATCCAGGAAGTCCCGGTCCTCTGGGCCCGCCGCGTCGATGGCCAGGCCCACCAGGACCGTCCGCTTGCCCTCGCGGAGATCGTCCCCGGCGGGCTTGCCCGTCAGTGCTGGGTCGCCAAAGACGCCCAGCACGTCGTCGCGCAGCTGGAAGGCCTCGCCGAGGGGGAGTGCAAACGCACTGTAGCCCGCCAGCAGGGTGTTGTTCGCACCGGCCAGGGCGCCGCCCAGCACCAGCGGGTGTTCGGAGGAGTACTTCGCGCTCTTGTAGCGGATGATTGCCGAGGCCCGAGCCACGGCCGTTCCGTGCGGCTTGGACGGGCCCGCCACTTCCTCCAGGATGTCCAGGTACTGCCCGGCCATGACCTCGGTGCGCATCAGGTTGAAGACCTCGCGGGCCCGGCTTCCGGCACTCGCGCCAATGCGGGCAAACATTTCCTCGCTCAGCGACAGGCACAAGTCGCCCGTCAGGATGGCGGCGGCATGGCCAAAGCGCTCATCGTCCAGGGCCCAGCCGCTGCCGGCGTGCAGCGCACTGAACTGGCGGTGTACGCTGGGGCCGCCACGGCGCGTGTCCGAACGGTCGATGATGTCGTCGTGGATGAGGGCCGCGGCCTGGAACAATTCCAGGGCGGCACCGGCCTGGATCACGGCCTCTGCGCCCGCTGCGCCGCCTGCCCCGCGCCAGCCCCAGTAGCACAGCAGCGCCCGCATGCGCTTGCCGCCGGTGACAAGGGTCTTGATGGAATCGACCAGGACCAGGGTTGCCGGCGAAATTGTTGCCAGCAGCTGGTGCTTTTCATCCAGGAAGCGTTCCAGCTGCGCTGCAACGGCGGCAATGTAGTCGTCGCGTTCGGCATCCAGCTCGGCGCCGTTCGGGGCGGGGGAAACGGTCATGCTGTGTGGGGTTCCTTGCTCTGGGAGGTGCCTGTCCGCGGCAGGCGCGGGGGATGTTGCTACTTGAAGGAGGCCTGCAGCAGCGTGGCCCCAATGGTGAACGTGGCTGTGGAGCCGGTCTGCACCACAGAGACGGTGGCGATTTCCTGGCCGCCCGTGCGCACAAACGTCTTCAGGGGCACGCCGTCCACGGAGTCCCCGGGCTGGGCCGCAAAGCCCTGGTCGGTGAAGACCTTGGTGTAGTGGGCCAGGACGTTTGCCGACGTGTCGGTGATGGTCGCCGTCATGGAGGCCGTGGACACGGGGCCGGCATGAGCAATGCTCGTGGCCTGGATCTCGGCGCCCTTCATGAGCGGAACGGCCGTGGCCGGGAAGCCTGCAACGAGTTCCTTGATCGCGGACTCGGCTGTGGGCGTGCCCGTGCCGGCTGTGGGGGAGGCGCTCGGCGCGGCGGACGCGCTGGAAACTGCCGTCGCGGGTGCGGTCGTGGTGGCGGCGGTGGATGCGCCGTCGCCCGGGGTGCCGGAGCAGGCGGCCAGGAGCACGACGGCGGCGCTTGCCGAGGCGGCCATCAGGCCCCTGCGCGTCAAGGCGGCCCGAAGCCCGGGGCGGGAAGTGGAGTTTGTCATTGCTGATTCCTTAGCTGCCGGTGCCGGTGCGGTGACATCTTGACCAGTTTACCCATGACCGGCCCGCGCGCACCGGAGCCTGTTGCGCAACTCACCACGCACCCTCCCGCGCCGCGCCTCACTAGACTTGGAGGGTGAATGTGGAACAAGGGCCGCGGGCCGCGCCGGACCAGCGCGGCTGCACAGTGATGCACGTGGACATGGACGCATTTTTTGTCTCGGTGGAACTGCGCTCCCGCCCCGAACTGGCCGGGAAGATGATCATCGTGGGCCATCCCGCGGGGCGCTCCGTGGTGCTGTCGGCCTCCTATGAGGCGCGGGCCGTGGGCGTGCGCTCGGCCATGCCCATGTCCACGGCACTGCGGATGTGCCCCACCGCCGTCGTCATTGAGCCGCGGCACGGCGTGTACCAGGAAGTCTCCGGGCAGGTCATGGCCGTGTTTCACTCCATCACCGACACTGTTGAGCAGCTCAGTGTTGACGAGGCCTTTCTGGACATCAGCGGATCGTTGCGGAGGCTTGGCACGCCGCTGGAGATAGGGGCGCTCATCCGGGCCCGCATATTGGCCGAGGTGGGGATCACGGCGTCGGTGGGCATTGCGGCCAGCAAGTTCGTGGCCAAGGTGGCCTCCACCCGTTGCAAGCCCAACGGCATGCTCCTGATCGAAAAGGAGCGCACAGTGGAGTACCTGCACACGCTGCCCGTCGAGGCGCTGTGGGGCGTGGGAGCCAAGACCCGGGAGGTGCTGGCACGACTGGGCATCTTCACCGTGTCCGACGTTGCCGCCACGCCGCAGGCCGTGCTGCAAAAGGCGCTCGGCAGCACGGGCGCGTCGCTGTACGCATTGTCGTGGGGGATTGACCCGCGCGCCGTCACGCCCGAACACCAGGAGAAAAGCATCGGCGCGGAGGAGACATTCGCCGTCGACACGCACGACGACGACATCCTCACCCGGGAACTGCTGCGCCTCTCGCACCGGGTTGCCGGTCGGCTGCGGGCCTCGGGCATGGGCGGCCACACGCTGGCCCTGAAGATCAAGTACGCCGACTTCACCACCGTCTCCCGGTCCAAGGGGCTGAGTGCCGGCACGGACAGTGCGGCCCAGATCTACGCCGGCGCCGTGGCCCTGCTGCACTCGCTCGGCAACCGGCCCCAGGCGGTGCGGCTCATTGGCGTGCGCATGGAACGGCTGGAGTCCACGGACCGCGCACCGCTGCAGTTCACGCTGGACCCGCGGGACGGCAATTCCCGCAACGCCGAGCTCGTGGGGGACGCCATTGCCGCCCGGTTTGGCAGTGCCAAAATTGTCCCCGCACGGCTGCTCAAACCGCCCCCTCCCGGGTAGCTGCGGGGCCCGCATTACGGGCCTTTCAACAGGGTTGCGGGTCCGGGTTTCAGTTCGGGGAAATCCCGCCTATTGTTAGTGGTAGGAGTTAACTCAATGATGACTTTGCGACTCATTGGCGCTCGTCGGCCGCCGGGATTAATACCCTCCCGGCCAGGCTCTCGGGGAACCATTGGGCAGGCAAAGGCGTTAATGAGTGCAGACGCCACGGCCCTGACCTGAAGGAGGTCGTCATGCCCCTCTCTGAGCACGAGCAGAGACTGCTGGACCAGCTGGAACAGCAGCTGCATGCGGAAGATCCCAAGTTTGCCAACGCCTTGTCGTCGGCGCCCGCACGCTCCATGTCCACACGCAACATTGTCATCGGCGTGCTGGTCATGATCACTGGCCTGCTGGTACTGCTCGGCGGCGTGGCGCTGCAAGTCATCCCCTTGGGAATCCTCGGATTCCTGGTCATGGGCGGCGGTGTCTACATTGCCATTGCGAAGCCCAAGTTCGGTGCGCAGCCGCAGGACGGCACCGCGCCGGGGGCCAAGGGCCACACGAAGCAAAAGAGCGGCTTCATGAACGGGCTTGAGGAAAAGTGGGAGGAACGGCGCCGGGAACAATAGGCGCAATTCCCCACAGGCATGGCGCGCAGCTTGCGCGCGCCAATAGGCAGCAAGGCAGAAGGGCCCCGATGGGGCCCTTCTTCTGTTTTTGGCATGGTCCATTGCCTCAGGGGCTGGGAAACCTGCCCAGACCCTGAGGCAATGGTCTGCCCGTTGAGCGTTAGTCGATCGACCTGCGCGATATCGCCTTGGGCGGGCGTCCAATGATGAACGCTGTGAGAAGACCGGCGGCAACCACTGCCACAACCAGCCCACCTTGAACGCTCCACAGCGGCACAGTCTCAAGCCATGCCCCGCCTCCAGCCGCACCGCCGGTTCTGCGATTCCATGCGATGAGGAATGCGCCGAGCCCCACGCCGGTGAGCGCACCCAGTGGCACGCCGGCGCCGAGCACCACACCGGCCTGGACCAGTGTGTACCGGCGCAGGAAGCGTGGGGTGGCACCCACAGCGTGCATGGTTGCGGCATCACGCACTGATTGTGTCCGAGCAAGCAGGATGGAGATGGTGGCTGCAGCCACCGCCAACGCTGCCAGAAGGGCCAGCGGAATCAGCATCCCCATGTCTCCCCACGGGTACGGGAAGGTCTCGCGACCCACCATCACCAAGTTGTTGTCGGCCCTGATCAGCGCCGAGGCCTGGGCAAGACCACCCGGCGTTGTTCCTTCCGCAGCCACTACGAACTCTCCCACATACCCAGGATCTTCTATGCCTAGGGATGCCGCAGTCTCAGGGGAGATGGTGAGGTAGGGGGTGAATCCCCGCATGAAGGCGCCGGGCACCACCGCAATGTCCTGGGCATTTTTCGTATCAGGAAAGCGGTTGGTTGAGGTGGCAATCCGCACGGTTCCCTGTTGGGAGAGCATTGCCGCGTTGTTGACGACGGCGCCTCCGGCCTCAAGCACTTTGGCAGCCTCTTCAGCACCGGGGCGCCCTGAGGAACGCAGCGCGTCGGCGTTTATGATGAAAACCTCAGTGCCACCCCACCAAGCAAGGCCGAGACCTGGCCTGAATTCCGTACCATCCCCTACACAGTTCAATGGTGCGCCTATGTTAACCGCCGACGCCGTATCAGGGGCCAATCCGTCCGGGCAGGACCGGTCTTCGGGCATGATCGCTGCCAGGTACAGTGGGCCGTCACTGGGAGTTGTGAAGATGGGATGGTGTGCTGTAACCGGAAACGACTTACCCAGCGTGGCAATGGTGCTGTCAATGACCAGCCGGTCAAAGTTGGCGGAGACCGGAACGTTGGGCCCCACAACAAAGCTGCTGCCGGCAACCATTGAGCCGGACTTGTCATGTTCATTAGCTACCAGTGAACCGATCGTCACAGCCAGGAAGGATGCGGCCATGACGGACACGAGGATTCCCGCTGCGGCAGGCAGGAACCTGGAGCTGTGGTCCACCGCGTCCCGCAGGGCAAGCCGGGGCAGCATCGGCATCCGCCCGGAGAGCCTGCCAGTCAAAGCCACCAGCGATTTCAGGCTGAGCAGCACTCCGGCCACCACCAGCAGCAGCCCCAACACCACGAGCATCACCACTATGCCGCCCCGGCCCGTGCGGCCAGAGTTTTCCGCAGAGATAACGATCTCGGGTAGTGGCAAGGTCAGTGACAACACCGCACAAGCCACCCCGGCGAGCAACAGCAGTGGACCGGTGAAACCGGCCATCCGGCGTCGAACAGGACTTTGGGGGCTTTTCTGCGGCGTGGTGGGGCGGTCCTTGAGCGCATCGACCGGTGCCATGCGCGAGGCGGTGCGGGCAGGGACACAAGTCGCGATAGCACCGAGCACTACGGCGATGGCCACACCCAGCGGCAGAATCCACCAGGGAAATTGGGTGGGCCCGTCCTCAGCGGCCGCGCGGGCAATGATCCCGGCAACTGACCCCAGAACGGCGCCCAGGATGCCACCGGCCATACCGACTACGAGACCCTGGGCCGTGACGATTCTCTTCATGTCGCGCGGCGTTGCTCCCGTGGCCGCTGCCAGGCCCAGCATGCGCCGGGATTGCTCGGTGGAGACTGCGAAGGCAGGGGTGACGAGGAACAAAACCAGCATGGTGCCGACTATTCCTGTCACGGCAAGAGCGGCGATGCGGCCCAGCACCGCCACGGGATTCACGGGGACGGGGTACAGTTCCTCGGCTGACGGGTAGTTTTCCAGCACATGGCGTGAGACGGCGAAGGCCTGAAGTTGGTTGAGCTCTTTGGCTTGTTCCCATGTCACGGGTTCGCTGCCCACGACAAGCCAGTGGCCGTCCACGCCAGCCGGGCTCTGAGTGGCCATGGCGGAGATCCAACCCAGAAGTGCCCAAGCTTGAGATTCCTCGCTGTCCACGACGCCGGAGACCCGGTATCCGCGTTGGGAGTCCTGTACTGCTTCCCCGATCCTGCCATCCGTGCCCATCGTTCCGTTGAAGGGCGCGGCCACAGCGGCGATGACATCCCCTTCTGAGATGCCCAGCTGATTGGCCAGAGCGGAGGTGACCACAATGTCTGAGGTGTCTGTCGGCGCCGTACCGGAAATCAGCGTCGGCAGCAGGAAAGGCAGCGTTTCTGCGGCTGCTTCCTTCAACGTGGCCGTGGTGATGGAGGCAAGATCCACGGACTCAACAACGCCTGCTCCGGCCTTGGCCTCGTCCCCGGCCTTGAGATCAAGACCATTGGTGATCAGCAGTTGAGGTGAGTTCCAGTATTGCTGGAGCCGGTTTCCTGCCGGAAGGACCGCTGCCAATTCCGCCAAAGCTGAGGGAACCTGGCTGGTATCGTCCATCCACGGGCCTGGCGCGCCTTCTGGAATCTGGGCGAAGGGCGGGCCTGTTTGACTGACAGCGGTTGCTGTAACTTCCGCTTGCACACCGTTAGGGATGCCAGCCAAGGCAAGCTCGCGGCTGGGCACTGCGGATTGAGTCAAGACCGTCCCGCCGACCAGTGCCGCAATGGGCAAGGCGACCAGCAAAACAGCCAAGATGGTCCTTGCGCGGTGCCGCACGGCGTCGTATTTGGCAAGGCGCAGCACAGCAAACCACGGATTGATCCATCGAGCGAAGCGGCTGCTTCGGTGGTTCAGAGCAGAGGCTTTCTCCAGCGTGTCCAGCGCGGTCATCGGCTCTCCCGGGCAAGCAGCATGGACGGATCCGAGGGCCCCGACTGATCAATGACCCGGCCGTCGCGCAGGAACAGTGTGCGATCAGTCCAGGCTGCGAAACGGGCCTCATGCGTCACCATCAGCACAGCAGCGCCGTTGTCCGCGCGGTCGCGGAGTACCTGCAAGATGGCTGTTCCCGTGGTGGAATCCAGTGCACCGGTGGGCTCATCAGCCAGCAGCAACCGGCGTGGCCCCACCAGGGCACGGGCAATCGCGACCCGCTGGGCCTGGCCACCAGACATGCTCTCCGGACGCCGGTCAGCCAACTCGGCCACACCGGTTTCGGCAAGCCGGGCAAGTGCTTCTTCCCGCGCCTTCCTCCGGGACCAGCCATCGAGTTCGAGCGGGAAGGCCACGTTCTCGGCTGCTGTCAGTGCCGGCAGCAGGTTGAAATCTTGGAAGACATACCCCACGGAACGTCGCCGGATGACGGCGCATTGGGCAATGCTGAGCGTGGCAAGGTCTGTGCCTTCCACCAAGACCTGGCCTGAGGTTGGGATGTCGAGTCCGCCCGCCAGGTGCAGGAGCGTGGACTTGCCGGAGCCGGATGGCCCCATGATGGCGACGAATTCCCCGGGCTCAATGGCGATGTTGGCGTCGGCTAGTGCCTGAACCTGACGCTCCCCTTCACCATGGAGCCTCGAAGCATGGCGCAGTTCAAGAACAGCGGTGCCGATCTGGCTTTCCCGGATCATCGCTTGCTCCGTGCTGCTGCCTTCATGGCAGGTGTCTTGGTTTCCGTCTGAACCGGTACCGTGGCCTTGGTGCGTACCAGTGTCTCTTCAACGTCGTCGAGCCAGCGCAATTCGGCCTCGGTGGTGAAGATGTGGTTGTCCAGCACCAAACGCACCGCAATGTCCGCCTCATCCACACCGCGGCGAGCCTTCGTGATGTCATGCAGGACCCTCAGAGTTGCCGAGCGCTGGCGTTGCACCAAATCTGCAATATCGACACCTGGCACCGTCACGGCGAGGGCTAGCTTGATCACGAGCTCATCGCGTCCCGGTGTCTCTCGCGGGACGGGGCTGTTCCACCAAGCGTGCACTTCCAAGCGGCCTCTGTCCGTCAGTCGCCAGGGCTCTGGCTCGCCAGCCGGGGCCGCCTCGAGTTCCACGAGGCCGTCGCGCTCGAGTCGCTGCAGCGTTGTGGAGACCTGACCTATGTTCAACGGCCAGGTTTCACCCGTGGAGGCATCGAAGTCTTTCCGCAATTGGTACATGGTGGAGGGCTTCCACGAAAGGAGGGCGAGCAGGGCGTGTTTCACGGACATGGTGTGACTCCTCTAGGCGATCCGGTCTTTTCGAAAACCCAGCAGCAGTTACTGAGTAATGGTTACACCGTAACCATTACTCAGTAACTATCAAATTGTGACGCACATTTGTTTTGTGGTCCCGCGATGGCTCACGGCACATTCCTCCACTTCCCACCACCGCAGGCACCCCCGGTCCCTCCACTTCGCACCACCGCAGGCACCCCCGATTCCTCCACTTCCCACCACCGCGGCCCCCCTTTGGCCAAAAACTGCCCCTTTCCGGCGCCTTGGCCGGTCCGTGCGTGCCATGGTGCCGCCCGGGTTGATTTTTCCCTCCACCACCCACCACCGGGCGCCGGCCCCGGAATGTCGCGGAAGCTGGCCGCAACACACCCCCAACACGCACTGCAATGAAGTTGACGGTGGAGGATTGTGGAGTAATGTGGAGCGCGTAAGAGCAGAATGGGTTGGTTGCTCACAGGTCTCGACCATAAAGGCGGTGGCGGTTGTTTCTCGGAACACACTCCCCGCGCCTTGATGAGAAGGGCCGGATCATCCTTCCTGCCAAGTTCCGGGAGGAACTGGCCAGCGGACTTGTCCTGACCAAGGGGCAGGAAAACTGCATTTATGTCTTCAGTGCAAGGGAATTCGAAAAAGTCCTGGCCCAGATGCAGGATGCACCGCTGTCCAACATGGCGGCCAGGGACTACATTCGAATCTTCCTTTCCGGGGCCTCCGACGAGGTGCCGGACAAGCAGGGCAGGGTGACCATTCCGGCCACCCTGAGGCAGTACGCAGGTCTCACGAAGGAACTGGTGGTCATTGGCGCCGGCAGCCGGGCAGAGATCTGGGATGCCACCGCCTGGCACGACTACCTGGCAGCAAAGGAAACGGCCTTCTCAGCAACCGACGAGACGGCCATTCCGGGAATTGCCTAGGCAAAAACTCGCAACCCAACACAGCAACCGGTGGTCTTGAATGAGATCTCCAGCCGCCCAGCAAGGCTTTTCCTGGCTCACCTTCCCCGGAGCCAGGCACGGCTTGGCTTGGCGCGGAGGGGGATCTGGTTCAAGAAACCCTGCCGCAACGACGCGACAGGCAGAGTCGGGAGCCAGCGCAACACGCACCACAGCTATACCTCTATATACAGCCGCATTTGCATTGCCATTGGGGATTGGATTTCCCCTCCCGGTTTTGACCGAAGAGAAACGGAGTCGTGATGACGTCGGAAACCCCCACGCCACCAACGTCCGAACGCCACACTCCTGTTCTAAAAGACCGCTGCATCAATCTCCTGGCCCCCGCCTTCGACGCGGCCCGTGCCGCGGGGCGCACCCCCGTGGTCATCGACGCGACGCTGGGCATGGGCGGCCACAGTGAAGCCATGCTGCAGCGCTACCCAGACCTGCACCTGATCGGCATCGACCGCGACACCGAGGCACTTGGCCTTGCAGGCGAGCGGCTGGCCCCCTTCAGCAACCGCACGGACCTAGTCCACGCCGTGTATGACGAGATCGCCGACGTCCTGGCAGACCTCGGCATCCCCGGCATCGACGGCATCCTCATGGACCTGGGCGTCTCCTCGCTGCAGCTGGACGAGCGCGAGCGTGGCTTCGCCTACTCCTTCGATGCCCCCCTGGACATGCGCATGGACACCAGCCGCGGCCAGACAGCCGCCGACGTGGTCAACAACTACTCCGAGGAAGAGCTCGTGCGGATCATCCGCAAGTGGGGCGAGGAGAAATTTGCCGGCCGCATCGCCAACCACATTGTGGCGGCCCGCGACAAGGCCCCGCTGACCCACACCGGCGAACTCGTGGACATCATCCGCAACGTGGTTCCGGCCGGCGCTGCCCGGACCGGAGGCCACCCGGCCAAGCGCACCTTCCAGGCGCTGCGCATTGAAGTCAACGAGGAACTGAGCGTCCTGGAGCGGGCCGTTCCGGCCGCCGTCGACGCCCTGGTCCTGCATGGGCGGGCAGTGGTCATGTCGTACCACTCGCTCGAGGACAAGATCGTCAAGGCCGTGTTCGCGGCAGGAGCCAGGTCATCGGCCCCCGCAGGCTTCCCCGTGGAGCTTGAGGAGCACAAGGCAACGCTCAAGCGCCTCACCAAGGGGACCGAAATCCCCACGGCGGAAGAAATCGCAGAGAATTCCAGGGCCGCATCCGCGCGGCTCCGGGCAGTGGAAAAGATCAGGGACAGGAGTGCACTATGAGCCAGCAAGCAGCACGCACCATTCCGGTGACCATCGGCAATACAGCCCGTGCCCTGAATGTGCCGCTTGCCGAGCCGGGCGTCCAGCCGGCGGCTGCGCCCAAGAAGGCACGGACGCCGCTCGCCCTGGTTGTTTCCACCCCGCGGCGCAGCAGCTCCCAGCTGGTGGTGATCCTGTTCATGGTGGTGCTCGCCGCGCTGTCCGTGGTCCTGGTCATGAGCATCTCGGTCTCCAAGGGACAGTACGAACTTGTGGGTCTGAAGAACCAGCAGACGGACCTCTTCAAGGCCAACCAGGCCCTGGAGCAGGAAATTGCCGCCAAGCAGGCCCCGCAGGAGCTCGTGGCCCGCGCCGTGGCACTGGGCATGGTGCCGGCCGGCACCACGGGCCAGATTGACGTCCGCACCCAAAAAGTCAGCGGTGCCCCGCAGCCCGCTGCTGCCGGCACCAAGGGCCTGGTCATCATTCCTCCGGCCCTCGTGGACAAGCCCCAGCCTGCCCCCGCCGCCGAAGCGCCCCAGGCAGTGCAGCAGCCCCTCAGCCCGGCCGCCCAGGCCGAGGCGGACGAGAAGGCCAAGCCTGCCGCCGCACCGGCACCCGCAGCCGAAAAGGCACCGGAACTCCACGGCGGCAGCATCCCGGCCCCGGCCGAGAAGGACAGCTAGGGTTTAAGGCACAAGACTCCACCATGGGGCAGCAGCACCGGCTGTCCCACACGCAATAACGCAAGGAATGGCGCCAGTGGCACAAAATCCCGCCAGGCCAGCACAGGGTGCTGGGCAAGAACTGAACAAGCTTGGCCGGGGCCGGATGCGTATCGGCTTCGCGCTGATGATGGCGTTCCTGCTGGTCATTGGCGGGCGGCTGGTCATGGTCCAAGGCCTGGATGTGGGCAACATGGCCCAGGCGGCCGAAAACCAGCGCACGGTGGTGCAGACACTGCCGGCCCTGCGCGGGAAGATCATCGACTCCAAGGGCAAGGTCCTGGCCGAGAGCATCATCCGCTACAACATCACCGTCTCCCAGGTGAACTTTGCCGAGTACCCCGAGTACGACCACTACGTGGTGGACCCGGAAACCGGAAAGGCAGAGATTGACCCGGCCACCGGCACCTACAAGATCCTCAAGTACACCCAGGACGAGGGCCTGCAACAACTCGCGGACGTCCTGGGGCTGAAGTTCGCCGACGTCAAGAAGGCCGCCACGGGCGACAAGACCTTCAACTACATCACCCAGGACGTCAGCCCCCTCGTGGAGAAGGAAGTTGCCGCCCTCGGCATCCCGGGCATCTACTCCGAGGCCGTGACCAAGCGCGTCTACCCCATGGGCGCCGTGGGCGGGCCCATCGTCGGCTTCGTCGATGCCGAGGGCAAGCCCCTGGCCGGCATTGAGCAGACCATGAATGACCGGCTGACCGGAACTGACGGCAAGCGCACCTACCAGGCCGGCAAGAACGGCATCATCATCCCCACGGCACCCGTGCGCACGGAACCCGCCGTGGACGGCCAGACGGTCCAACTCACCATCGACCAGGACATCCAGTACTACGCCCAGCAGGCAGCGCAGCAGCAGAAGCAGCAGTACAGTGCCGAGTGGGTCAGCATCACCGTCACGCAGGTCAAGACCGGCAAGGTCATCGCCCTCGCGGACAGCGACTCCTACGACCCCAACAACGTGGCCGCCTCGGACCCCAAGAACATTGGTTCGCGCACCGTCAGCTCGGTCGTGGAGCCCGGTTCCACGAGCAAGATCATGACCGCTTCGGCCCTCGTGGAGGAAGGGCTGGCCACCCCCATGAGCCAGTACCTAGTGCCGCCCACCCTGACCATTGACGGGCAGACATTCTCCGACGCCTTTGTGCACGGCACGGAAAAGCGCACCCTGGCCGGCATCATTGCCGACTCCATGAACACAGGCACCGTCATGGCCGGCTCCAAGCTCACCCCGCAGCAGCGCTACGACTACATGCGCAAGTTTGGCGTTGGCGAGAAGACAGGCATCGAGCTGCCCGGCGAAAGCCCGGGCATCCTGGCCGACTGGCGCAACTGGGACGGCCGCCAACAGTACACAGTGCTGTTCGGCCAGGGCGTGGCCCAGACGCCGCTGCAGACCTCACAAATCTTCCAGACCGTGGCCAACAATGGCGTCCGGCTCAAGCCCACTGTCATCGATTCCTTTACGCACGCCGACGGCACCGTGGAGACCCCGGCCAAGGCCCCCGGCGTGAAGGTGCTCAGCCCCGCAACGGCGAAGGACGCCCGGGACATGCTTGAGGGCGTTGTCACCATGACCGACTACAAGGTGGTCGGCATCCCCGGCTACCGCACCGGCGGCAAGACAGGAACGTCCGAGGCCCCTGCCGACAACGGCGTGGGGTTCCAGGGCTACACGGCCTCGTTCATCGGCATGGCCCCCATGGAGGACCCCGAGTATGTGGTGGGCATTACCGTCCAGCGCCCCCAGGGCGACATCTATGGCGTCACCCAGGGGTATACCTTTAATCAGGTGATGGGGCAGGTGCTGCGCAGCTACGACGTTCCGCCGTCAACCACCCCGCCCGTCATGCCGCCGAAGTTTTACAAGTGAGCGCCCCAAGCGGGCAGCAACACGCCAACGACAAGGATTCAAAGCACGTGCCCCTGAACAACCCGCCCGCACCGCTGCGCCCCCGCCACCACGGCGGGACGCCCCTGGCCCGGCTGGCCGGCCTCGCCGGGGCAGCCGTCTCCGTCCCGGCCGGGCACAGCTGGCCGGAACCGGAAGGCACGCAAGCCCTGCAGGTGCGCGGCGTCAGCCTGGACTCACGCTCCATTCTGCCGGGCGACCTCTACATCGCCCTGCCCGGCGCCCGGGTCCACGGCGCCGCGTTTGCCGCCGCCGCCGTGGCCGCCGGTGCCGTGGCCGTCCTGACCGACGACGCCGGTGCCGGCCTTGTCGGCGCAGGCGCGTCCGTGCCGGTGCTCACGGTTGCGGACGCCCGGGCCGTCACCGGCGCGATGGCGGCCGCCGTCTACGGGGGCGCACCCGGCCTGGAGCTGTTCGGCGTCACCGGCACCAATGGCAAGACCACCACCACCTACTTCCTGAACTCGCTGCTGCAGGCCCTGGGCAAGGGTACCGGGCTCATCGGCACCATTGAGATCCTGGCCGGCAGCGAAGCCATCCCCAGCAAGCTCACCACGCCGGAATCCACAGATGTCCACGCCCTGCTGGCCGTCATGGCCGAGCGCGGCCTGGACGCGGCCTCCATGGAGGTTTCCTCCCACGCACTCGCGTTCGGCCGGGTCGACTCGGTGCGCTTTGACGTGGCCGGGTTCACCAACCTGACCCAGGACCACCTGGACCTGCACGGCGGCATGGAGGGGTACTTCCAGACGAAGGCGGCACTGTTCACCCCTGCCCATGCCCACAGCGCCGTTGTCACAGTTGACGACGACTGGGGCCGCCGCATGGCTGCAGCCTCCACCGTCCCGCTCGTGACATTGTCCACGCAGCCCGCCGGGCAGGGTGGCGCGGCCGCGGACTGGCACGTGCACGGCATCGAACGCGACGGCATCGGCTCCCGGTTCATCCTGGCGGGCCCCGGCGGGGCCGCCTTGCGCGCCCACACCGGACTGCCTGGCGGCTTCAACGTCTCCAACGCCGCCCTTGCGCTGCTCATGGTCACAACCGCGCAGCTGCGCGCCCCGGGGGCCAGCCAGGACGCCGTGCTGGCCCGCCTGCAGGAAGCCCTGGACCGCCACGACCCCTTCACCGTGGAGGTTCCCGGCCGCATGCAGCTGGTGGGCACCGCGCCGGTGGCCGTGGTCGACTTTGCACACAACCCCGACGCCCTGGCCCGTGCCCTCGAGGCCGTCCGCCCCGCAACCGCCGGCGCCCGCACCATTGTGGTCTTCGGTGCCACGGGGGAGCGGGACGCCACCAAGCGGCCCATCATGGGCGCCGTGGCCGTCGAGGGCGCCGACGTGGTCATTGTCACGGACGACGACCCGCACGACGAGGACCCCGCCACCATCCGTGCCGGCGTGCTGGCCGGTGCCCTGGAAGCCAACGAACGCCTGGGCCTGGGCCGGGTGGTGCAGGAGTGCGGTTTGCGTGCCGATGCCATTGCCCGCGCCGTGGAACTGGCGGCCCCCGCGGACGTGATCCTGGTCGCCGGGCGCGGCCATGAAGTGTTCCAGGAGGTCAAGGGCGTCAACCTTTCCCTCGACGACAGGGTTGAACTGCGGCAGGCGCTTGCCGCCCGCGGATTCCCGCTGTCCAAGGCATCCACGATAGAGTCCTCATCTAATGATTGAAATTTCTGCGGCCCAGCTTGCTTTACTGACCAACGGCACCCTGAGCGCCGGCACCGACCCCGAACTGCGCATTGATGTGGCCCTGGTTGCCACGGATTCGCGCGAGATCACCGCTGGCGGCACCTATGTGGCCAAGGCCGGCGAAGTGGCCGACGGGCACGACTTCACCGCCGCGGCATTTGCCGCCGGCGCCGTGCTGACCTTGGCCGAGCGGGAGGTGGCGGCGGACGACGCCGGCACACCCTTCCCGGCCGTCGTCGTCGCCGATGCCGTGCTCGCCATGGGTACGCTGGCGGCCGAGGTGGTGCGCCGCATCCGGGCACACTCGCCCCTGTCCGTCATCGGCATCACCGGCTCCGCCGGCAAGACCACCACGAAGGACCTGTTGGCCGGCATCCTGTCGCCGCTTGGCCCCACCGTGGCCCCTGTTGGTTCCTACAACGGCGAGGTCGGCGTGCCGCTGACAGTTTTCCGTGCCGACCTCCAGACCCGCTACCTCATCATTGAGATGGGTGCCACGAAGGTGGGCCAGATCAGCTACCTAGCCGGCATGGTCAACCCTGACCTGGGCGTGGTGCTGTGCGTGGGCAGCGCCCATGCAGGTGAGTTCGGTTCCATTGACAACATTGCCGCCGCCAAGGGCGAACTGGTCCAGGCGCTGTCGCCGGCCGGCCGGGCCATCCTGAACTACGACGACAGCCGTGTCCGCGCCATGTCCGGCCGCTCCGGCGCCCCTGTGACATTCTTCAGCAGCGCCGATGCGGCGGAACTCGCCGACGGCGCGCCCGCGCAGTTTGTCCACGCACGCAATGTGGTGACCAACGCCGACGGCCAGCCCGAGTTCGACCTCGTCTTGCCCGGCGGCACGGACGCCGTGGCGGTGCGCAGCAAGCTCCTGGGCCTGCACCACGTGACCAACCTGCTGGCCGCCGCCTCCGCCGCCCACGCCCTTGGCGCCCCGGCCGCACACATTGCCGCGTCCCTGAACGAACAGCACGCCGTGAGCCGCCACCGGATGGAGCGCACCGACCGCAGCGACGGCGTGACAGTTGTCAACGACGCCTACAACGCCAACCCCGAATCCATGCGCGCAGCGCTGAGGACCCTGGCCGAGCTGGGATCCGGCGGCCGCCGGACCTGGGCCGTGCTGGGGGAGATGCTGGAACTCGGCGAAGGATCGGTTCTCGAGCACGACGCCGTGGGCCGCGTGGCCGTCCGGCTGAACATCTCCCGCCTGATCGTGGTGGGGGCCGGTGCCCGCGCCATGCACGTCGGAGCGGTCATGGAGGGATCCTGGGGGGACGAATCAATGTTCGTGCCCGACGCGGAGGCCGCCCGCGCGGTGTTGGCCGCGGAACTGGCCCCCGGCGACATAGTCTTGTTCAAATCGTCCAACGGCGCCGGACTGCGGTTCCTGGGCGATCAGATAGCATTGCAAACGGGGAACGACCCCCTCGAAACCACTGAAATTGCCTCAGGTGAAAGGACTGCCCAGCCATGATTGCATTGCTCATAGGAGCAGGCTTGGCCCTGGCCTTTGCCATGATCGGCACCCCGTTGTTCATCCGCTTCCTCGTGAAGCAGGGATACGGCCAGATCATCCGCGAGGACGGCCCCACCACGCACCAGATCAAGCGCGGCACCCCCACCATGGGCGGCACCGTGGTGGTCGGCGCCGTGGTGGCCGCCTACTTCATCACGCACCTGATCGTGTGGCTCATCAACCCCAGTTCCGGTGGCCCCACGGCCTCGGGCCTGCTCATGATCTACCTCATGGTGGGCATGGGCCTGGTTGGCTTCCTTGACGACTTCCTGAAGATCACCAAGCAGCACAACACGGGCCTGAACCCCAAGGGCAAGCTCATCGGCCAGGCCGTGGTTGGCATCTCCTTCGGCGTCATGGCCCTGGGCTTCCCCGACAGCACCGGACTCACCCCGGCCAGCACCTTCATCTCCTTCGCCCGCGACATCCCGGCCCTGAACCTGGCATTCGCCGGGGCGGGCCTGGGCGTGGTCTTGTTTGTCATCTGGTCCAACCTGATCATCACGGCAGCCACCAACGGCGTGAACCTCACCGACGGCCTGGACGGGCTCGCCACGGGCGCCGCCATCCTGGTCTTCGGCGCCTACACGCTCATTGGCCTCTGGCAGAGCAGCCAGGCCTGCGGCTCCCGCAAGTTCCCCTCCGCCGGCGTCTGCTACCAGGTCCGCGACCCGCTGGACCTGTCGCTGCTGGCCGTCATCATGTTTGCCGCACTCATTGGCTTCCTGTGGTGGAACACCTCACCGGCCAAGATCTTCATGGGGGACACCGGCTCCCTCGCGATCGGCGGCGCCATTGCCGGCTTCGCCATCCTCTCCCGCACCGAGCTGCTGCTGCCCATCATCGGTGGCCTGTTCGTGCTCATCTCCTGCTCCGTCATCATCCAGGTGGGCTTCTTCAAGCTGTCCAAGGGCAAGCGCGTGTTCCTCATGGCTCCGCTGCAGCACCACTTTGAACTCAAGGGCTGGCGTGAGGTGACGGTTGTGGTGCGGTTCTGGATCCTCGCCGGCCTCATGGTCGCCGTGGGCCTGGGCGCCTTCTACGCTGAATGGATTGTAAGACTGTGAGCCAAGCCGAAAACCGCCTCGACTCCCTCACCAGCTGGGACGCCGACTGGAAGGGCCTGCGTGTTGTGGTCACCGGGATCGGCCGCACCGGCTTCTCCGTGGCCGACACCCTGGCCGAGCTCGGTGCCCAGGTGGTGGTTGTCGCCGCCTCGGACGACGATGAAGCCCGGGCCAACGCCGACACCCTCAAGATCGTGGGGGTCGCCCAGGTGATCCTCGGCCAGGATTCCTCCTCGGTGCTGCCACTGGTCAACGGCGAAGCCGCCGAACTCGTGGTGACCAGCCCGGGCCTGAAGCCAAGCCACCCCCTGCTGGCAGCAGCCGCGGAAGCCGGCATCCCCATCTGGGGCGATGTGGAGCTGGCCTGGCGCGTGCGCACCAGGGAAGGGCGCAAGACGGCCCGCTGGATCACCATCACCGGCACCAACGGCAAGACCACAACCACCACAATGGTCGAGTCAATGCTGCAGGCCGCCGGCCTGCGCGCCATCGCCGCCGGAAACATTGGCACCCCCATCCTGGACGCCGTGCGCGACCCCGAGGGCTGGGACTTCCTGGCCGTCGAGCTCTCCACCTTCCAGCTGCACTTCAGCGAATCCCTGGCCCCCGCCGCCAGCGTCTGCCTGAACCTCGCCGAGGACCACGTGGACTGGCACGGCAGCTTTGAGGCGTACGCCGCCGACAAGGCCAAGATCTACGCCAACACCGAAATTGCCTGCATCTACAACGCAGAGCAGATCGAGACCGAGCGCATGGTTGAAGAAGCGGATGTGCAGGAGGGCTGCCGCGCCGTTGGATTCACCACTGGCATGCCCGCCATCAGCATGGTCGGCGTGGTCGAGGGCCTCCTGGTGGACCGCGCCTTCATTGCCGGCCGCAAGGACTCCGCCGCCGAGCTGGCAAGCCTGAGCGACATTGGCGACCTGGTGCCCCGGCACCTCGTGGCCAACGCCGCCGCGGCAGCCGCACTTGTGCGTGCCTGCGGCCTCACCCCGGCAGATGTCCGCAAAGGCCTGCAGGACTTCAACAACGGCGAGCACCGCATCCAGCCCGTCGCCACCTCCGAGGGCGTGCTTTGGGTCAACGACTCCAAGGCTACCAACCCGCACGCCGCCTCCGCCTCCCTGGCCTCCTTCAAGCCAGTCATTTGGATTGCCGGCGGCCTGTCCAAGGGCGTCGACTACGACGACCTGGTCCGCGAGCATGCGGCCCGGCTCAAGGCAGTGGTGCTCATCGGTGCCGACAGCTCGGCGCTGGCAGGGTCACTGGCCCGGCACGCACCCGGCGTCCAGGTGGTTGCCACCCGGGCCCAGGGTGGCCGGCACACGGACGCAGCTGCACTGCGCGGGGACGCCGTCATGGCCGAGGCCGTCGCGGTGGCGGCATCGCTGGCAGGCGACGGCGACACCGTGCTGATGGCACCGGCGTCGGCCTCCATGGACCAATTCGTCTCCTACGCCCACCGCGGCCAGGCATTCATTGACGCGGTCCGGGAATTGCTTCAATCGCGGGCAAGCGCCAACAAGGAGTCATAGTGGCCAGGACACCCACACAGCCAGGACGCGCCACCGCCAGGAAGGCGCCCGCCAAGTCAAGTGTGGAAGCTGCCACGACGGCGCCCGAAGCGGCCACGCCCGGCCGCCGGCGCGCATTCCAGAAGCAGCGCGACTGGTTTTACGCCAGGGTGGGGCGCCCCACGGCCTCCTACTACTGGATCATCGGCACGGCCGTGGCACTGACCCTGATCGGGCGCATGACGGTGCTTTCGGCCTCCACGGCGGAGACCATTTCCGAGGGACAGGATCCCTACGGGCTGTTCCTGAAGGAATCAGTCTTCGCCGGGATCGGGCTTGTCCTGATGTTTGTGCTCTCCTGCTTCTCCCCGGCGTTCTGGAAGAAGATTGCACCGTTCCTCTACGGCCTCGCCGTGCTGCTGCTTGCGCTGACCCTCACGTCCCTCGGCGTGGATGTGCAGGGCAACAAGAACTGGCTGGCCCTGGGCGGCGTCCAGTTCCAGCCCTCGGAGACCGCCAAGCTGGCCCTCGCCGTGTGGATGGGCGCCGTGCTGGCCGCCAAGGGCAGGCTGGTGCGCAAACTCGTGCACGTGGTTGTCCCCGTCGGCATCGGTGCGGCGCTCATCCTGGCACTCATCCTTCTCGGACACGACCTTGGCACCGCCATCATTGTGGGCATCATGGTCCTGGCGGGCCTGGTTTTTGCCAGCGTCCCCAAGCGCTTCCTGGCCATGGCCCTGGGCGCCGGCGTGCTTGTCGCCTACATTTTTTCGGCCATGAGCGACAACCGAACCAGCCGCATCACCAGCTGGCTGGGCGACTGCAGCGTCCCCGGCTCCTGCGACCAGTACCTCAACGGCATGTACGCGCTGGCCTCCGGCGGCTGGTTTGGCGTGGGCCTGGGGCAGAGCCGGCAGAAATGGAACTGGATTCCCGAGGCGCACAACGACTTTATCTTCGCCATCATCGGCGAGGAGTTTGGCCTGATGGGCACCGTGGTGATTCTGGGGCTCTACGCCATTTTGGCCTACGCGATCTTCCGCATCATCAACTCGCGCAACGACCCCTTTTCCCGCATCGTGTGCGGCATGATCCTGACCTGGATCATCGGCCAGGCAGTGGTGAACATTGCCGTGGTGGTGGGCCTCCTGCCGGTCATTGGCGTGCCGCTGCCCCTCATTTCCTACGGTGGAACCTCGTTGATCATGGTGCTTGCCGCCTTGGGGGTTGTCCTTTCCTTTTCCCGCACTGAGCCAGAGAAAGCCCTGAAGACTTCATGACGCAGAACCAAAACAAGCCCCTCTCGGTGGTCCTTGCCGGCGGCGGCTCGGCCGGGCACGTGAGCCCCCTGCTGGCCATAGCCGCGGCCGTCCTGGACCGCGTCCCGGAAGCCGCCATCACCGCCATTGGCACCAAGGACGGGCTGGAAACCACGCTGGTCCCCGCCGCGGGCCACAAGCTGGTGCTGATCGACCGCATCCCGCTGCCCCGGCGCCCATCTGCGGACCTGCTCAAGCTGCCCTCCCGCATGCGCCGCGCAGTGGCCGATGCCAAGGGCATCTTGCTCGACGCCAAGGCCGACGCCCTGGTGGGCGTGGGCGGCTACGTCTGCACCCCCATGTACCTGGCCGCAAAGTCACTCGGCGTGCCCATTGTCATCCACGAAGCCAACACCAAGGCCGGCCTGGCCAACAAGGTCGGTGCCCGCTACTCGCACCACGTGGGCACGGCCTTTGCCGCCACGAAAATCCGCAACGCCCGCCTGGTCGGCATGCCCATGCGCCGTGCCGTTGCCACCCTGGACCGCGCTGCCGCACGCGCCGGTGCACGGGAACGGCTCGGGCTGGAGGCGGAGCGCCCCACCCTGATCGTCACAGGCGGCTCACTCGGCGCACTGCGCCTGAACAAGGCCGTGGCCGGGGCCGTTGCAGCGCTGGCCGCCGCCGGCATCCAGACCCTGCACATCACCGGCAAGGGCAAAACCGTCGAAGGCCCCGGCGGGCAGCCACTGGCCGGGCCCCTGTACCGGCAGGTGGAGTATGTGGACGCCATGGAGGACGTCTACGCCGCCGCCGACCTGCTGTTGTGCCGCTCGGGCGCCGGAACGGTGTCGGAGGTGGCCGCAGTGGGACTTCCCGCCGTGTTTGTGCCGCTGCCGGTCGGCAATGGCGAGCAAGCCCGCAATGCCGCCGAGCTCGTTGCCGCCGACGCCGCACTGCTCGTGCCTGACGCCTCGCTCGACTCCGCCTGGATAGAGCAAAACCTGGTGCCGCTGTGCCAGGACGCACCCCGCCTGGCCCGGATGGGCGCAGCGGCCGCAGACCACGGCATCCGTGACGCCGCCGAGAGCATGGCCGAGATGGTTTTGGAAGCAGGAAGCAAGTGAACGCCATGGACACCCAGCGCCCCGAACCGTACCTGCCACCCACCCTGGCCGAACTGGGGCACGTGCACTTCATCGGCATGGGCGGCGCCGGGATGTCGGCCATTGCCCGCATCATGCTGGGGCAGGGGGTTCCCGTGAGCGGCTCGGACGCCAGGGACTCCGCCGAGCTGGCCCAGCTGGGCGCACTCGGCGCCACGGTGCACATCGGCCAACAGGCCGCCAATGTGGCCGGCGCCAACACAGTGGTTGTCTCCACCGCAATCCGCGAAAGCAACCCCGAGCTTGCCGCCGCCCGCGCGGCGGGCCTGCGCGTGCTGCACCGCTCCCAGGCACTGGCCGCGGCCATGTCCACGGACACCGTGGTTGCCGTGGCCGGAACGCACGGCAAGACCACCACCACCTCCATGGTCACGGTGATGCTCAAGGCGGCCGGCGTGGATGCCTCCTTCGCCGTGGGCGGCACCGTCCAGGGCCTGGGCGTCAATGCCGGCCACGGATCGGCCGGCGTCTTCGTGGCCGAGGCCGACGAATCTGACGCCTCCTTCCTGAACTACCGGCCCGGGGTGGCCGTGGTGACCAACCTCGAGGCCGACCACCTGGACCACTACGGCACAGCAGAGGCCGTGTTCGCCGCCTTTGAAAAGTTTGCCGCGCTGCTGCCGGCGGACGGCACGCTCGTGGCCTGCGCCGACGACGCCGGATCGGCCGCCCTGGCAGCCCAGGCCGCCGCGGCAGGCACCCGGTGCCTGCTGTACGGTTTTGCGGAAGGGGCCGACATCCGGCTCCTGCCCGGCACCAACGACGGGCTGCACACCACCGCAGGCCTTGTGCTGCGGGCCGGCCTGGTCCCGGGGGAGGTGGACGTGCAGCGTGAACTGAAGCTGGCGGTCCCCGGCAACCACAACCTCAGCAATGCCGCCGCCGCCATCGGAGTTGCCGTGGCGCTGGGCGTGGACGTCGACGCCGCCCTGGCCGGCCTTGGCACCTTCAGCGGCGCCGCCCGCCGCTTCGAGGCCAAGGGGGAGGGCAGGGGCGTTGCCGTCTACGACGACTACGCGCACCACCCCACAGAAGTCACCGCAGCGCTAAAGGCTGCGCGCACCGTGGCCGGGACTCACAAGGTCCACGTCTTGTTCCAGCCGCACCTGTTTTCCCGCACGGCCGAGTTTGCCGACGAATTTGCCCAGGCCCTGGACCTCGCGGACACCGTCGCCGTGCTGGACATCTACCCGGCCCGCGAAGACCCGGTCCCCGGCGTCACGAGCGAACTCATCACCAGGGCCCTGAACAAGCCGTTCGGCTACGCCCCGGACAGCGCCGCCGCCGTGCAGCGCCTGGCCGCCCTCGCCCAGCGGGGCGACATCGTGCTCACCGTCGGTGCAGGGGACGTCACCGACTTCGGGCCGGCACTTGTCGCCGCGCTGCAGACAGGCGCCCCCGCGACAGGCGGCACCCATGGCTGAGCCGCGCCGGCCGCGCGTCATCAGGACACGGCCGGGCACGGCCGCGCCCGCCGGGACAAAGGCGGAGCCCGACGCCGTGGAACCCGGGGCAGTGCCGGCCGGGGAGCCGGCGGGCGCCGTGCTTGCCACCAGCTCAAAGGTGTCAGTGGTCCCCGTCGGCGACCCCGGCCCGGCCGTGCCCAAGGCCAAGGAAGCCAAGGCGCCCAAGGAAGCCAAGTCCAAGGAGCCCAAGGAGTCCAAGGCGCCGCGCTGGAAGTTGCCGGCCGGCAAGAAGGCAGGCGTTCCGGAATCCGGGGCGGCAAAAAACAGTCCCGATGTCGGCGCCCAGGTGCTGGCCTTCCCCATGCCCGAATTCAAGCGCCGCAGGCGCACCGTGCTGCTGGCGGCGGCCGGCGTGGCCGCCGTGCTGGCGATTGTCATGGCGGTGGCTCTCTTTTCCCCGGCCCTGGCCGTCAAGACGGTGGTGTTTGAGGGCAACAAGCTCGTGGCACCTGAGACCCTGAACAAGGCGCTGGCCCCCGTCATGGGCAAGCCGCTGCCGCAGGTGACAGGCGCGCAGGTCAGCTCGCTGCTGGAACCTGTCATCCAGGTCAAGGGTGCGCGCATCGAGGCGCGGCCGCCGTCGACCCTTGTGGTCCACCTTGTGGAGCGCGTCCCGGTGGCCCTGCTCAAGAACGGCGGGGAATACCTGCTGGTGGACCCTGACGGGGTTCAACTGGGATCCACGGCGGATCCGGCCTCTGTTGCGCTGCCGCTGATCGACGGTGGCAAGGCTGCCATTGGGCAGGACACCTTCGTGGCCATGACAGCCGTGTTGGCCAACCTGCCGCAGGCCATCCTGGCGCAGCTGGCGAATGCCACGGCCAAGTCTCCCGACGCCGTCGAACTCAAGCTGGAAGACGGCCGGAGCGTCATCTGGGGCAATGCCAGCGACATGGAGCTCAAGGCCCAGGTGCTCCAGGCCCTGCTCAATGCGCCGCCGCCCACGCCCGAGCCCGGCAAGCCGGTACCGGTCCCCGCACAGGTGTTCGACGTCAGTGCGCCGCGGCACCCCGTCACTCGGTGATACGGTGGCACACTGGGGAAAACAGCGATATTTATTACGGGATTGCCGCGACACGCGGCAGCGGTAATTGCATGCGGCACCGATGCACCATAGCGTCACTGACAAGAGTTGGTTGACATAACTATAACCTTCAAGTTGAAGGTTAAGCTACAAAGTTTCAAGCACCACTTCAGGGTTGTTCCAGGATCGACGCCGGCACCATGAAGCGGGGCGGTCATTTTGGCAGCACAGCTGGAAAAAGTTTTTGATCTTGGAAGCAACACACGAGCAAGGGACACGTAACGTGGCAGCACCCCAGAATTACTTGGCAGTCATCAAAGTCGTCGGCATCGGCGGCGGCGGCGTAAATGCAGTGAACCGCATGATTGACGTGGGTCTGCGCGGCGTCGAATTCATCGCCATCAACACAGACGCCCAGGCGCTGTTGATGAGCGACGCCGACGTCAAGCTCGACGTGGGCCGCGAATTGACGCGCGGGCTCGGCGCCGGCGCCAACCCCGACGTGGGACGCCAGGCTGCCGAGGACCACGCAGAGGAGATCGAGGAGGTCCTGCGCGGGGCCGACATGGTCTTCGTTACCGCCGGCGAGGGTGGCGGCACCGGCACCGGCGGCGCGCCCGTCGTGGCCCGCATTGCCCGCACCCTGGGCGCCCTGACCATTGGCGTGGTCACCCGCCCCTTCACCTTCGAGGGCCGCCGCCGCGCCACAAGCGCCGACACCGGCATCGAGGCGTTGCGCGACGAGGTTGACACGCTCATCGTCATCCCCAACGACCGCCTGCTCTCCATCAGCGACCGCAACGTCTCTGTCATGGATGCCTTCCGCTCCGCCGACCAGGTGCTGCTGTCCGGCGTCCAGGGCATCACGGACCTCATCACCACCCCCGGCCTGATCAACCTGGACTTTGCCGACGTCAAGTCGGTCATGCAGGGTGCCGGCTCGGCACTCATGGGCATCGGTTCGGCCCGCGGCGAGGACCGTGCCGTGAAGGCTGCCGAGCTGGCCATTGCCTCACCGCTGCTGGAAGCCTCGATCGACGGCGCCCACGGCGTCCTCCTGTCCGTTCAGGGTGGTTCCGACCTGGGCCTGTTCGAGATCAACGAGGCTGCCCGCCTGGTCCAGGAAGTGGCCCACCCCGAGGCCAACATCATCTTCGGTGCCGTCATTGACGACGCCCTGGGCGACGAGGTCCGCGTCACGGTCATTGCAGCAGGCTTCGACGCCCCCGAGTCCGAGCAGTCCGCGCCTGAACCGGCAGCAGCCGCCTCCGTGCCCCCGGCACCGGCAGCCGTCCCCGCAGGGGCATCCGTCACCAACCTGAACCAGTGGGGCCAGAACTCCGGCTCCCAGGTTCCGGCGGACGGCGGCTTCGACGTTGAGCTTCCGGCCATCGTGGAGCCCGACCTCACCGGCCACCGTGCCGATGACCTGGACGTCCCCGACTTCCTGAAGTAAGCACCAACACCCGCCGCCGGCAACAGCCGGCGGCACCATGAATGGTCAGGTTTTTTGCATGTGGTCCACCGAACAGCTCCGCCCCGGAATCTGGGCGGGCTTCACCGACGCCGCAGCAGGCAACCTGGCCTTTCACGTTGGTGACGACCCCGCAGCCGTCACGGGCCGCCGGGCCGGCGTTGACGCGGAAATTTCCCGACATGCCGGCGACGGCGTGCGGCTCGCCTACATGGAGCAGGTCCACGGCAACGCTGTGGCCGAGCTGACTGACGGCGGCTTCACGGTTGACGGCGTGCCAACGGCCGGCCCCCACCCGGTGGCAGATGCCATGGTCGCCGTGGGGGAGACGCGCACCTCGGCCGGCCTGGCCGTCATGGTGGCCGACTGCGTGCCCGTGGTCCTGGCCGGGGAAACCGCCTCCGGCGAGCCCGTCCTGGCCGTGGCCCACGCCGGGCGCCCCGGGGTTGAGAAGGGTGTCATTGCCGCCGTTGTCGCCCGCATGCAGGCGGCCGGGGCCGGGAACATCTCGGCCGTGCTGGGACCGAGCGTGTGCGGTCGCTGCTACGAGGTGCCCGAGCCCATGCGTGCCGCCGTGGCCGCACGCGTCCCTGAGTCCTTCGCCACAACGTCCTGGGGCACGCCCGCCCTGGACCTGCCGGCCGCCGTGCTGGCCCAGCTGCGGGCCGCCGGGGCCACGGCAATCCCGTCAGGGATCTGCACACTGGAGGACCCGCGCTTCTTCTCGCACCGCCGCTCCATGCGCGACGCCGAGGCGGAGGGCCGCTTCATTGGTTTCGTTGCCGCCTCCCGCACCAGCACCAACCCACGGAAAGCACCCACTCCATGACCCTGCTTGAGGATCCCCGCACCGCCCAGCTCGCGCACCGCCTGGCCGCCGTCCAGCGCCGGATCGGCGCCGCCGCTGCCGGGCGCCCCGGCCCGGCGCCCACCCTCATTGTGGTCAGCAAGTTCCACCCCGCCGCCGACGTCCTGCGGCTGCGCAGCCTGGGCGTTGCCGACGTCGGCGAGAACCGGGACCAGGAGGCGGCCGCCAAGGCTGCAGAGGTCGCGGACCAGGCCCTGCGCTGGCACTTCATCGGCCAGCTGCAGAGCAACAAGGCCAAGTCCGTGGCTGCCTACGCCCACTCCGTCCACTCGATCGACCGTGCCTCCCTGGCCACGGCCCTGGGCCGTGCCATGGAAGCCCGGCAGCAGGAAACCGGCCGTGCGGATCTGTTGTGCTACATCCAGGTGGACCTGAGCAGCGCCGTCCCCGGCGACGCCCCGGCTGCGGCCCCAGGCGGCAGGGGAGGGGTCGCGCCGTCGGGCATTGCCAGGCTTGCGGACCTCGTTGCCGGCACGGCAGGGCTCGAACTGGCCGGGCTCATGGCCGTGGCACCCCTGGGCGCCGCGCCCGAACCTGCCTTCGAGATGCTCGCGGCCCAATCGGCCGCCCTGGCGCTCACACACCCCGGCGCACGGGCAATTTCGGCCGGCATGAGCCACGATTTGGAGGCGGCAATCGCCGCCGGGGCGACACACCTGCGTGTCGGTTCCGATATACTCGGCCCGCGTCCTGGCGTGCTGTAGCGTTTTGAGTGTTGGAAACAACGCAATTGTTACGCAAAACGTACCGGACAACGAGATCTGTGCTTTGCAGACTAATGAGGAGCAACCATGGCTGGCGCAATGCGCAAGACAATGATCTTTCTTGGGCTCGCCGACGGTGACGAGCACTATGACGCAGAGCATGCTCCGTCATTGCCGAGGGACGAGGAGTACGCCGAGCCCCTCGAGCGCGAAAGCGCCCCCGCACCGGCCCCGGCTCCCGAGGCAGCCGCGCCCAAGGCCGGCGACGAGGAATACCGCGCTCCCGTGACCCCCATCAAGCGTGCCGCTCAAAAAAGGGAAGAGGCTGAAAGTTTGCGTCAGATCACCACCGTCCACCCCCGCTCCTACAACGATGCCAAGATCATTGGTGAGAGCTTCCGCGACGGCATCCCCGTCATCATGAACGTCACGGACATGGGTGAAGCCGACGCCAAGCGCCTGGTGGACTTCTCTGCCGGCCTGGTCTTTGGGCTGCGCGGCTCGATTGAGCGCGTCACCAACAAGGTGTTCCTGCTCTCCCCGTCCTACATCGAGGTGCTGGGCGACGACAAGAAGATCTCCGACACGCAGGCAGCCTTCTTCAACCAGAGCTGAGATTGCCGCAACCATCCCCAACTTTTTCCACTGCCCGGGCACAAAGTGCCCGGGCAGTGCGTTGTACGGGGTGCCGGGGAAAATCCGGCGCAGGGCGGCTCGCGCCGTGCTGGTCTATTGTTGAGTCAAGCTTTTTTTCTTTCCCGAACCCAGGAATGTGTGCGCCCGCGTGAAAATAGTTTTTGCCCTCCTGTACCTTCTGCTCCTGCTGTACTTTTTGGCGCTCCTGCTGCGGATGGTCTTTGACTGGATCCAGGTGTTTGCCCGCGACTGGCGGCCCAAGGGTGCCGCATTGCTGGGGGCCTCCCTGGTCTACCGGCTCACCGACCCGCCGTTGCGCAAGCTGCGTGCCATGATCCCCCCGCTGCGGATCGGCTCCATGGCCCTTGACATTGGCTTTCTGTTGTTGATAGTTGCCGTGGGCATTGGGATGAGCCTCACAAAAAGTTTTGCGCTTTAGCGCCGCGTCGTTCGTTTTCAACGGCGAAAAGTTATATTGTAAAAAACGATAGACCCCCAGTGCAGATCTCCTGATTTGTATTCGGTACCGAAGTCGGATTGGCATTGGGCCGGTTTCAGACTCACTCAAACCAATGAGGTGACTAGATGGCGCTTACGCCAGAAGACGTTGTCAACAAGCGGTTCCAGCCGACCAAGTTCCGCGAAGGCTATGACCAGGACGAAGTCGACGATTTTCTTGACGAGATCGTCGTAGAACTCCGCCGGCTCCACCAGGAGAACGATGACCTGCGCAAGCAGCTCGCCGATGCCTCCTCCGGAACCGCTGCTGTTCCCGTTCAGGCAGCACCGCTGCCCGTCAAGGAAGCAAAGGTCGAGGAGCCCGTCAAGGAGCCCGAGCCCAAGGTCAAGGAAGCCGTCAAGGCGCCCGAGCCCGTTGTTGTGGAAGCTCCCGCTCCCGTGGCCCCGGCCGCCGTTGCGGCACCTGCCCCGGCAGCCAACTCGGCAGAATCGGCCACCGGCGTCATCGCCCTGGCCCAGCGCCTGCACGACGAGTACGTCAATGCAGGTGTTGAGCAGCGCGACAAGATCATTGCCGAAGCACAGATCGAGGCCAGCACGCTGGTCAACGACGCCCAGGAGAAGAGCCGCAAGACGCTCGGTGCCCTGGAGCAGCAGCGGTCCGTGCTGGAGCGCAAGGTGGAGCAGCTGCGCGGCTTCGAGCGCGACTACCGCTCACGCCTGAAGGCCTACATTGAAGGCCAGCTGCGCGACCTGGATGCCCGCGGTTCAGTGGCGGCACCGGACTTCACGGAGAGCAACGCAGACTCCTAAGTCACTTTTCGCATGAAAGCCGGCGGCACAAGGAAACTTGTGCCGCCGGCTTTTTGCATGGGCGCCGTTCCGCCGACGCCTATGATTGAGGGAAACCAATGCCCAGAACAAACGAAAGCACCATGAGCGAAAACTCCATGCCGTCCCCGGCGGCGGCACCCGCAACCCGCCGCCGCGCCTTCATTTGGCTGCTGCTTGGCCTGGCCGCCTTTGCCTACACCTGCGACCAGCTCACCAAGTGGTGGGTCACCTCCACCATGGAACTGGGCCAACAAACCCCGGTCATCCCCGGCGTGCTGCAGTGGTACCACATCCTGAACTCCGGCGCGGCGTTCTCCATTGGCGAGAACTTCACCTGGGTCTTCACCATCATCATGGCCGCCGTGGCGGTGGCCATTGTGGCCATGGCCCGCAAGATTGGCTCGGCCTGGTGGGCCATCGGCCTCGGCCTGGTCCTGGGCGGCGCCCTGGGCAACCTGACCGACAGGCTGTTCCGGCCGCCGTCGTTCGGCATGGGCCACGTGGTGGACTTCATCTCCTTCCCCAACTTCGCCATCTTCAACATGGCCGACATGGCCGTGGTGGGCGGGGTCATCACCATCTGCATCCTGACGCTGCTGGGCATCGGCATGGACGGAAAGCGCTCCACCGGCAAGGAAACCGAGGCCGTGGACACCCCGGCCGGTAAGGAAAAGGGTGCCGGCAATGACTGAGACCTTCAACGTTCCCGAAGATGTGGCCGGAAGCCGGGCCGACGCCGGGCTGGCGGCCCTGCTGGGCATCTCCCGTTCCGCCGCGGCCCTTTTGTGCAGCGAAGGCAATGTGCTTCAGGACGGTTCCGTGCTGGGCAAGAGCGAGAAGTTCCGTGCCGGCGCCAGCATCCAGGTGACCATCCCCGAACGCCGCGACCCCCTCCAGGTGGTTGTGGAGCCGGTTGAAGGCCTGGAGATCCTGCTGGACGACGACGACTTTGTGGTGGTGGACAAGCCCGTGGGCGTGGCCGCACACCCCTCACCCGGCTGGGTGGGCCCCACCGTGGTGGGCGGGCTCGCCGCCGCAGGCTTCCGCATCTCCACATCCGGCGCACAGGAACGTGTGGGCATTGTGCACCGCCTGGACGTGGGCACCTCCGGTGCCATGGTCGTGGCCAAGACCGAGCACGCCTACACGGTGCTGAAACAGGCCTTCCGCGACCGCACGGTGGAAAAGATCTACCACGCCGTGGTCCAGGGACTGCCTGACCCCCTGCAGGGAACCATTGACGCGCCGATCGGCCGCCACCCCGGCCACGACTGGCGCTTCGCCGTGCTCGAAGGCGGCCGGCCATCCATCACGCACTACGAGGTGCTTGAGGCGTTCGGCAAGGCCGCCCTCGTGGAGGTGCACCTGGAAACCGGGCGCACCCACCAGATCCGCGTCCATTTCTCCGCCCTCCGCCACCCCTGCGCCGGAGACCTGACCTACGGTGCCGACCCGGCCCTGGCCGCGGAGCTGGGCCTGACCCGGCAGTGGCTGCATGCGCACAAGCTCGGCTTCACGCACCCGTCCTCGGGCGAGCCGGTCATGGTCACCAGCCCGTACCCGCAGGACCTGAACTACGCCCTGGACCACCTCCGCGGCGAGCACTAGCAGCCCCACGCGTCTGCCGACAGCGGTCCGTCGCGTACGTTCCCGCTTTGCGCGCATGTCCGGACATGTGCGCAAAGCGGGAACGTATGCGGTGGCTTTGGGTGGCCGGGCGGGGCTCGGTCTATGGCACTAGAATGGTTCGGTGGCTAGCTCATCGACTGACAGTTTTGTCCATCTCCATACGCACACCGAATACTCCATGCTGGACGGTGCGGCGCGCCTGACCGAACTGTTTGACGAGGCCAAGCGCCTTGAAATGCCGGCCCTGGCCACCACCGACCACGGCTACCTGTTCGGCGCCTTTGACTTCTGGAAGAAGGCCACCGACGCCGGCATCAAGCCCATCATCGGCGTCGAGGCATACGTCACCCCCGGCACGGCCCGCACCGACAAGTCCAGGGTCAAGTGGCGCACGGACGAGTCGCAGAAGAAGGACGACGTCTCCGGCGGTGGTTTCTACACGCACATGACCCTGCTGAGCTACAACAACCAGGGCATGCGCAACTTGTTCAGGGCATCCTCGCTGGGCTCCCTGGATTCGCCCATGGGCAAGTACCCGCGCCTGGACCGCGAGCTGCTCAACGAGTACCACACGGGCCTCATCGCCACCACCGGCTGCCCCTCCGGCGAGGTGCAGACAAGGCTCCGCCTGGGCCAGTACAACGAGGCCAGGGCTGCCGCCGCCGAGTTCCAGGACATCTTCGGCAAAGAGAATTACTTCTGCGAGCTCATGGACCACGGGCTCGACATTGAACGCCGCGTCACGAAGGACCTGCTGCGCCTGGCCAAGGACCTGCAGATCCCGCTCGTGGCCACGAACGACCTCCACTACACGCACGAGCACGATGCGAAAGCGCACGAGGCCCTGCTGGCCCTGCAGTCAGCCTCCACCCTGACCGAGCCCACCTACGACGAGGGCGGCAAGCGCTTTGCCTTCAGTGGCAGCGGCTACTACCTGAAGTCCCCGGCCGAGATGCGCCAGCTCTTCTCCGAACTGCCCGAGGCCTGCGACAACACGCTGCTCATCGCCGAGCGCTGCGACGTCTCCTTCAACACCAACGCCAACTACATGCCCAAGTTCCCTTGCCCGCCAGGGGAGGACGAGACCTCCTGGCTGGTCAAGGAGGTCGACGCAGGACTCAAGTACCGCTACGCGGGCGGCATCCCGGACGCGGTCCGCAAGCAGGCCGACTACGAGCTTGATGTCATCATCAAGATGGGCTTCCCCGGCTACTTCCTGGTGGTGGCCGACTTCATCAACTGGTCCAAGGACAACGGCATCCGCGTGGGCCCGGGCCGTGGTTCAGGTGCCGGCTCCATGGTGGCCTACGCCATGCGCATCACCGACCTTGACCCGTTGCGCCACGGCCTGATCTTTGAGCGGTTCCTGAACCCGGAACGTGTATCCATGCCTGACTTTGACGTGGACTTCGATGATCGCCGCCGCCATGAGGTGATCAAGTATGTGACCGAGAAGTACGGTGACGAGCGAGTCGCCATGATCGTGACCTACGGCAGCATCAAGACCAAGCAGGCGTTGAAGGACTCCTCCCGCGTGCTGGGGCACCCCTTCAGCATGGGCGAAATGTTGACCAAGGCGCTGCCGCCTGCCGTCATGGCCAAGGACATTGCGCTCAATGACATTGAAAACCCCGAGGCCAAGCGTTACGGCGAGGCCGGGGATTTCCGCAACCTGATCAACACGGATCCCGAAGCGGCCAAGGTCTTTGAACTGTCCAAGGGCCTGGAGGGGCTCAAGCGCCAGTGGGGCGTGCACGCGGCCGGCGTCATCATGTCCTCGGACCCCATCATCGACGTCATCCCGATCATGCGCCGCATCCAGGACGGGCAGGTCATCACCCAGTTCGACTACCCCACCTCCGAGGGCCTTGGCCTGATCAAGATGGACTTTTTGGGGTTGCGAAACCTCACGATCATCACCGATGCCCTGGAGAACATCAAGGCCAACAAGGGCTTTGACCTTGACCTTGAAGGTTTGGAGTACGACGACGTCGCCTCCTACGAGCTCATGGCCCGCGGCGACACGCTGGGCGTGTTCCAGCTCGACGGCGGGCCCATGCGCTCGCTCCTGAAGCTCATGCGCCCCGACAACTTCGAGGACATTTCCGCCGTCCTGGCGCTTTACCGCCCGGGCCCCATGGGTGCCGATTCGCACACCAACTACGCTCTGCGCAAGAACGGGCTCCAGCCCATCACCCCCATCCACCCCACGCTGGAGGAACCACTCGCGGAAATCCTGGGCGGCACCTACGGGCTGATCGTGTACCAGGAGCAGGTCATGTCCATCGCGCAGAAGCTGGCCGGCTACTCGCTGGGCCGCGCCGACATCCTGCGCCGTGCCATGGGCAAGAAGAAGAAGTCCGAGCTGGACAAGCAGTATGAGGGCTTCCACCAGGGCATGCTGGACAACGGCTACACCGACGAGGCCGTCAAGACCCTGTGGGCCATCCTGCTGCCGTTCTCCGACTACGCCTTCAACAAGGCCCACTCGGCCGCCTACGGCGTCATCAGCTACTGGACCGCCTACCTCAAGGCCCACCACCCGGCCGAATACATGGCCGCGCTGCTCACCAGCGTGGGCGACGACAAGGACAAGCTGGCCCTGTACCTGAACGAATGCCGCCGCATGGGCATCACGGTCCTGGCCCCCGACGTCAACGAATCTGCCCTCAACTTCACCCCCGTGGGCAACGACATCCGCTTCGGCATGGGCGCCATCCGCAACGTGGGCGCCAACGTTGTCAACGGCTTGGTGGAATCGCGCGTGGAGCGCGGCAACTTCGAGAACTTCTCCGACTTCCTCATGAAGGTCCCGGCCGTGGTGTGCAACAAGCGCACCATTGAATCGCTCATCAAGGCAGGCGCCTTTGACTCGCTGGGCCACGCCCGGCGCGCCCTGGCCATGATCCACGAAGAGGCCGTGGACTCCGTCATCACCATCAAGCGCAATGAGGCGGTGGGCCAGTTTGACCTCTTTGCCGGCCTGGGCGGGGATGCCGAGCCGGAATCGGCGCTGACCACCGAAATCCCCGACCTGCCCGAGTGGGAGAAGAAGGACAAGCTCGCGTTTGAGCGCGACATGCTGGGCCTGTACGTCTCCGACCACCCGCTGCGCGGCCTGGAAGGCATCCTGAGCCAGAACGCCGACCTGTCCATCACGCAGGTGCTGGGCGACGACGGCCCGCAGGACGGGCACATCATCACGATTTCCGGCATGATCACCAACCTGCAGCGCCGCATCGCCAAGAGCAGCGGCAACCCCTACGCCCGCTGCGAGGTCGAGGACCTGGGCGGCTCCATCGAGGTCATGTTCTTCGGCCAGACCTACGGCCCCATCGCCAACGTGCTGGCCGAGGACCTGATCGTGGTGGTCAAGGGCAGGCTGCAAAAGCGGGACGACGGCGCCATCACCCTCAACGCCATGGAGCTCTCCGTCCCCGACCTCAGCGAAGGCATGTCCGGACCCCTTGTCATCTCCATGCCCGAGCACAAGGCCAACGAGGCCGTGCTGACTGCGCTCAAGCAGGTCCTGGGCGACCACCGCGGCAACACCGAGGTCAAGATGCACCTGGCCGGCAGCCGGGCCGTGAAGGTCATGAAACTGCCGCTGCACCACAGGGTCAACCCCACCCCGGCATTGTTTGGCGACCTGAAGGTTCTCCTCGGACCCACATGCCTTGAGGGCTGAGCGGGCCCCCGGGCAGGATACGGTTGAACCATGACTGAAGAACCCCAGGCAGCAACTGCCGCACTGCCTGCCCCGGTGCCCGCAAGCCCGGTGCCTGCCGTGTTGGCGCGCCGCGACGCCCGCGGTCCCCGCCGCGGCCGGGCCGCAGCCCTGGCCCAGGGCACGGCGGCCCTGTGGCGCCGCTGGCTTGGCTTCTGCGCAGCGGCGGGGGCCGCGGCCGGCGTGCTGTGGTGGCTCATCGCCCCGGGCGGCGCCTTCCACGGGGACAGCACCGACCATGCCACCTGGTTCGCCCGTGACGCCGTGCTGGCCATCCTGCTCGTGGCCGGCGGCATCATTTCCGCTGTCCTGGCCATGGGCGGCCGCCGCCGCACCCGCATGGGTGGCTCGGCACAGTCGCCCCTCATTGCGGTTGTCCTGGCGGTGGCAGGCGCGGCGGGGGCCGTGATTGCGTGGCGCACAGGCGTCTTCGCAGGCGACCTCTTCCACAAGCCGCCTGCCGACATGGCCAGCCCCAGCATGGTCTTCTCGCTGCGCTCCGGCTCCATCTTGCTGCTCTGGCCGCTGGCGAGCTCAGTAGTGGTCTTCGCCTGGTCTCTCATCTCGTACTCGTTTGTGCCGGCGGCGACAGCGCCCCGCGTGGCACAGGAGCCTGCGGCCGACTGAGCCGCCGCACTGAACGCCATGGTGCTGTGCAACGGGTAAACTCAAGTTCTGTGAGCTACGAAGAGATCCCCACGTCCAGCAGCCCCGCCGGAACCGGCACAGCCCCGGCCATGTTGCGCCGCACGGACCTGCGCGGGCAGGCACTCAGCCTTGCCGAGCTGAAGGTGGCCGTGCCGCGCACTGCCCACTCGACGGTCACCACGGCCGAGGACGCCGTGCACGCCATCATTGCCGACGTCAGGCTCCGCGGCCACGCGGCCCTGTCCGAGCTCGCCGAAAAGTTCGACGGCGTCGCCCAGGAACACCCTCGGATCCCCGCCGCAGCACTCGCCGAGGCCCTGGAAAACCTTGACCCGGCCGTGCGGGCCGCCCTCGAGGAATCCATCGCACGCGCCTCTGCCTTCGCCCAGGCACAAAAGCCCGCCAATGTTGACTTCCCCGTGGCCAGCGGCGCCGTGGTCTCCTCACACTGGCTGCCCGTGCGCCGTGTGGGACTGTATGTGCCCGGTGGCCTTGCCGCCTACCCTTCGTCCGTTGTCATGAACGTGGTGCCCGCCCTGGCCGCCGGCGTTGGCTCCGTGGCCCTGGCCTCCCCGCCGCAGAAGGAAAACGGCGGTCTGCCGGACCTGACCGTCCTGGCCGCCGCCGCGCTGCTGGGCATTGATGAGGTCTACGCCATGGGCGGGGCGCAGGCCATCGCGGCCTTTGCACACGGTGTTGCCGCAGGCAGCAGCGCCAACGGCGAAGGCGGGGCCATTGAGCCCGTCGACGTTGTCACCGGCCCCGGCAACATCTTTGTCGCCACCGCCAAGCGCCTGGTCAAGGGCGTGGTGGGCATCGACTCGGAGGCCGGCGCCACCGAAATTGCCGTGCTGGCAGACCACACCGCCAACCCCGTGTTCGTGGCAGCCGACCTCATCAGCCAGGCCGAGCACGACCCCAACGCCGCCTCCGTGCTGGTGACGGATTCACCGGCACTGGCTGACGCCGTCGACCGTGAACTGCTGCGCCAGGTGGCCCTGACCCGGCACCGCGAACGGGTGGAGACGGCTCTGGCCGGGCCCCAGTCCGGCATCGTGCTGGTGGACGGCATGGACCAGGGCGTCCAGGTGTGCAACGCCTACGCGGCCGAACACCTGGAGGTCGTGACCGAGGACGCCGCCGGGGTGGCTGCGCGCATCACGAGCGCCGGCGCCATCTTTGTGGGGGACTACAGCCCCGTCAGCCTGGGCGACTACTGCGCAGGTTCAAACCACGTGCTCCCCACGAGCGGCACCGCGGCATTCTCCTCGGGACTGAACGTCACAACGTTCCTGCGTGCCGTGCAGGTCATCAACTACTCCAAGGATGCACTTGCGGAAGTTGCCGGGCACGTCATCACGCTGTCCAAGGCCGAGGGCCTGCCGGCGCACGGTGACGCCGTCGCCGTCCGTTTCGCCTAGTCGCCGGCCAGGCGCGGCGCCCTGCGCGCACGATACTTACACGATTGTCATTAGCCTGGGCCCGGACCTAGACTGGGACACACCATGAGCCGAAGGAAAACGCATGTACTGCCCGTTTTGCCGCAATCCTGACTCCAGGGTGGTGGACTCCCGTCTCTCCGACGACGGATCCTCCATCCGGCGCCGCCGGCAATGCACCGAGTGCGGCCGCCGCTTCAGCACCATGGAAACCGCCAGCCTCTCCGTGACCAAGCGCTCAGGGGTGGCCGAGCCGTTCAGCCGCAGCAAGGTCATCAGCGGCGTGCGCAAGGCCTGCCAGGGCCGCCCCGTCACCGACGACGACCTCGCCATGCTGGCGCAGGAAGTCGAGGAATCCATCCGCGCCAGCGGGGCTGCGGAAATTGACGCGAACGACGTCGGCCTGGCCATCCTTGCGCCGCTGCGCCGACTGGACCTCGTGGCGTACCTGCGCTTTGCCAGCGTGTACCAGGCCTTTGAATCGCTGGAGGACTTTGAGGCTTCCATTGCGCAGTTGCGCAGCGAGGCCCAGCAGCAGCCGGCCGGCCGAAGCGCGGCCGCAGGCAGCTGACAAAAGGGCCATGCAGGGGGCGCCGGGCGTGATGTTTGCCGCTGTTGGCTGCCCTTAGCGGCCGCCGGCAACGGGCAGGATGGCGCCCGTGACATAGGAGGCCTCCGGGCCGAGGAGCCACAGCACCGCCGCGGCAACCTCCTCCGGCTCGCCGCCGCGTCCCATGGGGATCAGGTGGTTCAGGCGCTCCACCCGGTCCGGCATGCCTGCCGCGGCGTGCAAACCCGTGTTGGTGCTGCCGGGGGATACTGCGTTGACGCGGATGCCGTGTGCCGCCGCCTCGGTGGCAAAGCCAATGGTCAGCACGTCGAGTGCGCCCTTGGATGCGGCATAGTGCACCCAGGTGCCGGGGGAGCCGGCCTTGACGGCGGTTGAGGAGATGTTGACGATGCTGCCGCCGTCCCCGCCCGTTGCCGTGGACATGCGCCGCTGTGCCTCCTGGCACATGTAGATGGCGCCGGCCACGTTGACGTCCAGCACGCGCCTGACAGTTTCGGCCGGGACGTCCACGAGCGGCCCGATCAAGTCACCCGTGATGCCGGCATTGTTGACGACGGCGCGCACGGGCCCCAGCGTGGCGGCGGCGTCGAAAAGCGCCCGCACGGCGTTGGGGTCGGACACATCGGCCTGCACGGCCAGTGCCCTGCCGCCCAGGCCCTCAATCTCCTGGACAACGGCGGCGGCGCCGTCGGCGTCCTGCGAGTAGTTGACCACCACGGCACGCCCTGCCCGGGCGGCCAGGACGGCCGTCGCGGCACCTATGCCCCGGCTTGCCCCGGTCACAATGGCAACGTCGTGCCGGCCGTCCATGGTGGGCTACTTGGTGATCTTGAAGTGGACGGCTGCCTGGAGGGCGCCGCCGACGATGCCGGCGTTGTTGGCCAGTTCGGCCGGGATGATCTTGGTGCGCAGGTCCAGCTGCGGCAGGTAGTCTTCGCTGCGCTTGGAGATGCCGCCGCCGATGATGAACAGTTCGGGGGAGAACAGGAATTCCACGTGGGAGAAGTAGCGCTGCAGGCGCACGGCGTACTCGTCCCAGCTGATGTCGTCGCGTTCGCGTGCGCTGGCGGAGGCCTTCGTTTCGGCGTCGTGGCCGTCGAGTTCCAGGTGGCCCAGTTCCACGTTGGGGATGAGCTTGCCGTTGAAGATGAAGGCCGAACCGATGCCGGTGCCCAAAGTGATGACCAGGACGGTGCCCTTGACGTCCTTGCCGGCGCCGTAGCGGGCCTCGGCGAGGCCGGCGGCGTCGGCGTCGTTCATGACCTGGACATCGCGGCCCAGTTCCCTGGAGAAGATGTGGTCCACGTCGGCGTTGATCCAGGACTGGTCCACGTTGGCAGCCGAGAGGGAGACGCCGTGGGCGATGATGGCCGGGAAGGTGATGCCCACGGGGGCGTCCTTGGCCGGCGCATGCTCGCGGCCGGAGAGCTCGTCCACGATCTCCTTGACCACCTTGGCCACGTTTTGCGGCGTGGAGGGGGTGGGGGTGGGGATCCGGAAGCGTTCGCCCACGACCTGGCCGCTCTCGAGGTCGACGATGCCGCCCTTGATGCCGGTGCCGCCAATGTCGATGCCGATGACGGTCGTCTTGGGTGAGTGCTTCTTGGACATGCGTACTCCAGGGGTAGGGAACTGTCAGGTGCAGGGGTGTCGCGGCACGCGGCTGCCCTGGCGGGCCTTCGCGCGGGGAAAGTTACGGAAGCGTGAGGACTTCGGCGCCCGTGGCGGTGACCACCATGGTGTGTTCGAACTGCGCCGTGCGCTTGCGGTCGCGGGTGACAACCGTCCAGTCATCGGCCCACATGTCCCAGTCAATCGTGCCCAGCGTGAGCATGGGTTCAATGGTAAACACCATCCCCTCCTCCAACACAGTGTTGTAGGCCGGCGCGGCGTCATAATGCGGAATAATCAGCCCGGTGTGGAACGCTTCGCCCACGCCATGGCCGGTGAAGTCGCGCACCACGCCGTAGCCAAAACGCTTGGCGTAGGACTCGATGGCCCGGCCGATGATGTTGATTTCCCGGCCCGGGGCCACGGCCCGGATGGCACGGTTCAGCGATTCCTGGGTGCGCTCCACCAGCAGGCGGGATTCCTCGTCGACGTCGCCCACGGTGAACGTCCAGTTCGTGTCGCCGTGCACACCGTTTTTGAACGCCGTGATGTCGATGTTGATGATGTCGCCGTCTTCAACCACTGTGGTGTCCGGGATGCCGTGGCAGATGACCTCATTGATCGAGGAGCACAGGGACTTCGGGAAGCCGCGGTAGCCCAGCGTTGAGGGGTAGGCCTTGTGGTCCAGCAGGAACTCGTGGCCGATCCGGTCCAGTGCGTCGGTGGTGACGCCGGGAACAATGTGCCTGCCCACTTCGACAATCGCCTGGGCGGCGATTTTGGCGGAGATGCGGATCTTTTCCAGCGTCTCTGCGTCCTTGACCTCGGAACCCTTGAACGGCGCGGGGCCGGCCTTGCCCACGTATTCGGGGCGGGGGATGGAGAACGGAACCGGCAGCTCGCCGCTGATGGTTCCGGGGACGAGCTTGCCGATCGGGGCAGTGGTGGCTGTGGAAGACATGGCACCATCCTATAAGTTTTTGGCCGCGGCCTATGATGGCAGGAGTCCGTTAGATCCGCCCGCTCACATCTGGAGGCCGACATGGCGCAGTACTGGTACAACGTGGAAACCCATGAGGTGGAGAAGGATGCCCAGTCCGGCTGGAAGTCCCTCATCGGCCCCTATGAATCCCGGGAGGAAGCCGAACAGGCGCTGGCGCGGGTGCGCGAGCGCAACGAGGCCGCCGACGCCCTGGACGAAGAGGACAACGAAGACTGACCCCGGCCCAGGGGCCGGGGTCCTTGGCTAGAACGTATGCTCGGGGCCCGGGAACACGCCGGAGCGGACTTCGGCGCCAAACTCGGTGGCGGCGTCGGCCAGGATGGTGCGCATCTGGGCGTACTGCTTGACGAACTTGGCCATCTTGCCGGTCCGCAGCCCTGCCATGTCCTGCCACACCAGGACCTGGCCCGTGGTGGTGTTGCCGGCGCCGATGCCCACGGTGGGTACTGAAATGGCGGCGTCCACCAAAGCGGCTGTTTCGGCCGGGACCATCTCCATCAGCACGCAGAACGCGCCGGCCTCCGTCAGGGCAACGGCGTCGTCAACCATGGCCTGGGCCATTTCGCCGCGGCCCTGGACACGGTAGCCGCCGAGCATGTGCTCGCTTTGCGGGGTGAAGCCGATGTGTGCCATGACGGGGATGCCGGCCTGGGTCAGGGCGCGGACGGTGGGGGCGTAGTAGGCGCCGCCCTCCATCTTGACCGCGTGCACGAGCCCCTCCTTCATGAGGCGCACCGAGGAGGCGATGGCCTGCGCGGGGGACTGCTCGTAGCTGCCGAAGGGCAGGTCAGCCACGACGAGGGCGCGCTTGGAGCCGGCCGTCACGGCGCGGGAGAAGATGATCATTTCATCGAGGGTGATGGGCAGGGACGTCTCGTTGCCCAGCACGTTGTTGGAGGCGGAGTCGCCCACCAGGAGCACCTCAATGCCGGCCTCGTCAAAGATCTGCGCCGTGTACTGGTCGTAGGCGGTCAGCATGGCGAATTTCTGCCCGGCGGCCTTGGCGGCCTGCAGGTGGTGGGTGCGGACCTTGGCGGCCGTGGCCGGGACGCCGCCCGTTCGGGCCGGGGCCGCTCCCGTTCCGTAGGGGGCCGCCACCTCGGCGGGTTCGGACGCAGCGGACTCTGGGGTGCTCATGGGTGCCATGGCTCCAGCTTATTACTGTTCACAGATCTTTCCGGACCCCGCGGGCGCAATGTGGCGAACGGGGCACATCCGCGCCCCCGCTGTTAGTAGAGTAATCACTGCAGGGAACACTCCTGCCAGCAAACCCGCCGCTGCCGGCTGCCAGCAGCGGGATGTCACAAGGAAGAGGGCCGTCCATGAACCGTCAGCAGGAATTTGTGTTGCGCACCATTGAAGAGCGGGACGTGCGGTTTGTGCGGCTCTGGTTCACTGACGTGGTGGGCAGCCTGAAGTCCGTTGCGCTGGCCCCCGCCGAGGTTGAGGGCGCCTTCGAGGAGGGCCTGGGATTCGACGGCTCGGCCATTGAGGGCCTGGCACGGGTCTTTGAATCCGACATGCTGGCCCAGCCCGACCCGTCCACCTTCCAGATCCTGCCCTGGCGCGGCAACGGCAAGTCAGAGCAGACCTCGCGCATGTTCTGCGACGTCCTGACGCCCGACGGCGAACCCTCCGCAGCGGACCCCCGCAACGTCCTCAAGCGCACCCTGGCCAAGGCAGCCGACATGGGCTTCACCTGCTACACGCACCCCGAGATTGAGTTCTACCTGCTCAAGTCCGACAAGCCCGGGCCCGACGGCGTCCCCGTCCCCGTGGACCAGGCCGGCTACTTTGACCACGTGCCCGGCGGCGTGGCCCAGGACTTCCGCCGCACCGCCGTCACCATGCTCGAGGATGTGGGCATCTCCGTGGAGTTCAGCCACCACGAGGGCGGCCCGGGGCAGAACGAAATTGACCTGCGCTACGCCGATGCGCTGCAGACGGCCGACAACATCATGACGTTCCGCACCGTGATCCGCGAGGTTGCCATCCAACAAGGCACCTACGCCACGTTCATGCCCAAGCCGTTCTCGGACCACCCCGGCTCCGGCATGCACACCCACTTCTCCCTGTTTGAGGGCGACAGCAACGCGTTCCACGAGCCCGGCGCCGAATACCAGCTCTCCAAGACCGCCCGCCAGTTCATGGCCGGCATTCTCAAGCACGCCCCCGAATTCACGGCCGTCACCAACCAATTCGTCAACTCCTACAAGCGCCTGTGGGGCGGGGGAGAGGCGCCCAGCTACGTCTCCTGGGGGCACAACAACCGCTCGGCCCTCATGCGCGTTCCCCTATACAAGCCCGGCAAGGGCCAGGCCGCCCGCCTGGAATACCGCGGCATCGACTCCGCCGCCAACCCCTACCTGGCCTACGCGGTGCTTCTCGGGGCCGGGCTGAAGGGCATTGAGGAAGGCTACGAGCTGCCGCCGGCGGCCGTGGAAGACGTCAGCCTGCTGACCAGCGCAGAGCGCCGGCTCATGGGTCACGACCCCCTGCCCTCGAGCCTGCACGACGCCGTCCGCCAGATGGAGGAATCCGAGTTCATGGCCCAGGTCCTGGGCGAGCAGGTGTTTGAAAACTTCCTGCGCAACAAGCGCGACGAATGGCAGGAATACCGGCTCCAGGTCACCCCCTACGAGATCAACCGCTACCTGGGAGTGCTCTAAGCCCTGCCATGAGCTCCTTGACCCGCACCCTGATCTCCCGCGGATTCTCCGACCTGGAAATGTGTGAGAGGTTCCTGGGCTTCCCCGAGCTGGCCGGGCTCGACACAGTTGAACTGCTGGATGCCCTGTCCGTGGCCGACAACCCGGACATGGCCCTGCAGTCCCTGGTCCGGCTGCTCAGCGCCGCCCCCCAGGGCCGGCGCCTGCTGGGCCACGTGGACCCCGACACGGAGGACCGCGTGCCCAACACGCCGCTGTTCCGCCTGCTGGGCGCCTCCGAGGCCCTGGCGGACTTCCTCATGCGCCACCCGCACAACCTTGACGTGGTGGACCCGGCCGCGGGACCCGGTGCCTGGGCCACCGCCGGGGAACTGCGGGATTCGCTGCTGCGCGCCGTCGGAGCGGACCCCTCGTCGGGGCGCCCCGTGGCCCAGCTGACAGGCGCCGAGGCACGCATGGCGCTGCGCAGCCAGTACCGCCGGCACCTGTGCGAGTTGGCGCTGCGCGACCTGGCCGCGCCCTCGCCCCAGGACGCCATGCCGCTGGTTGGCGCCGAACTGGCCGACCTGGCCGGGGCGGCACTGGATGGCGCCCTGGCCGTGGCCCGCGCCGAGGTGGGGGCCACGGCCGGTGCCGAAAACGTCGCCGCCGTCCGCCTGGCCGTGATTGGCATGGGCAAGTGCGGGGCACGGGAACTGAACTACATTTCCGACGTCGATGTCATGTACGTGGTGGCCCTGGACACCGATGCCCCGGCAGCCGGCGGCCTCGATGAGTCTGGCGCCGTCCGCATCGGCAACGCCCTGGCCTCCGCCCTGTCACGGGCCATCTACGCCCCGGATCGTGAGCCGGGCCTGTGGGAGGTTGACGCGAACCTGCGCCCCGAGGGCAAGGACGGGCAACTGGTGCGCACCCTTGACTCCTACCTGGCCTACTACCAGCGATGGGCGCAGAGCTGGGAATTCCAGGCGCTGCTCAAGGCCCGCACTGTGGCCGGCGACCCGGAGCTTGGCCAGGAATTCGAGGCGGCCGTGTCGCCGCTCATCTGGGCCTCCTCCGAACGGGACGGCTTCGTGGAATCTGTCCAGGCCATGCGCCGGCGTGTCACCGCCAACATCCCCGACGCGGACGCCGACCGCCAGATCAAGCTGGGCAAGGGCGGGCTGCGCGACGTGGAATTCACCGTGCAGTTGCTCCAGTTGGTGCACGGCAAGAGCGATCCGCGCATCCGCCCGCGCGCCACGACGGCCGCGATCGAGGCCCTCACCAAGGCAGGCTTCATTGGCCGCACGGATGCGGCCCTGCTGTTCAACCACTACACGTACCTGCGCGTGCTCGAGCACCGCATCCAGCTGGTCCACATGCGGCGCACCCACGCAATGCCCACGGCCCCGGCCCAGCTGCGTGCCCTGGCCCGGGCGCTGCAGGGCCCCAACGGCAGCAAACGCCCCAGCGCCGAGTCCCTGGAGGCCGACTGGGCCAAGGTGAAGCGCTCCGTGCGCTCCCTGCATGAGCGCATCTTCTACCGCCCCATCCTGGCCACGGCCGCACACCTGAGCGCCGAGGACGCAGCCCTCAGCACGGATGCGGCGCGGGCCCGGCTCGCAGCCCTGGGCTACCGGGACGCGGCCGGCGCCACCCGCCACATCGAGGCCCTGACGGCCGGGGTGAGCCGGCGTGCGGCCCTGCAGCGCCAGCTGCTTCCCGTGCTCCTTGGCTGGCTGGCCGACGGAGTGGACCCCGACGCCGGACTTCTCGCCTTCCGCCGCGTCAGCGACGCGCTGGGCACCTCGCACTGGTACCTGGGCATGCTGCGCGACCACCAGGCCGCCGCCGAGCGGCTGTGCCACCTGCTCTCCAGCTCCCGGCTGGTCAGCGACCTGCTGGAGGTCTCACCCGAGGCGACGGCGTGGCTGGGCAACTCCAAGGAACTCGTGCCGCTGAGTTTTGAGGCGCAGTGGACGGAAATCCAGGCCAAGCTCTCCCGCCATTCCGATCCCATGGACGCCATCCGGCTGGTCCGGCTCCTTCGGCAGCGCGAGATCCTGCGCATCGCCATCGCCGACAGCTGCGGGCTGCTGGAGCCGGACCAGGTCTCGGCGGCCCTCAGCGATGCCGACAGGGCGGCCGTTCTTGGTGCCCTGCATGTTGCCGAAAGCGAGGTCCAGCCGGCCGGGGAAAAACTCACGGACGTGCTCGTGGTGGCCATGGGCCGCCAGGGCGGGCGGGAGATCGGCTACGGCTCCGATGCCGACGTCTTGTTTGTGCACAGGCCCCTGGCCGGGCTTGGCGATGGCCAAGCGGAGGCCGCAAACCAGCAGGCCAAGGCCCTGGTGCAAAGGCTCACGGCGCTCTTGACGGCCCCCGTCCGCCCCGCCATCCAGGCCGAGCGGGTGCTGGCGATCGATGCGGACCTGCGCCCCGAGGGGCGCAGCGGCCCGCTGGTGCGCTCCCTTGATGCCTACGCTGAGTATTACGCACGCTGGTCCTCGGCATGGGAGGCCCAGGCGCTGCTGCGGGCCCGGCCCATGGCGGGCTCCGACGATCTGGCTGCGGCGTTCACTGCCATGGCCGACCCCGTCCGCTACCCGGCCGCCATCTCCGCGGAGGACGTGCTCGAGATCAAGCGGATCAAGGCGCGCATGGAATCCGAGCGGCTCCCGCGCGGTGCCGACCCCGCCCGGCACGTAAAGCTCGGCCGGGGCGGGCTGAGCGACGTTGAATGGCTTGTCCAGTTGCTGCAGCTCCAGCACGCCCACGCCCACCCGGAGCTGCGCACCACCCAGACGCTCCAGGCGCTGCACGCGGCCCTGGACCTGGGCCTGCTGGCCGCCGAGGACGCCGAACAGCTCGAGGCGGCGTGGCGGCTGGCCGGGCGGATTCGCAACGCCAATGTGTTGTGGACGGGCAAGACCTCCGACCTCCTGCCGTCGGCCAGGCGCGATCTGGAGGCCGTTGCGCGCTCCTGCGGGCACGAGCCAGGCAGCGCCGCGGCCTTTGAAGAGGAGTACCTGGGCCTCACCCGGCGCGCCCGGGCGGTTTTTGAACGCCTGTTTTACGGCTAAGGCCTGCAACAGTGCGCGTGTCATCCCATGTCATATTCAAAAAACATCGGATGAATAATCGCACATCCAATCACGGGTTCGAACAATAGTTGACACAAAGACGCGCCGCGCGCGACTGTCCGCCGGGCCATTCTGCACGCGCTGCCGGGGTGTGCGGCGTCCCGGTGGCCTGTGTGGGAATGTTACCGCTCCCATGACTAAACATGATGGATTCCATGCCATATTCGTCATGAGTTGACTAGTTCACAATCAGCTTGCAAGCATGATGCACGTCACTTTGTTATGCATCACTACACCAATTTCCCCCGGCTCCGGCCGCAGTGCCCCGGGGTTCAAATTCTTGCAGGAGGATTGCACATGCCACACCTATCCACAGCTTCCCGGCGAACCGTGTTGGGAGGGGCCCTGGCCACCGGCCTGCTGGCCGCCATGGCGCCCGGCTCCCTGGCTGCCAGGAACGCCCAGGCCCGGCCCGCCGGCCAGGAAACCATGATCGGCGTTCCCTTTGAACGCCACGAGACCGTGCGCGTGGGCGTGATTGGCGTGGGCAACCGCGGAAACAGTATGACCATTGGGTGGTCGGCCGTCCCCGGGGCCACTGTCGTGGCCGTGTGCGACATCCGCAAGGACCGTGCCACCAACATGGCGGCAAACCTGCAAAACCGGGGCCGGCCCCGCCCGGCCGACTTTGGCGGCACGGCAGATGCGTACAAGACAATGCTGAACACCATGGACCTCGACCTTGTCTTCATTGCCACGCCCTGGGAGTTTCACCACGCCCAGGGCAAGGCAGCCATGGAAGCAGGGGCCCACGTCATGGTGGAACTGCCCGTCGCCACCGAGCTCGCCGAGCTGTGGGACCTGGTGGACACCTCCGAGCGCACCCGCAAGCACCTCATGCTGGCCGAGAACTGCAGCTACGGCCGCAATGAGCTGGCCATGCTGAAGATGGCCCACGAGGGTGTGTTCGGCGACGTCACCAACGGCCATGGCGGCTACCTCCACGACCTGCGCGACCTCTTGTTTGCTGACGGCTACTACACCGACGACTGGCGCCGCAAATGGCACACCCGGAGCACCGCAAGCTTCTACGCCATGCACGGCCTGGCCCCCATTGCCGCCGCCATGGACATCAACCGTGGCGACCGCATGAAGACCCTCTCGGCCACGGCCACCCCGCCCAAGGGCCTGGCTGACTACCGCGCCCGCAAGGTCCCCAAGGGCCACCGCTCCTGGAACGAGGAGTACATCAACGGCGACCTTGTCACGTGCATGATCGGCACCGAAAAGGGCAGGATCATCCGCGCCGAGCACGACGTTTCAACCCCGCGCCCCTACAGCCGGATCAACAGCCTGGCCGGCAGCCGCGGCCTCTTCGAGGACTACGCCGGGGGCGGCAGCACGGGTGCGCGTGTCTACCTGGAACCGGAGCACGGCGGCCACAACTGGGCCGATTTTGCGCCCTCGCGCGGGAAATTTGACCACTGGCTGTGGCGGAAGGTGGGCGACGACGCCGCAGCCAACGGCGGCCACGGCGGCATGGACTACATCCTGCAGTGGCGCACCATCCAGTCGATGCGCACCGGCATCATCCCGGACATTGACGTCTACGATTCGGCAGCGTGGTGTGCGCCGGTCCCGCTGAGCGTGATGTCCCTGGCCGACGGCGGCCGCGCCGTGGACATCCCCGACTTCACCCGCGGCGGATGGGTGCGGCCCCGCGTTGGCCTTGATTCTGTTGAACTCGACATGCCCCCGGTGGCCTAAGAACCTTCCTGGAAAGGAGAAGCAACAACAATGAAAAAAATGAAGGCAATCATTGCCATGCTGGCCACCGCACTCGTCTTTGGCGGGGCCATGACAGTCATCACCGCACCGGCAGGCGCGGAGGGCTCCAATTCGGCACTCACCATGAGCATCGCGGCGGTGGACCTTGAGGGTCCGGCCATCTCGGACATTGTGGTCACCCTGAAGAACACCTCGGCCACGGCCATGAGCGATGTCTCTGTCAAGGTCACGGGCCCCATCAACTGGACGCTGTACCCTGAAACCCAGACGCTGCCCGCCGCCCTCGCAGCAGGAGCCACCGCCACTGTCAAAGCGGAAATCCATGTGCCCAACAACCCCGAGGGGTCCTTGACGCGCAACTTCACGGCCACCGCCACCTACGCGGGCGGCGACGGCGTCAAGACCTCCTTCACCGAGCGGAACCAGTTCACCGGCGCCGTTCCGGCATCACTGGCCGAGCTGTTCGACAACGTCGGCACCACCACCGTGGCAGCCATTCCCCAGGGCAACTACGACGGTGAAAAGAACAGCTTCTCCCGCGAACGCCTCGCCGAAAAGGGCATCACCCCCGGCGCCAAGGTCACTGCCGCCGGCACGGAATTCACCTGGCCTGCGGCAGCAGCCGGCGAGCCCGACAATGTCTCGGCCAAGGGCCAGACGTTTACGTTCAGCGGAAAGGGCAGCAAGATCGCCTTCCTGGGTTCCGGCGTGGCGCAGGGCGCCGTGGGCGAAGCCACTGTGCATTACACAGATGGGTCCAGCTCCAAGGGCACGTTTGGCTTCCCCAACTGGGGCTTTGATCCTGCGACGGCACATGGAGCCAAGCTCGAGGTGACCACCAAGGGACGCAACACGCCGGCCGGCTATGCAAATGCCGAGTATGACTACCGGATGTTCTCGAACACCATCGGCATTGACCAGGCCAAGACCGTCAGCATGGTGACGCTGCCCAACAACAGCGGCATCCACATCTTCGCCATGGCGTTTGTTCCGGCAGCCGAGGTTCCGCCGACCACGGCCCCTGCAGCGACGGCGCCTGCAACGACAGCACCTGCCACTACGGCGCCTGCCACGACGGCCCCCGCAACGTCAGCGCCCGCCACCACGGCCCCCGCAACGTCAGCGCCGGCCACCGTGGACCCTTCCGTGGCTCCGTCGGCTGAACCAACGACGGCGGAGCCCAGCCCCACCACTGTGCCGTCCACCCAGGCGCCCACCATCCCGCCGGTGACGACCGTTCCCACCACGGATGCCCCCGGCACAGGGGCTCCCACCGTGCCGGCAACCACGAAGGCAGCCGCGCCCGGCAGCACAACAACCGCCTCGTCGTCAACTGGCGGCACAACGCCTGCCAGCCAGGGACCCTCAACGGGAGCCGGGCTGTCCGAGACAGGAAGCTCCAGCGCGCCGCTCCTTGCCGTGGCCGGGCTGCTGGTGTTCGGCGGACTGGCACTGACGGCAACGTCCGAGGTGCGCCGCCGCAACCGCGCCAGCCACCGCTAGCGGGTTCCAGCCACAAGAAGAGCCCGGCTCCCGCCCCAAAAGGGTGGGGAGCCGGGCTCCTTCGCGTTGGGCCGTGGCTAGGGATTCGCCAGGGCCCGGGCGTGCGCGAGCATGGTGACCACCGGCGCGCCGGTGACCAGTTCGCCGTCGTGCACAAAGCCCTCCTCGCGGCCCGTGAGCGCTTCAATGAGCCGGCCTTTCCACAGGGCAAGCAACGGTGCATGTTCGGGCAGCGGAGCCAGGTTGCGCAGTTCGCCGGGGTCGCTGTCCAGGTCAAAGAGTTCCTCCGTGCCCCAGCCCGAGGCCCACAGGTACTTGACGTGGCCGTCGGTGACCCACTGCAGCGACTGGCCGAAGTAGACGTGCTCACCGTGCAGCCACTCCCGCCACGGCCCAGGCTCGGGGGCATCGGCGGGGGAGTCGCGCACAAAACGGAGCAGCGACTTCCCGTCGCAGCTCTCCGGCACGGGAACCCCGGCAAGGTCGAGGAGGGTGGGCATGATGTCGCGCAGCTCCACCACCTCATCCACCACGGCCCCGTGCGCAGCGGCTGCATCACTCGCTGCTGGGGCCACAATCAGCGGCACGCGCGCCGAGCCCTCGTAGCCCACAGCCTTGCGGTAGAAGTCGTGGTCGCCCATCATCTCCCCGTGGTCTGAGGTGAACGCAATGATCGTGTCATCGGACAGGCCAAACTCGGCCAGCGCCTCAAAGACGCGCATGAGCTGGTGGTCAATCTGCGTCATGAGCCCGTAGTAGCCGGCCCTGGCCCGGTGCGTCACTGCCTCAGGCAGCGTGCCGAAGGAGAGCTGGTGGTAGCCGTCCCGGCGCACCGACTCGAAGTGGTGCTCCCAGTCGCCCACCCGCCGCCGGAACGCCGGCAGGTCCAGGTACATGTCCATGGCCCACGCTGGCGGATCGTAGGGCGCGTGCGGGCGGTGGAAGGACAGGTACAGGAAGAAGGGCCGGGTGGGGTCGCGGCGGTACAGCCACTCCACGGCCTGGCTGCCGGCCCACGCCGTGGGGTGCAGCCGCTCGGCCTTGTCCCAGGGCCTGGCCACGGTTGAATTGCAGCCAACGCCGTTGTCCAGGTACTCCTCATCGGCGCTGACACCGGGTTGGCGGCGCAGCCAGGGCACGTAGTCGTCAAAGAACTTGAAGTCGCGGCGGTGCCCGCGCCGGGCGTGGTGGAGGAAGCCGTCATGGAGCAGCACCTCGTCAAAGCCCACCCGGGAGCGCTCCGGATACACGTGCAGCTTGCCGATGGCCTGTGTCTGGTAGCCGGCCTTGCGGAACTCGCCCTGCAGCGTGACGGGATGGACGGCGTCGAACGGCACGCCCTCCTCATAGCCCACCCGGCCGTGCCGCTCCTGCGACTGGCCCGTGAACAAGGCGACCCGGGCGGGGACGCAGGTGGGGGTGGCGGAGTAGGCGTGCCGGAATCGGGCACCCCGCCCGGCCAGCTCGTCCAGGTTCGGTGTTTGGAGGTGGGGGTGGCCTTCGGCGCCGAGGCAGTCGCCGCGCCACTCGTCGACGCAGATGAGGATCACGTTGGGCTTGGTCATGGCTTCTCTCAGGACGGCCGCACGGCGGCGGGTAACCGGGACCACACCAGCGTAGTCCACGCCACAGCCGGATCCCGTGCCCGGATTTGGTTACAAACAGGTGAAAATCCGCGTGAAAGCGGCTCCTGCCTCGCGGGAATCCGCGCAAGGCTGTAACGTCGAGGGGTACTTCATTCGCCCCAGGAGGGGCCAACAACCGTTGTTCAAGGGAAATCTTATGCACAAGCTTCCACCCATGAGGCGGCGCAGGGGTGGCACATTTGCCGCCCTCGCCGCCTTCTTTACTGTTGCGACCATGTTCCTGGGGATTGGCGGCGCCTCGGCGCTGAGCATGCCGTCCGCCCCGGCAGCCGCCGCACAGGCAGCCACGCAGGCCGGCATCCAGGTCACTGACGCATCCGGCAAGAAGTTTGCCGTCGCCACCGACACCACCTTCGCCCCGTTTGAGTTCCGCGACGGCAGCGGCGAACTGGTCGGCATCGACATGGACCTGCTGCGCGCCATTGCCAAGCAGGAGGGCTTCGAGGTCGACATCAAGTCGCTCGGCTTCGACGCCGCCCTGCAGGCCCTGCAGTCCAACCAGGTTGCGGGCGTCATCGCCGGCATGTCCATCACGGACGAGCGCAAGAAGATCTTTGACTTCTCCGAGCCGTACTTCGACTCCGGCGTGCAGATGGCCGTGGGCAAGAACGATTCCGACATCAAGTCCTACGCGGACCTGAAGGGCAAGACCGTCACCGCCAAGCGCGGCAGCGAGGGCGAAACGTTCGCCAACTCCATCAAGGACCAGTACGGATTCACCGTCAAGGCCCTGGCGGACTCCGCCACGATGTACGACGACGTCAAGGCCGGCAACTCCGTGGCCGTGTTCGACGACTACCCCGTCCTTGCCTATGGCGTCAGCCAGAACAACGGGCTGAAGATTGTCACCGAAAAGGAACAGGGCAGCTCCTACGGCTTCGCCGTCAACAAGGGCCAGAACCAGGACCTCCTGGCAGCCTTCAACGACGGCCTGGCCACCCTGAAGGCCAACGGCGAGTACGACAAGATCCTGGACAAGTACCTGGCCAAGTCCGAGGTGACCGAGCAGGGCGGCTTCTTCCAGCTCGTCAAGGACAGCTTCCCGGCCCTCATGAAGGGCCTGTGGCTGACCATTGTGGCCACCGTGCTGTCGCTGGCCATCGCCCTGGTTTTGGGCATCCTGTTCGGCTTCTTCAAGGTTTCCGAGAGCAAGATCCTGCGCGGCATTGCCACCACCTATGTGGCCATCTTCCGCGGCACCCCGCTGCTGGTCCAGGCGTTCTTCTTCTACTTTGGCCTGCCGCAGATGACCGGGCAGCCCATCGACGTCCTGACCGCGGGCGTGCTCACCCTGAGCCTTAACGCCGGTGCCTACATGACCGAGATTGTGCGCGGCGGCATCCAGTCCGTTGACCCGGGCCAGCTTGAGGCCAGCCGCAGCCTGGGGCTGGGCTACGTCACCTCCATGCGCCGCGTGGTGGTTCCGCAGGCAATCAAGATCATGACGCCGTCGTTCATCAACCAGTTCGTCATCACCCTGAAGGACACGTCCCTGTTGGCCGTCATTGGCTTCGCGGAACTGACTTACCAGGGCCAGCAGATCTACGCGTCCAACTTCCGCACGGGTGAAACACTGCTGATCGTGGCCGCGCTGTACTTCATCGTGATCACCATCTTGACCCAGCTTTCCAACGTCCTGGACAGGAAGTTCAACAAATGAGCGCAGAAAACGTGAAGATTGCCGTCGCAGGGCTGAAGAAGTCCTACGGCCACAACGAGGTGCTCAAGGGCCTGGACGTCAACATTGCCGAGGGCGAGGTGGTCTGTGTCATCGGCCCCTCCGGTTCGGGAAAGTCCACGTTCCTGCGCTGCCTGAACAAGCTTGAGGACATCACCGGCGGCACCGTCACAGTCAACGGGCACGACCTGACCGACCCCAAGGTGGACCTGAACGCGGTGCGCCAGAACATTGGCATGGTTTTCCAGCACTTCAACTTGTTCCCGCACATGAGCGTCCTGCAGAACATCATGCTGGCGCCGGTGGAGCTGAAGAAGCTGGACAAGGCCGCCGCCCGTGCCAAGGGCATGGAACTGCTCACGCGCGTTGGCCTGGCCGACAAGGCCGATGCCCGCCCCGCCTCCCTGTCCGGTGGGCAGAAGCAGCGCGTGGCCATTGCCCGCGCACTGGCCATGAACCCCGGCATCATGCTCTTCGATGAGGCCACCAGCGCCCTCGACCCCGAAATGGTGGGCGAGGTCCTGCAGGTCATCCGCGACCTGGCCGCCGAGGGCATGACAATGGTGGTGGTCACGCACGAGATGGGCTTTGCCCGCGAAGTGGCCGACCGGGTCATCTTCATGGATGCCGGGTACATTTGCGAGGAGGGCACGCCCGAGGCCATCTTCAGCAATGCCCAGCAGCCCCGCCTGCAGGAATTCCTCGCGAAGGTCCTGTAGCTTGAATGCTGGCGGGGCGGCGGGCCAAGGGGCCTGCCGCCCCGCACTCTTTTAATGCCGGCACCACGCCGGGCGAGACGACAACCGAGGGGAGCTCCCGTGGAGGACATGCAGGGGATTGTGGACGGCATTGCCGCGCACGTTGCGCCGCTGTGCCGGCAGGGCCAGGTGGCCTCCTACATTCCCAGCCTGGGCGGGGTGTCGCCGGACAATTTTGGCATCTGCGTGGCCATGGCCGACGGCGGCGTGTACGGTGCGGGGGACTGGCAGGTGCCATTCTCCATCCAGAGCATCTCCAAGGTCTTCTCCCTGGCTCTTGTCATGTCTTACGACTACGACTCCATCTGGAAGCGCGTTTTCCGTGAACCCTCCGGCACGCCCTTCAATTCCATGGTGCAGCTGGAGGCCGACCACGGCATTCCCCGCAACCCGTTCATCAATGCCGGCGCCCTGGTGGTGACCGACAGGCTGCTGACCTTGACAGGGGACGCCGCGGCCTCCGTGCGCGGGCTGCTGCGCCAGGAGTCGGGCAACCCCGCCGTTGACGTGGACGCGGTGGTGGCCGCCTCCGAGGCAGACCACGGCCACCGCAACGCCTCCATGGCCCACCTGCTGGCCAGCTATGGCAACCTCGAAAATCCCGTGGATGAGGTCCTGGACAACTACTTCAAGCAGTGCGCCCTGGAAATGTGCTGTGAAGACCTGGCCAAGGCCTCGCTGTTCCTGGCCAGGCACGGCGTCGCGGCCGGCGGCACCCCGTTCCTGGCACCCAACCAAAGCAAGCGCGTCAATGCCGTCATGCTCACCTGCGGCACCTATGACGCCGCGGGGGAGTTCGCCTACCGGGTGGGGCTGCCGGGCAAGAGCGGCGTGGGCGGCGGCATCGTGGCCATTGTGCCAGGACGCTGCGCCATCACCGTGTGGGGCCCGGCACTGGGGCCCAACGGAAACTCCGTGGCCGGCATTGCCGCCTTGGATGAATTCACCACCCGCACGGGCTGGTCCATCTTCTAGTGCAGCGGGGTTCCAGCTCGGCCGGGTCCTGCGGTCGGGTTATGATTTTTCGATGCTGAACTCCGCCGCCACAGTAGCGCTTGTGCCCCTGAAATCCGTTGCTGAAGGGGAGCGTGGCCGGCTGTTGGCGGGCATCGCCGAGCTGCAGCTCGCGCCCGGGCAGGCCGCCTTTGTGGGGGATCCTGTGGAGATGGCAGAGGCCGGACTGGCCGATGCGCAGCGCCACCCCTTTGTCATCACCACGCCCGGCCCGGAGTCCGCAGTGGTGGGCATGGGCACCTTGCACACGGGCGCTGCCACCGACACTGGCTGGCACGATGACGACAGCGCCATCCTGCTCCGCGGCTTCCTCGTTGACCACCGCACCCAGGGGCGCGGCTACGGCACCGCGGCGACCCTGGCCGCCGTCGAACTTGCGAGCGGGCTGGCGGCCCAGCTGCGGCTGCCGGCCACGGGCGTCGTGCTGGGCGTGAATGAGCGGAACGCGGCCGGGCAGGCGGCCTACCTCAAGGCCGGATTCGCCGACAGCGGGCGCTACCTGGGCGGGCGCTCGGGGCCGCAGCGCATCATGCACAAGACGTTCTAGCGCCGAAAGCGTCAACAAACGTTGACTGACCTCCTGCTGTCAACTAAAGTTGACGGCAGGAGGTGGTGGCCGTGAAAACGCTGCTTGGAAACACTGAGGGAATGGGGCCGGCCGAGGCCTTGTACGCCGTGGCGGAGGCCCGCAGGGAACTTGCCCGCACCGAATCCGAAATGGTGGCCAGGGCCCGTGCGGCCGGACTGTCCTGGGAAGCCATCGCGCTGTGCCTGGGAGTGAGCAAGCAGGCGGTGCACAGGAAGTTCGGCAAGCGCTGAGTTCCACGGGGATTGGGGGCACGAAAAAAGCGGGGCCGGAACACCTTGTGTTCCGGCCCCGCTTTTTATGGTGCTTAGCAGCCGTAGTAGAGCTCGAACTCGTAGGGGTTCGGGCGCAGTGAGAGCGGCTTGATCTCGTATTCGCGCTTGTATTCAATCCAGGTGTCAATCAGGTCCTGGGTGAACACGCCACCGGCCTGCAGGAACTCGTTGTCGTTCTCCAGGGCAATCAGGGCCTCTTCGAGCGACTCGGGAGCCTTGGGGATGTCCTTGGCTTCCTCGGGGGGCAGCTCGTAGAGGTCCTTGTCGATGGGAGCCGGGGGTTCGATCCGGTTCTTGATGCCGTCAAGGCCGGCCATCAGCTGGGCTGAGAAGGCCAGGTACGGGTTGGAGGAGGGGTCCGGCGCACGGAACTCCAGGCGCTTGGCCTTCGGGTTGGAACCCGTGATCGGGATGCGGATGCCGGCGGAGCGGTTGCCCTGCGAGTAAACCATGTTCACGGGGGCTTCGAAGCCCTTGACCAGGCGGCGGTAGGAGTTCACCGTCGGGTTGGTGAAGGCCAAAACAGCGGAGGAGTGCTTGAGCAGGCCGCCGATGTACCAGCGTGCCATGTCGGACAGGCCGGCGTAGCCCTTCTCGTCGTAGAACAGCGGCTCGCCGTTGCTCCACAGCGACTGGTGGCAGTGCATGCCCGAGCCGTTGTCGCCGAAGACGGGCTTCGGCATGAAGGTCACGGACTTGCCTGCGGCCCAGGCGGTGTTCTTGATGACGTACTTGAACTTTTGCAGGTCATCGGCCGAGTGGACAAGGGTGTTGAACTTGTAGTTGATTTCAGCCTGGCCGGCTGCGCCAACTTCGTGGTGTGAGCGCTCGACCTCAAGGCCGGCGGCATCAAGCTCGATGCACATGGCATCGCGCAGGTCTGCCTGGTGGTCAATCGGGGCAACCGGGAAGTAACCGCCCTTGACGGGGGTCTTGTAGCCCAGGTTTCCGCCAACTTCTTCGCGGCCCGTGTTCCAGTTGGCCTCTTCGGAGTCGATCTTGTAGAAGGAGCCCTGCGGCGTGGACTCGTACTGGACGTTGTCGAAGACGAAGAACTCGGCCTCGGCACCGAAGAATGCGGTGTCGGCAATGCCGGTGGAGGCCAGGTACGCCTCGGCCTTTTCGGCCACGCCGCGCGGGTCGCGGTGGTAGGGATCGCCCGTGCGCGGGTTCACGATCGAGAAGTTCAGCGCGAGGGTCTTTTCCTTGCGGAACGTGTCAACAAAAGCGGTCTTGGGGTCCGGGATCAGCTGCATGTCTGATTCGGCGATGCCCTGGAAGCCGCGGATGGAGGAACCATCGAAGAGCTGGCCGTTGACGAAGAAGTCAAGGTCTACAGTCTTGGCGGGCACATTGAAGTGCTGCTGGACGCCGGGCAGGTCGGTGAACCGAATATCGACGAATTTTACATCTTCGTCCTTGATGAACTGAAGTACTTCTTCGGCGTTCTTGAACATCTACGCTCCTTGGCGCTGGGGATTTTGGCCGGCTGGGTGCGGCCTGTGTGCCTGTGCAACTGAGACAAGCCTAGGGCGACGCCATTACTCAACGGTGTCGGAAATGTTTCCGGCACGTTACAAACCCTCCGGCCATGGCCCCGGTGCCCGGTTCTGTGCGGCAACGGTAGGCTGGAGGGGTGGTAGATCGCAAAGACTTAGGTTCCTGGCTCAGCGGCCCGGACACGTCCAATATATCCAAATTCCCCGGCGAACGGTTGGGCCTTCCGGAATCCGGACCCCGTTCCATGGCCCGCGCCGGCCGGCGCATCCTGGCCATCTGCATTGACTGGGGGCTGTCGTACCTGATCGCCGCCGCGTTTTTCAATTCCCACCCCAACGCCATCCTGGCGATTTTCGCGGCCGAGCAAATGGTGCTTGTGGGCACCCTCGGCTACAGCGTGGGCCACAGGATCATGGGCATCAAGGTGACAACGCTCGACGGCGGCCCTCCAGGCCTGCTGGCGGGTGTGGTCCGCGCCGTGCTCGTGTGCCTGGTGATTCCGGCAATCATCATCGACGCCGACCACCGCGGACTTCACGACAAGGCCATGAAAACCATTCTGGTCCGCCGTTAGCCAACAACCCCGCTGATGCTGCAAGCGGTGCAAAAACAAAAGAGGCCCGATGGGAAAATCCCATCGGGCCTCTTGCATCAGATTGCTTTAGCGTCCGCGTGATGCCTTGCGGTCCGGGCGCGCCTTGTAGGGGTCGATGCCCTTGGGGATGGGCAGCTTGTTGCCCATCGAGGCGATGCGCTTGTTGACGGCACTGACCTCAATCTTGGTCAGCTCGTTCTTCAGCTTGCCCATGGCCTTGGTGACCTTGGCAACCGGAACCTGGCCTTCGCCGCGGCCGGTCTCGATGACGGTGATGGTGACGTTGGGCAGGATGCGGTTCAGGCGGCGGCGCTCGGCGTCCACCAGGCCCTTGACCCGGGTGGAGGGACCCTCGGTGACCAGCACGATGCCGGGTCGGCCGATGGCACGGAACACGACGTCCTGTGTGCGCGGGTTGACCGAGGCGGGCTGCTCGTCAAAGATCCAGCCCTTCTTCAGCGAGCTGAGTGCGGCACCGGCTGCGCCGGGCTTGCCTTCAATCTGTGCGTAGGCGGCACGCTCGGCACGGCGCGACATCAGCAGCAGTGCGCCCAGCAGGCCCAAGGGAATGCCGACCAAAAGGCCCGTGATCCAGTTGCCGGGGGAGATCAGCAATACCACCAGCATGGAGACCAGGATCAGGCCCAGGAAGGCGCCCAGCATGATCCACGTGACCATGGGGTCGTGGCGGCGGGTCATCTTGAAGATGTCCACCATTTGCTTCATGCGCCCGGGCTTCTTGTCCTTTTTCGGCTTGTCGGCCTTCGGTGCACGGGAAAAGAGGGAACGCTTGGGTTCGTCAGCGTTGCTGTTTGCGGAGTCAGTGGTTTTGGCCATAGTGAGTCAATTCTAGCGGGTGTTGGGCGGGAATGCCGCGCGCGGCACTCGCCGCCCGGCATGGCATTTGCCGGGCCGCACGTGGCGGCACGGCAAATGCCTGCAACTTACGGTGCGGGGATGAGGGAGGCGGCTTCCTGGCGGGTGTGGCCGGAGTCCTCGATGCCGTCGGCGATGTGGGCCAGGTGTTCGGGGATGTCCAGGCCCTTCTTGCGCATGGCCGTGGCCCACAGGCGCCCGGCCCGGTAGGAGGAGCGCACCAGCGGGCCGGACATGACGCCCAGGAAGCCGATTTCCTCGGCTTCCTGGTTCAGTTCCAGGAATTCCTGCGGCTTGACCCAGCGGTCCACGGGCAGGTGGCGTTCGGAGGGACGCAGGTACTGGGTGATCGTGATCAGGTCCGTCCCGGCGTCGTGCAAATCCTGCAGGGCCTGGCTGATTTCTTCCCGGGTTTCGCCCATGCCCAGGATCAGGTTGGACTTGGTCACCATGCCGTGGTTGCGGCCCTGGGTGATGACATCCAGGGAGCGGTCGTAGCGGAAGGCGGGGCGGATGCGCTTGAAGATCCGCGGCACCGTCTCCACATTGTGCGCGAACACCTCGGGCTTGGACTCGCAGATCGCCGTGATGTGCTCGGGCTTGCCGGAGAAGTCCGGGATGAGCAGCTCCACCCCGGTGTTCGGGTTCAGCTCGTGGATCTTGCGCACCGTCTCGGCGTACAGCCACACGCCCTCATCGGCCAGGTCATCGCGGGCCACCCCGGTCACGGTGGCGTAGCGCAGGTTCATCTTCACCACCGAGCGGGCCACCTTGGTGGGCTCGAACATGTCGATCGGGGACGGCTTGCCGGTGTCGATCTGGCAGAAATCACAGCGGCGCGTGCATTCGGAACCACCAATGAGGAAGGTCGCCTCACGGTCCTCCCAGCACTCGAAAATGTTCGGACAGCCCGCTTCCTCGCAGACGGTGTGCAGGCCCTGGCCCTTGACCAGGTTCTTCATCGCAATGAATTCCGGGCCCATCTCGACCTTGGCCTTCATCCACTCCGGCTTGCGCTCCACCGGAACCGCGGCGTTCCGCTGCTCAATGCGCAGCAACTTGCGACCTTCTGGTGCCAACGTCACAGCATTGCTCCTTCAGTCCGGGCCGCGTCTGCGGATTCGGCGGTTGCGGCCTGCACGGCCTGCGGGTCGGTGATGAGGGGAGCCAGCAGCCTGGCCGTGGCTTCCTTGAGCACCGGGACGAGTTCGGCTGCGGTGATGTCGCGGCCAGTCTCGGCCGCCAGGGTTGTGGTGCCGGCGTCCTGGATCCCGCAGGCGATGATCTGGGCGTAGGGGGCCAGGCTGTTGTTGGCGTTGATGGCAATGCCGTGCATGGTCACGCCGTCGTGGACGCGGATGCCAATGGCGGCGATCTTGCGGTCCCCGCCCTTCTCATCCGCGGTGAGCCAGATGCCGGCACGCCGGTCCACACGTACGCCGTCGACCCCAAAATGGGCCAGGACCTCGATGATGATGTCTTCCAGGGCGTGGACGTAGGCCCGGATGCTGTGGGCATCGGCGAGCTTGACGATCGGGTACATGACCAGCTGGCCGGGACCGTGCCACGTCAACTTGCCCCCGCGGTCAACGTTGACCACGGGAGTTCCGTCGAAAGGCCGTTCGTGGTCTTCCGTGCGTTTGCCGGCGGTGTAGACGGCCGCATGTTCCAGCAACATTGCTGTATTGGGCGAGCTGCCGGCAACCACGGCGTCGTGGATTGCCTTCTGCTGGTCCCATGCGCCGTTGTAGTCGATGAAATTCGGGGAAAATCCTACTTCGGTGAACTGAACACTCATACCGGACACTTTAGAGGACGAAGGAACTTCGCCTAAATCAGAAAAACCGGCCCGACACATAGCCTGTGGACAACTTCAAGCACAAAAGGCGAAACCGGACTACTACTGGTACATGGATACTTTTCCCCTGGCGGGCCGGGACGGGGCCGCTCCGGACATCCCCGACTTTGACCCGGTGCGGAGCCTGGGCCGTGGATCTCAGGGCCATGTCTGGCTCGTGGCCCCGCGCGACGGCTCCGCGCCGCTGGCCGCAAAATTCCTCGGGCCGGTCGCCGGGGACGGCGAAACGGAGCTGTGCGATGACGGGGCAGCGCGTCACAATGAAAGCCGGATCACACATGAGTGGCGGGTCCTGGCGCAGTTCCGGCACGAGCACCTGGTCCAGGCCCAGCGCCTGGCCCGGGATGCTGGCGGCGCCCCGGTGCTCCTGATGGACTTCGCCGAGGGCGGCTCCCTGCACCAGATTGTCCAGGCCCGCGGGCCGCTGACTGTGGGGGAGGCCGTCACGGTGCTGACGCCCATGGGACAGGTCCTGGCGTTCCTGCACGGGCGGGGCGCCGTGCACGGGGACGTCTCGCCCGGAAATGTCCTGCTCACGGCCGCCGGGAAGCCCCTGCTGGCCGACTTCGGATTTGGCCGCCTGCTGGGCCAGGCCGCCGGGCCGCCGGCCGGCACCCCCGGATACCACTGCCCGGGCGACACCGGGCGTGACGGGGCCGCGGACGTCTACGCCCTGGCATCTGTGGGCTGGTTTGCGCTCACGGGCCGCCCGGCCCCGCCCACGCGGGAACGGACACCGCTCGTGGCACTCGTGCCGGAGGTCCCACCAGAGCTCGTGGCGGCACTCGAGGCCGGACTCGACGAGAACCCTGCCCACCGGCCGACGGCGGCGGCGTTTGCCCAAGCCGTCTTCCGCAGTGCCCGGGCCGAGGCGGTGGTGCTCGGCAACGCAGTCCACCCGAGCGTGCTTCCCGAGCTGCCCACCCGCAGGGATGTGCGGATCCGCGGCCGTGGGGCGGGGAAGCGCCGAAGTGCAGGGCGGCTGAAGCTTGCCGGTCCCGTCCGGGCCGTGGTTGGCCTCTGCAGGCGGGTGCTCCCGCCCCGGATTCGCGGGCGCAGGCCCAGGCGGCTCGCCGGGATGTGGGACGGCGGCGGGCGCCGTGCACCGCGAACGCGAGGCGCACGGCGTTGGGCGGCCACGGCGGCCATCGCCGCCCTCGCGGCAATGTCCGCGGCCGTGCTGCTTGCTTCGCTGACGGGCGGCTGGGGCCTGTTGCGCGCCGGGGGTGTGCAACAGCGGGCGCCTTCCCCGGCCGCCAGCCCGGGCGGGGAGGACATGGCGTGGGCGCGGGCCCTGCCGCCCGCGATCCAGTCGGGGCTTGCGGATGAGGACCCGGTCGCTGCGTTGGCGGCATTGGCCTGGACGCGCAGCTACGCCCTGGCCACCACCGACGCGGGGCTGCTGGCGCACGTCAACGCACAGGGGTCGCCGGCCGCTGCCGCGGACAGTGCGATCCTGCGGAGACTTCTGGAGAACGGACACACCCTGACGGGATTTGAGAGCAGCATTTCCAAGGCGCGAACAGCGCCGGAGGCAGATTCGGCGGACACGGCCACCGTGCTGGCCACCGTGGCCACGGGCCCCTTTGCCGAGCAGGACGCTGCCGGCAACCTTGTCCACCGCACAGCGCAGGGGCAGCTGCAGGAACTGGCCATTGTCCTTCTCCGCGTGGACGGGAGGTGGCTGGTCAGGGAAGTCCGGGCGCCGGCGGGGTGAGTTGGCCGGGCACAAAAAAGGCGGCAGCCGCGAAGGCAGCTGCCGCCAGTTGTTGAAACGCCGTGGAGTTATGCCTCCAGGGTTGCCTCGAGCGTGATCTCGACGCCGCCCAGTGCGGCCGAGACGGGGCAGCCGGCCTTGGCGCCGTTGGCGATGGTGTCGAACTCTTCCTGGCTGATGCCGGGGATCTTGGCGGCCAGCGTCAGGTGGCTGGTGGTGATGCCGGTGCCGGGCACGAACGTGACAGCAGCGCTGGTGTTCACGTATTCGGCTGCGTGGCCGGCTGTGGAGAGCTCGTTGGAGAAGGCCATGGCGAAGCAGGATGAGTGTGCTGCTGCGATGAGCTCTTCGGGGCTGGTCTTTCCTTCGGCCGCTTCGGAGCGGGCCTTCCAGGTGACGTCAAAGGTGCCCAGGCCTGAGCTGTCCAGGGTGACCTGGCCGGCTCCGGTGGGAAGGTCTCCGACCCAGGCGGTGTGGGCGTTGCGTACTGTTGCCATGATGACTCCTTGAGATTGGTGCAAAATCCATGGGCCCGGACCTCTTCATCCGGGCTTGCCTCTCCACCTTATGCCCTGGGGCCCTTGTGTGCGGCACCATTACACTGGCCTCATGATCAAGCTTGCAACCATTGTCATCAACACACAGGCCCCTGCGCCGCTGGCAGAGTTCTGGACAGCGTTCCTGGGCACGGAAGTGGAAAGCAGTGCCGAGGGCTTCACCTGGCTCAAGGCGCTGCCGGGTGCGCCGCGGATCGCCCTCCAGGAGGTTGGGAGCCCCACCGAGGGGACGCGGCGGCTGCACCTGGACTTTGCGGCCGACGACGTCGCCCTCGAGGTGGAACGTGCCCTGGGCCTCGGGGCCTCCCGCGTTGCCGAGCACGCCATTGGCAGCTTCAACTGGGTGGTGCTTGCCGACCCCGACGGCAATGAATTCTGCATTGCGCCCGGCCACAGTTAAGCCTTAACGCCAAAACCGCACCTTTGGCGCTTGACCGGGGGATATATACCCCCGATAAGCGGGAAAGGTGCGGTTGTGTGCTTCGGCGCTGTTACTGCCAGAAAACGGCCACGGCGACGTTGATGAAGGCCATGCCGCCCACGGCGTGGGCCAGGCCCTTGGAAACGTCTTCGTTGTTCTTGGCCTTGCGGCGGCCAATGAACGCTGCCACAACCACCACGAGGGCGATGAGGAGCTTCACGGCAACCTTGGCGTTGTTGGGGCCGTCGCCATCACCCATCTGGGCCAGGCCAACCAGCAGCAGACCGGTGATGAGCTGGGTCAGCGCACCAATCCACTGCCATTTGGTGACGGTGGGCGTCTTGAAGGCGGCGAGCCAGCCGCCGACGATCGCGGCTGCGCCGAGGATGTGCAAGAACACGAGCAATGAGTGTAGGAAGTCCATGCCTCCAGCTTATGCAACTTGCTGACACAGTGTCTATCAAGGCCCGCCTTATGTGGCAAACATGACAACTGGGTGCAACAACAGCTGACACAACGACGGCGGCCGGTGACTTGATTGCTCAAGTCACCGGCCGCCGTCGTGCTTCAGGGCCTTACAGGCCCAAATCAGCCTCGAACGCGCCATCTTCCAGGCGGGCCTTCAAGGTCTGCAGGAAGCGGCCGGCGTCCGCGCCGTCCACCAGGCGGTGGTCGTACGTCAGGCACAGGTACATCATGTGGCGGATGGCGATGGTGTCATCGCCGTCTGCGTCGGCAACAACCACTGCGCGCTTGACGATCGCGCCGGTGCCCAGGATGGCAACGTTGGGCTGGTTGATGATGGGGGTGTCGAACAGGGCGCCAACGGAGCCGATGTTCGTGATGGAGAATGTGCCGCCGGAGAGCTCGTCCGGACCGATCTTGCCGCTGCGGGTGCGTGAGGCAACATCGGCGATCTTGCCGGCCAGGCCGGCCAGGTTCAAGTCGCCCGCGTTGGAGATGACAGGAACCAGCAGGCCCTTGTCGGTGTCCACGGCAATCGCCAGGTGCTCGGCGTTGTGGTAGGTGATCTGCTGAGTTTCCTCGTTGTATTCACCGTTGACGGCCGGGTGCTGCTTGAGCGCCTCGGTCACAGCCTTGGCAATGAACGGCAGGAACGTCAGCTTGGTGCCGTTGGTGGCAGCGAACTGGTTCTTGGCCGAGTTGCGCAGCTTGACGATGCGCGTCATGTCGATCTCGTGCACCTGCGTGAGCTGCGTGGAGGCGTCCAGCGACTCGCGCATGCGGCGGGCGATGACCTGGCGGATGCGGGGAGCCTTGACGGTGGTGCCGCGCAATGAGGACGGCACGACGGCGGGGGCGGCCTTCGCGGCCGGGGCTGCGGCGGGAGCCGGGGCGGCAGCGGCCTTGGCGGCCTCTGCTGCTGCGACAACATCCTGCTTGCGGATGCGTCCGCCAACACCGGTGCCGGTGACGGTGGTGATGTCAACGCCGTGCTGGTTGGCAAGCTTGCGCACCAACGGGGTCACGTAGTTGGACTCGGCGCCGGCTGCGGGTGCAGCTGCGGGCGCTGCGGGAGCAGCAACAGGTGCAGCCGGGGCTGCAACCGGGGCGGGTGCGGCTACGGGGGCCGGAGCGGCAACCGGGGCCGGGGCTGCAACGGGAGCCGGAGCGGCAACCGGTGCGGGAGCGGCCGGGGCCGCTGCGCCTGCTGCACCGATGAGTGCCAGCACTCCGCCAACCTCGGCGGTCTCGTCCTCGGGAACCCGGATCTCCAGCAGCACGCCGGCCACGGGGGAGGGGATCTCGGTGTCGACCTTGTCGGTGGAGACCTCGAGCAGCGGCTCGTCGATTTCAATGGTGTCGCCAACGGCCTTGAGCCAGCGGGTGACGGTGCCTTCGGTGACAGACTCGCCCAGGGCCGGCAGAACCAGCTCGTGTGCGTCGCCGGCGGGGGCGGCTGCGGCGGCCGGGGCTGCAACAGGCTCGGCTGCCGGTGCGGCAGGTGCCTCAACCGGTGCTGCCGGTGCTTCAGCCACCGGTGCGGCTGCGCCCGTGCCGATGCGGGCCAAGGTGGCGCCAACTTCAGCGGTTTCGTCTTCGGGCACGAGGATTTCCTCGAGGATGCCGGCGAAGGGTGACGGGATTTCGGTGTCAACCTTGTCGGTGGAAACTTCCAGCAGGGGCTCGTCTACTTCAACGCGCTCCCCGACCTGCTTCAGCCATCGCGTGACGGTACCTTCGGTGACGCTTTCACCCAAGGCGGGCAAGTTCACGGATTCAGACATTTCGTCCCCGTTCTCCTTCTTGTGTGCTGCATTTGTCCGGGATCGCTCGATAAACTGCAAAACCCGGGAAATTCTTGAAATTTGAGGTTGTTGTGTAGCTTAGTGCAACCGGCGCGGACGCCGGGTGCACTGTTTTTGGCCGCTAGCCGTGGAGCGGGCGTCCGGCCAGGGCCATGGCGGCCTCGCCGAGTGCTTCGTTCTGCGTGGGGTGTGCGTGGATGAGGCCGGCAATGTCCTCGGGGTAGGCTTCCCAGTTCACAATGAGCTGGGCTTCACCGATCTGCTCACCAATGTGGCTGCCGATCATGTGCACGCCAACCACGGGGCCGTCCTTTTCGCGGACGAACTTGATGATGCCGCCGGTGCCCAGGATGGCGCTCTTGCCGTTGCCGGCCAGGTTGTACTCGGTGGATTCAACGTTGTCGTCGCCGAACTTTTCCTTGGCCTGCTTCTCGTTCAAGCCAACGGAGGCAATCTCCGGGTCGCAGAAGGTGACCTTGGGGATGTTGATGTCCTCAACGATGACCGGGTTCATGCCGGCGATTTCCTCGGCGACGAAGATGCCCTGCTGGAAGCCGCGGTGGGCCAGCTGCACGCCGGGGACGATGTCGCCCACTGCGTAGACGTTGCCGACGCCGGTGTGCAGGCGATCGTTGGTGATGACGAAGCCGCGGTCAATGGTGACGCCGGCTTCCTCGAAGCCCATGCCTGCGGTGGACGGGCCACGGCCCACTGCCACGAGCATGATGTCGGCTTCGAAGGTCTTGCCGTCAACCAGGGTGGCCTTGACGCCGTCGGCGTTCTGCTCCACGCCCTGGAAGAAGGTGCCGGTGTTGAACTTGATGCCGCGCTTGCGGAAGGTCCGCTCCAGGACCTTGATGATCGAGGCATCTTCGTTGGGGACCAGTGAGGCCATGCCTTCGATGATGGTCACGTCAACGCCGAAGGACTTCCAGACGGAAGCAAATTCGACGCCGATGACGCCGCCGCCGAGCACGATGGCGCTCTTGGGCAGGGTCTCCATGGAGAGGGCTTCGTCGGAGGTGATGACCTTGCCGCCGATTTCCAGTCCGGGCAGGCTGCGGGAGTAGGAGCCCGTGGCCAGGACAATGTTCTTGCCCGTGTAGTTCACGCCGTTCACGGTGATGGTGTTGGCGGCGGTCAGGCGGCCTTCACCCTCGATGACGGTGACGCCCTTGCCCTTGATGAGGCCCTGCAGGCCCTTGTACTTGCCGGCGATGATGCCGTCCTTGTACTTGTTCACACCCACCAGGTCGATGCTGTTGAGCTGGCTGTTCACACCGATCGAGGCGCCCTCGCGGGAGAGGTCAGCGACCTCTGCTGCGTGCAGCAGCGCCTTGGTGGGGATGCAGCCGTTGTGCAGGCACGTGCCGCCCAGCTTGCCCTTCTCCACCAGACCAACGGTCATGCCCAATTGGACTGCGCGCAGGGCAGTTGCGTATCCGCCGCTGCCACCGCCGAGAACCAAAATATCGAATTCTTGCCCAGCTGCCTGTTCGGCCACTTAGACGCTCCCTCGCGTTCGGGTGGCGCACACCATACGGCGCGCCATCTCATCAATTGTTGAGAGTTGCGGGCCGGGCCGTGTGGCGGCGGCCCGCAACTCCTTAGTCAAAGACAAATACTTTCAGCATTTACCTTACGTCAGTTGTTCCATGCAACACCCGTGGGGCTGTCACAGTAAAGGTGAATGTGGTCATACTCACTGTGGCGTTGCAGACGGTGTGATGCAGGGCTGGCGGCTATGCGCTGCGGGCCACAACGTCTTCCACGTAGGCCACGAGCGTGCGCACCGACATGCCGGTGCCCTGCTTGGGGGTGTAGCCGTAGGGGGAACCCTCGTTGAATGCCGGTCCGGCAATGTCCAGGTGCGCCCACGGGATCACGTTGCCGTCCTTGCCCTTGCCAATGAATTCCTGCAGGAACACGGCTGCGGTCATCATCCCGCCCATGCGTTCGCCAATGTTGGCCATGTCTGCCACGGGGGAGTCCAGCGAGGCGCGCAGTTCCTCCGGCAGCGGCATGGGCCAGACAAGCTCCCCGGCACGGTCGGCGGCGGCCTTCAGGGCTGCGCTGACGCCTTCGTCGCCCATGACGCCCGCGGTGCGGTTGCCCAGTGCCACCATCTGTGCGCCGGTCAGGGTGGCGACGTCGATGATCACGTCGGGGAATTCCTGCGAGGCGGCAACCAGGCCGTCGGCCATGACCAGGCGGCCCTCGGCGTCGGTGTTGAGCACCTCGACGGTCTTGCCGCCGAAGATGGTCAGCACGTCGGAGGGGCGGATCGCGGTGCCCGAGGGCATGTTCTCGGCGATGCACAGCCAGCCGGTCACGTTCACGGGCAGGCCCAGTGCGGCCACGGCCAGCACGGCGTTCAGGACGGCAGCGGCACCTGCCATGTCGCATTTCATGGTCACCATGCCGGCGCCGGGCTTGATGGAGATTCCGCCCGAGTCAAAGGTGATGCCCTTGCCCACGAAGGCCAGGGTGGCCACTGCGCGCTCGGATTTGTATTCCAGCTTGACCATGCGCGGCGGGCGGGCGGAGCCCTGGCCCACGCCCATGATGCCGCCGTAGCCGTCCTTGAGCAGGCGCTTCTCGTCCAGGATGGTGACCTTCACGGGCAGGCCCTTGGCCAGTTCCTTCGCGGCGTCGGCAAAGGTGGAGGGGTACAGGCGGCTCGGCGGCTCGTTGACGAGCGTGCGGGTGGCGTTGACGGCCTTGGCCACCACGGAGGCGCGTTCCAGCGCGGCCGCGAGCTCGGGGTCCTTGGCCAGGGTTGAGTGGATTGTGACCTTGGACACGGACTCCAGCTTGCCCTTGGTGGAGGAGTGCAGGCTGGCGTACTGGTAGGCGCCCAGCGCGGCACCTTCGGCGATGGCGGCAACCTGGCCCACCGCCGTCGTGGGGAAGGCAAAGACCACGTGCTTGAGCCCTGCGAGCTGGCGCACGGCGGCACCTGCGGCACGGCGCAGTGCCTCATCGCTGGGTGCGCCGTTTGCTGCGGCACCCACACCGGCCAGGACCAGGGTCTTGGCGCCGGTTTCGGGCAGGCCGGGGAGGCGCACCACCTGGTCGGCGGCACCGGTGACGCCGAGGGCGGAAAGGGATGCCTTGAGCGAGGCGAGGGCTGCCGGGGCCAGCGGCGCGTCCAGGATTGCCGGACCGTCCGTGCCCTTGCTGACGGCCACCACGAGGGCGTCCGCGGAAACTTTCGACAGCTCGCCGCTGACGACGTGGAAACTGACGTTATCTTTTGCACTCACTGAAATACTGTCCTCACTTTTGGTGTTGGTGAACGGGTATTGCCGCGTTTCGATCGTATCCCCTTTCATCCTGCCGCCCGCCCCTGCTGCGGTACCGTATGAGCCATGAGTGAAAACACCGAAGACCTCCTGCAAGGGCCGCTTCACGAGTGGCACGTTGGCCGCGGCGCGAAGATGGCAGAATTCGGCGGCTGGCTGATGCCGCTGCAGTACGACGGCGGCGGCGTGGTTGCCGAGCACACGGCAGTGCGCACCGCGGTTGGCCTTTTTGACGTTTCCCACCTGGGCAAGGCGGCAATCCGCGGCGAAGGCGCCCTGGACTTCGCCAACCGCTGCCTCTCCAACGACCTCGGCCGGATCGCCCCCGGCAGCGCCCAGTACACCCTGGCCCTGACCGAGACGGGCACTGTCACAGATGACCTCATTGCCTACCTGCGCTCCGAAACCGAGCTGTTCCTCATCCCCAACGCCGCCAACACCGCGGCCGTCGTTGCAGCCTTGGAGGCCGCACGCGAGGCGGAAGGGTCCGGCGTCGAGATTGAAAACCTGCACCGCGACTTTGCCGTCTTTGCCGTCCAGGGCCCGCTGGCCAACGCCGTCATGGAGGCAGTTGGCCTGCCGCAGCCGGCCGACTACATGTCCTTCGTGGATGCCACCGTCTCCCTGGGCGGTTCCGAGATTGCCCTGACCGTGTGCCGCACCGGCTACACGGGCGAGCTTGGCTACGAGGTTGTGCCCACCTGGGCGGACTCAGCGACCGTCTGGGAGGCACTCGCCGCTGCGGTCGAGGAAACCGGTGGACGCGCAGCCGGCCTGGGCGCCCGCGACACCCTGCGCACCGAAATGGGCTACGCCCTGCACGGCCACGAGCTGTCCACCGACATCACCCCCGTCGAGGCGGGCGTGGGCTGGGCCGTGGGCTGGAAGAAGGAAGCCTTCTGGGGCAAGGAGGCGCTCACGGCGCAGAAGGCCGCGGGTGCACCCCGCAAGTCCGTGGGCCTGCTGGCCACGGGGCGCGGCGTGCCGCGTGCCGACGTCGCCGTGCTGGATGCCGAGGGCAACGAGGTTGGCCGGACCACGTCCGGGACGTTCTCGCCCACCCTGGGCAACGGCGTCGCCCTTGCCCTCGTGGATCCGGCCGTGCAGCTGGGCCAGGACCTGGCCCTGGACATCCGGGGCCGCCGCCTTGGCGTCACGGTGGTCAAGCCCCCGTTCGTGCAGGTCAACGTCAAGGGCTAGCCCGACGGGCGCCGCAACAACACCAACTTTCAACACCGCAGGCGGATCGGACACGCCGGCCGCGCCATCGCCGGGCGCCGGAATGTTCGAGGTGCCTGCGGTGTTGTGCTGTGCAGAGAAACAAGCTGCTGAGGAAAACGATGACATTCACCGAGTACACCCCGTTCCAAGACCCCGAGTCCCTGTACGTCCTCAATGAAGAGCTGATCGCCGCGGAAGACCTTTCCGGCAGCAACCTGCTGATGTCCTTCACCGGATTTTCCGACGCCGGCCACGTGGTCTCGCAGATTTCCGCCGAACTCGTTGACGAGCTGGAGGGGGAGCCGCTGGCCATTTTCGACATTGACCAGCTCATTGACTACCGCTCCCGCCGGCCCCGCATCACCTTCTCCGAGGACCGCCTCAGCGACTACAAGGCCCCCTCGCTCGTGCTCTACCGCATGGTCGATGCGCTCGGCACCCCGTTCCTGTACTTGCGCGGCAGCGAGCCTGACCTGCAGTGGGAGCGCTTCAGCCTTGCCGTGCTGGGACTCGTGGAGCGCTTTGACGTGAACCTGGTTGCCTGGGTGCATTCGGTGCCCATGCCGGTGCCGCACACGCGCCCCATTGGCGCCACCGTCCACGGCAACCGGCCCGACCTCATCGAGGGCATCTCGGCCTGGAAGACCACCTTGGAGATTCCCTCCGCCGTGGGGCACCTGCTCGAATACAAGCTCGACGCCGCGGGCCGCAATGTGGTGGGCTACGCCATCCACGTGCCGCACTACCTGTCCGACGCCGAGTACCCGCCTGCCGCCGTCGCCGGCCTTGAGTTCCTGGGCGCGGCAGCCTCACTCATGCTGCCCAGTGAAAGGCTCCGCGAAACCGGCCGGGCCGTGGAACGCCAGATCACCGAACAGGTTGAGGGTTCCGCGGAGGTGGCCACCGTGGTGACCAACCTGGAAAAGCAATATGACGAGCACACGGACGGCACCGCCCGCCGCTCCCTGCTGGCAGGTGAGAACGACGAACTGCCCGGTGCCGACGAGCTCGGTGCCGCCGTGGAGGCGTACCTGGCCAGCAGGGGCCCGGGGGACCCCGAGATCCTTCCGTGACGGGGTTCATGTCGGATTGCGGCTTGGGCGCAGCGCCTCTGGCATAGGCTGGTTGGGTGGATAGCAAACGCGCATGGCTTGTCTGGGGAATCGGTGTTTTCGCCTACCTGACGGCCATCACGCACAGGACCTCCTTCGGGGTGGCCGGCCTGGTTGCCACCGAACGCTTTGACGCCACCGCCTCGGCACTGTCCGCCTTCACAGTCATCCAGCTTGTGGTCTATGCGGCCCTGCAAATCCCCGTGGGCGTGCTGGTGGACCGCTTCGGCCCGCGGATCATGATCGCCACGGGGGCCGCGCTCATGGCTGTGGGCCAGCTGCAACTGGCCGCTGCCGAGTCCGTGCCGGCCGGGGTCACCGGGCGGATATTTGTGGGCGCCGGTGACGCCATGACCTTTATCGCCGTCATCCGCCTCATACCCTTGTGGTTCCCCGCCCGCCGCGTACCCGTGCTGACCCAGCTCACGGGCCAGCTGGGCCAGTTCGGCCAGCTCATCAGCCTCGCACCGTTCGCCTGGGTGCTGCACACCGCCGGCTGGAGCCAGGCCTTTGTGGGTCTGGCCGGATTGGGCGTCCTGGCCTGTGTGCTCTCGGCCGCCCTGGTCCGCAACGCCCCGGCCGGGACCACGCCGCCGGTGCGGCACCCGGGCATGAAGGAGACGGCGGCCAACCTCACCACCGCCTGGCGGCAGCCCGGAACCCGGCTGGGCATGTGGAGCCACTTTGCCACCCAATTTTCCGGCACCGTTTTTGTGCTCACGTGGGGCTATCCGTTCCTGGTGTCCGGACAGGGCCTGGACACGGGCACCGCAAGCGTTCTCCTGAGCCTTTTTGTGGTGGTCGGCATTGTCTGCGGCCCGTTCCTGGGCAGTTGGGTGGGGCGCCATCCGCTGCGCCGCTCCACCATGGTGCTGGCAGTTTCCCTTTCCATTGCCGCCGCGTGGCTGGCCGTGATCCTGCACTCCGGACCGTCGCCCGTCTGGCTGCTCGTGGTGCTCATCCTGGTCCTGGCCATTGGCGGGCCCGCGTCAATGATCGGCTTTGACTTCGCCAGGACGTTCAACCCCTCGCACCGGATCGGCACGGCCACCGGAATCGTCAACGTGGGCGGTTTCGCGGCGGCGCTCGTGACCATGTACATCGTGGGGCTCCTGCTGGACCTGCTGAACAACATTGGCTTTTCGCAGGACGGCCTCTACTCCCTGGATGCCTTCCGCGTTGCCTTCTCCTTCCAATTCCTAGTCCTGGGGATCGGCATTGTTGCCGTCGTTGCCACCCGGCGGAAGGTGCGGCGCACCATGGCCGAACGCGGCGAAATTGTGCCGCCGCTGCGTTCGGTGCTGGCCGACAACCGCCGCCGGCGGCTGCAGTTCAAGGCAGAGGAGCGGGACCGCCGCAGGCCCCGCAAGGACTGACACGCGGCCTCCCGCCGCCTGTGGACAGAAAATTTCCCCCGCCATTCATGCCGATGCGGGACCCTGATATCCACAGATTTGCCCATTGCCGGCAATTGCCCTTTCCCGGGCGCCTTGGCCGCGCCAGCCTTGAGGCATGAAGGAGCAAATAGACAAGATCAGAGTCAGTGCCGGCGAGGACCTGCTGGCATTCATACCCCACACCATGGGGTACTGGCCCGAGGCCAGCGTTGTCTGCATTGGGATGGCGGGCAAAATGCTGCGGGCCACCATGCGCCTGGACCTGCCGGAGGACGGCGGCGAAGCTGCCCGCCTGGCCGAGGTGGCATCCTCCCAGCTGGCCAGCGACCCTGGCTCCGACGGCTGCCTCGTGGCCATCTTCGGCAGGGAAGACTGGACGGATCCCGGAGCGCTGCCCCATGCCGGGCTGTTTCGGGAGCTGGGCGAGGCACTGGCCCTGCACGGGCTGCCGGTTCGTGACGCCTGGTATGTGGGGCCCGGCCACTGGCGCAGCATCCAATGCACGGCGGCCGAATGCTGCCCCTGGCCCGGCAAGGACATAGCCAGCATCAGGGAAAGCTTTGTCAACGCCGAATTCATCTACCGCGGAAGCATGGTTCGCGAGCCGCCCCGGCAACAAATCAGGGAGCTGACCACCCCCGTGGACCTCGAATTCGCCGGGGCCGTGCGGGCGGCCGGCGACGGGCTGCGGGATGAACTCGCCGCATTTGGTTCGGGCCTGAACCAAATGTCCGCCACGCTCTCGGCCTGGGAGCACAGCCTGTCCGGGTGGCCCAAGACGCCCGACAAGTCGATGGCCGCATACCTGCTGGCCAGCCTCGGGGACGTGAACGTGCGCGACGCCGTCATGGTGGCGCTGGCCACCACGCCCCAGCACGCGCTCATGGGTGCCGCCGGACTGGGGCTGCTGCAGCCTGACCCGCTGGATGTGCTGGTGCCGGCCAACTGGTACGGCGGCAACCAGGCGGCCTGTTGCCCCGTCACCCTGGAAGGGGCGGGGGAGAAGACTGTGTTGGCGGCCGTGCATGACTTCACCAACATCCTGGTTGGCGACCTCTCCGGCAGGAAAAGGCGCACGGCCACTGCCGGACCGGACTGGGGCAGGCTGGACCGCGCCGAACCGCTGCTGCAATTCTTGGCCCGCTCCACGGAGGGGCGGGACAGGGCGCCGGTGCTGTGCATCCTAGGCTGGATCCAGTGGTGCAAGGGCCGGGGCACCTGGGCCGGGCACTACTTCCAGGCCTGCCAGGCCAGCCAGCCCGGGTACAAGCTCGCCGGCCTGCTGGACCAATTGCTGGCCGTGGGCTACATTGCCGAATGCGCCAAGGATCCCCGCACCGCGTGGCATGGACACGGCAACGCAGAAGGAGGGGAAGGCCGGGGGAAGGCTCCCGGCCAGGCGGCATAGGGGCCCCGGCGGGGCACAATGAGACATACTGCACACGGACGCACCCTTGCGGCCAGAAAGGCAATGTGCTGCGGCAAATCGTGAGACACTTAAAGCCGAGACCCGGTTGGGTCCGTGTTGATGCATTGACAATGTTTGGGCAAGAGCGGCTGGAAGCAAAAGTTTCCAGGGTGGCGGGAACAACGCCGCCGCGCAGGGAGTTGTACCCTGTGACCCTCCAAGCGGATGTGATGCGCCAAGCAACATGGACTTGACAGGGTCATAGTGGTGTTGCCCGAAGGTAACTCCACAGACCGCCGTAAGAAAGGTTTTCTGTGTCTGCTACTGCCAAGAGCAAAGTCTCCACGTCCAAGGAGATTGAGGATCCCGCATTGGATGCCACCGTGCCTCTGACGACCGCACAGAAGCGTGCCGCGACAATAGCCGCGAAGAAGGCTGCCGCAGCAGCCGGCGAGGTTGCACCCGTTGCCAAGAAGCCCGCCGCCAAGCGCGGCAAGGCTGCCCCCGCCGAGGACGAGCCCACCGGTGAGAACGCCGTCGTGGAAGAAGACCACGAGGAGCCCGCCGCCGAGGTCCCCGTGGCCACCGGCACCGGATTTGTCTACTCGGACTCCGACGACGACGACGCCCCCGTCCAGCAGGTCATGTCCGCCGGTGCCACCGCCGACCCCGTCAAGGACTACCTGAAGCAGATCGGCAAGGTCGCCCTGCTCAACGCCGAGCAGGAAGTCGACCTGGCGCTCCGCATCGAGGCCGGCCTGTTCGCCCACGAGAAGCTTGAAACCTCGGCTGCCTCCATGGAACCGCAGCTCAAGCGCGACCTCGAGCGCATTGTCCACGACGGCAAGATCGCCAAGAACCACCTGCTCGAGGCCAACCTGCGCCTTGTGGTCTCACTGGCCAAGCGCTACACCGGCCGCGGCATGCTGTTCCTGGACCTCATCCAGGAAGGCAACCTGGGCCTGATCCGCGCCGTCGAGAAGTTCGACTACACCAAGGGCTTCAAGTTCTCCACCTACGCAACGTGGTGGATCCGCCAGGCCATCACCCGCGCCATGGCAGACCAGGCCCGCACCATCCGCATCCCCGTGCACATGGTGGAAGTCATCAACAAGCTGGCCCGCGTCCAGCGCCAGATGCTCCAGGACCTGGGCCGCGAACCAACACCGGAAGAACTGGCCAAGGAATTGGACATGACCCCGGAAAAGGTCGTTGAGGTCCAGAAGTACGGCCGCGAGCCCATCTCGCTCCACACCCCCCTGGGTGAGGACGGCGACTCCGAATTCGGTGACCTGATCGAGGACTCCGAGGCAGTTGTCCCCGCCGACGCCGTCTCCTTCACCCTGCTGCAGGAGCAGCTCCACTCCGTCCTGGACACGCTGTCCGAGCGTGAAGCAGGCGTGGTTGCCATGCGCTTCGGCCTGACCGACGGCCAGCCGAAGACTTTAGACGAAATTGGCAAGGTCTACGGCGTTACGCGTGAGCGCATCCGCCAGATCGAATCCAAGACCATGTCCAAGCTGCGCCACCCCTCGCGCTCACAGGTCCTGCGCGACTACCTGGACTAGGCACAAGGGAAGCGGGCCCCAACTTTTGTTGGGGCCCGCTTTTTGTTGTCCAAACGCGCCGGGCTGAGGCGGCTACAGCCCGCTGGTGGCCCTGGCGTGCTTGGCGGCCTCGGTGCGGCTTCCGGCGTCGAGCTTGCGCATGATGGCCGAGACGTGGACGCTGACGGTCTTGGCGCTGATGAACAGTTGCGTGCCAATCTCCTTGTTGCTCAGGCCATCGGCGACCAGGCCCAGAACCTGCGACTCGCGTGCCGTCAGCTCCATGGTGTTGGGGCGGAGGCTGGGGCCAGTGAGGCTCAGCCCGGTCCTGCCCGCGAAGTCCCGCACCAGCGCCACAACAAGCCCGGCGCCCAGCTTGTCCGCGCCATCCCGTGCGGCCAGCAACGCCGCCACGGCCCCGGGCCTGTTGCCCGCCGCGTGCTCCGCCTGGCCCAGCCGGAATGAAACATAGCCGCGCAGGTGGGCGGGCAGGGCCCCGCTTCGTTGCACGGCAACGTGCCAGGCATCCGGATCGGTCCCCGTGCCACCTTCGCCGCCAAGTTCCGCCTCGAACAAGGCTGCCCACGCCGGGTGGGTCGGCCAAAAATCATCCCGCGCCAGAATGGCCCGCATTTGCAGCTCAGTCGCGGTTTCGGGATCCGCCCCGGCGGCCCGCCGGGCAGCCAACACCCTGGCCGCGACAGCCAGCAGCGGCAGGTCATGGCCGGGCAGCGAGCGGAAGTCCTGGCTGGTCAAAACCGTCGCCTCCCGCCACGCGGTGTCAAGGTCCCCACGCATCCACGCCAGCTCCGCGGCAAGCATGGCCAGGGGCAGGCTTGACTGGACCTCCACCTGTGCAAGTTCGCGCAGCAGCGGCTGCCACTGGCGAAACAGCTGCTCGGCCGCGGCGCTGTTGCCGCCCCAAAGCGTGGACCAGATCTTGGAGCGCAGCAGGTAGCCGTGAAAGGAGCTTGGCGGGGACAAGGTCAAGTTGCGGGCCAGGAGCGCGCTGGCTTTCTCCCAGTCGCCCTTGGCAAAGAGGGGCTCCACCGCGTTCGAGGACAGGATGGCGCCCGTGGTCCGTTCCACACCCAGTTTGCGCGCCTGCTCTATCCCCTCCTGGGCAATGCTGATCGACTCGTCGTAGAGGCCCAGCAGGTACAGGGTGTCTGAGTAGTTGACCCGGAACCGCAGCATGGCATCGGTGTTGCCCTGTGCCAGTTCCTTGGATGCCGTGAGGTCCGCGCGCCAACCGGCAATGTCCCCGGCCATGGCGCGCGAGCTTCCGCGCAGGTTCAAGGCAACGGACTGTTCGCTGCGGTGCCCTGTGGCAGTGGACAGTTCCAGGGCCTCGGTGGCCACAGCCATGGCTTCGGCGAGTCGCGCCTGGAGCATGTACCGGGCTGCGAGGTGGTTCAGCAGCGCTGCCCGCAACATGTCGTCGCTGCCGCGGGGAGTCAGTTCCAGTGCCCGCAGCAGCAACTCGGCCGAGCCCCGCTGGGCGTTGAAGCCCAGGTAGCGGGCCTGGTCGGCCAGCAGCCGGGCCAGCTCTGGACCTTCGACGCCTGGCTCTGCGGCCGCCAGCCGGATGACTGCAATGGACCGTTCACCGTCCCCGGCCTGGTTGTGCGCCCAGGCCGTCCGGGCCATCAGCGCATGACGCGTCATGCCGGCCAACTCCTGCGCATCCTCGACCCGGTCCCAGAGTTCCAAGGCACGCTCGCCCATGCGGGCCGCCGTCGAATACGCGTAGCTGCGCTCAGCCTCGGCCACGGCGGCAATGGATGCCTTGAACGTTTTCTGCTGGGCGCTGGCGGCGTGCCAATGGTAGGCAATTTCAACCGCATTGAGCTGTCCTGGGCCCGCCGATTCAAGTGCCTGCGCGTACCGCGTGTGGAAGCGCGTGCGTTCCCCGGGCAGCAGGTCGGCGTGGATGGCCTCGCGCACCAGGGCATGGCGGAAGGCGTAGGAACGCCCGTCCAGCAAGAGCAAGTTGGCGCCAAGGGCCGCCCGGGCGGAGGATTCGAATTCCTCAACGGAGCGGTCATAGGCCGCCAGTGCCTGGGTGTGCGGCACACATACCCCGCCGGCGGCGAGAACCCGCAGGAAGTACTGGACCGGTTCCGCCATGCGCTCATACCGGGCCAGGAGCAGCTCCGTCAGCGTGGCTGGAAGGTCGCCGGCCACATTGCAGTCACCGAGCCCCAGCAACTCCTCGACGAAGAACGGTATTCCTTCGCTGCGCGCAAAAACGCTCTCCACGACTTCGTACTCTGCGCCCTGGCCTGTGATGGCCTCGACCTGGGCGCGCACTTGGTCCTTGGTCAGCCGCTCAAGCCGGATGGACTTGGCATAGCGGCCGCGTTCGGACTCGGCCAGGAAGTCCCGCAGCGGGTGCCCCCTGTGAATGTCGTCGCTGCGGTAGCTCATGACCAGCAGGAACTGCCCGCCGTTGAAGGCCCGCAGGATGAAGCGAAGGACCGTCAGGGTGGCGTCGTCGGCCCAGTGCAGGTCCTCAATCACGACGACGGCCGGCTGAGTGGCGCTGGCCCGCTCAAAGACCGTGCTGACAGCCTCCAGAACCCTGTTTGCGGTGGGGAGGCCCTCGAGTTCCACGGCGGCCTCGGGCAGCAGCAGCGCAAGCGCGTCACGGCCTGGTCCGGCATACTCCAGCACGGTGTCGAGCCCAATCTGCGCAGCGAGCGAGCGCAACACACCAGTCAGCGGTGCATAGGGCGGCGCGAGCGTGCCAAGGTCCACGCACTGGCCCGTGACGATCCGGGCCTGGCCGGAAATGCCGGCCAGGAATTCATCCAGCAACCGGGTCTTGCCCAGCCCAGCCTCGCCGCCGACGATGACCGCCTGGGGCTTGCTGTCGGCGGCGTCCGCGAAGGAGGCCAGAAGGGCCTGCATCTCTGCTTCCCGGCCGATCATTTGCGCGCTGGCGGGAGTCATCTGCATAACCCAATCCTGCCACGGTCCAGCCGTCCGGGTCAGCTGGGAGGAGACACTTGGGCTGCTAGTGGGCACGGGCGCTGCGGCCAATCGGCTGGGCCGGCTGGGTCATGCGGACCCAGTAACCGCGCAGGCGCCCCGACGGGCGTCCAGTAGGTGCCGTTGACGCTGCTGCTTCGCGCTGCAGCCTGCGGCGTTCCAGGGAAATCTGCAGCTGGTGTTCGTTCTGCTGGTTCATCAACAAAGCCACGAAGTCGGACATGGTCACCCTTTGTTAGAGAAGGTTCCTTGCGGTGGCGGACCCTTCGTGATGACTCAATTCTTCCGAAACAGGGCACTGCGAACATGGGGAGGATGCCCTATCTTTGCCCTGTCGGGGTCCACTAAGGCACACCGGAGGCCTTAGGCCGGCGAAAGGAGGCCCCGCGCCGTCGAACATGGCCCGGACGCACAAGAGGGCCCCGGTTGCCCGGGACCCTCTTGCGTGGTGCATGCCGGTGCGCGAGTTGCGCGCCGGGCCATTTCTGGTGTCAGTCGACTGAAACGGGAGCCTTCTCGTGCAGCCGGCCGGTCTCGTCGAGCCATTCCGAAGCCATCGGCTTCAGGGTGGCTTCCACTGCCCGGGCGTGGTGGCCGCAGAAAAGCAGTTCGCCGCCGGAGGACTCCAAAACTACCCGCACGTAAGCCTGTGCGCCGCAACGGTCGCAGCGGTCAATGGTTGTCAGCTGTGTGCTGATGACGCTGGTGGTCATGATGGCCTCCTTCAAAAGTTCCTGTACTTCATACAACCATCCCGGGGCCCCGTTCCTTCCATGCAGGGGCCGACTTTCGCTAACCGCGTATCCGGAGGCTGCCGGGGCGGGGCGCGCCGGATCTGGCAGAAAATGTCAGGGCTACCCCTTAACCTTGATAGTGAATGGCCCACCAACCCCGAAGGAGCATGTCCACCGTGGCACGCCAGAGTTCCGATTACAGTGCACGCCACCTCTCCGTCCTTGAAGGACTGGAGGCGGTCCGGAAGCGCCCGGGCATGTACATCGGATCCACCGACTCGCGTGGCCTGATGCACTGCCTGTGGGAGATCATTGACAACTCCGTTGACGAGGCGCTGGCCGGTTACGGCCAAAACATCACGGTCATCCTGCACAAGGACACCTCCGTTGAAGTGCACGACGACGGCCGCGGCATCCCCGTGGACGTTGAACCCAAGACAGGCCTGACCGGCCTCGAGGTGGTGTTGACCAAGCTGCATGCCGGAGGCAAGTTTGGCGGCAGCTCCTATGCCGCCTCCGGTGGCCTGCACGGTGTGGGCGCCAGCGTGGTCAACGCGCTCTCGGCCCGCATGGACGCCCAGGTGGACAGGGGCGGCAAGACCTACCAAATGAGCTTCCGCCGCGGCGAGCCCGGCCACTTCAAGGACGTGGGCCGCACGCTCAGCCCCGATGTGGCCTTTGACCCGTTCACCGACAAGTCCAGCCTGGACATTGTCGGCACCACAAAGCGCGGCGTGACCGGCACCCGGATCCGGTATTGGGCCGACCGTCAGATCTTCACGGCTGACGCCAAGTTCTCCTATGACGAGCTCGTGGCGCGCGCCCGCCAGACGTCCTTTCTGGTGCCCGGCCTGAAGATCCGCGTCATCGATGAGCGCCGGGTGCCCGGCACGCCCGGCGAATTCGCCACCCACGAGGAGACATTCCACCACGACGGCGGCATCTCCGAATTTGTTGACTTCCTTTCCGTCGGCGGGGCCGTGACCGATATTTGGCGGCTGCAGGGACACGGCTCCTTCACCGAAACTGTGCCCGTGCTCAACGCCGAAGGGCACCTGGAAAGCACGGCCGTGGACCGCGACTGCGAGGTGGACATTGCCCTGCGCTGGGGTGTTGGCTACGACACCACCATGCGCAGCTTCGTCAACATCATCGCCACCCCCAAGGGCGGAAGGCACCAGGAAGGCTTTGAGGCTGCCCTGCTGAAGACGTTCCGCAAGGTCATTGAGGCCAACGCGCGCAAGCTCAAGGCCGGCAACGACAAGATTGAAAAAGACGACGTCATGGCCGGCATGACGGCCGTGCTCACCGTCCGGTTGGCCGAGCCGCAGTTCGAGGGCCAGACCAAGGAAATCCTGGGCACCCCGGCCGTGAAGAACATCGTGGCCAAGGTGGTGGAGCGCGAGTTGAAGGCGCGCCTTGAGTCCACCCAGCGTGCGGACAAGGCGCAGTCCGCGCAATTGCTTGAAAAAGTCGTATCCGAGATGAAGTCCCGCATCTCTGCCCGGGTGCACAAGGAAACCCAGCGGCGCAAGAACGCCCTGGAATCTTCCTCGTTGCCCACCAAGCTGGCCGACTGCCGCAGCACCGACGTGGCCAAGAGTGAACTGTTCATCGTGGAGGGTGACAGCGCCCTCGGCACGGCCAAGCTGGCCCGGTCCTCCGACTTCCAGGCCCTGCTGCCCATCCGCGGCAAGATCCTGAATGTGCAGAAGGCCTCGGTGGGGGACATGCTGGCCAACGCCGAATGCGCCGCTCTCATCCAGGTGGTGGGTGCCGGATCCGGGCGCAGCTTCGACCTGGAGGCTGCACGCTACGGCAAGGTGATCTTGATGACGGACGCCGACGTCGACGGCGCGCACATCCGAACACTGCTGCTCACGTTGTTCTTCCGATACATGCGTCCCATGATCGACGCCGGCCGGGTGTTCGCGGCCGTTCCGCCGCTGCACCGGGTGGAGGTGGTCAACCACGGCTCCAAAGCCAATGAGATGGTTTACACCTACTCGGAGCGGGAGCTGCACACGCTGCTGGCCAAGCTGGAGAAGGCTGGCAAGAGCTACAAGCAGCCCATCCAGCGCTACAAGGGTCTGGGTGAAATGGATGCCGACCAGCTGGCCGAAACCACCATGGACCCGCGCCACCGCATGCTGCGACGGGTAACGAGTGCCGACGCCGACCGTGCCGAGCACACCTTCGAGCTGCTTATGGGATCCGAGGTGGCCCCGCGCAAGGAATTCATCGTGGCGGGCAGCGAGCACCTGGACCAGGACCGCATCGACGCCTGACGGCATGTGCGCCGAGTTCCGGGAAATTGCTTCCATCGGGCTGCTCCTCTCAGGCGGCGTTGGGGTGGCGGCGTAGGTAGTCTTCGATGGACATGCGGTCCAGGATTTCCACTTCTTCCTCGCTTTGGGCCGGTGGCTCGGGGAGGTTGTCGGGATCCCAGAAGTAGCTTTCCCAGCGGGGATCCTGGGGGTCCATGTCGTCTTCGTCGATCCAGTCGGGGTGGGCTTCGGGGCCACCGTCATTTTCGTCGGGGCGGTATTCCCAGGGCGGTGCGGTGAGGTCGTAGGCGCCCGTGCCGTCCTCGTCGTTCCCGGACTCCTGGCGTTGTTGGAGTGCCTTCAGGGTGGCATCGATGAGGGTTTTGAGGGTTTCGTTGTAGACCGGCGGCTGGGTGTCCTGCGGCTCGGGTGGGTGTTGGTGGCCGGTGGGGCTGGTCCACTCGATGCCCTCCGGGGTCTTGCGGGGACTCCAGGCGCGGGGGTGGACGGATTGCCGTTCAAAGGACTGCTCGGTGCGCACGTGGCCGTTGCGGGTTCTGTCGTCTTTGTGGTGCTTGAGCCGGTGATGCAGCCTGCACAGGCTCTCGAGGTTGGCGTAGGTGGTGGGTCCGCCGGTGCTAAAGGCTTGGAGGTGGTCGGTTTCGCAGTTCACCGCCCTGGCGTTGCAGCCCGGGAACACGCAGTACTCGTCCCTCATCAGCAGCCTGATCTGCATGGCCTTCGTGACCCGGTGGACATCGGGGGCGGCATCCAGGGGTTGGTTGCTGATCGGATCCACCAGGACCCGGTAGAAACTCGGTGCGTTCGCGGTGAGGTACTTCGCCACCTCGATGCTGATCGGTCCTGCCCCTGGCATCCAGGCCGGCTCGTCCGTGAGCCCGAGCAGCGACAACGCCGGCACCAACAACACGGGGGTGACCTGTGGGAGTGGAGGCCACACCCCACCACCACGTCCGGACACACCGCTCCCGTTCTGACTGCTTTCGGGCCCGGCTGCGCCATTGCCGCCGGCACCGCTGGTATTGGCGGGGTTGTCGCTGGTGGGTGTGAGGTGTGGTGGCTGTCCGGGCACTGGCCAGTCGGGCTGGTTCCGCGGGTCCGGCTCCCTCAAGGCCGGGTCCTGGTAGTCGGGGTCGTCAAAGACGGGCAGTTGCCAGGAGTGGAAGTGTGGGCCGAGGCGGTCGGGGTCCGGGAACGCCCCGCCCTGGCAGGGATCCGGTCCGGTGTCGGCCAGGGTGGTAAACCAGGCGCCCTGCCCGCCGGCGCCGCCTGGTTCCGCTGGGTGTTCCGGGCTGGTGTCCTCGTTGATAGGTGCAGGGGCGTGGATGTTGTTGGCGTCCAGGGTTTGGCAGAGGAGGAGGGCGGCGGCGATGTCGGCCCTTAGTTGTGTGAGGGTGCGGTCTTCGTGGGGGCCTTGGGCCGCCTGGGCGGTGGCGGTGCATTGGGTCCAGATCGCCTCGATGGTTGGGGAGGGGCCGTAGAGGTTGAGCCAGGCCATCCCGTCCCGGGACCTGCTGATCCCCAGCTGTCGGCGCTCATACGCCTGCCGGGTCTTGGGGACCAGGGTCTCCGGGTAGGCCCGTTCCCGCGCGCGGCGGGCCTTCTCCCGGAAACCGTGCAGCGTGGCATGCTCCGCCTTCCCCAACAACACTCCCTCGAAAGCATCAATGGTGTCCTGGGGTAGGCGGTCTTGGCGGAGCAGGCTGGTTTCTTCGGCGATGATGACCGCATGCTCCCACCCCAACACCCCGGCAGAGAGCTGCGCCATGGTCGCGGGCAGCTGCCTGACCAGGGTGGCTGCATCCATCATCAGGGCCCCGGCGTAGCCCTCGGTGATGTTAAACAGCGCGGCGATCTCGGCCCGCACCCCGGCCCGGGACGTTTCGCGCTGCCACGGATCCAACTCCAACACGGTGGCTTCGGCCAAGGCCGCGGAGAGCATTCGTTCCACCAACACCGCGGTGAGGGCAGCGCCCTGGTTCTTGTGTCGGTGCATCGCAGCCAAGGCCGTCGTGGTGCTGTCCCGCAGGGCCCGAATTCCGCCCAGACGGGAATCCGGGGCCTCGTTGTCCGGGTGACCGGAGAGCAGTGGCTCCGGATAATCGGACAAACCCTCCAGAGCCGCGATGTCGGTGGCCAGAGGAATGATGGTGGGAAAGATGAAGGCATCCAGCAGGTCCGCCACAGCACCTGTGGTGGAGGAACCCTCCCGATCAGCCGGGAAATTCACCGAACCGCCCATGCATCAATTATAGATCAAATTCACTAGTAGTGACATGGGTGTGGAGAAGTTATCGGACATATTTTCCCATCCCAACGCCAGGCTGCACCAGGGTCTCGACAGGCTCGACCACCGGGGTGCGCCGGGATCTCGACAAGCTCGACCACCGCGCACTGGATCGCCCACCGAGGCTTCCGGCTTCGAAGTGAATGCAGCAGAGACACCCGATTTCATGTCAAAGGTGATGCGGCGTTGGCAAAAAACCAGCATCAAGTGATGCGGCGTCGGTAGTGGCCTCGAGAGGCTCGACGGGCAGGCGCCCCTAGTGCAGGATGCCCGGCACCAGCAGCAGTGCTGTGGGGATGGCCAGGAGCAGCACGGCTGCGATCACAATCAGCGCCTGCATGCCACGGGACAGTGCGGGGGAGGGGGCCAGCAGCCGGGCAAGCCGTGCCGAGGTGGTGGCCGGGGTGTCGATTTGCGCAGCGGAGTCGCCGCCCACCAGCTTGTCGGCCGGCAGCTGCGCAGCCCCGCTGGCCACGAGCGCGATGGCCGTGACCAGGGTGGACTTGCCCACGGAACGCAGGGCGACGTCGTCGGCCATTATCTCAATCAGGGACGATACGGATTGCTGGGCCAGCTTCGAGGTGGGCAGCCACGGCAGCGCCGAACGCCAGGCGGCAAAGGCCCACAGCAGCAGGTGGTGGCGCTGCGTCAGGTGGGTTTCCTCATGCAGCAGGACCGCGTGCAGTTCCGCGGGGGAGAGCAGCTCCAGGAGACCTTCGGACAGCACCGTCACTGACCGCGAGCCCCCGGGCAGGCAGTAGGCAACTGGGGCCTGGTGGCTGATGACAAGGGTGTCGGGCCGGTCGCTGGAGGGGGAGCTGAGCAGGTGCAGCATGTCGCGGTGGCGGCTGCGCTGGCGGTGGATGCGGAAGTACGTCAGCCACAGCGTGAACACGAGGTGGGCGGTGAGCAGGGCCGCGGCGCTGAGGGCAAAGGCGTGCAGGAACCCAAGCGTGTCCAGCGATTCGAGCCCCAGGAAGACCCGGACAAGCCCGCGCAGGCCGCTGGCCAGGCTGTCGCCCAGCGGCACCAGCCCATAGCAGAGCATGGCGCCAATCATGGAGAGCCCACCGGCCAGGGCTATGGACTGCCACAGCACCATGGCAGCAAAAGGCGCCCGGGCAGGCCAGGCCGCACGGGAGAGAAAAACGGGAACCGGCCACGCCAGCACAACCGCCAGCACAGCAAGGAACCAGGAGGTCCAGAACATGACTTAAACCTACCCCGACACGGCGGGGCGGGATGCCGGATGGGCCCGCCCAAAAACTGCCGGGAGGGCCCATCCGGGACCGGGCGTCAGCGGCCCAGAAGCTTCCGCAGCGTTTCCGCCTCGCCGGCACTGACAGTGCCAATGAAGCGGGCCAGCACGGCTTCGCGGTCCGGGGCCGAGCCCAGCACCTCAAGCATGAGCTCCGCCGTGTGGTCCTCGCGGGACGTCACTGCGCGGTAGCGGTGCGGGCGTGATGAACGTTCCCGCTCCACAAGCCCCTTCTTTTCCAGGCGCGAGAGCACTGTAAGCACCGTGGTGACCGCCAGGGGGCGGGACTCGGTGGCGTCATCGTCGCCGGAGGGTCGCTGCGAAAGAAGGTCCCGCAGCACATTGGCCGTGATGGCTTCCTGATGCTCCCACAAGAGGTCCATGACGGCCCTTTCGAGGTCTCCAAGTGTTGCCATTTACTTCCTTAAGTCACAGCGTCCAAATACTGTGGCACATACAACATGTACCCCATGGCCCAACTCTACAGGTTTTGACAGCAAAGTTCTACGCGGGGTAGAACTGGTATTTCTACATAATGTAGAAGTTTGTTTTGATTCTGCATCTTACGGATGAGGGGAAGAATAGTGGACGCTCTTGACATAGCGCGGTGGCAATTCGGGATTGTGACGGTGTACCACTTCATGATGGTGCCGCTCACCATCGGATTGGGCACACTCGTGGCCATCCTGCAGACGCGCTGGCACAAGACCGGCAACGAGGCGTACCTGCGCATGACCAAGTTTTGGGGCAAGCTCTTCCTGATCAACTTCATCATGGGTGTGGCCACGGGCATCGTGCAGGAATTCCAGTTCGGCATGGCCTGGAGCGAGTACAGCCGCTTTGTGGGCGACGTCTTCGGCGCCCCGCTGGCCATGGAGGCCCTGCTGGCCTTCTTCGTCGAATCGACGTTCCTTGGCCTGTGGATCTTCGGCTGGAAGAAGCTGCCGCCAAGGATCCACCTGGCCTGCCTGTGGATTGCCGTGGCCGGCTCCATTGTCTCCGCCTACTTCATCCTCGTGGCCAACTCCTGGATGCAGCACCCCGTGGGTGTTGAAATGATCGACGGACGCCCCGTCATGGTGGACGCCTGGGCCGTCTTCACCAACAACACGGCCATCGTGGCGTTCTTCCACACCATCACCGGCGCCCTGGCCGTGGCCGGCGGCTTCCTGCTCGGCATTTCCTGGTACCAGCTGTGGCGCCGCCGCAAGGACGGCATTGACACCGTGGACGCCGACGGCCGCGTCATCGTGGGCGAATCCGCCACCATTCCGGGCCGCGACAAGAAAGACCACTCCGTCTGGATCAAGTCGCTGCGCCTGGGCGCCGTGGTGGCCATGATCGCCTTCGCCGGAACTGCCATCTCCGGAGACGTCCAGGCCAAGCTGATGTTCGAACAGCAGCCCATGAAGATGGCCGCCGCTGAGGCCGCCTGCCACGACGGCACCGGCTTCTCCGTCCTCTCCATTGGCGACGTCGGCAGCCGCGACTGCTCCGACGTCGTGGCCGTCATGGAAATCCCCGGCCTGCTCTCCTTCCTTGCCAATGGCGACTTCACCACCGAAGTGCGCGGCGTCAACACCCTGGTCCCCGAGTACCAGGAACGCTACGGCACCCACATCCCGGATGACCCCATGTACGGTTCCCGTGCCGGGCAGGAAATCAACTACGTGCCCATCATGGCCGTGACCTACTGGGGCTTCCGCATGATGATCGGCTTCGGCGGGCTCGCAGCTGCCGCGGCGGCCGTTGCCCTGTGGCTGGCCCGCAAGGGCACCGTGCCGCAGTCCAAGGGGCTCATGCGCCTGGCCCTGATTGGCATCCTGGCCCCCTTCGGCGCCAACGCCGCCGGCTGGATCTTCACCGAAATGGGACGCCAGCCCTTTGTTGTGGCCCCCAACCCCGTCATGACAGGCATCGACCAGGTGTTCATGTTCACCGCGGCCGCGGTCTCGCCCGGGGTCTCCGCCGGCGAGGTCATCTTCTCGCTCGTGGCCCTGACCACGGTTTACGCCGTGCTCCTGGTGGTGGAAGTGGTCCTGCTGACCAAGTACATCCGCGGCGGGGTGGTCTCGGCCATGCCGGAGTTGGATGCGACCAAGAAGAAGGACGACGGCGGCCACGGCCCGGGCGGGGAAGGCGGCGACGATGTGCTTGCGTTTGCCTACTAGCCCCAGCCCCGCACAAATTGGCCCCACGCCGCCGACAACCCCCAAGGATTACTGATGGATTTCCTCCCCACCCTGTGGTTCATTCTCATTGCCGTGCTGTGGATCGGCTACCTCTTCCTGGAAGGCTTCGACCTGGGCGTCGGCATGCTCATGAAGACCTTCGCCCGCGGCGAAAAGGAACGCCGCGTGCTGCTGAACACCGTTGGCCCGGTCTGGGACGGCAACGAGGTCTGGCTGCTCACCGCCGGCGGCGCCACCTTTGCCGCGTTCCCGTTCTGGTATGCCTCACTGTTCTCCGCCCTCTACATCCCGCTGGTCTTTGTGCTGCTGGGCCTGATCTTCCGCGCCGTGGCCTTTGAATACCGCGGCAAGGTCCACTCCGACACATGGCGCAAGACTTGGGACTGGGCCATCTCCCTGGGCTCCCTGGTTGCCGCCTTCGGCATCGGCGCCATGCTGGCCCTGACCACCACCGGCCTGCCGCTGAACGAGAACGGCGACCGCGTGGGCGGGCCCTTCGCGTGGTTCACCTGGTACGCCGTGATTGGCGGGCTCGCCGTGGTGGGCTTCGCCCTCATCCACGCCGCAGCGTTCGTTGCCCTGAAGACCGACGGCGAGATCCGCCACCGCGCCCGCCGCCTGGTGGGGCGCTGGATGCCCCTGGGCCTGGCCCCCATGGCCGTCTGGGCCGTTGCCGTGGCCCTGGAAAACGGCAAGTGGTTCAGCTGGATCCTGATCGCCGTGGCTGTTGCCGCCGCCGTTGCTTCCTGGATTGCCAACCGCGCCAACCGGGAGGGCTTCAGCTTCCTGGCCATGGGCACGTTCCTGCTGGCCGGTGCCGCCGCCATCTTCAGCGCCGTCTACCCCGTGGTGCTGCCGTCAACCCTGAACCCGCTGTGGAACCTGACAGTTGAAAACGCCTCCTCCTCCAGCTACACGCTGGGCCTGATGTCGGTGGTGGCCGCCGTGGGCGTGCCCCTGGTGCTGGCCTACCAGGCCTGGACCTACTGGGTGTTCCGCAAGCGCATCTCCGTGAAGAGCCTGCCGGCACCGATCGACTTCGCGCCGGCCGTTGGAGGTGCCTCCTAACATGGGCATGCGACCCACACTTCCTCCCGGACGCTCCACCCGGCTGGCACTTGCCGGCCTGGGCGGGCTGGCCGCACTCAAGGCCGTGGGCCTGGTCCTTTGGCTGGGCGCACTGGCCCACGCCGTGGCCCAATGGGCCGGCGGCCAGGAGTTGGACACCGCCAAGCTGCTGGTGCAGGGGAGTGTGGGCGCTGTCCTGCTTGCCGGTGCCGTGTGGGGCCAGTCGATCCTGGCCCGGCGCGCGGCCCTCGGCGCGAAGGAGGAACTGCGGGCCAGGCTCGTGGCGCACCGCCTGGACCGGCGCAACGCCGGGCAGGGCGGTGCCGTGGGTGCCGAGGGCATGCTCGCCAGCCGCGGGCTCGACGGGCTGGACAACTACTTCAGCGCCTACCTTCCGGCCCTTGTCAGCTGCGCCGTGCTGCCGCTGCTGCTGGGGATCCAAATTCTGATGTCCGACTGGGTCAGCGCCCTGATTGTGGCGCTCACGCTGCCACTCGTGCCCGTCTTCATGATCCTCATTGGCTTCCATACCCAGGAGCGGGTCGAGGCGGCCGCCGCCGGCCTGGACCGGCTCTCCAACCACCTGCTGGAACTGGCCCGCGGCCTGCCGGTCCTGGTGGGCCTGCGCCGCGCCACGGCACAGCGCAAGGCCCTGGCAGATGTCTGCGAGGCCTACCGCAAGTCCACCATGGCCACCCTGCGCACCGCGTTCCTGTCTTCCATGGCCCTGGAGCTCATCAGCACCATCTCGGTGGCTGTGGTGGCCGTGTTCATTGGCGTGCGCCTCGTGGCCGGCGAGATGCCGCTGGAGGCCGGGCTGCTGGCACTCATGCTGGCCCCCGAATGCTTCCGCCCCCTGCGCGACCTCGGCGCCGCGCACCACGGCAGCGAGGACGGCGTGGAGGCCCTGCGCCGCGCCACCGAAATTCTCGACGCCGAAACCCCCTCCCGGCCCATGGCGGCGCCCGCACCGGGCACCGTCATGGAGGCCCGCGACTTCGGCGTCAGCTACCCGGGGCGCGGCGGGGCGGCCGTCTCGGGGTTCACGGCCAAGCTGGCCCCCGGCGGCGTGCTGGTGCTCGCAACACCCAGCGGCACAGGCAAGTCCACACTGCTCGCGGCCATGGCCGGCATCCTGCCCGCGTCTGGCCCCGGCGCCGCCACGGTTTCGGGACAGCTGGCCGTGCGCAACCCGGACGCCGTGGTCTACGTGTCCCAGCACCCCGCCTTCACCGAGGAAACCGTCACGGCGGAGTTGGCGCTCTACGCCGCCGGGCCCCAACAATTGGAGCTGGGGGCCGGCACCGTTCGGGATGCCCTTGCCGCGGTCAACGCAGCACACCTGGCGGACCGGAACGTGGTGGACTGCAGCCCCGGCGAACTGCGCCGCGTGGCCGTTGCCCGTGCCCTGGCCCGGATTGCCGTGGATCCCGGCGTGGAGCTGGCGCTCCTGGATGAGCCCACTGCCCACCTGGACCCCGTCTCTGCCCAGGCCGTCCGCAAGGCGGTGGCATCCCTGCGGGGGAGCGTTGCCGTTGCCGTGGCAAGCCACGATCCCCAGCTTGTATGCCTGCTGCGAGGCGGGCCTGCCCCGGCCGTGACAGGGCAGGAAGAGCTGTCACCCGCCGTCGCAGTGGCGGGCCCCGCCGCAGCCGTTGAGGCGCCGCCGGCCCGCTTCCACTGGCGCCACCTGCGCCGGCTGCCGCTGCGCTCACCCCGCTTCGCCGCGGGCGTGCTGGTCTCGGCCCTGGCCACCCTCAGCGCCGCGGCATTGTCAGGCATCTCCGGCTGGCTCATTGTCTGGGCCGCCGCGCAGCCGCCCATCCTGTACCTGCTGACCCTGATTGTTGGAGTGCGGGCCTTCGGCATTGGCCGCTCCCTCTTGCGGTACTCGGAACGGCTGCTCACCCACGACGCCGTGTTCCGCTGGGCCGCCGATCTCCGCCTGCGGCTCTGGGACTCGCTGGGTTCCTCAGTGGTCCATTGGGGCAAGCTGACCCGCTCCGGCGGTGCGTTGGGCACCCTCGTGGCCGATGTCGACGAGCTGCGCGACGCCGTGCCGCGCGTCGTGGTCCCCATCCCTTCCGCCGTCATTTCCTACGGCGCTGTGCTGCTGACAGTTTGGCTCCTGGTGCCCGAGGCCGCCGGCGTGGTCCTTCTGCTCGGGGCCCTGGCCCTGCTCCTGCTGCCCGTTTTGGTGCTGGCGGCACAGCGCCGGGCATCCGCCGCCGCCGCCGTGCACCGGGTCTGGCTTGCCGGGCGCACCACCACCTTGTTTTCCGCCGCGGGCCAGCTCGCCGCCAACGGTGTGGGCCCGGCGGAAGCCGCCCGGTTCAGCCGGGCCGACGCCGCCGTTGCCAGGCCGCTGCGCCGGCTGGCCTGGGCCGACGGCCTGGGCCAGGGCACGGTCACGTTGCTGACATCCCTGGCCGCCGTGGCCGCGGCACTGGTTGCCATCACCTCCGGGGTCGACCCCCGTGCGGCCGCCGTGGCCGCACTGCTCATGCTGGCCCTGGCCGAGCCCCTGGGACAGTACATCGAGGCCGTCAGTGCCCTGCCGGCCCTGGCCACGCTCATGAACCGCACCCTGCCCCTGCTTGACGCACCCGCAACTGTCCAGGCAGCAGTGGAGGAGGCCGGTGCCACGGAAGCCGTGGAAACCCTTGCCGTCAGGGACATCGCCGCCCGCTACCCCAACACACGGGATGCCGTTTTCACGGGCATTAGCGGCGGCACCGAACGGGGGCGGTGGTGGCGCGTCAGCGGCCCCTCCGGCTCCGGCAAGTCCACCCTGCTGGCCGTGCTGCTGGGGTTCCTGAAGCCCGAGGCCGGCAGCTACCTGCTCAACGAACGGCCGGCCACGGCCGAATCACTGGGCCGCATCGCCTGGTGCCCGCAGGACGCATACCTGTTCAACTCCACGCTGCGCGCCAACCTGGCCCTGGCCAAGCCGGCGGGCAGCGCCCCCACTGACGGCGAGCTGGCCCTGTCACTGGGCACCGTGGGCCTGGGGCCGTGGTTCGAGTCGCTGCCCGCGGGCCTGGACACACGCTTGGGCCCCGGCGGGCACCACCTCTCCGGCGGTCAGCGCACCCGAGTGTCGGTGGCACGCACGCTCGTGGCGGGAGCCGACGTCGTGCTGCTCGACGAGCCCACGGCGCACCTGGGCGTGGACGAGTCGGCCGAACTCCTGGCGGAGCTGCGCGGGGCCCTGTCCGGTGCCGCCGTGGTCCTCGTGACGCACGACGCCGGCCTGGCCGCCACCGCCGACACCCACCTTGCGCTGGGGGCCGGGCGGGAGGCAGCCCGGGCCGCGCACAGTTAGGCGGTGGCCGTCAGGCGATCATGAACTCGCGCGGTGCCAGCGCACGCGAGACGATGCGGATGTCGCCGATGGAGCCCAGCCACGTCTTGTCGAGCTCGCCCGCCCACGAGTAGGCGCCCACGGCCCACGGTGCGCCGGCCTCCCCGCCGGCCAGTCCCTTGTTGACGGTGGAGGGGTTGCGGACCACGGCGCAACCGTCCACGTACATGGTGGTGTGCCGGCCGTCGTTGACAACGGCCACGTGCCACCAGCGGGAGGTCCGCAGCTCGTGGCCCCAGTTGGTCACCCCGCGGTCCAGGTTGGTGGGGTAGACGCACCACTGCAGCTCGGGGCCGCCGCTGACTGACAGCGTCGCGGCGGGCTCGTCGACGTCGCCGTTGACCCGCCCTGCCGCCTTGGCGGACACCCAGCGGGAGATGATGGCGCTCCAGGCGGAGTCGCCCGTGAACGGCTCCGGCAGCTTGAAGAAGGCCTCGAACGTGTAGCCGCGCTCAAAGGCTGCCTTGTTGATGGGCGCGGTGTCCGCCGTGAGCAGGTAGGCGCCGGTGTCTTTTGAACCTGTGAATGTCAGCGATGACCCGGACGGCTGGGCGGGGTGGCTGGCGGCGGCAAAGGCCAGCGGAACGGTTGACGGCCCTGTCACCACCAGCGTGTTGCCCCGGCCCGAGGCGTCCTCAATGCGCCGGCCCGCGGCCAGGGGCCCCGTTCCCTCGAAGCGCCAGTATGCCTCGGTCCCGCGGATGAGCATTGCCGACGCGGGCCGGGGCTCGCGGCGCTTCGGCGGTGTCAGCGACGGCGGCAGGGCGAAGGAGAAGCGGTCCGTGGCCGCGGTCAGCTGCAGTTCCTCCCGCTCCAGTTCGTTGAGGCCGCCCGCCTCGATGTGCGGCACCTCGGTGGAAACATCCACCACGCCCCGTTCCAGGTCAAAGCGGTACAGGCGCACGGCAGCTGCGCCGCCGTAGTAGAGCTGCTGGTAGTTGGCCAGGTGCAGCTCAACCGGCCTGCCCGCGGCGTTCTCCCGGGCCATCCGCCCCGAGGGCCAGAAGTGGCCGTTGATGCTGAGGAAGACCTGCGGGTTGTCGTTGATGAGCTTGTCCCAGACCAATTTGCCGTGGGCGCTCTGGACGCCCGTGCCGCTGTCGGCGCTGATTGAATCGTGGACTGTGATGATGGTGGGCGTCCCGGCATGGGCTTCGAGCACGGAACGTGCCCAGGCAATGCCCGCCGTGGACAGTCGCCAGTCCAGGGCCAGCAGCAGGAATTCGGTCCCCGCCCCGTCAAAGGTGTACGCGGAGTTGTAGCCCCCGGCATCCCGGGCAATGCGCCGGCGGGAGGCCAGTGGCCCAAAGGCGTCCAGGAACGGGGTGGGCCCGCGCTGGTCGTCGGTGTTCGAGTTGGGCAAATCGTGGTTGCCGGCCACCACGGAGAACGGGATGCCCTTCTTCGTGAGGATCTCGAAGGGCTTTTTTGCGGCCGCGACCTCCTGGGCCTGCCCGTTCTGCACCACATCGCCCAGGTGGGCCACGAAGGCCAGGTCCTTCATGCCCGCAAGGTGCTTCATGGTCTCGGCGAGGGGCTCGGGGTGGAGCGACTCGCCGTCGAACAGGTACTGGGTGTCAGGGATGACGGCCAGGGTGAACACCTTGCCGGAGGCGGAAGCCGGGGCGGCGGGCACCGCAGCGCGGGCAGCCTGGGGGAGGAGGAAGGGTGCGGCCGCGGCGGCACCGGCACCGGCGAGGCCGCCGGCAAGCATGTTGCGGCGTGAAAGTGTGGTTGACATGGCAGCGACCGTACGGGGCCATTTTGAACGGGCGGACACGGTTGCGTAAACGGAGGGCGAAAACACGTGGCGGCCTGGCCTAGGCTGGGGCCATGACTTCGATGCAAGCTGTGTCCCTGCCCGTGGTTCCCGCATTGGCATTCCGGCCGTTGGCCATGGCCGATGCGGATGCGTTGCTGGAATTGGTGGTCCGCATTGCCGAGGCGGAGGACGCGCCCTGGCACGACCAGCTCTCGGACCTTGTGGAAGTCCTGGGGTCCGCAGTCAACCCGGCCGTGGAGAACACCCTGGTGGGAGTGGACGTGGACGGCGTGCCGCGTGCTTACGGCTACGTGTCAAAGAACCCCGGCGGACCCGTGGCATTTGTCTTCGGCGGCGTTGATCCGCTCTGGCAGCGCCGCGGCATCGGCTCCGCCGTGCTGGCCTGGCAGCAGGAGGTGGCACGGGCCCGCTTCGCTGTGGAGGGCCAGGCAGGGGCCGCCGCGCGGTGCTATTCACGCGAGGGCAATGCACCCCACGAAGCGCTGCTGAGGGCCGCGGGCTTTGGCAGGATCCGCTATTTCACCGAGATGGAGCGCCCGCTTGAGGAACTGCCGGGACCGGTTGCGCCCAGCGGCGTCACAGTGGTTCCGTTCAGGTCAGAGCTGGGCGAGGCGGTGCGCCTGGCCCACAACGAGGCCTTTGCCGACCACTGGGGATCGGAATCCCGCAGCCCGGAAAAGTGGGAGTACTTCCTGGGCCATGAGAGCTTCCGGCCGGACTTGTCCTCCGTGGCCATTGACGACGCAAGCGGCGAGGTGGCCGGCTACCAAATGTCCATGTTCGACGCCGATGCCGCGGCCAGGGAGGGCCGCCGCTGCGGCTACACGGACATTCTCGGGGTTCGCCGGAATTGGCGCGGGCGGGGCATTGCGCCGGCGCTCCTGCTCGATGCCATGGCACGCTACAAGGCCGCCGGCATGGACGCGGCAACCCTTGATGTGGACACCGAGAACCCCAGCGGCGCCGTTGGCCTCTACCAAAACCTGGGCTACACAGCCATCCCGGGGCGTGTGACCATTGCGTGGGACAAGTCCCTCTAGCCCCGCCTAGGCGTCAATGTCGTGCAGGTGGTGGATCACGTCGTGCAGGAAATAGCCGGACAGGGTCTCCACCGTGAAGGCTGAACCGTTGCTGCGCAGGCCGCGCCGCTGCCAAGCCTCCGGCGCAACGGCGCCAAAGGCAGATGCGGCATCAAGGCCGTTTTGCACCAGCTCCGCCGACACCTCGGCGGGATCCAGCCGGGAGTAGCCGCCCTCCTCCGCCGCCTGGTCCTGGTCCCAGTTGGCAAAGTTGGGGTTGTCCTGGCTGAGCATGAGCTCCAGGCGGGTGGTGAAGACGTCGAACACGTCCCGGACGTGCGCGCCGTACTCCAGCACCGACCACGTGTCCGCAGCGGGCCGCTCCTCAACGTTGGCGCGCTTGAGTGCCGCCTGCCAGCGCGGCAACAAGGCCGGGATCGTGGTTGCCACGGAAGCCGGGGTAGCCTCGCGGGCGTTGAAGCCGCACTCGGGGCAAGTGCGCTCCAGGACCCAGGTCCAGTCTTTTTCATCGGGGGTGATAGCCATGCGGCCAGTCTATTCCGATTAGTCCAGCGGCAGCTCGAAGGCCTCTTGCGTGCTGTCCGTGATGGGGGTGGGGTCAAAGACCGGGGCGGCCGGCGCCTGCGTGCCCACCGCGGGAGCCGCCGGTGCGGCGCTGCCCGGGGTGCCGGCGTCGTGCGCGGAAAGGCTGGGGCCCACCAGGTCAATGCCGGCACCCAGCGCAACACCGGAACCGTCGCGGTGCCCATGTTCAACGGGCAGCGCCCGGACCACACCGGCGCTCGTGGAGGCCTTGGCCGGTCCATGCCCGGCCCAGGCCAGGAAGAGCCTGTCCTCGCCCTTCAGGAAGCGGTGCGCACGCACGCCGCCCGTGGCACGGCCCTTGGCCGGGTACTCGGAGAAGGCCGTGACCTTGGCAGAGCCGGAAGGGGTCCCCGGCAGGGCGTCCTGGCCGCCGGCCACGGTGACCACCACGGCCTCGGGATCCCCGGGGGATACGGCCGTGAAGGAGATGACCTCATCCCCGGCAGCGAGCTTGATGCCGGCCATGCCGCCGGCCGTGCGGCCCTGGGGGCGGACGCTGGCGGCGCTGAAGTGCAGCAGCTGGGCGCCACGGGTGATGAAGACCAGTTCGTCGCTGTCTGCGGCGACGGCCGCGCCAACCACCACGTCCTTGGGCTTGAGCGCAATGTACTCCCAGTCATCCCGGTTCAGCGGGTAGTCCGGAGTCACCCGCTTGACCACGCCGGCGGCCGTTCCCACGGCAAAGACGGCGTTCAGCGGCACGAAGCCCACGAGCGTCTCGCCCTTGGTGAGCGTGATGAAGTCCTTGGCCGCAACGCCGCCGGCCAGGTTGGGCAGGGCCGCGGTGGGCGGCAGCACAGGCATGTCCACCACCTGCAGGCGCAGCATGCGCCCCAGCGAGGTCAGGGCGCCAATCTCCGCCCGGGCCGTGGTCTTCAGGACCGAGGAGAACACGTCGTGCTTGCTGCGCCCGCCGGATTCCACGAGTGGGTCGGCCGTGGACGTGCGGGCAATCATGCCCGTGGCGCTGAGCAGCACCCAGCAGGGGTCGTCGGCAATTTCCAGCGCCAGCGGGGCCGCCTTGCCGGGCTTTCCGCCCGGGCCGGCGGCAAGGGCCTTGGCCACGGACGGAGCCATGGCCTCGGATTCCAGCAGCACCGTGCGGCGCGGGGTGGCATGCTTGGCCGCCACCTCGCCCAGCTCATCGGAGACGAGCTTGCGCAGCAGTTCCTCGGAACCCAGGATGGCCTCGAGGGCGGCAATTTCGCGGCGCAGCTCGTCCCGCTCGGTTTCCAGCTCCACCATGGAGAAGCGGGTGAGGCGGCGCAGCTGCAGGTCAAGGATGTAGTTGGCCTGGATCTCGCTCAGGTCGTAAATGGCCATGAGGCGTTCGCGCGCCGAGGCAACCTCATCCGAGGTGCGGATGATCTGGATGACCTCGTCAATGTCCACAATGGCGATCAGCATGCCCTCGACCAGGTGCAGGCGGTCCTGCTTCTTGCCCAGCCGGAAGGCCGTGCGGCGGCGCACCACGTCAATGCGGTGGGAAACAAAGACCTGCAGCAGCGGCAGCAGGCCCAGCGTCTGCGGCTGGCCGTCCACGAGGCACACATTGTTGATGCCGAAGGATTCCTCCAGCGGCGTGTAGCGGTACAGCTGCTCCATGACGGCCGCCGGGTTGAAGCCGTTCTTGATCTCCATGACCAGGCGCAGCCCGTTCTTGCGGTCGGAGAGGTCAACGAAGTCGGCAATGCCCACGAGCTTCTTGTTGTTGACCGCGTCCTTGACCTTCTCGCGCACCTTTTCCGGGCCCACCAGGTACGGCAGTTCCGTCACCACCAGGCCCACGCGGCGCGGGGAGAGCTGTTCGACGGCGATCTTGGCCCGGGTCTTGAAGGAGCCGCGGCCGCCGGCGTAGGCGTCGCGGATGCCCTGCAGGCCCACGATGCGCCCGCCCGAGGGCAGGTCGGGGCCGGGCACGTACGCCATGACGTCCTCGAGCGTCGCGTCCGGGTTGGCGATCAGGTGCCGGGCTGCGGCAACCACCTCACCCAGGTTGTGCGGGGCCATGTTGGTGGCCATGCCCACGGCGATGCCGCTGGCACCGTTGACCAGGAGGTTGGGGTAGGCGGCCGGCAGCACGGAGGGCTGCAGCATCTGGTTGTCGTAGTTGGGGACAAAGTCCACCACATTCTCATCCAGGTTCCCGGTGAGTTCCAGGGCGGCCGAGGCCATGCGGGCCTCGGTGTAGCGGGCGGCGGCGGGGCCGTCGTCGAGCGAGCCGAAGTTGCCGTGCCCGTCGATCAGCGGCAGCCGCAGCGTCCAGTCCTGGGCCATGCGGACAAGGGTGTCGTAAATGGCGGTGTCGCCGTGCGGGTGCAGCTTTCCCATGACCTCGCCCACCACGCGGGCACTCTTGACGTGGCCCTTGTCCGGGCGCAGCCCCATCTCGCTCATCATGTACAGGATGCGGCGTTGCACGGGCTTGAGCCCGTCCCGGGCATCCGGCAGGGCGCGCGAGTAGATCACCGAGTAGGCGTACTCCAGGAAGGACCCTTCCATTTCACTGGAAACATCAATGTCAACGATGTTTTCGATGAAGTCGTCTGCTGCGGGGGCTTGGCGCTTGGCCATGGTGGAGGTGCTTCCTTTTCTGCATGGGGGTGTTGCGGGGGACACGGACGGGCATTGCCGCAACGTGTCGGTACAGTGATTCTATGGTGAACGCAGAGCTAGCACCCGTTTATCCGGCCCACTGGGAGGCCGATGTTGTGCTGCGCGACGGCGCCACGGGCCATTTGCGGCCCATGACGGCCGCCGACGCCGACGCCGTGCAGGCCTTCCACATGGCGCAGTCGCAGAATTCCATCTACATGCGCTTCTTTACCTACAAGTCCAAGCTCACGGCCAAGGAGCTGCGCCGCTTCACAGAACTGGACTACCGCGACCGTGTGGCATTTGTCATAACCCGGGGCGGGAAAATCATGGGGATCGGCCGCTACGACCGGCTGGATGACCCCGCCGAGGCCGAGGTGGCCTTCAATGTCTCGGACCTGCACCAGGGGCAGGGTCTGGGCTCCATCCTGCTGGAACACCTGGCCGCGGCGGCCCGCGAGAACGGGATCGACAAGTTCTCCGCCGAGGTGCTGCCGGAGAACCGCAAGATGATCCAGGTGTTCTCCGAGGCCGGCTACGAGGTGCACAGGCATTTTGACGACGGCGTCATCTCGCTGTACTTCGACATCGACCCCACGGAAAAGTCCCGCGCCGTCATGGAATCCCGCGAGCACCGTGCCGAGGCGCGCAGCGTTGCCGGGCTCGTGGCCCCGCGCTCCGTGGCCGTCATTGGTGCCAGCCGATCCTGGGGGAGCATTGGCCAGCAACTGCTCGAGCACATTGTGGAGGGCAAGTTCACAGGCGCCGTGCATGCCGTGAACCAGGAGGCCCTGGAGGTCTCCGGCATGATGCCCTACGCCAGCATTGCCGAGGTGCCGGGGCCGGTGGACCTGGCCGTCATTGCCGTGCCGCACGCCGAGGTTCCGGCAGTGGTGGAGCAGTGCGGGCGGGCCGGCGTGAAGGGCCTGGTGGTTGCCACGGCCGGTTTCGCGGACGACGGCGCCGAGGGCCTTGCGCGGCAGCGTTCCCTGGTGCGCCTGGCCAGGGAGAACGGCATGCGACTGGTGGGTCCGGCCTCCCTGGGCCTGGCCAACACCGACCCCGCCATATCGCTGAACGCCTCCATGGCCCCGGCCCTGCCGGTGCGCGGCGGGCTGGGCATCTTCAGCCAGTCGGCCGCCCTGGGGGTTTCGCTGTTTGCCTCGCTGAGCCGGCGCGACGTGGGCATGTCCACGGTGCTGTCCGCCGGCAACCGGGCCGATGTGTCCGGCAACGACATGATGCAGTTCTGGGAGGACGACCCCAACACGGCCGCCTGCGGGCTGTACCTGGAGTCCGTGGGAAACCCGCGCAAGTTCTCCCGCATCTCCCGCCGCCTGGCCCGCAGCAAGCCCGTCATTGTGGCGAAGTCGGATTCCATGGGGCTGCGGCTGCCCCCGGGCCACGCCGTGCGCACCACCCAGGCCCCGGCGGGTGCGCTGGACGCCATGCTCCGGCAGTCCGGCGTCGTGCGGGTCAACACGATTGAGGAACTCTCCGACGTGGCCCAGATCGTGGTGGGCCAGCCGCTGCCCCAGGGACCCGGCCTGGCCATCATCGGCAACTCCGCGGCGCTGGGGACGGTGGTGGCCGATGCGGCCGAACAGCACGGGCTCACCGTGGCGGCCGTGCACTCCCGGCTTGACCTGGACACGGGCCAGTCCCGGGCGCTGCCGCTGCTGCGCCGCACGGTCCTGGCGGCCCTGGACGGCGCAGATTCGGCGATTGTGACGCTGCTGCCCGTGGTGGGGCTGTCCATGGAGGCCGTGGCCAAGGTGCTCACCGAGTGCTCGGCCGAGGCCGGCAAGCCCGTCCTGGCCGTGTTTTCGGGGATCGTTGACGTCTCCGTCCACGTCAACCGTCAGATGCACGGCACGCTGCCCTCCTATTCCAGCCCGGGGGCGGCCATCGCGGCGCTGGCCGCCGTGGTGCGCCACGCCCAGTGGCTCACGCTCGAGGCGCCCGTGTTCGAACAGCCGCAGGGCACCAACCCGCAGGCCGCCGCGGAGTTGCTGGAGTCCTGGCTTGACGGCGTGGAGGGCGACGGCCTGGTGACACTGCGCCCATCCCAGGCGCGTGAGCTGCTGGGCCACTACGGCATCTCGGTGCTGGAATCCGTGCCATTCGGCAGTGCGGAGGAGGCCGTGGCCGGGGCGGAGCGGCTGGGCTGGCCCGTGGCCATCAAGACCCTCGACCCGAGCCTGCGTCACCGCCTGGACCTGGGCGGGGTGCGGATCAACATTGAAAACGCCGAGTCGCTGCGGCGCAACATCTCCCAGATGCGCAAGTACCTCCTGCCGTACGGCGACAAGGCCCTGGAGGTCCAGAGCATGGCCGAGGTGGGCCAGTCGTGCACGCTGCGCGCCATTGAGGATCCCCTGCTGGGGCCGGTGGTGTCCTTCGGACTGTCCGGGGATGCCGTGAACCTGCTCGACGACTGGGCGCACCGGGTGCCGCCGCTGTCCGTGGCGGACACCGCCGAACTGGTCCGTTCGCCCCGCGCGGCCGTGAAGCTGTTCGGCTACGAGGGGTTGCCGGCCGGCAATGTGCCGGCCCTGGAGGATCTTGTGGCGCGGGTGGCCATGCTCAAGGACGAACACCCCGAGGTGGCGATCCTGGAGTTCAAGCCGATCCTGGTGGGGCCCACGACCGTCACGGTGCTGGCCGCGGAGCTGCGCATCGGCAACCCTGCCCGGCGCACCGACAGCGCCCGGCGGGCCATGATGTCCTAGCCCGCCCGGCGGTCCGCAGCGGACGTCCGTGTGCCCGCATTGCGGCCGGTTCGCAACGCCGCCGCCAAAATGCGAAAATGGGAGCATGAACAGCTTCGGAGCCGGCGCCCCGGCCAACACGACCGGCCGCGGCCTGGAATCCGCCCTCCAGCGCTCGGGTTTTTATCCCACACTTGTGGCCGACGTGGTCAACGACGCCCTGGACGGACAGGAAAGCCTGTCGCACCTGGTGCACCTGGAAACCCACTTTGACCGCAATGAGGTGCACCGCCACATCACAGTGCTGGTGCTGACGGCGGACCTGCTGGTCATCACGCACGTCGACGACCACCAGCTGGACGAGTCGGGCGAGCAGATGGTGGCCCAGGTGTCCACCGAATCGGTGCCCATCAGCCAGATCCAGTCGGTGGTGCTCAGCTACATCTACGCCCAGCCGCAGGACTACAAGCCCTCCGACCCGGCCCGCGAGCTGACCCTCTCGATTGCCTGGTCGGGCGGGCAGCGCGTGGAGATGGGGCCGTCGTCGTGCGGGGACCCCGGCTGCGACGCCGACCACGGCTACTCCGGCACCATTGCCCAGGAGGACATTGCCCTGCGCATCAGCGCCGAGGCCGAGGGGCTGCAGGCCGTGGCGGACGCCAAGGCATTTGCCAGGGCCCTGCGCGCCGTGAACACCGGTGCAGGTACCCCCGTCCACACCCCGATGGCCGGCGGCAAGTTCCCGGCCTTCGGTGCACGGCTGGGCCGCTCCCATTACCGCCGCTGACGCCGTGGCCGCCAGCGATGCAACGCTGACCGCCGAGGAGCTGCTGGCAGCCCAGCCCGCCCTTCCGGCCGCCCCGGCCTACGGCACGGCAGGAATTGGCGATGTCCTGCGCAGCGCGGCCGCCGTGCTGGGGGAGAAGTCTTTCTCCAACGTGCTGAACCTGCCTGCCGCCAAGCGCATCTGCGTGGTGCTGGTTGACGGGCTGGGCAAGGCCCAGCTCAAGCAGCGCGCCTCCCATGCGCCGTTCCTGCGCGGGGTCATGGCCGCGGATTCCGGCGGCGGGCACCCGCGCACCCTCCACGCCGCCTTCCCCAGCACCACTGCCACCTCGCTGTCCTCACTGGGCACCGGAACGGTCCCCGGGCAGCACGGCATGGTGGGCTACGACGTCCTGGACCCGCGCCAGGACAAGGTGGTGAACCTGCTGGGCAACTGGGACGCCGGCGTGGACCCGCTGCGCTGGCAGCCGTTCCCCACCATTTTTGAGAGCCTCGAAGGCAGCGTGCCCTGCACCACCGTCAGCCTGCCGCACTTCGCCACCTCACCCATGACCCGGGCGGCCCTGCGCGGCGGCACCTTCCGCGGCGCCGTGTCCACGCACGCCCGGGTGGAGCAGGCCGTGGAGGCCCTCGCAGCCACACCGCGGGCGCTCGTCTACCTGTACTGGAGTGAACTGGACAAGGCCGGGCACGCCCACGGCGCCGACTCCCACCAGTGGGAGCGCCAGCTGGAGGAGCTCGACGCCGGCATGAAGCGGCTCGCCGCGGCCGCACCCGCTGACACGCTGATCCTGCTCACCGCCGACCACGGCATGGTGGATGTCCCCAGGAACGCCCGCATCGACTACTCGGCCTTCGAGGACCTGGTTGACGGGGTGCGCCACACGGCGGGGGAGCCGCGCATGGTGCACCTGTACCTGGAGGCCGGCCTGCCGGAAAGCCACCGGGACCGCCTCATGGCCGCCTGGCTGGAACGCTTTGGCAAGAAGGCCTGGGTGCTGACCCGGGAACAGGCCATTGCGGCCGGATACTTCGGTGAAATGCGCGAGGGTGTGGGGGAGCGGATCGGGGATATTCTTGTCCTGGCCCGCGAGGCCGTGGCCTTCTACGACCTGCGCCGCGTGCGCACCGCGGCCATGGAGGTGGTGGGCCAGCACGGATCCATCACCAAGGGCGAACGCGAGGTGCCGCTGCTGCGCATCCCCGTCACGCCGAAGCAGGCCCGGGGCAAGCGCCGCTGACAGGCAACAAAAAACGGCGGGTGCCAGGGGCACCCGCCGTTTTTGCTGTCCCAAGGGGGGCTTAGTCGCCCTTGGTGCCGAACACAATCTCGTCCCAGCTGGGGACGCTTGAGCGCTTGGGCTTGCCTGCCGCCTTGCGTTCCAGGCGTGCAGTCACCTCGCTGTCGCTGGGGCCGTCCTCGACGGGCGGCGTGGACTGCTCCACGGCCGGCACAGCCTCAGGCGATTCCGGCTCGGAAGGTGCCGAGGGCGCGCCGGAGAGCACAATCTCACGGGTTTCCGTGCTGACCTCGAAGGCACTGGAGGAGCCGTCGAGGGCGTGGCCCTCCTCCAGGCTCGGTGCCAGCTTCAGGAACGGGATGCTGCGCAGCCGTTCCCGGGCCGGTGCCTCATCGGCGGGCACCGTCTCCGGCACCTCGTCCTCGGGGGCGCTGTACAGGGCCTCGTCGCGGGGGTGGGCGCCGGGAACGTGCGTGCCGAGCATGGCCGCCAGTTCGTCGTCGCCGTCCTCATCCAGGCCAAGCCGGACACCGCGCCGCGAACGGAGCATGTCCAGCAGGCCGTGGCCGGGGTAGCCGGCCGCATCCTGCTCCGGTGCTGCTTCTTCGGGCACATCAGCGGATTCGGTGTCCACAGCCGTGCCTTCGGCCTCTACGTCAAAGGGCTTGTCGGCCACGGCACTGAGCCGGCGCTCGGGCACGGGGCTGTCCAGCGGTTCCAGCTCGCTGAGCTGCTGCGCCCAGCGGTTGGCGTTGTGCAGCGACTTGCGCCCTGCATGGAAGCGCCACAGGGCGGGGGCCGGCTCGCCAATGCTGCTGGCGGCCCGATCCGAACCCTGCTCAAAGTCAGCACTGACGGTCCAGGCGCCGGCGCGGTCGCGCCAGGCGTCCCAGCGCAGGGACTTCGGGTCAATGCCAAAGGCGGCCAGGCGGTGCCTGACCATGTCGTCCAGGGACGCCGGTGCCTCGCCAAAGACCGTGCGGTAGCCGTCGTTGTGCGGGGTGGCCGCGGCGACCTCAACGGCCCGGGCCTGGTTGGCAATGTACTCGCGCTCGGCCAGCACGGGTCCCTCGTAGCGCCGCACGGCCTCAATGGACAGCCCGGACTGCTCGGCCACCTCGGAGGCCGTGGCCCCGGAGCGGATCAGGGACTGCATTTCCCGGGGGGTCATGCGCGCGCCGGACTGCTGGGGCGTGCGCATGCTGCGGTGCGTGCCCCTGCCCACTGCGGTGCGCAGCGCCTCATCCAGGGGAAGAAGGTAGATGTCTCCTCCGGGACCACTCAGCAGCAGGTGTTCGCCGTCGTCGTGGACACCCACCAGCCGCAGATCAGCCATGCCGTCCTCCCAAAAAGTCAACTCGTTCCCTCGAAACTTTGCCATTGATGTCCCTTATTTCCTACTACCGCCGCAGGCGTGGCGCGAGATGGCTTGCAAAAACGTGCCACCCGCAGCTTCCCCGCAAGGACGTGCGGTGCAATCTTAAGCCAGCCGCGAACTCGGCCCGCACACAGGCCTGCACCGGTTTTGCAGTTGGTGCTTTGCACTTTAGGGTGTTTGCAGAGTTTCTTGGCTGCCGGACTTGGCAGCAATATCTAAGGAAGTGCACATGACTACCGGCTACCAGCAGCCCCGCCCTGCGCAGCGCAGCTCCGGGCCTGCCCGGAAAGATTCCGGACGGGCCGATTCCGTCCGGTCCCGGAGGGTGGATGCCGTGGTGGACCTGGCCGAAACAGAGCTGGCCGAACTCTACGAACTGCCCGGCGGGGAACTCCCCCCTGACGAGTCGGCCGTGGAGATCCTCGCCGAGCAGGCGGATGAATTCACCTGCGGCTCATGCTTCCTTGTCCGGCACCGCTCCCAGCTGGCCCGGGAGAAGAACGGCATGAAGTACTGCCGCGACTGCGAAGGCTGAATCCGCCCCGCTACTGTTCAGTGCGCCCTGCGCCGCGCAGTGCCGCCGCAAGGTGTTCGGGGTGGCGGGAGGAGGTGAGCCAGTACGGGGTGCGGTCGTCCGGGTCGGTGATCTTGATCTTCACCACGGGCTTGATCCAGCCGCGGATGCACAGGTAGGCCAGGCCGTTGAGCTTGATGCCGCGCTGCTCCGTTGCCTCATCGCCGTTGTACACACTGACGTCGCCCACGAACTTGCGCTCAATGTGCGCCCGCCCCACCTGGAGTGTGTCCGCGGTGACGACAATCGTGGGGGTGGAGGCAATCATGGCGGCACTGAGCCCCAGCAGCAGCACGGCAAAGGCAATGCCGCCGGCCAGCGGGCTGATGGGGATGAAAATCAGGATGCCGGCCCCGGACAGGCCCACCACAATCACCCAGGCCCAGAAGTTGGGCCAGAGCTTCTCCGTGTAGATGGCGGTTGCGGGGCTCGTGGCGCTCTGCGGCGATTGTGATGACATGCCCCCAAGCTTTCCATCTTTCGGGCGGCATTTCACCTTGGCCCTGTGCCCCGCCAGCCATACGGTGGCGCCCGGTTCAAGATAGAGTGTCCTGTTGTGACCCATGAGACTTTCCCCGCAACAGACGATTTCAACAACCCCGAAGAGCACCGGCCCACGCTGGGCGTGCAGCTGCGCATGCTCGACGCCGGGATCGAACCCCCCAGCTACGCCCACCCCGGGGACGCCGGGGCGGACCTGCGCACCCGCATCGACGTGGTGCTGGCCCCGGGCGAGCGCGCCCTGGTCCCCACAGGCGTGAGCATTGCCCTGCCGTTCGGCTTCGCGGCCCTGATCCACCCCCGCTCCGGCCTGGCCACCAAGCAGGGGCTCACCATTGTCAACAGCCCCGGAACTGTCGACGCCGGCTACCGCGGCGAGCTGTCGGTGACCTTGCTGAACACGGATTCGCGCCATTCCATCACCTTGTCCCGGGGCGATAGAATTGCACAAATGGTCATCCAGCGCGTTGAAAAGGCACAGTTCATTGCTGTGGACGAGCTGCCCGACTCGGTGCGCGGCACCGGCGGCTTCGGCTCCACCGGCGGCTTTGCGCCGCAGGCGTAAGCGCCCCTCCACCATCCACCGATTCATCATCTTCAAGGAGTCTTAATTCCCATGGCTTTTGGGTTCGGCAAGAAAAAGAACAAGGACGAGGACCAGCCCGAGGCGGCAGAGGCTGCCGTGGGCACCGAAGTTGATGGTGCGGCTGCCCAGGGCACGCTGGACCTGCCGCCGGACCCCTCCGACACCGCCTACGACCGTGCACTGCACGGCCCCCTGGACGCGTCCGAGGTGGACGGCACCGGCGGCTACGTGGACCTCGGCGCCCTCCTGGTCACCCCGCGCGAAGGGCTCTCCCTGCGCCTGGAGGTTGAGGAAAGCACCCAGCGCGTCATTGCCGTGACACTGGACTTGAACGGCTCAAGCCTGCAGCTGCAGGCCTTTGCAGCCTCCCGTTCCGAGGCGCTGTGGCGCGACATCCGCGAGCAGATCGGCCTGTCGGTCGGTTCCCAGGGCGGCGAGATTGAAATCCTCGACGGCACCTTCGGCAAGGAAGTCCTGGCCAAGGTCCCCGCACAGGGCACCGACGGCAGCAAGGGCTTCCGTGTTGCCCGCTTCATTGGCGTCGACGGCCCGCGCTGGTTCCTGCGCGGCGTGCTGGGCGGCAACGCGGCCGTGGACACCGAGGCGGCACGCGAGCTCGAGGACCTGTTCCGCGGCGTTGTGGTGGTCCGCGGGGAAACCCCGCTGCCCCCGCGCGACCTGCTGCTGCTGCGCCTGCCCAAGGACGCCGTGGCCGGTCCCCAGGGTGGCGTGGCTGCCGATCACGCAACACCGGCCCAGGGCGGGGAACCGTTCCGCCGCGGACCGGAAATCACGGCGATCGGCTGATCTTGCTTCCCATGCAACAAGGCGGCTGGTCCCAGGCGGTGGACATCGCCGCGCTGCCCGTGCGCGGGCGCGCGGTCTGTTCCGGCGTGGTTGACGCCGTCACCATCCTGCCCGAGACCGTGGCGCCGGCGTACACGGCCATCCTCACCGACCGGGAATCCCACCTGGCCGCTGCGGAAGGCTCCAGCCACCGGCTGCGCCTGGTGTGGCTGGGGCGACGCCGCGTCCCCGGCATTGTCGCCGGGACGCGGCTGCGGGTGGAGGGCATGGTGGCCCTGCGCGACGGCCTGCCCACCATCTACAACCCCCGCTACGAAATCATTGGAATCCAGGAGAGCTAGTTGAGCCAGCAAATCCCCGAAGACAACCCGGCGCAGGAAAAGTCCACCCCCGGGTTTGCCGAGCTGGCCCAGGAGATGGCCGCCAAGAACGCCCTGGTCCGCAAGGACAACGGCCACATTGACCTGCTGGCCGCGGCCGGGGGAGTGCGCGGCATTGCCGAGAGCATCCTGCCGGGCCTGGTGTTCCTTGTGGCATTTACCCTGACCCGGGACCTCACAGTGGCGCTCGTGGGCTCCGTGGGCATGGCCGTGGTGTTCCTTGCCGCCCGGCTCATCCAGCGCACGCCCCTGACCCAGGCACTGGCCGGAATCGCCGGCGTGGCGCTTTCGGCGTTCATTGCCATGAAGACCGGCAAGGCCGAGGACTACTACACAGTGGGGTTCTACACGAACGCCGGCTACATTGCCGCCATGGTGGTTTCCATCGCCGTCCGCTGGCCCGTGCTGGGCCTGTTGTTCGGCTACGCCCGCAATGAGGGCCTGAAGTGGCGCGAGCGGCCCGAGCGGCTGCGCGCCTACCGCGTGGCCACCTGGATTCTGGTGGGCGTCATGGCCGCCCGCCTGGCCGTGCAGCTGCCGCTGTACTTTGCCGGGATGGTGGATGCGCTGGGCGCCATGCGCCTGCTCATGGGTGTGCCGCTGTACGCGTTCGGCCTGTGGATCGCCTGGCTCGTCAGCCGCCCGGTCCCCGGGGCGGACACCGCCGGGGACTGAGCGGCACGCACAGCGGCCGCCTGGCGGCTGCGCTCAGCGCGCCGAGAGCAGGGCGCGCAGCTCGTTCTCGGCCGCGATGGTGGTGATGAAGAACAGCTCGTCGCCTGCCTCCACCACGTCGTCGGCGCTGGGCGTGATGGGTGCCTCGTCTCGCAGGATTGCCACGAGGGTGGAATCGTGCGGCCAGTCAATGGTGCCCACGGTCTGCCCGATGACATGCGAATCCGACGGGACGGTGAACTCCACGAGGGAGGCCACACCCGTCTGCAGGGTCAGCAGCCGGACCAGGTCGCCGATCTCCACGGCCTCCTCCACGAGGGCCGTCATGAGCCGCGGCGTGTTGACGGCAACGTCCACGCCCCAGGAGTCGTCGAACATCCAGTCGTTCTTCGGGTTGTTGACCCGGCCCACCGTGCGGCCCACGCCGAACTCGGACTTGGCCAAGAGTGAGACCACCAGGTTGACCTTGTCGTCGCCCGTGGCGGAGACCACCACGTCGGCTTCCTCCAACTTGGCCTCGCGCAGCGTGCTGATCTCGCAGGCATCACCGACGAGCCAGCGGGCTCCGCGGAGCCCGCTGCGCCCAATGACCTCCGGCTTGGGGTCGATCAGCAGCACTTCGTGCCCGTTGGACAGCAGTTCCTTGGCAATCGAGCAGCCCACGCTGCCCGCACCAACTATGACCACCAGCATGCTAGAACTCCTTCGGGGGTGCTGCGGAGAGGATTGAGGCGACTTCGCTGGACTGGGCGCTGACGATCATGGCATGCACAATGTCGCCCTGCTGGTAGCTCGTGTCGGGACCTGGCAGCATGCCCTCGCCAAAACGGGTCAGGTAGGCCACGCGCAGGCGCGCTGCACTCTCAATGTCCAGGATGTGCCGGCCAATCCAGCCCGCGTGCAGTGACAACTCGGTCAGGATCAGGCGCCCGGACGGTTCACGGAAGTCACCCTTGATGGCGGTTTCCGGCAGGATCCGGCGCAGCACCTGGTCGGCGCTCCAGCGCACGGCGGCCACCGTGGGGATGCCCAGGCGCTGGTAGATCTCGGCCCGGCCGGGGTCGTAGATGCGGGCCACCACGTGCTCCACATGGAAGGTTTCGCGCGCCACGCGGGTGGCCAGGATGTTTGAGTTGTCGCCGCTTGAGACGGCGGCAAAGGCGTAGGCGTTCTCAATGTCGGCCTGCTTCAGCGTGTCCTGGTCAAAGCCCACGCCGGTGATCTTGCGCCCGCCAAAACCGGTGCGCAGGCGCCGGAAGGCCCGCTCATCCTGGTCGATGATGGCCACCGAGTGCCCGGAGTCCTCAAGGGTGTGGGCCAGGGTGGCCCCCACACGGCCGCAGCCCATGATCACAAAATGTGCCACTCATGCTCCTTGTCATGGCGGGCGGCAAAGCTGCCGTCCCCGCCCTTGGTGCCACATGCCATTGCATGCGGTGCGGGTACCAATTTCACGTTGCATTGGCACCCCGGGTCAAGTCGTGGCCACTTGATTTGTTGCGGCGCACAGCTTCAGTGTGCCACGCGCGGGCCAAGGCGCGGCGGTGGTGCTAGCGTTACCCGCGTGCTGAACTTCTTCAACGCGTTCAAGCGAGTCCTTGTGGGGCGGCCCTTCCGCAACGACAAGCTCGCCCATACGCTGCTGCCCAAACGCATTGCGCTTCCGGTTTTTGCCTCCGACGCGCTGTCGTCAGTGGCGTATGCGCCCGATGAAATCCTGCTCACTTTGGCCCTGGCCGGTGTTGCGGCAGTGTCGCTCTCGCCCTGGGTTGGCCTGGCCGTCATGCTGGTGCTGCTGACGGTTGTGGCGTCCTACCGGCAGAACGTGCACGCCTACCCCTCAGGCGGCGGCGACTACGAGATTGCCACGGTCAACCTGGGCAAGGGCGCCGGGCTCACGGTGGCCTCGGCCCTGCTGGTGGACTATGTGCTTACGGTTGCCGTGTCCATGTCCTCGGCCGCCAACTACCTGGCCACCGCGATTCCCGGCTGGCACGGCACCCAGGCCCTGATCGCCGTCGTCGGCGTGGTGATCCTGGCCCTGGTCAACCTGCGCGGCATCCGCGAGGCCGGGACGGTCTTCGCCGTCCCCACCTACATCTTCATGTTCTGCATCTTCGCCATGACGGCCGCAGGGCTTTTCCAGGCCGCCACCGGAACCCTGGGCCGGGCGCCGTCGGCCGACTTCGAGATTGTGCCCGAGGCGGCCTTCAACCAGGGCCTGGTGGGACTTGCCGGGGCGTTCCTGCTGCTGCGAGCCTTCTCCTCCGGCGCCGCCGCACTGACAGGTGTTGAGGCCATCAGCAACGGCGTGCCCAACTTCCGCAAGCCCAAGAGCAAGAACGCCGCCACCACGCTGCTGCTGCTCGGCGCCATTGCCGCCGGCATGATGGCCAGCATCCTGTTCCTGGCCGATGCCACCGATGTTCACATTGTGGCCGACCCCCACACCGAGTTCCTGGTGAACGGCGTGGCGCCGCCGGAGGGTTATGTGCAGAACCCCTCCATCAGCCAGATTGCCTCCACCATCTTCGGGGCCGGGTCCATCCCGTTCTTCATCATCGTCGCCGCCACCGGCGCCATCCTGGTCTTTGCCTCCAACACCGCCTTCAACGGCTTCCCGGTCCTGGCCTCCATCCTGGCCAAGGACGGCTACCTGCCCCGCCAGCTGCGCACCCGCGGCGACAGGCTGGCCTTCAGCAATGGCGTGATCCTGCTGGCCGCCGGCGCCCTGGTGCTCATCATCGCCTTCAACGCCGACGTCACCCGCCTCATCCAGCTCTACATTGTGGGCGTTTTCATCTCCTTCACGGCCAGCCAGCTCGGCATGATCCGCCACTGGGGCCGGGAACTGCTCAAGGTCAAGGACAAGTCGCTGCGCTTCCGCATGAAACGCTCCCGGGTCATCAACACCATCGGTTTCTGCATGACACTGACGGTGCTGCTGATCGTGCTGGTCACGAAGTTTGAGCAGGGTGCCTGGATTGCGCTGCTGGCCATGGCCGTGCTGTTCGTGATCATGTGGAGCATCCACGCCCACTACGAGAACGTGGCCAAGGAGCTCGCGGTCGAATCCGACTCCGCCGTCCGGGCCCTGCCGGCGCGCATCCACGCGGTGATCTTGGTCTCGCACGTGCGCAAGCCCGTGCTGCGCGCGGTGGCCTTCGCCCGCGCATCCCGGCCCTCCACGCTGGAGGCGATCACTGTTGACCTGGACGCCGCGGAAACCGAGGCGACGGTTGCGGATTGGGAGCGGCTGGCAATCCCGGTACCGTTGACTGTGTTGGCGAGCCCGTACCGGGAGACGCTGACGCCGCTGATCAGCCACATCAAGGCCATGCGCCAGGACGCCCCGCGCGACTTGATCGTGGTCTACATCCCGGAATACGTGGTGGGCAAGTGGTGGGAGCAGCTGGTGCACAACCAGACTGCCCTGCGCATCAAGACGCGGCTGCACTTTGAACCCGGTGTGGTGGTGGCCAGCGTGCCCTGGCAACTGAAGTCCTCCACCGACGCGAAGAAGTACCAGGATTAACCGAAGCTAAGAAAAGAACAGCATGGAGCCCATGAACGAGCCCACCAGCACCCCCCGCCTCACCGTCACCGTGGGGCCGGTGGCCCACGGTGGCCACTGCGTTGCCCGGCACGAAGGCCGCGTCATCTTTGTCCGCCACGCCCTGCCCGGGGAGACGGTGGACATTTCCCTCACCGAGCACGACGACGACGCCAAGTTCTGGCGCGCGGATGTGACCAATGTTGTGGTCGCCTCGCCCGAGCGCGTGCCCCACTTCTGGCCCGAGGCAGACGCCCTGCGCGCCGCCGCACGCAACACGGTTCCCGTGGGCGGGGCCGAGTTCGGCCACGTGTCCCGGACCGGCCAGCTGGCCCTGAAGACCTCCGTGGTGCGCGAGCAGCTCGAACGCCTGGGCGGGCTGGACATTGAGCGCATCGACGCCCTGTTCGCCGCCGGCGTCGAGGATGTGGACACGCACGGCACCCCCGAACAGCAGGCCGGCCAAAGCTGGCGCACCCGCGTCAGCTTTGCCGTGGCACCCTCCGGCCGGCTGGGCATGCACGCCCACCGCTCGCACACCATTGTCCCCATCCAGGAGATGCCGCTGGCCCTGCCCGCCATCAACGAGCTGCGCCTGTGGGAGATCGACTTCACCGGCATTGAGCGCGTTGAGGTGGCCGCACCGGCCAACGGCTCTGGCGTCCTGGTGCTGCTGGCACCGGCCGCGGAACTGAGTGAGAAGGCAGCCGGCGGCGCCATCAAGCGCGTGGCCCGCGCCCTGGCCGCACTGGAAACAGCCCCGTCGGTGGCCCGCTGGAACCCCGAAAACAGTGCCATTGAGGTTGTTGCGGGGCGCGGCTGGGTCCGTGAAACCACCGACGACCACGAGTTCCGTGTCACCGGCGACGGCTTCTGGCAGATCCACCGCAACGCCCCCAAGGTCCTGACCGACGCGGCCCTGGGCTTCCTGCTGGAAGGCGGGCACCTCAACGACGGTGCCCAGGTTGCCGACCTGTACGCCGGCGCCGGCCTGTTCACGGCGCCGCTGGCCGACGCCGTGGGCCCGGACGGCAACGTTCTTTCCGTGGAGGGCTCCGCCGGCACGAGCCGCGACGCCCGCAAGAACCTGCACGCCAGCACCCAGGTGCAGATTGTGCAGGGGCGCGTGGAAAAGGTCCTGGGCACGGTCCGTGGACCGCGTGGACGGCGCCCGGCGCCCGAGGAGCGGCACCGTTTTGACGCCGTCGTGCTTGACCCGCCCCGGGCAGGCGCCGGCAAGGACGTGGTGAAGGCCATTGTTGCCGCCGCACCCGCCGCCGTGGCCTACGTTTCCTGCGACCCGGCCGCGTTTGCCCGCGACGTGCGGTACTTTGCCAACGCCGGCTGGCAGGTGGAACGCCTGCGCGCGTTCGACCTCTACCCGCACACGCACCACGTGGAGACCGTGGCGCTGCTGGTGCCCGCCAAGGCCCGCACCAGGAGCTAGGAACTGCACGTGGATCCGACGGCTGCAAAGGTGCGCCCGCCCCGGCGCGACCTCACCCGCAACAAGCCCAAGGGCACGGTGATTGCCGAGCGGCGCGACGAACACCGCCGCGCCGCCATGGCCCATGCCCGTGCCGGGCTTGCCCCCGTGGATGCGGCCGTCCTGGAACGCGAGGGGCTGTCCGCCGCGCAGGTCCATGAGCGGCGGGCCGCCGAGCTCAGCAACGCCGTGGCGCACGAGAGCAGCCGCAGCATCTGGGCCATTGTCCGGGCCAATGTGTTCACGCTGTTCAACACTGTGCTGGGCAGCTGCCTGGCCGTGGTGCTCCTTGTGGGCGACCCCCGCGACGCCCTGTTCGGCTTCATTGTGCTGGCCAACGCGGCCATTGGTGTGGTGCAGGAATACCGGGCCAAGCGCACCCTGGACAGGCTCGCCGTGCTGCACGCGCCGCGTGCCAGGGTGCGCCGGGGCGGGCAGGAACTGGACATTGCCGTGGGCGAGGTGGTCCAGGACGAGCTCCTGTTGCTGCGCACCGGCGACCAGGTCCCGGCCGACGCCATTGTGGTGGACGCCCAGGCCCTGGAGATCGACGAGTCGCTGCTGACGGGGGAGTCGGACCCCGTGCCGAAGGCCGCAGGGGCAACTGCACTGTCCGGCTCGGCCGTCGTGGCCGGCTACGGCACTGCCCGCGTGCACCGCGTGGGAGCCGAGTCCTATGCCTCGGCAATCACGGCCGAGGCCCGGCGCTTCTCCCTGGTCAACTCCGAGATCCGCAACTCCATCAACCGCATCATCCTTTACATTGCCTGGGCGCTGATCCCCATCATCCTGCTCGTGGTGAACGGCCAGATGAGCGCCCACGGCGGCTGGGCCGCTGCCATCTCCTCCGGCGAATGGCGGATCGCCGTGGTCAGCGCAGTGGCCAGCATCGTGGCCATGATCCCCGAGGGCCTGGTGCTGCTGACAAGCATTTCCTTCGGCATGGCCGCGGTGACCCTGGCACGCAAGCAGGTCCTGGTCCAGGAACTGCCCGCCGTGGAGGGCCTGGCCCGCGTCGACATGGTGTGCCTGGACAAGACCGGAACCCTGACCGAGGGTCGCATGGAACTGGCCAGCACCGCCGTGCTGGCCTCGGTGCCCGGCTGGGAGCAGGTCCTGGCCTGGATGGGGGCCCACCCCAACGCCAATGCCACCGCCGCCGCGCTGGCCGGGGCCCATGCGCAGCTGCCGGACCGCGAACCCGTGGCGGAGCTGGCCTTCAGCAGCGCCCGCAAGTACAGCGCCGTGACGTTCGCAGGGGCAGCGGACGGGGACGGCCCCGCGGCCGGCGACTGGGTGCTGGGCGCCCCCGAGATGGTCCTGGCGGGCGCCGGGGCGGATGAGGCACTTGCCGCAGCCGACGCCGCCTCCGCGCACGGCCTGCGGGCCCTCGTGCTCGCGCACCGCGGCGAACAGGCCCCGGCCGGGGAAACGCCGTCGAACCTTGAAGCAACACTCGATGGGCTCAAGCCCGTGGCCCTGCTGACGTTCCACGAAAAAGTGCGTCCCGACGCGGGGGAGACCCTGGCCTACTTCCGGGAGCAGGGCGTGTCGCTGAAGATCATCTCCGGCGACAACCCGCGCACCGTTGCCGCCGTGGCACGCGAGGTGGGCTTCGAGTTTGACGGCGACGGCTATGACGCCCGCGAGCTGCCGGAGGAGCTGGAGGCGATGGCCGCGGTGCTGGCGCGTGAAAGCGTGCTGGGGCGCGTGAGCCCGGAGCAGAAGAAGGCGATCGTGCTGGCGCTGCAAAGCCGCGGGCACGTGGTGGCCATGACGGGCGACGGCGTCAATGACGCCCTGGCGCTCAAGCATGCCGACATTGGCATCGCCATGGGCAGCGGCGCGGCGGCCACCAAGGCCGTCTCCCGGCTGGTGCTGCTCGACGGGCAATTCTCGCATTTGCCGTCCGTGGTGGCCGAGGGGCGGCGTGTGATTGCCAATGTGGAGCGCGTGGCCAACTTGTTCCTGACCAAGACCACCTACGCCATCCTGATCTCCATTGCCATCGGCATTCTAATGTGGCGGTACCCGTTCCTGCCGCGCCAGCTGTCCATTGTCAGCTCCATGACGATCGGCATTCCCGCGTTCTTCCTGGCCCTGCTGCCCAACGCGCGGCGCTACCAGCCGGGCTTCCTGCGCAGGACGCTCATGTTCGCCATCCCCTCCGGGACCATCGTGGCTGCCTGCATCATGGCCGTGTACAGCTTCGCCAGGGCCTTCCCGAACCCCTCGGTCACGGCCGAGGAAGTGGTGGCGCAGGCCCAGACGGCCACCACCATGACGGTGCTGCTCGTGGCGCTGTGGGTGCTCGGCGCACTGGCCCGGCCCTTCGACAAGTGGCGGGCCTTGCTGGTGGCGGCCATGGTGCTTGGACTGGTGCTCGTCATGGCGGTGCCGTTTGCCCGCAGATTCTTTGCCTTGGACATTCCCAGCGGGGGCTTGTTAGCGGCTACGATTGCCGTGACAGCTGCAGGATGTTTGGCGATCGAGCTGCTCTACCGTTTCCTGAAGAAACGCGGGGCGGTGTCCGAGCGCGAGTAAGGCGTGCCTAACTGGCATTGAGCCCCCGTCGTGACAAAGATAAAAGCAGTGGCGAGAGGAGTCCATCGATGACTAATGTGGACAGTTTTGGTTCCAAGGGCGTACTGAATGTTGCCGGAACCGACTATGAGATTTTCCGACTGAACTCTGTTGAAGGCGCAAAGAGCCTTCCGTTCAGCCTCAAGGTATTGCTGGAGAACCTGCTTCGCACCGAAGACGGTGCGAACATCACCGCCGACCACGTGCGTGCGTTGGCAGGTTGGGACCCGAGTGCGGAGCCCGACACCGAAATCCAGTTCACCCCGGCCCGTGTCATCATGCAGGACTTCACAGGAGTCCCCTGCATCGTTGACCTGGCCACCATGCGTGAAGCCGTCAAGGACCTGGGCGGTGACCCGAGCAGGGTCAACCCGCTGGCACCTGCCGAAATGGTCATTGACCACTCCGTGCAGATCGACGTCTTCGGCAACTCCGGCGCCGTTGAGCGCAACATGGAGATCGAGTACCAGCGCAACGGTGAGCGCTACCAGTTCCTGCGCTGGGGCCAGACGGCCTTTGAAGACTTCAAGGTTGTTCCCCCGGGCATGGGCATCGTGCACCAGGTCAACATTGAGTACCTGGCCCGCACCGTCATGACCCGCGAGGTCGACGGCGTTCTGCGCGCCTACCCGGACACGCTGGTCGGCACCGACTCGCACACCACCATGGTCAACGGCCTGGGTGTCCTGGGCTGGGGCGTTGGCGGCATCGAGGCCGAGGCAGCAATGCTGGGCCAGCCCGTCTCCATGCTGATTCCGCGCGTCGTGGGCTTCAAGCTGACCGGGTCCATCCCGGCCGGCGCCACGGCAACCGACGTGGTCCTGACCATCACCGAACAGCTGCGCAAGCACGGTGTTGTGGGCAAGTTCGTGGAATTCTACGGCGAAGGCGTTGCAGCCGTGCCGCTGGCAAACCGCGCCACCATTGGCAACATGAGCCCGGAGTTCGGCTCCACGGCTGCCATGTTCCCGATCGACTCCGTCACCGTTGACTACCTGCGCCTGACCGGCCGCAGCGAAGAGCAGCTGGCTCTCGTTGAGGCCTACGCCAAGGAGCAGGGCCTGTGGCACGACCCCTCGGTTGAGATCAAGTTCTCCGAGTACCTTGAGCTGGACCTGTCCACAGTGGTTCCCTCGATCTCCGGCCCGAAGCGTCCCCAGGACCGCATCGAGCTGACGAACTCGAAGGCACAGTTCCGCTCGGACCTGAACAACTACGTTGCAGCCGATGCAAATGCTGACGGCAACACGGTTGATGAGTCCCTGGAAGAGTCCTTCCCGGCCTCGGACGCCCCGTCCTTCACGCACGCCGACAACCACGCCAGCGACACCGAGCGCGTAGTGGTTTCCGCTGCCGCCGGCGCCAATGGCCGCCAGTCTGCACCGATCCACGTGAAGAACGAGTCCGGCGTTGAATTCGAGCTCGATCACGGCGCTGTCACCATCGCCTCGATCACCTCGTGCACCAACACCTCCAACCCGTCGGTCATGCTTGCAGCAGCAGTGCTGGCACGCAACGCCGTCAACAAGGGCCTGCTGTCCAAGCCCTGGGTCAAGACCTCGGTTGCTCCGGGCTCCAAGGTAGTCACCGACTACTACGAGAAGTCCGGCCTGGTTCCCTTCCTGGAGAAGCTCGGCTTCTACACGGTTGGTTACGGCTGCGCCACCTGCATCGGCAACTCCGGTCCCTTGGACACCGAGGTTTCGGCGGCCATCGCAGAAAACGACCTGTCAGTGACAGCCGTTCTCTCCGGCAACCGCAACTTCGAAGGCCGCATCAACCCGGACGTGAAGATGAACTACCTGGCCTCCCCGCCGCTGGTCATCGCCTACGCACTGGCCGGTTCCATGGACTTCGACTTCGACAACGATGCCCTCGGCCAGGACGCCGACGGCAACGACGTCTTCCTCGCTGACATCTGGCCGAACCCGGTCGAGGTCCAGGAAGTCATGGACGCCTCGATTGACCGCGAAATGTTCACGAACTCCTACGCCACCATCTTTGACGGTGACGACCGCTGGAAGTCGCTGGAAACCCCCGAAGGCAACACCTTCGAATGGGATCCCAAGTCCACGTACGTCCGCAAGCCCCCGTACTTCGAGGGCATGAAGGCCGAAGCCGATCCCGTCTCCGACATTGCCGGTGCACGCGTTCTGCTGAAGCTGGGCGATTCGGTCACCACCGACCACATCAGCCCCGCAGGTTCCTTCAAGTCGGAGACCCCTGCCGGCCAGTACCTGCTGGCCAACGGTGTGGAGCGCAAGGACTTCAACTCCTACGGTTCACGCCGTGGAAACCACGAGGTCATGATTCGCGGCACGTTCGCGAACATCCGCATCCGCAACCAGATCCTGGACAACGTCGAAGGTGGCTTCACCCGCGACTTCACCCAGGAAGGCGGCCCGCAGGCCTACATCTACGACGCTTCCGTCAACTACCAGGCAGCCGGCACCCCGCTGGTGGTCTTGGCAGGCAAGGAGTACGGTTCCGGCTCCTCGCGTGACTGGGCAGCCAAGGGCACCGCGCTGCTGGGCGTCAAGGCAGTCGTCGCCGAGAGCTACGAGCGCATCCACCGCTCCAACCTCATCGGCATGGGCGTCCTGCCCCTGCAGTACCCGGCCGGTGCGAACGCTGCATCGCTGGGCCTGACCGGCACCGAGACGTTCTCCGTCGAGGGCGTCACCGAGCTGAACAACGGCACCACGCCGAAGACGCTCAAGGTCACCGCAGTTGCAGAAGACGGCACCACCGTGAGCTTCGATGCCGTTCTGCGCATCGACACTCCCGGTGAAGCCGACTACTACCGCAATGGCGGCATCCTGCAGTACGTGCTGCGCCAGATCTCCGCAGCGAGCTAATCCCCACCCGCCGGCCCGGAAATCGCTGACGCGATTTTCGGGAACCTGGCGGGCGTGGGCCCAGCCGCAGGCACCTGAGTGTGCTTTGCGACACCGATCCCGCTTTGTGAGCCCGGAATCCCGGGCTCACAAAGCGGGATCGGTGTCATTTAAGCACCAAACCGGCGGTGCACCGCGCGCGTGCGTGCACCCGACACGATATGGTTAGACGTTGACTGCGGACCCAGGGAGGCACCAATGGGATTTCTAGAAACCATCACGCAACCGCGTGACCTGAGCAAGCTCAGCGACACCCAAATGGAGGAGCTGGCCCAGGAAATCCGCGACTTCCTGATCAGCAATGTTTCCCAGACGGGCGGGCACCTGGGCCCCAACCTCGGAGTCGTTGAACTCACGCTGGCCATCCACCGGGTGTTTGACTCCCCGCGCGACAGCATCGTCTTTGACACCGGGCACCAGTCCTACGTCCACAAGCTCGTCACCGGCCGCCAGGACTTCTCCACACTTCGCCAGCAGGGGGGCCTGTCCGGCTACCCGGACCGCGGCGAATCCGAGCACGACATCGTGGAAAGCTCCCACGCGTCCTCCTCACTTTCCTGGGCCGACGGGATCGCCCGCGCCAACCAGATCAACGGCCGCAATGACCGCTACGTGGTGGCCGTCATTGGCGACGGCGCCCTGACCGGCGGCATGACCTGGGAGGCCATCAACAACATTGCTGCCGACAAGGAACGCAAGGTGGTCATTGTTGTCAACGACAACGGCCGTTCCTACGCTCCCACGGTTGGCGGCGTGGCCGACTACCTCGCCTCGCTGCGCCCGGCCATCGACCAAGTGCGCACGCACAAGAAGTACGAGGCCTCCATGTCCTGGGGCAAGAAGCGCCTGCAGGAAGGCAACGCCGCCGGCCGCTTCGTCTACAAGAGCCTGCACGCCGCCAAGAAGGGCGTCAAGGACTGGTGGGCCCCGCAGGGCCTGTTCGACGACCTCGGCATGAAGTACGTGGGCCCCGTGGACGGACATGACGAAAAGGCCATGGAAACGGCCCTGCAGCTTGCCAAGAACTACGGCGGCCCCGTCATTGTGCACGCCTTCACCGAGAAGGGCCGCGGCTACGCGCCGGCACGCGCCGACGAGGACGACCAGTTCCACGCCGTCGGTGTCATCGACCCCGAAACCGGCGCCTCCGTGGAGGGGCCCGCAGGCAAGTCCTGGACAGGTGTCTTTGGCGATGAGATCACGAAGATCGGCCACGAACGCCAGGACATCGTGGCCATCACCGGAGCCATGCTGATCCCCGTGGGGCTGTCCAAGTTCGCCGAACAGTTCCCCGACCGCGTCATTGACGTGGGCATTGCCGAGCAGCACGCCGTCACCATGGCCGCCGGCCTGGCCTTCGGCGGGCTGCACCCCGTGGTGGCCATCTACGCCACGTTCCTGAACCGCGCCTTCGACCAGCTGCTCATGGACGTGGCCCTGCACAAGGCCGGCGTGACAATTGTCCTGGACCGTGCCGGTGTTACGGGTCCCGACGGTGCCAGCCACCACGGCATGTGGGACATGTCCATGCTGCAGATCATCCCCGGCCTGCACCTGGCCGCACCCCGCGACGCCGAGCGGCTGCGCGAGGAACTCCGCGAGGCCGTCGCCATCTCCGACGCCCCCAGTGTGGTCCGCTATTCCAAGGGCAAGGTGGGGCCGGAGGTTGCGGCCATTGAGCGCCTGCCCGACGGCGTCGACGTCCTGGCCCGCACGCAGCACGATTCCGCCGTGCCTGGCGTGGAAGCCGAGAATGACGTATTGATCGTCAGCGTCGGCGCCATGAGTGAGCTCTCGCTCGATGTGGCCCGCCGCATCGGCGCCCAGGGCATCACCTCCACCGTTGTGGACCCCCGCTGGGTGCTGCCCGTGCCGCGCTCCATCGTGTCACTGGCCTCCCGCCACCGCATCGTCATTGTGGTGGAGGACGGCGTCCGCGCCGGAGGCGTGGGCTCGCGTATCCGCCAGGAGCTGCGCGCGGCAGGCATCGACACCGCCCTGAACGAGGTGGGCCTGCCGGTCGAGTTCCTGGTCCACGGCAGCCGCGCCGAGGTCCTGGAACGCGTGGGCCTGACGGCACAGCGGGTGGCGCAGGACGTCGTCGAACAGGTCCTGGGCACCAAGGTCCCCTTTGCCCGCCCCCTGCCCGGCCAGCCCGCCCCCCGCACGGGCCAGATGCCGATCCTGTGACGGACTTCCCCAGCGGCCAGCCCACCGCCCCTGACGCGCCCGTTCCCGGCGACCTCGTGGTGGCCCGGAACCGCAAGTACGACGGCGGGGCGCACTGGGTGGTGCCCGGCCGCCACCTCGGCTCTGACGAGCACGGCCACTGGATCTTCCAGGGCACGGGCGAGTTCATCTCCCGCCCCGGCGCCGCCCTCTACACGGAGTCGGACGCCATCTTGCTCGTTCCGCACACGGGCGACTGGGTTGCCACGTTCTACGACGACGCCCACCCCGGCGGCGTGGAGCTCTACATTGACCTGGCCATCAAGCACGGCTGGCGGCGCATCCGGCCCAAGGTGGTCGAGTTCCACATGATCGACATGGACCTGGACGTTGTCCGCACCAAGTCCCGCGGGCTGTTTGTGGACGACGAAGACGAGTTCGCCGAGCACCGTGCCGCCTTCGGCTACCCTGACGGGCTGTGCGAGCGGCTCGAGGCCGCCACCGCGCAGCTGACAGACCTCGTGGCCGCTGGCCACGCACCATTCGACGGCCGCGAAGCGGCCTGGTTCACCCTAGGAAGGACCCTGCAACCAGCATGAGCGAGCAGAGCAGCACCGAAACGATCAACGAGACCGTCCTGGCCGGCCTGGACCCCAACATCGTGCGCATGTACAAGAAGGACGACGAGGGTGTCCTTGTCTTCCGTGAAGCCTGGGTCGACGCCGGGGGAGCAGGGGACCCGGACACCGACGAGGAAAACACGGACGCCGAGGCCTCCGAGGTCTACTTTGTGGTCAACCACGGCACCGTTGGCCACCTGAGCACGTCCAAGGACGTCGTGGTGGAAACCGTCGAGGAGGCCGAGGCCATGCTGGCGGCCTTCGCCGAGCAGTGCGCCGAGGACGGCTACGCAGCCCTGAAGCGGGAGGACCAATTCCTCGTCGTGGCCCAGTTCGCCCTCAAGAGCGGCCGCGTGAGCGACCGCGACAAGCACCTGGCCCAGCGCGTCAAGGACGCCCTGACCCCGCACCTGGCCTGGCGCGGCAGCGGCGTGCTGGAAAAGTTCGAGTTCAAGGCCGCACCCCACGGCCTGGGCAAGCTCAACGTGTACATCGTGGCACCGGACGCCGCCCGCGCCGTGGCCAACATCAAGGTCTGCATCCGCGAGGAGAAGCTCGACTTCACCAAGCTGACAGTGGCCACCGGCGCCATTGACGAGCCGGAGTCGCTGCGCGCCAAGCACAGCCCGACTGGCACCACCGTCTTCGCGCTGTAGCCCGCACCTTGTGCGCCTGACCGCACCTTTCTGCCTTGCCCGCGGCATCCTGACCGCGTTCAAGGCAGAAAGGTGCGGTCTTGTGCGTTGGCGGGGCGAACGCCCGGGATTGGATATTGTTGAACCATGACGCAGAACACCATTGAATACCGCCAGGTTGGCCACTCCGGACTGACAGTTTCCACCGTGGGGCTCGGGTGCAACAACCTGGGCCGCCCGGGATCGGTGACGGAAACGCAGGAGGGCGCGGACGCCGTCGTGCATGCCGCGCTGGAGGAGGGCATCACGCTCTTCGACGTTGCCGACATCTACGGATCCCACCCGGGCTTGAGCGAGACCATGCTGGCCAAGTCCCTGGGTTCAGAGCGGGAGAAAGTTGTTGTGGCCACGAAGTTCGGCCTCGACGCGCAGGGCGCCAACGGGCCCGACTGGGGTCGTCGCGGCTCGCGCAAGTACATCATGCAGTCGGTGGAGGCCTCGCTGCGCCGCCTCGGCACGGACTACATCGACCTGTACTACCTGCACACCCCGGACCCGCAGACCCCGATTGCCGAGACGCTTGACGCCCTGGACGACCTGGTCAAGCAGGGCAAGGTGCTGTACCTGGGCAACTCCAACATGGCCGGCTGGCAGATCGCCGAGGCCGAGTTCACGGCCCGCATGTCCGGCGGAAACCGCTTCGTGGCAAGCCAGAACCACTACAACCTGATGGACCGCCGGGCGGAGCTGGAGGTCACCCCGGCCGCCGAGGCATTCGGCCTGGGCGTCATGCCGTACTTTCCGCTGGCCAACGGCATGCTGACAGGCAAGTACAGCGCCGGCAAGGCGCCGGAAGGCAGCCGCCTGAGCTACGTGCGCCAGCACATGGTGGAGGGTGCCGACCTGGAGCAGCTGAAGGCCTATGGCGACTTTGCCGCAGCACGCGGCCTCACCGAGGTGCAGGTGGCGTTCAGCTGGCTCGCGGCCCAGAAGTCCGTGGCCAGTGTCATTGCAGGCGCCACACGGCCCGAGCAGGTGCGGGAAAACGCCCGCGCTGCCTCATGGAAGCCCACGGGGGAAGACCTCGTTGAGCTGGATGCGATCTTCCCGAAGGTCCCGCGCACGGCCCTGTTCTAGACGGAGTTTCTAGACGGAGACGGTGATCCATTCGCCGTCGATCGCCGCTGCATAGCGGGGCAGGGCAGCCTTGGCGGGGCCTGAGACCACGGTCCCGTCACTGCCCTTGAAGATGGAGCTGTGGCAGGGGCACTTGAAGTCTTCGCCGTTGGGGGCCACCTTGCAGCCGGCATGCGTGCAGATGTCGGTGTAGGCCAGGATGGTTGTCTCGTCGGGCCGGAACAGCATGACCTCAACGTTGCCGGCCGTGGCTGCGGCCGTGGTGCCCACGGGAAGTTCAGACAACTTGCCCACCTGGTGCGGCGTGCCGCCTGTGGGGATCTCTGCCGGTGTCTTGCCCTTGCTGCGGATGTCGGCGGCGGACGGGGCGCAGCCCATCAGGGCCAGCGCGCACGCGGCGCCCGTGGCTGCCGTGGTGGCTTTCAGGGTTGAACGGCGGGTCAGGGAAGGCTCGGAAGTCATGCCCCATTGTTTCAGGCCACGACACCTGAAAGCGAAACGGGCGGGCCCGCACCTGCGAATCAAGGTGCGGGCCCGCCCGTTGGCATACGCGGGAGCTAGGCGGCGGGGTGGAACGGCTTCCCGTTGACCCGCTGCGAGGCACCAACCCGGTCCAGGTACGGAGTGATGCCGCCCAGGTGCATGGGCCAGCCGGCGCCCAGGATCATGCACAGGTCGATGTCCTCGGGGCCCGCCACCACGCCCTCCTCAAGCATGAGCCCGATTTCCTCGGCCAGGGCGTCCTGCGTGCGGCGCAGCAGCTCCTCCCCGGTGGACGGGCTGCTACCGAAGGTGAGCAGCGCCAGGGTGCTGGCCGGGATGGACACTGAACCGTCCTCCGCGGTCTCCCACAGCCCCTTGACGCCAGCGTTGATCAGCGCCTGCTGGTTGGCCGAGACGTGGAAACGCTCCCCGAACGCGGCATGCAGCGACTCCGTGACGTGCTGGGCCACGGGGATTCCCACCATGGCCAGCAGGTTGAACGGGGTCATGGGCAGGCCCATGGGGCGCAGTGCAGTGTCGGCAACATGCGCGTCGGTGCCCTCGTCAAAGGCCTTGGAGACCTCCGCCATGAGGCGCAGCAGCACACGGTTGACCACAAACGCGGCAGCGTCCTTGACCAGCACCGCCGTCTTGCGCAGCGCCTTGGCCGTGGCGAATGCGGTGGCCAGCACGGCGTCGTCGGTCTTGGGCGCGCGCACAATCTCCAGCAGCGGCATGACTGCCACGGGGTTGAAGAAATGGAACCCCACAAGCCGCTCGGGGTGCCGCAGGTCCGCCGCCATGGCCGTCACCGACAGGGAGGAGGTGTTGGTGGCCAAAATGCACTCGGGGGAGACGATTGCCTCCACCTCGGCAAACACGGCCTTCTTGACGTTGAGTTCCTCAAACACGGCCTCGATCACGAAGTCGGCGTCCGCAAACGCCTCCTTGGACACGGAGCCGGTCACGAGCGCCTTGGTGCGGTTCGCCGCGTCCTGGCTGATCCGGCCCTTGGCCAGCAGCTTGTCCACCTCGCCGTGCACGTAGCCAACGCCCCTGTCCACGCGCTCGGCGTCGATGTCGGTCATGACCACGGGCACCTTGAGCTGGCGGGCAAACAGCAGTGCAAACTGCCCTGCCATGAGGCCGGCACCCACCACTCCCACCTTCGTGACGGGGCGGGCCAGCTTCGGGTCGGGTGCGCCGGCCGGCTTCTTGGCCCGCTTCTGCACCAGGTCAAGGAACGCGTACACGGTGTCCTTGAACTGCGGCGTCTGCATGAGCTCCGCCAGCGCCTCATCCTCGGCTGCGAAGGATTCTGCCTTGCTAAAGTGCTTGCCCTTTTCCAGCAGCTCGATCACCTTGGCCGGGGCGGGCGCCGCGTTGGAGGTCTTGGCCTCGACAAACGCCTTGGCACGCACGACGGCGGCATCCCAGGCTGCGCTGTTCTCCTCGCTGAGCGGTTCGGAGACGGCGTTGGGGCGGCTGGGCACCTCTACGCCGGCCAGCACGCGGGCGGCCCAGCCCAGTGACTGCTCCAGGAAATCGGCGGGCTCAAACAGGGCGTCGGCGATGCCCAGCTTGTAGGCTGCCGGGCCGCTGAGGGTCCGGTTGTTGGACAGTGCGTTTTCAATCATGACCTGCACGGCGTTGGCCGGGCCGATCAGGCGGGGGAGCAGGTACACGCCGCCCCAGCCGGGGACCAGGCCCAGGAACGCCTCGGGCAATGCAAGGGCACCCGCGCCGGTGGAGACGGTGCGGTAATTGGCGTTCAGGGCAATCTCGAGGCCGCCACCCAGTGCCAGGCCATTGATGAACACGAAGCTGGGCACGCCGAGGTTGTTCAGGGTGGAGTAGACGTCGTGTCCCAACTGGGCCATCCACAGCCCGGCCTCCCTGTCCTTGAGCCCCTTGACGGCGGACAGGTCCGCCCCGGCGACCAGGAAGAACGGCTTGCCGGTGACGCCCACACCCTGGATCTCGCCACGGGCGGCCCGGTCGTGCTGTGCCTCCAACACTGTGCCCAGCTCCACGAGCGTGTTGGGGCCCAGTGTGCTGGGGCGGCGGTGGTCCAGGCCGTTGTCCAGGGTGATGAGGGCAAAGGTGCCGGCGCTGGGAGCCCCGTCCACGCCGGGCAGGGGGATGTCCTGCACGTAGGAGTGGGTCACCACTTCGTCGGGGAAGAGGGCTGCGAGCTTGTTGAAGTCCTGGGCGCTCATGCTGCGCTCCCTTCGGTTGTTGCAGTGGTTGTAGTGGTTGCAGGGACGAAGTGGGGGTTTTCCCAGATGACTGTGCCGCCCATGCCCAGGCCGATGCACATGGTGGTGATGCCGTACTGCACGGAGTGGTCTTCCTCGAACTGGCGGGCCAGCTGGGTCATGAGCCGGACTCCGGAGGAGGCCAGGGGGTGGCCCACGGCGATGGCACCGCCGTAGCGGTTGACGCGGGGGTCATTGTCCGCGATGCCGAAGTGGTCAAGGAAGGACAGGACCTGCACGGCGAATGCCTCGTTGATTTCAAACAGGCCGATGTCCTCGATGCCCAGCCCGGCCAGGCGCAGGGCCTTCTCGGTGGCCGGGACGGGGCCAATACCCATGACCTCGGGGGCCACGCCGGCGAAGGCGTAACTGACCAGGCGCATCTTGACGGGCAGGCCCAGCTCGGCGGCGGCCTCGGCGGAGGCCAGCAGTGCGGCCGTGGCGCCGTCGTTCAGGCCCGCCGCGTTGCCGGCGCTGACCCGGCCGTGGGCACGGAACGGGGTGCGGAGGCTGGCAAGGTCCTCAACAGTGGTGCCGGGGCGCGGGGGCTCGTCCACCGTGTTGACGGTCCAGCCGGTGCCGGGCTTCAGGGTGGCCACGGGCACCAGGTCGGGCTGGATCTGCTCCGCAGCGTAGGCGGCGGCGAGCTTGTCTTGGCTGGCCACGGCGTAGGCGTCGGTGCGTTCCTTGGTGATGGCCGGGAAGCGGTCGTGCAGGTTTTCAGCCGTGTTGCCCATGTTCAGGGCCGCGGGGTCCACGATCCGCTCCGACATGAAGCGCGGGTTCGGGTCGGCCCCAACGCCCATGGGGTGGTGCCCCATGTGCTCAACACCGCCGGCAATGACCACGTCGTAGGCGCCAACGCCAATGCCCGACGCCGTGGTGGTCACGGCTGTCATGGCCCCGGCACACATGCGGTCGATGGCGAAACCCGGCACCGACTGTGGCAGCCCGGCGAGCAGGGCAGCCGTGCGGCCAATGGTCAGGCCCTGGTCGCCGGTCTGCGTGGTCGCCGCGATCGACACCTCGTCCACGCGATCGGCGGGAAGCTGCGGGTTGCGGCGCATGAGCTCGCGGATGCACTTGACCACCAGGTCGTCGGCGCGGGTGGAGGCATAGATGCCCTTTTCACCCGCCCGTCCGAAGGGGGTGCGGACGCCGTCCACAAAGACCACGTCCCTGATCTGCCGGTTTTGGCTCACGTCTTGCTCCTTGATCGCAATCAACGGGTGCCGTCTGGCGCTCGGAGGCGGACGGCTGTGTCGAACCTCATGTTACTCGTGAGTAACTTGTGGGCCAAATCGCAGACGTGAAGCAGGGCTGGGCGGGTGCCGGGGGCCTTCTAGGACGCTTCCTGCTCCTCCCGGGGCTTGCGGGGCTCCAGCGGATCCGGGTGGGCCAGTGCCTCGGCGAGCAGCGGTGCCGTCTTCTCGACCTGCCACGGGCGTGCCCCCAGTTCGGCCAGCTGCGCCGAGACGGTTTCCATCGTGATGGGCGACGGCGGGCGCCAGCTGATGCGGCGCAGGAAGTCAGGGGTCAACAGGTTTTCCGCGGGGATGTTCAGTTCCTCCGACAGCTCGGCCATGCGGGGACGGACAGTGGCCAGGCGTGCGGCGGCCTCGGGGTCGCGCTCGGCCCACACTCGCGGCGGCGGCGGCGCATTGTTGGACACCTGCAGCGGTGGCAGGTCAGAGCTGTTCTTGGCGGTCTGGATGGCGTGGAGCCACTTGGGTGCGTCGCGCTTGGCGGAGCGGCCGTGGAAACCGGACAGGGCCAGCAGGGCAGGCACGGTGGTGGGCATGCCCTTGGCCGCGGCGACGATTGCGGAGTCCGGGATGAGGCGGCCGGGGGCAATGTCGCGGCTCTCCGCGAGGCGTTCACGGGTCTCCCAAAGCTCCCGCACGGCAGCCAGCTGGACGCGGTTGCGGAGGGTGTGAGCGCCCGAGGTGCGGCGCCACGGATCCGTGCGGGGTGCGGGCACGCCGGCGTTCACGAGGTGTGCGAATTCCTGGGCGGCGTACTCCATCTTGCCCTCGTCCTCCAGCAGTGCCACGAGCTCCTCCTGGAGTTCAACGAGCACCTCAACGTCCAGGGCGGCGTAGCGCAGCCACGGCTCGGGCAGGGGCCGGGTGGACCAGTCGGCCGCGGAATGCTCCTTGGCCAGGTGGTAGCCAAGCAGGGATTCGACCACGGCGCCGAGCCCCACGCGCGGCAGGCCGGCAATGCGGGCGGCCAGTTCCGTGTCAAAGAGCGTGTGCGGCCACATGCCCACGCCGTCCAGGCAGGGCAGGTCCTGGCTGGCGGCGTGCAGGATCCACTCGACGCCGTCCAGTGCATCGTTGATGATCTTCAGGTCGTCGAAGGCCTCGGGGTCAATGAGCCAGGTGCCGGCGCCTTCGCGGCGGATTTGCACGAGCATGGCGCGCTGGCCGTAGCGGAAGCCGGAGGCGCGCTCGGTGTCGACGGCGGCGGGCCCGGTTCCGGCGGCCAAGGCGGCGGCGCAGCGGCGCAGGGCAGGCTCGGTGTCCACGACGGCGGGAATCCCGTCCCGGGGCATCTCCAGGTTCACCAGCTCGGGGAGTTCGCCCAAGTCAACAGTCACGCCGTCAATGACCACGGAGGTAAGGGGGGCCGGCTCCGGGTCAGTCCCGGCAACGCTGGAGGTGGGTTCGGGGGAACCGGGGGAGCCGTGGCCTTGGAGGCGGGTGGTCTTTTGGGCCTTGGCGCGGTGGTGGGCGCTTGACTGCGGAATGGTCATGATGGCCTTAGTCTACCGAATGGACGCTTGCCTGCCCCGAACCGGCGCCGGAACGCGCCAGGATCCACGGCCCGGGAGTTGCTGGGTCAGCGGTCCCGCTCGCGCTGGCGGCGCGGCAGGAGGGTCACGCCGTCGGGCACGGGCGGCAGCCCTGCAAAGGTGCAGACAATGTTGCCCCAGGCCTCCAAATGGGGTGCGAAGGCGTCTCCCTCCGGCGTCCAGGAGGCGCGCAGCTCAATGTCGATGGCGTCGGGCCGGGCTGCCAGCGCGCCATAGGACTCGGAGAGGATGCGCGTCGCAGTGCCGCCGGCGTTGCTGTACAGGGCGCCCTGTTCCTCAAGGGACTCCACGAGCCAGGCCCAGGCCACGTTGCCCAGCAGGGAGTCGTTGCCAATGTCGGCCTCGAGCTGGGCGCGGATGTAGGTGACAACGCGGAAGGTGCCGCCCCAGAGTTCGGAGCCCTGGGGGTCATGCAGCAAAATGAAGCGGCCCGTGGCCAGTTCCTCGCCGCCGGACATGATTTCAGCACCCAGGGCAACACCAAAGGGGGCAAGCCGGGCCGGCGCCGGGAGTTCTGCCAGCTTCAGTTCGCTGCGGTTCGCCGCTGTCCGCAGCGACGCCAGCGCGGCCTGGAAGTCTGCAGGCAGCGGAGTTAAATGGCTCACACACGCAGATTATGACGGTGCCGCTGCAAAGCGCGGCAGGCGCGCCGCAATTCGGGTTCCGGCGCGCCCCGCAGGCGGCGCCGGAACCCGCGGAAGCCTAGGCTGCGAGCTCGGCGCGCAGGGCGGCGGCGAAGGCGTCGACGTCGGCCTCGGTGGTGTCGAAGGAGCACATCCAGCGCACCTCGCGGGCTGCGGCGTCCCAGTCGTAGAACTTGAAGGAGGTGCGCAGGCGGTCGGCCACGCCCTCGGGGAGCACGGCGAACACGCCGTTGGACTGCGTGTCCCGGGTGATCTCCACGCCGGGCAGGCCCTCGACGGCGGCGCGCAGCCTGGCGGCCATGGCGTTGGCGTGGGCGGCGGAGTCCAGCCAGAGGTCGTTCGCCAGCAGTGCCAGCAGCTGGGCGGAGATGAAGCGCATCTTGGAGGAGAGCTGCATGTTCATCTTGCGCAGGTAGATCAGCCCGTCGGCAGCCTCTGGGTTCAGCGCCACCACGGCCTCGCCAAACATGATGCCGTTCTTGGTGCCGCCGAAGGACAGCACGTCAACGCCGGCGTCGGAGGTGAACTCCCGCACGGGGACGCCAAGGTGCGCGGCGGCGTTGGCCAGCCGGGCGCCGTCCATGTGCACCTTCATGCCCAGCGAGTGCGCGTGCTCGCAGATGGCGCGCACCTCCGCCGGCGTGTAGCAGGTGCCCAGTTCAGTGGTCTGGGTGATGGAGACGGCCAGCGGCTGCGCGCGGTGCTCGTCGCCAAAGCCCCACGCCTCCTTGTCGATCAGCTCGGGGGTGAGCTTGCCGTCGGGGGTGGGCACGGCCAGCAGCTTCATGCCGCCAACACGCTCGGGCGCACCGTTCTCGTCCATGTTGATGTGGGCCGTGGCCGCACACACCACGGCGCCCCAGCGCGGCAGCAGCGACTGCAGCCCCACCACGTTGGCGCCCGTGCCGTTGAAAACGGGGAACACCTCCACGTCCTTGCCGAACAGCTTGCCCATTTCTTCCTTCAGCGCCGCCGTGTAGACGTCCTCGCCGTAGGCAGTCTGGTGCCCTCCGTTGGCGGCGGCCAGTGCGGCCAGCACCTCGGGGTGGATGCCCGAGTAGTTGTCGGAGGCAAAGCTGGTCACTGAGCGGTCGTGCAGGGGTGCGGTTTCGTGGTCCACGTGGGGCCTTTCGGTTCAGGTAGTGCGTCTAGAGAATGATGCGTGCGCCGTTGAGGCCTGCGGCGGGCGTGCCGAACAGCCCCGCCACCGCCTTGCCCAGCACGGAAACGTCGGTGAAGCCGGGGAAGGTGCGTTCGGGGGAGCGGGCACGCATGGAGTCATCCAGCAGTGCCTTCACCACCAGCACGACGGCGGCCGCCCCGCCTTCCGCCGGTTTGTCGCCGTCCGCTTTCCCGTCCTCCGCGAAGCCGGCGGCCACGGCCTGGACCCAGGTTTCGGCGGCGGCCTTGATGGCTGCGTAGTTGGCGTTGCCCGGGGTGGGTGCCGTGACCGAGGTGGAGGACACGATGGCCAGCCGGCCCACGGGGGAGGCTGCAAGATCCGGGTAAAACTCGCGGCTCGTGTTGCGCAGCGTGGCCAGCACGGAGGTGTGCAGGAAGTCCCAGTCGGCGTCGCTTTGGCCGGCGAGTCCGCCGCCGCCGCGCCAGCCGCCCACCAGGTGGATGAGCCCGTCAACGGGGCCAAAGTCGCGGCGGATCCCCGCGGCCAGCTCCGCAACGGCGGCCGGGTCGGCGAGGTCGCACGCCAAGGGGACGGCACCGCCGGCGAGCTCCGCCGCCGCCCGGATCCGTCCGGCGTCGGACCCCACAGTGAGAACGCGCATGCCCGCGGCCAGCAGGGCCTGGGCAACGGCAATGCCGGCGGCACTGCTGCCGCCGGCGACCACAACAAGGGGGTTGTTCATGCCTCCAACAGTACCCACTCAGGCGGCGCTGGTGCCGGTGATGCCTGCGGTGGATTCAATGACGCCTTGCATTTTTCGGTTCAGGGCCTCATAGAACATGGACAGCGGGAATTCATCATCCATGACCTGGTCGGTGATTTCGCGCAGCGGGGCCGTCAGCGGCAGGGCGTCCGGGCCCTTGGCCCAGGTCGACGCCGGGTTGGGCGTGACCGTGGCGGAGACCAGCTCGTAAGCGGCAAGCCAGTGGGCCAGCTTGGGCCGGTCGATCGAGCGCCAGTACAGCTCCTCAATCTCATGGCCCAGCGCGATGACCACCTCGGGCACCTGCTCCCAGTCGATGGTCAGCTTGGTGTCGGTCCAGTGCAGCACGTGGTGCTGGTGCAGCCAGGCGAAGAGCAGCTGGCCGCCAAGGCCGTCGTAGTTGCGCACGCGGGAGCCGGTGATGGCGAAGCGGAAGATCCGGTCAAAGATGACGGCGTACTGGACCAGCTTCGCGTGCCGGCGGGCGTCGGGGGAGGCGGTCTCGTCACGTTCGATCGCCACCGATTCACGGTAGGCGGTCAGGTCGCAGCGGAGCTCCTCGAGGGAGTACAGGAAGTACGGCATGCGCTGCTTGATCATGAACGGGTCAAAGGGCAGGTCCCCGCGCATGTGGGTGCGGTCGTGGATGAGGTCCCACATGACGAACGTTTCCTGGGTCAGTTCCTGGTTCTCCAGCATTTCCAGGGCGTCGGCGGGCAGTTCCAGCCGGGTCACCGCGGCGGCCTCCCGGACCACGCGGCGGTAGCGGGCGGCCTCGCGGTCCTGGAAGATGGCGCCCCAGGTGAAGGTGGGGGTTTCGCGGACCGAGACGCTCTCCGGGAACAGCACGGCGGAGTTGCTGTCATAGCCGGAGGTGAAGTCGATGAAGCGCAGCGGCACAAACAGCTTGTTGGAGTAGCTGCCGGCTTCCAGCTCGCCGATGAACTCGGGCCAGATGACCTCCACCAGCACGGCCTCCACGTGGCGGTTCGTTGAGCCGTTCTGGGTGTACATGGGGAACACCACCAGGTGGCCCAGGCCGTCGATGCGGTGTTCCTGCGGGTTGAAGGCCAACAGGGAGTCCAGGAAGTCGGGCACGCCAAAGCCTGCGTGCTGCCACTTGGCGAAGTCCGCCACAGCCAGCTGCAGGTACGCGGCGTCGTGCGGGAAGTGCGGTGCCAGCACCTCGATGGAGCCGGTGATGGCTGCCACCAGGTCAGCGGCGGCCGCATGGTCGCCGGGCTCGGGCACGGAACCGTCCTTGGCCTGCAGTGCCTGCAGTGCCCCGGCGGCGTGCTTGAGGGCAAGCCACGCGGGGTCATGTGCCAGGGTGCCGTAGTTGAAGGTGCTGGCGCTGCCTGTGCTTTCCATGGTGATGCTCATGGTCCCGTCTCCTTGCTGCTCGATGACCGCGGCCAGTGTGCGGCGGATTTTCTCGAGCGTAGCAATGGGACAGGAGAACTAATGTGAAATTGGTTCAAGCATAAGAGACTCTCGTGCTCAGTTGTTGCTGGGCTCCTCGGGCGACACTTCCACTGGGCCTTCGCGCAGCGTCAGTGAGATCGAGTTGATGCAGAAACGCTCATCCGTGGGGGTGTCGTAGCCTTCGCCGGTGAACAAGTGGCCAAGGTGCGAGTCGCAGGAAGCGCAGCGCACCTCGACGCGCTCCATGCCCAGGGTGTTGTCGTGCAGGTAGCGCACCGTGCCGTCGGCCAGCGGGGCAAAGAACGACGGCCACCCGCAGTGCGAGGAGAACTTTTCACGCGAGGTGAACAGTTCGGCGCCGCAGGCCCGGCACTCGTACACGCCCTCCTGCATGGCGTCCCAGTACTCGCCTGTGAAGGGGCGTTCAGTGCCGGCCTGGCGCAGCACGTGGTACTCGGCCGGGCTCAGCTCGTCGCGCCACTGGGCATCGGTCTTGTTGACGGACGGGGTTGCGGGGGTTTCGGGGGTGTTCATGCCTTGTTCAACGCTCACGAGTCACCAATAAATCCCGAGTCCGAGTACAGGTGCAGCACGGGCAGTCCGAGCTTGCGCTGGGCCTGGTGTGCCCAGTCCCGGCGGAAGGTGTCGGCAACCGCGTGCGGGGTGGTGACCACCACTGCCTGGCGGGCGTCCAGCTCGGTGACCTTGGCCACGAGGGAGGCGACGGCGTCGCCCTCGGCAACCTGGCCGGTGGCCTTGGCGCCGGCGGCCTCAAGGGCGGCCATGGAGGCGGCCAGGATGTCCTTGGCCTCGGCCAGCACCTTCTGGGCGTCGGGCTTCTCGCGGAATTCGCGCAGCGCGGCAGGCAGGTCCAGCATGGTCAGCTGGTCGATGACGTCCACGAACAAGTTGCGCCGGGTGTCGGCGGGGACCAGCAGCACCAGCTCCACATCGTCCTCGGGGCCGTACAGGGCGGTGATGTTGGTGACATCCACGGCGGTCAGTGGTTCTTCGGTCAGGATGATGATGGCGTCGCTCATGGCACCAGCTTAGGCGTCCGGGCATTCTTTGCAATGCCGGCTGGCCAACTGGCGCGAAGAAAGTTGCCGGCGACCCGGTGCGCCGCTCGACGCGGCCGCCCGGCGTGGGCACAATGGTGGCATGGCCTCCTCGGATCAGCAGTCAAGTTCATGGCTCAAGTGGGGCGCCTTGGGTGCCGCAACGGCCGGCGCCGGCGCAGCCCTGGTGGTCACCGCCACCTCCGCCCTGGCCGCCTATTTTGCCCGGCGCGTGGTGACGCCGGAGAAACACAGGGTGGACGACGTCGCCATCCTCGCCGTCATTTCCGACGGCCCCACAGTGCAGGTTGTCCTGGCAGCCAACCCCGACACCGTGATCGACGGGCACTACGGGCTGTTCTTCAACGGCGGCACGGCACACGCCACCATTGGCCGGATCCTTTCCTACGTTCCGCGCGAGGGCAGCGTGACCCGGGAAGTGCTTGCCGTCCACGGCGGCGAGCTGCGCCAGGCAACCTCCGGCTGGTGGTCGGGGAACTTGCACGCCCACCCGGAGGAGCTGGGCTTGGACTTCGAGGACGTCACCATCAACCTGCCCGTGGGTCCCGCGCCCGCGTGGCTGCTGCCGGCGCCCGAGCCCGGCCACACCTGGGCCATCATGGTGCATGGCCGCGGCGCCGCCCGCAACGAGGGCCTGCGCGCCGTCCCCACCGCCCACCGGCTCGGCATGAACGCGCTGTTGGTCTCCTACAGGAACGACGGCGATGCCCCCGCCGCGTCCGACGGCCGGTACGGCCTGGGGGTCACCGAGTGGGCCGATGTTGAGGCGGCCATTGACTTTGCCGTGGGCCGCGGCGCCAAGGAAGTGGTCTTGTTCGGCTACTCCATGGGCGGGGCCATCAGCCTGCAGGCCGCCGACCTGGCCCGGAACCGCAAGCACGTGGTGGCCATGGTCCTGGATGCGCCCGTCATCAGCTGGGTCAATGTCCTGGCCCACCAGGCGCAGCTCAACCGCATCCCCAACTTCATTGGCCAGTATGCCGAGCTCATGCTTGCCCACCCGGTGGGGCGGCGCATCACCGGGCTTGCCGCGCCCGTCAACCTCAAGGCCATGGACTGGGTGGTCCGCGCCATTGAACTGCGCACGCCGTCGCTGATCCTGCACAGCATTGACGACGACTACGTCCCGTACGAGCCCACTGCCGAACTTGCCCGCCGGAACCCGGAAATGGTGACCTTCGAGCCGTTCAGCAAGGCCCGGCACACCAAGGAATGGAATGTTGAGCCCGAGCGCTGGGAGAGTGCCGTCGAGGCGTGGCTGCGTCCGCGCCTGGGCCGGCACGGCCTGCCCCGGGAGTAGGGCGCCGGGAGAGGCTGGGCGCCGCGAGGCTTCAGGCGGGGTGCCCAATTGCGGCAGTCGTGGCCTTGGTCAGGCGGATCAGGTCTTCCGGCGCCAATTCAATGTCGAAGCCGCGCCGGCCGCCGGAAACGAAAATGGTGCCGTGTCCCAGTGCGGACTCATCGAGCACCGTGGGGGACTGCTGGCGCTGGCCCAGCGGGGAGATGCCGCCCAGGACGTATCCTGTGCGGCGCTGGGCGGCGGCGGGGTCGGCCATTGCGGCCTTCTTGTGGCCCAATGCCTGAGCCAGCGCCTTCAGGTCAAGCGTTCCATTGACCGGAACAATGGCCACGGCCAGCGTGCCGGCCACGTCCGCCATGAGCGTCTTGAACACGCGGGCCGGTTCGATGCCCAGCACCGTCGCGGCCTCCAGGCCATAGTTCGTGTTGCCGGGATCGTGTGTGTAGCTGTGCTCCGTGAAGGGGACGCCGGCGGCCGCCAGGGCCACGGTGGCCGGGGTTCCGGTGCTTGTCTTCTTCGCCATGGCGGCTTGCCCCGCCCGGACTAGGCGGCCGGGCGGACGCCGGCGGCGATCTTGCGCTTCACGCGGCCCAGCATGGCGGACATGCCGCGCATGCGCAGGGGGGAGATGGCACGCGTCAGGCCCAGCTGCTCGGGCATGTCGTCCGGCACGGCAAGGATCTCCTCGGCGGTCAGTCCGTCCAGGCCCTCGAACAGCACGGAGGCGAAGCCGCGCGTCGTCGGGGCCTCGGGGGGAGCCTGGAAGAAGAGCCGGATGACGTCACCGGCGTCGGTCTTTTCCGTTTCAACGGTCAGGAACAAAGGCGACTGGCATTCCACCACCTGCTCCAATAGTTCGGGGTGGTTGCTCAGGCGCTCCGGCAGGGGCGGCAGCGAGCGGGAGAACTCGAGCAGCAGTGTCAGCCGGTCGCGTTCCTCCAGTTCCTGGAAGTCCGTGACGATCTCGGCCAGGGCCTGCGGGAGTGCTTGTGAAGTAGTCATCGACTAAAGCGTACTTTTCTTCCGTGGCGGGTGCGAAACCGCCGGTCGTTTGTTTGTGCCAGCTGTTGCTGGATGCCGGCGCCCGGGCCGGCATCCAGCCGGTGCGTCAGTTGCTGGCGGGCAGTTCGCCGCGCTCGGGCCCGACGGCGATCGGCACGCGGACCGCGTTGCCCCACTCGGTCCAGGAACCGTCGTAGTTGCGAACGGTTTCAAAGCCCAGCAGGTACTTCAGCGCAAACCAGGTGTGGCTGGAACGTTCGCCGATGCGGCAGTATGCCACCACGTCGTCACCCGGAACCAGTCCGGCCTCGCCCAGGTACAGCGCCTCAAGTTCCTCGCGGCTGCGGTAGCTGCCGTCTTCAGCAGCGGCGCGTGCCCACGGGATGGATGCCGCGGTGGGGATGTGGCCGCCGCGCAGCGTGCCCTCCTGGGGGTAGGCGGGCATGTGGGTGCGCTCTCCCGTGTACTCCTCGGGGGAGCGGACGTCGATGAGCGGCTTGCCCAGGTGGGCCAGCACATCTTCCTTGTAGGCGCGGATGGGGGCGTCGTTGCGCTCCACCACCGGGTAGCCGGCGGACGGGGTGGACTCGGTGCGTTCGGTGGTCAGTTCCCGGCCCTCGGCAATCCACTTGTCGCGGCCGCCGTCGAGCAGGCGGACATCCTCGTGGCCAAACAAGGTGAAAACCCACAGGGCGTAGGCGGCCCACCAGTTGGACTTGTCGCCGTAGACAATGACTGTGCTGTCGCGGGAGATGCCCTTGGCCTGGGCGAGCAGGGCAAAAGCCGCGCCGTCGATGTAGTCCCGCGTGACGTCGTCGTTCAGGTCCGTGTGCCAGTCAATCTTGACGGCTCCGGGGATGTGCCCGGTCTCGTAGAGCAGCACGTCCTCGTCGGACTCGACCAGGACGATGCGCCCGTCGGCTACCGCGCCGTCGGCCAGTGCCGCGGCGAGCCAGTCCGTGGAGACCAGTCGCTCCGGGTGGGCGTAGGCGGCGAACTTCTCGTTAGTTTCCAATGCAACAGCCATGGTGACCCTTCTTGTCGGTGGCCCACGCCGGCGTCGCCGGGGAGCCCTTTCTCGTTCAAAAGCTTAACGAGTTGGGTCGGTGCATGCTTCCCGCGGAGTTAACGAATCGCAATATGCCGCGGGTATTCTTGTAGCGGCGGGCTGCGGCTGTGTCCCGGCCCGTAGAACACATCCTTATGATCGGAAGCTTCCTTGGTACACGTTGAGCAACTTTCCACCCGCCGCCCGGCGGTCTCGGTGGAGGAACTGCTGAAGGGCTTTGTCCCCTCGCCCCGCTTTGGCGAGGTTTCCTTCGCCACCTACCGGCCGGACCCCTCCCAGCCCTCACAGGCCCAGGCCGTGGCGATGCTCCAGGAATTCGGCAACGGTGCCGTGGCCAAGCAGGGCGGCGGCCTGCGCCGGCTCTTCGGCGGAAAGGCCAAGTCCAACGGCAAGGGCGCCAAGCCGGCGGGCATCTACCTCGACGGCGGCTTCGGCGTGGGCAAGACCCACCTGCTGTCCTCCCTGTGGCACCAGGTTGAGGGACCCAAGGCCATTGGCACGTTCGTGGAGTACACGAACCTGGTGGGTGCCTTGTCCTTCCGCAAGACCGTTGAGGCGCTGAGCAGCTACAAGCTGGTCTGCATTGACGAGTTTGAGCTAGACGATCCAGGCGACACCGTGCTGATGTCCCGGCTCATGCGCGAGCTCGCAGACGCCGGCGTCAAGCTTGCCGCAACCTCCAACACCCTGCCCGGTGCGCTGGGCGACGGCCGCTTTGCTGCCGTCGACTTCCAGCGCGAGATCCAGGTGCTGGCCGACCAGTTCGACATCCTGCACATTGACGGCGAAGACTTCCGCCACCGCGGCCTGCCCACACCTCCGGAACCTGTGCCCAACAGCGAGCTGGATGCCCGCATGCGCCAGGACTTTGCGGGCCGCACCGTGGCAGTGGACGACTTCAGCGTGCTGGTGGACCACCTTGCCGGCGTGCACCCGTCCCGCTACCGGCAGATGCTTGAGGGTATCGACGCCGTGGTGTGGCGCAACGTCCACACCATCACGGAGCAGTCCGTTGCGCTGCGCTTTGTGGTGCTGGCCGACCGCCTGTACGACAAGAACGTGCCGATCCTGGCCAGCGGTGCACCCCTTGACCAGTTGTTCACCCCGGAAATGATGACCGGCGGTTACCAGAAGAAGTACTTCCGCGCCGTCTCCCGCCTGACCGCGCTGGCGCGTGAGGCGCAGGAGGCCGGGGTTCCCCAGCCCGTCTCCTAGATCCTGCTTAAAACGCAAAGGGCGTTGGTGCCGTCTCGCGACGGGACCAACGCCCCTTTTGACGCCGTTTAAAGGGCGAAGGGTTCAGGCTACTTGGCTGCGCCATCCACAAAATCGGAGGCGGCCTGCTGAGCTGCGTCAACCTGGTCCTTGAACTTGTCACCGGTCTTGTCGTCGATCACGTCGCCGACCTTCTCGATGCCGTCCTTGATGGCCTGTTCGTTGCCGCTGATCAGTCCTTCGGCCTTGCCCTTAATATCGTCAAAGATAGACAATAGGCACCTCCCTTCGCTCCTGGGGTCCTTGACGCCCCAACTTTTCCCAGCCTAGTGCCGCCCGTCACAATGTCAACGGATTTTTGGAAGTTCCGCCGTGGGCTGACAAGTTCAGGATCCCGGCGCTGAGGGCGTTGCCCCGCGTCGCCAAACCGTCCTGGCCGCAATAATTCAGTGCCGCCGCTGCGCTGGCCGTCGAAGCAGCGCCCGTCAAGCTCTCGAGTCAATGCACGCCGAGGGGTGAGATTCCGGTATTTGGGCACAAAAAAGCCCTTCCAAATAAGCATTTATGCATATTTGAAAGGGCTTTTCCCTTGGTGGGCGATACTGGGTTCGAACCAGCGACCTCTCCGGTGTGAACGGAACGCGCTACCACTGCGCCAATCGCCCAATTCACGCACGCAATTCGCGAGCGGATTGCGTGGTGTTCCTTGGTGCGTTCAAAACAATAGCCCAAACTTTCCCGTGTTCATAATCGGCTTGTTTGCGCGTGTCGGGAGCCGGCGGCAGGGCCACCGAGGCGGCCGCGCGTCCCCCTGTGAACCCGGTATGGGGGCGGGCGGAACGGCGGCGGGGGAGCGCCGGCGTCGTGCGTGGCAGGAGAGGGAGAAAGGCGGGTGTGACGGGTGCCATAGAAATGCTTTTTGCCGAAATGGGCCGAAATGGGGCCAAAACCGACCCTGAATGACAACCCTGTAATTCGAATTGACCCGGGAAAATCCGCGCCAACTCAACGATCCTCGAACATCGGCCGCCCTGGCGGACGCGCCGGGGGAGCGCCGATTTGGTGTTTCGGAAAAGGCTCGGGTAATGTTTTCACCGCAGCAACACGGACCACCGAAGCGGAGACGCCGAGGAGCGGAAAATGTAGCTTATGCGGTTGTAGCTCAGCTGGTAGAGCACCACCTTGCCAAGGTGGATGTCGCGAGTTCGAATCTCGTCAACCGCTCGCATGACACCATTTCAGTTTTACATGGTGGGGTGGCCGAGAGGCGAGGCAACGGACTGCAAATCCGTGCACACGGGTTCGAATCCCGTTCCCACCTCCATTTGGCTGAACCAAAAGATTTTGCTGTAGAGTTCAGCAGAATGCATTTGGGCGATTGGCGCAGCGGTAGCGCGCTTCCCTGACACGGAAGAGGTCACTGGTTCGATCCCAGTATCGCCCACTGATGGACTTGTCCATCAAGCCGACGAAAGTTGGCAGCAGTATTGCGGTTGTAGCTCAGCTGGTAGAGCACCACCTTGCCAAGGTGGATGTCGCGAGTTCGAATCTCGTCAACCGCTCGGAAATGGTCAAAACTGCCGGATTCCTCTTTTGGTTCCGGCAGTTTTGATTCCCATCCACAAGATGGGCGATTGGCGCAGCGGTAGCGCGCTTCCCTGACACGGAAGAGGTCACTGGTTCGATCCCAGTATCGCCCACGCAACACCCGCGAAAGCGGAAAACTGCGGTTGTAGCTCAGCTGGTAGAGCACCACCTTGCCAAGGTGGATGTCGCGAGTTCGAATCTCGTCAACCGCTCCAAAAACAAAACTGCCGGAATCCTTCATGGGTTCCGGCAGTCTTGTTTTAAGGCACGACGCCGGCCACGCCCCGGCAGCGCTGTTGCCCTTTTGCTGGGCCGCGGTTGTCCACAGCCGCGGCCCGCAGGCTGCGCGGCGTCCCCCCGAAGTGGAATAGTAGAGGTCATGACAGCACCGGCATTGGCACACAGCACCGAACTGGGGCGCATGTACGCCCGCTCCCTGCAAGACCCGCCCACGGTCCCCTCCATCACCACGGTGATCGGCCAGCAGGCAACCACCCTTGACGGCTGGATCGGATACATGGCAGCTTCCGCCGTGGCCAAGCACCCGGATCTTGGCGCCGCAGTGGGCAACCCGGGCCAGCTGCGCACGGTGGTCCGTGACAGCTCCAACGCCGCCGAACAGTTCCGGGATGCCGCAGCCGCCCGTGGCGACCGCGTGCACAACTACTGTGAACAAGTTGCCCTGCGCGCCCTGGACCGGCCGCACAGCATGGCCGAGGCCCGCGAGGCGCTGGCGGAAAAGGGCGAGGAAAACTTTGCCCTGCGCTTCGACACCTGGTGGGAGGACTACGACGTCAAGCCGCTCGCGCCGGAGATCACCGTGTGGAACCAGACTGTTGGCTACGCCGGAACCCTGGACCTCGTGGCCACCATCGGCGGCAAGCTGTGCATCATCGACTACAAGACCAAGGGAACCGACCGCAACGGCCAGGTCAAGAGCCTTGACGCCAAGGTGGTCATGCAGCTCGTGGCCGGCATGAAGGCCGAGGAATCCATTGTGGATGAGGCCGCCGGCAGCTGGGAGGCCTGGAACTACGGCCAGGACCCCGTGCTGCTCGGCGTGGCCATCGGCGAGACAGAGGTCCGCACGCTGCGAGCCAACCCGGAAGTGCTCAAGGCGCACTGGTTCAAGTTCGCCTCCCTGCGCCGGGTGTGGCAAACGTCATTGGATGCGGCGGCCGCGGGTACCCCTCTGCTCGATATTTCGCCTCCCGGACGGTAGGGGACAACTAGACTGGACTGGCCGGAAGATTTTCCCGCGGCTCCCGGCCCGCAACACGACCAAGAATGAGGTGCCCACCCATGGCCATCCTGAGCATTCGCATCATCGGCGACCCCGTCCTGAGGACCGTCGCCGAGGACGTGACCGACTTTGGCCCGGAGCTGGCCAAACTCATCGAGGACATGCACCAGACCATGCACGACGTGCGTGGCGCAGGCCTGGCGGCACCCCAGATCGGCGTGAACAAGCGCATCTTCACCTACTCCGTTGACGGGGCCGAGGGGCACATCATCAACCCGGTTCTGGTGGCCAGCGACGACATGGCCCCCGGCGAGCCCGAGGGCTGCCTCTCCGTGCCGGGCCTGGGCTACACCCTGCCGCGACACCGCTGGGTGCGCATCACCGGCGTCGATCTGCACAACAAGCCCCTTGACATGGAGGCCACCGGCACCCTGGCCAAGTGCTTCCAGCACGAGACCGACCACCTCAACGGCAAGCTGTACGTGGACCGGCTGGAAGGCGAGGACCGCAAGGACGCCCTGCGCGCCATCCGCACCGCCAACTACCACAACGTCACGGCCGAAACCGTGGCCAAGCGCGCCCAGAGCGTCGGCTCGGCCTTCGGTGCAGGGGCCGCCAGGTGAAGGTCCTTTTTGCCGGAACACCTGCCGTTGCGCTGCCCTCGCTTGAGGCGTTGCTGGCCGCAGGGCACGAAGTCGTCGCGGTCCTGACCCGCCCCGACGCGCCGCTTGGCCGCAAAAGGGTCCTCACGCCGTCGCCCGTTGCCGCGCGCGCCGAGGAACTGGGCCTGCCGCTGATCAAGGCGGACAAGGTCGACGCCGATGCTGCCGCCGCCATTGCCGCCGCCGCCCCGGACGTTGCGGCGATCGTGGCCTACGGCGCCCTGGTCCCGGAAAGTGCCCTGGCCATCCCGGAACACGGCTGGATCAACCTGCACTTCTCCCTGCTGCCCGCCTGGCGCGGTGCAGCGCCCGTGCAACACTCGGTCATCAACGGCGACGAAGTCACCGGCGCATCCGCGTTCCAGCTGGAAAAGGGCCTGGACACGGGACCCGTCTTCGGCACCATGACAGAGTCCGTCCGCCCCGACGACACCAGCGCCGCGCTGCTGGAGCGCCTGTCCCACAGCGGGGCCGTGCTGCTGGCCCAGGTCATTGACGGCATTGGCGCCGGGCGGATTGCGGGCATCCCGCAGCAGGGTGAGGTAACACTGGCACCCAAACTGACGCTTGAGGACGGGCATGTCCGCTGGGAGGACCCGGCGCTGGCCATCAACCGGCGCATCCGCGGCGTCACCACCGAGCCGGGCGCCTGGACCACACTGGCCGGACAGCGCTTCAAGCTGGGGCCGGTCACGATGCGCCCGGATGTGGCGGACCTGGCCCCGGGCCAGGTGCGGATCGACGGCAAGTCCGTGCTGGCGGGCACAGGCTCCCATGCCGTGGAACTCGTGCAGGTGCAGCCTGCGGGCAAGAAAATGATGAATGCAATGGACTGGGCACGCGGCCTGGCCAACAAGGAAGAAACGGTGTTTGAATGACCAGCGACAACGGCGGACGTTCGGGCCACCACAGCAACGGCCAGGGCGGCACCAAGCGCCGCGACTCGGCCGGGCGTGAACGCAACCGCAGCACCACCCGCAACCGCACCGAAACCGCCCCCGGCCAGCGCACCCGCGCAGCGGACCCCGCACGCCTCGTGGCATTTGAGGTGCTCCGTGCCGTCTCGGCCGACGACGCCTACGCCAACCTGGTGCTGCCCACCCGCATCCGCAAGCACCACCTGGACCGCCGCGACGCCGGCTTCGCCACGGAACTGGCCTACGGCGCACTGCGCGCACAGGGCACCTACGACGCCATCCTGGCCACCTGCGTGGACCGCCCCCTGTCCGAGGTGGACCCCGCCATCCTGGACGCACTCCGCATCGGTGTGCACCAGCTGCTCGCCATGCGTGTCCCCAGCCACGCCGCCCTGGACCAGACCGTGGGCCTGGCCCGCGCCGTCATCGGCGCCGGCCCCTCCGGCATGGTCAACGCCGTGCTGCGCAAGGTTGCCGCAAAGGACCTGGACACCTGGACTGCCGAACTCACCGCGGGCCTGAGCGATGACGTCAAGATCGCCTCGATCCAGCATTCCCACCCCGAGTGGATTGTCCGCGCCATGCGCCAGGCGCTCGTGGCACACGGCCGCGACGTCAGCGAAATCACCGCGCTCCTGGAGGCAGACAACGCCGCCCCCGTGGTGAACCTCGTGGCGCTGCCCGGGTTCGGCGACCTGTCCGAGGCCTTCGACGCCGGCTTCACCCCCGGCGAGCTCGTGGTTGACTCCGCCCTCTCCTCAGGTGGCGACCTCAGCCGCCTGGAAAGCGTCCGCGACGGCGCCGTCCGCGTCCAGGACGCCGGCTCCCAGCTCGTGGCCCGCGCACTGGCCGCCGTGCCGATCACCTCGGAACTGGCCGACGGTGAGGAGCGCTGGCTCGACATGTGCGCCGGCCCCGGCGGCAAGGCCGCACTGCTGGCCGCCCTCGCGGCGGAAAAGGGTGCGTGGCTGCTGGCCAACGAGCCCTCCGTGCACCGGGCCAAGCTGGTCTCCCAGGCGCTGGGTGCCGTGCCGGAAGACGCCTGGACCGTGCGCACCGGCGACGGCCGCGACATTGGCCGCGAACACCCGGAAGCCTTCGACCGCATCCTGGTCGACGCACCCTGCACGGGCCTGGGCGCGCTGCGCCGCCGCCCGGAATCACGTTGGCGCCGCCAGCTCTCCGACGTCTCCGAGCTTGGCCCGCTGCAGCGTGAGCTGCTCGCCTCGGCCCTGGACGCCGTCAAGCCCGGGGGAGTCGTGGCATATGTGACCTGCTCCCCGCACGTGGCCGAGACCCTCGCCGTGGTCGAGGACGCCGTGCGCAAGCGCGACGACCTGGAACTGATCGACGCCGGCGCCGCCCTGGACGCCGCGAGCCTGAGCGGGGACGTGGCCGCCGGCAACCCCTCCGCCGCCGTGCCTGCGCACAGGATGACGGCCCAGCTGTGGCCGCACATCCACCAGAGCGACGCCATGTTCATCGCCCTGATCCGAAAGAACTAGTCCCCCCAACAGAAAAGATGAGGCCACTTCCGTGTCCAGCACTTCGCTAAAATGCTGTATCAACCCCAGCATCCTTTCCGCCGACTTCGTCAACCTGCAGGCCGAGCTTGCCCGGATTGCCAACGCCGACGCCGTGCACGTTGATGTCATGGACAACCGGTTTGTGCCGAACCTGACCATCGGCCTGCCCGTGGTGGAGCGGATCCAGCAGGTCAGCCCGGTCCCGCTGGATGCCCACCTGATGATTGCCGACGTGGACCGCTGGGCGCCGCTGTACGCAGACGCCGGCTTGGACTCGGTCACCTTCCACGTGGAGGCCTCGGACGCACCCATCAAGCTGGCCCGTGAACTGCGTGCCCGCGGCGCCAAGGCGGGCATGGCACTGCGCCCGGCCACCGCCGTCGAGCCGTACCTGGACATGCTGCCCGAGCTGGACATGCTGCTCATCATGACGGTTGAGCCCGGCTTCGGCGGCCAGGCATTCCTGGACGTGACGCTGCCCAAGATCCGCCGCGCCCGCGCCGCGATCGAGGGCAGCGGCGTCAACGTGGCCATCCAGGTGGACGGCGGCATCACCGAGGAAACCATCACGCGCGCCGCAGAGGCCGGGGCCAACATCTTCGTTGCCGGCTCCGCCGTGTACGGCAAGGAATCGCCCGAGGCAGCCATCGACGCCCTGCGCGCCAGGGGCCAGCTGGCCTTCGCCTCCCGCGTCTGAGCAGGCTGCGTGGAAAGGCGCGGCGGGGCCGGGGAATGAATCCGGCCCGCCGTGCCTTTCACATGAGGTAAGCAATTCAGCAGGCACCGCAATTGGTGCCATACTGTAACTGCTGTCCGCAATTGCGGCGGCAGAACTAAATGAAGTATCACGTGCTCCGGGGTCGGTGTAATTCCGAACCGGCGGTTATAGTCCGCGACCCGCGCGCAGCCGGCTGGAAACAGCCACGCAGCGCACGGTTGATCTGGTGAAATTCCGGAACCGACAGTTAAAGTCTGGATGGGAGAAGCACGAACAGTTTTGGCCACCCGCCAAAGGTGTCGCAGCAGCATACGCTGCCGACGCCCCCGCATGGGTGAGCCAGCCCTGTCGTTACCCCCGGAGCCATCGCGGTCTTGAAAGGGTAGGTAACAGTGGACTTTCTGCGATGGCTCTTTGACGCCAAACTTGAATTCGCCGGTGGCGGATTCCTTTTGTGGCGCGAAGTCATAGGCAATCTTTTTGGGCTCGCCAGCGCCCTCGGCGGAATGCGCCGCAAAATCTGGGCATGGCCGGTGGGCATCCTCGGCAACATTCTTCTCTTCACGGTATTCATGGGCTCCGTCTTCGGCTCGGCCGACCACGTGAACCTGCTGGGCCAGGCCGGCCGGCAAATCATGTTCATTGCCGTGTCCGTCTACGGCTGGCACCGCTGGAACCAGACCCGCCATGCACGGCCCGACGCCGGAACCCACGTGGGCGAGGCCGTCGCCCCCCGCTGGGCCGGGACGCGCGTGCGCTGGCTCCTGGTTGCCGCCATGGTGGGCGGCACTGCCGTGCTGACCCCCATCTTCCGCGCCCTGGGTTCCTACGAACCCGTCTGGGCCGACGCCTGGATCTTCATGGGCTCCCTGCTGGCCACCTACGGCATGGCCAAGGGCTGGGTTGAATTCTGGCTGATCTGGGTGGCAGTGGACCTGGTGGGCGTGCCGCTGCTGTTCAGCGCCGGCTACTACGCCTCCGCCTTCATGTACATCTTCTACGGCGCATTTACATTGGCCGGATTCTTCGTATGGTGGAGGGTGCAGCGCAACAGTGACGCCCAGGCCCGCCTGGTGTCGGTCGACGCCACCTTCCCGGACATCACAGTGGTCAACAGAGAGGCCCAGCCATGAGCAACAATTACCTGAACCAGGAACCCTTCAACGAGGGCGGCGAATCCGAGCACTTCACCGATGCGGAGATCCTGGGCATGGAGACCGCGCTCTCGGCGGCCCGCCAGGGCGTGCGAGGTTCCAACCCGCTGGTCGGGGCCGTCATCATTGACGCCGACGGAACGTTCCTGGCCATTGGGCACCACCGCGGCGCCGGCACCGCCCACGCCGAGGCCGACGTCATCAACCGCCTCCTGGGCACGGGAGTCAAACGCGACCTCTCCGCCGCAACGCTCATCGTGACCCTGGAGCCGTGCAGCCACACGGGACGCACCGGCCCGTGCACCCAGGCAATCCTCGACGCCGGCATCGGCAACGTGGTGTTCGCCGTCGCCGACCCGCACATGCCCGCCTCCGGGGGTGCACAGATCCTGCACAACGAGGGCATCAACGTCCGCATGGGGCTCATGTCCGTCGAGGCCCAGGATCTGAACCGGCAGTGGTTCGTGGCTGTCCGGGAAAACCGGCCTTTCATTACCGCCCGGCTGGCGCAGACAGTCGACGGGCGCATTGCCGCCCTGGACGGGACCAGCCAGTGGATCACCTCCGAGGAATCCCGGCAGGACTCGCACGAGCTGCGCGCCCGGGTGGACGCCATCGTGGTGGGAACCGGAACGGTCCTGGCCGACAACCCCCGCCTGACCGCCCGCGCTGCCGACGGCTCGGAAGCCGCCGGGCAGCCGCTGCGGGTGGTCATGGGACTGCGCGACATCCCGGCCGACGCCGCCGTCCGAGGCACCCCCGACACTCCGGCCACCCCGGCGCGCCTGGGCAGCGAAGACTTCCTGGCCCTGCACACCCACGACCCTGCCGTCGTGGTGCGTGAACTCCACGAACGGGGCGTGGGCCACATCATGATCGAGGGAGGCGCCAAGATCAACGCGGCCTTCCTGGCCCGCGGCATGGTGGACGAACTCGTCGTGTACCTGGCCCCCACGCTGCTCGGCGCCGGCATTCCCGCCCTGACCGACCTTGGCATCGGCACTCTCACCGAGGCCCAGCGCTGGGAATGGGACTCCACCACCACCGGACCCGTCGAAGTGCTGGGCCCGGACTTGAAATTGACGCTGATGCCGGCCCGTGCGGCCGCCCGCGAAGAAGGACTGTAGAGATGTTCACTGGAATCATTGAGGGCCGCGGCACCGTCCTGGCCCTGGAACACCGCCCCGAAAGCGACAGCGCCGTGCTGGTCCTGGACGCCGGCGCCGTACTTGAAGGCATGGAACTGGGCGGTTCCATCGCCGTGGACGGCGTCTGCCTGACCGCCACCCGGCTCGACGGCGGGACTGTTGAGGTGGACGTCATGGGCGAAACCCTTGTCCGCACCACCACCGGTGCCCTGGCCGCAGGCGACACCGTCAACCTGGAACGCTGCGTCCAGGCCGGCGGCCGGCTCGACGGGCACGTGGTCCAGGGCCACGTGGACGGCACCGGCTCCCTGCTGGAGCGCGAAAACCAGGGCAAGTGGGACAGGCTGCGCTTCTCCGTGCCGCGCCCCCTGGCCCGGTACATTGCCGAGAAGGGCTCCATCGCCATCGACGGCGTGTCCCTCACCGTGACCGCCGTCAGCCCGGCAGCCTTGCCGGAACAGTGGTTTGAGGTGGGGCTCATCCCCGTCACCCTGGAACACACCGGGCTCGGGGCAAAGGCCGTGGGCGCAGCCGTCAACCTTGAGGTGGACGTGCTGGCCAAGTACGCGCAGCGGCTGCTTGAATTTAGCAGCCTTCCCGCCACGGAACAGGGGGCCTGAGCATGGACACCACAACCACGCCAAGCGTCCTGGACGCCATCCCGCTGGCCATCGCCGCCATGGCGCGCGGGGAGGCGGTGCTCGTCGTGGACGACGAGGACCGCGAAAACGAGGGCGACATCATCTTCGCCGCCCAGCACAGCACCCCGGCACTCATGGGCTGGACTATCCGGCACAGCTCGGGCGTCATCTGCATCCCCATGGAGGACGCCACCGCGGACCGGCTGGCCCTCCCGCCCATGGTGGAGCGCAACGAGGACGCCAAGGGCACGGCCTACACTGTCAGCTGCGACGCCGCACTCGGTGTCTCCACCGGCATCAGCGCCACCGACCGCTCCCTGACGGCCAACGTGCTGGCAGCCCCCGGCTCCGGCCCGGACACCATCACCCGCCCCGGGCACATGTTCCCGCTGCGCGCCGTTGCCGGGGGAGTGCGCCAGCGCCCCGGGCACACCGAGGCCGCCGTTGAGCTGTGCAGGCTGGCCGGCTGCGAGCCGGTGGGCGTCATAGCCGAGGTGGTGGACGATTCCGGCGAAATGCTCCGGCTCGGCGGCCTGCGCGAGTTTGCCGACACCCATGGGCTGGTGCTCGTTTCCATTGCCGAGCTCGTGGAACACGTGTCGCGGCTGGGGGAGCCGGCATGAGTCCGGCCGAATCCTGCGTCGATGGCGGGCCCGTGGTCCAGCTGCCCACCCGCTTTGGCACCTTTGCCGTCCAGGCCTGGATTGACACCGAGACCGGCGCCGAACACCTGAGCCTGACCGCAGCGGGGGAGGCACCGGACGGCGGGGCCAACACCGAAAGTGCGGAAGCCGCCGTCGTGCCCCTGGTGCGGCTGCATTCCGAGTGCTTGACGGGCGACGTCTTTGGCTCCTTCCGCTGCGACTGCGGCGAGCAGCTGGACTATGCGCTGGAAATGATCCAGCGGCACGGCGGCACGCTGCTCTACCTGCGCGGGCATGAGGGCAGGGGAATCGGGCTGGCCAACAAGATGCGCGCCTACAGCCTGCAGGAGGCAGGCGCCGACACCGTGGAGGCCAACGAGCAGCTGGGCCTGCCCGTGGACAGCCGCGACTACACGGCCGCCGCGGGCATCCTGCACGCCCTGGGCCTGGCCCGCATCAGGCTCCTGAGCAACAACCCGCTGAAGTCGGCAGACCTCTCCCGCCACGGCATCGACGTGGTGGACGTGGTCCCCGCCGAGGTGCCGGCCCGCAGCGAAAACCTGCGCTACCTGCAGACCAAGCGCGACCGCATGCACCATGCACTGAACCTTGAAACACCCACAACCACGGAAGGACCCTCCCTATGAGCGGCCACGGAGCACCCACCATCGGCTTTGACAGCGACGCACAATCACAGGCAGCCGGGCTGAAGCTGGCCATCGTCGCCGCCAGCTGGCACACGGAAATCATGGACGGCCTGCTGGCAGGTGCCCTGCGTGGTGCAGCCGACGCCGGCATCGAGAACCCCGTGGTGGTCCGCGTCCCGGGCAGCTTCGAACTGCCCGTGGCCGCCGCACGGCTGGCACCGGCCTTTGACGCCGTCGTGGCCCTGGGCGTGGTGATCCGCGGGGGAACCCCGCACTTTGAGTACGTGTGCCAGGCCGCCACCATGGGCCTGACCGAGGTCAGCATCCGCACCGGCGTGCCCGTGGGCTTCGGCGTGCTCACGTGCGACACCGAGCAGCAGGGCTTGGACCGTGCGGGCCTGCCCGGATCCTCCGAGGACAAGGGCCACGAGGCCGTCACCGCGGCACTTGCCACCGCCCTGGCCATGGCCGGCCTCGGCGTCTAGGCTCCACCACAACCGCACCATCGACGCATGGCCGCACCTTTCCCGCTCAACCGGTGTCAACTGACCGCCGACAAGCGCGAAAGGTGCGGCCATGCGCATTTGGGCGGCGGCGCGGAGTGTTCACATGCTGGACAAGCCGCGTCCCAAAATCCGCGATGCGCCGGGCGGGCCGGTAAGGTGGACTGCGTGAAGACCTTCGAATCCCTTTTTGATGAGCTCAGCGCCAAAGCCGCAGCCCGGCCCGCTGGCTCCCGTACCGTCGCCGAACTTGAATCCGGCATCCACGGTATTGGCAAGAAAGTGGTTGAGGAAGCCGCCGAGGTGTGGATGGCCGCCGAGTATGAATCGGAAGAAGCCTGCGCCGAGGAGATTTCCCAGCTGTTCTACCACCTGCAGGTCATGATGATCGCAAAAGGCCTGACCCTTCAGGACGTCTACAAGCATCTGTAGCCACCACTTGTGGCCAATCGATGCAAGAAACCCGTCCCTGAAATGCGGCACAGAAAACTGTGCCGGCCGCCTTTTGCCTGAACTCGACTGAAAGAACTTTTCCCATGCTCCGTGTTGCCGTACCCAACAAGGGTTCCTTGTCCGAAGCCGCCTCCGCCATGCTTGCCGAGGCCGGCTACCGCCAGCGCCGCGATACCCGCGAGCTGGTCATGGTTGACGCTGACAACAACGTCGAATTCTTCTTCCTGCGCCCCCGCGACATCGCCATCTACGTTGGCGCCGGCACCCTCGACGTCGGCATCACCGGCCGCGACCTGCTGATGGACGCCCAGGTGGATGCCGAGGAACTGCTGCCCCTGGGCTTCGCCGCCTCAACGTTCCGCTTTGCCGGGCCCGTGGGGCACTTCTCCAGCGCCGCAGAGCTGGAGGGCAAGCGCCTGGCCACCAGTTACGACGGCCTGCTGCGCGAATACCTGGCCGAACTGGGCATCAAGGCCTCCGTGGTCCGCCTCGACGGTGCCGTGGAATCCTCCGTGCGCCTGGGCGTGGCGGACGCCATTGCCGACGTCGTGGAGACCGGCAGCACGCTCAAGGCCGCCGGCATGGAAATCTTCGGCGAGCCCATCCTGAACTCCGAGGCCCTGCTGATCGGCCGCCGCGGCGTCAAGGCGCCGGCCGGCCTTGAGGTCCTCATCCGCCGCCTGCACAGCGTCCTTGTGGCACGCCAGTACGTGCTGCTGGACTACGATGTGCCGAAGAAGCTCATGGAAAAGGCCACGGCGCTGACCCCCGGCCTGGAATCACCCACCGTTTCCCCGCTGCGCGACACCGACTGGGTGGCCGTGCGCTCCATGGTCCTGGCCAAGGACACCAACCGCATCATGGATGAGCTGTACGACCTTGGCGCCCGCGCCATCCTGGTCAGCAACATCCACGCCTGCCGCATCTAAGGGGACACACCATGAGTGTTGCCATTCGAGTCATTCCCTGCCTGGACGTCGACGCCGGCCGCGTGGTCAAGGGCGTCAAGTTCCAGAACCTGCGTGACGCCGGCGATCCCGTTGAGCTGGCCAAGCGCTACGACCTGGCCGGGGCCGACGAGCTCACCTTCCTGGACGTCACGGCGTCCTCGGGCAACCGGGAAACCACCTTTGACGTGGTGTCCCGCGCGGCCGAGCAGGTCTTCATCCCGCTGACGGTGGGCGGGGGAGTCCGTGAGGTCTCCGACGTGGACAAGCTGCTGCGCCACGGCGCCGACAAGGCCTCCATCAACACGGCCGCCATTGCGCGCCCGGCGGTCATTGACGAGATCACCCGCCGCTTCGGCTCGCAGGTCCTGGTGCTCAGCGTTGACGCGCGGCGCACCCGGGGCGGCATCACGCCGTCGGGCTTTGAGGTCACCACCCACGGTGGCCGCGAGGGCACCGGCATCGATGCCATTGAATGGGCCAGGGAGGCTGCCGACCGAGGTGTGGGCGAAATCCTGCTGAACTCGATCGACGCCGACGGAACCAAGGAGGGCTTCGACCTGGAGCTCATCCGCCTGGTCCGCGCCGCCGTGCACATCCCGATCATCGCCTCGGGAGGTGCCGGCAAGCCGGAGCACTTCCCGCCGGCGGTTGCCGCCGGCGCCAACGCCGTGCTGGCAGCCTCCGTGTTCCACTTTGGTCCGGACCATGCCATTGCCGACGTCAAGAAGGCCATCCGCGAGGCAGGCTACGAGGTCCGCTGACCGGCGGGCCCAACGCGAACGGGCAGTGGGGGTGGGGGGTTTTAAAAAACACCAAAACAACCCCGACGCTTTTTTGCTTAAAGTGCCCGCATCCTGTTGTTGCGCGGATTGTGTTCCAGCTCGGCCAGGCCCAGCGCCTCCAGCAGCGGCGGCAGGTACATGCCCACCCTGCCGCGGTAGCCCTTCTTCAGGCCGTACCAGCCGCCCACGGGGTTGCTTCCCGCGCGCCCCCAGGCCTCCACGGTGCCGTCCTTGGCTGGTTTCTGTTCATCGGCGCTGCCCAGTTCCATCCAGTCGCCGTGCTCGGCAAGCATCGCCGCCAAGTCTGCCACGAGGCGCAGCTGGTACTTCAGGACCGTCTTGCCCACTGTGCACACGAGCTCCGGCGGATCCGCGGATTCGTCGCGGTGCATGGTGTATTCGGAGGTGCCGGGAGGGGTTTTCAGCAGCCACGGGTCGTCCTTGGTGCCGGCGTTGCCCCAGTCGGGTGTGCTCATGAACCGCTCCGTCCAGTAGGGGTGGCCACAGGCCACGGTGAAGCTAGAATCCCACGTCCGCCGTCTGCAGCAGGGCGACGGCGTCAGGCTGGCCCTCGAATGAGACCAGGGCCTGGCCCGTGCGTCCGTTGGCGTGCAGGAGCAGTTCGCCGGGATCGCCGATGATGGCGACGGAAACCGGTGCCCGCTTGGCCACGTGGCGCGGTCCCTCGGGGCTTACCAGGATGATGCCCAGGTCCACGCCGCGGTACAGGATGGCCGCGCGCTTGAGCAGCTCGGCCCACAGCGCCTGGGAGTACCCGGCGTCCAGGGTGCGCGGCGCCCAGCGGTCGGTGGCCCGGCGGACGTCCTCTGTGTGGACAAAGAATTCGGTGAGGTTTGCGCTGTGGTCAACGGCCTTCAGGGCAAACGGGGAAAGCTTGGGCGGCCCGGCGCGGAACTTCTCCACGAGGGCGGCAAAGGCTTCAGGTGTGCTGGACTGTGCGGCCAGCTCGGCAATGGCCTTGTCCGTGGCTTTTTTCCAGGGCTTGAGCACCATGCCCAGGCCCACGCGGGGATTGTGCTCGCGCAGGTAGAGGTGCGCGGCCAGCTCCTGGGTCCGCCATCCTTCACACAGCGTGGGTGCTCCCGGACCGGCGGCCAGCAGGGTCTCGGCAAGGACTTCACGGGACGGCTCTACATATTGCATCACTTGTGAAATTAGCATGTATTGGCCGCCGGCGTCAGCAGGAACCGCCGCAACCCGATCCCGTTTTTGGCAAACACCCGCCCGCCAAGTCCACCTGCCAACCTCAATGGGGCCCGGGCGGCGTTTGTGGCACTAGAATTGCCTGTGATGCAGCAAAGCCCAGAACCCCAGCCCCTGCCCGCCGATTCCCTGGGCCAGCCGCCCCTTGAACTGCCCGCCGATGTTGCCGCCAGGCTCAAGCACGACGCCGCCGGCCTGGTCGCCGCCGTGATCCAGCAGTTCGACAGCCGCGACGTCCTCATGCTGGGCTGGATGGACAACGAGGCCCTGCGCCGCACGCTCACCACCGGCCGCGTCACCTTTTACTCCCGCTCACGCCAGGAATACTGGCGCAAGGGCGACACCTCCGGCCACTTCCAGTACGTGAAGTCTGTGGCCCTGGACTGTGACGGCGACGCGCTGCTGATCACCGTCGACCAGGTGGGCGCCGCCTGCCACACCGGAACCACCACCTGCTTTGACGGCCGGGAACTCGCCGCCGTGGTGGGCAGCCGCGGCGAATAGCCGCCCACGCAGCCCGCACCCTTGCCAGACCGTACGCCCTGAAGAAAGCCAAACAGCCATGCAAGATCTCGGTGTCATCAGCCCCTCCCTGAGCGAATTCAGGGAGCTCGCGCGCACCCGCCGCGTCATCCCCGTCCACCTCAAGGTCCTGGCCGACGCGCAGACGCCCATCGGCCTGTACCGCTCCCTGGCCGCCGGCGCGCCGGGCACCTTCCTGATGGAATCGGCCGCCGTGGGCGGGGCCTGGTCGCGCTACTCCTTCATCGGCGTGCGCTCCAGCGCCACCTTGACCACGCACGACGGCGGGGCGTTCTGGCAGGGGGAACCGCCCCTGGGCGTGCCCCTGGCAGGCAACCCAGTGGAGGCCATGGAGGCCACCCTGAAGCTGCTGGCCACCGATCGCTTCGAGGGCCTGCCGCCGTTCACCTCGGGCCTGGTGGGCTTTGTGGGGTGGGAATCGGTGCGGCACTGGGAGAAGCTTCCGTCCCCGCCGCTGGATGACCTGGAACTTCCCGAGCTTGCCCTGAACCTGATCGCGGACATGGCTGTCCACGACAACAACGAGGGCAGCGTGCTGCTGATCGCCAACGCCATCAACGCCAACGGCACGGACGACAACGTGGACGACGCCTGGCATGCCGCCGTGGCCCGCGTCGAGGCCATGGTTGCCCAGCTGCGCGTCCCCGTGGCCCAGCCCATGTCGGTGCTGGACTCCCCGGCCGCCACCTTTGCCGACAGCGTCCAGGAACGCTGGGACCGCAACGATTACCTCGCCGCGATTGACCGCGGCAAGGAAGCCATCGTGGACGGCGAAGTGTTCCAGGTTGTCATCTCGCGCCGCTTTGAAATGGTGTACGAGGCCTCCGCACTGGACGTCTACCGGGTGCTGCGCAACACCAACCCCAGCCCCTACATGTACCTGTACAGCTTTGAGGATGCCTCCGGGCGCCCCTACTCAATCGTCGGCTCCTCACCCGAGGCGCTGGTCAGCGTCCTGGGCAACGAGGTCATCACCCACCCCATCGCCGGCTCGCGCCCCCGCGGAGCCACCGTGGAGGATGACAAGCTGCTGGCCAAGGACCTGCTGGCCGACGCCAAGGAACGCTCCGAGCACCTCATGCTCGTGGACCTTTCCCGCAACGACCTCTCCAAGGTCTGCGAGCCCGGCACAGTGGATGTCACCCAGTTCATGGAGGTGGAGCGCTTCAGCCACATCATGCACCTGGTCTCCACGGTGGTGGGCACGCTCAGCCCGGACAAGAGCGCCTACGACGTGCTGGCGGCAACGTTCCCGGCCGGCACGCTGTCCGGTGCGCCCAAGCCGCGCGCCCTGCGCCTGCTCGACGAACTTGAACCCCACCGCCGCGGCATCTACGGCGGCGTGGTGGGCTACGTGGACTTCGCCGGCGACATGGACATGGCCATCGCCATCCGCTCGGCCCTGCTGCGCGGCGGCAAGGCCTACGTCCAGGCCGGCGGCGGCATTGTTGCCGACTCCGTCAATGAGACTGAGGCCGAGGAAACCGTGAACAAGGCGGCCGCGCCCCTGCGCGCCGTGCACGCCGCAGCGTCCCTGCGTGACCTCGATGCAAAGTTTGGCGGAAACTGATGAATAGGGAAAACGCCGCAACCGGCGAAAGCGACGTGAACGGCGGCGAACTGCCCGCACCGCACACCACAGCGGTGCGGGTTCCCGCGTGGCAGCGCAAGTCCACGTTGATCCTGCTGGCCGTGGTGGCGGCCCTGGCCGTCTTCGGCACCACCACCCAGACCTGGATCCACGTGGCCATCAGCCCCGGCGAGGTGGCCACGACGGACCTGGACATCCCCGGCTCCAAGGCTGCCGTTGCCGTCTCCGCCCTGGCCCTCGTGGCCCTGGCCGGCTCCCTGGCCACCACCATCGCCGGCAAGGTTGCCCGCAACGTGACCGCCGCGATTGTCTTCCTCAGCGCGGTGGGAATCATCGCCGTCGTGCTGGGCATCCTGGCCGACCCCGCCACCGCGGCCATGACCGAGGTGGGCGCCGCGACCGGCATCGAGGGCCAGCCCTCCAATGCCACCACCACGCTTTTCCCCGTCCTGGCAGCCGTTGCGGCCGCCGTGCTGGCCCTCGCCGCGCTGCTGGTTTTGTTCCTTGGCCGTGGCTGGAATGTGCGCAGCAAGTACGACGCCGCCAAGGCCGCCCCCGTGGGCGGCAAGGACCAGCCGATGGACGAGATCGACCGCTGGGACAGCCTCAGCCGCGGCGAAGACCCCACGGAATAGGGCCCGCGCAGCAGCGGCCCGTCCGCCCGCCGTGCGGCTTTCGGAATCCGCGGTCAAGTAATGGCAGAATGTATTTTTAGTATCCGCGTTAAATAGGGAGATTTACCATGAGCAACAAGTCGGCTGCAACAGTATCCGTGGAAGAGCCCATTGACCACAGCATCGAGCTGGGCCACGGCAACAGCCCGGCAGCCTGGACCAGCGTCACCATCATGCTGGTTGGCACCATCGTTGGCTGCATCGCCTTCGTCATCGGCGAAAGCGCCACGACCTTGTTCTGGATCGGCGTGGGCATCATTGTTGTCGGCCTCATTGCCGGCCCGGTTCTGCGCGCAGCAGGCTACGGTGTTGGCGGCAGCAAGCTGAAGAACACCGGCCACTAACCGTGACTGTTTTGCTGGACATCATTGCAGGAGTCCGGGAGGACTTGGCGGTCCGCATGGAGAAGGTCAGCCTGGCCCAGCTGAAGGAGCAGGTCTTGCACGTGGCCCCGGCGCTGGACGCCTGGGCTGCACTGGACGGCGACAAGTCCGACCGGCCCGACCTGAAGGTCATTGCCGAGGTCAAGCGCCGCAGCCCCTCCAAGGGTGACCTGGCCGGCATCGCCGACCCAGCAGCCCTGGCCTCGCTCTACCGCGACGGCGGAGCGTCGGTCATCAGCGTCCTGACCGAGGAGCGCCGCTTCAGCGGTTCGCTCGCCGACCTGGACGCAGTGCGCGCCGCGGTGGACATCCCCGTGCTGCGCAAGGACTTCACCTGCGATGAGTACATGATCTGGGAGGCCCGCGCCCACGGCGCGGACCTGGTGCTGCTCATTGTGGCCGCACTCAGCGACGAAGACCTTCGAAGCTACCTGGAACTGACACACCAGCTGGGCATGAACGCCGTGGTGGAAACACACACGGCGGAAGAAATTGAACGGGCCGTGGCTGTCGGTGCCAAGATCATCGGCATCAACGTCCGGAACCTGAAAACCCTCGACGTGGACCGCGGCATCTTCGCCGCACTCGCCGGGGACATTCCGGCCGGGCCCATCGTGGTGGCCGAGTCGGGTGTCCGCGACGTGGCCGACGTCGAGCATTACAGCGCCAACGGCGCCCACGCGATTCTCGTGGGGGAGGCGCTCGTGAAGGACGCCAGCCCGCGCGAGCGGATCGCGGAATTCAAGGCGGCCGGGGCACTGGCCATCAGCACACGCTAGGGAAGGGCCCGTCCAGAAGGGCGGGCCTTTTCCACACCGGCACCCGCCGGAGCAGTAACTGCCGCAGCGCATGCGGCAACGTGCGGAACGCGCGGCATGCAGCCCGCCGCGTGTCACCGCCCACAGACCATTAATGCAGTACATATCCAGGAAGAGGACGGTGGAAGTGATGGCCAACGTGCCAGCAGCTTCGTCTCAGGATCCCGCCGACATGGTGGATCCGGCAACAGCCTTCCTGCAGGGCGGCGCCCCTGCAGGAACAACCCCGGAGCATTCCCTGCGGCATGCCCCCGGACCCTACTTTGGCAGCTACGGCGGGCGCTGGATGCCCGAGTCGCTCATCGCCGCCCTGGACGAGCTTGAGGAAACTTTCGAGAAGGCCAAGGTTGACCCCGAGTTCCTCGCCGAGATTGCCGAGCTGAACAAGAACTACTCCGGCCGCCCTTCGCTGCTCACCGAGGCCAAGCGCTTCAGCGAACATGCCGGCGGCGCCCGGGTCTTCCTCAAGCGTGAGGACCTCAACCACACCGGATCGCACAAGATCAACAACGTCCTGGGCCAGGCACTGCTGGCCAAGCGCATGGGCAAGACCCGCATCATCGCCGAAACCGGCGCCGGCCAGCACGGCGTTGCCAGCGCCACCGCCGCGGCGCTGCTCGGGCTCGAGTGCGTTGTCTACATGGGTGCCGAGGACTGCCGCCGGCAGGCCCTGAACGTGGCCCGCATGCAGCTGCTCGGCGCCACAGTGGTGCCTGTGACCAACGGTTCCCAGACGCTCAAGGACGCCATCAACGACGCCCTCCGCGACTGGGTGGCCAACGTGGACAACACCCACTACGTGCTCGGCACGGTTGCCGGGGCACACCCCTTCCCCGCGATGGTGCGCTTCTTCCACGAGGTCATCGGCGAGGAGGCCCGCGGCCAGATCCTTGACCAGATCGGCCGCCTGCCCGACGCCCTGTGCGCCTGCATCGGCGGCGGCTCCAACGCCATTGGCCTGTTCCATGCGTTCCTGGATGACCCCTCCGTGAAGATCTACGGCTTCGAGGCCGGCGGCGACGGCGTCGAAACCGGCCGCCACGCGGCTGCCATCACCCTGGGCCGCCCCGGCGTCATGCACGGTGCCCGTTCCTACCTCATGCAGGACGACGACGGCCAAACCGTCGAGTCGCACTCCATCTCCGCAGGCCTGGACTACCCCAGCGTGGGTCCGGAACACTCCTTCCTGGCCGACAACGGCCGCGTCGCCTACGAGCCCATCACCGACGTCGAAGCCATGGACGCCTTCAAGCTCCTGAGCCAGACCGAAGGCATCATTCCCGCCATCGAGTCCTCGCACGCCCTGGCCGGTGCCATCAAGGTGGGCAAGCGCCTCACCGCCGACGCCGCCAACCCTGAGGACGTTGTCATCATCGTGAACCTCTCAGGCCGCGGCGACAAGGACGTGGAAACGGCAGCCGCCTGGTTCGGCATGCTCGATGAAGACGGCCACGTCAAGGGCACCACCCTGTCCACCCGCACGGCCAAGGGCGCAGCCCCGGCTGCCGATGAAAACGCAGAGGATGCCACCCATGAGTGAAAGCACCGCACCGGCCGCCAGCAAGTCCGCGGCCGCCATTGACCGGGCCAAGGCCGCAGGCCGCAAGGCCCTGATCGCCTACCTGCCCGCAGGCTACCCTAACAAGCAGGCCTCCATCGACGCCGCGATCGCAGTGGCCCGCAACGGCGCCGACATCATTGAAATCGGCATCCCGTACTCGGACCCCGTCATGGATGGCTCCGTCATCCAGGCCGCCACCACCGAGGCGCTGGCCAACGGATTCCGCGTGGCAGACGTCTTCGACATCGTCGCCGCCGTCACGGCCGAGACCGACGCCGCCGTGCTGGTCATGACTTACTGGAACCCCGTGGACCGCATGGGCGTGGACGAGTTCTCCCGCCGCCTGGCCGAGACCGGCGGCGCCGGGCTCATCACCCCGGATTTGATCCCGGACGAGGCAGCCGAATGGTTTGCCGCCTCCGACAAGTACGGACTGGACCGCGTGTTCCTTGTGGCGCCGTCCTCCACCCCGGAGCGCGTGGCCATGACGGTTGAGGCAAGCCGCGGGTTTGTCTACGCCGTCTCCATCATGGGCGTCACGGGCGCCCGCACCTCGGTCTCCAGCGCGGCTGAAGCAGTTGTTGCGGCCGCCCACAACGCCGGCGCCGAGCGCGCCTGCGTGGGCCTGGGCGTCTCCCGCCCCGAGCACGTGCGTGAAATTGCCGCCTACGCGGACGGCGTCATCGTGGGCACCGCCCTCGTGGCAGCCCTGCGCGACGGGGGAGTGGAAGCCGTTGGCGCCCTGGCCAAGGAACTGAGCACCGGATTCGACGCCGTGGACGGGGCTGCCCAGTGATCGGCACACTCTCCGCCCAGACGCTCGGCGGGGCCGTTGCCGCCGCCATCCCGGCACCCACCTGGTCAGGCTTCGACATTGGCCCGCTGCGCATCCACGCCTACGCCCTGTGCATCCTGCTCGGCATCGTGGCAGCCCTGTGGCTGACCGACCGCCGCTGGAAGCGCCGCGGCGGGCCGGAAGGCTCCATCTGGGACATCGCCATCTGGGCCATCCCCTTCGGCATCATCGGCGGCCGGCTCTACCACGTGTTCTCCTCCCCGGACGCCTACTTTGGCCCCGGCTACGACGGCACGGGCGACCTATCGCTCATTCCGCAGATCTGGCTGGGCGGCCTGGGCATCTGGGGCGCCGTGGTCCTGGGCGTCGTGGGCGCCTGGATCGGCTGCCGCCGCGCGGGTGTGAAGATCTCCGCGTTCGTCGACGCCGCAGCCCCTGGCATCCTGCTGGCCCAGGCCATCGGCCGCTGGGGCAACTACTTCAACCAGGAACTGTTCGGCGGGCCCACCACGCTCCCGTGGGGCCTGAGCATCTCCCCGGAATTCGTGCCGGCCGGCTACAGCCCCGACACCCTGTTCCACCCCACGTTCCTGTACGAGTGCATCTGGAACCTGCTGGGCGTTGCGGCCCTGCTGCTGATCGACCGCAAGCTGCGCCTGCGCAGCGGCCGCATGTTCCTGCTCTACGCCATGGTCTACACGGCTGGACGCGTCTGGATTGAAATGCTCCGGATCGACGACGCCGAGCAGATCACGTTCTTCGGCATCACCACGCGCCTGAACGTCTGGACCAGCATCATTGTGTTCCTGGCGGCCCTGGTGGTCTTTCTGGTCATCACCTTCGCCAAGCGCGGCAAGGACCAGGAATCGGTGTTCCTGCCGGGCCGCGAGCCGTCCACGGAGGTTTCCTCCGCGGACGACGCCGGCACTTCGGCAGTTGCCGGGGCGGAGACCTCCGCTGTTGCCGGCACAGGTGACGTGGCCGGTGGCGGTTCCGGTGCCGGCGTGGCGTCCAAGGACGCGGACTCCGCACCGGCAAGCGAGACTGCAGAAACCAAGGGGTCCGGCAAGGACGCCTAGGAAGCATCGCCGGCCGTCGTGGCCGGCACACAGCACCACCCGCTGAAGGCGGTCCCGCAAGGGGCCGCCTTTTTCGTGCCCGGAATCCACTGGATTTGGGTTGGGGGAGCAGCGAGCCCAGGAGTGCCCGAACGGCCGGAATTCCGTCGATAATCCGCTGCGCATCACCGGGAGGCACCATATATATTACTGATCGTGCATAAAGTATCGGATTGCAAGATATGCACTTTGGCCCGAGCAGCCCGGCTATATAGTAAAAACCGCTGCACAGGAGGCCCTGGCCCATCGATCCAGCCTCCACTGTGCAAGTGCACCAAGAACCATCAGTTCACAGTGCAGACATCAGTAGCAGCACCACGCACCACAGCAGGACCGCTGGGAAAGATCCGCTTTCCCCGCGCAAAGGGCCAGCGTTGTCCCCGAACCACCGCATACATCAGGGGAAGGATCCACACGTCGTGACTTCAACATCAGCACGTGACTCCCACCGGCCCGAGGCCGTCTCACCATTTACGCGCTTTGCTTCCATGCCGGAGCAGGCCGGGCTGTACCGCCCCGACAGCGAAAAGGACGCCTGCGGCCTGGCCGTGGTCGCCACGCTCCGCGGCACCCCCGGGCACGACATCGTCGAAAAGGCACTCATTGCCCTGCGCAACCTGGAACACCGAGGCGCCGTGGGCGCCGACGAGGGCACGGGCGACGGCGCCGGCATCCTCATCCAGATCCCCGACGCATTCTTCCGCGAGGTCTCCGGCCTGGAGCTGCCCGTACAGGGCAACTACGCCGTGGGCACAGCATTCCTGCCAACCGACCCGCACGAGATGGCGGCGGCACGCGAAGGCCTGGAATCCCTGGCCGAAAGTGAAGGCCTGCGCGTCATTGGCTGGCGCGAGGTTCCCGTGGTTGAGGGCCTGGTTGGTGCCAGTGCCCGTGAGTGCATGCCGCACTTCAGCCAGCTCTTCGTTGCCCTGGCCAAGGAGCCGGCGCAGCCCCTGGACATCCGCGTTGCCAACGCCCTGGACGGCAAGGCCTTCCGCCTGCGCAAGCGCGCCCAGCAGAAGCACGGCGTCTACTTCCCGTCACTGTCCTCCAAGACCATCGTCTACAAGGGCATGGTGACCACCGCACAGCTGGAGCCGTTCTACCCGGACCTGTCCGACCCCCGCTTCGCCTCCAAGCTGGCCGTGGTGCACTCGCGCTTCTCCACCAACACGTTCCCGTCCTGGCCGCTGGCCCAGCCCTTCCGCACCATCGCCCACAACGGCGAGATCAACACGGTCAAGGGCAACCGCAACTGGATGCGCGCCCGCCAGTCCACCATGGCGCACCGCCTCCTGGGTGAAACGCCCGAGGAACTGTTCCCCATCTGCACCCCCGGCGCCTCCGACTCCGCATCCTTTGACGAGGTTGCCGAGCTGCTGTGGCTCTCCGGCCGCCCCCTGACCGAGGCCGTCATGATGATGATCCCCGAGGCCTGGGAAAACCACGCCACGATGGATCCGGCGCGCAAGGCGTTCTACGAATACCACTCGCTCATGATGGAGCCCTGGGACGGCCCGGCCGCCGTGTCCTTCACCGACGGAACCCTTGTCGGCGCAACCCTTGACCGCAACGGCCTGCGCCCTGCCCGCTGGTGGACCACCACCGACGGCCTGGTTGTCCTTGCCTCCGAGGTTGGCGTACTGGAACTGGCCCCGGAAACCATCGCCAGCAAGGGCCGCGTGGCACCCGGCACCATGTTCCTCGTGGACACGGACAAGGGCATCATCATCAGCGATGCCGACATCAAGGCCCAGGCCGCCGCCGCCAACCCCTACGAGGAGTGGGCCCGCGAAAACACCATCTCCCTGGCCGACCTGCCCGAGCGCGAGCACGTGGTCCACACCAGCGCCTCCGTGGTCCACCGCCAGCGCACCTTCGGCTACACCACCGAAGAGCTGAAGATCCTGCTGGGCCCCATGGCCAAGGCCGGCGCAGAACCCCTGGGTGCCATGGGCACCGACACTCCCGTGGCCGTGCTGTCCCAGCGCCCGCGCCTGCTGTTCGACTACTTTGTCCAGCAGTTCGCCCAGGTGACCAACCCGCCGCTGGATGCCATCCGCGAGGAACTCGTCACGTCCCTGAACACGACGATCGGCCCGCAGGGCAACCTGCTCTCACGCAACAAGGTCAAGGCCCCGCAGCTTGCGCTCACCTTCCCCGTCATCAACAACGACGACCTGGCCAAGATCGCCAACATGGAAAGCCCCGTCGCGGCCGACGGTTCCGGCGGCGAACACATCGCCATGAAGGTCCGCGGCCTGTACAAGGTCGACGGCGGCGCCCCCGCCCTGCGCGCCCGCCTCGCCGAGATCTCCGAGCAGGTCTCCGGTGCCATCAACCGCGGCGTGCAGTACATCGTGCTCTCCGACCGTGACTCCTCGGCCGTGTGGGCACCCATTCCGTCCCTGCTGCTGCTCAGCTCCGTGCACCACCACCTGCTGCGCAGTGCCAACCGCACCAAGGTCTCACTGGTGGTGGAGGCCGGCGACGTCCGCGAGGTCCACCACGTGGCAGTCCTGGTGGGCTACGGCGCGGCAGCCGTCAACCCCTACCTGGCCATGGAATCGGTCGAGGAGCTCATCCGCAACGGCGACGTCACAGGCGTCACCCCGGAGCAGGGCGTCTACAATCTCATCAAGGCCCTGGGCAAGGGTGTTTTGAAGATCATGTCCAAGATGGGCATCTCCACAGTGGCCTCCTACTGCGGCGCCCAGACCTTCGAGGCACTGGGCCTGTCACAGGAAATCATCAACCGCCACTTCACCGGCACCGTCACCCAGCTCGGCGGCGTCGGCATGGACGTCATCGCCGCAGAGGTTGGCGCCCGGCACAAGAACGCCTACCCAGTCGACGGCGTCGAGCTCGCCCACCGCCCGTTGCTGGGCGGCGGCGAGTACCAGTGGCGCCGCGACGGCGAACCGCACCTGTTCAACCCGGACACGGTCTTCCGCCTGCAGCATGCCACGCGTGAACGCCGCTACGACATCTTCAAGAAGTACACCGAGGGCGTTGACGAGCAGGCCGGCAAGCTGATGACGTTCCGCGGCCTGCTCACGTTCAAGGACGGCCAGCGCCAGCCGGTGCCCCTGGAGGAAGTTGAGCCGGTCAGCAGCATCGTCAAGCGCTTCTCCACCGGCGCCATGAGCTACGGCTCCATCTCGCAGGAGGCGCACCAGACCCTGGCCATCGCCATGAACCGCCTGGGCGCCAAGTCCAACACGGGCGAGGGCGGCGAGGACGTTGAGCGCCTGCTGGATCCGGAGCGCCGCAGTGCCATCAAGCAGGTGGCCTCGGGCCGCTTCGGCGTCACGAGCCTGTACCTGAGCAACGCGACAGACATCCAGATCAAGATGGCCCAGGGCGCCAAGCCAGGCGAGGGTGGCCAGCTCATGGCCAAGAAGGTGTACCCGTGGATTGCCGAGACTCGGCATTCCACCCCGGGTGTGGGGCTGATTTCCCCGCCGCCGCACCACGACATCTACTCCATCGAGGACTTGGCGCAGCTCATCTACGACTGCAAGCGCGCCAACCCCGAGGCCCGCGTCCACGTCAAGCTCGTCTCCGAGATGGGGATTGGCACCGTGGCGGCCGGCGTGACCAAGGCCAAGGCCGACGTCGTGCTGGTTTCCGGGCACGACGGCGGCACGGGTGCCAGCCCGCTGAACTCGCTCAAGCACGCGGGCATGCCCTGGGAACTCGGCCTGGCCGAAACCCAGCAGACGCTGCGCCTGAACGGGCTGCGTGAGCGGGTTGTGGTGCAGGTCGACGGCCAGCTCAAGACCGGCCGCGACGTGGTCATCGCCGCACTGCTGGGCGCCGAGGAATATGGCTTCGCCACGGCACCGCTGGTGGTTTCCGGCTGCGTCATGATGCGCGTCTGCCACCTGGACACCTGCCCCGTGGGTGTCGCCACCCAAAACCCGGAACTGCGCAGCCGCTTCACCAGCAAGCCCGAGTTCGTGGTCAACTTCTTCGAGTTCCTGGCCGAGGAGGTGCGAGAAATCCTGGCAAGCCTTGGCTTCCGCAGCCTCGAGGAGGCCATCGGCCAATCCGCGGCCCTGGACCTCAAACCGGCCCTGAACCACTGGAAGACCGAGGGCCTTGACCTGTCCCCGATCTTCTCCGACGCCGGCGTCCCCGCCAGCGCCCCTGTCCGCCAGCTCACCACCCAGAACCACGAGCTGGACAAGCACTTCGACCAGCAGCTCGTGGCCATGGCCGCCGAGGCGCTCAGCAACCGCGAACCGGTCAAGATCAGCGTCCCGGTCATCAACACCGACCGTTCCGTGGGCACCATGCTGGGCTGGAACGTGACCCGCGCCTTCGGCGTGGACGTGCTGGGCCCGGACACCATTGACGTGACCCTCACGGGCCAGGCCGGCCAGTCGCTCGGTGCGTTCATGCCGGCCGGCATCACGCTGCGCCTGCTCGGCGACGCGAACGACTACGTGGGCAAGGGCCTGTCCGGAGGGCGCATCACTGTCCGCCCGGACCGTGCCAGCACCTTCAACGCAGCGCAGAACGTCATTGCCGGCAACGTGATCGGCTACGGCGCCACGAGCGGCGAGATGTTCCTGCGCGGCCTGGTGGGGGAGCGGTTCCTGGTCCGCAACTCCGGCGCCACGGCGGTTGTCGAGGGAATCGGAGACCACGGCTGCGAATACATGACCGGCGGAACGGCTCTCATCCTTGGCCCCACCGGCCGCAACTTTGGCGCCGGCATGTCCGGCGGAACGGCCTACGTGCTGGACCTGGAACGCAGCCGCGTGAACAAGGACGCCCTGGACTCCGGGGAGCTGTCCCTGCTGGAGCTCGACGCCGTCGACAAGGACATTGTCATCGCACTCCTGCGCCGGCATGCCGAAGAGACCGGATCGGAAACGGCCGACGTACTGCTGGCGGACTTCCCCACAGCATCGGCCCGCTTCACCAAGGTCCTTCCCCGCGACTACGCAGCAGTATTGGAGACCCGACTGGCAGCAGCCGAGTTGGGCGAAGACCCGGACGGCGCAACCGTCTGGCAGAAAATTTTGGAGGTCACCGGTGGCTGATCCGCACGGTTTCTTGAACACCCGCGAACGCATCACCCAGACCCGCCGGCCCGTTCCGGTGCGCATCATGGACTGGAAGGAAGTCTACGAAGCGCAGGAGAAGGGCGTGCTGAAGTCGCAGGCCGGCCGCTGCATGGACTGCGGCGTGGCGTTCTGCCACCAGGGCTGCCCGCTGGGCAACCTGATCCCGGAATGGAACGACCTCACCTGGCGCGACAAGGGCCAGGAGGCCATTGAACGCCTGCACTCCACGAACAACTTCCCGGAGTTCACCGGCCGGCTCTGCCCGGCACCCTGCGAGAGCGCGTGCGTGCTGGGCATCAACCAGCCGGCCGTGACCATCAAGCAGGTGGAGGTCTCCATCATCGATGAGGCATTCAACCAGGACTGGGTGTACCCGCTGCCCCCGGCCCGGCTCACCGGCAAGACAGTCGCCGTCGTCGGTTCCGGCCCGGCAGGGCTGGCAGCTGCCCAGCAGCTGACCCGCACGGGGCACACCGTGGCCGTGTTCGAGCGCGACGACCGCATTGGCGGGCTGCTGCGCTACGGCATCCCGGACTTCAAGCTGGAGAAGGAAAGCGTGGACCGCCGCGTGGCCCAGATGGAGGCCGAGGGCACCCGGTTCCGCACCGGCATCGAGGTGGGCAAGGACATTGGCTGGGAGGAGCTGCGCCGCCGCTACGACGCCGTCGTGGTGTGCACCGGGGCCACCGTTCCGCGCGATTTGCCCATCCCGGGCCGCGGGCTGTCAGGCGTGCACTTCGCCATGGACTACCTGGTCCAGGCCAACAAGGTGGTGGCGGGGGATGCCGTTCCCGGCCAGATCGATGCCCGCGGCAAGCACGTGGTCATCCTGGGCGGCGGCGACACCGGCGCCGACTGCCTCGGCACGGCGCACCGCCAGCAGGCGGCGTCCGTGACCACCCTGGCCATTGGCAAGCAGCCCTCGCCGGAGCGCACCGCTGCCCAGCCCTGGCCCACCTTCCCCAACTTGTTTGAGGTGGCCAGCGCCCATGAGGAGGGCGGGGAGCGCACGTACCTGGCGTCCACCGTGGAGTTCCTGGGCGAAAACGGCGTGCTGACAGGGCTCAAGATTGCCGAGACCGAGTACCTCGACGGGCGCCGCGTGCCCAAGGAGGGCACCGAACGCATCATCGACGCCGACCTCGTGTTCCTGTCGCTGGGCTTCACCGGCCCGGAGTCGGCCGAACTGCTGCACCAGCTGCCCGTCAGCCTGGATCCGCGCAACAACATCAAGCGCGACGGCTATTACATGACGGACCGTGACGGGGTGTTTGCAGCAGGCGACGCCGGCCGTGGGCAATCGCTCATTGTGTGGGCCATTGCGGAGGGGCGTGCCTGCGCCGCTGCGGTGGACAAGCACCTCATGGGGGAGACCAATTTGGATGCACCCGTCTCACCCAGTGATTCGGCTATCCGGGTCTAGTAGCAAAAGCGATAGGCTGTCTTTGGGCACCAAAGATTTCTGCTGAAACCACACACAAGGTAGGTACATTGAGACGCGCAAAAATTGTTGCGACTTTCGGGCCGGCAATCGCCAGCTATGAAAACACACTTGCGGTACTGGAGGCGGGCGTAAACGTAGCCCGCATGAACATGAGCCACGGCGACTACACCGTGCACCAGAACACCTATGACAACGTGCGCAAGGCCGCCGGCGCACTGGGCAAGCCCGTCGCCATCATGGCTGACCTGCAGGGCCCGAAGATCCGTTTGGGCCGCTTCGCCAATGGTGAAGGCTACGACCTGGCCGTGGGCGACGTCTTCACCATCACCACCGAAGACGTCCCGGGCACCAAGGACATCTGCTCCACCACACTGAAGTCCCTCACCGAGGACGTCAAGGTCGGCGACATCATGCTGATCGACGACGGCAAGGTTTCCGTTCGCGCCACCGCCGTTGACGCCGTCAAGGTTGTCACCGAGGTCACGGTTCCGGGCAAGGTTTCCAACAACAAGGGCATCAACCTGCCCGGCGTTGCCGTGAACGTCCCCGCACTGAGCGAAAAGGATGAGGACGACCTCCGCTGGGCACTTGAGTGCGGCGTGGACCTCGTTGCGCTGTCGTTCGTTCGCGACGCGGCCGACATCACCCGCGTCCACGAGATCATGGACGAGGAAGGCCGCCGCGTGCCGGTCATCGCCAAGATCGAGAAGCCGCAGGCCGTTGCCAATCTGGAAGCCATTGTTGACGCATTCGACGCCATCATGGTTGCCCGTGGCGACCTGGGCGTGGAGCTTCCCCTGGAAGATGTCCCGCTGGTGCAGAAGCAGTGCGTTGAGATGGCACGCCGCTGGGCCAAGCCGGTCATCGTGGCCACCCAGGTGCTTGAATCCATGATCGACAACCCGCGCCCCACCCGCGCAGAGGCTTCCGACTGCGCCAACGCCGTGCTCGACGGCGCGGATGCAGTCATGCTCTCCGGCGAGACCAGCGTTGGCAAGTTCCCCATCGAAACTGTCAAGGTCATGGCCCGCATCATTGAGGCAGCCGAGGCCGAGGCCGGCATGAAGCTGATCCCGAAGCTCGGCTCCGAGCCGAAGACCCGCGGCGGCGTCATCACGGCAGCTGCCGTGCAGATCGCCAACCAGCTGGATGCCAAGTACATTGCAACGTTTACGCAGTCCGGCGACTCGGCACACCGCCTGTCCCGCCTGCGCCCGGCCAAGCAGGTCTTCGCCTTCACCCCGGACGAGCGCGTGCGCAACCAGCTGGCCCTGGCATGGGGCATTGAGCCCGTGCTGGTTCCCATGGTTGCCCACACGGACGCCATGACCGAGCAGGTCGACACCGCACTCCTGGAAAAGGGAGTTGTCTCCGAGGGCGACCTGGTTGTCATCGCAGCCGGTTCCCCTCCCGGACAGGCTGGTTCCACCAACCTGGTCAAGGTCCACAAGGTGGGCGACCTCGCCGACCTCGGCAAGGCCGGCGACCGCTCTGGCAAGGAAAAGATCGGTCCCTGGCCCGTAGGCTAGTCTCCGCATCCCGTTAGGGTACGATGGCGGCACCCGCCCAGCGCTTCAAGCGTTGGGCGGGTGCCGCCATCGGTTGTTTAACGGTGAGGTTGGGGGCGCGAACGAAAAATGACACCGATCCCGCGGGGGGATCGGTGTCATTTTCGGTGGTCGAGCTTGTCGAGACTCGGTGGTCGAGCTTGTCTACCGGTGGTCGAGCTTGTCGAGACCTAGTTGACCTGGTTGATGATGGTCTCGGCGACTTCGCGCATGCTCAGGCGACGGTCCATGGAGGTCTTCTGGATCCAGCGGAAGGCCTCGGGCTCGGAGAGGCCCATCTTGGTGGTCAGCAGGCTCTTGGCGCGCTCAACGAGCTTGCGGGTGGCGAACTGCTCCTGGAGGTCGGAAACCTCGTCCTCGAGCGCCTTGATTTCCTCGTGACGGGAGAGTGCGATTTCCAGTGCCGGGATGAGGTCGGCGGGGGTGAAGGGCTTGACCACGTAGGCCATGGCGCCGGCGTCGCGGGCGCGCTCCACGAGTTCCTTCTGGCTGAAGGCGGTCAGTAGGACCACGGGGGCAATGCGGGCCTTGACGATGTGCTCGGCGGCCGTGATGCCGTCCATGACGGGCATCTTGACGTCCATGAGGACCAGGTCGGGCTTGAGTTCCTTGGCCAGTTCAACGGCCTTCTCGCCGTTGTCGGCCTCGCCAACCACGTCGTAGCCTTCGCCGCGGAGGATCTCCATGATGTCCAGACGGATCAGGGTTTCATCCTCGGCAACAATGACGCGGCGTTTGGGGGATGTGGGCTTTGATTCCGTCTGTTCAGACACAGAAACTCCTTTGAAGAGGTGGGGTGAACCACCGGGAGCAAGTGTTCCGGCGCCCGGGGCCTTCGGTTCTACAAATAGCCTATATGCATGTAGAGTAGTTCCGCGCACTTGTTCCGAAGCGATTGACGAACAAGAGCGTGATCTTTGTAACGGTGCCGAATATGACACTTTGCGAAGGCCCGAGTGGCGGAATGGTAGACGCGCTGCACTCAAAATGCAGTATCGAAAGGTGTGTGGGTTCGAGTCCCACCTCGGGCACTTTTGTTCTAAGAATGATCTCCTGGAAACAGGGGGTCATTCTTCTTTTCCGGCCCCGTTGGTCGAGCATTCCCAGACCCGGCTGTTCCACTGTTGGGTCGTCCCATGCAGCGTCCGGGGACTCCGGCGAATAATTAGCTGCTGATTTGTTGGCGGCTCCTTGCCGACTGCCCGGAGATATTTTCTCCTCCGCAAAGTTCTTGGTGCGCCGGGGCTTAAGTGACGTTTGTGAGGTGTTGAACATATACACCCAACTCCGGTACGGTGCTGGCGAGGTCTTGATGGCCACAGGAAACCAGTGGAGTCAGCATGAATTTCACGCCGAAGTGCGCAACCACTTTTGGGTACGTGTTGCTAGTCAATCAAGCCGCGGCAACCCCGGATCTGCTACGGAGGTGTGCCTGGTCGTGGCCGGGGACCCGCTTTCGCACTTGGTCATTACCCATTGAATTGCCTCAGCGCCCATATGCCTTGACGTGAAGCTCGGCCAGGGTTGCCACAAGAATGCAGAAGTGCATCATGGCAGCCAAGGACCAGGCTTCCTCAACGTCCAGTGACGAATCTCCAGAGGCTCAGCCTGACACGGCTGCATCAAGGCCAATGGCCTCGTTCAGAACGGCCTTGAGAGCCGCGCTAGTATCGTCGCGGCGCCAGGCTGCCCGCAGATCCACGTTGTCCGTGGAGTCCTCGATGGGGACAAACACCACATGAGGATCTGTCGCGTGGAGCGCAACAGAGGCCAGGGTCAGGTGGCATCCAACTTCGGCGCTCACCAATGCCAGTGCCGTCTGCGTATCAGGGGCAACCTGAACGATGTCTGCGACGAAGCCAGCATTGAGTGCCATCCGCCGGAGCCGGTCAGGAAGGACGGCACCCTCGAATGGTGGCAGGGAGATGAAGCTGTCCCCGGCGAACCGCCCCATCGCCACACGCCGCTCCGCAGCCAGCTGGTGGGTGTTGGGCATGGCCATCACGAGGGAGTCCTGCATGACCACACGGGAAGAAACATTGGCCGGAATGGCATCCCAGCGTCCCAACACGATGTCCGTTTCCCCCTGAATCAATTTCTTCATGGCAGGCAAGGCGAAGTTTTGGCTTGAGAGTTCCAGTTGGATCCCTGGTCGTTTGGATCTCACCCGGCGGGCGAGCTCGGCAACCAGCGGGTGGGTGGATACGCCCGCGAAGGCAATGCGAACCAGCCCGGCTTCGCCGTTCTCCACCGAGCGGACGGCTTCTTCAGCCCGGCGAAGGGCATCGATGACCTCGGCGGCCGGGGATACCAGGGCCTGTCCGCTGGGTGTGAGTTTCACGGAACGGGTATTGCGGTCCAGCAGTCGAGCCCCGAGTTCGGTCTCAAGTTGTTTGATGATACGGCTGAGTGGCGGTTGGGCGATATGCAACCGCTGTGCGGCTCGTCCGAAGTGGAGCTCCTGTGCCACGGCCAGAAAGGCCTTCAACTGGCCGACGTCCATGGGTCTCCTCACGCTGGAATTATTGCTCCAACGGTATCACCAGTGCTGGGCAAGCATGATATGCGGTAATAATGCCCTATCCGGGGTGGCAATGGAATCGTGGTCAATTCCAGTCGTAGAAGCCCCGCCCGGTCTTGCGGCCCAAATGATTCGCTGCAACCTTGTCGCGGAGTATCTGCGGCGGCTCAAACCGGCTGCCCAAAGTTGAGTGGAGGTACTCGGCGATGCCCAACCGCACGTCCAGCCCAACGATGTCTGTTGTTCGCAGCGGCCCAACCGGATGTTTGTATCCCAGCACCATGGCGTTGTCGATGTCTTCTGGACTGGCCACGCCTTCTTCCACCATTCTCATTGCCTCGAGGGCAATTGCCACGCCAAGACGTGAGGAAGCAAAGCCGGGTACGTCACGCACGACGATGGCGGTCTTGCCCAATCCCGAAACCCACGCCCTTGCGGCGTCGACCGCATCTTCGGCAGTCTCCTCGCCAACCACCACTTCGATGAGCGTGGAGGCAGGGACAGGGTTGAAGAAGTGCAGCCCAACGAACCGTTTCGGATTGATGACAGAAGCCGCAAGCCCGCTGACAGACAACGACGACGTGTTGGTCGCCAAATAGGCATGGGGAGGAAGGGCTTGGGCCACGGCCTGGAGGGCTGTTGCTTTGAGGGCCTGATCCTCGGGGACAGCTTCAATGGCCAGATCGCACTGTGCAAAATCGGCGTAGTCGATGCTCACACGCAACCGGGCAAGGATCAATTCCCGGTCACCTTCCAGAAGGCCGCGCCCAAACGACGAGTCAACCGACGCGATGATGCGCTCCTGGGCGCTTCGGGCAGCGTCGCCGTTGCGCTCCACGACGACTACCCTTGATCCCTTGACCAGAAACGCATGGGCAATGCCGGCACCCATGCGGCCACCACCCAGTACGCCGACCATTGCTGGAACGTGCCCCGGAGGGCTTGGCGATGCTGCTTCGGAGCTGTTCGTCACTTGTTGTTCTTTCTGTCAAGGAACCGTTGCATGCGGTCAAATTTTTCGGGGGATTCGAAGAGAATGCCCTGGGCGAGTGTGTCGACCAGCGGGTGCGACTCCCGCGGTGCGTTGAAGGCGGACTTGGTCAGGCGTACGGCGAGGGGGTCTTGCCTGGCAATGTTGTCGGCCAGTGCATGGGCCGCATCAAGGAGCTCCTCCGACTCGACCATCTCGGTGATGAGCTGCGCTGCCAAGCATTCCGGGCCGGTCAAGGTCCGTCCGGCCAGGAGAATTTCCTTGGCCAACGGCTCTCCCACAAGTTCCTTCAGCCGCCATGTGGCCCCTGCCGCGGCAAGAATGCCGAGCCCGGTTTCGGGGTTGCCCATGCGTAGGTTTGCGGTGCCGAGGCGGAAATCGGCGGCATAGGCCAGCTCGGCACCACCGCCCAGCGCGAATCCGTCCAGGGCTGCGATGACGGGCATGGGGAGGTTGGCAATTCTTTCGAACAGTGAGGAATTGATTCCTGCCAACGCGTCCTTTCGACGGCGTTCGCGCAATTGGGCGATGTCGGCACCGGAGGCAAAGTACGCCTGGGTGCCCGCCTCAGGGTCCGCTGCTGCGCCCGTGAGGATCAGGATCTTCGGCTCTGCTTCCAAGTGGGCGCATACTGTGTGCAAATCGCGCACCATGGCGGCATCGATGGCATTGCGCACCTCCGGGCGGTGCAGTCGAACAAGCAGGCGATCCTGGCCCTCGGAGACCAGCAGCGTGGTGAATTCGTGCACGTCGAGAAAGCTGCCTGCGGCTGCCGACGCGGCATCGTCAATGGTCATTGCATACCTTCCACAAGCAGCGATGTGCCCTGGCCGACTCCCACGCACATGGATGCCAGCCCGATTTTGCTGCTGCCCCCGGCCAGCTCACGCTCCAGGCGGCCCAAAAGGGTCACCACCAACCGTGACCCTGATGAGCCGAGCGGATGACCGAGCGCGATGGCGCCGCCGTCGGCATTTACGATCTCCGGATCCAGGCGCAGCTCCCTCATGACCGCCAGGGACTGGGAGGCAAACGCTTCATTGAGCTCGACGGCGCCCAGGTCACCAACGGAGAGTCCGGCGCGATGCAGAACCTTTCGAGTGGCAGGCACGGGACCGATCCCCATGATCTCCGGCGCCACACCGGAGGAGCCACCCTCTAGGATCCTTGCCCTCGGCGTCAGCCCATATTTCTTCACGGCAGATTCGGAGGCGACGACGATGGCCGATGCCCCGTCATTGAGTGTTGAAGCGTTTCCGGCCGTTACCACGGATCCTCCCCTGACCACCGGCCGGAGCCCCGCAAGAACCTCCGGTGTTGTGCCGGGCCGGGGGCCCTCATCAGTGTCCACAAGAGTGATTCCCTTGCGTCCCTGGACGCTCACGGGCACGATCTCCTGGGCGAAATGGCCTGCAGCAATCGCTGCCAATGCGTGCTGGTGGGACCGTGCAGCGAATGCGTCGCAGTCCTCGCGTGAAATGTCGAAGACTCGGGCCACTTCCTCCGCAGTTTCCGGCATGGAGAACGTGGCCTTGCCGCTGCGGCTGTGCCCGCCGTCGACGAATGCAGGATTGGCGAAGCGCCAGCCAATTGAGGTGTCAAAGACTGCGCCCGGCTTGGCAAACGCCTTGTCTGGTTTCTCCATGACCCAGGGCGCACGGCTCATCGATTCCACGCCGCCGGCCACCACAATGTCAGCGGCGCCGGCCTTGATCATGTGACTTGCCATGATGATGGCCGAGAGGCCCGAGGCGCACAGCCGGTTGACGGTAATGCCGGGAACGCTGTCCGGGTAGCCGTTCAGCAGCCATGCCATGCGCGCCACGTTGCGGTTCTCCTCGCCGGCACCGTTGGCATTGCCCAAGATCACCTCCTCCACCACGGCAGGATCAAGTCCGGCGCGTTCGACGGCGGCGCGAACGGCTATTGCCGCAAGATCGTCGGGGCGCACCGCAGAGAGGGCACCGCCATAGCGGCCCACAGGGGTTCGGGCTCCGCCAACCAGGAAGGCCTCAGTCATGACTTCTCCTTGTCTTCATTGATAGTCCTGCTCAAATAGTCGCCCGTGCAAAGGGCATGTCGCTCAGCCGAAGGCGGAGATCCCCGTGATGTCACGGCCCACCAACAGAGCCTGCATGAAGTCCGTTCCTTCATAAGTGGATACGACCTCCATGTCAGTCATGTGGCGGATGACATGATTCTCCAGAAGGAGTCCGTTGCCGCCCAACAGGTCACGGGCTTCGTTGCAGATCCATTTGCCCTTTTGCGCCGTGGCCATCTTCACCATGGACGCCTGCGCATTCGTCAGTTGGCCGCGGTCCGCCAACTCGGCCATTCTGGTGCAGAGCAACTGCATGCAGGTGAGCTCGCTGAGCATGTTCGCCAGCCGCGACTGCACCAACTGGAACGAGCCAATGGGTTTGCCGAACTGGTGCCTGGTCAGTGCGTAGTTGGCTGCAATTTCATAGGCAGCCATGCCATGCCCCACGGCTTCCCAAGCAGCCCCTCCGCGGGTTGCCTGCAGGACCCTGGATACGTCGCGGAATGAGTGGCAACCATCCAGCCTGTTCGCCAACGGGATGCGCAGCTCGTCAATGACAATATCGGCCTGCAGGATGGCACGCTTTCCCACTTTGCCGGTGATTACGGTGGGGGAGTAGCCTGCAGGGTAGCTGCCGTGGATGTCCTTCTCAACGACGAAGGCATTGACATTGCCATCCTCCACATTCCGGGCAAACATCACGATGATGTCGGCGGCGTGGCCATTGCCGATCCACCGCTTGTGGCCGCTCAGGACCCAGTGGTCTCCCTCTAGGCGAGCCTCGGTTTCCAAGGCCACCGAGTCCGAGCCATGATCCGGTTCGGTCAGGGCGAACGCTCCTGTTTTTTCAATCCGGGCCAATGCCGGGAGCCAGCGTTGGCGTTGCTGCTCACTGCCCAGAATGTTCAGGGCGCCCATGCAGAGATTGGAGTGCACGCCCAGAAACGTGTTGAGGCTGCCATCTGCCCTGGCCATTTCGCGGGCAACCATGCCCGCGGCTTTGCGGCTCATCCCCGGGCAACCGTGGCCTTGGATCGTTGTGCCGATGATCCCGAGCCCGGCCAGCGGCGCCAGAAGTTCGGCGGGGAATTCGGCCTTCTCCCAATAGTCGTTGATGATGGGCAGGACTTGCTGTTCGGCGAAGTTGCGGACTTTGTCCCGAACCAAAACTTCGTCCGGGGTGAGGTCGTCGTCAAGGTGGAAGTAGTCTGATGTGGCAGTTTGTTGATCAGCCTTGGGGATCATGTTTTTGCGGCCCCTTCTAGAGCGTGATTGAGCTTTTGCGGTGGGTGGCGTTTCCTGCTTGGGATGGGTTCCTGCCGAGCCAGGCAAGAATTGGCTCGCGATGACCGTCGTGGTCAGGCGGAGCCATGTCATAGCTGACAGGTGTCTGCGAAAACGTTATGGGGTTTCGAATCCCCGGCAAGGCGCTGGCGCCGTGGCCGGCTGTTACCACCGGATCCAAGCCAATGTGCTCGGCAAATTCCAGGCCCTGGCGCACATCGTTAATGGGAGCGCAAGGGATTTGGGCGGCAGTGAGCATTTCGAACCATTCGGCCGAACTGCGGCACCTCAGGGCCTCGAGCAGCAGGGGCCTGAGCAGGTGCCTGTTCAAACTGCGCTGGGGGGCCGCGGCAAATCGGTCGTCCTCGGCCAAGGCCGGAGTTCCTATGGCTTGGCACAACCTGCGAAACTGCGGGTCGTTTCCAACGGCGATGACAATCTCTCCGTCACCGGTGGCCATGGGCTCGTAGGGGTAGATGCTGGGATGTTCGTTTCCGAGCCTGGTGGGCACCGTGCCGCTCAACAGGTAGCCGGCCGTCTGGTTCACCATTCCGGACAGTGCCGATGACATCAAGTTGACCTCGATCCGCTGCCCTGTCCCGCTGCGCTGGCGTTCTTGGAGTGCGGCCAAAATTCCGATGGCTGTATGCAGCCCAGTCATCACGTCAAAGACGGCCACACCGGAACGGTAGGCGGGGGTTTCAGGTGAACCCGTGACACTCATTAGCCCGGACAAGGCCTGGACGAGGAGATCGTAACCGGGCAGTGAAGCGCCACCTGCCGTCCCGAAACCCGTGATGGATGCGTAAATTACGGCGGGATTGGTGGCGGCTACGGAATCGTAGTCCAGCCCAAAGGGATTCAGCCCGTCGGGCTTGAAGTTTTCGACCATGACATCCGCCCGCCGTGCGATTTCCTGTGCAACGCTTCGATCGGCAGGATCCTTCAGATCCAGGGCGATCGATCCCTTGTTGCGGTTGATCGAGAGGTAGTAAGTTGATTCGCCATTGCGCACGGGCGGGCGCCAATCCCGGGTCTCGTCACCGCTCGGACTTTCGATCTTCACCACTGTGGCACCCATGTCGGCCAGCAGCATGGTGCAATAGGGGCCCGCCAGCACGCGCCCAAAATCGGCCACGAGCAGCCCGGACAAGGGCCCTGTGCCGGTGCGGCCGAACAGATCAGAGGTGAGATGGTCTGCGGACGGCATGAAGCCTGCGTCCGGCAGTGCCTTGTCGGTGGGGTGCGGATCAAGCGTCACGGTACTCCTCGGAATCTTGGTTGACGCCTTAACTTTCGCAGTTGGATTACTTCCAGTCCAATACTTATTGGGATGCCTATTGATGTGCATTCTGCAATAATCAAATAGGACATTAACCCGCTTTGCCGCCCGGAGCGTGCTCGGGGCGGCAAGAAGCGAAGATGGCTGGAGGCGGAGGTTTGCTAGGCCGCCGGAATCCGTATGAGCTTCTTGTTGGCGAATTCATTGATGCCCAAATGTGCCAATTCCCGCCCAAAGCCAGAACGTTTGACGCCGCCAAAGGGTAAGTCGGCGGCACTGCGGCTGGTGCTGTTGATCCAGACCATTCCGGTTTCGAGCCGTTCGGCAAGCAGCTTGGCGGACTCGACATCCCTCGTAAAAATGGAGCTGGACAAGCCGTAGGGGGAATCGTTGGCCAGGTCGATGGCCTCGTCCGTTGACTCCACACGGTAGACCACGGCCGCGGGGCCAAAGATCTCCTCCGAGTAGGCTCGCATTCCAGGAGTAACACCGGTCAGTACTGTCGCGGGATAGTAGGCCCCAGATCCTGCGGGTCCTTGTCCGCCAACGACCGCGATGGCGCCCTTTGACGTTGCGTCGTCGACGATTTCTGCAATTTCATCGGCAGCCGACTTGGAAGACAGCGGTCCGTAGGCCGTCGCTGCGTTTGTGGGATCTCCGGGGGTGATGCTGGACATCGCCTGCGCGTAGCGACTCAGGAACTCGTCATAAATATCGCCAACAATGATGAAGCGTTTGGAAGCTGTGCAAGCCTGGCCTCCGTTGTACATTCGGCCAGAGACGGCACCCGCCACGGCAATGTCCAGATCAGCATCCGGCAGCACAATGAACGGATCGGAACCACCAAGTTCGAGCAAGACCTTTTTCAGGTGGCGTCCTGCCACTTCGGCAACGGCAGATCCGGCCCTCTCCGAGCCCGTCAGCGAGACGCCCTGAATGCGTGGATCAGCGATCATGGTGGCAATCTGGCCGGATGTGGCGAAAGCATTGATGTAGGCATCCGCCGGGAGCCCAGCCTCCCGGAAAATGGCTTCAATGGCCAATGCGGACTGTGGGCAATTGCTGGAGTGCTTCAAAATGACGGTATTGCCCAGCGCGATGTTCGGTGCGGCAAAGCGGGCCACCTGATAGTACGGAAAGTTCCAGGGCATGATGCCAACAAGAGGGCCGATTGCCTCAGTGCGGACCACTGCTGTGCCCGGCCCCTTGATGTCCAGGGGTTCCTCTTGGAGGAACCGTTCGGCATTGTCGGCATAGTAGTCATAGATGGAAGCGACGAGGGCAACCTCGCCTTGGGCCTCCGTCGTCGGCTTTCCTATCTCAAGAGTCAGGAGGGCGGCCAGTTCCGCAGAGCGCTCACGGTGAAGTGCTGCCACACGGCCGAGGACCGCTGCGCGCTCAGGGAGCGGGCGAGCCCGCCACTGCTGATACTGCGTGAAGGAGCGTTCTGTGATGCTCTCCACCGCCGCATCGGTGAGAGTGGGAAATTCGGCCACGAGCTCGCCGGTCGCCGGGTTGATGGATGCATACTTACTCATAGTTCAAGGTTCCTTCTGCGGGCAGATTCTTAGGTCTCAGGACTCACGATGCCAGCAGAACTGTCATGCAGTCCAATACTAATTGGGGGCGGAATTTATGATGATTATGTACTAATGAGTGCGGCGCCGGCCCCGAAGGCGTCTAGTTTGGCTAGCATATCGGGACAAGCATGTTGCTATCGCAAATGAACGCACGAGCAACTGTGGCGAATTATTACAGAAGGTGGCGCATGGAACTTCGCAGTCTCAAGGGGTTTGTGATGGTCGCTGAGGAACTGCATTTCGGCAGGGCCGCAGAGCGGCTTCAAATGGCCCAGCCCCAGCTCAGCCAGCAAATCAAGGCTCTGGAAAAAGAACTTCACGTCAAGTTGTTTGAACGCAATACACGATCCGTGACCCTCACCGAAGCGGGTGAGGCGTTCCTGGATCCGGCACGAACAGTTCTTATCGACGCAGAGCTCGCCATGCGGGCCGCAACCATAGGCCGGGCCGGCATTGTTGGACGCATCAAAGTTGGCTATGCAGGCGCAAGCAGCAGGGAAGCGCTGCCGACCCTGGCCCGCGCGGTCCGTGTGGAGCAGCCCGGAATTGAGCTAGTGCTATTGGGGCAAATTTACGGTGGAGCTGCCGTGCGCAAGGTGCTCAGTGGTGAGCTCGACATTGGATTTGCCAGGTATCCCATCACCAATGACGGCGTGTCAACCCACATTTACGAGTACGAGCGCCTGGTGGTTGCGCTGCCCTCGGACCATCGACTGGCCAATGAAGCATCGATCGACCTGCGTGACCTGGCCGAAGATCGTTTCGTGTCTTTTCCGGGCACTTTGGGGTCCACCATCAGGGATGCCACAGTTCATTTGGCTCTTCAAGCGGGGTTCGTTCCACGGATCCTGCAGGAAGCGCCGGATTCCTACACGATCCTTGGCTTGGTCGCCGCGGGCGTGGGCGTAACAATCACCGCATCATCGGTGCAGCACGTGAATTTTCCGGGCCTCGTCTACAAGGAGATCAGGGGCAGGGTGCCCCATCTGGCCGCTGCGTTGGTGTGGCGGCGAGATGACAATGCCCGTGACCTGCAGGCTGTTTTGAACATTGTCCGCCATGCAATGCCGCAGCCACTGGCGGTGCCTGACTACATCATCAACTAAGACAGAATCCGCATAACTGAAATAAGAACTAAGTATTGGACTTGACTAGTCCTCATCTGGGATCGTGGACTTTCAGCAGGTCCAGTGGCCCCCATCACGTTGATGTGACGGGGGTTGTCCGCGAAATATACAGAACGAGGATTCGACGATGAATAAGTCAGGTTCATTCTTCCAGCCGTCCCGGCGCGCCTTTCTTGGCGCTGGTGTCCTAGCTGCCGCAATGTTGGCCACGGCGGCATGCGGCGGTCCCGCCAAGGAATCGGGCGGCGTTGGTACTGCCGAAAAGCCGGTCGAGCTGAGGATTCTCGCCAACGATGGATACGCCAAGCAGTGGCAGGAACAAATGGTTCCGGAATTCAACAAGAAGTTCCCCAACATCAAGGTGACCATCGATGGTGTTCCGTACGGAGACCAGCTGGCCAAGACGATGCTTGAACTGACGGCTGCAGACCCTACCTACGACATTGTCATGGCTGATGATCCGTGGATCCCGCAGATGGCTTCAACCGGCGCCCTGCTTGACCTGAAGAAGGACGCGGCCGATTGGACTGACGCCAGCTACGACTGGAACGACTTCAACGCCGCTCCGCTGGCCGCAGGGGAGTGGGAGGGCGTCCAGTACGGCGTCCCGTTGCGCTCCAACATGCTGATGATGTTCTACAACAAGTCCCTCTACAAGGAGGCCGGCGTTCCCGAACCCACACCCAAGCTCACTTGGGACGACTACATGGCTCAGGCGCCCAAGCTGGTGCGGGACACCAACGGCGACGGCAAGGATGACACCTGGGCGGTGGGCACCTACTTCACCCGTGATCCGTTGACGCCGACTGTGTGGCAGACCATCTTCAATGCCAACGGCGGGGAGCTCCTTGACGGGGACAACAAGCCCGCATTCAACAACGAGACCGGTGTGTCAGCCGTTCAGACGCACGTGGATCTGCTCAAGTACGCACCTCCCGGTGCCTCAACCTGGCAGTTCACCGAGCCGCTGGAAGCGTTTCGGCAAGGGAAAACGGCCACCATGTTCAACTGGGGCAGCGTTTACAGGGGAACCGCCATCGATCCCAAGACCACCACATTGAAGGCTGACCAGGTTGGCATTCAGGTCATGCCGGCCGGATCCAAGAGCTCTGGAACACACCGAGGCATCTGGAGTGGTGCCATCGCCAGCCGCGGACAGAATACGGAGGCTGCGTGGAAGCTCGTTGAATGGCTGAGTTCCAAGGAAGGCGAAGTGTGGCAGTCAAACACCTTGGGTGTGTTCCCGGCACGAACCTCAACACTTGACTCGACCCCGGAGCAGGCCTGGCTTAGCCCAGTATTCGATGCACTGAAGATTGCCTATGCCGACGCTGAAACCGGCAAGATGTGGCGCCCACGGTTGACCAACTCCGACGAGGTGCAGCGAATCCTGGCCGACCAGACTGCGGTTGCCATGGCGGATCCGAACCAAACGGCCAAGGCCCTCAACGACGCTGCGGCCGAAATTGAGAAAGCACTGTCCAAGTAATGCGCTCCCCAAGTCTCCTCCCCAAAACGCAGGAAGCCAGCGAAACCCCGCCACCATCACGGCGAGCTGTGAAAGCCGGTTATTCCCAGCCTTCGCGTGCCAGATTGAAAGTCAATGATCTGCTCAGTAAGTGGACCTTTCTCGGGCCCACCACCCTTCTCCTTTTGGCCCTCCTGGCCTACCCCATCTTCTACACGATTCAAATCAGCTTCTCCGATCTGAATCTGGCTACTTTTGCGCCCAAGGGGTGGGTCGGGTGGGACAACTACATAGAGGCCATCACGGATCCGGGATTCCTCAACTCCCTGAAGGTCACCGGCATCTACCTGGTGCTTGCCCTTCCCCTGCAGATGGTGCTTGGCTTTGGCATCGCCTACCTGCTGAACGTGGAGTGGAAGTGGCGCGGACTGGTCCGCGCACTGTTCCTGATCCCCATGGTGGTGGCTCCCGTTGTCGCGGGCGGCGTGTGGAAAATGCTCCTCGACCCGCTCTGGGGAATCGTCAACTACGTGTTGGGATTTGCAGGCATCGGCCCCCTGAACTGGCTGGGTGACCCGAACCTTGCCATGATCAGCATTGTCTTGATCGACACCTGGCGCTGGACCCCGTTCATCGTCCTGATTGCATCGGCCGCCATGCTGGCGCTGCCCCGCGACGTTTTCGAAGCCGCGGCCGTGGACGGTGCACGCTGGTGGCACACACTGATCCACGTCAGCCTTCCCATGCTGGCCAGCGCCATCGGCGCGGTGTTCGTGGTTCGCTGGCTCGGCGCCGTGAAAATGTTTGACATTGCCCTGGCCGCGACCAGGGGCGGGCCGGGCCAATCGACAAACGTCGTCAACCTCTACATCTACGAGGAAGCATTCCGTTCGCTCAAATTCGCCGAATCATCAGCAATGGCGGTCATCGTTCTTGTTCTCACCATGATCATGACGATGATCTTCCTCCGCACAACCAAGAAACTTGAGGACCGGTTTTGAGCACCACGACACTGAAGCTTCGCAAAGGAAAAGTAAACCCAGGGCGCATGTTTCGCATCGTTGCCGGTGTAGCCATCTGTCTTGGCTTCCTCCTGCCCGTCCTCTGGATGATTTCGACGTCGTTCAAGTTGCCCACCGACATTTTCACGACGCCGCCGAGAATCTTCTCCACCTTCACCATGGACAACTACACCAGCTACATGCAGCAGGCCGACATCGGCCGGAGAATGGTCAATACGGTCATAGTTGCGGCCGGCGCAGGCGTGCTCTCGCTGGTGCTGGGAACCATGTCCGGCTACGCCCTGTCCCGCCTGAACATCAAGGGCGGGGCAACCATCGGCGTCCTGATTCTTGCCTCCCGCGGTGTGCCGCCGATCGCACTGGCTGTGCCAATGTTCCTCGTGGCACGCACCTTGGGCATCACCGACATGCATATCACGCTGATTCTGGCGTACTGCACCTTCCTGATCCCCTACGTGATGTGGCTGATGCGTTCATTCTTTGCAGCCCTGCCCAAGGAACTTGAGGAATCCGCCATGTTGGACGGCGCCTCCAGGCTGGGCACATTCTTTAGGATCATTGTGCCCATCTCAATGCCTGGCATTGTCTCTACCTTGATTTTCAGCATCATTCTCGCCTGGGAGGAACTGCTCTTTGCCCTCATTCTGACCAATAGGCACGCAGCAACCATTCCCGTTGCAATCGCCGGCATGGCGGCCGACACGGAGAATGGTGCCATGTGGGGAGCCTTGACGGCCGTTGGCACGCTCACAGTAATCCCCGTGGTTATTTTTGCCCTGATGGTTCAAAAACATCTCATCAACGGCCTGGCCGAGGGCGCCACCAAGGGATGACCTCCCACCGAGGACGATTTACCGTTTGATTCTCCGGCCACATGGCCGCAACAGGAAGACCCGTATTCATGGAACGTGAAATTACCAGCCAGGTTCAGATGTGCCTGCCCAACGGGCGCTTGAACCCGGAAGCAGTTGGTTGGAGCAGAACGCCCCAACATCGGGCAAATTTGCGCGGATGGGGTCGCAACAAGCGTTTTGAATACTGGTGCATTTCAACACCCAGCCATGTGGTGGCCCTCAATGTCTCCGACACCGACTACAAGGTCACCAACGCCGGATTCTTCTTGGACAAGAAGACGCTCAAGGCAATTCCCTTGGCGGAAATTCAGTGGTTCAAGAACGGCACCAAGGCGCTTACCGGCCTGGCAAACGAACCCATCATCGGCAAGGGCAAGGAAATCCAGATCAGCATGATCCCCTACGACGGGGGCGTGAGGCTGCACATGGATTCAGCGCGGTTGAAGGTGGACCTGGATGTGGTGGTTCCGCCGAATCACCAGTCCATGGGGGTTTTGGTCCCTTGGAGCGACAAGGTTTTCCAGTACACACGCAAGGACAACTGCCTGCCCGTGTCCGGCATGACCATTGCCGATGGTGTTGAGTATCCGGTTGAAGCCGGTGAATCCTTTGCCACCTTGGATCATGGGAGGGGCCGGTGGCCGTACTCGATCGTCTGGAATTGGGCCTCGGGCAGCGGGCGGACCAACGGACGCGAGATCGGCTTGCAGTTTGGCGGGAAGTGGACGGAAGGGACCCCGTCCACGGAAAACTCGCTCCGCATTGATGGCGAAATTCAAAAGATCAGTGAAGAGCTTTCCTGGACATATGACGTCAGCGACTGGATGAAGCCGTGGCGCATCACCGGCACCCGGGTGGATCTGACATTCACGCCCATTTACGACCGGTATTCGAATTTCAACAAAGTCATTGTCCTGAGCGAAGAGCACCAATGCTTTGGGTACTTTGATGGCGAAATTACCTCGGAATCAGGGGAGAAGATCCCCGTGAAGTCCATCTTTGGCTGGGCAGAAGAAGTAAAACGGAAGTGGTAGCGCGGCTGGAATTCTCCTAAGCCGGCCGTCGCGCAGCAGGGGAGTTTCGCCCAACGCAAGCTCACGACGGCGGGAGGTCCCGGCGTCGTCCGTCCCAATTCCCCTGGCAACCCAACCATCACCTCGAAAGGACCCAAATTGACCAATCCCAGTGACCTTATTGATTTCGATTCACTTCTCACCCTGGAAGAGCGCACACTGCGTGATTCCGTGCGGTCGTTCGTTGACACTGAGATCAAGCCCAACATCGCCGATTGGTTTGAAAAGGCCGTTTTCCCGCTGGAGATAGTCCCCGAACTGGCCAAGCTGGGCCTGCTGGGAATGCATATCGACGGTTATGGTTGTGCCGGCCGAACCGCAGTGGAGTATGGCCTGGCGGGTGCGGAGCTGGAAGCGGGGGACTCCGGCCTGCGGACGTTCGTCTCGGTGCAAGGGTCGCTTGCCATGAGTGCCATCCACAAGCACGGTTCGGAGGAGCAGAAGCAGGAGTGGCTGCCGGCCATGGCCAAGGGGGAGGCCATCGGGTGTTTTGGATTGACCGAACCGAGCGCCGGTTCGGACCCGGGAAACATGGCCACTTTTGCCCATCGGGACGGCAGTGACTGGGTGCTCAACGGCACGAAACGATGGATAGGGCTGGCCTCCGTGGCTCAGGTTGCCATCATTTGGGCCCAGAGTGACAAGGGAGTGCGTGGTTTTGTGGTGCCCACGTCGACGCCGGGATTTACCGCAACGCCCATTTCCCCGAAACTCTCTATGCGCGCATCCATCCAGTGCGATGTGGAACTCACCAACGTCCGGTTGCCCCATTCAGCAATGCTGCCCGAAACACTGGGACTTGGTGGGCCCTTTTCATGCCTGAACGAAGCCAGGTACGGGATCATGTGGGGGGCCATGGGAGCGGCACGGGACTCATTTGAGGCCGCCCTCGACTATTCTGCCGGACGAATGCAGTTCGGAAAGCCTTTGGCTGGCTACCAGCTCAGCCAGCAGAAGCTGGTGAACATGGCCCTGGAAATCAACAAGGGATTCTTGCTCGCACTGCACCTGGGGCGCAAGAAGGACGCCGGAACACTGCAGCCGGACCAGATATCAGTGGGCAAATTGAACAATTGCCGTGAGGCGATCGAAATTTGCAGGGAAGCCCGCGCCATGCTTGGCGGCAACGGCATCACATTGGACTACTCACCCATGCGCCATGCGAACAACCTCGAATCAGTGCGCACTTATGAGGGCACCGATGAGGTGCACACCCTCATTCTCGGTCGAAAGCTCACAGGCATCCCGGCCTTCCGGTAGAAGCAAAAATAAGACGCCGTCACGGGCGTGCTTCGCACTAAACCAACAACCACTTCTCAGCCCCGCACGCCGCTGCACCAGACACCCAAGTGGCGCGATGTCACGCGCCCAAACCCAAAACAGGAGCAATAATGAACAGCTATTTGAACCAAATGGAACACGTCGCCACCTTCATTGGCAACGAAATGAACGGCCAAGGCTCGGCGGAAGGGCACAAGGTCTTCGGGGGCTCGTACATCACCACCACCGCGCCCCGCCCCCGTACGGCAGGCGAATACGTGACCACCGCCGCGCCCCGCCCCGACCGCCCCGGCAGCTATGTGACCAGCGATGCCAAGCCCGACGGTCCCGCTGGCGGTTACGTATCCAGCACCCAGTACGCATAGACGGATTCTTGAGGTTGACGTTCGATCACTGATTCCCTGGGCAAGCTAGTGAGTCCTGCACCAGACAAGCACCCTGCTGGAGATCAGTTTTTCTCGCAACGAATGGTGTGGTCTGGCGTCGCCCTTCTCGAGACTCGTGCGCTGAACTGGTGAAAAACGGGACATGGCAGGTTGGCTTGCGTCGAAGCTGGTGCACTCGGAATCGCAGGGCAAGCTGCCCTAGCCTAGTTCCCAGTTTATTGGGGGCATAGCAGCATCGACATTGGTGGATGCTGTTGTCCAAGGGGCCGGTGAAGTATGACCATTGAGATTGGGTCGTCCATTGAAGGGAATGCATTGGCCACCGACTCGTGGTCATCGTTCGAGTGTGGACGGTAAATCTTCAATGCCCCATGAATGTCACGGGCCGCGAGCCCGTTGGCGAGTTCATGGAAAAAAGCCAGTATTTGAGCGCCGGCGAGTTCGCCGGCGCTCAGGCTGTGGTCAGGCTGCGTTCGCGGATGAGGATATTCATGGCGGCGAGCTCGTGAGGTGTTTCAGACCGGGTGAGTTGTTTCATTGGTTCGCGGCCGGTCCGGTAGGACTCGGCTGGCATCCAAGCCTCTTTGAGAGGTTGGATGTGTGTGGTCAAGGCTGGTGCGGGTTGGTCGAGGCGGTTGGCGGTGTAGTTGGTGATTCCCGCCAAAGCGGCAGACCACTGTGGCTCTGTGAGTCGAGGGTTTCGCGGGAGGGTTACCGCCCTGCTTTCCGGGATGCGCTGGCTGCCGCGGGGGATAGGCGTGGTGGTGGAGAGGAAGAGTTCTAAGGCAGCTAGGACTGCTATGGTCTTGCAAATTTTGGCATTGTCGTAGCCCGATTCGAGGTCAATGAGAAATTTCCGTGAAACGCCGGCCACATCCGCCAACGCCAGTTGCGTCCATCCTTGTTCCATTCGCTGGGCGCGGATCAATGCTCCGGCCGCGGATATTGGCGTCAATTTTGCCTGTTGACGGTGACAATACTTTTCCTTCCGGACCGGTCCGCAATGCTTCGTACAGAGCCCTACTTCCGCTGTGGTGCGCAGCTTGCCTTTGTGTGCAAGGGGGAAATTCTGGTTCGAGTTCAACCTCGGGCACTTTTTTCGAAGATTGACCTCCTGGAAACAGGGGGTCATTCTTCTTTTGCGGCCACGTTGGTCGAGCTGGTCGAGACCCGGCCAATGCCTGTTAGGTCTATCCATGCCGCGTCCTAGTTCGTTGACGCTGATTTGGCTGTTGGTTCGGTGGCGCCTCCTTGTTGACTGCTCGGAGCTATTTTCTCCTTCACACAGTTCATGGGGCGCCGGAGCCTTAGCGACGTGAGCTTCTGTAGAACGCGGTGGCGCAAGTGAGTGCGATCCGAGGTTCAGCCGGTTGCATGAAGGCATGGTGTGTAACTTGCGTGTGCCGGCCATTTCGCTGTCGGCCACGACGTCCCGAGGACTAGGTTCAAACATCCTTTGAGTCTGATTGCCGCCCGTTCCTGACAACGTCGCCCACAAATCGGCTGAAAGTTTCAGGAGACGGTTCATTGCTCCTGCTGCGCCAACGATGACTCGTGGTTCTTGACGCATCAAAACTGTGGATGGCGTCGCCAGCAGGTTTCAACCTACGAATTCGTTGTGCGGCGTTTGCTGTTACCGGTCAGCTCCGCTCCGCGTGACTGCACGGTTCAGATGTAGGCGAGGAACCGCCCGGCGAAGATAACGCCCGTCCACGCCGTCAGCGACACACCCGCCGCCACGCGGGCGGCAATCGGAGTCGCGGAGGCCTTTGCCCACTGACCGACGCGGCGGTACACGCCACGGTGGAACACCAGGATGTTTAATCCCGCCAGGAGTAGTAGCCCGAGCTTCCATGGAGCGGCTGAGGAACCTGCGACCACGATCGGCTGCGCACTCATCAGCGCGACCCCGGTGGCAAGGGCGACAACCAGGCCGACGTGGGAGAGAGGCAGCAGGTGGCGGGCGGCCGTGGTCACCGACATGAGGCGTCGACCGCCACCCAGCAGCCGGAGGTCGAACGCGAACGCTGGGCCGACGAGGAGAGCGATCCCGAGAATGTGGAGTGCCTCCAATGTGGGATACATGAATGGGGCGCTACGCACCGCGTCGCCGAGAGGCGTTGCCTGCAGCCAGCGCAGCTGCGTATCGAGCCAGTCAGGCATCCTCCACTCCACCCTGCCTGGCGCGATGGCGGACATAGAAGACTCCGCCGCCGACGGCTGCAACTATCACTATTCCGAATACCGTCCAGACGAGCCAGGTCCCTCCGTCCTCCGCCGCGGTGGCGGGGGCGGTGGTTGCGTCCGTGGCCGGGGTCTTGGTCTCCAAGGGGTCTGGGGCGGGGGACACCGAGGCGCTTTCATCCTCGTCTGAGGGGTCCGAACCCGGAAGTGGAGCGCGTACCGGCAGGGTGTTGCCGAGTACCTGGTTCACCGCCACGTTGTCGTCCCCGTACCAGAACACGACGGGGCGGAACAATCCGGCATCTTCTCGGTTGATGTAGCCGACGGCCTGGAAGCTCTCGCCAATGTTGAGTGCCCGGTCAAGTCCCCACCGGCCTGACCATGCGGGAGGAGCGATGATGACCTCCAGCTCGTTGTTGGGGCCGGGGTATGCGAGTGCGGCGTTGACTCGGACGCTGTCCTCGGGGTCCTGCAGTTCTTCGGGAATCTCCAACTCGGGCGTGTGGGTGGGCAGCTCGCTGTCGAGATCCACGTCGAAGTACGAATGTGGCTCACCCCAGCTGCCGTCCGAGTTGACCGTGCCGGCGATGTAGACGAGGTTGTCGGTCTCGAAGCCGTCCCAGCCGTGGTGCGCGGCAGCTGGCGAAGCAGAAACCATGGCCAGCGCCGCCGCAGACGCAGAAACGAGAGCGGCGGCCAGGAATCGGCGTACAGGGCTCCGCCGAGAGTCCGGCGTGGCGCTCATCGTCCGGGGTTCATCTGTGGCTGTCGGTGGGAGCTGGCCAGGGGAGGAGCTGGTCCGGTGTAGTTTCATGGGGTTTCAGTCCTTTCCACGCCAGGCGTGGGGATGGTGGAAGTGTGTCAGCTGAATGCAACGCCGGTGCGTTCGGCGTAAGCGGCGACCAGCTGCTCCTGCGCGTCGGTGTCGTGCACGAAGTCGTTCACGCGCGTCTCGACCTGCCGGTGGAAGAGGAACTCTCCGGTGATGTCGCTGCCTGGTTCGGCGCTTTCGGCGAGCCAGACCTGGGTCATGTAGCCGTCGCGCAGGCTGTCGGGCGTGGTTGCGTTGCCGTTGTGGAAGCCCATGAGTGTTGGGATCCAGCCAGGCGCAATCGCATTGACCTGTATGTCGGGCCAGCGGCGGGCTGCTGCGGCCGCGATCATGGCCAGGTGCAGCTTGCTGTCGCCGTAGGTGATGCCATCGCCCGACCGAACCTCGTCAAGCATCAAGCTTCCGCCCAGATGCAGATCGGATGAGAGGTACATCAGCTGCTCGCGCGGGGTGGAGACCAGAGCGGTCAACAGATACGGTGACAGCGAGTTCGCGTTCAGGATCTCTGGGCCGGTGAGCCCGTACTCGCCAGCGTTGTAGATGATGACGTCGAACCCGCCGAGCCCGTTTATGTGCTCGGCCAGCGCCCGGGTTTGGTTCAGGTCGAGGAGGTCGCCGATGACGACGTCTTCCAGTCCCGGCAGATCACGGCGTACGTCGGCGGCGCGCTGTTCGTTGCGGGCGTGCACGACGACGCGGTGTCCCCGGCGCAGGAAGTACGCGGCAGCGAGCTGCCCGATACCGCCGGTTGACCCGGTGATCAGTACCCGCTTCGTGTCGCTGCCTGTGAGTGGCTGGATGTTCTGTTCGATGTAACGCAATTCGTCCGCGACCTGCTGTGTGTTGTAGATTCCCACACCGTAGAGATCGCCCTGAGGCAACAGGCCGCTCCCGTTCGTCTCGGTGGCTGAGGGAGTCGTCGGTGTGGACGTGTTCCCGATCGGGTCGGGGCTGCTGGTGCAGGCAGCCAGGAGTCCTGTTCCGAGGACGGTGGCGGACAAGAAGAAGGTGCGTCGGGTGACTTTCACAGTTGGCATCAGATGTGGTTCCTGGAGTTAGTCGCGGGCGGCGATGGTGACTGCTTTGCCGTCTAGCAGTCCGATCTGATCGATGTCAGCGGTTTCGCCGATCTTCGTCAACGAGCTCGAGAAGGTGTGGCCCTCGGCGTTGTAGAAGAAGCCGATGTTTCCCCAAGGCATGTAGGAGAACAGGTCGCCTACTTCAGGTCGAAGCCCTTCGGCGCCGGTGTAGTCTAAATCGCCTGGCGGGGATGCGACCTTTTCCTTTCCGCCGAAGTCCGAGAACGTGAGGGTCATCGGAAGCATTGACAGGAACGAGCGTGTCGTGGGGTTGTCTTCCACGATGACCGCCTCGACAACAACATTGCCAGCGGTAAAGCTGACAATCATTCCGGCAATGCTTTGCTTTGGTGCGGTCGATTTGGTTTTGTCGGTCGAACCCGAATCTTCCGTTGTGGTCTCGAACGGAGGATTGCCGTCCGCCGGTGTGCCGCTGCGAGCAGCTGGTCCCGCCCCAGCCTTTGATGCCAGTCCAGTGATTGCCCGTGCGGCGTGCGTTTGTCGGCGTGCTGTCAAGATGAGTTTCCTCCGTGGCATTGTCTCGTCTACAAATCAAGTAGACGCCACGCTGTGGCGATGAGGGAGTCCCCATTTTTAGGGGTACTGTGAGGGACTCACTCATTGCCGTAATCGCCCGCGATCCTCTGTAGGATCCGGTAGCCCTCGACAATCGCAGCCGACAGCTCCACTCCGAGCCTTGGCCGCGCACTTTACTGCTATTTGCCAGTTTGAAAGCATGCGCCCCTCCCGCTCCCTCGCCACAGGAAACGCCGATTGCCCGGTACATGACTGAACCGTCCCGGAATTGATGCCGCCGCCTTTTTTGATGAAGGTGGGCATGTTGGCGTCTGATTAGTTGTCAACGGAGGCGACTTTGCTATTGGCCTGCTTCGGGTTCGAGTGTTGTTGCTGCGTCGAGGGCGTCGTCGACGACGATGAAGTAGTTCGCCGCGCTGGGATTCGCGACGATCGACATTTTCTCCTGTTCCATGGCCGGCAGGATCGCCCATGACCTCGTGGTTAAACACCCGGAGATGGTCCGCAAGCTGGTACTCACCGGGACTGGACTCCGTGGAGGGAAGGATATGAACAAGGCGGTGGGAGTGACCTACTACGACACCTTCCGCTCCGTCATTACCCGTTCCGACCCGAAGGAATTCCGCTTCTTCAACCGCGGCAGCGCGGGCAAGCCATCCGGGAAGGCGCATTTGTGGAACGCCTCAAGGAGCGCACCTCCGACCGTGACATGCCCTTCAGCAACAAGGCATTCAGCCGCCAGCTCAAGGCGATCCAGCGTTTTGGACACTCCGCCCCGTGGGACGTGCACCAGCGCATCAAGGGCAGCGCGGTGATCACCTTCCCCAACTCCGGCCACGGCGGCATCTTCCAATACTGGGAGAAGTTCGGACCGATTGCCGCGAAATTCAACGCCGCCTGACACCCTGGCGGCGTTGCCTGGCCTGGGTCTACTCTGTGGGTGCCCGCTTTGCACCGCTTCCCATTTGCTCACCAAGCGGCGAAATCTTGAGCAGGACCAGCACCAGGATGCACAGGAATGCCAGGGCCGCTGCTGCCGCGATCACGGCGGTTCCCAGCGTTGCGGAGGTGGCAAGAGCCCCGGCGCCGACTGCGGTAACTGCCTGGAAAACGTAGGCGATGAGGTACAGCAACGAGAGCGTTGCACCCCGATGGCGTGCGGGGGCAACGCTGTTGATGAGGCCCAGCCCGCCGGTGAATGCCAGCGAGTAGGCGCAGCCGCCAACCAGGCACCAACTGAGAAACAGCGCGCTTGACCCCAATACGCTCGCACCAACCATCAAGGCGAGACTGGCTATGGTCAGAAGGGCCCCGCTCCACACTTGGTACCGAACAGGGACCCTCACCAGAAACAACGCAGTGAGGCAGATCGCCACGGAAGAGCTCGCCAGCAGCGAGCCGACCACCGCCCTGTTGTCAGTGTGTGCGAACTGGGCGATCATGTGCGCCCCGAGGGACAGGAAGATGGCTCCCATGGAATACGCCAGAGCAACCGACATTGTCGCGATGAGGAAATTTAGCCGGATCCCGCGTGGAACTTTGGGGGACTGGGGCCGCCAACGCTGCCTCGATTCTGGCCGGTCGCCCGGGGTCATGAACAGGGCTGCCATCACTGCGACGGCCAGCAGGAGCAAGACCAGGTAGCTCAGAGACAAGGGCCACGGTGCATATTGTGCCAGCAGCCCGCTGACGAACAGGGCCAATGTGAGTCCAGCCGCTGTGGCAACTGTCGCCGTCGTGCTGGCAAAGCGGGGGTTGATTCTCGGGCTGTTTTCGATCAATGACACTGTTGCCGCGCCCATGGCCAGCCCGGAGCCAGCGCCCTGCAGTGCCCGGCCGGCAAACAGGAAGCCGACGTTCGGCGCAAAGGCGAACAAGAGGGTGGTGAGGGCTATGAGGAAGACTCCGCCGATCATGACCAACCGCCGGCCATGGATGTCGGAGAGGTTGCCGAAGAGCGGCAACACCACCACAAGCGCCAGCGGGTACGCGGCGAAGACGCTGGTGAGCACCACTGCGGGGAGGTCCCATTTCTCGGCGTAGCTTGGATATAGCGTGCTCGGTGCCCCGGAGGACCACAGCACCAGCGCAAGCACGGACGCTGCTGACCAGAATGCCCCGCGCCTGCCCAGCCGTCCTGGCCTGCGGCTCGCCGACGTCCTCTGCGGGAGGGCTGTGCCAGGGCGGCTCATCGGGTGCGGCCCGGATTGATGATCAGGCAGGTGCTCGATGCCGTGGCCAGCACGCGGCCCTCATTGTCACGGATGTCTGCCTCGGCGAAGGAGGCGTTTCTGCCGCGGCGGGTGACCCAGCCGCGGGCAGTGACAATTCCCGTTTCGGCCGTGATGGGCCGCAGGAAGGAAACCTTGAGTTCCAGGCTCGTGTAGCCTACTCCTGCCGGCAGCGTGCTGTGCACGGCACACCCGCAGGCCGAATCGAGGACTGTGGCAAAGAAGCCTCCATGAATCGACCCGATCGGGTTGTAGTGCGATTCATCGGGCTGTGCGGTCATGACTACCTCGCCGTCTGCCACGGAAACGAACTCCAGCCCAACGTGGCTGCTGATCGGAGGAGGGGCAATTGTGCCGTCCATGAGGGCTCGCAACTGTTCGAGACCCGTCCGTTCAAAGAGCTTTGCCTGGGCCGGGTCGGGGCTTTGGTAGTGAATGGTGCGCGAACGGTTCACGGGCACTTCAGACGGTTCAGTCACGGACATTCCTTTGCTTGCTTGGTACAGGACCACGGCGCCCAGCCGAGAGGGCAGAACATTGCCGGGCGGGCTTGCCGAACCCATGCTAGCTTGGATAAAGAAACTCAGGTAGTGTGTGACGTGCCGCCAGCCGGGGGAGGAGCCTTTGCCGGCGCCGGGTTGCCTCCACAGCGTCTGGATAGGATTGGATCATGCCCCCCAAGTCACGAATGCTCGTCGATGCCCTGGACAACCGGTGCGCCATCACCCGGTCCCTGGGGGTGCTCAGCGACTCCTGGAGTTTTCTCCTGTTGCGCGAATCGCTGCTTGGGCGGCGCACCTTCGCCCAGTTCAGGGACTCCTTGGGCATTGCCACTGACATTCTCAGCGCACGGCTCGGCGCGCTTGTGGAGCACGGCGTGCTGGAAAAGGTGCCTTACCAGGAGCCGGGGCAGCGCACGCGCGATGCCTACGAGCTGACAGCGGCTGGCCATGAACTAAAAGTGGTGCTGGTGGCCATGCAGCAGTGGGGGGAGGTGCATCTCCCGCAGGGGAAGGGTCCCAGCGTGCTCCCGGTGACCCGTGACGGGCATGAGCGTGTGCATGCAGCCTTGGTGGATGCCCATGGCGCCATTGTGGGCCAGCAGGATGTGGAGTTTCTGCGTATGGCGGTGGACAGCTCAATCTGAGGTCAGCGGGGCAGGATTGCCGCGATCTGGCCGCGAATGGAGTAGATGATTTCCTCGGTGCCAGCGGCAAGGTTGGCGGCGCTGGCCATGCTCAGCAGCATGATGGCGGAGACAATGCGGGGGATTGTGGTGGCATGGCCCGGGTCAATGTGCTGATCGCGCTGAAGAACGACGGCGATGGCGTCCTCGGTCTGTTGGGCCAGGTCCAGCGCCTGGCGGCGGTGAGGCTCCTCCGGGTCTCCGAAAACCATCTCGCGCAGGTATGTCCGGCCATTGTCAACTTGTTTTCGGTTGCAATAAACCACTTCACTAACGATCGCCATGACGGCCCCGAGAGTTTCAGGGATCTCCTGGGCAGCGGCCATGCCCCGTGTGAGTGAATCGGCGTAGCTGGAGTTTTGCACCATCAACAAGAGCTCACCCTTGGATTTGGCGTAGAGGAACAGCGTGCCGGCTCCGATGTCGGCCTTGTCGGCAATCTGCTGCGTGGTGACATCATCCACGCCGTATTCGGAAAAGAGCTCGCCGGCAGCTGCCACGATCCGGTCCAGCTTGGCTTGCTTGTTCCGCTCACGCCGTCCCGGCGGCGGGGAAATTTCTGGCATGGCGATCCCTTCGGGAATAAAATCTGATTGCACTCAGTTATGAGTGTAGTCGGCACTGTGTGGGCTCGTAAGTGGGTCAACTCATTCTCCCATGACGTCCACAAGCTCCTCGCTTCGTGGCCCGCAGCACCGGCGCCGTGCCCCACCTACTAAAAAGGAACATTTTCCCCATGACTTTGACTTCCCTTTGGCAGCCCTTCTCACTGGGCCGTGTGGAACTTTCACACCGACTCGCCATGGCGCCAATGACCCGCAACCGGGCCAATGCCGACGGCACCCCGGGCGAGCTGGTCGCACGGTACTGCGGCCAGCGGGCCACCCTAGGCCTGTTGATCACCGAAGGTGCCCAGCCCTCGGCCGACGGTCAGGGCTACGCGAACACCCCCGGCATCTACACCCCGGAGCACATTGCAGGCTGGCGGAAAGTCTCCGATGCCGTCCATGCCGGAGGCGGGGCACTGTTCATCCAGCTCATGCACGCCGGCAGGATTTCGCACCCGGACAACACCCCGCATGGCCGCCAGCCTGTGGCGCCGTCGGCCATCTCAGCCGGGGTGGACATTGCAACCGCGAGCGGGCGGCAGCAGGTGCCGGTTCCACGCGAACTGAGCGTCCAGGACATTGCGGCCGTGATTGCCGAATTCCGCCATGCCGCCGCATCGGCCATCGCGGCCGGTGCCGACGGCGTCGAAATCCATGGTGCCAACGGGTACCTGCTGCACCAGTTCCTTTCCCCAAACTCGAACCGCCGCAGTGACGCTTACGGTGGATCGGTCGAGAACCGATCCCGGTTCGTCATCGAGGTGGCCCGTGCCGTGGCGGAGGAGATCGGTGCGGACCGTGTGGGGATCCGCCTGTCTCCGTCCATGCCGCTGGGTGGCCTCGAGGAAGGTGACGTTGCCGATGTGCGGGCACAATACCGCCACCTGGTGGGCGAGCTTGCCGGCCTGAACCTTGCCTATCTGCATCTGCACCACGTTGGCGACGATGAGTTGCTGCAGTCTTTCCGTGAGGCATGGCCTACGGCGGTGCTGGTGGTCCGTTACGGCCGAACCCGGGAGCAGCTCGCCGCTGACATTGACGCCGGCTTTGCCGACATTGCCCCTGTGGGCCGTTTGGCACTTGCCAACCCCGACGTCGTCGAGCGGCTGCGCGCCGAGGCGCCCATGAATGAGTTGGATCCCGCAACCATCTATGGCGGCGGCGAATCCGGATACACTGACTACCCCGTCCTGGCAAACGCCAACTAACCCCTTACCCGAAAGAAAGAAGGAAAAACCATGCCCTCACTCAAGGGAGCAGTAGTCCTGGTCACCGGCGCCAACGGTGGCATCGGAACCCATTTTGTCCACCAGGCCCTGGCCCGGGGCGCGGCCAAGGTCTATGCCTCGGCCCGCACCCCGCGCGCATGGACAGACGAGCGCGTTGTGCCGCTGGTTTTGGACGTCACCGATTCGGCGTCCATTCAGGCAGCGGTCGAGGCGGCGCCGGATGTGACGGTCTTGATCAACAATGCCGGAGCGTCCACACCGACGCCCGGAATTCTGAGCCATTCGGACGCGGAAATTCGTGCCAATGTGGAAACGAACTTCTTTGGCCCGATTTTCCTGGCCCGCGCCTTCGCGCCGATCCTTTCGGGCAAGCCCGGGGCAGTCATCATCGACATCCACTCGGCCCTGAGCTGGTATGCCGTGGCCGGGATTTACAGTGCCACGAAGGCGGCCCTGTGGTCGGCAACCAACTCGTTGCGCCTGGAGCTGGCACCGGCCGGCGTTCACGTTGTTGGGGTGCACGTGGCCTACGTTGACACGGCCATGGCCGCCCACTCGAACGATCCGAAAAAGGCTCCCGCCGAGCTGGTCCATGCAGTGCTCGACGGCGTGGAGTCGGGGCAGTACGAAATCCTCGCGGACGACACCTCTGTCCAGCTCAAGGCCGGACTCAGCGCACCCATCGAAAAGTTCTACCCGCAGCTGGCTGCATTGCAGCGCTAAGGGCTGTTCCTGCCGGGATCACCTTTCCGTCCGGACTGCGCCGTAGCGAGTGGGAGACCCAGTCGCCCAAAAAACCCCAGCAAGGTTCCCGGGACGGTTCCATGTCAGGAGTCGCGTTGCGTCAGTTTTCCAGCAGCTGAGGCCAGTTTGTCGCGAAGTACGTCACGAACGACTCGCCCAGTTTCTCCGAGCGGAGGTGGTCCCGTGTCACGGGGAAGGACGGTGCGCGATAGCCGGGGTCGGCAATTGCCCGACGAGCGAAGGCATGGTCGGCGATCGCGGCCTTGCCGATATAGGCGAGGTCGGCCCCCTGGTCCAGTACCCGCTGCACGTCCGAGGCGCTGGCCAAGTGCCCTGCGACACCGAGGGCTGTTCCGTTCCGTGGCAGCTCAAGGAAGTGTTCGAGGAGTGTTCGGCTGCCTTCGGGGGCGTTGGCGGGGAGCTTCGCAACGTCCCACAACGACAGGTCGAGAATATCGATGTCCCCGCTGGCGAGGAGTTCGCTGACCAGATGGACCATGTCCGTCAAGACCAGGCCGTAGCGTTCGACGGACAGTCGGAGGCCGATGTGAAAGTCCGGGCCGGTGCGTTCCCGGATCGAATGGACAACCTCTTTCACGAACCGGGCTCGCCCGGTGGGATCAGTCCCGTACCCGTCTTGTCGGAGATTGTTCGAGGCGTCGAGGAACTGGCCGACCAGATAGCCGTGGCCCCCGTGCACTTCGATGCCGTCCACGCCGGCTTTCTCGGCGCGCGCGGCGGCTGCCGCGAAGTCCTCGACTACTTGCTGCACCTCACCGGTCGTCATGCCTCGCACTCCGGTCTGGGCATCATTCCAGGGACCCACCACCGCGTGTCCGGACAGCGCCTTTTCCGCACGCACACCTCCGTGGTGTAGCTGCACCGAGGACCGTGCGCCAGTTGCGGAGATGGCTGCGGCAAGGCGTTCCAGACCGGGCAGATGCTCGTCGGAGGAGATGCCGAGCTGGCCGGGCCAGACCTGTCCGGCTGGATGCACGTAGGCGGCCGCGGTCTGCAAGAGGCCGAATCCTCCTTCGGCGCGGGCGACCAGCCAGGAGAGCTCGTCAGCTGACAGCGTCCCGTTTGCATGGCTCTGCTGGTTGGTCATGGGAGCGAGGATCAGGCGATTGGGCAGAGGACGCCCATGACGCAGCACCATCGGGTCGGAAAGATTCGTCATGTGGCTCCTAGGGAATGAATGCTTCTTTAGCCGGTGAATGCCGATGGACTCATCGTAGACATCGCCTGCGCTGTCCGTGGAACAACATCCACCCTCCGGAATTGATTCCTCGCCACCCTGTGGCATTCAGGATGACGGATCAGAACGCGGAGCCCCTCCCCGAACGGAACGACCGAGATGAAACTGTCTTCGGCGAGTTGGGCAATTTTCAGCCGGCTGGCATGGGCAAGTGGGTGGGTGCTCGGCAGTGCAAAAGCCAGCGGGGCCCGCCTCTGTCACGTCCTCATCTGAGATCACTTCGTTAAGTATCAACGCCTCCGCGGGCCGTGTTCTCAGTCACACGGCACCCTGATAGTGGCGCGTGCTCGCATAGGCTGGGACGGTTGCCTCAATGAGGAGGTAGCCAGAAAACAATCAAAGAAAGCAATGGCGCATGAACTTTGAATCCAATTCCCTGACCCTGAAGATCTGGGACAGCTCCACGATTGACCACACATTGGAAACGGCGATTGCCCATGTTTCCATCAAGTCCAACACGCCGAGAGACAGAGTGACGGTTACTCGCAGCGGACCCAACCTATTCACCGTAAGCGCGACCGGAGCATAACCAGAGACTCGCTGATCGATCTCAGCAAGATTCCCGCGCATGGCGGGCTCTCAGCTGGCCGTCTCGGCATGCGTACCGCCGCAGGATGTCGGGACTGCCCTTAGTTGCACGAGATGAAAGTTGGTTGGAGTCCCACCGCGGGCACATTTGCCAGCAGAATGACCTCCGGGAAACCGGGGGTCATTCTGCTGTTGCGGCCGCGTTGGTCGAGCTTGTCGAAACCCGGCTGTTCCTCTGCGGGTTGGGCTGTGCCGCGTCCCAGGTACTCCGACTCCGGCTTGGCCCCTGGCGGATCGCAGTGGAGCAACCGGGGGACGCAGTTCCTACTGTCCTAGGGAGTCCGCTTTGCCCGTCTGCGAACCACCAGCCACCGCGCCATGAGAAGTATCGCGGTGAGCGCGAGGGCACACATGGCTACTTGTCCGTCGGTGGGGCCCAGGACTGCGGTGAGAACTGGATGTTCGGTAACGGTTGCTGGGCTTAAGGTCCAGGCGACATCCCGGGAACTAGCACTGTTTCCGGTGGAATGTCGCTGGCCACCGAGCACGCGTGCAAGCCCCGGACGCAGGAGTGCATTGAGGACGACACCCAATGCAAGGGGCCCGATCAAGCACAGCAAGAACACTGCATTCTTGGGACGAAAGGGACGTCGATCACTCATCGTTCGGATGGAACCCAATTACTGGTTCCTCCTCAGGGCCGGCCAATTCTCGCATGCCCGCATTCTGCCACAGGACCTGCCCGAGCTGATGCCGCCTAGGGGTGTCGGTTGACTCGGGTGTTGCGCATCGGCAGCCTGTCCGCGTCCCCTGGACGCTAGGATGTGACCACAAGTTTTCGCCGAGGAGCGCAACCATGCAAGATTCACTTCGCCACGTGTACTTTCTGTCCGACGGGACGGGCATCACCGCGGAAACCCTGGGCAGCACCTTGCTGACCCAATTTCCCCAGCAGCGGTTTTACCGGACCACTGTGCCGTTCATATCCACCATCGCCAAGGCCCAGTCGATCGTCCGTGAGATTGACCAGGTGGCGATGGGCCAGGAACGGCCGCTGGTGTTTTCCACTGCCGTCAATGAGGAGATCCGCAACGAGTTGGCCAAGTGCAACGGCGTGCTGGTGGACTTAATCGGCGCGCACGTGCAGCTGTTGGAGGAAGCGCTTGACACCAAGGCCAGCCACCAGCCCGGGCAGGCCCATGGCCTGGGGAACACGTTGAGGTACCAGTCGCGGATGCTTGCGGTTGAGTACGCAATGGAGCACGACGACGGCCAAAGCCTGCGCGCGATGGAAAAGGCGGAGGTGATACTCATTGCGCCATCGCGGTGCGGAAAGACACCCACCACCATGTACCTGGCACTTCAGCATGGTGTCTACGCAGCCAATTTCCCGCTCGTGGACGAGGACTTTCCGGGCGACACGTTGCCGGCGCCCATACGCCCGTATGCGGCCAAATGCTTCGGCCTCACGTCCAACCCCATGCGTTTGAGCCAGGTGCGGACCGAGCGCCGCCCGGGCTCCGACTATGCCTCGCTGCGGCAGTGCGGCATCGAACTGCGCAGCGCGGAACGGCTTTACGACACACACGACATCCCTTACCTGAATTCCGCCAGCATGTCCGTCGAGGAGATTTCAGCGGTGATTCTGCAACGGATGGGTTTGCGGCACTAGGCATGCGCACTGCCGGTCCCCGATATTCCAGACGGTGCGGTGGTCCCGGAATGTGAGAGAACCCATGGTCTACACGCCGGCGCCCTGAGACGATGTAGTGACGTGGTGTCTACTAGCCGCGATTTGACTGCAAGGAGCACTGACAATGACGACAGACATCCTCTGGTTTTCCGAGCTTGGCCTCAAGGACCTGGACCGGGTGGGCGGCAAAAACGCTTCACTCGGTGAGATGGTGGGTAACCTGACAAGCGCCGGGGTGAAAGTTCCGGACGGATTTGCCACCACCGCGGATGCCTACCGGCGCTTCCTGCGCGAGACAGGAGTTGAGGCGAAGATTGCCGGAATCCTGGAGGGCCTGGACACCGATGACGTCCGTGCCCTTGCCGAGGCCGGATCCGCCATCCGGCACGCCATTGTGGCAACCCCCTTCCCCGTGGACCTGGAGGCGCAGCTGCGTTCCGCCTACGAGGCACTCGTGGCAAAACATGGCGGCTCGGCTGAACTGTCCTGGGCCGTGCGCTCCAGTGCCACGGCCGAAGACCTGCCCGACGCGTCCTTTGCCGGGCAGCAGGAAACCTTCCTGAACATACGCGGCATCGACAACATCCTGGCAGCGGTCAAGGACGTGTTCGCGTCGCTCTACAACGACCGGGCCATCGCCTACCGCGTGCACCACAAGTTTGAGCACCTGGACGTGGCGTTGTCGGCGGGCATCCAGCGGATGGTCCGTTCCGATGTGGGGGCCTCCGGTGTCATGTTCACGATGGACACGGAGTCCGGATACCAGGGCGCCGTCTTTGTCACCTCTTCCTATGGGCTGGGCGAGGCCGTGGTCCAGGGTGCCGTGAACCCGGATGAGTTCTACGTCTACAAGGAAGCCCTCAATGCGGGCCGCCCCGCCATCCTCAAGCGGGGCCTGGGCGAGAAGGCGTTGACCATGGTGTACACCGACAACGAAGAAGTTGGCCACACCATCGAGCTGGTTGCCACCGATCCAGCGCTGCGCAGCCGCTTCAGCCTCACGGACGACGACGTCGAACAGCTGGCGCGCCATGCCGTGGCCATTGAGAAACACTACGGACGTCCCATGGACATCGAGTGGGGCAAGGACGGCCTGGACGGCGGGCTGTACATCCTGCAGGCCCGGCCCGAAACGGTGGAGTCGCGCAGGTCCGTGGGCACATTGTCTCGGTACCGGCTGGAAGGAACCGGCCCCGTGCTCGCCGAAGGCCGGGCGATTGGCCAGCGGATCGGTTCCGGACCGGTCCGTGTCCTGGCCTCCATTGACCAAATGGCCGATTTTGTGACCGGCGATGTCCTGGTGGCGGACATGACGGATCCCGACTGGGAACCAATCATGAAGCGCGCCTCCGCCATCGTCACCAACCGTGGCGGGCGGACGTGCCACGCGGCGATCATCGCACGGGAACTGGGCATCCCGGCCGTGGTGGGCACCGGGGACGCCACTGGGGCACTGGCCGAGGGGGTCAACGTGACAGTTTCCTGCGCCGAAGGCGAGGCCGGGTTCATTTACGAGGGGTTGCTGGAGTTCCGGGTCGAGGACACTGAACTGGACAGCCTGCCCGAAGCCCCTGTCAAGATCATGATGAACGTGGGGACCCCGGAACAGGCGTTCACTTTCGCCCAGTTGCCCAACCATGGCGTTGGGCTGGCCCGGCTGGAGTTCATCATCAACCGGCAAATCGGCATCCACCCCAAGGCCCTGTTGAACCTGGCGGACCAGCCCGCCGACGTCGCCGAGGTCATCAACGAGCGGATCGCGGCGTACGACGGCCCACTGGACTACTACGTCAAGCGCCTGGCCGAAGGAGTGGCGACGATCGCGGCAGCCTTCGCACCGCACCCGGTCATTGTGCGGATGTCCGACTTCAAGTCCAACGAATACGCGAACCTCATCGGCGGCCCGGCCTACGAGCCGCACGAGGAAAACCCCATGATCGGCTTCCGCGGCGCGTCGCGCTACCTGGAACCGTCCTTCCGCGACTGCTTTGACCTGGAGTGCCAGGCCCTGGCCCACGTGCGCAACGAAATGGGCTTGACCAACATCAAGCTCATGATTCCCTTTGTCCGCACGTTGGAGGAAGGACGCGGCGTCATTGAGCTGCTCGCCCAGAACGGCCTTCGCCGCGGGGAAAACGGCCTGGAAGTGGTGATGATGTGCGAGCTTCCCTCCAACGCACTGCTGGCCGATGAGTTCCTGGAAATCTTTGACGGCTTCTCCATCGGCTCCAACGACCTGACCCAACTTACCCTCGGCCTGGACCGGGACTCAGCCATTGTTGCGGCCAGCTTTGACGAGCGCAACGCCGCCGTCAAGAAGCTCCTGAGCATGGCCATCCGGGCCTGCAAGGACAAGGGCAGGTACGTGGGCATCTGCGGACAGGGCCCCAGCGACCACCTCGACTTTGCCCAGTGGCTGGTTGCCGAGGGGATCGATTCGATCTCACTCAACCCGGACACCGTGGTGGACACCTGGCTGCAACTGGCCAACAATCCGGTCAGCCGGTGATTCTCACAAACCAATAATGGCCGTTCTCGATTACTGAGTTGGGCGATACGTTGGTGGCTGATATTGCCGGCAAACGGCGCAGTCAAATGACGGGAGTCCACCATGTTTTCACTTCTTGGCCAGGTCGCAGTTGTCACGGGGGCCGCGGCAGGGATCGGCCGGGGGATCGCCGAGGCCCTGCTGGGGGCCGGCGCCCAGGTGGTCATCGCTGACATCGACGTCGCGCGGGGCAAGGCCACGGCCGGGGAACTGGGCGCCGTGTTCGAAGAGGTCGACGTCACCTCCAAGGAGGCCTGCGCGGACATGGTGGCCAGGGTCCTGGAACGCTTCGGCCGCATCGACGTGCTGTGTTCCAACACCGGAATTTTCCCGCAGGCAACGATCGATGACATGACCGAAGCGCAATGGGACAGGATGATGGATGTCAACCTCAAGGGCACCTTCTTCATGGTCCAGGCCGCACTTCGCCCCATGCGGGAGCAGCAGTACGGGCGGATTGTCATCACCTCCTCAATCACCGGGTCCATCACAGGTTTCCCCGGCTGGGCCCACTACGGCGCAAGCAAAGCCGGCCAGCAGGGATTCATGCGAAGCGCCGCGCTGGAATGTGCGCGCGACGGCGTGACGATCAACGCCGTCCTGCCCGGAAACGTTCTCACCGACGGGCTCCGGGCGCAGGGCGAGGAATACCTGCGCACCATGGCAGCCAGCGTGCCCATGAACAGCCTGGGCGAGCCGAGCGACATTGGCCACGCCGCCTGCTTCCTGGCCACCCGGGAAGCCCGGTACATCACCGGCCAGACGCTGATCGTCGACGGCGGGCAGATCATCCCTGAATCGCTCGAGGCGCTGGCGTAGCACGTCGGCCGGCACCAAGGACAGCAACCAAACCGCAACAACGGGACGCCATCGAAGGGTCCCGCACGCATCAACCATCTGTGGGCCACTGTGTGGGCAAGCAGTGAAAAGGAAACATCTCATGGGCAAGAGCAAACTGGCCGCGGACACTGTCGACGGCGTCGGCTCCCTCAGTGGATTTTCGGGGTACTCGAGACGGGAATTGGACCGGCTGGCCATGGCCCACGACGCATCGCACTACCTGCTTGCGCCGCGCGCCGTCGTTGTTCCGGCGGATCCGGCCGAGGTCGGGAGGGTCATGGCGGCGGCGGCCTCGGCCAACGTCCCCCTGGTCTTCCGCTCCGGCGGCACATCGCTGAGCGGCCAGGCCCTCAGCGACGGGCTCTTGGTGGACGTCCGCAAGAACTTCAGGTCCATCCAAGTGCTCGACGCCGGCGCCCGGGTTTCCGTGGGCCCCGGGGCCACGGTGCGCAGCGTCAACGCCCGCCTTGCCGTCCATGGCCGCAAGTTGGGCCCCGACCCGGCCAGCGAAGTCGCGTGCACCATTGGGGGCGTGGTGGCCAACAACTCCTCCGGCATGGCCTGCGGCACTGAATTCAACAGCTACCGGACTTTGGAATCCATGGTGATGGTGCTGCTCTCGGGCACAGTGGTGGACACCGCCGACCCCCACGCCGACCGGCTGCTGCGGGAGAAGGAGCCCGAGCTGCACGAGGGCCTGCTGCGGCTTCGCCGCCGGGTTGTTTCCAACCCGGAATCCGTGCGGACAATCGAGCGCCAGTTCGCCATGAAGAACACCATGGGGTACGGGCTCAATTCATTCCTCGACTTCCAGGCGCCCGCCAAGATCCTGGAACACCTCATGATTGGATCCGAGGGGACGCTCGGATTCATCGCCGGAGCCACCTTCCGGACAGTCGAGGCGCGGGCGCACGCAGCCACCGGCCTGATGACGTTTGCCTCGCTGAACGCGGCAGCCTCGGCCCTGCCCGAGCTGGTTGCCTCCGGCCTGTCCACGGTGGAGTTGATGGACGCCGCCTCATTGAGGGTGGCCCAACGCCAGGCCGACACGCCGGCTGTGCTGGCCGGGCTGGACATCGTGGGCCACGCCGCACTTTTAGTGGAACACCAGGCCTCATCCCCGGAAGAGCTCCTGAGCAAGCAACAGCTCAGCCAGGCCCTGTTCACATCCCTGGATCTGGCCGCACCGTTCGAACTGTCAACCGGCCCTAAGGAACGGGCCGCCCTGTGGCACATCCGCAAGGGCCTGTACACCACCGTGGCGGGAAACCGCCCTGCCGGGACAAATGCGCTGCTGGAGGACATTGCCGTTCCCGTCCCCGTGCTCGCCGAAACGTGCAAGCAGCTGCTGGGCCTCTTTGACCGGCACGACTACCAGGACAGCGTGATCTTTGGCCACGCCAAGGACGGCAACATCCACTTCATGCTCACGGAGCGCTTCGACGACCCGGCCAAGCTTGGGCGCTATGAGGCGTTCACCGAGGACATGGTCTCCCTGGTCCTGGGCATGGACGGCACGCTCAAGGCCGAACACGGCACCGGGCGGATCATGGCACCCTTCGTGGCCCGCCAATACGGGCAGGAACTCTACGACGTCATGGGCAGCGTCAAGCGCCTCCTCGACCCGAACGGGCTGCTGAACCCCGGCGTCGTGCTCTCCGACGAGCCGCGGTCCTACCTGGACCACCTGAAAACAGCTCCCACGGTTGAGGAGGAAGTGGACCGCTGCGTCGAGTGCGGCTACTGCGAGCCGGCCTGCCCCAGCAAGGACGTCACGATCACGCCGCGCCAGAGGATCGTCATCCGGCGTGAAATTGCCGCCGCGCAACAGCGCGGCGACCACGATCTGGCGGCCCGGCTGGAGAAGGACTATCAATACGACGGCGTCCAGACCTGCGCCGTGGACGGCATGTGCCAGAGTGCGTGCCCGGTCCTCATCAACACCGGGGACCTGGTGCGCCGGCTCCGTGCCGAAGGTCGCAACCCTGTTGCGGACAAGGGATGGAACGCCGCGGCCAAGCACTGGGGCGCGGCCACGAAGGCAGGTTCCCTGGGGCTCAGCGCCGCCAAGGCCATGCCGTTGACGCTGGTGAAGGCAGCCACCCAGCTTGGGCGCCACGCCCTGGGCGCGGAAAACGTGCCCCTCTACACCGCCGCGCTGCCCCGGGGCGGGCACAAACGGCCCAGCGCCGGCGACGTTGCTTCGAAGTCCGGGGCCGTGGCGGAGGCCGTGTACTTCCCGGCCTGCATTGGCGCCATGTTCGGGGCCGCCAATGACGACGCCGGACAACCCGGGAACGGGGTCACGCAGGCCTTCCGGAACCTCGCCGAGCGCGCCGGCGTTGCGCTCACCATTCCTGACGCCGTCGGCGATCTCTGCTGCGGGACGCCCTGGAAATCCAAGGGATTCACCACCGGATATACCACCATGGGGGAGAGGGTCCTGCCCGCTCTCTGGGAGGCAAGCCGGCAGGGACGGCTGCCGATAGTCTGCGATGCCTCTTCCTGCACGGAGGGGCTTGAAACGCTGCGGGACACGGCGACATCGCCCGACGCTCCCGCGGAATACTCGCACCTGACGTTCGTCGACTCCGTGCAGTTTGCCCGGGAACGGCTTTTGCCCCATCTTGAGGTGCACCCCGGGCTGGAATCGCTGGCCCTGCACCCGACATGCTCCTCCACCCGGTTGGGCATCAATGACGACTTCACCGCGATCGCCACGGCCCTGGCCGGCGAAGTTGTTGTGCCGCCCAGCTGGGGTTGCTGCGCCTACGCGGGCGACCGCGGCCTGCTGCACCCTGAACTGACCGCATCCGCCACCGCCACCCAGGCCGCCGAAATCAATGAGCGCCAGCATTCGGCCTACGCATCAACCAACCGGACCTGTGAGCTGGGCATGCGCGAGGCCACCGGGCAGCAATACCGGCACATCCTGGAACTGCTCGATGAGGCAACAAACCCAGCGACATTGGGTCATTAGGGGCGTAGTCTGGCCGAACCAAGGCGCCGGTTGCCGGCCCTTAGCTGTGTTCTCGAATCCCGAAACTCGTTGCCGAAAACAACTGGCGAATCCATTCTCATTATTTGAGAGACCGGAGTGCGCGTGAAGGACCCGAACCCTACCGTTGAATGTAGCTTGCATCACATCATCAAGCTCTGGTTCGGGACGCGGTCCCGCTTTTGCACAGGAGTTGCCATGTCGAACGACAACAGCACGCGAGCCGGGAAGGGCGTCGCAGATTCCGGCGCTGAGCCCGGCAAGCAAGTGCACCGGCTCAAGGCCAATTCGATAGGACTCATCGGAGTCCTGTTCCTTTCGGTGGCCACGGCCGCCCCCATCACCGCCATGGTTGGCAACGTTCCGATCGCCATTGGATTCGGCAACGGTGCCGGCGCCCCGGCGGGGTACATGGTTGCAACCATTGTTCTTGGCCTTTTCGCCATCGGCTACGCCACCATGGCGAAGCACATCACCTCCACAGGCGCCTTCTATGGGTTCGTCTCCCAGGGGCTGGGGCGCATCCCGGGTTTGGTGGGCGGCCTGCTCACCTCGTTGGCGTACATCGTTTTTGAAGCCGCATTGGTTGGCATTTTCGGATACTTCGGCAACCAGCTGGCCATGGACTTGTTTCACGCCGACATCAGCTGGGTGTACTTTTCCATCGGCATGCTGGTTGTCAACGCGGTCTTGACCTACTTTGACCTGAGCCTGGCGGCCAAGGTCCTGGGCGTCTTCCTGGTGGCGGAAGTCTTCATGCTGGCACTGCTGGCCGTGACTGTCGTGGCCCATGGCGGCGGCCCCCAAGGATGGTCGCTGGAATCCCTGAATCCACTCAGTGCGTTCCGCAGCGTGACGGGCGCATTCCAGAACCCGATGACAGGGACAACTGTTGCGGCCGCAGGCACTGCCGGCGTGGGACTGTTCTTTGCTTTTTGGTCATGGGTCGGTTTTGAATCGACCGCCATGTACGGGGAAGAATCCAAGAACCCGAAAAAGATCATTCCGATCGCGATCATGACCTCGGTTCTCGGAATCGGCGTGTTCTACGTGCTCGTGTCGTGGCTGGCCATTGTTGGCACCGGGCCGCAGAACGCAATCGCGCTCGCCCAGGACAGTGCGACGGCGCCGTGGATCTTCTTCGGACCCGTGGAGAGCAACATCGGGCACTGGGCCGTGGTCATGTTCCAGATCCTGCTGCTCTCGGGATCCTTCGCCTGCGGCATGGCATTCCACAACTGCGCAGCTCGCTACATCTACGCACTTGGCCGTGAGGGGCATTTGCCCGGACTGGCCGAAACCATTGGCCGGACCCACCCGCGCCACGGTTCGCCGCACATTGCCGGCTTCCTGCAGAGCGGCCTGGCCACCGTGATTGTCCTGCTCTTCTTTGCCACGGGCCGCGATCCCTACACCGGCCTGTACACCCTGATGGCGATTCTTGGCACAGGTGCCATTCTCATCGTCCAGGCGATGGCGGCGTTTGCTGTCATCGGCTACTTCCACGGACGCAAGGAACATCCCGAGAGCGCCCACTGGTTCAAGACGTTCCTGGCGCCGGGACTGGGCGGGGTGGGCATGCTGTACGTGTGCTACCTGCTCTTGCAGAACGCGGCGTTTGCGGCCGGCAGCGCCGTTTCCGACCCCATATTCATTGCCATCCCCTACATTGTCGGGGCGTTTGTCCTGGCCGGGCTGGGCCTCGGTTTCTGGCTGCGGGCCAAGCGACCTGAAATTTACGCCCTCGTGGGCCGCGTCACCCTTGAAGACACCGACGCGGAACTGCCCCGCGTGTACTCCGAACACTCCCTCCTCATGGACAAGGACTAAACCATGTCAACGCAAATATCTGAAAGTGAAAAGGTAAACACCATGAATGCCGTCGATCATCCACTGGGAAATCTCACCGTCCACGAAATGGAATCCCTGCGAGGCATCATCGCCGATGCCGGCCTGCTCCAGGACTCGACCCGGTTCGTCCACGCCGGACTCGAAGAACCCCACAAGAACGAAGTCCTGGCCTTCGAACCCGGTGACGCTGTCCGGCGCTGGGCACGCGTTGTCCTGATTGACCTGGCCGATGGAACCTCCAGGGATGTCATCGTCGACATCAACGGGTCCGCCGTCGTTTCCGTCAAGGACATCGCCCCGGAGGACGGTCAGGTTGCCATTCTCGATGAGGAATTCGAGCTCATCAGCACCATCATCCAGGCCGATGCCGGCTTCCAGGCCGCCATCAAGAAGCGCGGCATCGACGCCGCCAAGGTCATTTCCATCCCCCTCTCGGCCGGCCACTACGGCTTTGAGGACGAAATCAACCACCGCGTCGCCCGGTCCCTGTTCTTCATGCAGGACCACCCGAAGGACGCATGTTGGGCCCACCCCGTCGACGGCCTGTGTGCCTACGTGGACATGACCGAAGGCCGGGTGATCAAGCTTGTGGACTTCATGGACCTGCCGGTCCCGGCCGAGGCAGGCAACTACGACGACCCCGACTTCCGTGGCCCCGAGCGCACCAGCCTCAAGCCGCTGGAAATCATCCAGCCCGAAGGCCCGTCCTACCAGGTCGACGGCGAGGTGGTCACCTGGGAAAACTGGAAGTTCCGCATCGGCTTCGACGCACGCGAGGGACTGATCCTGCGCCAGCTCTCCTTCAAGGACAAGGAAAAGGAACGGCCCATCATCTACCGTGCCTCCATCGCGGAAATGGTCGTCCCCTACGCAGACCCCAGCCCCGTCCGCTTCTGGCAAAACTACTTCGACACGGGCGAGTACATGTTTGCCCGCTACACCAACAGCCTGGAACTGGGCTGCGACTGTGTGGGGGAAATCCAGTACTTTGACGGTGTCATCATGGACGAGCAGGGCCGGCCGAAGACCATCAAGAACGCCATCTGCATGCACGAGGAAGACTACGGAATCCTCTGGAAGCACTCCGACTTTGTCACCGGATCCAACGAGACACGGCGGCAGCGCCGCCTCGTAATCTCCTTCTTCACCACAGTTGGCAACTACGACTACGGGTTCTTCTGGTACCTCTACCTCGACGGAACCATCGAGTGCGAATCAAAGCTGACGGGCATCTTGTTCACATCCTCCTACCGCGGCAAGGACTACCCCTACGCGAACGAGGTTGCACCCGGGCTGGGAGCCCCCTACCACCAGCACCTCTTCTCGGCACGCCTGGACATGATGGTTGACGGCACCAAGAACACCGTCAAGGAAGTTGAAGCCCGGCGCGTCCCCGTGGGCCCCGGCAATGAACACGGAAACGCGTTCACCAATGCCGCCACCACCATCAAGAGCGAGTCCGAGGGCGGCCGCATGGCCGACGCCAGCGTGGGCAGGACGTGGCACATCACTAACCCGGGCAGCCTCAACCGATTCGGTGAGCCGGTCTCCTACGTGCTGTACCCGGAGCAGAACCCGACGCTGTTGGCCGATCCGACGGCGTCGGTGACCTCACGCGCCGCGTTCACCACCAAGCAGCTGTGGGTCACCCAGTACGACCCGGCCGAACGCTATTCGGCAGGTGACTACCCGAACCAGCACAGCGGCGGCGGCGGAATCCCCGAATTCCAGAAGGCCAACCGTTCGCTGGAAAACGAGGACGTGGTCCTGTGGCACACCTTTGGGCCGACCCACTTCCCGCGGCCCGAGGACTGGCCTGTCATGCCGGTGGACTACGCAAAGTTCACGCTGAAGCCGCACGGCTTCTTTGACCGCAACCCAACCCTGGATGTGCCGGCGTCGTCATCCCACTGCAAGACCGAGCCCGAGTCCGGCGGGCACGGGCAAACATGCCACTGACGACTTCCATTGTTGCGGCCATACTCACTCTCGTGGGTATGGCCGCGGCCGTCGGACGTCCAGGATGTTCCCGGCTCCTGGCCGCCACGGCGGCGGTCATGGGTGCGATCATGCTGGCGGTGCTGGCCTTTCCCGCCTTTTCAGCGAGCATGGGCGCCGCAGCAACCATCAGCCTGTTGGTGCCTGCCGCGGCCGTCATCGTCCGGAACCGGGTCAAGGCCCGGGAGCCCCTGACCGGCTCACAGAAATCGGTGGCCGGCCTGGTGGTCGTGGACATAGGGTTTATGGCGTTGGCGCTGTTGATGATGACCGCACACCACGGTGGGCAGTCACACGGGGACGGGGCACCGATGGGCGGTATGTCAGGCCACATGGGCCACATGGCGGCTGTTGATGGTGGGCTGATGAACATGCTGGTGCTGCTGGGCTGGACCGTATGTGCCGCAGTCATGGCATTGCCGGCCGTGCTGGAACGCCGACGCGGAATGGCCCCCCACGCATTGTGTTCCGCCTGCATGATCCTTGCCATGTCCGTCATGGCACTGTGAAGTCAGGGCCAGCCGTTGGCCACCGGTGGATAATGGAAATTGAGAGCAACGATTGGAAAGTGGTGCCTTGTGACACTTCAATTATTGACCGGGCGTCAAGAGGAGCATGATGAGAAGTCATCGCCCCTGGAAAAGACATTTGCGGTGCTGGAGTTTGTGGCCGAACGCGGGGGAGCGAGCGCAAAAGAGGTCTCCGATGCCCTGGGCTACCCCATGCCCAGTGTTTACCGGCTGGCCAAGGCCCTCGTCCAGACTGGATACTTGGTCCACCTGAAGGACCAGAGCCGATTTGAACTGGGCTACAAACCGCACCAGCTGGCTGTGTCGCTACACCGCCAGATTGGTGTCCCTTCCCCCGTCAAGGCCGTCATTGCTGAGCTCCACAAACGTGTGGGGATGGCAGCCTACTTTGCCGTGTACCGGGGCGCGGATGTGGTGGTCGCCTACGTTGTCGATTCACCGCAGCATCCCCGACTGACACCCCTGAGCTTCGGTTTCCATGAAGCGGCGCACGCCACGGCCTTCGGCAAGATCATGCTCGCAGGAATGAATACGCCGCAGCGGGACCAGTATCTGTCCGTGCACGGAACGCGACGGCTCCAGGCGAACACCATGACGGACCCGCAGACCCTGGCAACCCATTTGGAGACCGTCATGCTCGATGGCATCGCCTGGGAACATGAAGAGTTTGTGCCGGGAAAGACGTGTGCAGCGGTCGGAGTGCACAACGGGGCAGGCATGGTGGTTGGGTCCGTTGCCGTCAGCACCGAGAGCCACCTCATGCAGGGCAAGGAGGCCGACGTCGAACTGGCCCTGAGGGAGACGGCCAACGTGGTCAGCAAGTACTTCCGAACCGGTCGGTGAATGCGAAAAGGGTGGGTGGCCGGATATTCCGGCCACCCACCCTTTGCGTTGCGCTCTTACTTGGCTTCCCACCAGGGGGTCATGACGGCGCGGGCCAGTGTGTGTCCTGAGAGGTTGAAGCCCAGGAATGCCGGAGTGGCATTCTCCGGAAGGTCAAGCTTTTCCACATCAAGGGCGTGGACGGCGATGAAGTAGTTGTGCTTGCCGCTGCCGGCCGGCGGGGCGGCACCCAGGTAGCGCTTCAGGCTCGCGTCGTTGTTCAACTGCAGGGCGCCGTCCGGCAGGGAGGAGGCGTCGCCGTCGCCCGCGCCAGTGGGCAGCTCTGTGACAGAGGCGGGGATGTTGGCAACAGCCCAGTGCCAGAATCCGCTGCCGGTCGGTGCCGTGGGGTCGTAAACCGTGACCGCGAAGCTCTTGGTCCCGGCCGGATAACCGGACCAGGAGAGCTGGGGGGAGGTGTCAGAGCCGCCGGCGCCGAAGATGCCGCTGACCTGGGGTGTGGGCAGGACTTCGGTGTCCTTGACGTCGGTACTGCTGACGCTGAAGCCGGGAACGGTGGCGATCAAGTCGTAGGGTGTGGTTGTCATGGTTTCTCCTAGAGGGTGTTGGCGTTGCAGGGTTAGGGAATGAGAATGCCGCGGCCGCGGATGCGTCCGTTTTCAAGGTCTGCGATGGCATCCAGGGCGGCGTCCAGGGGGTATTCGGCGGTGTGCAGGGAAATGCTTCCCGCCGCGGTGAGGGTCATCAGTTCCACCAGGTCGTTGTACGTGCCGACCAGGTTTCCCACGATGTTGATTTCGCGGGAGATGATGTCAATGGTCGGGACGTTGACGGCGCCTCCGTAGCCGATGACGTAGTGTGATCCACGGTTCCGCAGCAGACTGGGGGCCAGCAATTCAGCACCGGCCTCGCCCACGAAATCGAAAAGCACATGGCCTCCGCCGCCGGTCATGTCCTGGACCTGCTTTTGGACACTGACATCATCCGTGGCCAGAACAGTGTTGTGGGCGCCGAGTTTCGAGGCCAGTTCCAGGGCTTCCTCGGAACGGTCCACCACGGTGATTTGGGCCGAGGTGATGGCGGCCAGGCTTTGGACCCCAATGTGGCCGAGTCCGCCGGCGCCGACCACGACGGCGTGGGTTCCCGGGTGCAGGAGTTCCGAAGCCTTGCGCACTGCGTGGTAGGCGGTGAGGCCTGCGTCGGCGAGGGCGGCGACGTGGCGCGGTTCCAGTCCGGCGTCGAGCTTTACAACCGCTCGGGCATTGGTCAGCAGTTGCTGCGCCATGCCGCCGTCAACGCTGACGCCGGGGAAGGTGGCGTTTTCACAGTGTGCATCCTGGCCCACGCGGCATGCCGGGCACAGCCCGCAGCTGGTCAGCGGGTGCATGATCACTGCGTCGCCAGGGGCGACGTTTTGGACCGCGCTTCCCACCGCCCGGACCCATCCCGCGTTCTCGTGGCCGAGAGTGTAGGGGAGATGGGGGTCCTGGATGCCTGACCATTGGCCTTCGATGATGTGCAGGTCGGTGCGGCACAGGCCTGCCGCTCCGACGTCGACAATCACATCCCACGGGCCGGTGATTTTCGGCTCGGCGACTTCATCCAGCGTGGGGTGTTTTCCATATTCATGCAGTCTCAGGGCTTTCACGTGGCTCCTCCTCGAGCTCGTGCATCAGAGGAATTCTCGATGCGACGTTCCCAGACTCGCCGACCATGGACCGTGCCGGAACGTTTGCTCTCGGATTTTGAGAACAGGGGCAGGCCTTTGGCCGCGACCCGCGCTAGCCTTGAGCCATGAATGTATCGACCCTTGTTCTTGACCTTCCATCGGTGGTTATCCGACGTATCGCCGTCTCAGCCATGGCGAACAACGTCTACCTCCTCACGGCGAAGCGCACAGGAGCCCAGATCCTGGTTGACGCCGCGGACGATGCCCCTGCCGTTCGCGCACTCCTGGACGCCTCTGCCAACGACTCGCAGGAACCTACGGAACTGAAGCTCATTGCCACGACTCACAGCCACTGGGACCATGTGCGCGCCCTGGCCGAGCTGACTGCAGAGACGGGCGCCGCAACTGTGGCAGGCAGGGCCGACTCGGCCGCCATCGAGGCCGAATCCGGGGTTGTCACAGGCCGACTGCTGGACCATGGCGACGTGGTGGATGTTGACGGCTTGGTGCTCAAGGCGGTACATCTGCGTGGCCACACCCCGGGTTCCATCGCCTACGTGCTGGAAGCCGGGGGAGGAAGTGGGGCCACAGTGATTCTCAGTGGGGATTCACTTTTCCCGGGCGGGGTGGGCAACACGGAGCAGGATCCTGAACGATTCACCTCGCTGCTCAACGACGTTGAGGAACGCCTCTTTGGCGTCTATCCCGATGACGCTTTCGTCCTTCCCGGCCACGGCGATGCCACCACGCTGGGCGCCGAACGCCCGGCCCTGCCGGAATGGCGCAACCGCGGCTGGTGAAGTCCGGGCTTGGTTTTGCTCGATTCTCATTATCCGATAGAGGAACTTTCGGCTGTGCTGGTGCCCTGCCTAGCATTGGAGCATGTACTTTATCGTCGTAAAATTCCAGACCAAGCCCGACTACACCGAAAACTTCATGGACCTCGTGGGTCCGTTCACCACCGCCACACGCCAGGAACCCGGCAACCTGTGGTTTGACTGGTCCCGCAGCGTCGAGGACCCCAGCGAATTCGTCCTGGTTGAAGCATTCCTGGACGACGACGCCGCCGGCGCCCACGTCAACAGCGACCATTTCAAGGCCGGCCTGGAATCCATGCGCCCCGCGCTGGCGTCCACGCCCAAGATCGTCTCCCGCAAGGTCGACGGCGATGCGTGGGGCGACATGGGAGAACTGCAGATCGGCTGAAGCTTCAGGGACTGATAGTAAAGATGGTGGGACTCGGAGGAGTCCCACCATCTTGTTGTTGCTTGTGCCTACGTTCGCCTGAGCCTTACATCCAGGCGGGTGCTATGGGTGTGTTGGGGATGGTGCCGCGGCCTGTTGCCCAGGCAGTGATGGCTGCCAGCGGTCCGGAAACAACGACGGCGTCGGGGTTGGAAGTATCCCCGTAGCGGATGCTGCTTTCTTCAACTGCGATGATGAGACCGGCATCAGTGCCGCGTGTTTTCCAGGCGCTCGTGATATCGGTCAACAGCCGTTCCAAGATGGGTGCCGGAATGTCGCCAACAGTGGCGCCGTTGTTGAGGTCGACGGCGTGGATCCAGACTTCGCGGGTGCGCATCCACACGGTCTCCGAAGCCGGCACGGTGCGGCCCTGGGCGGTTTTGACCTGGTTGCCCCAGTTGGCATCGGGCAGGTCGCGCCATTCCACGCTGAGGTGCACGGCGGCGTGGTCAGTCAGGTTGCGCAGTGCAATGGGGGACAGGGTGGCGCCGAAGTCGATTTCCTGGTTGCGTGCCGCGGGGGAGAGGTACATGGGCGTCTCCACCCCCGTCGCTGCCCACTCGATGAGCCGGGCAATCGCGCGGGCGTTGTAGCCAACGTGCGCGACCACGTGTCGGCGGCTCCAGCCGGGAAGCAGCGAATCGCCGTCGAGCTCGTCATCGGAGAGCTCGTTGAGTTTCCGGGCGAAGAACGCGGTACCGCGCCGCGCTTGCAGGAGGGCGTCCTGCAAGCGCGGATCGGTGGTCAAATCGTGGCGGGCGACCATCAGGCTTCCTTGACCACTTTGTTGCTCAGCTGACCCAGGCCCTCGATGCTGGTGACCAGGATCTGGCCCTCGGCGAGGTAGCGCTTGGGCTCGCGGGCGTGGCCCACGCCGCCCGGAGTTCCGGTGGCAATGACGTCGCCGGGGTTGAGGGTGATGATGGTGGAGATGTAGTGAACCAGAAATTCCGGGGTGAAGACAACATCGCCCGTGGGGGTTGACTGCATGATTTCCCCGTCGACCGCGCTGGTCATGAGCGGGCCGGCGGTGAACTCGTCGGTGGTGACCAGGGCCGGACCGAACGGTGTGCTGTTTTCCCAGGTCTTGCCCTGAAGCCACTGGATGGTACGGAACTGGTAGTCGCGCATGGAGACATCGTTGAGCACGGCGTAGCCGGCGATGTGGTCCTTGGCATCGGCTTCGGCGATGCGGCGCCCGGGCTTGCCGATGATCACTGCGAGTTCGGCTTCCCAGTCCACGGACTCTGATTCCGGCGGCAGGGCCAAGTCATCGTTGGGGCCAATCAGGGACTCGGCGTACTTGGCAAACAGGGTGGGGTAAGGCGGGACGTCCCGACCCATTTCCTTGATGTGGTTGCGGTAGTTGTGGCCCACGCAAATGATCTTGCCGGGTGCGGGGACGACGGCGGCCAAGTCAGCGCCGTCGTAGGCGTGGGTTGCGCCGGTGGCTGCTGCGGCGACAGCTTTCCATTCCGGGTTCTTCAGCAGCTCACCAACGGACGCGTAGCCGTCAATTTCGGTGAGGGTGTCGTCGTCCTGGCGCACCGCCTGGGTGCCGGTGGTGCCGTTGGGGGTGCGGAGAGTCAGAAGTTTCATGAGTTGGTGCGTCCTTCGATGAAGCTGCGGTTGAGGTTGAGGCGTTCGATGATGGGGTGGTCGCCGAACTGGAACAAGTCGAATTCGGTGTCGGCGTGGATCGACCAGGCGGCCCACGACGGGACAACGATCAGGTCACCCTTTTCCAGGTTGTTTGTTTCGCCGTTGATCACGATCGAGCCGCGGCCTTCGAAGACCTGGTAGACACTGGAGCCGACTTCACGGACAGTGTCCGTCGAGGCGCCGGCACGCAGGCGGTGGAACTGGGCCCGGATGGTGGACATGACATCGCCGCCGGTGGTCGGGTTCACGAATCGCACGGCCGCGTGGCCCTGGGAAACAGTGGCCGGGTGGCCCTCATCTTCGAGGCGGAGTTGTTCGGCCAGGGCCCGATCGGTGTGTTCCCAACGGTAGGCGCCGATGGGGGAGGAGATGGTGTTTTGCAGACCAGAGAGCGGACGCAGGCCGGGGTTTGCCCAGAGGCGCTCTGATCGGGAGATGTCGGGAGTTGATTCATCCGTGACCCGCTCGGTGCCGAATTCAAAGAACGCAGTATCGGTGTAGTGCACGAACGGGATGTCCAGGCCATCGATCCAGGCCATGGGCTGATCAGTCTCATTGTGGTGGCCATGGAAATTCCAACCCGGGGTCAACAGGAAATCGCCACGCGACATGCGGACGGGGTCACCGTTAACTACAGTCCAGACTCCTTCGCCCTCGACGACGAAGCGGAAGGCATTTTGGGAGTGCCGGTGCTCGGGGGCTGTTTCATGTCCACCCAAGTACTGGATGGCTGCCCACAACGTCGGGGTGACATAGGGCTTGCCGTCCAGGCCCGGGTTCGCCAGGGCAATCGCCCGGCGTTCTCCGCCGCGACCCACGGGCACCAGATCACCGGAACGCTCAGCCAAAGGCAACAGCGTGTTCCAGCGCCACACATGAGGGACAGCCTTGGGCGTGGGCACCATCGGCATCAAATCAGCGATCTGCGTCCAGAGGGGAATCAAGTTCTCCTGCTCAAAATCCTGATACAACACCTCCAACGCGGCGGCCTCTTCAGGCGTCGCCTCAGGCACGCCCTGCCCGGCGGCAACTGACTCATGCGTGATGTTATCGGCGTCGATAGACACTTGGGGGCCTCCTGCTGTGATCTGTTTTTGATGGACAAGAATGTTGCTCTCGTCACAACAGTAGGTGGGGGCGGGTCAAAGCATCAAACATATTCTGTCTGACAGAATCCGGCCTTTAGTCCCTGTTGACGGGGTTGGCGGCAATGTCCAGCTCCAGCTGGCGCCTGGCCTCGGACAGGCACTGCACCAGTCCGGCATCAAAGAGCGGGCGGAAGCGGGCGATGGGCGTGGCAACACTGATGGCGCCAACCACGTCCCCGGCATTGTTGTGCAGTGCCATGCCCAAGGCACTGATTCCTTCCTCTGTGCCTTCGAAGTTGGCGGCAAAACCATTGCGGCGAATTGCCTCCAATTCCCGCATGAAAGCCGGAAAGTCTACTTCCGTGATGTGGTCGCCGCCAATCTCGGCACTGCTGCTGGAAAAGAGCTTGTGCACCATGTCCGCATCCAGTTCGGCCAGAATGGCCTTGCCGCCGGAAGCCTTGTGGGCTGGCATGACGCTGCCTTGCCTGTCGCCCACCCGCAGGGCGTTGCTTCCTTCGGCTGTACTGAGGAACCTGACCTTGGTGCCCACGCGCACCATGAGGTTGACCGTCTCATTGAGTTGGCTGGAGAGCAGCTCCATGTGGGGTTGGGCCAGTTGCCTCAGCTGCCTTGTCCAGCCAAGTCCCGCAGGACCCACGCCAATGGCCACTCCAGGAACGTAGTTCTTGTGCTCGTCCTGGACTGCGAACCCGCGGTAGACAAGCATCGCCAGCAGCCGGTGCGCCGTGGACGGGGCCACGCCCAGTTCGGCAGCCGCATCCTTGAGCCGCAGCTTGCCGCCGTCGCGCAACAGCTGCAACAGGAGCAGGGCGTTGTCTACGGCCTCGATGGGATACATGGGTTTTTTCCGAAACTCGTTATTCTGCACAATAGAATTATATTGCCTCTCCAATGTGAAGTGGGCCACCCTTATGGCATGGATTACACAAACAACCCCGTCACAACAGGCAAAACCGCCGGTGTGACCCGAACCAGGCCTGCAGCGCAGCCGGCCAAGTTCCCGCGTGCATCATTGATGGCCGTTCTGGTTTGCTGGCTGCTGGTGGTCTTTGATGGATACGACCTGATTGTCTTTGGCACCGTCCAGTCCTCGCTGATCAACGACACCGGCTGGGGCCTGACCAAGGCAACTGCCGGCACAGTTGGCTCCCTGGCGTTTGTGGGCATGATGATTGGTGCAATCGTTGCCGGCCGGCTCGCTGATGCGCTGGGCCGCCGGCGCACCATCTTGGCCTGCGCGATCGCCTTTTCGGTTTTGAGCGCCGCATGTGCCTTCGCGCCCAATGCCTACGTTTTTGGCGCTTTGCGACTGCTCGCCGGCATTGGTTTGGGCGGTCTGGTGCCGTCGGCCAACGCCCTCGTGGCTGAATTGGTGCCCGAGAAATGGCGTTCTGCCATTGCCACCTTGATGATGTCCGGCGTCCCCATTGGCGGTACCCTGGCGGCACTGGTTGGCATCCCGTTGATCCCGCTCTTCGGCTGGCCGGTCATGTTCTTGATCGCCGGCTTGGCACTGGTCATTGTTGTTCCCCTGGGAATCAAGTACCTGCCCAAGACGGCCGCTCCGCGTTCGACGGGGGAGCGTGGCGGCTTCGGTGCCTTGCTGAAGGCTCCCTACCTGGGTGCCAGCGTCCTATTTGCGCTGGCCACCGTTGCCACCTTGTTTGCCTGGTACGGGTTGGGCACCTGGTTGCCCAACCTCATGCAAATGGCAGGCTACAACCTTGGCTCGGCGCTGACCTTTGCCATCGCCCTGAACCTGGGTGCCGTGGCTGGTTCTGTCATCACGGCGTGGGCCGGTGGCCGGTTTGGGCCCATCCGCACCGGAATTGTCGCAGCAGCTGTCGCGGCAGCAGCTCTGGCGGTCATCATGACCGGTCCGCCCGTATTCCTTGTCTACGCCATGCTGGTCCTGGCCGGCGTGGGCACCCACGGCACACAGTGCCTCATCATCGCCGCCGTCGCCACCCGTTACCCAAGCCACCTGCGCGGCACGGCACTTGGCTGGGCACTCGGCGTGGGACGCATTGGTGCCGTGGCGGCCCCCCAGGCGGGCGGATTCCTGCTCGCAGCCGGGCTTGGCGTGAACTCCAATTTCCTGGCTTTCGCCGGAGCCGCCGCGATTGCGGCGATTCTGCTCTGGGTCATCTCGGTCCGGGCCAAAGCCAGCCCCTCACCATTCACATCATCGAATTCTTCAACAAAAGTAGGAAGCAGCCATGTCTAACTCATCCAGTTCCACCACAGAGAAGATCAATACCACTCCGGCACAGGATGTTCTGGTGATCGGTGGCGGCATGGCCGGTTTGGCTGGGGCTCTCGCCTTGCGGGAAAACGGTGCCAGTGTCACTCTCGTTGAAAATGCTCCGGCGTTCGGCGAAGTGGGTGCCGGATTGCAGATGGCCCCGAATGCCTCGCGTGTTTTGAAGCGCTGGGGCTTGCTGGAAAAGGCCTTGGAAATCGGTGTGCAGCCCAAGCACTTGGTTTTCCGTGACGCCGTCAGCGGCGAAGAACTCACCCGCCAGACCCTTGGCGCAGAATTCGAAGAGCGCTACGGCGCCCCCTACGTGGTGATCCACCGCAGCGACCTCCACAGGATCCTGCTGGAAGCCTGCCAGGAGTCCGGCGTGAGGCTGCTCAACGGCGTCTTCGTTGAAAAGGTCGAGACCCAGGGGGACAAGGCACGCGCCTATGCCGCCACCGGCGACGTCTATGAGGCCGACGCCGTTCTGGCCGCGGATGGTTTGAAATCAACCCTGCGCAAGGCTGTTTCAGAGGATGTTCCGGTTCCGTCGTCCTATGTTGCCTACCGCGGCACGGTGCCCATCACGGACTCCACCCCGAAGGCCGACCTGGAAGACGTCATTGTCTACCTCGGCCCGAACTGCCACCTGGTCCAGTACCCGCTGCGCAAGGGCGAGCTGCTGAACACCGTTGCCGTATTCAAGTCGCCCTCGTTTGAGCGTGGCGAGGAGCAGTACGGTGGCGTTGACGAGCTGGAAGAGGCCTACAAGGACTGTGTTCCTGCTGTTCGGGAAGCCCTGAAGAACCTGGCAACCGGCATCCGCTGGCCCATGTACGACAAGAACCCGATTGAGAACTGGGTCAGCGGCCGCATGACGTTGATTGGCGACGCCGCCCACCCCATGCTCCAGTACTTGGCCCAGGGCGCCTGCCAGGCTCTCGAAGATGCCGCCGTTTTGCAGGAAGTCACGCAGGGAACCGTCTTTACAGATTCCGGGATCGACGCCAGTGCCTGGGAAGGCGCCTTCAAGGACTTCAACGAAGCCCGCGCCGGCCGCACGGCCCGTGTCCAGCGCACAGCTCGCGTCTGGGGCGAGTCATGGCATGTCTCCGGCCTGGCCCGCACGCTCCGGAACCTGCTGTTCAAGAGCCGCGGCGACGGCAACTACCAGTACAACGACTGGCTGTACGGGCAGGAAGGCGACGGCGTGCCGGCCGTTGAGTCGAAGGGCGCAAAGGCTTTGGTCAACTAGATGAGTTAGCGAAGTGCCCGCCCCAATATCGGGGCGGGCACGTTCTCATGTGATATTTCTAGGCTTCCGAAGACAAGCCATCCACTGCTGGCGGCAGCGGTCGAGCGCCCTGGGGTCGAGAAGGACTTGGACCACCACCGGCGAAGCCTGATTGCAAGCCTGCGGGCCAACCCGGAGAATGACCTTTTCGGTGAACTGGTACTGGCCAATCGAGCCCAGGGTGCCGCTGGGCAGGACGCTGTCCAGAACGGAGCGCCAGGTGCTGCCGAGTCCGCTCATGGCCGAGGTGGTGGGCGGAAGTTGCAGATGCCGCCGACCTCGAGGTTGGTACGCCGTCCTTTGACGTAGTTTTCCCCGGCGCGCGAGAAATAAGCGAGCCGCCCCGAAACCAGATCGGTAGATCAAGGCTTAGTTGTTCCTGCGTCCGCCGAGCCAACTGACCATGGCGGGGTCGCGGTGGTCGAAGAACAGGCTGGCACCTGTGTCCAGGGTGCTGATCTGGTTCATTTGATCCTCGGTGAGGGTGAAGTCGAAGACGTCGAAGTTTTGGGCCATGCGCTCGGGGCGCACCGACTTGGGGATGACCACCACGTCGCGCTGGGTGAGCCAGCGCAGCACCACCTGGGCGACGGATTTGCCGTGTGATTCACCGATGGCCGCGAGCAGTGGGTTGGTGAACAAGTCGTTCTTGCCTTCGGCGAACGGACCCCAGGATTCAATCTGGACGCCGCGTTCGATCATCAGGGCCTGGTCGGTCGCGCGCTGGTGGAAGGGGTGGGTTTCGATCTGGTTCACGGCCGGGACAATCTCGTTGTGGTCGATCAGGTCAATGAGCCGGTCGGGGTGGAAGTTCGAAACCCCGATCGCCCGGGCCAGCCCCTGCATGTTCAGCTTCTGCATGGCCCGCCATTCGCTGTAGTAGTCCCCGAGGGGCTGGTGGATCAGGTACAGGTCCAGGTAGTCCAGGCCGAGCCGTTGCAGGGAGTTGTCAAAGGAGCGCTTGGTGTCTTCTTCCACGCTGCCGGCGGGGGCGTGCTGGATCCACAGCTTGGTGGTAACGAACAGGTCCTGGCGCGCGATTCCGCTGGCCTTGATGGCGGCACCGACTGCTTCCTCGTTGCCGTAGGCGGCAGCCGTGTCCAAGTGGCGGTATCCGGCGGCGAGGGCTGCTTCGACGGCGGCCTGGGTGTCCACGTCGGGGATTTGGTAGACGCCGAAACCGAGGATGGGCATCTGGACGCCGTTGTTGAGGGTTACGTTTTCCATGGGATTTTCCTTTGCTTGTGTGCTGCTAGTGGGTGGTGTTGGCTGTTGCGTAGTCCTGCTCGGTGACGGGCTCGCCCCAGGTGGCGCTGCGCCCGTCGTCGTGCTCCACAAGGGCCAGATGGTACATCATGGTGTCTGTGGTGGCACCGTGCCAGTGCTCCTCACCGGGCGGGGTGTGGACAGTGTCGCCTGCGCGCATTCGAATGACGGTGCCGTCACGGGTGGCAACCAGCCCCGCCCCGTCGGTGCAGTGCAAGGTTTGGCCCAGGGGGTGGGAATGCCAGTTGGTGCGGGCACCCGGGGTGAACCGGACCATTGCCGCGGCGAGCCGGGATGGAGGCTCTGCGGTGTTCAAGGTGTTGAGGTAGACGTCGCCGGTGAATCGCTCCCGGGGTGCCTTGGCTGTGGGGGTGGGTGGAACGAGGTACATAGTTTGTCTCCTTGGGGGTCTGGGCCAGGTGCGGCTTGTCGTTATCTCAGTGGATGGTCTGCTTTTCGAAGCGGCAGGGACGCAGCGGCCAGGATGAGCAGGGCGACGGCGGTGGTTCCGAAGCCGATTCGGAGTCCGTCTGTGAAGTCCTGGCCGGCGAGCAGGGCACCGTAGATCGCGACACCCAGGGAGCCGCCGAGCTGCCGCGCTGTGTTGATCACCCCGCTGGCAGTCCCTGCATTCTCCGCCGGTACCTGGTCCATGACAAGGGCGATGATTGGTGGAACTGTGAAGGAGCCGCCCACCCCCACGGGGACCATGACGAGCGCCACGAGCAGGATTGAGGTGTTGGCTGGAAGCAACCACAGTCCAGCCAGGCCCACGGCCATGAGCAGTTGGCCGGCGACGATCATGGCGACATGGCCGAAGCGCACCATCAGCCGTGCCGCGAGGGGGTTCAGCAGTGCCACAAGGGCTGTCATGGGCAGGAACAGCAGCCCGGTTTCCAGCGCTGTGGCACCGCGTTGCTGCTGAAAGTACAGGCTTTGGAGGAAGACCACACCATAGAACGCGGCCATGGTGACGACGGCGATGGCCAGGACGGTGGAAACAGTGCGTGAGCGGAACAGGCCCAACGGGACCATGGGATGTTTCCCCCTGGCTTGGGCCCGCACGAATGCGATCGCGGACAGCATGGCCAATGTGAAGAGGGCAAGAATGCTGGGGCTTCCGTAGCCGATCTGCGCGCCTTCAATGATGCCGTACGTGAGGCTGGCCAAGGCCACCACGGCGGTGACTTGTCCAAACCAATCGAATGGTGCCGGACGCTGCGGCGACGGTGCGACGCGGGCAAGAACTACGAGCGCAGCAGCCCCGACGGGCAGGTTCACGAGGAAGATCAATCGCCAGTCGAGCTGGGTCAGCAGACCGCCAAGCACCGGGCCGGCCGCCGCGGCCACCGAACCGCCCAGACCCCAGTACACAATGGCCCGACCTCGCTGGGCTGCGTCCTGGTACGCCTCCCGGATGAGGGCCAGGGAGCTGGGCGTGATCAGTGCGGCGCCGATGCCCTGCAAGGTTCGGCCGGCGATGAGGGCCCCCAAACTAGGGCTGAATGCGCACGCTGCAGACGCCACGGTGAACAGCACCATTCCGGCGCCGTAGGCGCGGCGGGCACCGATCCGGTCTGAGAATGTCCCTGAGAACAGTTGCAGCGCCGAGAACATGAGTGTGTAGCCTGTGACAATCCACTGCAGCCCCGACAGCCCGCCGCCAAGATCGTTGCGGATCTCGGGCAGGGCAACATTGACGATCTGGGCATCCAGGGCGACGACGAAGAAGCCCAGCATGGCGACCGCGAGCGAGGCCCGGGGCCTGGCGGCGTGTTTCGTTGGATCAAGGGTCAAGACTGGCATGGTGTCCTTGCTGGAATGGCGGCTGGTGTTGTTACAAGAAAACCAGCCCCTGGCCAGGCGTGGAAGGACCTGCCGTGCGGTGTACTGCCAGTTCCTGTTAGGACATCCAAGGCCCCCGTAGAGTTGATTTCATGGACAACAGCAACGACGTCCGCGAGTTCCTCACGAGCCGCCGGTCGCGCATCACTCCCGCCCAAGCCGGTTTGCCAGAATACGGCGGCACCAGAAGAGTCCCGGGCCTCAAACGCGAGGAAGTGGCCATGCTTACCGGTGTGAGCACCGAATACTACGCCCGGCTGGAACGCGGAAACCTCCGGGGCGTCTCAGAGAGTGTCCTTGAGTCCCTTGCCCGTGCGCTCAACCTCGATGAAGCAGAACGGGCCCACCTGCTGGACCTGGCCAGGGCGGCAGCACCATCGAGGGCACCCGGAACACGCCGGGTTCGGGCCGAGGTGCGGCCTGGGGTCCAGCGGATCCTGGACGGGATGACAGGCGCGCCCGCCTACGTCCGGAATTCACGCATGGACATTGTGGCTGCAAACAGCACTTGTTTTGCCCTCTACACCGGCATTCTGAGCCCGGAGGCGCTGCCGCTGAACCTCGCTCGGTTCATGTTTCTGGACCCCCGCGCCCAGGACTTCTTCCTTGAATGGGCCACGCTCGCCGACGACTTGGCCGCAGCGCTGCGCAGCGAGGCCGGACGCAACCCGCAAGACAAGGCTTTGAACGGCCTCATCGGAGACCTCGCCACGGGAAGCACCGAATTCTCCAAGCGCTGGGCGCGGCACAACGTCCGCTTCCACCGCTCGGCCCGAAAAAGTCTGCACAATCCTCTTGTCGGAGACATTGAATTGACAGGGGAATCCCTCGAGATTCCCGGTGAGGGCCTCACCATCATCGCCTACACGGCCGAACCGGAAAGCCAGGCGCAGGAACAGCTCAACTTCCTTGCCAGCTGGAGTGCCAGCCAGCAGCGGGTGGCCGCGCCGGTTCCGGTCGACGTCAACACCGAGATGGCCACCCCGCCCGACGTGGAAAACTAGCTGCGGCCTTCAATCAACACTGAAGGTCCGGAGCATGTAGAGCTTGGACTGATAAGTTCAGTCCCGCGGGCGCGGTGATGAGAGGGATGCCAGTGAGTTTCATTCATTCACCTTTTCGCCTGGTGGAGGGGCCTCGGGTGAGGCGGTCGATGTGGAGAGCGAGGTAGAGGACCTCTTCAGCGGAGATCGATTTTCCATTCTTCTCGAGCACTGATCTGACGGCTTGCGCGCCGCGGTAGGCGACGGGGCGTGCGGTGGCAACGGCCTCTATCATGGCTTGGTCGGTGGAGTCGAGAAGCTGGTTGTTCTCGATGCGCACGAACAGGTATCGCAAGTGGGTGACGAACCTGGCCACGTTCATCCCATTTCTGTCGAGAGTAACGGTCAACTGCTCCTCGATGGTGGTAAGTACGTCGCCGATGCGGCGTGTCATCTCAATGGTGGGATTTAGGCCGGACCCAGAGAATTGGGCGTTGACGAGGTGCATGGCCAACGGCACTGCCTCCTCGTCGGGGAGGGTAGTGCCGAGCCGTGCACGCACAATCTCGAGGCCAACGCGGCCGAGGGCCACTTCTTGCGGGTAAAGCTGGGTAACTTCCCACCGCAGGGGATACTGGAACACCACACCGTCGTTGGCGCGTTGGATCGCGAAGTAAATGTGGTCGGCGAGGGACAGGAGCAGCGACTGGGCGGCGCGGAGCTGAACTTGGGCGGAAGCCGCGTCGACTATCGCGCGTGAGACATCAACGTATTCGATGGGCGTTTCCGCAAGGAACTCTGCCAGCTGGTCGATGGGGTTGTTCGCGTCGGGCACAAAGGTTTCGGTGATGAGATTGGTGTCGATTTGGTCACCAGGCCGAACTCCGTAGCCGATTCCTTTGCCGAGGACGATGAAGACAGCGCCGGTGTGGTCTGTGACCATAACGGCGTTGCTGTTCAAGCTGCGGCGTGCGTGCAAAGGGCCCCGGGCCTGTCCGCCGTCGGGTGCGACGGCGGACAGGCTAGGTACTGAGGGTCGGTTTCTCATGTGCTGAGGTCACGACCGTTCGAGTCGATTGCTTTCCGGTACCAGTGGAAGCTCTTCTTCTTGAACCGAGCGTTGCTGCCATGGCCGTCGTTGTCACGGTCGACGTGGATCAGGCCGTAGCGCTTGGCCATTTCGCCCGTGGTTCCGGAGACTATGTCAATGACGCCCCAGGCGAGGTAGCCGATCATCTCTACTCCATCGATGGCAATCGCATCGCCGACTGCGTCGATGTGACGGCGCAGATAGTCGATGCGGTAGTCATCTTGGATCGCGTCCGGGTGGGTTGTGTCATCGACTGCACCGAGCCCGTTTTCCACGACGAAGAGGGGGATTTGGTAGCGGTCGTAGAAGTCGTTCAGGCTGATCCGCAAACCGAGCGGATCGATCTGCCAACCCCAGTCGCTCTGTTGGAGATATGGGTTCGCCTTTCCTGCGATGTTCTGCAGCAGGTTCCCCTGAATCATCTCGTCGGCGTCGGTGCTGGACACATGCGACGCGTAGTAGCTGCATGCGAGGAACTCGATGACACCCTCGGAGAGAATAAGTTCGTCCGACGGTTGGGTAGCCAGCAGGATTCCGCCACGTTCCAGTTCCCGGATCTTGTAGGCCGGGTAGTAGCCGCGCACCATCACGTCACTGAAGAAAATGTTGCGGTGCTTGTCCTGCACCGATAGAAGCACATCCTCCGGACTGCACGTGTACGGGTAGCTGTACGCATCGGTCAGCATACCCCCGATCATGAAGTTCGGGTTGATCTGCTTGCCGATCCGCACAGCTTCCGCACTGGCCAGCAGCAAATGGTATGAAGCCTGTTCCTTCTGCTGGTCAGTGAGGTCGTCGGCGGCGGCCCCAAACCAGGTGACGTAGTTGATCGCGTTAATTTCATTGATCGTGATCCAGTACTTCACCTTGTCCCGGTACCGTTCAAACACCGTCCGGGCGTACTTCGCGAACAAGTCCACCAGAATGCGGTTCGTCCAGCCGCCGAACTGCTCTGACAGGTACAACGGCGTATCTGAATGCTGCAACGTGATCACCGGCGTAATTCCATGTTTGAGCAGTTCGTCGAAAACATCGTCGTAGAATTGCAAGCCGGCCTCGTTGGGCTCGTCCTCCACTCCCGTGGGGTAGATGCGCGTCCAGTTGATTGAGGTGCGGAACGCTTTCAGCCCCAGTTCTGCGAACAGGGCGATGTCGTCCCGGTAGGTGTGGAAAAAGTCGATTCCCTGGTGGCTGGGGTAGTGCACACCGGGTTCAATGCCGTCGGTGCGGCGTCGCGGGGTGTCTTTTGAGCCGACCTCCATCACATCCAGAATGCCTAGGCCCTTGCCGCCTTCGGTGTACCCGCCTTCGGCCTGGTTCGCGGCGATGGCTCCGCCCCAGAGGAAACCATCAGGAAATCTCTCAGACACGGGCTGACCTCCGTGTGAACAGGACCGTCAGCGAGATGGTGACGGTGAAACTAATTGCGGCGGCGATGGCGATGTAGATCAGGTTGGTGAAACCACCCGAGGGGTCGATGAACAGTGGCAGGGATGGCAACCCGCCTACGAATCCGAATGCCTTCACAGATGTGATTCCCGCAAATAGTCCGCCGGCCAAACCACCGGCCATCACGGCGAGGAGAAGGAACTTGTTGCGCAGTGTGAGGCCGAACAAGGTCGGCTCAGAGATGCCGCACAGGGAGCTAAACGACATCGCGAACGTGGCACCACGGAGTTGCTTGTCCCGCGTGAGGATCGCACTGCCGGCGGCGGCACCACCCTGGGCGATGTTGGACAGGAATCCGGCCACCATCAGCAGTGGGTCGAACCCGGCTATAGCGAATGATGACAGAGCGATCGGAAGCAGCGCATAGTGCATTCCGGTCAGGATCAGGAGTGGAAACAAGGTGGCCACGATCGCTGGCGCGACCCAGCCAGCGTTCTCGTTGAGGAACGTGACGCCGCCTGCGAGGTACTGGCCTACGAACGATCCCAGCGGGCCGAGGAACAGCAGGGTCGCGACCGCGCCCACCAGCAGCGTGACGGCCGGGATGACTACGCCCTTGAGGATGTCGGGGATGATGAGTTTCAGGCCCCGTTCGATGAACGACATCAGCAGCACCCCAAGAATCACGGGGAACACTGTGGAACCATAAGTGACCGTCGGAACCGGGATCGTGAAGATGCTCAAACCCTCGGCTGCGTTGATGGTGGAGAAGATCAGGAACGCGCCCAGTGCCATGCCTACGAACGGGTTCATCCGGAGCTTAACGCCGGCGGCGTATCCGGTGAACACGGGCAAGGAGAAGAACACCGCCGCTTGCACGCCCGAGAGCACCACATAGGTCGGGTCCTCGGTGCTGACCACATTAAACGTGGTCAGCACCGAAAGGAGGGCTGAGATCATGCCGGCGGCGACCAGCACGGGGATGAACATCACGAAGATCCCTGACAAGGTGTCGAACGCCTTGTTCACCCCGCGGGTCAGCACTCCGCCCCTTTTCGTTTCTTCTGCTGGCTTCACGGTCGGCTCCTCCACGAGGGGCGCGGCGGCGAGCTGGCTCACCTGCGGGTAGAGGTCGGCGACTGAAGGGCCGATGATGACTTGATACTGGCCGCCCCGGTTTGCGGAACCCATCACTCCGTCGATGGCGTCCACGTCGGCACGGTTCACGATCGATGAATTGACCAGGTTGAACCGCAGCCGCGTGGCGCAGTGGGTGACACTGGAAATGTTGCCTGGGCCGCCAACGGCGTCCACGATCGCGGTAGCGAGAGTCGTGGTGGTCATGATTCCACCTGCCGACTCGACGCGTCATCGGAGAGGGTGACTTCCAGCAGCCGGTCGCCCGTCGCCAGTTCAGTTGCCCCAAGCTGCACGATCTCCGAGACGTCGCGCATGTTGGTAATGACGATCAGGGTGATCGGGTCGCATCCTGCCGCGATGATCTTCTCTGTGTTGAATGTGACCAATGGCTGCCCCGCGGTTACCCGCTGTCCCTGCAGAATGTGTGCCTCGAAGCCGTCTCCATTCATCGCCACTGTATCCAAACCAATGTGGATGAGGGCTTCAACTCCTGCATCGGAGACCAGCCCGATTGCATGCTTGGTGGGGAAAAGGCTGACGACTCCACCACTGAACGGTGCCGACACCAGGTTCCCGGTTGGGCGGATGGCGACACCGTCGCCGAGCATCTTCTTGCTGAATGCGGGATCGTCAACGTCGCCTAGGTCGACACGTTCCCCTTCTAGCGGACTGTAAATAATCATGATCTGGTATGACACCCTTCATCGGGAGTCGTAAACACTGCGATGCCACGTGGTTGCACAACTTCAAACACGCTACGTGACCGCTTGTCGCCGACTGCTCTCCAAGAACTCGATAACCTCGGCAGCCAGGCTGGGCGCAAAAAAGGACCCAGACCCGGACGAAACTAAGTTCGCTGCCGGAGCTCAGGTCCCTGCCTCCCCGAGAGGAGTTACATGCCCAATACTCGGAGCCCAAACGGGCTCGAGAAGGACTCTACAACGGTCTCGGGAACATGTCCAGCGTCACGTTGAATCCTGGACAAACTCAGCCTGAACTATGGCATGGACTTGCAGTGGCAGGTTCGGCAGTGCGCTTCGGCAGAGAGCGCCGAATAGCCGTCGAGTGGTGCTCTCTCAGTTGGCCAGTGTCGAATGCGTCCACAACTTCCGTGTCCCTGGTCGTTTGGCGCGGGGGTTCCTCCAACACCAAAAACCACTTCCACACAGATAGTGCTAACGTTTTGTTAGTGAAAATGAACTGAGGAGGCGATTGCGATGAAGGTCTTTGTTCTGGGTGCCACTGGCACTACGGGCGGCTTGTTCGTTGACGATGCGCTGGATGAGGGTCATGAAGTGGTGGCGTATGTACGCAGCTCCGGAAAACTGGCACCACGCGAGCGGCTTGCTGTGGTGGTCGGCGACGTGGAGAACGTTGACATGTTGGCGCGCGCCATGCGGGATGCAGATGCGGTGGTCAGCATGCTGGGATTGAGCAGCGCCAAGCCCAACGGGTTCAGCGAGAAGGCAGTCAGGGTGATCACGGCGGCCGCTGAGCGCAGTGGCGTCGCCAGGGTGCTGGTCATGTCGGCGTTCGGCGTAGGTGATTCGCTGCCGAAGGCGTCTGGCTTGGCGCAGCTGATGTACAGCGGGGGCGGCAAGGCCATCTTTGCCGACAAGGCAGCAGGGGAGAAGGTTCTGAAGGCCTCTTCGCTGGAATGGACCCTCGCGTATCCTGTGCTGCTGACAAACAAGGCCAAGTCGCCTGCCTTCCAGGCCCTGGACCTGGCGGCCATCGACCGCCTGCCCGGCGTTCCCCGTGTCGCCCGCGCCGACGTGGCAAGGTTCCTCCTCGATGCAGCGGGCAGTGGTGATTGGGCACGGCGCACCGCGGTCCTGACGACTGGAAAATAGGGCCACCCTCCGTGCACGACGCCTTGCCCGGGACTTCCCATTGGCCATCGAGCAACCGCTCGCCTAGTCGCGCCTGTCCTGCTGGTGGGTGACGATGGCCGGAAGCTGGCTGTAGATGGTCTCAATGAGATCAACGATGCTGCCGGCAATGGGGCGTCCGATCTCGGTCAGTTCGTATTCGACGCGCGGGGGGATCGCGGAATGCTCTTTGCGGGAGACCAGCCCGTCGGCATCGAGCCGCTGCAGCGTTTGGGAGAGCATGCGGTCGGAGATTCCCGTGACTGCACGCCTTACCTCGGCGAATCGCAGTGGTCCGTCGGTCAACGCGGCCAGCGCCAACGCCCCCCACCGGCCTGTGGCGTGTTCCAGGACCGAGCGGGACGTGCACCCGGGATCAAAAACGCTCATCCCGTCGGCACGTTTTGTTCCTTGGCTCATGTGCTTGATTCTATCCTCCGCCGGCACTGCCGAAATTCAAGTGCTGAGATTAAGTTAGCGGGATTGGTGCCTTGCGTCGTCCCTGTGGCGGGGCACTGGCGGACGCTGTTGCAGCCATTGGTGGCGTTGAAATAGAACCTGGCCCATGAGCCCAACTGATCCGGCAGCACGTGCCGCCTACGCGTTCGCCATTCCCCTGAACCATGAGGCCTTGGACCCGGGGCAACTCCTCGACGGCGCGCCGACCACGGCGGCCACTGCACTGGGCGAGGCCTTTGGGCTTGAATACGGCCTGTGGGAAATGAGCGTCGGCACCATGCGCGACGTGGAGGCCGAGGAACTCTTTGTGGTGCTCAGCGGTTCGGTCACCGTCACCATCCACGCAGCCAATGGCTATGCGGAAAGCGAGCTGGCGTTGCAGCCCGGCACCATTTGCCAACTCGATGAGGGCATGCACACCAGCTGGGTTGTGCACGAACCCCTGCGCAAGGTGTACCTGGCGCGGCCCTGACCGCACACAAAAATCAAGGGAGGCGGCAAGCCCATCAGGGTTTGCCGCCTCCCGCCGTTGGTCTGCGGCGGTTTAGGAAGTGGCTGCCTTCGCGAACTGGGGCCACCATGAATCGTTGGTGGTCAGTCCCAGGCTCTGCTCCAGGGCCGCCCCAAGCGTGAAGACAGTGGCATCGTCATAGCTGCGCCCCACAATCTGCACGCCCGTGGGAACCCCGTTGGGGGCCACGCCCGAGGGGACGGACAGCACCGGAACCCGGCCCACAATGTTGAACGGCAGCGTCATCGCGGCCTCGATCCAGGTGACTTGCTCGTTGCCGACGTCGATGAGTCCGGACGGGTCGGCGAAATCCGCCGCCATTCCCTGTGTTGCCAAGGTGGGGCAGAGCAGGGCGTCATAGTCTTCCAGGAGCAGCCCCAAGGGCTCGTAGATCTCAGCTTCGGCGACGAGGCCTTCGGCGAAGGTGTCGGCCTGCGCTGCGCGCCGGGCAAAATCAAGCGTGTAGGGCATGAGCAGCTCGCTGTTGGCCCCAGCCACGTCGTTGATGAAGGGGCCCATGATGCCGCCGAAGTGGGCCCACGCCGTGGCTACCAGCTTCTTCCGGCTCCACGGCAGTGACACCTCGTCGACAATCACGCCGGCACTGCGCAGGGCTTCTGCCGCCGCCCGGGTGTTGGCCTCGATGACCGGATCCACGCAGTAGTCGCCCAGGTTGACGCAGAGGGCCACGCGCATCCCTGCCGCCAACGCGGCGTTGGGCGCTGGAAGAACATATGCGGGGCGCAGTGACGCCTGGTCTGTGGCGTGCGGGCCCGCGATCACGTTTTGCAGCAGGGCCACATCGGCAACGCTTCGCCCCATGGGGCCGTCGGCACAGTACGTGTCCTGGTTGAAGGGTGCCATCCCCGGTACCCGCCCAAACGGCGGCTTGAAACCCACCAGTCCGCAGAAGGAGGAGGGGATTCGGATGGAACCGCCAATGTCAGACCCCGTGGCCAGGATGGTTTCCCCGGCGGCCAGTGCCGCCCCTGAGCCGCCGGATGAGCCGCCCGGGGTGAGATCAAGGTTCCAGGGGTTCCTGGTGACGCCCCACAGTTTGCTGTGCGTATAGGGGGCTGAGCAGAACTCGGGGGTTGTGGTGCGCCCGTGCACCACCGCGCCGGCGGCATGGATCCGGTCAATGATCGGGTGGCTGCGCTCGGCGATGGTGCCCTTCTCCAGCAGGGAGCCCTCTTCAATCGTGCGCCCGGCAACGGGCTGCTCCTCCTTGAGTAGCAGAGGAATTCCTTCAAGCGGGCCGTGCACCTGGTCGGATTTGGCAAACCTTGCTTCGGAGACGCGGGCTGCACCGTACGCCTCATCCAGCATCTCTTCAGTCAAGGCATTGACGGCTGGTTCAACCCACGCCGTGCGAGCCACAACGGCGTCGAGCAGTTCTACGGGGGAGAGCTCCCGCGCGGCAAAAAGTTCCTGTGCCTTGGTTGCGGTCAGGTAGTGCAGTTCCATGGGGGTCCAATCGGGAGTAGTCCTCTTGCGCCACATGCGCAACAGTGGCCGGGGCCCGGCCAACTGAATGCTGGGGTGAAGATGAGACTAGGCTCACGCGGATTGGTTGTCAACAGTGTTGACAACTGTGCTGACACTTCTTGCCCGCTTGCCCTTAATTCCCGGGCGCCCGGCCCTGCGTGGCTTCCCAGGTGATCGCAGCTGCCTGCAGCTCGGCAATGACCTCGCCGTCCGACAGGTCCACACCCAACAGGTCCCCGATGGTTTCCAGCCTCTGATAGAAAACGGACCGTGACAGGTGGCTGTTGGCGGCGGCCCTTGTCCGGTTTCCTGGGTGGGCCAGATAGGCCCGCAGGACCTGCATCAAATCTGATCCGTGGTGCGCGTCGTGTTGCAGCAGCGTCCCCAGACTGAGCTCCACATAAGATTGCAGCCGCGGATCCCCGCGCAGTTGCCCGATGAGCCGGCGCAAGGCCCGATCGGATGTCCTGTGCAGCGTCGCCGGTTGGGGGGAAGCGGCGGTGCCGGGCAGTGAACCCAGCACGTCGAGGGCTTCCTGCAGCGACGCGGCCAGGCCGCCAATGTGGTCAACGACTGCACCGGCGGCCATGGTGGGCGAGCCCGTTGAACCGGGTGTTTCCCGGGTCAGGGCCGACAGTTTGGCGGCCCAGGCATCCATGTCGGCTTCGGGGTGCTCCCGCCCCTGCCGGGGCGAAGGCAGCGACAAGGCGATCAGCAGCACCTTTGTGCCACCCTGCTCGGTCCAGCTGGCCACCGCGCCAAAACCCATTGAACGGGCAAGCCGTCCCACCTCGGAACTTGAAGGCATGTCGGACGGGGTTCGCAGGGCGATGCCGCACAGCCGGCGCTGCGCCACGGGCAGCCCCATCGCCTCGAACCGGGCTGCCAGTGCCACGTCGCTGCGGTACCTGCCCTGCAGCAGGGAGGCCAGCAGCCAGTGCTGGGCAGCGGGCGTCCAGTTCTCGGCTGTGCCGTCGGCGAGACGGCTGAGCGAAAGGGCCACGGCGGCCTGCTCCAACACGAGCGCCCGGCCCGCGGGGTGGGGGGTGCCGTCGAACGCCACGAGGTAGCCCCAGCGGGCGCCGCGCGCCTCGACGGGGGTAACCAGCCATCCCTCGGTCCCCATGGTGGCGGTTCGAACGTCCCCCGTGGCTTGTTCGCGCCGGGCCCTGTGCGCCGAGCGGGACCGGCTCTCCCATGAGCCCAGGACTTCCTCTTCGGACTTGCCCGAGGCCTCAAAGGCCACGACCTGGTGCGCCATGTCCTCCAGGACCACCGGGGAGCCCAGCACGGCGCCGAGTTGCGCCACGATGTAGTCGGCCGGCGACCCGCGAAGGCTCAGCCCGGAAAAGAGGGCATGGACTTCATCTCGGGCCCGCAGCGCCCCCATCTGCTCGGCAATGATGCGCCCGTGGACTGCCTCGGTGATCGAGACAAACTTGACCTTCCGCTCCAGCACCACCAGTGGCATCGATTGGTTCAGGCAGCATTCCACGAGCCGTTCGGGCGCCTGCCGGTAGCGGGAGCCCAGCTCCAGTACGAGCCCGGCCACATCCGCGGCCGCCAATTCAGCAATGTAGCCGGCCATCCATCCGTCGCCCTCGGGCCAGCCCACCCCCGTTGCCAGGAGCAGTTCGTGCCCGTCAAGGAGTTCGGTGACGTCCCGGGCCTCCACCACGTGGACCCACCGGACGGCGTTGCCCAACTGCGGCTGTCCGGCCAGTACGCGGGGGAGCCCGCCGGCAACGGCAGGCAGCCTGAGGACCTCGGCCACTGTGGGGAGATTGTCCGGACGATCTGTCCGGCTGGAAGTGGAATTCCGGTTGGTTTTCAGGCTCATCGTCCCATTTCTGCGTGTGATGATCGACATACAGAGCATACATCGGGCGACAAACAGACTGTCCGGACGCGTTGCCACTCAAGCCAATTGACCCCGAAGGAAGAAAAACCATGCAACTGATTCCCCACTTCATCGCCGGACAAGAGGACAGCTCCTCCGAGCGCCGTGGCGCCGTCTACAACCCGGCAACGGGCGCGCAACAAAAGGAAGTGGCTTTCGCCACCACCGAGTTCGCGAACCATGCCATCGCCACCGCAGCTGCAGCGCTTCCGGCCTGGCGAGCCACCTCGCTGACCAAGCGAACCGACATTTTCTTCAAACTGCGCACTCTGCTGCAGGACCGCAGCTCCGAGCTGGCCGCCATCGTCACCAGCGAGCACGGCAAGGTGCTTGACGATGCTGCCGGGGAAATTGCCCGCGGCAGCGAGAACGTGGAGTTCGCGGCGGGGCTGATCAATCTGCTCAAGGGCGAACACAGCGAGCAGGTCTCTTCCGGCATTGATGTGCACAGCATCAAGCAGCCGGTGGGCGTGGTTGGCTGCATCACCCCCTTCAACTTCCCGGTCATGGTGCCGCTGTGGATGATCGCCAGCTCCATCGCCTGCGGCAACACGGTGGTGCTCAAGCCCAGCGAAAAGGATCCCTCCGCTGCCATCTTCCTGGCCAAGCTGTTCCAGGAGGCCGGGCTGCCAGACGGCGTGCTGAATGTGCTCCAGGGTGACAAGGAAGCCGTGGATGCCATCTTGGACAGCCCCACCGTGAAAGCCGTCAGTTTTGTGGGCTCCACGCCCATTGCCCGCTCCATCTACCAGCGTGCTGCCGCCACCGGCAAGCGTGTCCAGGCCCTGGGCGGGGCCAAGAACCACATGATGGTGCTGCCCGACGCCGACATTGAAAACGCAGCCGACGCCGCCGTTTCAGCGGCCTACGGTTCCGCGGGGGAGCGCTGCATGGCCGTCAGCGTGGTGGTCACCGTGGGCGACATCGCCGATGACCTGGTCGCAGCCATCAAGGACCGCCTGGGCGCCTTGAAGATTGGCGACGGCACGGCGGCAGGAACGGACATGGGACCGCTCATCACCGGCGAACACCGCGACAAGGTGGCCTCCTACGTGGCCGGTGCCGCCGCCGAGGGCGCAACGGTGATCGCCGACGGCCGCGAGACCCTCTTCGAGAACGACGGCTTCTTCATTGGCGTCACCCTGCTGGATCACGTCAAGCCCCACATGTCCGTCTACACCGATGAGATCTTCGGCCCCGTGCTCTGCGTGGTCCGCACCGATTCCTACGACGAGGCGCTGGAGCTGATCAACAGCAACCAGTTCGGCAACGGCACCGCCATCTACACCCGTGACGGCGGCGCCGCCCGTTCCTTCCAGTTCGACGTCGAAGCCGGCATGGTGGGCATCAACGTCCCCGTTCCCGTCCCCGTGGGATCGTTCTCCTTTGGCGGCTGGAAGGACTCCCTGTTTGGTGACGCCCACATCTACGGCCCGGAAAGCGTGCACTTCTACACGCGCAGCAAGGTTGTCACCACCCGCTGGAACGACCCCTCCACCTCCTCGGTCAACCTCGGCTTCCCGAGCAACTCCTAACTGCGGCCCCAAAGAGAGACGGACACTTCAATGACTGACATCCTGACCAGCGTTCCGGCGGCCCCGAACAGTGGGGGTGCGGACGCCGAACGCACCATCCGCCACAACGACCGCACCCATGTGCTGCACTCCTGGTCCGCGCAGGCAAAGATTGACCCGCTGCCCGTGGAAGGCGGCCAGGGCTCCACCTTCTGGGACTACCAGGGCAACAGCTACCTTGACTTTGGTGCCCAGCTGGTCAACCTGAACCTGGGCCACCAGCACCCGGACCTCGTGAAGGCCATCCAGGAGCAGGCCGGCAAGATGGCCACGATCCAGCCCGCCTTCGCCAACGACGTGCGCGGCGAGCTCGCTGCCCTGATCGCCTCCAAGGCCCCCGGAAACCTCAACAAGGTGTTCTTCACCAACGGAGGCGCCGAAGCCAATGAGAACGCCGTGCGCATGGCCCGGGCATTCACCGGCAAGTCCAAGATCCTGGCCCAGTACCGGTCCTACCACGGTGCCACCTCCACTGCCATGCAGCTCACGGGGGACCCCCGCCGCTGGGCCAATGAACCGGGCGCCGCCTCCGTGGCGCACTTCTTTGGTCCGTACGCCTACCGTTCCCCGTTCCACTCCAGCACGCCCGAGGAGGAAAGTGCCCGCGCCCTGGAGCACCTGGAAAGCGTCATCGTCCTTGAAGGTGCCTCCACGATTGGCGGCATCATCATCGAAACTGTGGTGGGCACCAACGGCATCCTGGTCCCGCCGCCCGGCTACCTTCCCGGCGTGCGCGCCCTGTGCGACAAGTACGGGATTGTCTACATCGCCGATGAGGTCATGGCCGGCTTTGGCCGCATTGGCGAGTGGTTCGCCGTGGACGCGTTCGATGTCGTCCCCGACCTGATCTCCTTCGCCAAGGGCGTGAACTCCGGGTACGTTCCGCTCGGCGGGGTGGTCATGAGCGATGAGATCGCGGCCATCTTTGATGAGAAGCCCTACCCTGGCGGACTGACCTACTCCGGCCATCCCCTGGCGTGTGCCCCGGGCGTGGCCACGTTCAAGGTCTTTGAGCGCGACGGCGTACTGGCGCACGTCCGCGACCTGGGCAACCGCGTGGTCCGCCCGATCCTTGAATCGTGGCTGGCAAAGCACCCCAGCGTGGGTGAGGTGCGCGGCCAGGGGCTGTTCTGGGCGGTGGAGCTTGTCACCAACCAGGAAAGCCGTGAGCCCCTGGTGCCGTTCAACGCCGCAGGCGAGGCAGCACGTCCCATGGCCGAAGTGGTGGCCGCGTGCAAGGCCCGCGGCGTGTGGCCCATGACCAACAACAACCGCATCCACATCTGCCCGCCGCTGATCATCACCGAGGAAGAGTTGCGGGCCGGGCTGGACGCGATCGGGGAGGCACTGGCCGTGGCCGACGGGTTCGTGCGCTAGACCCCTTTACAACAGCAATATTGCTTGTAGGCTGTTTAGTATTCTTCGTATTCCGTGGTGTAAGTCCTGAATTCCACGGATTCAGGACTTACACCTTTTTCTTGCGGCGCTCTATGGACCACATTTTTTCAATGGCGAACCAACCACCCTGAGGTGCGTAATGACTGTAACAATGTATGAAAATCCCGGACTGTTCATTGGCGGCGCTTTTACTGCCGGTGCCAGCGGGCGCACCTCGTCCGTCATCAATCCCGCCACGGGCCGGACGATCGCGCAGGTGGCCATCGCAGATGCCGCCGATGTTGACCGCGCTTACGCGGCCGCCGCGGCGGCAGCCAGGGATTGGGGGATGACCACCCCGTCGGAACGGGCCACCGCGTTGCTGAAGCTGGCCGATCTCTTGGAGGAGCACGCGGCGGAATTCATTGAACTGGAAAGTGCGCAAACAGGGCAGCCATTCGCCATGGTCGCCAACGAACAGATTCCGCCGTGTGCGGACCAGCTGCGCTTCTTTGCCGGGGCGGCCCGGACCATGGATGCATCTGCCGCCGGTGAGTATGTGCCGAACCGGACCTCGTTCATCCGCCGCGAGCCGATCGGCGTCGTGGGCCAGGTGACGCCCTGGAACTACCCGCTCATGATGGCCATCTGGAAGATTGGCCCGGCGCTGGCGGGCGGCAACACGATTGTCCTCAAGCCCTCCGACACCACGCCGCTGACCACCCTGCGCCTGGCCGAACTCGCCGCCCAGGTGCTTCCCGCGGGCGTGTTCAACGTGGTCACCGGCGACCGCGACACCGGCCGGGCCGTGGTGGAGCATGCCGCTCCCGAGCTCGTATCCATCACAGGCAGTGTGCGGGCGGGCATGGAGGTGGCGAAGTCCGCTGCCCTGGATCTCAAGCGCACCCACCTGGAACTTGGCGGCAAGGCCCCCGTGCTTGTTTTTGCCGACGCGGACCTGGCCAAGGCGGCCAAGATCATCGTCATGGCGGGTCTCTACAACGCCGGCCAGGACTGCACGGCAGCCACCCGCGTCCTGGTGGAGGCCTCCGTTCATGACGAGTTTGCAGCCGCGCTGGCGGTTGAGGCGGCCGGCTACACGGTGGGTGCCCCGGAGGAGAATGCAGACATGGGCCCGCTGAACAATGCCGGGCAGCTGGCCCGGGTTGCGGCGTTTGTTGAGAGCCTGCCGGACCATGCCCTAATACTGACCGGAGGCCACGCCATTGACCGTGACGGCTTCTTCTATGCGCCCACAGTGGTGGCCGGGCTGGCCCAAGCGGATGCGGCCATCCAGGAGGAGATCTTCGGTCCCGTCATCACTGTCCAGTCCTTTAACTCTGAGGAACAGGCAGTGAAATGGGCCAACGACGTCCCGTTTGGCCTGTCCTCCAGCGTGTGGACCCGGGACGTGGCCCGGGCCATGGACCTGAGCCGGCAACTCGACTTCGGCGCCGTCTGGATCAACGACCACCTGACAATCAGCGCCGAGCTGCCCCATGGCGGCTTCAAGCACTCCGGCCACGGCAAGGACCTTTCCATGTATGCGTTGGAGGATTACACCCGCGTCAAGCACGTCATGGTGAACCTTGAGCGCTGAGCGCGGCACGGCCGCCAACGGCCAGGTGTCCTTTTGGTACGCCGGCTCCGGGGTGCCGCTTCCGGCGAACCAGCTTGATGGCGACGCCGCCGCGGACGTCTGCATTGTTGGCGCCGGATACACGGGGTTGTGGACCGCCTACTATTTGGCCAGGGCGGACCCCAGCCTGCGGATTGTCATCTGTGAGGCGGAATTTGCCGGGTACGGCGCCTCCGGGCGCAACGGCGGGTGGCTCACCAACAGCATCACGGGGGGCCGAGAGGGCTATGTGCGCTCCCATGGCCGGGAGGCCGTGGTCCGTTTTCAGGACGCCATGAACCGCACAGTGCAGGAAGTGATGGATGTTGCCGCCGCCGAGGGGATTGACGCGGACATCGTCAAGGGCGGCGAGCTGAACGTTGCCACCAACGCGGCGCAGTTGCAGCGCCTCACTGCCTATGCGGAGCAGGAAGCGCAATGGCCCAATGCGGACACCCAGTTCCTTGACGCGGCAGAGACGGCCGGGCGGATCGCGATCGCCGGTGTCAAAGGCGGCATCTGGCACCCGCACTGCGCCCGCATCCAACCGGCCAAACTGGTCCGCGGGCTTGCCGACGCCGTCCGGCGGCTGGGCGTCACCATCCACGAGGGCACCCCCGCCGTGGAAATTGGGCCGGGTGCCGTGCGGACCACCCGCGGCACGGTGAGGGCCCGCTACGTCATCCGGGCCACTGAGGGATTCACCGCGGGGCTGGCCGGCCAACGGCGCAGCTGGCTCCCGCTGAACTCCTCCATGATCGTCACCGAACCGCTGGCCGCCGGGCAGTGGGAGGCCATTGGTTGGGACGGGGCAGAGACCCTGGCGGACCTAGCCCACGCCTACATTTACGCCCAGCGCACAGCCGACGGCCGGATCGCCATTGGCGGGCGCGGGGACCCGTACAAATTTGGTTCCCGCACCGACGTCGACGGCCACACCCCCGAGAAGACCGTCCGGGCACTGGGTGACATGCTCACCCGGCTCTTTCCCGCCGTCGAAGGCATCGGGATTGACCACGCCTGGTCGGGCGTCCTGGGCGTCCCGCGCGACTGGCATGCCACGGTCGGTTTGGCGGACGACGGCGTTGGCTGGGCGGGCGGTTATGTGGGCACCGGGGTGGCCACCACCAACCTGGCCGGGCGCACCCTGGCCGACCTCATTCTTGGCCGCACCACCGAGCTCACCACCCTGCCCTGGGTGGGGCGGCGGGTGCGCAAGTGGGAAGTGGAGCCGCTGCGCTGGCTGGCCGTGAAGTCGCTCTATGCCACGTACAACGCCGCCGACAAGGCCGAGAACCGCGGACGGACCACCACGCACCCGGTGGCACACGCCGCCGACTTCATCAGCGGGAAGGCATGAGCCGGACGGCTCGGGAAGATAAGGTGAAGACCATGCACCCGGAACTGAACCAGACCGAACTCGATGACATCTCCAAACAGATCATCGAGCAGCTCCAGGAGGATGGCCGGCGTTCCTATGCCGCTATCGCCGAATCGGTGGGTCTCTCCGACGCTGCCGTGCGCCAGCGCATCAAGCGGCTGATTGACAGCAAGCTGCTGGAAATCGTGGCCGTCACGGATCCGCTCCGGCTTGGATTCACCCGGCAGGCCATGATTGGCGTAAAGGTCCAGGGGCGGATGGAGGCGGTGGCCGAGGCGCTGGAATCATTCCCCGAGGTCAGCTACATTGTGCTCACGGCCGGCCAGTATGATCTCCTCGTTGAGGTGGTGTGCGAGGACGACGACCACCTCCTGCGCCTGCTGGGCCGGATGCGGGAGCTGCCCACGGTGCTGTCCACCGAGACCTTCATGTACCTGAAACTGCACAAGCAGCGCTACGACTGGGGCACCCGCTAAATTTCACGTCCCGGGACGAAGGCAGGCCCCACACAAGGTCGAACAGATCGCGGGAGTGCATTTCTTTACCTACGCGGACAACTGGAGATCAAGAACGCCTGATTCCGGAGCCAGATAACCTGTTTCACGGTCATATCGATCAGTCAGACCACTATTTGTTTGGCAGTTTTGTCACCCAATGAAGTGACAAAGTGTACCAAGACCGACAGTCGGACCCTTGAGATCATCACTCAATTGAGTATCGTCGTCACAAGTGGTTCCAGAGGATTAATCTCCAAACCAGTAGATATTGTGGACGCACACTGGTGCTCGGATGCGGAGATTGACGTGATGGGAATATCTCAATGCGGCGAACTCAGGCAAACCTATCTTCACTAATTCCATGCGTTTAAGGAAACTTTGAATGAACGATAGATTTCAGACCTTTGCAAGGCTCCTGCCGATTTTATGTGGACTTCTGATGCTGTTCATTGGATTTGTCCCCATGGCTGTCTTCTATCAATTCGGAAGGTATGACACGAGCACACCAGGTCTTTATGCCTACAAGAGCGCTACTTGGGGTGACGCTGTGCTGTTGCCTAGTCTCGTTGCAGTGCTTGTATACCAAATACAACGACTTCCAAGCCCACATCAGAAGAGTCATCGGATTTGGTCGCTATTGATTGCATCTATTGGCAGCAGTGCTGTAGTGCTCGGTTGGCTGTTGGATCCTGAACCAGGCCTCAATTGGACGATTCCGAGGCCGCACGTCCTCAATTTTGCCGGCAGCTGGCATGCGGCCTTTCTTGTCGTAGCATCAACAGGTATTGCGATGTTGTGGGTTGAAGTGATCATTCGATTGCGAGCCTCGACTAGGGATCGCAATGCAATCGCGAAAGTGAGAAGATTGTTGGCTTCTCCGGCGGTTGCCGTTTCGATAGCTGCCGGATTGGCCTTCAGTATACTGGCGGTTTATGACTCCCAACCAACCAATCAAACGCTTTCCAGCACCTATTCGATTATATCCATGGTCACATGTACATTAGTGATGACAGGCTCCATATTCTGGGCTTCAGGGTCGGAGTGGACCTACACCATTCGGCCAATCGTAGTCGGTGTCACAATGGCCGTTTCAGCAGCTATAGTCATCGTTTGCATGGAACCCGATCCGGTGGCCGGAATATTTGTGTTTAGCGCCGCGGCCATTGGCGCTGCTCTTGGGCTGACGGCCAGCAAGAGACATGAAATACGCCGGAGCAGGGCCTCTCTGCTCAGGAAAGATCTAAGCCTCACAGGTGTTTGGCTGGAAGCGATGGGCACGGGTGCCCTTTTTATAATTCTGCCAGTTGCAGCGTCGAATGTGACACCAAGCCGGGGGGCGCACTTGGCACAATTGGCGCTGTTGTTCATCCTGATCTTCGGATTGGTCCTGACACTTAGGGTATTTCTTCGTGGATCAGCGCAAATTGGAAATGATTACCTATGGCTTGTCACCTCCTTTGTCTTTCTGGCAAGTACGACAGGCGCCCTGGCAGCGTCTGAGAGTCAGGAACTTAGTGGTGCGGTAATGTCCCTGTTGTTCGGGCTCTTATCTGCGGTCCTAGCCGGTCCTGGAATGCGCATGGCGAAATCGGAGCTTGCCACGATTACAGAAATTGAGGCACAAATATCTTCGGATGCAAATTCCGAACTCAAGGATTCAAAAGTCATTGTCATTACAGTCAATCGAGTCAGATTGCAGTTGACTTTGTCTTTCCTCGCGGCATTCGCATCAATTCTTGGCTTAACCATCCTGACGTTGAAGTCATTCAATTGGACAGTTAAGCAAGAAGTTTTGATTCCCGACATCTCGTTGATAGGTTGCGGCCTTGCGATTATAGTGGTCGTTGTTGTCATGTTGCTCTTGCATTCTAAGATGCGTACATTGATTTCTCATTCCACCAATACGGCCCAGCTTGGAGTGCATCGCGTCCTGCTCGTGGCCATGTCGGTGGTATCGATTGTAATCTTTGGCCGTGATACCCTGCTGTCCGGAGAATTATCGGTGCTACCTATTATGCAGTCTGCATTGCTCGGGTGCTTCGCATTCTTTTGTGTTATCAACAACGGAATTCGGCTTCATTCCAATCGTGTCTCGCCGGGGTGGTTGGGCGCAAGTTCCTTCATGGGTGTTGCCGTGTTTGTGCTGGTAAACTGGTCGCTCACTGTTGGCGTAGGCGGGCGTGAATCAGCTGTTCCATTCTTGAACTCGCTTTTCGTTTTTCTATTTGCATACGGTGTCGTGGCTGCCCTGGTCATGGGCAATACTGTTACTGCTTTTCGCATGGGTGCGGTCGAGTCGGGAACATACTCGGACGCACAAACCAACGCCGCGCAAGATTCATTGATGATTCTGGCTCAATGGCTATTTTTGGCATGGCTGCCACATTCTGTTGTGGCGCATGTCCCGGAGCAAAAATACGACTTCTTTCGATGGATATTGGTTAGCGTCGTATTGATTGGATTCCTGACTTTGTATGTTACGGGCCTTCGATGGATAATTGGAGTAAATAATAGCCATGTTGGTCGCCAGATGGCCGCAAGAAATCTGAATGTTCCGGCTTATGCTGGCGATGACTGCAGTGAGCTGGATTCTGTAATGTCACTCCCGGGGAGGATGAAATTGTACAGAGGACCCGACCGATTGGAGAGCGAGGAAGAAAAGCAGATGCGGTTGCTGGATTCACATATCGCCACGCAGAACCTGTTGGCTATTGCTCTTGTCGTCTCTTCCGTCCTTGGATTCTTTCTGTTGTTTCCTACGGATGTTGAAAATAGGATTCCCAGGTTTAGGTGATCTTTTCACCCTGGCCGGGAAAGCAGCGTGCTGAACGTGTGTCCGGTGCGGGGCTTTTGGCGGTCGTGACTGGTGAGCTGCTGTCAATTTCAGAGGGCCTGGCCGCAGTTTGTTTGGTGTCCCCGCCGATGATGTCGGCCACCCACGCTCTTACCCGTCCCGTGCCATCAGGTTCGTATGGCTGGGACTATCCGGCCGGCGCGATGTGCGCCAGTACAGCGGCCACGGCCTCGCTGATCGTGTATACGAATTGGTAGGAGAATTCGTAGCGTTCATCAAAGAGCCAGACTACGACCCCATGCGTGCCACCGGCAGAATCGGTGCGGATCAGGATCTTGTGCCCGTGGCGCCATCCCTTCGTCGCCCCTATTCCCCCATGAGGAAGTCAGCAATGAGGCATCCAAATCAATGACGCGGAGGGGCCAACTGGCACGGTGCTGGGGTGTGTCTTCCCCGGTTCGCTCTCATACATGGGCCCTGGATTCGGCCCCTGCTCTGTTGACCTCATCCAACAGCTTCGCCGATTGCGCGGTTGCCAAGACCTTGAACAAGTGGTTCGTCGTCGGATCCGACAAGATTCGGCCATAGCCTTCGGGCTGCTTGCGGAGTTGGTCGATGTCGGAAACTGTGCAACCTGGGGCTCGACCCAGTCGCCGATAGCATCAACTCGAAATGGAAGTGTGAAACCGCCTATATTGTTCACCTGTCAGGGGCACCATTCAGACATCAATGACTCCGGATGGACATACCGCCACGAAAGCTCGAGGCCCGAACACTCGCGGGACCCCATCGGGTGCCGTCGACGTCCCCACCTAGCGTTTGGCTGGCCGTCACCCAAGTAGGTGACAGTCAGCACGGCGGACCGATTCCACCGTAAACGTGAGCCATAGACTGACCGCGATAAGCGTTTCAACGGACGGAGTCCCATGGTCGGCATAGTCAATGAATCCAGACGCAAGTGGATACTGGCATGGACGACTGCAGTGCTGACCATTGTTGTCGCGGTTGCTGCCTGGTTCCTGACGAGGGTTGGTGACGTTGAGTCATCGACAAATCCGTCCAGCACGCCAAGCTTCTACTCTCCAGCCGCTGCAACAGCCTCGATTGATCCATTTGAGGCGCATGAGACGACGATTCAACGCGCACTGAATTCAGGAGACGCCGCCGGCATCAGTGCCATACTTCCCCTCTCCAGCAATGAGAGCCCCGATCCTGATTTCGCCGTCACGATCGCATCGTTGGAACTGGTTCTGGACAGGTCCTCCCGGATCACCTTGGCGCAGGACCTGTGGGAGGTTCAGGCCAAGGACAAAAGCGACATTCTTTGGACGCTGGGCATCGTGCAGGTGAACGGGGCGCCAAAGCTCATGTACGCAGAACGGACACTGCCGTGAATGCCGGGACCAACCAGTTTGCTCACCGAGCACGGGTCTTCGTACACCCCCTAAATTTCAAACGGCACGGGCGGCTGGGGCAACGGTGGGTGGCCTTGATGCTTGCCTGTGCGCTGGCCGTTGCCGGCAATGCCGTGTTCAGTGTGGCCGCAGCTTCCCCTGCCTCCGCATCCGAAGACTGCTCTAAGCATTCCAGTGCAGTTCCGGAAGCCATGGCCGGACGGCCGGTGGTTTGGGTGCACGGCTGGCTCGGAAGCGCCTCGTCGTCAGCGACTGCCGTAGATATGCTGCAAAAGTATCTTGGCACCAGCTTTGTGGTTTTGGCCTTTGACTACGAAACCCAGCATTCAACGTGGCCGGTCGGGAGCCACACTTCCACATGCCTGGCTGACTACATTAGGCGTGCCGCCGAATCCTATTCCGCCGGCGGCGGCAAGGGCGGGGTCATTGGTGCGGCGCACTCCATGGGCGGAATCGCCTTGCGGTCAGCCGCGGAGTCACTGAATAGGGCAGGCCGCCCGGAGGTTTTGGCCGGTATTGTCACTCTGGGCACCCCACACCAGGGCTCACCGTGGGGCGGGACCATGGCCGCCACCCTAGTGGACGAACTCGCCCGATACGGAACGGCCTACCTGAACGGATTCTCCCTGATCCCAGCCGGGACCGATGCCGTGAAATGTCTTGCTGCCGAACGTCAGCAGGATTGCAACCAGCCCGGATACCTGCCCAAGGACACCATGATCGCCACTGTTGGATCACATATTGTGATTCAGAAGAAGCTCTTCGACATTCCATTTGTCGATAATGAGACAACTGCGGACTTCGCCTTATTTGGCGACACCGTCGTCCCGGCAAGTTCTTCCAATGGCTACGTTGGTTCCGCCAGTGGGACTGTCTCCGGAAAAGTTATGGGCAGCTACACCCGACGGTGTAACGAGTCTTCGAGCTATCTGAATTCGCTGGCTGTGGCCCAGGCGGTCAAATCGGGGCTTGGTGGCGTCATTGTAGAGGAACTGAAAACACTTGCATCGTTGGGTGTAGATTCCCTCGCCCTGGACGGATTGGCCACGGGGAAGGCCAGTATTTCTCAATTTCCACTTATGCTCGAGGGCATGCAAAGCCGCTGCTTCCACAGCAACTTGCCCACGAACGGGCCCAGCCAGTTCCAGATGGCCAACTTCATCCTGGCTATGGACGCCACTCTGCCCCACGGCGGGTACCTGCCAACCCAGGGCCAGCGCACCTGGCTTTATGAGGTACCCAGTAGCGGGTCCGCCGAATCGGGCGTGGAGGTGTCCCGTCGCCTGGGCCCCCAAGGCGACGAGTTCACCAACAGCACAAGTCAGGCAGCCTCTTGCAGTTCGGAGGCATCGACGCAGAACTATGCGCTGGGCGGAAAGTATGCGGGATTTCATGCCGTTGTGGGACAGCGTTTTGGAGTTCCCGTCAGCCTTGGCGTTGAATACACATTGGCCGCGGGCACCAACGAACTATCCCGTTTCACTCTAACTGGGGCAGAAACCCGTTCGCTTGACCTCAACATTGCTTCGACGGACACCCTCACCGTGTCGGCCCGGGTTGTTGGCGGCAGCTGCAACGGACTGCCCGGGGCGTTTGGAACCCTGGGGGTGCTTGGTGACGCCTACGTGGAGCAACCGGCAGCCGTGGGTGCTGGCGAAGGGCACGGTGCCTCTGACGGGACCATGGCCGGGGACCACGGTTGGCCTGTCTGGCGCCATGACGAGTATCCCGGCCTGTCGATCTGGTTCGGTGCGGCGGCAGTCTCCGGGCACAACAACATTGGCCTTCCCCGTTGGGTCAGCTGTTATGAGAAGGTCTGCATCGTCGGTAACGACTCTCTGGTTGGTGTCGTTGTGCGCGGCGACACCGGCTTCAATATGGCTTGGGAGTTCAGTGCCGATATCGACGCAGAAACAAAACTGCGGGAGCTAAAAGCTACCGAAGACGAGCTTTTCGGCTTCCTCAGCGAGTAGCCGTAAAGGTCGAACTTTCACGAAGCCTTGAAGTTTGGTGTTGCCAACGCATTTCATGCCTTCGGTGGGATGGGGCCGTGGCGGAGCATGCTGATCGCCTTTCCGATGTGTAGCTTGCCCGTTTGAAGGCTCCCTGGCAGGAACAATCATCCTGATGGTTCCGGAGGATTGGACGGGCTGTGGTGCGGACACGGCGCAGCCACCTTTCGTCAAGATATTGACAGGCGATCTGGGTCGCGATCTTTCCCAACGACGTGGAAAGTCTCGCCGAGTCTGACGGAGAGTGCCGAGGGGGACCTTTCGGCAACTCTCCCCCGGGCAATCTGAGTCAGAGACCGTGTGGGGGGGGGGGGGGGGGGGGCCCCCCCCCCCCCCCCCCCCCCCCCCCACTTCTGCGTCAGACTCGGCGCGGGGAGGCGGGTTAGGTCCCGGCGATCGTCTTGGCGATGTCCGTGGAGCTCTCACCCATGCGCCGCAGCACCAGGGCCACCACGGCCAGCGCCACCAGGGTCAGCAGCAACATGATGGTGGAGACGGCTGCAATTTCCGGACGCAGTGACACGCGCAGGGAACTGAAGATGTACACAGGCCAGGGCGTGTTGCCGGGGACCTGCACAAAGCTGGACACAATGGTGTTGTCCAGGCTCAGGGTGAAGGACATCAGTGCTCCGGCCAGGATTCCGGGGGCCGCGATGGGCAGGGTGATCTGCCAAAACCTGTTCCACGGGGTGGCGTACAGATCCGCGGCTGCTTCCTCCAACGCCATGTCGGTGCCCTGCATGCGTGCCCGCACAATGAACGTCACCACGGCTATCGACATGACGGTGTGGGCCACCACCAGCCTGACCATGCCGTTGTTGATGGGGGTGATGCCAAAGTCGGTGCCCAGGCTGACAAACCAGGGCAGGATGGAGATGGCGTCAACAATCTCCGGGGTGACAAGGGTCAGGGCCAGCAAGCCGGTCAGGATCGCGGCCCACTTGGCCTTCTTCCTGGCCCGCGCCAGGGCGAGCCCGCCCAGGGTGCCCAGGATGGTGGAGAGCACAGCAGTGCCCAGCGCTGCCTGCAGGGAGGTCATGACGGAGCCCCGGATCACCTGGTTGCCTGCTGCATTGATGTAGGCGTCAAAGCCGAATCCTTCCCATGCCGCCAGCAGGCGGCCGGTGTTGAAGGAGTAAATGAAGATGACCAGGATGGGCAGGAACAGGAAGCAAAACACCAGCACGCCAAAGATTGCCATGCCCACGGCCATCGGATCCCGCCGCTTTCTGTGGATGGGGGCGGGACCTCCGGCCGTCGTGGCCGACCGCTTCTCGGCGGGATCGTTCAGGACTGCAGTGCTCATGATGCGGGCTCCTCAATGAGCACCCTGCGGTTGAAGCGCAGGATGGCACGGATGATCAGGTAGATGGCGCCAACAATGGCAACGGTGAGCAGGATGAAGACCATCAACATCACCGCCATGGCCGAGCCCAGGGCCCAGTTTTGGGCTGAGTTGAACTGGTTGGCCACCAGCTGGCCCACCATGTTGCCCTGCGCGCCGCCCAGGACGGAGGCGGTGATGTAGTCACCCATCAACGGGATGAACACCAGCAGGCACCCGGAAATGATGCCGGGCGCGGCCAGGGGCAGCGTTATGTGGAACATGGTCCGCCACCGGTTGCCCCCCAGGTCCCGGCTGGCCTCGCGCAAGCTGGCCCCGGCCCGGTCCAATGAGACAAACAACGGCAGAATCATCAAGGGCAGGTAGTTGTAGACCACGCCCAACTGGACGGCGGCGCGGGTGTACAGAATTTCAATGGGCCCGCCAATCACCCCAAGGTTTTGCAGGGCATCAGAGACAAAGCCCTCGGGGGCCAGCATGATCTGCCAGCCCAGGGTGCGCACCAGGAAGTTGGTCCAGAACGGCACCAGCACCAGGGCCACCAGCAGTCCGCGCCACTTGACCGGCACTTTGACCGCCATCCAGTAGGCAAAAGGGATGCCTATCAGCAGGCAGATCAACGTGCCCAGGCCGGCAATCTGGAGGGTGTTGATGAACGTGGACAGAAAGGTGGGGTCCAGCGCCTCAATGTATCTGTCAAAGGACAGGATGCTGTTGGAGTGGGCCGTGAACAAGTCCGGTTTGTAGCCAAAGCTGTACCAGAGGACCAGGCCCACGGGGATGATGAAGAAGAAGACCAGGTAGGCCCAGCTGGGAAAGGACAGTGCCGCCGCCCCAACGTCTTTCCGTGAAAATTTACTCATGCCCCTGCCTTCGCTTGCATGCGGTTGAGGATCTGGACCCGGCGTTCCTGCCCGTCGTTGAGCACTGCCGCCGTCAACCTGTCCAACACTTCCTGTGGTGGAAAGACCAGATCGGGCAGTTCCATTTCGTTGGCCAAGGCGGCCTCTTTCAGGTCCTTGATGCCGGTGTGGTAGCCAATGTATTCAACCTCGCGCAGGGCCACCTCGGCGTTCATCATGTGGTTGATGAACGCGTAGGCGGCGTCCGGGTGCTGGGCGCCGGTGGCCAGCGCCCAGTTGTCCATCCACAGGTTTGCCGTGGGCGTGGGGAACACAAACTTCCACCGCTCCGGATCCTCTGCAGCCAGCATGCCCTGGCGGGCGTCGCCGTTGAAGGCCTGCATCAGCGCAAACGTGCCTTGCGGGATGCCGGAGGTGACAACATTTGAATTGAACGCCCTGATGCTCGGGGCAAGGGTTTCCACCAGGTACTTCTCGGCGGCATCCAAGGCGGCAGGGTCGGTCGAGTTCATGTCCATGTCCTTGGCGCCCAGGTAGATGGCAACCACCTCCCACGAATCCTCCAGCACGGCGGTCTTGCCGCTCGCGGGACCCTCGGCGGCCGTCATGAAGTCCTGCCACGACGTCAGTTCGTCCTTGATCACTGTGGTGTCGTACACATACCCCGTGGTTCCCCATGCCTTGGGAATGGAGTGCTTGTTGCCCGGGTCCCACACCTGGTTCGTGTAGGTGGAGTCCAGGTTGGCCATGTTGGGCAGCAGGCTGTGGTCAAGGGGCTGCAGCAGGCCGTTGGCCACCATTTGGGGAATGTACAGGCCCGTGGGCACCACCACGTCGTAGCCGCTGGTGCCCCGCGTTGCCGCCAGCTTGGCAATGAGCTCCTCATTGGAGCCAAAGCTGTCCAGCTGCACCCGCACGCCCGTTGAATCCTGAAAGTCGCTGATGTTGTCCGGGTCCTCGTAGTCACCCCACGAATACACGTTCAGCTGCCGTCCCAGTTCGCCGTTGGGGATTGCGGACGCGGCGAAGCCCTTCGCATTTGAGCAGCCGCCCAGTGCAAGGGAGGCGCCCACGACGGCGAAGCCGCCCAGGAGCGCGCGCCGGCTGATCTTGGGGATGGCTGCTGCAGGGGCCAGTACCTTGATGGGTGGGTTCCTCTCCATCTCACGCTCCCGCACTGGGATGGGGGTTGGGGAAGACCTGCACGTGCTGGGGCTGCCAGCTGAACCACACGGGCGTGCCCGCCGTGGGCAGGACACCGTTGCTGGGTGCCGTGCGGGCCAGGAGTTCATGGCCGGAGCCGGTGGTGATCTGGTACTGGATCACGTCGCCCAGGAATGAGACCACGCCAACTGTTCCGCCCACCACGTTTACCGCGCCTTCGGGTTTTTCGCTGTGAACCATGATTGATTCGGCCCGCACGGCGGCCAAGACCTGCGAGCCCACGGTGCCGGTTCCGGGCGCCTGGGCCAGCAGCACGCCGTCGGCCGTTTCCACGCTCCCGTCGGCGCCCAGCGTGCCGGCAATGAAGTTCTGCTTGCCGATGAACCCGGCCACAAAGGACGTTGCCGGATTGGTGTAGATTTCCTCCGCCGTGCCCACCTGCTGGATCTGCCCGTCCAGCATCACCACAATCCTGTCACTCATGGACATGGCCTCGGCCTGGTCGTGCGTGACAAAGATGAACGTGATGCCCAGCTGGCGCTGGAGCTGCTTGAGTTCGAGCTGCATCTCCTCGCGGAGTTTCCTGTCCAGGGCGGACATGGGCTCATCAAGCAACAACACCTTGGGCCGGTTGACGATGGCCCGGGCCAGGGCCACGCGCTGCTGCTGGCCGCCGGAGAGCAGTTTCGGGTTCCGGTTGGCAAACTTCGACATCTGCACCAGGCCCAGTGCCTCGGACACCCGGGCGGCAACCTCGGCCTTGGGGGTGCGTTTTTGCCGCAGCCCGTAGGCCACATTCTCGGCCACGGTCATGTGCGGAAACAAGGCGTAGGCCTGAAACACGGTGTTGATGGGGCGCTTGTTGGGCGGGACCCCCACCACGGAACTTCCCGCCAGCAGGATGTCGCCCTGGTCTGGTTCCTCGAAGCCGCCAATCATGCGCAGCAGCGTGGTCTTGCCGCAGCCGGAGGGACCCAGCAGGGACAGGAACTCCCCGGAGCGCACATCCAGGTCTATTCCGGCCACGGCGGTGGACGAACCATAGCGTTTAACCACGCCGCGGATCTGCACCGATCCGGTGCCGTGCGTGGGGTCGCCGCCGGCAACTGTGGGACTGATGACTGAATTTTGAGTCATTGTGTGTTCCTGTGCTTCCTGGGACGGGGGTTAGGAATCGAAGCCGAGGCCAACGGCATCGAGGGTTTTGAGGAGCAGGTTCCGCTTGCCGCCGTTGTGGTCGGCGCGATCCAGGGACCAGCGGGTGGCCTGGATGCCCACGGACGCGAACGGCTCCGGCGGGAACGGCAGCGGCTTGGACCTGACCATCTTCAACCGGGTCCGTTCCGTGTCCCGGCCGGCCAACTGGTCGAGCATGACCTTCGCGGCAAAGTGTGTTGCCGCCACCCCAAGGCCCGTGAATCCCGTTGCATAGCCAACACGTCCGCCGTGCGCTGTGCCAAAGAAGGCGCAGAAACGGGTGGAGGTGTCGATGGCCCCGGCCCAGCGGTGCGAGAACTTGATGCCCTCCAGCTGCGGAAAGGTGGTGAGAAAGTGGCTGGCCAGTTTCCGGAACGTTTCCGGGCTGTCCTCGTACTCGTTCTTCACCCCGCGGCCAAAATGGTACAGCGCGTCGTAGCCGCCCCACAGGATGCGGTTGTCGGCGCTGAGGCGGTAGTAGTGGAACTGGTTGGCCAAGTCGGAAAAGCCCTGGCGGTTGCTCCAGCCAATTGACTCCAGCTGTTCGGGCGTCAACGGCTCGGTCATGAGCACGTAGTCGTAAACCGGCACAGTGAACAGGCGGTTGCGCTTGAGCAGCGACGGGAACACGTTGGTGGCCAGGGCAACCTTGGCTGCGGTGACGCGCCCCCTGTCGGTGTGGACCACCACGTCACCGCCGCCCTTGCCGGGAACGAGAGAGGTGGCTCCGGAGTGCTCAAAGATCTCCACCCCCAGCTCGCGGCACACCCGGGCCAGTTCCCGGGCCAGCTTGGCCGGGTGAACCAAGGCTGTCTCCTGCTTGGACCACAGCCCGGCCAGGTACGTGGGGGAGTTCAACTCCGCCCGCACCTGGTCCTGGTCAAGGAAGACCGTGTCCCCGCCGTCGGCCGCTGCCTTGAGCTCGGCGACTTGATAGGCCTCCACCGCAACGCCAATGGAGCCGGTGCGCTCAAACTCGCAGTCCAGGCCCAGGTCCTTGACCGCCTGTTCAATTTCGTTGAGGTTGGCCAGGCCCAGGGCGTTGAGCTGGTCGATCTCCTCCGGGAAGCGGCTCTCACCGTTGTCGTGCCCGTGGGTCAGGCTCGCCTCGACGAAACCGCCGTTGCGGCCCGACGCCGCCCAGCCCACCGTGTGGGACTCCAGGACCACCACGCGACGGGCGGGATCCTCCTGCTTGGCGAGCAGCGCCGTCCACAGGCCGCAGTACCCGGCTCCCACCACCACCAAATCCGCGGCGTGCCGGCCCGTGAGGGGGGCACCCACGGGTGCGGGGCCGACGTCGTCAAGCCAGAAGGGGACATGCTTGGCCCCCGCCAGGGCCGCCTCAATCACGGCAGGGGAGGGAATGTTTCGTTCAAAAACTGTTGACGCCATGGATTAGAGCAACTCCTGTGCCTGGGTGAGTGTGGTGCGGAGGATGGATTCAATCTCAGTGAACTCGGGCTGGCCAATGATCAGGGGCGGGGACAGCTGGATGACGGGGTCGCCGCGGTCATCGGCCCGGCAGTACAGGCCATTGTTGAACAGTTCCTTGGAGAGGAAGTCCTTCAGGACCCGCTGGCATTCCTCCTCGCTGAACGTCTCCTTCGTGGCCTTGTCCTTGACCAACTCCAAGCCGTAGAAATAGCCCGCGCCGCGCACATCACCCACGATGGGCAGGTCCGTCAGCTTTTCCAGGGTGGCCCGGAAGGCGTCCTCGTTGGCGCGGACGTGGCCGTTGAGGTTCTCGCGCTCAAAGATGTCAAGGTTGGCAAGGGCGACGGCGGCTGAGACCGGGTGCCCGCCGAACGTGTAGCCGTGGCCAAAGACGTTGCGTCCGTCCGCGAACGGCTCATAGAGCTTCTCCGAGGCAATGAGGGCGCCCATGGGGGAGTAGCCACTGGTGAGCCCCTTGGCGCAGGTGATCATGTCCGGGACGTAGCCGTAGCGTTCGGCGCCAAAGTAGGTGCCCAGCCGGCCAAAGGCGCAGATCACCTCGTCGCTGACCAGCAGGACGTCGTATTGATCGCAGATCTCCCGCACCCGCTGGAAGTAACCCGGCGGCGGCGGGAAGCAGCCGCCGGCATTTTGGACGGGTTCCAGGAACACGGCGGCCACGGTGTCCGGGCCCTCCTGAAGGATGACCCGCTCTATCTGGTTGGCGGCCCAGAGGCCAAAGGCAATGGGATCCTCGCCGTGGTGTTCGGCCCGGTAAATGTTGGTGTTGGGCACGCGGAAGGTGGAGGGCACCAGGGGTTCAAAGTCCTGTTTCAGTTCGGGGATGCCCGTGATGGACAGGGCCCCGTGCGTGGTGCCGTGGTAGGCGGTGGTGCGGGAGATGGCCTTGTGCTTGCCCGGCTTTCCCTTGATCCTGAAGTACTGCTTGGCAAGTTTCCATGCGGATTCCACGGCTTCGCTGCCGCTGTTGGTGAAGAAGACCCTGTTCAGCTCTCCCGGGGCCAGTGCCGCAAGGCGTCCGGCCAGTTCCGCTGCCGGCTCATTGGCGTAGGACCACAGCGGGAAGTAGGAGAGCTGCTCCGACTGGAGTGCCGCAGCCTCTGCGAGTTCCCTGCGGCCATGGCCCACCTGGACAGTGAACAGCCCGGCCAGGCCGTCCAGGTAGCGCTTCCCCTTGTCATCAAAGACGTAGGCGCCCTCGCCCCGGACGATCATGGGCAGCTCGGCGGCATGCCGGGGTTGCGGCGAAAAGTGCAGCCACAGGTTCTCATGTGCGGCCCGGCGGTTCAGCGGCGGGCTTGGGGCAGCAGAGCGCAACAGGGACACGGACTTCTCCTCGGCAATTGTGACGGGCATCACTGTCGATGCCGTGCGCTGTCCAGTCTGCCGCCCCGGGTCGATGCTGGCAAGGGATTCCGGAGGAAATCTATCGAAATTCTTCAGAAACCGTTGCGAAAGTAGGAGGAGCCGTGAAAAAAGTGGCGATTCCTAGCCTTGTCGCGTCAATGCTGCCGCCCGCTCGGCGGACTGGATGACGGTGGTGACGCCGAGCATGAACAGCTCGGCATCCTCCAGGGTGGTCAACTGCTCGCTGACGGCGGCAATGTGCGGGTACGTGCGCGGGTCCACCAGGATGGGACCCTCGAACCACGGGCTGGATTCATCTGCCCGGATGCCGCGACCGTTGCGGTCCCGTGCAATTCCTGCGGCACTGGAGAGTATCTGGGAGGCCATGAGTGCATAGTGGCGCACCAGGTCGTCCCCTGAGAGCCCGGCGCGGGAAAAGGCGTCGAGCATGAACTCGACAGCGCCCAGCTCGCCGGGGCCGTGGGTTGTCAACACAATTGCCTCAACGCCGATGGCCGGGTACTGGGTGAATTGGTCAAGGGTTGAGGCCGCCAACTGGGTCAACCGCTCGCGCCAGTCTTCCGGGTCGGCCTTGACGGAGGCCACGCTCCGCTCAATAAGTTCATCAAGGAGTTCACGCATCAGGTGCTCCTTGTTCCTGAAGTGGCGGTAGATCGCCGTCGGATCCGCATCCAGCAAGTTGCCCAGCTCGCGGACCGAGATCGCTGAGCAACCCGGGCTGGCGGCAAGCTTCAGCCCGGCCGCAATGATGGTTTCACGATCGAGGCGGACGCGCCCCGACGCTGCGGAACGGGGTGTGGTGCGGGGGGTGGTTGCTGGCTTCATGTTTGTATTCTGCACGTTTCAATGGCCCGTAACCAATTTCACACAATTTGAGTCAACACCGTTGACAAGGGTGTTGCGCGCTGCTTAGCTGTAGTCCTGTTCGCCCGTTTCAACGATGAAGTGAGGACAAGCCTTGCAAAGCGCAGACGTATTGTTTACCGGCGGGTCCGTGTTTGCCGGCACCGGGGAACCGGTGCGGGGCATGGCCGTTGCCGTGATTGGCCAGCACATTGCGGCGCTGGTGCCTGAGACAGACCTGGATTCCTGGATCGGTGGGAACACCCGGGTGGTGCAACTTAATGGCGGCCTGTTGAGTCCCGGATTCCAGGACGGCCACATCCACCCCATCGGCGGGGGTGTTGAGCTGTTGATGTGCAATCTGAGTGAGGCGGGCAGTGCCGCAGCGGCCGTTGCCACGGTGAAGAACTATGCTGACACCCACCCGGAGGAACCATGGATCCTCGGCGGTGGCTGGTCCATGGACCATTTCCCCGGCGGCTCCCCACTTCGCGGACTGCTTGATGAGGTCGTGCCCGACCGCCCGGTCCTGCTGCTCAGCCGCGACCACCACAGCACCTGGGCCAACTCACTGGCCATCCAACTGGCAGGCATTGATGCCGGAACCACAGACCCGGCTGACGGGCGGATTGAGCGCGAGGCTGACGGCGCGCCGGCCGGAACCTTTCACGAAGGTGCCGGCGAGTTGTTTGCAGGTGTCCGCCCGGCCACGGACCCTGAAATCACCTACCGGGGACTCCTGCGGGCCCAGGATGACCTTCTTGCCCTGGGCGTCACGGGCTGGCAGGACGCCATGGTGGCCGGCGGTGAAAGCGGCGATGCCAATGTCGCGTACCGCAGGGCACTGGCCGAGGGGACACTGCAAGCGCACGTGGTCGGTGCCCAGTGGTGGGAACGTGACGGCGGACTGGAGCAGCTTGAATCCATGGTGGCCTGCCGCGACGCCGCTGCTGCGGCAGGGCACGCCGGGCGCTACTCGCTGGGCACCGTGAAGATCATGGTTGACGGTGTTGCGGAGAATGCCACGGCATCAATGCTGACGCCGTACCGCGACCAGAATGGCCATGACACCTGCAACCACGGCATCTCCTTCATTGATGCGGCCAAACTCCCGGCCTTTGTCACAGCCATTGACGCGGCCGGCCTCCAGGTCCATTTCCACGCCTTGGGGGACAAGGCCGTGCGGGACGCCCTCGATGCCCTGGACGCCGCACGTGCCGTCAACGGTGAGACTGACGGACGCCACCAGCTGGCGCACCTGCAGATTGTGCAGGAAAGCGACACCGAACGGTTTGCCCCACTGGGCGCCGTCGCCAACCTGCAGGCACTGTGGGCCTGCCACGAGGACCAGCTCGATGACCTGACACTGCCGTTCCTGCAAGAGGGGGCCGTGGCCCGCCAATACCCCTTCGGGGACTTGGCAAAAAATGGTGCCCGGCTGGCGGCCGGCAGCGACTGGCCGGTATCCAGCGCCAACCCGCTTGAAGCCATCGACATTGCCGTGAACCGGATATCCCCAGGAAACGACGCTCCACCCTTGGGTGGCCCCCAACAGTGCCTCGATTTGGCAACGGCCATGGCCGCCTACACCTCAGGCACCGCCTACGCCAACCATCGCGACCATGACACCGGGTACGTGCGTGAGGGCTATCTGGCGAACCTCGTGGTCCTGGACCCGGATCCCTTCTCCCTGCCACCGGAAAAGATTCACCAATCCACTGTGGTCTCCACGTGGATCGACGGAACGCAAGTGTACTCCCGCCCCGCCAACACCAATGAGGAACCATGACCAGGACCATGCATGCCCGTTCGCGCCGCCTTGGCAGGCCTGCCGCCGCTGCCGCAGCAGTTCTCAGCATCGCCCTGGTGGTGACGGGATGCTCAGGGAGCAAATCAGGGCAGCCCAATGCCGAGAAGCCCACATGGACGTTGACGAGCCAGACCGACAAGCCCTCCGGGGACATCGATTCGTTCTCGTGGGTCAGCTATGCGGAGCCGTTCTCCCTCGACTACGCCTACGCATTTGACTACTCGGACAACCAGGTTCTGGCCAACGTCTGTGAGTCGTTGCTGCGGTTGAACCCGGACTACTCCCTGACCCCCAGCCTGGCCGAATCCTTTGCGCACCCCACGCCGACCTCATGGGTCTACACCATCCGTGACGGCGTGAAGTTCCACGACGGAACCCCGTTGACGGCCAATGACGTGGTTGTTTCAATGAATCGCCACATGGATCCAGCCGTGGGTTCGAGCTGGTTCAGCGTGTACCAAAACGTTGACTCCATCAAGCAAACCGGTGACCGCGAGGTCACTGTCACCATGAATGCGCCGGACTCGCAGTTCAACCTGTCCATGGGAGGCTCGGCAGGAGTCATCGAGTCCGCGGCCACGCTGGCCAAAGAGGGGAAGAACTACGGCAACTCCACCGGCGGCGTCAACTGCACAGGACCATTCAGCATGGAGGAGTGGAAGTCGGGGGAGTCAATCACCCTCAAGCGCAATGACAACTACTGGGATGCCGGCTTGAAGGCCAAGGCCGGGGAGATGCAGTTCATCTTTATGAACGACACCAATGCCCGGGTCAATGCCTTGAAGTCCGGCGAGGTTGATGGCGGGTGGATGATCCCCGCCGAAAGCATTGCACAACTGCAGTCATCAGAGGCCGGGGACGTCCATTTTGGCATGAACACCGCAGTGGGGGACTTGGTCATCAGCAACCTGGAAGGCCCGCTGGGTGACCTGAGGGTCCGCAAAGCCATGATGATGGCCCTTGACCGCCAGGGCATCATCAAGGCAGCTGCGGCAGGCTATGGCGAAATCTCCAATGCACTGACCACCACGTCTGTGTGGCAAGGTGCCAGCAAGGAGACGCTGGCCAATGCCTTCGACGGCCTGGAGCAGTACCCGCGCAACCTTGACGAGGCCAAGAAGCTCGTGGAGGAAGCAGGTGCCACCGGCAAGGAAATAACGTACGTGACAGCCCCCATCGGAACCGACTTGTCGGTCATTTCACAGGCGACGGCGGCGGCAGCGCAGTCCATTGGCTTGAAGGCGACCATCAAGACGGTCACACCCAATGCCTACTCAACCCTGTTCTCAGACCCGACCGCCCGGGAAGGTGTGGACATGTTCTACACCTCCTGGTACCTCTCCAGCCCGGATCCGCTGGAAATGTACGCCGTGCTGCGCACCGGGGAGTTCAGCAACTACGGCAACTGGTCCAACGCTGAATTCGACAAGATTGTCAACGAGGCAATCACCATTGACGATCCCGCCAAGCGGGCTGAGAAGACTGCGGAGGCACAGAAGATCGCCAACAAGGAACTGCCGTGGCTGCCACTGAGCAGTGGCCCCATCACGGTGTTCCAGGGCAAGCGCATCACCGGTGTTGAGCCGTCCATCGCATTCCTGTACTACCCCTGGGCAGCCACCATTGGCGCTCGTTAGCACCCGTGCCACCGCCTTCAAGAGCGGTGGCACGGCGGTGCTGGCCCGCAGGGTTGCCGGGAAGCTCGGCAGCCTGCTGCTTACCTTGTTCCTTTCCTCATTGCTGGTCTTCTTCTCGCGTTTCATCGTTCCGGGCGACCCTGTCAGCTTCCTGCTCCGTGGACGCAAGCCGAGCCCCGAGGCCATTGCCCAGGTCACAACGGAATTTGGCCTTGACCTGCCTCCGTGGCAGCAGTACATCAACTGGATTGCCGGTGTGCTTCAGGGTGATTTTGGCAGGTCGCTGCAGTACCGGCAGGATGTCTCCACCGTCATTGGCGACCGCCTGCCCGTCACTTTCGGCCTGGTCGTCATGGCCGGAACCATGATCGCCGTCGTGGGGCTCATTGCCGGCATCACGGCGGCCCTGAACCGAAACAAGCTGCTCGACAAGTCAATCCTGATCGGGCTGACCATCCTGGGCGCCGTTCCCTCCTTTGTCGGTGCAATCGTGCTGATCGCCGTATTCGCAGTGCAGCTGGGATGGTTTCCCACCTTTGGTTCCGGTGACGGATTCCTGGATACCGTCTACCACCTGGTGCTTCCCTCATTCGCGCTGGCCATTGTGTTTGTGGTGCTCGTGGGCAAGGTGACCAGGTCTTCCATGGTGGAGCAGCTGGACCGGGAACACGTCGAGGTCGCCACGAGCCGGGGCCTGGGCCGGGGCGCCGTGGTGCGCCGGCATGTATTCCGCAACGCGCTGGGACCCATCCTGACCGTGAGCGGACCGCTCGTGGCCGGGTTGCTTGTTGCCAGCACAATCGTTGAAGCCGCCTTCGGAATATCCGGAATTGGCTCACTGCTGGTCCAATCGGTGGACCGCCTGGACTTCCCTGTGGTGCAGTCAATTGTGCTGCTCATCGTGACCACATTCGTTGTGGTGAACGCGATCATAGACATCCTCGAACCCTGGATCGATCCCCGGTCCGCAGCAGGAGCTGGTGCCCGATGACCGCACAGACACTGACCGCCAAGGAGCTCAAGGCGCCACGCCTGGGTGGATTCGGGATCACGTTCACGGTGAGTGTGGCGGTGCTGCTGCTCATGACTGTTGCGGCCATCTTCGCACCCATCATCGCCCCGTACGACCCCAACGAGGTCGACTTCATGGCGGTGCACTCGGGGCCGTCCATGGCGCACTGGCTTGGCACAGATTCACTGGGCCGGGACCTGCTCAGCCGGATGATCTTCGGGGCCCGCACAGCACTGCTTGGCCCGCTGCTGGTGGTTGTTTCCTCAACCGTCCTTGGCATTCTGTTGGGTGTGCTGGCCGCGTGGCGCGGCGGGTGGGTCGACGCCGTTCTGGCCCGTCTCTTTGACGTCATCTTCTCCTTCCCGTCACTGCTGATAGCCATCATGGCCGTTGCCTTGTTCGGCAAGGGACTCATTGCCCCCGTGATTGCCATGAGCATTGCGTACGCGCCGTACGTGGCCCGCCTGACGCGATCCCTGGTGGCCTCGGAACGGCACAGGCCCTACGTGGCCGCCTATCGGGTGCAGGGATTCAGCGGCTGGTGGATAGCGCTGCGCAGGGTGCTGCCCAACGTGGCCCCCATTGTTGGTGCACAGTCAACCCTGAACTTTGGCTACGTGCTGGCCGAACTGGCGGGGTTGTCGTTCCTGGGGCTTGGCGTCCAGGCGCCGGCCGCCGACTGGGGAGCCATGATCAACGAATCCCAGGCAGGCCTGGTGGGAGGACACTTCCTTCCGGCCATCGTGCCGGCCATCGCCGTCGTGATCGCCGTGGTGGCCGTCAACATCATTGGTGAAGAACTCTCTGACCGCATTGGAGGCGAGATCCCCGCATGAACCTTCTCGACATAGACTCACTCACGCTCGAGCTGCCCAACGGCACCCGCCTCCTTGACGGCATCTCCATCACCGTCGCCAAGGGAGAGACGGTTGGCCTGGTCGGTGAATCGGGATCCGGGAAGTCACTCACGGCGCGATCGGTGCTGGGGCTTTTGCCGGAACGGGCCACCATGGGCGGCCAGGTCCTGCTCGAGGGCGAGGATTCACTTCGCGTCAGTCAACAACGGCTGTCGGAGCTGCGGCGCCACAGTGCCTCCATGGTCTTTCAGGATCCCCGCGCCGGAATCAACCCGATGCGCACAGTTGGCGAGCACCTGACGGAGACGCTGCGGCTGTGCGAACACCTGCCTGCCGAACAGGCGCGGCAGCGCGGCATCGAGATGCTCAAGGCAGTGCGGCTGCCGCGCCCCGAACAGCACCTCAAGCAGTACCCGCACGAATTCTCCGGCGGCATGCTGCAGCGGGTCATGATCGCCGGGGCACTCATCAGTTCACCGAAATTGCTCATCTGTGATGAGCCCACCACGGCGCTGGATGTCACCACCCAGGCAGAGATCATTGCGGTCCTGACCGAGCAGGCCAAGAGCCGGGGGATGGGCATGCTGTTCATCACCCACGACCTCAACCTGGCGGCATCGCTGTGTGACCGGGTCTATGTCATGAGCCAGGGCAGGGTGGTGGAACAGGGCAGCGCCCAGGGTGTTTTTAGCGCCCCCCAGGCCGAATACACAAGGAAGCTTGTCGCTGCAACGCCAACTGTCGCCGTCGATCCCGCAGCGGAGGTTGCGGCTGCCCGGCCGGTGGCAGTTGCCGCAACGGCGGACCGAGCCGGCGCCCTGCGTGCGCGTGCGGTCTCCAAGACCTACACCATCCGGGGGCAAGCACCCGTGCGGGCAGTGCAGGACGTTTCACTGGAAGTATCGAAGGGCGCGGCGCTTGGAGTGGTTGGTGAATCCGGATCCGGAAAGTCAACCCTGGCCAGAATTGTGGTGGGCCTGGAATCGGCGGATGCCGGAGAGATCCTGATTGCCGGGAAAGAGCGAACCAAGGCACCGCGCAGGCGGGCGGAGCGGCTCGCCCATGCCCGTTCTGCACAAATGGTGTTCCAGGACCCCTACCTGTCCTTGGATCCGCGCATCACCGCCGGGCATGCCATCGAGGACGCCCTGAAGCTTCACAGCAAGCTGTCCACATTGGATTCACGAAACAGGGTTCTCGAGCTCCTGGACCAGGTGGGGATGACGGGAAAGCATGCACAGGCCCGGCCCCGGACACTCTCCGGCGGGCAGCGCCAGTGCGTGGCCATTGCCCGCGCCCTGGCCATCGAGCCGGACCTGCTGGTCATGGATGAGGCAACGAGTGCCCTGGATGTCTCGGTGCAGGCCCAGGTTCTGGACGTCGTGGCCGAGATCCGTCGTGAACGGGGGCTGACGGTGCTGTTCATCAGCCACGACCTCGCCGTGGTGCGGCGCGTCTGCGAGGAAACGGTGGTGATGCGCCACGGCGAAATAGTTGAACACGGCAGGACACTGGAGCTCCTGGGCAATCCGCAGCACCCCTACACACGGTTACTGCTCGACTCCGTTCCCCGCCCGGCATGGAATCGGGAGGTGGCAGTCCAGTCAGCCACCTAGCCACCGGCCTAGCCGGGCTGTTGAACACTAGCCCTTTGGACAGTGGAATCTTGCTATTTCTGGCCTTAGGCTGGGTTTGTAAGATCGATTGACTTTTGTTCGGCAGTGACCGTCCGCCACCTCAGCTGGTGGCGGTGGTTGGTGCTTGGCAGTTGTTGTGTGGCCATGTAATTGGAGGTGGCTCGTGATCGTGCCGAAGTGGATGTGCTCCTTCATCCACACCGGCAAGGCAACGAGCCAGTACATGCACCACGAATCGACGGCATCGGGCGCCAGCGTGCAGCAGTGCTCCCCAGCCTTGTTTTGCCAACCCCGCAGTGAAGACACTGTCCTACGGGTTGATGCATCGCGGGTGGGGGCCTGCCACCTGACGCCCTTGCATGGGGGACGTTGCGGGGCCAATCGGCTCGGCTGGCCCCTCTGCCCTCCTTGTAGAAGTTATTGTCTTCAGCCAGGGAAGTGGACTGATTAGTGAGTATTTCAACGGCCAAGCTCGAACCATTCGATGTCTACGAACCCTTCTTGGCAGTGATCAAGGGACCCCTGCCGGGCATCTTGGTATGTGCGGTTTTTGCCTACATTGCCTTCTTCCTGCTCAGGTGGCTCTTTGAACCGGGCAAGGACCTTGAGCGTCCGCAGGGGCGGGCCGGACACGTATCCGCCAGCGGGCAACCTTCAACCAAACAGGAGCCCCACAGGACGGATTTGGTGGAGGGTTCCCCTGCGGATGCTTCAGCGGAGCGCCAGTTCGAGCTGGTGGAATAGCGGGCGCATCCATAGAGGATTCGACCCCAGTGATGTCACGATGCCGGGTCGATTCCTCTCCCATGAGGGACATCTCGTTAGGATCATGGCATGCCAAAGCAGCTTCCCAACATTTCGCGCATCGTTGCCCTCGCGGTTGCAACTGCAGCCACTGCGGCCTTGGTCGCCGGCTGTTCGGCAGGGCCAAAGAACCCGATCGCGACCTTCCAAGTCGCCGGCGGGGAGACTTACAAGATTGAACTGGCCACCTCAGATCTCGTCCGCCATGCGCAGGGGCTCCTTGATGGAGAACAAATCGCATCCATTCCGCTTGGGACAGTTGTGCGTGACGACGCTGGGGTCAACGCCCCCTGGTCATGGCACATCGATCCGGCCACGCTTGAGTTCGCGCGGATGACAATCGAGGTATGCGATGGACTCCCTTCCTACGTGGAGGATCAAACTGTAACAAGTGATCAATTCTGCCCCTGGTCCGCGAAAATAATTTCAATTGACAAGTAGCCCATTGTCGGAGGGATTAAGGCGAGTTGGCGGCCTGCCAATTCTGCGCATGCTGCAAATGGCTTCGTAATAGACGGAAAAGTTTGCTGTAAATGTTGTTATCCGCGCTAAATTGGTGATGCATATCATCTTATTGAGGGGGACAACAGGGTGTCGGATTCGTCGACAAAAGCAGAAGTGCCAGCGCAGGTCAGAAAGAGGTTTACTCTTCCTCGGGGGAGTCTGAGTATTCAATCAAAGTTATTGATCATGCTCCTGGGTGTCAGCCTTGCGTCATCAATCGTGGTGGGGGCAATCGGCTTCGTCAATGGCCGCCAATCCCTTCAGGATGCATCCATCGACCAGCTGATTACCATCCGCGAGATGCGTGCGGCCGAGATGACCACGGAAATTGATGCCATTCGGCGTGACGCCTCGTTGCAGTCCCGCAACCTCAGCGCACAGGCGATGTCCAAGGCACTCAATGCCTCCTTCGAGCAGTTGCAAAACCGGCAAATCACGCCTGAACAGCGAAAGCAGCTCGAGGCCTACTACGCCGAAACATTTGTTCCCGAGCTGGAAAAGAGATCTGGCAAGGCGTATGGGGATGCGGCATTCATCCCCGAATCGACGGCGGGGCAATACTTGCAGCTGCAGTACACCATGAAGAACCAGGATTTGGCCGCTGACTACGATAAACAACTTGCGTTCAATGACTCCGGCGACGGAACCGAATATGCCCTGAATGCCGGCCGCTATGGGGACTATTTTGAACGAATTGTCACGGAAGCGGGCAATGAGGATGCGCTCCTGCTGAATCTTGAAGGGGACATTGTATTCTCTGCCTACAAGGGCATTGACTTGGGCACGAATGTTCTGAGCGGTCCGTATCGGGACTCTTCGTTGGCCCAGGCCTACCAGGACGCCATAGCCACCAATTCTGTTGAAACGGTTACACTCACCGATTTTGAACCATGGATTCCCTCGATGAATGTGCCGACCATCTGGGTGGTGTCGCCGATCGGAAATGACGCCGGAATTACCGGGGCGTTGGCCCTGCAGGTGCCGGTCGAGCAAGTCAACAAGGTGATGACCGGCTCGGAACGGTGGAAGGACCAGGGGCTTGGAGACACCGGTGAGGTCTATCTTGTGGGACGCGACAATCTCATGCGATCGACCTCGCGCAAGCTGGTTGACCATCCGGAAACCTATGCCCAGATGCTGATTCAGAGCGGCACCGCGCCGAGCATTGCTGAACGTGTCGTGGAGGTGGGCGGAACCGTGGCACTGCAGCCTGTCCACACATTTGCCGTCGAGGAGGCCCAAGCCGGTCGGCGCGGAACGATTATCGGCACCGACTACGTGGGTGGGGACAGCCTGACCGCCTACGCACCCTTGGGCGTCGAAGGCTTGGATTGGGTTGTGATCGCGCGCATTGACTCGGCGGAGGCATTTGCCCCGGTCACCGCCTTCACCAGGACCGTCCTGCTGTCGTTGTTGGGCATTCTCCTGGCTGTGGCAATGCTGTCGCTCCTGTTGGCCCAGGTGTTTACCCGTCCGGTTCGCAGCCTGGTGGACGCGGTGCGGCGAGTTGCAGCCGGTGACCTCGAGGTGCAGGTGCCGCAGGGATCGCGTGATGAATTCGGAGACTTGGGCAGTGCCTTCAACGACATGTCCTCGAGCCTGCGGATCAAGCAGGACCTGATTGAGGAGCAGCGGGAAGAAAATGAGAAGCTCCTGCTGACCTTGATGCCCGAGAAGGTGGCCGAACGGTACAAGCAAGGCGATGAGGCAATCACCGAAGCACACGAGAACGTTTCGGTTGTTTTTGCCGAACTGGTTGGGTTCGAAGACTTTGCCCGGGGCCTTTCTGCCGAAGAGGAGATCGGCCACCTCAACGCCCTCATGCGAGGTTTTGACGAGAGCGCAGAAAAGGCCGGAGTTGAGAAGGTGCGAACCCTTCACGGCGGATATCTCGCCTCATCCGGACTGTCTGTGCCACGGGTTGACAATGTGCGCAGAAGCGTTGATTTCGCACGAAACCTCGTGGGCGTTGTCGAACGTTTCAACGACCAGCACCGCACATCTATTGGCCTGCGCGCGGGCGTGGATACGGGAACTGTCACCAGCGGACTTGTGGCGCGGACCAGCCTGGCTTACGACTTGTGGGGCGACGCGGTGAACCTGGCCTACCGGGTGCGGTCCGTTTCGGGTGAACCCGGCATCTATGTCAGCCAGGCAGTTCGTGACAAGACGCAGGGGATTGTCAACTATGTCCAGGCCGGAACAGTTGAGGCACATGGCAAGAGTGAAACAGTCTGGAAGGTGAGCTAAATGGGGGACGCCTTCCAGGACGGATGGGCATGGTGGGTGCTGGCCCTCGCGATCGGCGTTCCAGTGCTTTTGGTCGTCCTCACGGAGACCCTGTCCACGCTGAGCCGGAAAAACAGCCCGCTGGCGGGCCCTGTTCGGCTGCTGCGCAACTGGGTGGTGCCGGCAGGGGCGGTGCTGGGATTGCTGGCCTTCGCCATGCAGTCGCCCGCCGAGCAGGTGTGGGTTCGCGTCGTCGCAACGGTTTTCGGCTTTCTGGTCATCCTGCTAGTGCTCTCATCGTTCAATGTGGCACTGTTCGCCAACGCATCACCGGGTTCCTGGCGGGATCGAATTCCCACTATTTTCATTGAACTCGCCCGCCTGGTGCTCGTGGTTGTTGGCCTTGCCGTCCTGTTCTCCTGGGTGTGGAAGGCCGACGTCGGCGGACTCTTCGCAGCGCTGGGCGTGACCTCGATCGTCATTGGCCTTGCGCTGCAGAATGCTGTTGGCGGAGTTATCTCCGGGCTGTTGCTGCTGTTCGAGCAGCCGTTCAAGATTGGCGACTGGCTCGACACAGGATCTGTGACGGGACGGGTTGTGGAGGTGAACTGGCGTGCCGTGCACATCGACACGGGTGCCGGCATTCAGATCGTCCCCAACTCCACACTCTCCGGGGCCTCGTTCACCAATCTGAGCGAACCTGCCGGACCCTACTCCACGGGGGCCACGGTGGCGTTTTCAACCGACGATCCTCCCCATGAGGTACTTGCCCTCCTTGTGGACGTTGGGAATTCCCTTCCCATGCTGGCCGTGGGGCACCAGGTGACGGCCAACTATCTCGGCTCGGCCAAGTACACCGTTTCGATCCCTGTCCACGGCCCGTCGGCCGCAGGGGAAGCGCTCTCGGTGTACATGTCGTGGCTCTGGTATGCAGCCCGGCGAAACGGCTTGGCCCTTGATGGAGACTGCACGGATCCGCTGGCAGATCCCGCGCGCCTTGCCGCAGCGGTCAAGATTGCCGCCCCGAGTCTCCACCTGGGCGACCACGACCACGAGCCTGTCGTGTCCTCGGCCCGCCTGGAAAGGTACGGAATCGGGGAGGTTGTTCTCACCTCAGGCACCGTCCCCGACCAGGTGCTGCTCGTTGTGTCGGGGCGGGCAAGCCACGCGCTGGAAATTGACGGGGGGCGGATCGAGTTTGCGCACGCCGAACCGGGTGAAATGATCGGCCAAACGGCATTGACCCGGGAGCGCACGCAAGCCGTCACCGTCGCCGCGGATGTCCTCACGCTGCTGGTCATTCCCCTGGCCACCATTGACGCCCTGATTTCAAGGAGCCCCATGCTGGCCACCGAAATTGGTGGTTCGCTGGAGCTGAAGCGACAACTTGCGGATGAAGCACTTGCCGTTCGCGGAATCACTCGGCGCCAGCTGTCGGAGCGTTAGCCAGCAGTGAACAGGCTGGCAGGCCAGAAATCGCCGCTTCTGCCCCGGGCTTGGGTCATGTTTGGGGTGAAAGTCCGCCGAAGTGGGGGGGGGGGGTGGACCGCCCCTCCCCCCAACACAAAGCAAAAAAAACTAAAAAACCACGGTGGGTGTTTGTGGGGTGTTATCGGCGGCGTTGGGGGGGGCTCGGGGCCGCCCCCACTTCCCCCAAACGGATCGCAAACGACGCTTCATCCGATCGCGCATCGTCCCTGAGGCGATTCTAGAGCCGTGTCGTGGCTAAAACAAACTGATTGACCTGATTGTTTGTTGATCGCACCGCCTTGGCGCCGCCGGGCGCGGTGGTAGCGTTGAAATCCAGAGGGTTGCGGTGAGGCCGGCGCTGGAAACATGCTTCTACGAACCCCGTATTGCCACCCAGAGAAGGTCCCCGCCATCATGCAGCAACGAGCCAAAGAGACGCGACGAGCCATTATTGAAGGTGCGGCGCTGGTCTTCGACGAAAAGGGCTACGGGAATGCAAGCCTGAGCGACATCACAGCCCGGGCGAAAGTGACCAGGGGAGCGCTCTACTTTCACTTCCTGTCCAAAGAGGAACTCGCCCTGGCCGTCATCGCGGAGCAGCACTTGCGGGTCCGCATCTTGGCGGAGGAACTTGCTGGCGCCGGCGAACCAGCGCTGGAAATGATCATCGGGATGTGCAGGCTTTTTGGGCGCCAGCTGCTGGATGATTCCGTTGTGAGGGCGGGCATCCGGCTGACTTTTGAAGCGTCGGCCTTTGACGGCGACGTGGCAGCGCCCTACGTGGACTGGATTACCACCATGGAGGCGCTTCTGCGCCAGGCCCAGATCGAGGGATCTGTGGTGGCCGACGTTGATCCTGCCGCGTTTGCGCGATTCCTGGTTGCGTCGTTTACCGGAGTGCAATTGGTGTCGAATGTGTTGGTCTCACGGGCGGACATCATGCAACGGATTGATGAAATGTGGGCGTTCATGATGAAGGCCATCGCCCCTCCCGCCTAAGGCTCTGGGCGTGAGGCGATTTGACCGCAGGGAGTCCGTGCCTCTAGTCTCGATCGAGATGGCCCCACCAGTTGTCCCCCAATAAACTGGTGGGGCCATCGTCATGCCCGCGGCACAGTTGATGGCGTTGTTCGGCCGTCGGGCCCGACTGAAGCCCGGCATGCCAGTTGGCGGCGGCCTGGGCTGCGGAAACGATGAAGGCGAATTCCAGCTCGCCCCCGCCCAACCCGGCCAACTGGCCCAAGTTCTTGAATTCATCCATGAAGCCGCGGAAGTCTCCCTGCCCAGCTGCGCAAAAGGCCTGCGGGTGCACGCCACTTCTGGCAACCCTGTGGACGTCAAGACCAGTGCCATGTTCGTGCAGGCGCAGTGCATACTCATTGGTTTCCTTGGCAAATCCCAGTTTCACCGTGGCACTGGCCAGCGGACGGTTCATCGTGGCGCATCCGGGACCAGGTGCCCGGCCGCTTGCGATTGTTTCAGCCTTTCGCGGCAACCGGTTGGTGGCCCGACGTCATCCGCGTAGGGTGGCACAGGTAAGCAATTTCGTGGACTAGCCAATTGGAGTGGCAATTGACCCTGCAGCAAGCCGTCTGTCCGTGCGTCGCATGCGTCATTGGCCGGGTGGACTTCTAGGATGGCCACGACCGTCAAAACCGAGGCCCGGCCACGGCGCAGCTCGGCAGCCCGCGTGCTGGCCATGGGCATCCCGTTGGCTGTTGCTGCCGGGCTGACCTTGCCGCTGCAGGCGCGGATCAATGGTGAGTTGGGGCATCAATTGCAGGATCCGTTATTGGCGGGACTGTTCAGCTTCGGGGGAGCGGCGCTGGTCATGGCGGTGGCCACGGTTCTCATCCCCGGTGGGCGCACGGCCTTCGTGAAGCTCCTCTCCGATACGCGCAGGCGGACCATCCCCTGGTACTTCCATGCAGCCGGGTTGATTGGCGCCTACTTCATCTTTGCCCAGGCCAGCTTTGTGGCAAGTGTCGGGATCGCCATCTACACCGTGGCGGTGGTGACCGGCCAGACTGTCAGTGGACTTGCCGTGGACCGGATCGGCTTGGGGCCCGGGGGAAAACGTGCCATCACGGCCCTGCGGGTGCTTGGGGTGCTTCTCACAGTGTGCGCCGTGGCCTGGGCGGTGTCGCCCCGGATCTCCGGTTCGCCGGACGCCGTGGCCATGTTGGTGCCGCTGGCTCTCACAGGCCTGGCTGGCGTGTTGATGACCTTTCAGCACGCCGTCAACGGCAGGATTGCCGCGCAAGTCCACTCGCCCATTCCGGGCACGCTGATTAACTATGGTGTTGGAAGTGCGGCACTGGCCCTGATCTGGGTTCTCAAGCTTGCCCTGACCGGTGGGCTCCCCACGCTGCCCAACGATCCGTGGCTGTACGTGGGCGGCGTGCTGGGCTGCATCAACCTGGTCCTGAGCGCGCTGCTGATCCGGCGCATCGGTGTCCTGCTGACCGGGTTGAGCATGATCGCCGGACAATTGATCGGTGCCCTCCTGATGGACTGGCTGCTGCCGGTGGCCGGGAGTGTCATCTATCCGCAAACCGTCTACGGCACACTGCTCACACTTGCGGCGATTGTCGTGGCAGCGATGCCAGGACGGGCCCTGGAGGGGTTCTGGCGCCGCGGTTCCAAGGCTCGCCAGGACTCTGCCGCAGAAGCCGGCGGCAGGTAATTTTCGCTGCGTGGCAGCGTCTCCGTCAATCTCAAGCCCACGCTTGAGTCCCGAAACAGGTCCAACAGTTAACGATGGCTGGCAATGCCCAGAAACGTGGCGGGCTGCTCCTGCGGGAGCCTGGGCGTTTGCTGGGCCGGCACCGTGCCATCCGCCCGCGCCGTCCTCCCGGGGGATTCTGGTTATGCCGACGCCGTCCGCAGTCAAGTTCCACAACCGGTTGCCATCGGTTACGCTTGGTCGAAATGGCGTGGATGCGCCGAGCCCAAGAGCAAGGAATGCTGCCATGGCAGAGACGTTTTTTCAGGTGGTTGTCCGCTACACAGTCCAGTCCGGGGAGATCGACGCGGTGCTGGCATTGCTGGGTGAAATGGCCGCGGCAACACGCACCGAGGAAGCAAATTTGGGTTACGAGTTTTTCCAGGGCGCAGAGGACCCGGCGCAGATCGTGATCCTGGAACGCTACAGGGATGCGGCGGGCTTTGCCGCCCACCGCGACTACGAACACTTCCAGCGCATCGGTGTTTCCCAGATCATTCCAAGGCTTGCGGGCCGGGCCGTCCAGACTTTCGAGAACGCCACGGAATCCTAGCCAGGCAGCGCTTGACCCGTCGATGCTGATGCGTGGTGGGGCGGCCCAGTTAACTTATGGCACTGCGCAGGGAATAATGCTAGCCATGACCAGCAAGGAGACCGGCAAGGATCAAGCCGACAAGGCGGCACCTGCTGATGCCAGCTTCACACTGCCCGAAGCCATGACCGGGCGGGCCAGCCCGGCGAAAGCCGCGGTGGGCGACAAGCCCGTGTTCGCCTATATCGCCAGCTTGCCGCAGCCCCAGCGCGGCATTGCCGAAGCAATCGATGCCTTGGCGGCCAAGACGCTTCCCGGACTCCAGCGTTCCGTGAAGTGGGGCATGGGGTACTACGGCGTCGGCGACGGGTGGTGCTTTTGTTGCGGCGGCTTTGCCGGCCACGTCAAGCTCATGTTTGTGAACGGCACCGCACTGGACCCGGTGCCGCCGGTGGCACCCGTGGGCATGGGCAAGCTCACGCGGGGTGTGGAGCTTGAATCAGAGCAGGACATCGACGAGCGCCAGATTGCGGACTGGATGAAACAAGTCACGTCCGTGCCAGGTGTTGGTGGCAAGAAGCGCCAAAGCTGAGCTTCCGGGCCGCTGCCCTACTTGGCGGGCTTCCCGGCCGCCACCGAAGTGTCCATGAGCCCGGCCAAGCCGTCGTCCTCGATGTCGCCGGCACCCGCCGTGTCGGAGTCCCCGTGCGTGGCCGGGCCTTCGTTCTCTGCCAACGGCGCCTCGTCGTCAGCAGCATCCGGGGCCGCCACGTCATCTGCATTGAATTCAAGAACAGAGCTGCGATGACGGCGGTCATCGGCCAGCTTGAACAGCCGGCCGGCCGCCTCGGCGTCGCCGGCCTCAGCCAACAGGGCGCCGGCAGCCATCAAGGCCTCGGCAGCCACCGCATTCTCACGGTATTCGAAGTAGGCCCGCGCCGTGGGGACATCAATGATTTCGTTGATCTGGGCGCTGACACGGCTGGCATCGGCCAAGGAGTAGCCATGGCCGAGGCGGTAGACCTCGTGGTAGAGCTGGCCGAAATTCTCTTCCCGGAAGTCCATGGACCGGTCCAGGCGGGCTTTCAGTTCGTCTTGCTCGGCGCCGGAGAGGTCGTCAATTTCCAGCCCGAGCCGCTGTGCAAAGGCACGCATGTACGCGGCGCTGGCCAGCGGCATCCCACCCGGCATGAGGCCGTGTACGGGCGGCTCGGTTGCTTCCTGGCCAGGGGCGGAAAAGAGGGCAAGGAACTTTTGGACCAGGGCGTGCATGGGAATCCTCCAACGACTAAAACTGATCCTCAATTCTCCCAGCCTCCGGCACGCTTGCGTGCACGATTTGCCGTGATGCTCGACGCACCTGCCGGGTGCCAGCTGCCACGCCTGGGCACCGGCTCCACCACCCCTTGACTGGTTGCCGTCCCCAACTACAGTGGGAGAAACCGGCAACCACACTTGAAGGAGCAGCGATGACTGTCCGCGCCGACCTGAACATTTCCCTCGACGGTTTTGCCACCACCACCGACCAAACCCCTGAGAATCCGTTCGGACTCGACTGGGGGCGCCTGGTTGGCCCCTACACCGCGACCCGGACGTTTCGCCAGCGGGTGCTCCACGATGACAGCGGTGAGGGAACCCAGGGCGTGGACGACCGCTACGCACAGGCCTACTTCGCCGAGGTTGGTGCGGAGATCATGGGCGCCGGGATGTTTGGTCTCCACAACTTCCCGGACGACCCGGATTGGCGCGGCTGGTGGGGCGAGGAGCCACCTTTCCGTGTGCCGGTGTTCGTCCTCACGCACACGGAACGGCCGCCGCTTTCAATGGCCGGGGGCACCACCTTCGAGTTTCTGTCCGCCAGTCCGGTTGAGGTGCTCAAAATGGCCCAGGATGCGGCCGGTGGCAAGGATGTGCGGATCGGCGGTGGCGCCACGGTGGTTCGAGACTTCCTCAAGGCCGGTCTGATTGACCAGCTTCACGTCGCCATCAACCCCATCCTGCTGGGCCGGGGCATCCGGCTCTGGGACGAGCTCCGGGAGCTTGAGTCCGGCTACAACGTCAACACCGAAGTTGCCGAGAGCGGCATCATCCACCTCACCATGCGCAGGGAATCTCAGGCGTAGCAGTGTGACTCCGCACCCCATAAGGACCATGCAAAGAATTGCCCGAGTGGCGCCAGCGGGAGCAACAAGAACCAATTAACGCACCGGAAACAAAACGGTGACCAGTCCGTCGCATCGTGTGGATAACGTTTCACCTGACCTTCCCGCAACGAAAGTGATGGCCGGATGAACAGTGATTCACACAGCACCCAAATTCTTGAGCCATTGGCGCCCGGCGATACCGCTGTGGAAACAATTGGCCAGGGACCCGCAATTGCCGGCAGCGGCGCCGCGGCCAGCGCCGCCAAGGAGAGCCTGGAAGACTACACCCTCAGGTTTGCGCCCCGCTCCTACCGCAAATGGACAGCCGGTGTGGTGGCAACTAGCGCGTTGGGCGGGATCGCCTATCTGGCGGACTTCTCCATCGGCGCAAATATTGGCATTGCCTACGGCACCACGAATGCCATTCTTGGCATTATTGTTGCCGCGCTGATTATTTTCGCCACCGGGTTTCCGCTGGCATATTATGCAGCCCGCTACAACATTGACCTTGACTTGATTACACGCGGGTCCGGATTCGGATATTACGGCTCCGTCGTCACAAACGTCATCTTTGCAACGTTTACTTTCATATTCTTTGCGCTTGAGGGTTCCATCATGGCCCAGGGGCTGCAATTGGGGCTCGGCATCCCGCAATGGATTGGATATGCCGTCTCCACCATTGTCATTATTCCGTTTGTCATCTACGGCATGAAAACCCTGGCCAAGCTTCAGGTCTGGACCACTCCGCTGTGGCTGCTGCTGATGGTGGTCCCGGTGGGCTATTTGCTGCTGTCCCACCCCGGCAGCATTGATGACTTCTTTGCCTTCACCGGCAAGTCGGGAGCCGGGGGCACCAGCATTGCCTCGATCATGCTGGCCGCCGGCGTGTGCCTGTCGTTGATGGCCCAGATTGCCGAGCAGATCGACTACTTGCGCTTCATGCCGCCCAAGACCGCTGCAAACAAGGGTGCCTGGTGGCGTGCAGTGATCCTGGCCGGACCCGGCTGGGTCATCTTCGGCGCGATCAAGCAGATCGTGGGCATGTTCATTGCCATCTACCTGATCGCCAAGCTGGATCCGGCGGCGTCGGTGCATGCCAACGAACCGGTGCACCAGTTCCTGGGTGTGTACCAGGAGATGATGCCGGCCTGGCTCGCCATGAGCCTGGCAGTGGTCCTGGTGGTCATTTCACAGCTCAAGATCAACGTGACAAATGCCTACTCGGGCTCGCTGGCATGGACCAACAGCTTCACCCGGGTCACCAAGAGCTATCCCGGCCGAATGGTGTTTGTCATGGTCAATCTGCTGATTGCCCTGGCCCTGATGGAAGCCAACATGTTTGAGTTCCTGAACACCATTCTGGGTTTCTACGCCAACTGCGCCATGGCCTGGATTGTCACTGTTGCCTCAGACATTGTGATCAACAAGTACCTGCTCAAGATCTCGCCCAAGGTGCCCGAGTTCCGCCGAGGCATGCTCTACGCCATCAACCCCGTGGGGTTTGTGTCCATGCTGGGTTCGGCGGGGGTTTCCATCGCCGTCTTCTTCGGCGCATTTGGCTCCACCATCCAACCGTACTCACCCATCTTCGCCGTAGGCCTGGCCTTGCTGCTGCCGCCCGTGCTGGCCGTGGCCACCAAGGGCAAGTACTACCTGCGCCGCACGGACGACGGAATTGACCTGCCCATGTTTGACGCCGACGGCAACCCCAGCGACCACAAGCTGCTCTGCCACGTGACCGGGATTGAGTTTGAACGCCCGGACATGCTCCGCTCAGCCATTGACGGGCCCGACGGCGAACCCCGGTATGTCTCCTCGCTTGCCCTCTCCACTGACAAGACAGGTGAACTGGTGCTGCCCGCGCAGACGTAGTGCACGTGGCTACCCGGGTGGAAGTTGCAGCCACCCGGGTGCCAGGTCACGGAAGGCGCGCGTCCCAAGCAGGGATGCTCCGGCCGGCAGGCAACCGATGAACTGCGTCCCCGGGGTTTGCTGCAGGCTCTCACGGTTGCCCAGTTCAATGTCCGACGGCGCCACTGGCCAGGAGCCGATCACCACCGCCGGGGCCGCGAAGCCCCGGCGGTGCAGTGCTTCCAGCGTCAGTGCGGTGTGATTCAAGGTGCCCAGGCCGCTGCGGCAGACCACCACGAAAGATGTCGCGCCAACCCCGCTGCTTGCTGCCGCGAGGTCCGCAAGCGTGTGGCCGTCGGCATCAAGTTCCACCAGCACGCCACCGGCACCTTCCACCAACACACGGTCGTGGCTGGCAGCCAGGTCCGCAATGCGGGCCACGTGGTGGGCCAGCAGCGGCAGTTCACGGTTTGCCCGGCCGGCGGCGGCACGTGGTGCCATGGGGTCATCCAGCCGGATGCCCTCATGAACTGCCAGGATGCCGCTGAGCCGGGCAACCTCGTCAACATCACCATGCCCGCCTGCGGGAACCCCGGTTTGGGTTGGCTTGTAAACGGCCACGCTCGCCCCGGTGGCTGACAGCGCAACGGCCAGGGCCGCCGTCGTCAGCGTCTTTCCAACGTCGGTGTCCGTGCCGGTGATGAAGGTGACGCTCATGGGAGTACCTTGCCGGAGAGTTGGGCATTGACAGTGAGTTGGGCATTGACAGTGAGTGGGGCTTGGAAGGAAAGCAGCCGCAGCCACTGCGGGGGCGCGCCCGCCGGTTGCAGGTGCGGCAGGGCGCGGGCCGTTTCCTCCAGCACCAGCGCGGTTTCCAGCTCGGCCAGCTTGGCGCCCAGGCAGCGGTGCAGCCCGTGGCCAAAAGCGAGCGAATAGGCAGTTGCCCCCGCCTGACCGGAGTGCCGCCCGGTCAATTCCAGCAGGATTTCCGCCCCCGCCGGAATGGCCTGGCCCGCCACCTGGGTGTCGCGAAGTGCTGCCCGCCGCCAGGTGTGGACGGAGGATTCTGTGGCCAGCACCCGTCTGACATGGCTGCGGGCAGCATCCGGCTCGGCCAGGGCCGCCCATCCGCCGGATTCCAGCCCGCGGAAGAATACGGTGTTGATGAGTTGCGAGGTGGTTTCCTGGCCGGCAATGACCAGGAAATAGCCCAGCGAGCACACCTCGGCGCTGGAGAGCCCGGCCGCGTCCAGCACGCCAAAAAGCGATTCCGTGCCCCGTGCGGCTGCCGCCTCCTGCCGGAGCCAGACGTAGAATTCCGCGGCACTGGCTGCCAGTTCCAGCTGCCGTGCGGGATCCGGCCAGCCCCAGAACAGCTCCAATGAATCCGTGCTCCAGCGTTTCAGGACGTCCAAATCCGGGGTTGGCTGCCCCGTGAGTTCGGCCATGACAATGGGTGGGATGTGCCTGCCCACTGACTCCGCCAGATCCACAGGGCCATGCTCCAGCGCGATGCTGGCGCCGGCCAACCGGTGCCGGGCCAGCTCCCGGACGCGGGGTTCAATGGCTGCGACTTTTCCGGGCGTGAAGAAGCGGCCCACCAGGGTGCGCACCGCCCTGTGCTGGGCGCCGGTGGCTGAGGCCAGCACCGGCGGCAGGGCAAAACGGACCTTGCTCAGGGCGCGCAGCGTGGCCGGGGCCAGCGGTACCACCGAGGTCAGGGCATTCGTTGGCGCGAAGTCTTCCGTGCGGCGCATGATGTCCCGCACCTGGGCCGGCTCGCCAATCACTGAATAGTTCATGCCGAGCCATCCTTCGCAGCGGATTCCACGGCCTGCGCCACGGTGTTTGCAGCCCATTCCAGCTCTGGTTCAGTCAGGTTGGCCCGGGCCGTGAGCCGGAGGCGGGACACGCCGTCGGGCACGCTGGGCGGGCGGAAACAGCCCACCGACACGCCCCGGGTCCGCAGCCCGGCCGCCAACTCCGCTGCCCGGGCGGCCGATTCCACCGGGATGGATTGCACGGCACCCGCGGCCTGTGGGACACCGCACCGGGCGGCCAGGGCTGCCGCATTCGCCAGCACGCGGCCGGCAAGCTCCGGTTCCAGCCGGACGATGGCCGCGGCCCGCGCGGCTGCCGCTGCCGCCGACGGTGCCAGGGCCGTGTCGAAGATGAACGTCCTGGCCGTGTTGACCAGATGCTCCCGGAGCGCGGGCGATCCCAACACGGCCCCACCCTGCGAGCCCAAAGCCTTGGACAGCGTGGCCGTGACAGCAACGTGCGGCGAAGCGGCCAGGCCCGCGGCATGCGCGGCACCCCGCCCCTGGTCGGCCACGCCAATCCCGTGGGCCTCATCCACCAGGAGCAGCGCGTCAAAGGTGGCACACAGCCTGGCCACGGCGGACAAGTCTGCCGCGTCGCCCAGCACGGAGTAGATGGATTCCAGCACGACGACGGCCCGCGGCTGGGTGCGCCCGGCCAGGGCTGCGCCAATGGCAGCGATGTCATGGTGGGCCACCTCAAGTGAGGGGGAGCGGGAGAGCCTGATGCCGTCAAGGAGCGATGCGTGTACGTGTGCGTCGTGGATGATCAACGTTCCCGGCCCACCCAAGGCAGTCAGCACACCGATGTTGGCGGTGTAGCCGCTGGAAAAGGCCAGCGCCGCCTCTTGCCCGGTGAGCAGGCACAGCTGCTCCTCCAAGTCCTGGTGGGCCGCCGTGGTGCCGCACACCACGCGGGAGCCCCGGGCGCCGGCGCCGAACTGGTGCAGTGCCGCGGTGGCTGCTTCGATGACGCGGGGATCCGCGGAGAGGCCCAGGTAGTCGTTGGAGGCCAGGTCCACCAGAATGCCCTGGGGTTCGGTGCCGCGCTGCATCCCGCGGCGTTCGCGGACCTGGGCCCTGGAACCAAGCCAGGCCTGCATGGCAGTCGTTGCGCCGGCCATCAGCCATGCACCCCGTCGACGGCGGCGCAGACACCCGCGCCAATCGTGGCCACGTCTTCCGCTGAGCTGATGAACGGCGGCATGGTGTAAATGAGGTTGCGGAAGGGGCGGATCCAAACCCCGCAGTCCAGGGCCGCCGCGCTTGCGGCCTTCACGTCCACGGGCACGGTCAGTTCCACCACGCCCACGGCACCCAAAACCCGCACCTCCTTGACGGCGTCCAGCCCACGGGCCGGGGCCAGGGCAGCGGCCAGCCCGTGTTCGATGCCGGCCACCTGCTGCTGCCAGTTTGACGTTTCCAGCAGCTCCAGTGAGGCCGAAGCCACGGCACACGCCAGGGGGTTGCCCATGAACGTTGGCCCGTGCAGCAACGCCCGCAGCGGGGATTCGGTGACCACCGCGGCAACCCGGCTGGAGCACAGCATGGCGGCCAGGGTCAGGTAGCCGCCGGTCAGGGCCTTGCCCACGCACATGATGTCCGGGACCACGTCCGCCCATTGCGAGGCGAACAGCTTCCCGGTCCTGCCAAAGCCCGTGGCGATCTCATCCACAATGAGCAACAAGCCGTTCTCGCTGGCCACCCGCCGTGCGGCAGCCAGGCATTCGGGTGCATAGACGTGCATGCCGCCGGCGCCCTGGAGCACGGGCTCCACAATGATGGCCGCCAGCTCGTCGCTGTGGCCGCGGACCATTGCCTCAAGGGTGTCAATCCACGCGGCCACCTCGCTGCTGTCGGCCCGCAGCACGCCACCCACAAGCCGCGCCGCCGGGGGTCGCGGCAGGAACAGCTGCTCCCGAATCTGGGCGGGGAAGGCTGCGTGCATGCCATCCACGGGGTCGCACACGGCCATGGCGGCAAAGGTATCGCCGTGGTAGCCGCCGCGCAGCGCCAGGAAGCGGTTGCGGCCGGGCCGGCCACGCCCTAGCTGGTACTGCACGGCCAGCTTCAGGGCCACCTCAACAGAGACCGAGCCGGAGTCGGCGAAGAACACATGGTCCAGCCCGGTCATGGCGGCCAATTGCTCGGCCAGCCGCACGGCCGGCTCGTGGGTCAGCCCGCCAAACATGACATGGCTGAAGCGGCCAGCCTGGTCCAGCAGGGCTGCATCCAGGGCGGGGTTGCGGTAGCCGTGGATGGCCGACCACCACGAACTCATGGCATCCACCGCCTCAAAGCAGCTGCCGTCCTCCGCCGCGAGGCTCAGCCGCGTGCCCTGCGCCCCGTGCGCGGCATACGGTGCGTCGCCGCCCAAGGGGGCGTAGGGGTGCCACAACAATCCGCGGTCGCGCTGGATGAGTGTGCGGCGCGTCAGTGGTGCTTCCTCCGCGGCCGCCGTGGCAGTGCCACTAAGCATTGGGGGCCATCGCCGTGCCGGCGCCGCGGCGGCGAATGGTGAGCGGCCCGCCGGAGGGGGAGCCGCCGTCGTCCGGCTGCTGGGCTGCCTTGCTGCCCAGCACCACAAAACCGTTGTCCGCAATCATGTCCAGGTCTGCCGTGGCCTCCTGGCCCTCGCTGGTGAGGTAGTCGCCCAGGAACAGGGAGTTGGCCACGTGCAGGGCCAGCGGCTGGAGCGAGCGCAGGTGCATCTCGCGCCCGCCGGCCATGCGGAGCTCCGTGGCGGGGCAGGCAAAGCGGACCAGTGCCAGCACGCGCAGGCAGGCAGCCGGGGTCAGCAGCCAGGTGCCCTCCAGCGGGGTCCCGTCGAACGGCATCAGGAAGTTCACGGGAATGGAATCGCTTTGCAGCCCGCGCAACGCAAAGACGGCGTCAATGAGCTGATCGTGCGTTTCTCCCATGCCAACGATCACGCCGGAACAGGGGGAGAGGCCGGCATCCTTGGCCTGCTCCACGGTGCGGACGCGGTCGGAGAATTCGTGCGTTGAGCAGATGTCCGCATACATCTCCTCGCTCGTGTTGAGGTTGTGGTTGTAGGCGTCAACGCCAGCGGCCTTCAGTCGACCGGCCTGCCCCTCCTTCAGGATGCCCAGGCAAGCGCAAACCTCAACGTCCGGGTGCTGGCCCTTGAGCTCGGTGACCATGCCGGCCACGCGGTCCACGTCCCGGTCGCTGGGACCCTTGCCGCTGGCCACCATGCAGACTCGTGAGGCTCCGGCGCGGATGCCGGTGGCGGCCTGCGCCACGGCATCCTCGGGCTTGAGCCAGGTGTACTTCAGGATTTGGGCGGCCGAGCCCAGTCGCTGCGAGCAGTACGTGCAGTCCTCCGGGCACAGCCCCGATTTCAGGTTGACCAGGTAGTTCACCTTGACGGTGTTGGCGAAGTGGGCGCGGCGCAGGCGCGCGGCCGCGGCCACCACCTCCAGCAGCTGGTCGTCGGTGGAATCGAGGATGGCAAGGGCTTCCTCGCGGGTCAGGGTGGCGCCGGTCAACTGCCGGGCGGCGAGGTCATCGAAGTAATTGAACACTGTTCAAGTGTGGGAGTTGGGTGTGCCGCTGTCAATTGGGGCCGCCTTCCATGGGGGATGATGGTGGGGTGCCGCCGGGGCACGGGAGCGCAACGGAAGGGGCAGGAGCCAATGGCATTGACCCGCGAGCAGATCGTCGATGCCGCCATGGCCATCCTGCGCGATTACGGGCTGGCAGATTTGTCCATGCGCCGCCTGGCCCGGGACCTGGACGTCCAGCCCGGGGCGCTCTACTGGCACATCAAGAACAAGCAGGACCTGCTCACGGTGCTGGCCGGATTGATCCTGGAACCCGTGGGCCAGGCGGCGTCACTGCGCGGACTTGCCCTGGCCATCCGCCGGGCGTTGCTGTCGGTGCGCGATGGCGCTGAGGTGGTGGCCCTGGCCCATGCGCTGGCACCGCAGGGGCCTTCACCGTTGCTGCAGTTTCGCCAATTGCTTGACGCACAAGGCCTCTCCCGGCAGGACGGGCAGTGGGCCGCCGATGCACTGATCCACTACATTCTGGGCGCCGCCACACAACAGCAGACCTCGGCCGGCCTGGCCCGGGTGGGCCTGGTGGAGCACACGGACGACGGCGCCGATGCCGCCTTTGAATTCGGCCTGGGGATATTCCTGGCCGGCCTGGGTGCGGGATCCGCTTAGGGGCCTGGCCATTTAGGCACTGGCCAAGCGGCCGGCGGTTCAGGAAGAATTGGTGCTCCGGAGTTCCGCCAGGAGCCCGGCCTCCTCCGCAGCCGACAGCCCGGCACGCCGGGGCTTGTCGATGCCGGTGGCAACTTCCCATGCGAGGGTGTCCAGCAGCGTCTCTGCCAGGGGACGCAAGGTGAGTCCGGCCGACTTGGCCCGTCCGTTGCTCCTGGCGTTCATGCCGCGCCACAGCGGATCATCGAGCCACAGCGGCAGCGATTTCCCGCCGGCCCATTCCGCCACTCCGTGCCGGTGCAGCCAATCCGGTGCCGCGCTGACAAGCGGTCCAGTGTGGCCGGCTGCCTGGCGGGCAACGGCAAGGTGTTCATCGAAGGTGGCAACGTCGCCTGTGGCGTTGAAAACGCCGTGGAGCTGCGCCAATGACGCCCGCACAATCCATGCGGCGAGGTCGCGCACGTCAATGATGCTGGCCGGCAGGCCCGGGGCCGCTGGAACCAGGACGGCGTTGTCCGGTGTGGACGGGTGGGCGAAGCGCAGGGGCCAGTAGCCCGAGCGGCCAAAAATGTCCCCGGGGCCGCCGATGAGCCCGGCCCGCACCACGAGGGACCGGGCATCGCCGAAGCCGGCAAGGACGGCCTGTTCACACGCCACCTTCGCTTCCCCGTAGCTTTCCATGGACTCCATGACGTCGCCATTGAGCGGGGGCAGAAGCGCTGCATCCTCATCCTGTCCCTGGGTGCCCTGGTCCGCATAGACGTTGGCCGAGGAGATGAACACAAAGAACTTCGCCTGTCCCTGCAGCTCGCGCACGGCACGCCTCACCTGGCCCGGTTGGCGGGACACGTCGACCACCACATCCCACCGCTGCGCTGCGACTGTGCCAAGCCCGTCCGCCGTGTCCCTGTCCGCACGGACAAAGGTGGCGCCCGGGGCCCACGCCCCGGATTCGCCACGGGCCAGGCAGGTCACCTCGCCGCCCTGGGCAATGAACGCTTCAGCCATTTCGCGGCCAAGCCACGCGGTGCCGCCGAGAATCAGGATCCGTCTCATGGGGCCAGTCAAGCCGGGTTTGCAGCCGTGCGCCAGAGGCTTCGCGGCCAGCGGAACCGGCCCAACCGGCGAGGGCCGTTGTGCGCCCGTCGGTCCGCGTGCTACGTTTCCCCTGATCGTGATCGACGCTGAAGGAGGTGAGTCCCATGAACGCAGTATCCGCAATGGGTGCTCCCCGCAGTCCACGGTCGTGCGACTGATCCAGTCGCCGCAGGGAGCCCCGCACAGGCAATTCGCGAAAGGCGACTCCCATGAATTCACCAACTTTTTCAACCCTCCACGCCACGCCCGGGCCACGCTTCGAACGGTGGCAGGCACCCGCCGGTGAGCGGGCCCTGGTCCTCGGCGGCGGCGGATCCACCGGCAATGCCTGGCTGATCGGCGTCGTTGCCGGCCTGCACGAGGCCGGCCTGGATGTGAGCCGCGCCGGGCTCATCATCGGAACATCGGCCGGGTCCACGGCCGCGGCCCAAATCACCGCGGCGGACCCCGCCCGGCTGCTGGAAGAAACCCTTGCCGCAGTTCCCCGGCGGCGGACGGCCCCGCCGGAACCGCCGCGCAAAGGCGGCCCGGCACGGCCCGCCGCCAGCCCCCTGGACAGGACGCTGAGAATCATTGCGGCCGCCGGGAATCCGGATGAAATGCGCCGCAGCATGGGTGCGGCGGCGCTGGAGCGCGACTCCGCATCGGACGGTTCGTGGCAGGCTGCGTGGCTCTCGACCGTGGCCGCACGGCTGCCCAGCCAGCTGTGGCCGGAGCAGCACGTGGCCATCACGGCGGTCGACGCCGCCACCGGCGAACCCGTGGTGTTCGACCGCCACAGCGGAGTGGAGCTGGCCGACGCCATAGCCGCAAGCTGCTCCAGCAGCCTGCCCTACGGGATTGGGAACAACCACTACATTGACGGCGGCTACCGCCGTTCCAGCGAGAACGCCGACCTCGCAGCCGGCTGCCGGCGCGTGCTGGTGCTGTCACCCTTTGGCGGCAGGTCCCTGCATCCGCCGGCCTGGGGCATGCACCTTGCGGCCCAGCTTGAGGACCTCCGTGCGGCGGGCGCCACGGTCCAGGCCATCGTCCCGGACGCCAGCTCCGAACACTTGTTTGGCGCCAATGCCATGGACCTTTCGCTGCGCCCCGCCGCCGCCCGGGCAGGGCACGGGCAGGGCATTGCCCTGGCCGGACAGATCGCCGGGTTCTGGGGCTGACACGCCGGGCCGGGAATAGGCAGTGCGCATCCGCCGGTTGGCGCAAGCGAACCCAAACCGGTGTGTGAACACCCAACCCAGCCGCAGGAGACCTCCTTGAACCTCTTTTCCCCGCTCACCCTTGGCGCGCTGCAACTGCCCAACCGCCTGGTCATGGCGCCCCTGACCCGTTCCCGCTCCGGCGTGGACGGCGTCCCGGGGGATTTGGTGGTGGAGTATTACCGGCAGCGCGCCACCATGGGCATGCTGGTCTCGGAAGGCACCTACCCCAGTGCCGCCGGGCAGGCGTTTGTGCGCCAGCCCGGCCTGGTGACCGGGGAGCAGATCGCCGGCTGGCAGCGAGTCACCGCCGCCGTCCACGCCGCCGGCGGGCGGATCATCGCCCAGGTCATGCACTCGGGCCGCATCACGCACCCGGAGACCAACGGCGGGCACACTGCCGTGGCCCCCAGCGCCCTGGCGCACGACGGCGAAAGCCGCACCTATGCGGGGAAGCGGGCCTACCCCGTGCCGCGCGCCCTGGAAACGGCAGAACTGCCGGCCATCGTCGAGGAATTCGTCCAGGCCTCCCGCAACGCCATCGAAGCCGGGTTCGACGGCGTTGAGCTGCACGGCGCGAACGGATACCTCCTGCACCAGTTCCTGTCCCCGACATCAAACACGCGCAGCGACGCATATGGCGGCAGCCCGGAGAACCGCGCCCGGCTTGTCGTTGAGACCACCACGGCCGTGGCACGGGCCATCGGCGCCGGGCGCACGTGGCTGCGGATCTCGCCGGAGCACAACTTCCAGGGCGCCTTGGAGACCGACCCGGCCGACGCCCTGGCCACGTACGCCGCACTGGCCGACGGACTTGCATCGCTGGGTCTGGCCGGCCTGAGCATCCTGCACCGGGACCCCTCCGGCAGCCTGGTCCAGGACGTGCGGGCGCGCTTTGGCGGGCCGGTGCTCCTGAACTCCGGCTTTGAAAGCATCACCACGCTCAAGGACGCCCAGGACATCCTGGGCTGGGCCGACGCCGTGGTGGTCGGCCGTCCCGCATTGGCCAACCCGGACTTGGCGCACCGCTGGGAAAAGGGGCTGCCGCTCAATGAGCCCGACTTCGCAACGTTCTACACGGAGGGCGCCGCCGGATACACGGACTACCCGTTCTGGTCCAACTAGGGCCGCCCCAGCAGCAGGGCCGGGCTGGCGAGCCTGCCGGGGTCGAGCAGCCTGGCCAGCACCAGTGCCGCCCCTGCAACGCCGACGAACAGGCCCGTGCTGCCGGGAGCCCTGACCCCGGCCGGCCAGGCCAGGGGGTCGTCGTCGAGCATGTCGACGGCGGCAGCGGCCAGCTGGCGCGCCGCGTCCAGGTGGGCCCGGACTTGCCATGTTTCACTGGCGAGCACGAGTGCCTCCAGCGGCCCGCCCAGGCCGTGGCACAGGGTCAGCCCGCCAGGCACACCGCCACTGCCAAGTTCGCGCTGCAATTCGGTGCCACAGGCTGCCACGGCCGCCTCGGCCTCGGCCCGAAGGAGGTCCGCCGGCAGCCCCAGTCCGGCCGGGAGCTGCAGGAGCCGCAGCCGGACCGCGGCAATTCCGGCCGCGCCGTGGCACCACAGCGCCGGATGCGCCGGCGGTTCCGTGCGCAGGTCCGGCCAGCCGCCCTCGATGGGGCTGAACCAGGCCGATTCCCAACGCAGCGCCTGGACCGCGAGCGCCGCAGCCTTCGCGGCACAGGGCGGATGGGCCGCAGCCGCCTCGGCGAGGGCCAGCGCAATTCCGCTGTTGCCGTGGGCCATGCCGCACAGCGGCCTTCCCTCCGGTGCATTGGATTCGGGCCAGCAGACACCCGTTGGGGTGGCGGTGGCCATCTCGTCGAGTTGGTCCACCGCCTGGACCGTCGAAGTTCCACAACGGCCCATGCGGACCTGGGCCAGGAGCAGGCCGGCAAGCCCACCCGTGAGGTCGGCGCCCTGAAAGACTGACGGGTCCGGGAGCTGCCCCGGGGCCTGGCCGGCTGCATGGTGCGCCAAGGCGATTCCGGCCTGCCCGGACAGCAGCCCCGGTTCATCTGCGTGGAGCATGCTGTGCGCTGCCCGCGTGGCAAGCCCGGCCAGGTCCTCCCGGTCCGTGGCCCGGGCCAGGGCGGCGAGCGCCCAAGCCATGCCTGCGTCGCCGTCGTACAGGCTGGGGCGCCCACCCACCATGCACACGGGCTCTCCGCCGGCGTCGAGCTCCCAGCTGGGCCAGCCGGCACGGTCTCCTGCCGTCAATGCGGTTGCGGTGATGGCGTCAAGGCACCGCTCCAGGGTTTTGCGGAGCAGGGGCAGGGCAGGATCTTCAGGCATTGGCGGGCCTTCCCATGTGCGGTGCCGCGGGATCCAGGCCGGCCGCCGTGAACTCCTCGGCGGCGGCGCGAAGGAATGACTGGTCGTCCCCGTCCAGGCTGCGCAGCATGGCCGCTGCCACGAGGGAGCACCGGCTCTCGCCAAAGCTTCTGCCATCTCCCGGGTCCTGGGCCCACGCAACGCCGGGGGAGAGCGGCCCCGTCAGCGGTGGACCGGCGTGGTCTTGCACCCGGCCCGTGGCGCACTCCCCAATGGCGCCAAAGGCGGCCGTGGACGCCAGGTAGACCACGACGGCGTCGGGCCGGCCCAGGCTTTCGGCGTGGGCGGCAACCTTGACCATCCACGGTTCAGCATGTTCCTCCAAGGCCACTGTCAATGCGCCGACCAGGCTGGGCAGCTCCCACACTGCGGGGCTGAGGTACACCCGCGTGGTTCCCTCCGGGGCCGTGCGGGGGTCCCAGCCGCAGCCCCAGCTTCGCCACCACCCCTCCGAGGTGACACCGCCGGAGCGGGGCACTGCCACCACATCCTCACCCGGCTGGACGGGCAGGCCCGTGCGCCCACTGCCTGCCACGTGCGTGTAGCCCCCGCGCAGCAGCGCCCTGGCCCGGCCGCCGGCGCCCCGGGCAACCACCACCCCGCCGGCGCCCTGCCCGACGGCGGTGGCCGCTTGCCAGCCAAGGGCCTCCTGCTGGGCCAGGCGCAGCATTCCCTCCAGGGGAGGCCATGCAGGATCCAGCCGGACATCGGCCCGGGGGGCGGCATACCACCGGGTGTAGAGGAATGCCGCAAGGTCCTGCCCGGCAGCAACCGCAGGCACCCCCATGGCCCTGGCTTCGCACAGGGACCTCGCATGGGCCGGGCTGAACATGTTCACCGTCACCGCCCGCCATGGGTGGCCAGGAATGAGGCGGCATGCCTCCGGGCGGCCTCGAGCTGTTGGGCGCCGTCGGCGGCCCGGCCCCCCGGCTGGGAGCCGAGGGCCGCCAGCTGCCAGGCTGTCTGGAGCGCCCGCACCGTGAGCATGGCGTCATCCAGCCGTGCCGGGCCGCCCAGGCGCCAGTATTCGGTCAGGAATTCCGTCCCCGTGCCGCCCAGCCCGCGCAGGGTGGACACCGCCGTGGCCAGGTCCCAGTCGGGGCAGCCCAGCCCGGCGCCCTCCAAGTCCACCAGGGAAGCCTTGTCCCCGTGGATGATGACGTTGTTCGCCGAGACGTCGCCGTGGATCCAGGCTGTGCGGGTCCACCCGGCTGCGGCATGCCCCAGGGCGGCCCGCACCTCCGGATCGCGGGCCAGCTCCAGGACTGCGGAGAACGCCGACCCGGGCGGGCTGCCCGCCATGGACGGCGGGAGGTTCCCGGGCCGCAGCGCCCAGGGTTCGGCCGCCCGGGGCAGCTCCGCCGCGGGCCCGTCCACGGACCAGGTGTGAAGCTGCACGAGCGATTGCGCCAGTCCCCGGCAGGCGCCGTCGAACGCGGCACTGCCGCAGGGAATCTCGGCCAGCGGCCTGCCCGGCATGGCCTGCACCCAGACGGCATTGCCGCCATCCACCGGCAGCGCGCTCGGGATGCACTCCAGTCGCACCAAGGCGGTGAGCACCGAACGCTCATTGAGCACCACGTCGTCCCCGTCCAGCAAGGACGACGCGCCGCGCTGCTTGACGTAGGCCACCGGAACGCCGTTCCGCTCCACCCGGTGGACCACGTTGCTGCGGGACTGCGGGAACACGGCGATGATTCCGTCCAGAATCTCGCCTGCGTCCAGCAGTCCCGCCTCAACAGCGCGGGCCACCAGGGCGGGGACGGCAACCGTGCTCAGCTTTCACCCTCTTGTTCAAGGGTTGCGATTTCCTCCAGGGCCGCAAGGTAGCCGGCAATGTAGGACGGGTCCGTGTCGAAGGAGTCGGTGTCGTACTGCGAGCCCGTCCAGCCGGAATCCCCGCGCGGCCCCGGGTTGATGACCTCCCCGGGGATCTCCCAGTCTCCCGGGCAGCCACCGCGCGTCAGGACGTTGCACAACGGGCGGGTGACCGTCACGCACACCGGGATGCGGGTGGCGGGGCAGGAGATGGCGCGCGTGACGATGTTGCACACCGCGGGGCGGGTCACCACGTCGCAGACAACGGGCCGGGTCAGGGTGCAGATGGCCGTGCGCGTCTGTACGTAGCAGGTGGCCGGCCGGGTCAGCTCACAGATGGTCAGGCGGGTGTTCAGGCACGAGACGATGGGCCGTGTCACCACCACTGCCGGGCGCACCAGCAGGTCGACGCCGAGCTCGTTCAGGGCCGCTGCGATCGGGTTGGCAAATGTGGTGGAGCCGTCGGAGGAACCTGCGAACAGCAGGCCCACAACGTTGCGGTTCATGTCCAGCACCGTGGACCCGGAATCCCCGTGGTCGGAGAAGCGGGCGGACTGCGCCGTGTCGGTGGCGATGCGGATCTGGTGCCGCAGCGTCCTGCTGCCAATGCCGTCTCCATAGTCAATGGTGATGGTGGCGTCAGTCGAGGCGACATTGCCGAAGGTGTGCTCCGTGGTCCGGCCGCGCTTCTGCACGGCCATGCCCGTGGTGGCCACGGCCGTGCCGGCCACGTCGCCGATGCCCTCAACGGTGTAGTCCCAGGCCTTGGCGGAATCGACCGTGACAACGGCGCCGTCGGTGTTCTCCGTCAGCTGGGCACGCGTCAACGCACCGAATTCCTGGGTGGCCGGGCTGCCCCCGTCCACACGCCCCGGCTGGACCATCCTGTTGCCCACGGCCCAGCCACTGTCCACACAGGCAACGTGGAAGTTGGTCAACGCCATGGTGGCGCCGCTTGCACGGTCCCGCACCATGGCACCGAGGGTTCCGACAAACACGTAGTTGCCAGGGGCCGGAACGTCCGGCGGCGACAGGAACACGCTGCGTGAGGGGCCCATGCTGATGCCGCCGTGCAAGGTGGTGTAGCTGGTGGCGTCCACCTGGAGGCCGGCCTCGAGGTGGACCATGGCCGGCTGCAGTTCGATGACCATCTGCTGGACGTCGGTCTTGACCCCGTCCACCACGGGCGGAACCACGTCCTTGGCATCCAGGGCGGACTTCTTCTTCTTGGCCTCCACGTAGACAACGATGCTCATCTCCCCGGTGGGCTTGCCGCCGCTGACCTTCTCACCAATGTCGACGCCAACCACGCCGGGGGTGCTAAGGAGCTTGTCCTCCACTGCCTCCTTGACGGGGCGGATGGCCGCCTTCTGCTGGTGCGCGCTTCCCTCAGACATCATGGGCTCCTAACTTCTCCAAGCCGCAACGCATGGGTTTGGATGTCCGTCCCCGAAAAGCTTTTCCCCCGGGGCATTGCATTACCTGGGCGAATCAATCAAAATTCGCTTACACACATCATTTGCTGTGGGAGGCTACGTCGCCTAGTAGAAATGCGACGTCCCGATGTGGGCCGGGGGAAGGGGCCGGGGATCTATGCGCAGTGTCCAGTCCGCCCCTGCCTCGCGCGCACTTCGCCCGTTCGTGCGGGCGTTTGCCCAGCGCACCCTCTCAGGGATCCTTGAGTCCCAGCCCATGCCGGCTTTCCTGGAAACAGTGGTCCACTTTGACTTCGGCGACCCCATCAACGTCCAGCTGCCCAACGGCTTGTGCCAGCCATCCCTGCCCATGTCGCTGGTGGGCCCGCACACGTATTCGGTCACGGGCCTGCAGTTCGAGGGGGACATTGATTCCTTCGCGATCTTCCTGGAGCCCACGGCCTTGTGGCCGCTCTTTGGGGTGCCAACAAGCCAGGTGGCGGAGACCCACTTCGATTCCCGGGACGTGCTGGGCAGCTCGCTGGCGGCCCTGTGGAACGTCCTGGCCGAAACCCCCAGCTTCGCCGGGCGAACCCAGCTGGCGGAGGTGTTCCTGCTCCGCCAACTGGATTTGTGCTGGCGCGCGCCCACCGCGGCCTCCGTTGCCGCCACGCTGCTGGCTCAATGCGGCGGGCGCATCACCGTCACGGACCTGGCCTGGCACATGAACGTTTGCGTGCGCGAGCTGGAGCGGTCCTTCATCCGGGAGCTCGGCGTCACCCCCAAGCGCTTCGCCCGGGTGGCCAGGTTCCAGGCGGCCCTGGACGCCAAGGTCCGGTGCCCGGAAAAATCATGGCTCGACATTGCTGTCAATGCCGGCTACCACGACCAAATGCACCTGGTCCATGAGTTCGAGACGTTCTGCGGCCTGCCGCCCACTGCCACCATGGGCAGGCTCGGCGATTCCCGCCCAGCGGCCCTGGCGTCCTCCCACGGATAGCTGCCGGATGGCGGTTCCGGGGGCGCCATTTCCATGCCGCAAAGGCAATCTTTTGGGGTTTTTGCCCGGCGAAAGTGGTTGTTGACAGGGCATCCATTCCGAGCGCATTCTTTGGATTGAACAGTTTGCGTGACCGATTTTCACCGCTACGGCGGCCCGGGGAATGGGCTGTCGTCTAGCGCCCAAAAATTTCACAGCTCCAGTCCTGGTGGGGGTTCTCATGCCAGTGTCAACAAGTTATCCGGGCGTCTATGTCACCGAGGTCGACAGCGGCGTCCACACCATCACCGGAGTGGCAACGTCCATCACCGCCTTCATTGGCAGGGCGGCCCGCGGGCCGGCGGACGCACCAGTGACCATCAACAGCTACTCCGACTTCGAACGCATGTTCGGAGGTTTGTGGCTGCAGAGTTCCCTGGGCTATGCGGTCCGGGACTTCTACCGCAACGGGGGCAGCCGCGCCATTGTTGTCCGGCTGTTCCACGGCAGCGTCCCTGATGCGGACGGCCAGGCACCGGGCAGCGGGGCCACGGCGGCCCGCAAGGTGGCCATGGACACCGCCAACGCGGTGGCCGGGGCAACGCCGGCGCTGGCCGCCGATGCTGCACAGGCCAAGACGGACAGCTACGCGGACCCGGACCAGAAGGCACTGTCGCAGACAGTGGCCACAGCCGCCAAGGGTGCTGTTGCCGCGGCCGGCGCCACAGTTGCCTCGGTGCAGGCCGCTGCCGTGGCCGCCGCCCTGGCCGCCACCAAGCTGGACTACGCAACCCTGGCCCTCGGAGGATTGCTCCTTTCGGCAAAGGCCCCCGGCGCCTGGGCCAACGGCCTGCGGGCCCGGGTGCGCCTGCTGCACGTGCAGGACCCGGTGACCCACGCCGACACCACGCTGCCCAACGTCTTCAACCTCATGGTCCGCGACGGCAGCACGGGAAGCGTGGAAACCTTCCTGAACGTGTCCATTGAGGCGGGCAGTAGCCGCCGGGTGGACCGGGTGCTGGCGGCAGAGTCGGCCCTTGTCACCGCGGCGGGCGCGCCGGGAGTGCTCCCGCCGGAGAGCAGCAACCCCGACAACGCCAGGGGCCAGTTCGACCCCTGGGCCGACAACGCGGTGGCCGCCACGGCAACGCAGCCCGCCTTGCCGGCCACCAACACAGGGGTGGCACCCGAGGGCCAGGCAAGCGACGGCGGCGCACTGACCACCAAGGATTTCAACGGCCCGGGAAAGCAGCTCGCAAAGCGGGGCCTGTACGCCCTGGACAATGCGGACCTGTTCAACCTGCTGTGCATCCCGCCCTACCTCGACCTCGACAGCCCCAACGACGGCGACATTGACTACGGCGGGCTGGTGCCGGATGCCGTGGCCTATTGCCAGGCGCGCCGGGCAGTGCTGCTGGTTGACGCCCCGCACCTGTGGACCACGGCAGCACTGGCCGTGGCAGGCATGGGCGCCCACGCCGTCGGCACCACCAGCAACTACGCGGCGCTGTACTTCCCGCGCATGGTTGTGCCTGATCCGCTGCGCGACAACAGGCCAGGGGAACTGGTGCCCAGCGGTGCCATGGCCGGAATCATGGCCCGCACCGACAGCAGCAGGGGCGTGTGGAAGGCCCCCGCCGGCCTGGAGGCAACAGTCAACGGGGCACAGGCGCTGACAGTGCCGCTCACCGACCCTGAAAACGGGAACCTGAATCCGCTGGGAGTGAACTGCCTGCGCACCTTCCCGGCAGCCGGGACCGTGGCCTGGGGTGCCCGCACCCTGGAAGGCAACGACCAGCTGGCCTCGGAATGGAAGTACCTGCCGGTGCGCCGGACGGCGCTGTTCATCGAGGAGAGCCTGTTCCGCGGAACGCAGTGGGTGGTGTTCGAACCCAATGACGAACCGCTGTGGGCGCAGGTCCGGCTCAACGTGGGCGCGTTCATGCACGACCTGTTCCGGCAAGGCGCCTTCCAGGGCTCCACACCCAAGGACGCCTACTTTGTGAAGTGCGACGCCGAGACCACCACGCAGAACGACATCAACGCCGGCGTGGTGAACATCCTGGTGGGCTTTGCCCCGCTCAAGCCGGCCGAATTCGTCATCATTTCGCTCCAGCAAATCGCCGGCGCGGTCCAGGCCTGAGGAGGACGCCATGGCCCAGTTCAGTGTCAATGCCCAGCGCTTTGACCCGTACAAGAACTTCAAGTTCCGCATCAAGTGGGACGGCCACTACGTGGCCGGAGTCAGCAAGGTGGGTGGGTTGAAGCGGACCACGGAAGTGGTCAAGCACCGCGAAGGCGGGGACCCGTCCTCGAGCCGGAAATCCCCGGGCCGCACCGAATTTGACGCCATCACCATTGAGCGCGGAGTCACCCACGACACCGACTTTGAGGCGTGGGCGTCCAAGGTGTGGGACTTTGGCACCGGGCTCGGGGCCGAGGTGTCGCTGAAGGATTTCCGCAAGGACATCATCCTGGAAGTCTTCAACGAGGCCGGCCAGAAGGTGCTCGCCTACAACATCCACCGCTGCTGGGTGTCCGAGTACCAGGCCCTGCCTGACCTGGACGCCAACGCCAACGCCGTGGCCATCGCCCACATCAAGCTGGAAAACGAGGGCTGGGAACGCGACACCTCCGTGACCGAACCCACCGAGCCCTCCCTGACCCCGGCCAACGGGTGATGGATCGTGCCCGGGCCGGGGGCAGCCCAACTGCTGGAGGTGTGGGGGAACGGTCTCGGCCAGGATCCCGTGCGCCGGGCCCTGGTCCTGCTGTCCGCCGCCGTCCCGGACACCGAACCGGACGTGCTGGCCGACTGGCCGCTGGGCAGGCGCGACTCTGAACTGCTAGCCTTCCGCGCCTCATTGTTTGGCCCGGGACTTGAAGCCATTGCGCAGTGCCCGGGGTGCGGGATGGAAGTGGAACTCGCCTTCACCGTAGGGGAGCTGGCAGGCACGCCGCAAGACCGGCACGCCGCTCCGCTCACGGTGCACCTGGACGGCTACGAGGCCACCCTGCGCCCGGTCACGAGCCGGGACCTCCTGGCAATGGACCCCGGCAACACCGAGGCCGCACTCACCGCACGCTGCATCACCACCGTCACGGAAGCCGGCGCCCCCGTGGAGCCCGGCACGCTGCCACCGGACGTGCTGGCCACCCTGGGGGAGGAACTGGGCCGGGCCGACCCCGCCGCCGCCACCGAGCTGAACGTGCAGTGTCCCGGCTGCGGCCACGGCTGGCTCGCACCCTTCCACATTGCCAGCTACCTGTGGAACGAGCTGCACCACTGGGCCCGCCGCCTGCTGATCGACGTCCACACCCTGGCGCGCGCCTACGGCTGGTCCGAGCAGGACATCCTGGCCCTGCCGCCCCTGCGCCGCCAGGCCTACCTGGAGCTGGTGGGGTCATGAGCTTCCTGGCGGGCCTGCTGCGCCGCGAACTTCCGCCCGCCCCCTCGGCCACGGGGGCCCTGGCAGGCACGACGCCGGCTGCCGCCGTGGTGCCCCGGCTCGCCTCCCGCTTTGAAGCCCCTGGCCTGCCCTGGTGGCCGGGCTCCGGGGAACAGGATGCTGCCTTTGAGGGGCGCGGGGGCACCGTAGCGCATCCCGGCAACGACTTTCCCGGTGCAGCGCCGCACAGGCACGGGGACTCCACCCCGGACGCGACGGCCCCCCGCGATCCCGGCAGGGCAAACATGGAAGCAGGCGGCCCCCGCCTGACGGGCGGGGCAGCGGCCCCCGTGGGTGTCCGGCCGCCAGGGGAGAAACCCGGAGCCGCCGGGCGCGCAACAAGCAGTGGCCGGGGCATCAAGGCGACAACGGGAGAAGCCGGGCGCAGGGAGACCCGGCCAGTCGTGCCACCGGCGCCAGTGGCGGGTGCAGCCCTCCCGGCCGCCCGGCGCCTTGCTCAACTCACCGGGGAAAATCGGCCACAGGCCCCGCTGTTCCCCACGGCAGGGGAGGCGGGCCACTTGGGGCGGGCAGCCGGCGTCGTCAATGGGTTGGAATGGACAGGGGACCATGGCCCCGCAACGCACCACCACGCTGATGGGCGTCCGGCGTGGCCGGATGCCGTCGAAGGGCAGGTGCAGCCGCGGCTGGAACCACTGGCCCGGCGGGAGCCGGCCAGGGCACCCGAACAGCACATCCATGTCAGCATCGGGCGCATCGAGGTCAGGGCCGTCGCGGCGGCTGCCCCGCAGCCCCCCACAGCCGGGCGTGCCGGGCTCATGAGCCTGGATGAATACCTGAGGGACAGGCCATGAGCAGCACCTGGGCCATCGCCGCCGTCACCGCCATGCTGCGAAACCTGCTCCTGTCAAAAATGCCGCAGCTTGACTCGGTGCTGCAGGACCTCTCAGTCACCACGCGAACGCCCGACGTGGCCCGCAAGACACTGACAGGCACGTCCCTGAACCTGTTCCTGTACGGCACGGCCGTCAACGCGGCCTGGCGCAACCAGGACCCGCCGCCAAGCCACGGCGGACCGGGCAGCCCGCCGCTGGCCCTGAACCTGCACTACCTGGTGACAGCCTACGGCCGCGACGACACCGACCAGGACGCCGTCAGCCACCGCGTGCTCGGGGCGGCCATGGCGGTGCTCCACGACCACTGCGTCCTGGATGCCGGCGACTTCGCCTCGGCCCTGCCCAACAGTGGCCTGGAGGACCAGGCCGAACGCATCCGCATCACGCCACTGCCACTGGGCGTGGACGAACTCTCCAAGCTCTGGACGGCGTTCCAAAGCAACATGCGCGTCTGCGCCGCCTATGAGGTCTCGGTGGTGTTGATCGACAGCCAGGCCCCGACCCGGGCACCGCTGCCCGTGCTGGCCCGCGGCGCCAACGACGAAGGCGTGCACTCCGTCCTGGGCGCCGCACCGCTTGTGGAAAGGATGCTGCCGCCGCGCTCGCAGGCCGCCGCCCGCCAGGGGGAGACCGTGCTGGTGGAGGGAAGCAGCCTCACCGCCGCGGGCACCGTGTTGCGGTTCACCAGCCTGTGGCGCCCGCCCGCGCCCCTGCAGCCACTGCCGCCAGCAGTTCTGGCACCCGCGGCAGGGCCGGACCCCGGCCAGCTGTCCGTGGCGCTGCCCGAGCTGGCCGGCGACCCGCTCGCGTGGGGGCAATGGGTGCCGGGCTTCTACCAGGTGGTGGCCGTGACGGCCCAGTCCGGGCTGCCCCCGCTGGTCAGCGGGGCCGTCGGGCTGGCCCTGGCGCCCACCATCACGCTCAGCCCCCATGCCCCGTCAACCGTGGCAGTTGGCGGCACCGTCACCCTCACGTGCTCTCCGCGGATCGGGGACGGCCAGAGCATTGTGGTCCTCTGCGGGGAGATCTCCGTGGCGCCTGCAACGGTGGTCAACCCAGCCCCCGGGGACCCCGGGTTCGCAAGCACCCCCACCACCGTCACCTTCAAGGTGCCCAACGTGGGAGCCGGCACCCACCCCGTCCGGCTGCGCGTGGACGGCGTGGACAGCATCCCCGTCACCTTCACCGGGGCCGTTCCGGCGTTCGACCCGGCCCAGCAGGTGGCAGTCACATGAGCACCCGGGAACAATGGCTGGCCGCCAACGACGACTTCCTGTCCACCCGCCTCGCCTGGCTCCGCGGCAGGCTGCAGGCGCTCGCCGACGGCACCCGCCATGCGCCAGGACGGGATCCGGCCGGGGATCCTGCCCCCGATGCCGGCCCGCCGGCCCCGGGACCGGACCTCCCCCTGGCCCGGTTGGCCGCCGCGTTCGGCCTGAACGGCTTCGAAACGGACATAGTGTTCCTGTGCGCCGCCATGGAGCTGGACACCGGGATGGGTGGCCTGTGCGCGGCGGCGCAGCACGACGACGGGCGCGGGCACCCCACCTTTGCCCTGGCCATGCAGCTCTTTGACGACCCTGCCTGGGACGCCATGTCCCCGGACGGGCCGCTGCGCCACTGGCCGCTGGTCAACGTTGGGGCCCAAGTGCCACTCACGGTTGCCCGGCTCACCGCCGACGAGCGCGTGGTGAATTTCATCAAGGGGCTGAACCACCTGGACTGGCGGCTCGGCAGCCTCCTTGCGCCGGTGCCCGCACCCGGGGCCCTGCCGCCGTCGCAGGCGGAAACCGCCGTGCGGATATGTGCCCTGGTGCAGTCGGCCAGGCCCGTGCAGGAGTTCCTGCTGGCCGGCAGCAGCCGCAGCAGCAAGGAGCTGGTGGCCGCAACCGTGGCCCGTGCCTTTGGGCTGGAGCTGTTCAGGCTCGACGCCGAAGCCCTTGCAGGCGGGCAGCCGGACTCGGTGCCCTTGGCCCGGCTGTGGCACCGGGAGGTGCTGCTGAACGCCGTGGCACTCTTCATTGACGCCGCCGACGCCGGGCCGGCCGGACAGCAGCTGGTGCGCCGGTGGCTGTCCGAATCAGGCGGGCTGGTGTTCGTGGCCGTCCACGAACCCTGGCCGCGGGCGGAGACCCTCAGCGTGGACGTGGCCCGGCCCACGGCGGCAGAACAGGCCACGGCGTGGGGTGCCGGACTCGATGCCGGGGGAGCCGCGGCACTGGCCAGCCACTTCGACCTGGACCTGCCGGCCATTGCGGACACCCTGGCCCGCGCAGCCGCCAGCCCTGGAGGTCCCGGCCCCACCGTCCCCGGCGACGCATCCCAGGAGTTTTCCGCGGTGTGGGCGGCCGCCCTGGACGCGGCCCGGCCCGCGCTGGACCAACTGGCCCACAGGGTGCCGGCCAAGGCCCGGCTGGCCCAGCTCAAGCTCCCGGATCCGGAGATGGGCCTGCTGCGCGAGATTGTGGGGCAGGTTGCCCGCCGCGGAACCGTCTACAACGACTACGGATTCGCGGCAAGGCTGAACCGCGGGACGGGCATCAGCGTGCTGTTTGCAGGGGAGAGCGGCACGGGCAAGACCATGGCCGCGGAGGCACTCGCCGCCGAGCTGGGCCTGCTGCTGTACAAGATCGACCTCTCCGCCGTGGTCAGCAAGTACATCGGCGAAACGGAAAAAAACCTGCGCAGCCTCTTTGACGCGGCCGAATCCGGCGGGGCGGTGCTGTTCTTCGACGAGGCCGACGCACTGTTTGGCAAGCGCAGCGAGGTCCGGGACAGCCACGACCGCTACGCCAACATCGAGGTCAGCTACCTGCTCCAGCGCATGGAAAGCTTCAACGGCCTGGCCGTGCTCGCCTCCAACCGCAAGGACAGCGTTGACCCTGCCTTCCTGCGCCGCCTGCGGTTTGTGGTGAACTTCCCCTTCCCCGCCCAGGCCCAGCGGCGCTCCATCTGGCAGGAGGCGTTCCCCGCCGAAACACCCGTGGGCGGGCTGGACCTGGACCGGCTGGCCCGGCTGAACCTCACCGGCGGCAGCATCCACAACGTGGCCCTCAATGCCGCCTTCCTGGCCGCGAACGACGGCGGACTGGTCACCATGGAACTCATGCTCGCCGCCGCGCGCAGCGAGTACCGCAAGCTTGAACGCCCCATCAACGACGCCGACTTTGCCTGGACACCGGGGGAGGTGCGCCATGGACATTGACGTGCACATCGACCGGCTGGTCCTGGACGGGCTGGGCCTTGACGCCCGCACCGCCGCACTCGTGGCCGCCGCCGTCGAAGCTGAACTGGCCAGCCGCCTGGCCGCCGGTCCCTTCGACACCGCCATCGGCGCCGTCGCAGTGCCCTTGCTGCGAGCAGCCCCCGTCCAGGTGCCGGCCGGCGCCGGCCCGCAGGCCTTGGGCCAAGGCATTGCCGGTGCCGTGCTGGGAGGGTTGCGCCATGGCTGAGATGTTTGAACGTGTGGGGCCGGAGAAGGCAAGGCTGGCTGTGCAGGCTCCCGTTGCCCGCCCGGCGCGTCCGGCGGCAACTGCTGTGTGGCACAACGGAGGCAGCCCGCTGCCCGAGGAATCGAGGAAGCACTTTGAGGGCAGATTCGGCACAGACTTCAGCCAGGTCCGGGTCCATGCCGATGACGCGGCGGCCGGGCTGGCCGTTTCACTGAACGCCGCGGCCTTGACCGTTGGCAGCGACATTTACTTTGGCTCCGGACGGTACGCGCCCGGCACGGCCGAGGGCCGCACACTGCTGGCCCACGAGCTGGCACACACGCTGCAGCCGGCAGGTGAAGGCATCTCCGTCCAGGGGGATGCGGCGGAGCAGGCCGCGGAACACAGCGCAGCAGCCTACGCGGGCGGCCAAGCCATGCCCGCGCCGCACCGCGGGGCTGCCCTGCCCGGCGCCATCCGGTGCCAGCCATTGCCCGGCGGCCCCGGAACGGCCGACCCGGGAACGGCCTTGATCGAGGGCGCATCGCCCATGCTGGCATCGGCCATCGGATCCCAGAACCTGGACAATTTCCCCACCGGCCAGGCGGAACCAACGCCGGACCACCTGGGCCAGCTGAAAGTCCTGGCCACAACCATCAACATCCTGCTGCGGAGCTACCCGCTGTCGAGCATCACTATCATTGGCCACGCGGACACGGTGGGCGACGAAGCCAGCAATGCCACCCTGGGCCAGAACCGCGCCGACGCCGTGGCCGCCGCACTGTCCCGGCTGGATGTCCCGGCCATCATGAGCACGGAAAGCCAGGGCGAGGGACCCTCGCAGGCCGTGCCGACGGGCGACAAGGTTTCCAATGCCCGCAACAGGCGCGTGGAAATCCGCTTCCACCCCCGCAAGTCCCCGCTGGGCAGGATGGTGCCGGAGCTCGTTCCGCCGTCGAAACCGGGCGGTGTCACCTTTGGCGGTCCGGGCGGCCCGGGCGAGCGCAAGCCAATCGACCTGACCATCCACCCCAAACCCGTTCCTGACGGCGGCAGCAACCTTCCCCCGGACTACTACAAGCCGCTGCCCCCTCCGATCAAGGGCAGCGGGCCCAAGTCGGTGCTTGATGCCGTGGCAGAAAAGATCATTGACCCGGTCATCGACTCCGTGGCCGGCTGGCTGCCCAAGGACAAGCGGGCGTGGCTGAAGGAAAAGGCCCGCGACGGCGTCGAAAAGGGGTCCTCGGCCATTGCCCGCGCCGCAGCCGAGAGCCTGGGCCTGCACGACGCCGAGGGGCTCAAGGCCATTGAGCAGGCCGTCGAAGCGGCCATCAAGGACAAGGGCGGCAGCGGGGACCGCGGGGAAAAGTGGGACCAGGGCAATCGATGGGACCAGAGGGGGAAAACGCCATGACCACGGGTGGGCCGGGCAGCATGCTTGCACGCGAACATGCCGCCGATGCCCTCGCCAAGCAGATGACCGGACTGGCCCCGCGCCCGGAACGGCATGAACGCGCCGCGCCCCTGTCTACGGAGGCTACGGCGGCCCTGGCCCGCGGGGCGCGTCGCAGCATGGACTCCACAGGCCAGCCGCTGCCCGCCGAGACACGCAAGGCGTTGGAGCATGCCACCGGCGCGGACCTCTCCGGCGTCCGGGTCCACGCCAGCGACGCCGCCGGTCGCTTCGCCGCATCCGTGGGTGCCAACGCCGCCACTGTGGGGCAGAACATCCTCGGAAGCGCAGCCCGGCTCAACCCCGCCACGGCCGGCGGCCTGCGCCTGCTCAGCCACGAGGCCGCCCATGCTGTGCAGCAGCGGCAGTCCGCCGTACCCGCCGTCGCACTGGATGTCATTGACGATGTCCGTGACAAGCTCTCCTACGGCCTGAGGGACTGGGCCGTGACGGACGCCGACGCCACCTCGTCCCTGGCTGCCCTCGCCGCGTTGCCCGCCCCTGCCCTGGCTGCGGGGCTTGGCCGTCTGGAGCAAAAGTACCTTGACCGGCTCATCGACAACCTGCCCGATTCGGCCAAGTCCGGCCCCGCCTACCAGCGCGTGCTTGCGGCCATTGGTGTGGCCCGGGCCCTGCCCTCGGCAGAGGACTCGCTGAGCTACGGGCTGTTCGACTGGGCCGTCACCGACACCGATGTCAGCAACGTCTTCAACACCATGGCGAATTTGCCGGCAGCCCAGCAGGAGGCTTTTCTGGCCGGGCTGGACGCCAAAGGCAAGTTGGGCCGGCTCATCAACAACTCCAACGCGGGGCACCAGGGCCGCTACATCCGGCCCTGGATCAGTTCCCTGACTCCGGGCCGGCTCACGGCGGGCCAGCAGCGCATCCTGCGTGTGATCGTCACCGAATCGGACGACGGCGCCCTGCCCACCTTGATCCTGGCGGCCGGAACCCGCTTTGACGTCCCCGTGGGCCGGGGCGCCATTGCCAGCCTGACCGCCGCCGATTGGACGGTCCCTGCCCTGCGGCAAACTTACCTGGCCCTGGATGGGCTGCCGGATGGGCATGTGGCCCGCAACGCCGCGTTCCGGCGACTTGGCGCGTTCACCGAAGGCGCCGACGCGCGGGGCGAAACCACCACGGGCGTATATTCCGGCCGGCGGCTGGAACTGGACATGAACGTGGCTGAAACGCAGCTGACCGAAACGGCCCTGCACGAGACCGGCCATGCGGTGGACAAGCAGATGGGCTGGACAACCGGCAGCGAACCGGCGAACGCCTCCAGGGGCGGCTGGGTGCAATATGCCATCAACCCCGGCATCGTGGCCCATGACATGGTTGACGATTCCCACGCCGGGATCTTTGCCCTGCCCACCGTCCAGCGCGACGACGTGGAAACGGAAATGTCAACCGCCATGACCAACCGCTCCGTTGCCGGCATGCTCACGCGGATCAGGGCCCGGCCGTGGTACGCCGGGCTGGGCGCCCCCGTGAAGGCCGCCATAACCGCCGACCCCGCGCTGCCGGCCATTGGCACGGCCCTGGACCACCCGTGGTTCAAGCCCGACGGCGGCGACCGGCTGGGCGCACCCGACGCACACGTCTATGAACTCTCCGACCCGCCGTCCTGGAACCGCTACAACTTTGAGGCACGCACCAGGATGGTCACCCCCTACCAGTTCAACGGCCCCCCGGATTGGTTTGCCGAGGTCTATGCGCACTACTTTGGCGGGCCGGAAAAGCGAAGGTTGCTGACCCGGAAGGACCCTGGCACGGCAGCCTACTTTGCCTCCACGGTGGCACCCCTGGCCCCCTCGAGATGAGCGGCCGCAGCCGGGCCAGGACAAGCAGCACAGACCAGGAACAGGAAGGAACACCATGGAACAGGACGTGACGGCACGCATCCGGGAGGCAGTGGCGCAGCGCTCCCTGGAGCTGGGCGGCCGCGGCCTGGTTGCGCCCGCCGACGTCTCCGTCACGCTCAACCCGGAAGAGGCCGCCCCGGGCTGCCGCCTGTTCACGGCCAGCTGGGGCGCGGGCCGCGGCAGGGGCGGACTGTCCGGCCTGCTGCGCGACGACGAGCCGCCGGACACCTATGCCGGACAGGCCCTGGGCAAGTTGTTTGCCAGATGGGCGGAGACCGGACAGGTGCCGGCGGCAGCCGCCGTGGCCGCCGCGGCGGCACAGCTGCTGGATCCGGCCCGGCACAACGATCCCGTCCTGACCGAAGCGGACCTCGAGAACGTCCCGGGGGCCCGGCTGCCGGAACTTCTCGGCGGCGACCCGCCACAAGGAGTCAGCTTCTGGTGGTCCGACGGCGGCCGGCCACGCAACGTCACCGCGCGCACCGGCCTTGCCGGCATCACCATCAACGAGCAGGCCACGGCGACGGGAGGCACGCCATGAGCGCCCCGCCAAATGCGCCGCGCCTGGTCCGCGGCGGCATCGTGTTGATTGATCCCGACACCTCGGCCGTGCTGCGGATCATCGCCCTGCAATACAACCCGGCCACCCTCAGCCGAACGCTCGCCGTCCACGGCGCCGGCACCGACACCCCCGACCGCTCGGAGGTGCTGCGCATCAAGGGCCCGCCCACCGAGACCATCAAGTTCGAGGCCGAGATCGACGCCGTCGACCAGCTTGAACTGGGCGCGGCGCGTGCCACCGGCTCCGGGATCTTCCCCCAGCTGGCCGCCCTGGAGACGCTTGTCTACCCCAGCAGCGCGCAGCTGCTGGCCAACAATGCCCTGCAACAGGCCGGACGCCTGGAGATCCTGCCCATGGAGGCGCCGCTGCCCCTTTTCGTGTGGAGCAAGAACCGTGTCCTGCCCGTGCGCATCACCGAATTCTCCATCACCGAGGAGGCATTCGACGTGAACCTCAATCCCATCCAGGCCAAGGTCAGCCTGGGCCTGCGGGTCCTCACGGTGGATGACACCGGCTTTGCGCACCGTGCGGGCAGCCTCTTCATGGGCTACCTGGCCCAGAAGGAACAATTCGCCGCCGGCGGTCCGCAGGCCGGGCTCGGCACACTCGGAATCAGGGGGATCTAGCCATGGCCGCCAATTTTGCCGCCAACAGCCGCTACGTGTTCACCGGAACCAGGACATGGACTACGCCGGACGGCACGCCCATTGCCTACCTTGACCGCCGCTTGGTGCCGCACCCCGAGGCACTTGCCGGCATTGCCTGGCGCACGGTGGCTGCCGGGGACCGGCTCGACTCGGTTGCCGCGGCGGCCCTGGGCGATCCCGAACTGTCCTGGCGCGTGGCCGACGCCAACCGGGCCATGCTCCCCAGGGACCTGACAGCCGTTCCCGGCACGGTGCTGCGGATCGCACTGGCAGAGGGAATCCCGGGGGCGCCCCATGTCTAGTTCCCTGCAGCTGGGCCTCATGGTGGGCCCGGCCATAGCCCTCCCGGTCCCGGAATCCGTGATCGACGCCCTGGTCAGCGTCGAAGCCACCCAGGGAGACAACGGCCCCGGCGTGTTCACGCTCAAATTCACCATGAGCAACAGCTCGGTGCTGCCCACCCTCTTCCTGCTTGCGGGCGGATCCCCCTTCCCGATTGTGCGTGTGGTGCTCACCGCCACCGTCAACGGCTCCGTGGCCGTCCTGGCCGACGGCGTGGTGACCCAGGCACAGGTGCTGCCCGGCAACGACGCCGGGCATTCGATCCTGCAGGTCACGGGGGAGGACCTGGGCAAGCTCATGGACAAGCTGGATTTGACCGGCCTGCCGTTCCCGGCCATGCCGGCCGAAGCCGCCGTGGCGCTGGTGCTTGCCAAGTACGCCATGCTGGGCGTGGTGCCGCTGATCATCCCCAGCATCCTGCTGGATGTGCCCATCCCCACCGCCAAGATCCCCGCCCAACAGGGCACCGACCTGAAATACATCACGGCCCTGGCCAAAAAGGTGGGCTACGTGTTCTACCTGTCCCCGGGCCCGGTGCCTGGCGTGTGCACCGCCTACTGGGGCCCGCGGATCAAGGTCGGTGTCCCGCAGCCTGCCCTCAACCTGGACATGGACGCCCACAGCAACGCCACCTCGATCACCTTTACCTACAAGCCGCAGAAGGCCACCCTGCCCATTGTCTTCATCCAGAACGAGCAAACACACATACCCATCCCCATTCCCATCCCGCCCATCACCCCGCTGAACCCGCCGCTGGGGCTGGTGAACCTGCCGCCGTCGAACACCACACCGCTGAAGGAGACGGCCAAGTACACGCCGGCCCAGGCCATCATGGTGGGCATCGCGACCGCGGCCAACTCGGCCGACACCGTAGAAGGCGAAGGCTCCCTGGATGTGCTGCGCTACGGCCGGATCCTGGCGGCCCGGCAGTTGGTGGGGGTGCGCGGGGCGGGCCTGGCGTTCGACGGGCTGTACTACGTTTCCGAGGTCCGGCACTCGGTCAAGCGCGGAGAATTCACCCAAAAATTCAAGCTGAGCCGCAACGGGCTCATCTCAACAGTTCCGGTGGTGGCGGCATGAGCGGCGAACATTTTGGCAAGTACCGGGGCACCGTGGCACTGAACGTCGACCCGCAGCAAATGGGCCGCATCCAGGCCATAGTCCCCGACGCCACCGGGCTCATCCCGTCCACCTGGGCCCTGCCCTGCGTGCCATTTGCGGGCAAGCAGTCAGGGGTTTTCGTGGTTCCGGCCATCGGCTCGGCCGTGTGGATTGAGTACGAGCAGGGCGATCTTGACTACCCCGTCTGGACCGGCGGCTTCTGGGGCAGCGCGGCCGAGATTCCGGCGATTGCCCTGGCCGGCAACCCGCTCAGCCCCAGCATTGTGCTGCAGACCGGGCTGGGAAATTCCATCACCCTCAGCGACCTGCCGGGGCCGGCCGGCGGCATCCAGATCCGCAGCGCAGGCGGGGCTTCCATCCTGGTCAACGAAACGGGCATCACCATCACCAACGGGGCGGCCACCATTGTGATGGCCGGGCCCACTGTCACAGTCAACAACGGGGCCCTAGCCGTCACCTGACGGCCGCCAGGAAAGGGGAACACCATGCCGGGACCACTGCTTCATGTGGGTGCCACGGTGCTGTGTGCGCACGGCGGACAGGCCCAGCCCACCACGCCCAACCCGCGCGTCACGGTCGGCGGCCAGCCCACGGTGACCATGCCCCCGCCCTGGACCGTTGCCGGCTGTCCGATGCCGCCGCCCAACGCCGGCAACGGCCCGTGCGTCAGCGCATCGTGGACCACGGGCAGCACCCGCATCTTGTCCAACGGGCAGCCGCTGCTGCTGGCCGACAGCCAGGCGCTGTGCGCACCCACCGTCGCCCCGCTGTTGCCATCGGTCTTCCAGCTTCGGGTTGTGGGGGTGTGAGACGGACATGAACATTGACCACCCCTGGCACTTTGACCCCTTGGGCCGCACCGCCACCACCGACCGCGAAGGGCACGTGCGGGACATGATGGAGCAATTCCTGTTCACCAACCCCGGGGAGCGGGTCAACCGCCCCGACTTCGGCAGCGGCATCCAACAGCTCATTTTCGGCCCCAACAGCCCGGAATTGGCCGCCGCATTGCAGTTCACAGTCCAGGCGGGCCTGCAGCGCTGGCTCGGCGATGTGGTGGAAATCCAGGCACTCACGGTGGAAAGCAGCGACTCCACCATCAGCGTTGACATCAGCTACCGGCTGGCCGGCAGCAGCGACACCCGCAGCGAAACCTTTACCGGAGGGGGCGCGCCATGACAGCGATCCAGAACGTGGCCGGCTGCGGCGGGTGCGCGGGGTGCGCGGGGTTCACGGGGTGTTCGGGCTGCGGCGGGTGCGCACCGTGCGGGGGAGATCTGGCCCGCGCGGCGGCCTATGCCAAGCGTGCCACGCTCAACGCGATCGACTACGTGGAGGTCTCCGATGACCAGCTGAGCGTCCTGGTGTATTTCATGGGGGAGATGCCGCAACTTTCCGGCGGCGGGCAGCCGGGCGGCTTGGTGCCCGCCAATATCCGCATCACCGGAGGGGAGGCTGTCACCAACATCGCCGTGGCCGGACTCTCCGTGCAGCGTGCCGGCGCGGACCCCTTTGACGACGATGAAGACGAGGACGACGACGGCCCCTCCGCCGGCTCCGCCCTTGCCGTCCGGGTGGACCGCCCCGGAGACTTCTCCACGTACACGCTCAGCCTGGGCAGTGCCGGCGCCGCGGGCTGGGGCCCGCTGCCCGGCTTCAACCCGGACTTCTCCTCGGCAACCTTCAGCTTCAAGGCGGGCTGCCCCACCGGCGTCGACTGCGTGCAGGACTGCCCCGCACCTGCACCGCCGCAGCCCGATCCGTCCATCGACTACCTGGCCAAGGACTACGAGAGCTTCCGCGCCTTGATGCTGGACCGGCTCTCCGCCACCAGGCCCGGCTGGCAGGAACGGCACGCGGCCGACGTCGGCATCGCCCTGGTGGAGGTGCTGGCCTACGCCGCGGACGAGCTGAGCTACTACCAGGACGCCGTGGCCACCGAGGCCTACCTGGGCACGGCCCGGCAGCGGGTCTCGGTGCGCCGGCATGTGCGGCTCGTGGACTACTTCCTCCACGAAGGCCTCAACGCCCGGGCGTGGCTGACGGTCTGGACGGACACGGACACCGAACCCGTGGATGCCCGCGACATTTACTTCACCACGGCCTTTCCGGCCCTCACCGCGGCGCCCGGCACGGTGCTGACGGACGTGCAGCTGGGCCAGCTCCCTGCCGCTGGAATGGAGGTCTTCGAGCCCGCCAACGCCACTGCCCCCGGCCTGGTTTTCCATGCGGCCCACAGCGAGATCAGCATCGACAGCGGCGGGGAAGCCGAATGCCGGATCCCCCGGGGCGCCACGGAGGCCACGCTGCTTGACCGCTTCCGCTGGCACCGCGCCCACCCGCGCCAACCGGTTCCGGCGTCCTGGAACGGAGCCGTGCCCGCACGGCCGCTGGAGCTGGTCGCAGGCAGCGTCCTGATCCTGGAGGAGGTCAAGGGCCCGGCCACCGGCAACCCCGCCGACGCCCGCCCCGGGCATCGCCAGGCGGTCAGGCTCACCAAGGTGGAAGACCCCGAGGACGGCGGCTGGTTGGTCCATGTCACCTGGCACCCCGCGGATGCGCTCACTTTCGACCTTTGCCTTTCCACCCGCACGGCCGCCCCGGATTGCGCCCTGGTGGAGGGCATCAGCGTGGCGCGCGGCAACACCATCCTGGTGGACCACGGCCGCACCGTGGCGGACCCGCCCTGGGACCCCGTCGCCGTGGACACCGTCTCCGGCGAATGCTGCTGCGACGGCGGCGCCGTGGAGGAAACCACTGTGCCGGCCCGCATTGCACCCGTCCTGGCGCAGCATCCCCTGACCCACAGCGACCCCGTCATCCTCGCTGCGGCGTGCGCCGGTCCGGTGAGGGATCCGCGAAAGGCTGGCCCCGCCGTCGAACTTTCCTTCCTTGATCCGGCAGACGGCAGCACCTCGGAATGGGTGCCGCGGCAGACCCTGCTGGAGAGTTCGCCCCGCGACCGCGCCTTTGTGGTGGAGATGGACGACGTCGGCCAGGCCCGCCTGCGCTTCGGCGACGGCGAGCTGGGGGAACAGCCCGCAGCCGGGCTCATCGGCACTGTCCAGTACCGTGTGGGCAACGGCGCGGCCGGCAATGTGGGCCGGGACAGCATCACCTTCATGGTGCTGCGCCATGGGTCCTGGAGCGGGGCCGCCATCAAGCCCCGCAACCCGCTGCCGGCCTCCGGCGGCGTGGACCCCGAAGCCGTCGCCGAGGCCCGGCTGCTGGCGCCCGATGCCTTCCGGCGCACCCGGCTGCGCGCCGTCACGGCGGACGACTACGCCGAACTCGCCGGGCAGGCCCCCGAACTGCAGCGGGCCGCCGCGCAGTTGGCCTGGACCGGCAGCTGGTACGAGGCCCGGGTGGGCGTGGACCCGTGGGGGACCGAACAGCCTGCGCAGGCCCTGCTGGATGCCGCCGCCGCTGTGCTGGCCCCCTACCGGCGCATGGGCCACGACCTCGCCGTCACCGCCGCCGCCTACGTGCCAATCGAGGTGGCGCTGGAAATCTGCGTCCTGCCGCACTATGTGCGCGGTGAGGTGCGGGCAGCCCTGCTGCAACTGCTGGGGAGCGGTCCGGACGGCATCTTCAACCCGGACCGGCTCACCTTCGGCACCGGCGTGTACGTCTCCGCCCTCGTGGCGGCAGCCGCGGCCGTGCCCGGCGTTGAAAGCGCCGTGGTGTCCATGCTGCGGCGGCAGGGCATGCCGGCCGGCCGGGAGCTGGAGCGCGGAGTCCTCGCCGTGGGACCGCTGGAGATCGTGCGGCTGGACAATTCACCGAACTTCCCGGACCACGGGAAACTCACCCTGACATTGGGAGGCGGGCTGTGAACGCACAAGGAGCCAACGCCCAGGCAACTCCGGCACCGCTGCCCACCGCCAATGCCCCGGGGCTGCCTGCCCTGGCGTACCGTGTTGGCACCCGGCCCGCCTTCCTGGCTGCCATGGTCCAAGGGCTCTCCAGCGCCGGCCGCCCGGCACTGTCGGGGCTGCGCACGCGCGAGCCGTCCGACCCCTCCATGGCCATGCTCGATGCCTGGGCAACGGCCGCTGACGTGCTCACCTTCTACCAGGAGCGCCTGTGCAACGAAGGCTACCTTCGCACCGCCATCTGGGAACGGTCGGTTCGGGAGCTGGCGGCCCTGGTTGGCTGGCGGCCGCGCCCCGGGGTCGCCGCCACCGCCTACCTCGCCTACACCGTGGACCCCAACACCCCCGAGGTGCTCATCCCGGCAGGCTCACGCGCCAACAGTGTCCCGGGACCCGGGGAGAGCATGCAGGCCTTTGAAAGCAGTGCCGACTTGCCGGCCCGGGCTGCCTGGAACCAGCTGCGCCCCCGGATGTCCCGGGCCCAGGACGCCGCCGCCGTGCTGGCCCGCGGGCTGTGCCTGGCCGGCACCGCCACGGGGCTCAAGGCCAACGACGCCCTGGTGCTGGACCTGGGCACCGGAACCGTGCAGGCCGTGCGCGTCAGGTCCGCCACCGTGGATTCCGACGCCGGGCTGACCCGCGTGGAGCTCATGGACTGGACGGGCGGGGACCTGGCGCTGGCGGTGCACAAGGAGGCGATTGCCGCCGCCAGGGCTGCCATGGCGGACGTCGCCGGGACGGCGACCGCACAGCGTGTTGTGGCGGTTCTTGACAAGCTGTCGGGAGAATTGGGTGCCGTTCCCTCGTCCAGCTTTGCCCGCACCGCGGGAGCCGAGGCGCTGGCTGTGCTGGGCGCCGAACTGGTCGTGGCCCGCGAGAAGGACTGGACACGCCTGGTGCCCTCGCTGGAACGGGCACGGGCGGCGCTGGCCGTCGTTGCCGGCAGCCCTGGGACAAGCGGTTTTGCGGGCGTGCTGCCGGGAACGGCGCGGCTGGCGCGCAAAGGCGAGCAGAGCCCCATCGATGCACTCGTGGACGGCCTGTTGCTGCCGGCCTCGGTGCCGCCGGCCACGCCGCAGAAGATGGAGCGTTCCTTTGCCGCCACGTTCACCGGCGCCGGCAACGTATACCCGCAGCTGCTGGCCGGCATCTTCACCCAGCTGGCCCCCACACTCTATGCCGCCCTGGCCGCGACCCGCATCAGCAACTCCACCACCCTGAGCGTGTCTGCCTTGCGGCGGCGCAGCCCGCTGTTCGGACACAATGCCCTTGTGCAGGGCTTCTTCAAGGGGGGCGAGTACCACCCGCCGGAGGACGGCAAGGAGCTGGCGTTGGCGGGCGATGAATCCCCGTTCGTGGCCTACCTTGACGGCGCGGTTGAGGACCTGCAGCCGGGCCAGCACGTGGTCATGGAGCACGGTTTCCCGCTGGATCCCGAAGACCCGGCCAAAACTTCCGACGTCGGCGCCCTGCTGACGACCGCCAAGCTGGTGCGCACCGGTTCGCGCAAGGCCTACGGGCTCTCCGGCCCGGCCACCACCTTGGTGCTGGCCGATGAATGGTGGAAGCCCACAGGCCGCATCTTCCCCGACGGCCCCGACACCATGGGCAACCTCCGCGCCTCCGCAGCCTACGTCCAGGAGGAAGCCCTGGAACTGGCCCAGGAACCCATCACCGACAACGTCCAGGGTGCTGAACTGGAACTCGACGGGCTCTACGACGGACTGACCGCCGGGCGCTGGGTCATTGTCACCGGCGAGCGGGCGGACCTTGGCACCGACGGCGTGCAGGGGGCCGAGCTGCTCATGCTTGCCGCCGTCGCCCATACCGGCAGGAGCGATGACGGCACCATCCTGGCCGGCGAGGACCGCCACACCTTCCTCACCTTCGCCCAGCCGCTGGCCTACAGCTACCGGCGCGAAACCGTGGGCGTCTTTGGCAACGTGGCCCACGCGACTCACGGGGAAACCCGGCAGGAGGTGCTGGGTGCCGGCAGCGCAGCGGCAGCCCTGCAACAGTTTTCGCTCAAGGCCGCCCCGCTGACCTACCTGGCCGCACCCACCCCGGCAGGGGCCGCCAGCACCCTGGTGGTCCGGGTCAATGGCGTGCAATGGCCGGAAGTTCCGGGCCTGGCCTACCTGGCGGACGGGCAGCGCGGCTTCTTCACCGCACAATCGGACACCGGGGCCGCCACCATCACCTTCGGCTCCCCGCCCCACGGGCAGCGCCTGCCCAGCGGTGGTGACAACGTCCACGCCGCCTACCGCAGCGGCATCGGTGCCCCCGGCAATGTCCGCCCCGGCCAAATCAGCCAGCTGGCAACCCGCCCCCTGGGCGTGAAGGAAGTAACCAACCCGCTGCGCACCTCCGGCGGCGCCGACACTGAGCCCACGGATCTGACCCGGGCCAACGCGCCACGCTCCGTCACGGCACTGGACAGGCTGGTGTCGGTGTCCGACTACGCTGACTTTGCCGCCACGTTTGCCGGCATCGGAAAGGCCAGTTCCGTTTTGCTGCACGCGGGCGGATCGGCCCTGCTCCAGGTGACCATCGCCGGCCTGGACGACGTCCCCATCGAACCCAGCTCGGACCTCTTCCGCAACCTCCGCAGCGCCCTGACACTTTTTGGCGAGACGCAATTGCGCATCCAACTGGTCCAGCGCGAGGCACTGGCCCTGGTGCTCAGCGCCAGCGTCAAAGTCCAGGCCGACTACGACTGGACGCTCGTGGAGCCGGCCGTGCGCGCGGCCCTGCTGGAATCCTTCGGATTTGCGGCCATGGAACTGGGGGAGGACCTGGCCAGCAGCGCCGTCATCGCCACCATGGCGGCAGTGCCCGGGGTGGAGTATGTGGACCTGGACGTGCTGGCCACCCTCCGGCGCGAGGACCTCACCTCAGGCCTGGCCCGACTCACCGGAGGCCAGCCGGGCGGCAACGTCACGCCCGGCATCCCGGCAAGCCGGGGTGGCGCACTGCCGCGCCGCATCGCGGTCCTGCCCGGCCGGGTCGACGGCGGCCAGGCACTGCCGGCCCAACTCGCCTACCTGCAAGCCGCTGTCCCGGACAGCCTGATCCTGAACGAGGTGCAGCCATGAGCCGGCCGGCAGACTACTTGTACAACCTCCTGCCCGCGACATACCGCACGCGCGACGCCGAACAGGGCTACCCGTTGCGGGAACTGCTGGCCGTCATGGACGAGCAAGGCGCCCTGGTTGAGGCAAATATCGATGCCCTGTACGGGAACTGGTTCATTGAAACGGCCCAGGACTGGGCCGTGCCCTACATTGCCGAGCTGGTTGGCTACCAGCCCGTGCACGACGCCGGACGCCCGGGCAGCGGGCCCGGCAGCGCCGCCCGCAACAAGGTCCTGATGCCGCGGCGGGAGGCGGCCCACACCATCAACTTCCGACGCCGGAAAGGCACCCTTGCGCTGCTGGAGCAGCTGTCGCTGGAGTCGGCGGGATGGGAAGCAGTTGCTGTTGAGGGATTCAGGCTCCTGGGCTGGAACCAGCACCTGAACCACCCACACCTGGACCGCGGCGGAACCGCGGACCTGCGCAACGGACCGGCACTGTCCCTTCTCGGAGGACCCGGTGACACGACCGCCCATTGCGTGGACGTCCGCAGGCCCGATTCGCACCGCACCACGGGGCGCTTCAACATTCCCGACATCAGCCTGTTCGCCGCACCCCTGGTGTCCCACTCCATCACGGACGCCCCCGCCTGCTGTGTCGAAAAGGAGGGCAGCCAGTGCTTCACCTTCAGCGTGCTGGGCCACGACACGCCCCTGTTCACCCAGCCCCCTGACCCGTCCGGTGCAGGAGACCCGGCCCTGCACCTGCCGCAGCCCGTCAGCCGGGCAGCCTTCACGGCGCTTGTGGGCCGGCACCCGCCCAAGGCCCGGGCATCGGCGTCGTACCTGGGCGAGGGAAAGAGCCTGGCCGTGACCGCCTGGGGCTGGCGCGGCGGGGCCAGGCACGACCTCGTCGCAGCCGACGTCATCCCGGCGAACCTGTCCGACTGGCACGCCTACAAGGCGCCAAGGAACAAGGTCCTCATCGACCCTGAACGGGGCAGGCTGGTGTTTCCCGCCGGGCAGCTGCCCCGCGGCGTCACCGTTGGCTACCACTACGGCTTCAGCATGGACCTGGGCGGCGGGGAGTATCCGCGCCAGACGTCCCAGCCGGCGGGCTCGGCCGTGTACCGGGTGCGCAAGGAGTCGCCGCGCAAGGGCGAGTTCGGCTCCATCATGGGAGCGTACGGGCGGTGGCGCAAGGACCGCCGCACCCCAGGGTGGCCCATGGCCGGGGTCATCGAGGTCATGGACAGCCGGGCCTACGAGGAGCGCTTTGAATTCACGCTCGCCCAGGGCGAGTACCTGCAGCTGCGCGCGGCAGACGGTGCCAGGCCCGTGCTGCGCCTGCTGGACTACCGCGTTGACCAGCCCGACCCGCTCAGCGTCACGGGCGGCAACGGCAGCCGGTTCGTGCTGGACGGGCTCCTGGTGGTGGGACGCGGGCTCGTGGTCAACGGCCCCGGTGCCCGCCGCGGTGCCGGAGACGGTGACGACCCCACGGGCGGGGGCGAGCTGTGCGACGTCACCATTCGCCACTGCACCCTGGTGCCGGGCTGGAACCTGGACTGCGACTGCGAACCGCAGCGTCCCGACGAGCCCAGCATCCTGCTGGACGGGAGCCGCGCCGCCGTGCGCATCAGCCGCAGCATCCTGGGCCCCGTGCAGGTCCGCCGGGACCCGGACAACGGGCAGGCACCCATGCTGGCACTGACGGACTGCCTCTGGGACGCCACGGACCCCTGCAAGCAGGTGCTGTGCGACGAGGTGGGCGGAACAGCGTTCAGCTCGCTGTGCGTGCAGCGCTGCACAGTCATCGGCCAGGTGTGCGTCCACGAGCTCACGTTGGGGGAGGACAGCATTTTCCTCGGGGAGCTGGCGGTGGCGCGCCGGCAACTTGGCTGCGTGCGCTTCTGCTACCTGCCGCTGGCCTCGCGGACGCCGCGGCGCTTCAACTGCCAGCCTGACCTGGTGCAGGATGCGGCCAGGGCCGCCCATCCCGGCAACCCGGCCGACGCCGCGGCGGCCGCGGAGCGGGAGGCCATGCGGGTCCGTCCGGCCCTGTCGAGCAGGCGCTACGGCAACCCCAATTATGGGCGCCTGGCGGCCGGGACCGCTGCCGAAATTGTGCGCGGCGCCTCCGACGAATCGGAAATGGGTGTCTTCCACGACCTCTTCGAACCCCAGCGTGCCGCGAACCTGCGCGCGCGGCTGGAGGAATACACCGTTGCAGGCTTCTCCACCGGCATCATCTTCACGAGTTAGGGGCACACCATGAAAGGCGATTTCAGCCGGGACACATTTGATCCGGACAACCACTACACCCGCGTGCTGATGCAACAGGGGCGGGTCCACGTGGACGCCGACTTCAACGAACAGGCCGCCATTGCCGCACACTACCGGCGGCTGCTGGCCCGTGACTTGATCGGACCCGAGGGAGGGCCCCTGGACAATGCCGGGTTTGCCGTCATTGCCGACGCCGCCGGCGCCAAGGCGCTGGGCAAGCAGCTGCTGCCCGGGGACTTCGTGGTCGGTGCCGGCCGCTACTACGTTGACGGGCTGCTGTGCGAAAACCCCGGGGCGCTGCTGTACAGCGAACAGCCGGGCTACCCCTTTGATGCGGCAACCACCATGGAGGAACTGGCCGCCCTGGACGCCTTCACCATCTACCTGGACGTGTGGGAACGGCACATCAGCGCCGTGGAGGATCCGCGCATTGCCGAGGTGGCCCTCGGCGGACCGGACACCTCCACACGCGCGCAGCTCACCTGGCAGGTGCGTGTGCTCCTGCCCCAGCCTGACGGCGGCAACGGGGCACCGGCCACCCTGGAGGAGCGGCTGGGCCGCAATGTCCCGCAGCTGGCCGCCCGGGCCGAGCCGCCGGCCGGCAGCAACGACCCCTGCACGGTGGACCCCGCGGCACGGTACCGCGGCCTGGAAAACCAGCTGTACCGGGTGGAGGTCCACACGCCCGGGAGCGCGGGCGCCGGCGCAACCTTCAAATGGTCAAGGGACAACGGCTCGGTGCTTTTCCCGCTGGTGGAGCTGCCGGTTCCGGATGCGGTGGCCAAGACAACCACCGTCGTGCTGTCCTCGCTGGGACGCGATACGGACTTGGGCCTTGTGGTGGGCGGCTGGGTGGAACTTGTCGATGACCATTCCACCTTGCGGCACGATGCCGGGCCGCTGCTGCGCGTGCACTCGGTGGACCGGGACACTTTCAGCGCCGTGCTGGAGGGCGTGGCAGATCCGCGTGTGGGGCAGGATCCCCGGCTCCACCCGCACCTGCGCCGCTGGGACCACGACGGCGACCCGGCATCGGGCGGGGCCGTTGCGGTGGTTGAATCCGCCGCCGTGCCCGCCACCTGGCTGGACCTGGAGGACGGGGTTCAGGTGGCCTTCCCGGGCGCGGCGAACGGCAATGCGGCCCAGTACCGCACGGGCGACCACTGGCTCATTCCGGCACGGACGGCAACGGGGGATGTGGAATGGCCCCGGGCGGGTTCGGAGGCGAGCCTGAACCCGCAGCCGCTGCCGCCCAAGGGCGAGTGGCACGCCTACGCGGGCCTGGCCGGCGTCGTACCGGGTCCGGCCGGCGGGCCGCAGCCGGTGTTTGCGGATTCGAGGAAGTTCTTCGGTCCCCTGGCCATCTAGCAGGGGTGGGGCCGGGCGGGCATTGGCAAGCGGCCCGCCCGGATACAGAATTGGCCCATGGGTCAGAGAAGTTTGCGGGGTTCGGGGCGGTGACGTTCTTCCTGCTGGCCGCCATTGGTGTTGCGGCGCTCCTGGGTCCGCTTCTGGCGGCGCCGCGCCGGTGGCGGGTGCCCGTGGTGGTGGGCGAACTCGCGGCGGGGATGGTCATTGGACGTTCGGGGTTGCAGCTGGTCGATCCGGCCGAGCCGACGTTCAATTTCCTGGCCGACGTGGGATTTGCCCTGGTCATGCTTGTGGCGGGAACCCATGTGCCCTTGCGCGATGCCGCCCTGCGGTCTTCCCTGGTGCGGGCCGGTGTTCGCCAGGCGACCGTGGTGGTGCTTGCCGCCGCCGCCGGCATTGGCGTTGCCGCCCTTTTTGGCACGGGCCACGCAGCGCTCTACGCAGTCTTGATGGCGTCGTCGTCGGCGGCCTTGGTGTTGCCCATAGTTTCCTCCCTGGGGCTGCGCGGCCAGGGCGTGGCGGCGACGCTGGCGCAGGTGGCCCTGGCCGACACCCTGGCCATTGTTGCCCTGCCACTGGTCTTGGCCCCGCAGTCCGCACCCCGCGCGGCGTTCGGGTCGCTCGCGGTGCTTGCCGGCGCGGGGGCAATTTATTTCATCCTGCGGGCGGGCGAACGTGCCGGGGTGCAGCAGCGCCTGCACAGCTTCTCGGAACAACGGAAGTTCGCCCTGGAGCTGCGGCTGCAGCTGGCCATCCTGTTTGCCCTGGCCGGTCTGGCCGTGTGGAGCCACGTGTCCATCATGCTCGCCGGGTTCTCCTTTGGCCTGGCAGTTGTTGCCGTGGGGGAGCCCAGGAGGCTGGCCAGGCAGCTTTTCGCCATCACCGAGGGCTTTTTGGGGCCGTTGTTTTTTGTCTGGCTCGGGGCCTCGCTGCAACTGCAGGAACTTGCGGTTCATCCGGAAATGATCCTGCTGGGGCTGACCCTGGGTCTGGGCGCACTTGGCGTCCATGCGAGCATGCGGGTGCTGGGGCAGGAACTCCCGCTGGGACTGCTGGCGGCATCGCAGCTGGGAGTGCCCGTGGCGGCGGCCACGATTGGCATCCAGCAGGGACTGCTGCAACCAGGGGAGGCATCAGCCCTGATCCTGGGTGCGCTGGTCACGGTTGCCGTGGCCACGGCTGCCGCCGGCCGCCACGCTGCACGGGCCGGGACGGGATTCATCGCCGGCTGACATGGCAGTCATAGGAAGCACATAGAAATCGGCCCAATGATGGAGGGAAGGAAGTACACCGGACCCCCGCACAGGAGCAGGCCATGACAGTTCGAAGCAGCGGAAAGAAAATGGCGGCAGGCATCACTGCCACCATCGCAGTGGGAAGTTTTGCCATTGTGGGGGCCGGGGCCGTCGCCATGGACCAGGCCACCGACAGCCAGGCCACCGACAGCCAGGCCAGCACTCCGGGCACAGTGTCCGGCAGCATCCAGGACACCACACAGGACCAAGGGACAGGGCAAGGCAACAGCTACAGTGGCGCAGACTCCGTCCTGCCCGGCAACGGCGGATCGGCCGCCGGCAAGTCCGCGGGGTCCTGACATGGAGACCACAAGGTGCTGGTCCGTGTGGGGGCTTGAAGCGTCTGTCAGCGTCACCGATTCCACCCATTTGGCAGCTGCCGAACGGCTGGTCCGCGCCGAGGTGGCCGCCGTCGACCTGGCATGCAGCCGATTCCGCAAGGACTCCGAGCTGATGCTCCTCCAAGCGGCCCTGGCCTCGGGAAGCACTGTGAGCCCGCTCCTGGCCTTGCTGGTGCGCAGTGCCCTGGACGCAGCACGGTGGACCGATGGCGAGGTGGATCCCACCCTCGGCCGGGACATGGACGCCCTGGGCTACGACCGTGACATATCCCAGCTTCGGCTGCTTCCCGACGTCGGCGTGGCAGCCCTGCCCCGGGCCCGGTCCGGCAGCTGGCAGGACGTGCGGCTGGAGGGCCTGAACCTGGTTGTTCCGGACTCGCTTCGCCTGGACCTTGGGGCAACCGCCAAGGCTGTTGCTGCCGACCGGGCAGCAAGCCGTGCTGCTGCAGGACTGGGCTGCGGCGTACTGGTTTCCCTGGGCGGCGACATTGCCACGGCCGGGATGGCGCCGGCCGGCGGCTGGCAGGTCCTGGTCCAGGACCAGCCCGGCGACCCCCGGCAGCAGGTCACGCTCCGTCCGGGGCGTGCCATGGCCACCTCCAGCACCCAGAAGCGGCGGTGGCAGCATGGCGGGCGCACCGTCCACCACATTCTGGACCCCCGCTTTGGGCTCCCCGCAGAACCTGCATGGCGCTCCGTCACCGTGGCCGCCACATCCTGCCTGCAGGCCAACGCCTTCAGCACAGCCGGCATTGTCAGGGGCTTCGCCGCCAGGGAGTGGTTCAACAGTTTGGGCGTCGCCGCCCGCATGGTCGACCTGCAGGGCAGGGTCGTGGCCACCGGCAGCTGGCCCCGGGACAACCTTGGTGGATTCCGCCACGGCGTGCCGGACAAGTCCATGGCGGGGGCACAGACTCATGGATAACGCCATGTGGGCCGTTGGCCGGATGAGCGGATTTGTGGCACTGGCACTGTTCACCATGACCGTTCTGCTGGGCATCCTGACCCGCTCCGGCAGGCCACTGCTGGCCATCCCGCGCTTCTCCGTGACACTGCTGCACCGCAACCTCTCGCTGCTGGCAACCGTATTTCTGCTGCTACACGTGGGAACGCTGCTGCTTGACTCCTACGCCCAGCTCAACATTGTGGACGTGGTGGTGCCCTTTTTGGGTTCCTTCAAGCCGTTCTGGCAGGGCCTGGGCACGGTTGCCTTGGACCTGGTGCTGGCCCTCGTGGTGACAGGCCTGCTCAGGCATCGAATCGGCCAGCGTGCTTTCCGTGCCGTCCATTGGTTCAGCTATGCGATGTGGCCGATCGCGCTCGGACACGCCATCGGCAACGGGACCAACGGGGGCAACGGATGGTTTCTGGCCGGGGCCTCCATTGCGGTCCTGCTGCTTGCTGCCGCCACCGCCTGGCGGGTTTCGGCAGCTTTCCTTGAAACATCCAAGGTCCGGCAGGGAGGGCTGTCATGACACCCCGGGGAACGGCCATGGTGGGCGAGGAGCGGGAAGTGGCAAGTTTGGCCACCCATCGCCTTTTTGCCGCGGGGCCCAACGCAGACCTGGCCAGCCACGCGTTGGCCTTCGGGCCAGTGCCCCTCGATCGGGTCGACTATTCGTTCATTTCAGTCGTGGAGGCATCAGGCCTGACGGGACGCGGCGGCGCAGCTTTTTCTTCCTGGCGGAAGATGGCGGCAACAGGTCAGGCCCGGGGCGGACGGGCCGCCGGTCCGGCAGTGGTTGCCAACGGTGCCGAGGGTGAACCTCTCAGCTTCAAGGACAAGGCCTTGTTGGCCCACTCACCCCACTTGGTGATCGACGGCCTCCTCGTTGCCGGGCGCGCCCTCCAGGCCCCCTTGATGTACATTTACGCAACGCCGGCCGTCCTCCCGGTGGTGGGGGCCGCCGTGGCCGCCCGCGGTGATGCCCGCAGGATCAAGGTGGTCCCGGCGCCGGAGACGTTCATCGCCGGACAGGCCAGCGCCGTCGTGAACAGCATTTCCACTGGCATTGCGCTGCCCACGGACCGCCGCCTGCGCCTGGGCGAATCCGGCGTCAAGGGCCGCCCCACGCTGGTGTTCAATGTTGAGACCCTGGCCCACATTGCGTTGATCGCCCGCCACGGGGCGGCGAGGTTCCGCTCGGTGGGCTCTGATCGGGACCCCGGAACCAGGCTGGTTTCACTTTCGGGAAGCTGCGCCGACCAGGTTCTTGAGGTGGAGGGCGATGCGAGCCTTGCCCGGATCCTGTCCACAGCCGGCGTCGATCTTGCAGAAGTCCAGGCGGTCCTGGTCGGCGGGTACCACGGGCGGTGGGTCCGCCCGCTCGACTACAGGCTGTCGCCGGCAGGGCCGGAGAGCCACGTTGTTCGGCCCGGGGCAGGGGTGATCCATGTTTTGCCGGCCACCGGGTGCGGCCTGGAGGCCACGGCACGGATTGTCAGGTACCTGGCCGCACAGTCGGCGAGGCAATGCGGCCCCTGCATGTTCGGGCTGCCGGCCATGTCGCGGGTGCTCGATGCGATTGCGTGCGGCGAACAGGACCCAGGGCTGCCGGGGGAGCTTGCGCGGCTGGGCCACCTTGTGGGTGGCCGGGGCGCCTGCCACCACCCCGACGGGACGGCGCGGCTGGTGGGCAGCGCGCTGGAGACATTTTCCGACGACGTCGCCGCCCACCTCACGGGCCGCTGCACACGATCCGCAGGAGGACACCATGGGTGACACGCTCCACATTGACTGGACCAGCTGCGACGGGCGCGGGCTGTGCACGGAGCTGCTGCCCCAGCTGCTTGCCCGTGATGACTGGGGATACCCGTTGGCACGCCACGGCGACCGGACAAACGTGGGCATCGGGGCAGGCGACTCCCAGGCTGCCCGGGATGCGGTTGCCCTGTGCCCGAGGTTGGCGCTGAGCCTCAAGACAGCACCGTGACGGCGCTGCAGGTCCGGCTCAGCTGGGGCGGTTGTTCTTGCCGTCGATCCACAGCTGGGTTGACTCGTCCTGGTGGGTTCCGCCTGATCCCACATGCTTGTCGCTGATGGTCGGGCCGTTCTTGACGATGTGGACAATGGCCATGGCGTGTCCGCGCCCCAGGCCGTAGTCATCCTTGAGCCACTCGATGATGGCGCCGGCCTTGACGGGTTCCTTGTCCAGCCCCCGTTCGCTGGCCAGTTTGAGAAGTTCCCGCGGCGTGAGGCCGGTCTTGTCTTCGATGGTGTCGAGGTAGGCCTGAAAAGACATTGCTTGGCTCCTTGGATGACTCGATGCGGGGCCGCGCCCTGCGGCCCCAGGAAAAACCCTACCCATGCGGGCGCCGCCACGGAAGGATTCTCCGTGGCGGCGCCGGCATTCCCGGGGCCGGCAATTGTGCCCGGCCCCGGCCGCCACCCTAGGCCAGGGGTTTGCATAGGAGCGCGTCCGGCACGCCCCCGTGGTTCCACTTCCAGGTGAAGGCCGCCCCGGCCAGGTACTCGTTGTCCGCGCACTGGCCCTTGAATTTCCCGGGCGCCCAGTCGCTCGCCGTCGAACCTCCGCCAGCGGGCCGGTTGTCGCCCGAATCGAACCACACCACCCGGCCCTGGCTCACAGGGAGCGCCGTTGAGCTGGGCGCGCACAGCAGCTTCGACGTCGAGTACTTGTTGACTGTGCCGGTGGTCAGGCTGAAGCCGACAGCCATCTGGCCGGCCGCGCACTGCAGCTTGCTGTAGCCCGGGGCCCAGTCCGTGGCCACGTTGGCCTCATTGCCCACGGCGTTGCGGACAGTGGTCAGGCCAGGCCGCAGCTTGTCGGTGCACAAGGCCCGGTTCTGGCCGCGGGCCACCCCGGCGAGGCGCTGGCTGTCGGGGCAAACGCCCTTCCACTGCCCGGCATCCCAGTCGGGCCGGTTCTGCATGAGTGCGGATGCATTGGTGTCGGGGCTGGTGCTGTCGCTGCCCAGCATGTTCCAGCGGGCCGGGGCCGCCACTGTGCCCGTGGTTGACGTGGTGTTCACGAGCTTCCGCCATCCCGGGTAGCGCCAGTCGTCGGCGATGCTCAGCTTGGTGCCGTCGGCCTTGTAGGCCAGGAGGGCAAACTTGTCGGAGAATACGCCCGTGTCGCTGGCCTGCGTCACCAGCGGCCAGGCCGCAAAGTCGGTGTCGTTGGCGGCCAGGATGTCGGTGAAGTTCGTCCACCAGGCAACTTCCTTGGCGTCGGTCTGCCCGGCGCCCGTCGTGCCGAATTCACTGACCCAGACCGGCGCCGTGTAGTGCTGGCCTGCCTTGTAGACAAACAATGCTTCCTTCTGGATCTCTGCGGCCAGTTCCGCCGCGCTCAGGTCGCGGTAGCGCGGATCGGTGGTCTCGCCCAGCCCTGTGGCCCCTGTGTGCCGCGGCCCCGTGAAGCCGTAGACGTGCATGGCGTACACCACCTTGTCGGGGTAAAGAATGGTGTTGGAGATGTTTGCCACCGGCTTGAGCTGCGGCCGGTCGTGGAACGTGGCGTCGGTGGGGATGCCCTGCCAGTTGATGCCCTCCATGACCACCAACACGTTGGGATTGGTCTTTTGGATGGCGATTCCTGCGAGCTGGTATGCCTTGTACAGGTCATTGCCGTCGCCGAGCCCCCAGTTGGGGTCGTCCCAGATGTCGCGCCGGACTTCGTTGCGCAGGTCCATGCCCACCACGCGGGGGTTGTCCTGGTAGCGTGCGGCCAGCATGACCCAATCGCTGATCCACTTGTCAGTGGTTTGGCTGCTGTACCACTTTGAGTTGCCGTCGTCGGCGCCGCAGCACCAGCGTGAGGTGGTGGTGTGGTTGTTCAGGATGACAGCGAATCCGTCGTCGGTGAGGGCCTTGACCACAACGTCGAACACCTGCAGGGGTGTCTTGCCCTTCAGGGCCGGGTTGGCAGTGACCGCCGCGTCCGGCACCGGTGCGGTCTTGCCGAGCATCTCGTTGGAGAACGGGAGCCGGATGCTGTTGATGCCCAGCTTGTGGAAATCGGCCATGAGCGTCGGCAATGCCACTCGGTCCAGGCCCATGGGGATGTCGTAGCTCATTCCGCTGTTGCTGTTGGCCGGGTCCTGCGCCGAGCCCGTGCCGTTCCAGTGCCCCTGTGCGCCGTCCCAGTTGGCGGACTTCAGCTTGAACCTTGTGCCGTTCGCATCGACGATGTAGCGGCCCCGGGTGCTCAGCGGCGCCGTCCACGAGGCGGCGAGCTGTGCCCCCGTCAGCTCCTGAATCGGGTCGTCTGCGGGCGCCGCGTTCGCCGGGCTGACCAGTGAAACGGCCGCCAAGGCGATGGTGCTGAGCCCAACCGCGACTCGATTGATGTGACCTTGCATATTTGAACCTCTCTGTTCAAAGTGCTGTGCCCAGCCCGGTGTACTCACCGGTAACGAGCACCTGACGAGCCAATGCTAGGAACCGCCCGGAGTGAATGTCAACGTAAACATTTTGTTGTTGTCCGAATGGACAGGGGAGCACGGATGGGTGCCAGGGCGCTGTTGGGCCATGGTCTGGGCAGGCTCTTCGCCCATGGAGTATCGTCAGGGCCATGACGTGGATCGAGGTGGCCAGCAACGTTTTTGTGAAGCGCTACAAACTGGATGACTTGAACGTGGCTGCCATTCCCGGACCGTCGGGTGTCACCGTCGTTGACACGGGAGGATCCTCAGCGCAGGCGCGGGAAATCATTGCCGACATCAAGGACGGGTTCGGACTTCCCATCGTCGACGCCATCAATACGCATGCGCACTACGACCACACCTTTGGCAACTGCGTGTTTGCCGAGCTTGGCATTCCCCTTGTTGGGCATCACCGGATACCCGCCCACTACGCCGAATACGAGGCACCCCGGCTGGCCGCCTGGCGGTCCGAGCCGGCAAGGGAACCGGACAAGGACTGGGGGAAGGTGGTCTTGACCGAACCAACAGAGCTGGTCCGCGAGGCCAGATCCCTTGCGCATGGCGGCCGTGAAATACGGCTCCTGCCCGTCCCTCGCGGCCACACGGACACGGACCTGGCGGTCTTCGTTCCGGACGCACGGGTCTGGCTGCTCGGTGACGTGGTTGAGGAGTCCGGGCCGCCAATGTTTGGCTCGGGCAGCTGGCCGCTGGAATGGCCGGCAGCCCTTGAGCGATTGCTGGCTGAGCTGATGCCGGACGACGTCGTCATTCCCGGGCACGGGCGGCCAGTGGGCAGGGAGTTTGTTGAGCGTCAGGCCGATTCGCTGAACCTGGTTGCCTCAGCCATCCGGAATGCGTGGGTGGCGGGGCTGGACTTCGGGCAGTCCCTCGGTTCCTCTGAACTCCCATGGCCGGAATGGATGCTTCGTTCCGCGTTTGAGCAGGGATTTTCACAGTTGGCGCTCCAGTTGCCTGGCGGGCCCTAAACACACGGAAACTCTTGAATCGCTCTTAACCGACGCCGGTTGTCAAAACCAGAATAGTGGCCTTCATGGACAAAATAATTGTCCCGGATGCGGCCCGGGAATTCTTGCGTGACGATCAATCGAATTTGCAGCTGGACACCTAGGGTGGAGTCATGATGCTTCTTGTTGATTTGGACAACACGTTGATCGACAGGGCCTGCGCTTTTGGCCTCTGGGCCACAAATTTCGTTGGGCAGCTTGGGAGATCCGAATTGGACGCCGCTTGGCTTATTGAGGCTGATCGTGACGGCTACGAATCACGTGAATCCCTGGCACGAGCGATCAAGGAACGATTCAAGGTGGACATGGCAGTCACGGAAATCGTGGACAAGCTCCTTTTTGACCATGTGGGTTTGCTGACAATGGATCCGATCACAATCAATGCGCTCAGGAATGCCAGGAAATTCGGCTGGAAAATAGCCATCGTCACCAACGGGACGGTGACGCAGCAGACTCTCAAAATCCAAAGCCTTGGGCTTGAATCACATGTGGATGCGGTGGTGATCTCCGAAGTCGTACAGGTCAAGAAGCCAGATCCTGAGATTTTCCGGATTGCTGCGCAGCGCCTGGGCGAGGACCTGTCCGGCGGGTGGATGGTCGGTGACCACCCCACCGCAGACATTGCCGGGGGCGTCGCGGCTGGGCTGGAAACTGCTTGGGTTTCGCGCGGCAACACGTGGCCAGGAGAATCGACGTCCCCTACACTCATTGCTGCCACTGCAGCCGAGGCCATCGATGCCGTTGTCCGCCGGGGCAGGCCTTTCGTCACCAGGCATGCAGAACTGTCAGATTGGATCATCTAGTGTCCCCAGAAACGCGCCCAGAAGGTCCAGGCCCCAAGAAAGGGCCCTCCCTCAGAAGTTTCTTCACTGTGTCTGGAATCTTGCTGTGCATATCACCAATTTGGTATTTCATGGTATCGCAATACATTGCCATTCATGCCTACACGGGGTTTCTTCGGAACAGGCTCTTCGAGTTCTGCAGGGAGGTCATCCCCTCAAACCTGCCGCCTGTCTACGAAAATCCGATCCCGGCGGCGGATGTGCTTTTCTTCCCTTCCGGAGTGTCATGCACTTATACCCACGTGGTACCTTCCGTCACCGTTGTGCATACGGATTTTTATGGAACTGCTGTGGCCTTGTTTCCCCTGGTGGTCTTGATGGCATGGATTGCTTACTTTGTATATTCAAAAAAATGGCGGAAATATGCCACGTAATTTCCCTCCAGGGCAATGACCAAGGCGGCAGAGCGTTCCCCTATGGGTCGACGTCGAGATGACCCTTCCCTGGAATTGCTGTCCGGCCACGCGGGAGAGGTCAATGTCGCGAGGCCGCCCGCTCGTGCGCCTCGCGCAGAAGGTCGCGCAGCAGCACGGAGGTATTGACACCTGGCGACACGACGGCCAACCAACCCTGCTGGCCGTACTGCGGGTGCGGAATGACCACGTCCAGCGTGGAAGGATCGGCGGCTGGCGAACGCAGCTTGTGCTCTGACGGCGGGTAGCCGATGAGTTGTGTGAACCGTTCGCGGCCAACATTGACGTTGACGCGGAAGACCCCGGGGCGGTCTAGCTGCGAGCTCTCATCGAAGCCCGGATAGTCCTTTGTCACCACTGTGGCGAACGGCCATCGGTGGTCGGCCGGCAGCGCCGCCGAGGCGGCGTCGTAGGCGAACGAGTCACCCCACGCGATCTCCGGGGCATCGCTCTGAGCCGCAACAGTCTCCACGACCACTCCGGGAAGTGACTTCAACCATGTGATAATCTCCTCCTCATCCATGACCCCGATATTGCTCGCAGACCCCCCAGTGAGTCAAGACAACCGGGGCTGGACAGTTTTTGGGTCTACGGGAGAGGACCCTACCGTCGACGATAGGCGCGGTAGGGCAGCAGGAGTTGGCTGAAGCTTCTTCACAGCGGGGCAATCAGAGGTCCGTTGCGGTGAATCGTTCGGTTCCAATTCCTTGCAAGAGTTTGAGCACGCCGGCCAGGAGGCCCGGCTGGGCTTCATTTGCCCGGGCGGCCAGTCCTGGGCCGGCGAAGGCCGAGCACCACAAGGATGACGCCGACACCCGCGACGATCAGCCCGTTGGAGAGCCACATCCGGTCTCCGGTCATGAAACTTCCCGGGATCAGATTCGCTCCCTGCCCGGCGAATACTCCACCGACGATCACAGCGATCAAACCGATGACGATGAGGGCGATGCGCCCGACACGACTGTTCACGTTTCCCAGCTTACTCTTGACCACTTCGCGCTTGTCGGAGACTGCCATCAGCTCAGGGCAGCGGAAGAGCAGCCCGGCAAACGTTTCACGAATGGGCCGGATTCCGTTCCATGTATCCCATGGAGAATGATCCCCGTCAGTTGATAATCTCGCCGCGCTCGTCGGCGCGGAGCTCCGCCAAGCGTACTTTCCACGCCTGCAGCGCCTCGGTCGTTTGCCGTTCCCAATCGCTGACTTCACCAACAATCCTGAGAGGGGCGCTGCTGCGGTATGAACGGGTGGGGTTCCCGGGGAACTTCTTGTCGGTCACGTTGGGGTCGTCCTCGAACGCGCCTGTTGGCTCGACCACGTAGACCCGCGGGTCGCCGTCGCCCGCCGCGAGTTCCGCGGCGAGTCCGGCACCGTTCGGAAGCGCCGTGAAATAGACATGGTTCATCACAACTTCCGGACGATAGTTGGAGCGAAAGCCGGCCATCAGAAGATCACCCTGCCGGAGATCGGCTTTTGTGCCGTGAAAGAACGGTCCATCTTCGATCGCGTGACTCACAGCGACATTCTATGTGGAGGTCATTGCCCAGTACAGCGGCCCTTGGGTTGGCATCTCGGACGCGTTCCGTTCGCTGCTCGATCGGCTTGCGCGCAGTCCAGGCAAATCTGACATGATCGTCCAATGAGTTGGCCCACGGTTGAAACCATCACGTCGGAGCGTCTGCGCCTCGAGCCGCTCTCGGTGGGACACTCAGCGGACCGGTCCCAAGGATGGTTCAACTGGATTGTGAAACCAAGGAGTTCAACCGACGGAGTTGACGGATGGTGTCGAGATCCGCTGGGAATCCTCGCAAGCCTCAAGTGACCGCAGGAGGAAGGTAAAACCATGGCAGAACGCATAATGTACGTCCAGCTCAAGACCGGCTACGACGTGGACCGAGGACCGGCATGGATCACTCGTGTCAGATTTTCGAAGTCCTGGAGGACGGCATATTTCCGCGACCGGACCCTTGGCCGTGTCGCCGGATACGCACACGCAAACCACGACTCAAATTTCTTCGATGTCGAGACTGGAGATGAGTACTGGATTTCCGGCCCAAAACGGAACCGCACAGATGGCCGGTACGGCAATGCCCAGCCCTCCATAGATGCTGATGTTTTGGACGAGTATCAGGCCTTTCTCGCTGGCGCGCCGCTGCCCGGCAGGGAAAGTGGATGATCTGCTGCCCGGGTTTACCAAAAAGCGTTCCACTTCGGGACCGGTGCCAGATCTACATGTCTGCGGCGCGGTCCGGGGGCTGAAGGCCGCCGCTGAGGAAGTCATCAAGGTAGTCGAAGATCTTGGTGTGCACGTCCAGGGATGCGCGCCAATTGTTCGGTATCTGCAGCGAGTGGTTGGCGTCAGGGATTTCCACGAAGGTACCGGCAGTTTCAGCCTTTCGGCCCCCGGCCCAGAGCGCATCGGCAGATCCGCCGATCAGCAGGAGAACGGCCACCTTGCCGTCGCCGCCTTCGCGTGGGGCCTAGTATGGGGAACATGAACCTGAACCGCATGTCTTGGTGGTGGCTGTCCTAACAGCCGGTTCAATCATGTTCGCGGGCTGTACAGCAGCCCGCGAGGACTTTCTCTCCGCCATCGGCATCGTTGTGCAACCCTCTACGCATCAATAAAGAGGAATTGCCATGAAATCATTTGCCACCGCGCAGCGCCGATCATCCGAACTCGCCCAGCTCATCGCCGATGCGCCGCATGAATACCGGGTACTCACGGGAGAACGCCCCACCGGCCCCCTTCACCTGGGCCACTACTTCGGCAGCATTGTGGAACGCCTCAGGCTCCAACAGTCAGGGGTTGAGTCCTTCTTGATCCTTGCCGACTACCAGGTGATCACGGACCGCGATTCGATGCCCCGGGTTCGTGAGTTCGTGCACGGGGCTGTCCTGGACTACCTTGCTGCGGGCATGGACCCCGAGCAGACCACGATCTTCACCCATTCGTCCGTGCCGGCCTTGAACCAATTGCTGCTTCCGTTTCTCAGCCTGGTGACCGAGGCCGAGTTGCGACGCAACCCCACGGTGAAGGCGGAGCTGGCAGCCTCGGGACGCGCACTCAGTGGCCTGCTGCTCACCTACCCCGTCCATCAGGCAGCGGACATCCTTTTCTGCAAGGGCAACCTTGTCCCGGTGGGAAAGGACAACCTGCCGCATGTCGAGATGACCCGCCTTATTGCCCGTCGATTCAACGAACGCTACGAAGAGATCTTCCCGGAACCTGAGGCGCTGATTACCTCGTCACCCGAGGTTCCGGGCCTTGACGGACGGAAGATGTCCAAGAGCTACGGGAACGCCATCTCCCTGGGCATGTCGCCGGCTGAGACTGCACAGGCCATTCGACGAACCACCACGGATACGGAACGCAGAATTGCCTTCGACCCCGCAGCGCGCCCTGGCGTATCGGCGCTCCTGTCCACCGCGGCGTTGTGCCTCGGCGAGACTCCGGAGGCGATTGCCGAAAAGCTCGGGGATTCCGGTAGCGGTGCGCTCAAGCAGCTGACAACGGAGGCCGTCAACGACTTCCTGGCCGGGCATCGGGCGCGCCGGTCAGAATTGGCCAAGGACAGCGGCTACGTCAGTGACATCCTCAAGCGCGGGAACGAAAGAGCCAACCTTGTGGCCAAGCAAACCCTCGATGAAGTGCGCATCGCCATGGGCACCACCTATTAGCACCCCAAGGGATGAGCCCGTCAGTGCCTTAACTGCCGGGGGCTGAACTTCGCGTTCGTTGCGCAGCTGCGTGTCACACAGGAATCCCTTGCCTGCAGTGCCCGGTGGGTGGAATGGTTGCGGCATGGCAATTGAGGTTCGCCCTGCAAGGCTGTTCGACGACGTCGCATCCATGGTGGGCCCCAAACGGCCCGATGCAAATGTGTGCTGGTGCCTGAGCTACCGCATCCCGTCCAAGCAAAACCTTGCGCTGCGCGGCCCGGAGCGCGGGGCAGCGGTCAAAGAACTGCTTGGGCAGGAACCGCCGCCGGGGGTGCTGGCCTACGACGGCGACCAGGTGGTGGGCTGGGCAGCCGTGCACCCGCGTGCCAACACCAGTTTTGCCAAGAACCGCAAGATTCCGCACGTCGACAAGCTGGATGTGTGGTCAGTCTGGTGCATCAGGGTGCGGCCCGGCCACCGCGGCCAAGGCATCTCGCACCACCTGCGGGCCGGCGCCGTGACGTTTGCCCGTGACCATGGTGCCCCCGCGATTGAGGGCTATCCGGTGGACAACCTCGGTAAACACGTGGACCTGACCATGGCCTACGTGGGCACCCGTTCATTGTTCGAACGGGGAGGATTCACGGTGGCAGCGGCCACGGACTCGGTTGTCAACGGCTTCCCCCGGGTCCTGATGCGCCTGGACCTGCGCTGACCCGCGCGGCAGCCAGCAGCGCGCGTGTGTAGTGGTGTTGCGGATCCGTGAACACTGTTTCGGTGGCACCCGATTCCACCACCTCACCTGCCCGCATGACCAGAACGTCGTCGCTCATGTGGCGGATGACTGACAAATCATGCGAGATGAACAAATAGCTGAGCCCGAGTCGTTGCTGCAGATCATCAAGAAGGTCCAGAACCTGGGCCTGGATGGATACATCCAGGGCGGAGACCGGCTCATCGCACACCAGCACCCGCGGTTCCGGGGCCAAGGCGCGGGCAATCGCCAGTCGTTGCCGCTGCCCGCCCGAGAGCGTGGCGGGGTTGCGTCCAGCCACCTCCGGATCCAGGCCCACCAGCTGCAGCAGTTGGGCAATTTTGGCTGTGTGGCTGCGTGGATTGCGCGTGGCACCGAAACTGACCGCATCGGCAAGCAGGGAACCAGCGGACAGGCGGGGGTCAAAGGAGGATGCCGGGTCCTGGTAGATGGCGCCGAGTGCCCGCCGCCGGGACCTGCGTGCGGATTCGGGGACCCCGCTCCATGGTTCGCCGAAAAGTTCCACGCTTCCGGCATCTGGTGCCAGCAGGCCCAGGGCCATCCGGGCCGTGGTGGTTTTTCCGGAACCAGACTCGCCCACAATGCCCAGTGTGCGCCCGGGCAGCAGCTTGAAATCGACTTGGCGCACGGCCTGGAACGGGGCGGACCTGGACACGGGGAAGCTCTTGGCAAGTCCCCGGGCCCGGAGCGCAGGCTGCACACCCGCGGCCGGCGCGCCAGCCGGCGGACGGGAAACGGCGGGCAGACCAGGCGGAACCTCCGCGGAAGCGGGCACCGGTGAGAGCCTGGCGAAACGGGGCTTGCCGGCGGGGTCTGCGGCCAGCAGGGCACGCGTGTAGCTGTGCTGCGGGTCGCCCAGGACCTGATCCCGCGGCCCGTGCTCCACGAGCTGCCCGTGCTGCATGACGGCAATGGAATCGGCCACCCGGGCCACCGCGGCTAGGTCGTGGCTGATCAGGAGCATGCCGGAGCCCGAGCGGCGCAGGCCGCCAAGCAGCTCCATGACGGAGGCGGCAATCGTGGCATCCAGTGCCGTGGTGGGCTCGTCGGCAATGATGAGCGCCGGGTCAAGGGCAATGGCGGAGGCAATCAACGCCCGCTGGCGCATGCCGCCGGAGAGTTCCCCCGGGAGCTGTGCGGCGCGGTGCACCGGGTCATCGAGTCCAACGGACTCCAGCAGCTCGATGACGCGGGCCGCCCGTTGTGCCGAGGACCCGGAGGAATGCAGGCGCAGGGAGTCATCAATTTCCTTGCCAACGGTACGCAGCGGGTCCAGGGACGTCAGGGCATCCTGCAGGATCAGTCCCACCTGCTTTCCGCGGATGCCACGCCAGCTGCGCTGCGAGAGTCGGCGGGCATCCCGGCCGGCCAGTTCCAGCGCACCCGCCTGCACCTGGGAGCCGCGCCCGGCCAGCCCGATCAGGGACCTGGCCGTCACCGACTTTCCAGAGCCCGATTCACCCACGAGCGCCAGGCATTCGCCGGGGTTGATGGTGAAGGATACGCCCCGAACGACGCTGTCTGCGCCGAAGGAAACGTTCAGATCAGAGACCCGCAGCACGGGCACGGGGGCATTCATCGGGTTCCCCTGAACTTCAGTGACCGGGACAGGACGGTGGCGGCTGCGGCAACCAGCACAATGGTCAGTCCGGGGAAGAACGTCATCCACCAGGCCAGCGACAGGTAAGTTCGGCCGGCCGACAGCATGGTGCCCCATTCCGGTGCTGGCGGGGGAGCCCCCAGGCCCAGGAAACTCAGCGAGGCGGCCCAGAGAATCGCCTGCCCCAGTCCCAGAGTGGCCAGCACGGCGATGGGAGCCAGTGCGTTGGGCAGGATGTGGATTGCCAGGATGTGGGAACGGCTGCGTCCCAGCACGGTGGCTGCCTCCACCATGGGGGAGTTGCGCAGTGCGATGATCTGGCCGCGGATGATCCGGGCATAGCCGGGTGCGCTCGTCAGGCCCACGGCAATGACAGTGGTTCCCACGCCGGGACCGGCCAGGGCAATGAACACCAGGGCGAGCAGCAGCCCGGGCAGGGCAAACAGCACCTCCAGGATGCGACCAACGCCCGAGTCCAGCCGCTTGCCGCCAAAACCGGCCATGGTGCCCAGCACCAGGGCCAGGGCCAGCCCGACGGCGGTGGCCGCCGCCCCGATCAGCAGGGACGGCCGTGCGCCGTGGATGATGCGCGAGTAGATGTCGCGCCCCGATTCGTCAGTGCCCAGGAAATGGCCGGGTCCTGGAGGCGAGAATGCGGCCGCGGGATTGATGGCCAGCGGGTCGAGCGGTGCCAGCAGGCCAGGTGCCGCTGCTGCCAGCACAAAGAACAGCAGGACCGCGCCGGCGGCCAGCCAGGGGATGTGCGAAGCAAGCCGACGCACCCCGCCGGCCCTGCGCCGTCGAACGTTGCCTGGGTGGGGTGCCAGGAGGGGATCACCTGCAGGCAGGGCGGGACCGGTCATGGTCATGGCGTGCCAATCCGTGGGTCAGCGACGCGTTCGGCAAGGTCGGACAGTGCCATGACCACGACGTAGGCGGCCGCGGAGAAAAGCGCGACGCCGGTGACCAGCGGGATGTCCCGGGCCGTGACGGCCTGCAGCAGTGAGCGTCCCAGGCCGGGACGGGCAAAGATGGTCTCCACCACCACCGCGCCGGACAACAGTGAGCCCAGGGCCCAGCCGGACAGGGCAATTCCGGGCAATGCCGCATGCCGCAGGGAATGGCGCAGCAGCACGCCCGTCTCCGATTCGCCACGGGCCCGGGCCGAGAGGGCGTAGGGGGAGCGCTGGGCCCCCTCCATGGAGTCGCGCATGACCTGGCCCAGAAATCCTGCCAGGGGCAGGGCCAGCGTGGCCACGGGCAGGACCAGGCCGGCCGGTGCATTGGTGCTCACGGGCGGAAACCAGCCAAGCGAGGTGGAAAAAACCATGATGAGCACACTGGCAAGCCAAAAATGCGGGACCGCCGCCGAGACAATCTCGAGCCCGGAACCGATCGCCGAGCCCCAGGGGCCGCTGCGCGTGGACAACACCGCAAGAGCCAGCGCCATGGCCCAGGCCAGGAGTAGGGCCAGCCCTGCAAGGAGAAGGGTGGGCGGAATGAGCTCGCCCAGCACCTCGGCAACGGGGCTCTTGAGCGAATAGGACGTGCCCAGGTCCCCGGTGGCCAGCCGCCACAGCTGGCCGAAATACTGGACAAACAATGGCTGGTCCAGCCCATATTCTGCACGTGCTGCAGCGAGGGCCTCGGCCGAGGCCTGGGATCCCGGACCGCCCATGATGGCCTCGGCGGGATCCCCCGGGATCATCCGGATGCCGAAGAAGATGGCCGTGGCCACCGCCCACAGGACAAAGATGCCCCCGCCGAGCCTGCCCAGCAGCCACTTGAGGGAACGCCCCGGGCCTGCGCGGCGCCTGGGTGGGGTGGCTGTGGGAGTGCTCATGGCGGGGGCGGGCTCTCCGTGGCTTACTTGGCCAGCCAGGTGTCAAAGAAGGTCGGGCTCGCCACGGCCGTGGTTGCCCCGACGTTCTTCAGCTTCTCCGAGTACAGGAAATGGTTCTGCTGGTTGTACAGGGGCAGCAGGTAGTAGCCCTCGAGGACCTTCTTCTGTGCCTGGGTGTAGAGGTCCTTGCGCTCGGCCTCATCCTTGGTGGAACCGGCCTTGTTCAGCAGGGCATCCAGGCTGGGGTCCTTGACCTGGGACAGGTTGGCGAAGTAGCCCGAGGGTGCCGGAATGGTCGAGTCCGAGTGGAACAGGATGGAAAGCACGCCGGGGCCAACCTTGGTGTACGGGGCGGAGACCAGGTTGTAGTTGTTGGCAAACAGCTCGCCGTACCAGCTGGAGAGGTCAAGCAGCTTGATCTTGATCTCGATGCCGGAGTCCTTGGCAGTTGCCTGCATCTGCTCGAACAGGGACTGCTCGGCGGGGATGGACTGGCTGGTGCTCACCGGGAAGGTGAGGGAGAGGCGGGTGCCGTCCTTGACGCGGTAGCCCTGGGCATCGCGCTGGCTCCAGCCGGCGTCATCCAGCAGCTTCCCGGCCTTGGCGGGATCGTTGCTGAACAGGGATTCTTCGCTGTAGGCCAGCGGCTCCACGCTGGACAGCGGGGAGTAGGATCGCTTTGCGGTGCCGAAGAAGAGGGAGTCAATCCCGGCGTTGACGTTGACCGAGTGGATGAATGCCTCCCGGACATTGGCATCGTTGAACGGTGCCTTGGAGGAGTTCAGCTCGATCCGGTTCGAGGCGCCCGGGCGCGGGGCGTCCAGGTGCTTGATGGCCGGGTTCTTGGCGGAGGTGGCGATGGCGTCCGGCTGGGCGTTGTCGATCATCTGCACCTCGCCGGACTGCAGGGCTGCATAGCGGGTTGCAGCTTCCGGGATGAAGCGCCAGGTGATGGCATCCAGGTGGGCGGTCCTGGCATGTCCGGCCTGCTCAACAGGAAGGACGTAGGCGTCGTTGCGGACCAGGTTGACGGCTTCCTGCTTCTTCCAGGAGGCAACCTTGAACGGGCCGGTGCCGACGGGGGATTCGCAGTTCTCGGCCTGGCTGCGCTTGAGCGCAGTGGGGGATTCAATGGCCACCCAGGGCATGGAGAAGGATTCAAGCAGCGAGTTGTCCGGGGACTTGAGCTTCAGCTCCAGGGTCCGGGCATCGACGGCCTTCATGGAGTCGATCTTGCCCAGTGCCAGGTAGCCGGTGGAGGAGGCCGTGGCAGGGTCCAGCAGGTGCTCAAAGTTGGCCTTGACGGCGGCGGCGTCCAACGCGGTTCCGTCGGTGAACTTGATGCCGTCGCGGATCTTGACCGTGCGGGTCAGGCCGTCGTCGGAAACCGTTGAGTCCTCTGCCAGCCAGGGGATCAATTTGCCGACGGAGTCCTTGGTGTAGAGGGTTTCAAGGTACTGCGAGGCGACCAGGGCTTGGGGGTAGTTGCCGCCCACATGAGGGTCCAGGCAGCTCGGCTCGGCGTCGCCCGAAGCGTAGACAAGGGTGCCGCCGGTGACAGGCGTGCCGGCGGCGCCGCCGTCGTCCGGGGTTGTGGTGCCGGGCGTGCAGCCGGCAAGAACCATTGCGGCAGCCAGGGCGGCAGCGGCCGGAATCAACTTGGTGGCCAGGGGGCGTGCGTGGGTCATGGGCTTCTTCCTGCGAACCTGCGAAGTGGGGCGGTGCGTTGGTGCCGCCGGTCCGTCCCGCCCGGCCCATGGCCGAGCGGCGCGCTCCGGCGGGCATCGCCATCAACTTTAGCCCTTGGCGGCGGCCACGCCCACGGGCATGTGGGGCAGATCATAGCGGCGCGGGGTCGCGGGCGAGCCATGTGGGTACGCTGGGGGCATGGATGCTCCACGGATCTACATCAGTTTCCCCGGCACCGCGCGCACTGCCCTGGAATTCTACGCAGGGATATTTGGCGGGACGCTGCGTTTGTTCACCTACCAGGACTTTGGCCGCACGGACGGTCCGCCGGGCGCCGTGGCGCACGGAGAGCTGGACGGCGTTGTTGCCCTGGCCGGCTCGGATGCGGCCGACGGAGCGCCAAGTGTCCGCTTTGAAGGGCTCATGCTGTCACTGTTGGGAACGGCTGAACCGGCTGTCCTCCATGAGTGGTTCAATCAGCTCAGTGCGGGAGGCAGGGTAGTTGACGTCCTGGCTCCCAAGCCGTGGGGCGCCTCTGACGGGCAGGTGGTCGACAGGCATGGCCTTCACTGGCTCATTGGCTACGAACCGCAGTAGTGGTGCCCGCCCCTGCTTCTAACGTGCCAGGCTACTTGGCTGCGGATGCCTTGCGGGGCAGGGCCTTCTTGGCCAGCAGCACCGCGCCAACGGCGGCCAGCCCCACGACGAGTCCGGCCACAGCGGACACTGCGGTGTCGCCCAGCCAGGTCACCACGGCGCCGAGCGGCTCGAGGGCATGCTCCACCGCGTGCAGCATGTCCACCGGGGCATGCCAACCAACTTCGCCCAGGTTGACCACGATGAGGTGCCCACCGACCCAGAGCATGGCAACCGTGCCGATGACGCTGATGACCCGGAACACCGCCGGCATGGAACGCACAATCGCGGTGCCAAGGCGCTTGGTGCCGCTGCTGGAGCTGCCCTCCATCTTCATGCCGACGTCGTCCAGCTTCACCAGCAGAGCCACGGCGCCGTAGACCAGGACGGTCATGAGCAGGGCAACCACCACGAGTGTGGCCAGCCGCATCCAGAACCCCATGTTGGGATCGAGGTTGGAGAGGGAAATGAGCATGATCTCGGTGGACAGGATCAAGTCCGTGCGGACGGCGCCGGCCACGAGTGACTTTTCATCGCGGGCGCCCTCCTCCTTGTGCCCCTCGTGGTGGCCAAACCACTCAGTGACTTTTTCGGCACCCTCAAAGGCCAGGTACACGCCGCCGCCAATCAGCAGGAAGGGCAGGGCCCAGGGCGCGAAGGCCGTCAGGATCAGGGCGACGGGAATGATGAAGACGAACTTGTTGATCAGGCTCCCGCGGGCGATCTTTGCCACCACGGGCAGCTCGCGCGCGGGCGTCAGCCCCTGGACGTATTGCGGCGTCACGGCGGCATCGTCGATGACAACCCCGGCCGACTTTGCCGATGCCTTCAGTGCGGCAGCCAAGACGTCATCGACGATGGCAAGCAGGCCTACGGACATGGTGCTCTCCTTGTAAGGTGCGGTCGAGGGGATTGCCCCGCCGGAATCAATCCGGCAAGGAATATCCTAGACGCAGCCGGCAATCCGTCGGCCACCGGCATGCCGGGGCAGGCCGCAGTTGTGCATCCGGGCCGCCGGCGCGCACGTCCCCGCTTTGCGCGCATGTCCCTGCATGCGCGCAAAGCGGGGACGTGCGCGGAGCCCGTTGGGAAAGTGAGGCCTGGCGGTTTAGCCCAGTGCCAGCCAGCCGATGCCGACCACCAGTGCGACGGCGCCAAGGACCACGCTGGGGGTGGTGGGTTCCTTGCGGCGCACGTGGAGTGCGGTGGCGACCACCATGGTGAGCAGGAGCGCGAAGGCGGCGACCGGGGTCAGCCAGGGGGCAATGCCTGTCGCGGCCGGCAGGATCATGCCAATGGCGCCAAGGGCCTCGAGCGCACCAATGGTCTTCAATTGCCCGGGGGTCACCGTTTCCACCCACGCCATCTTGGTGCGCACATCGGCGTAGGGCGTGACCACCTTCATGGTCCCCGCCATGGCGAAGAGGGCTGCAAAGATTCCGGTGACAATCCAAAGGGCAATAGACATAAGTTCTCCAAAGTTAGTAGGTTACCGATAGTGCATAACGCACCGGCTGCTACAGTATTCCCATCAAAAGGACGCACTTTTTGGTTCGTCACGCACCTGCAGGTGCGTATTGGAAAGGAGCAGCCATGACAGCAGATCCCAGCCACGCGCCGCAGCCGGGGCTCTTGCCCCTGCATGGCGACACCGACGGGGCCGCGATGTGCAGCACCGACAACCCCGCCAGCCGGGTGATCCGCGAGGTGCTTGCGCGGGTGGGCGACAAATGGAGCCTCCTGGTCATCGGACTGCTCCACGACGGGCCCCGGCGGTTCACGGAAATCCAGCGCAGCGTGGATGGAATTTCACACCGCATGCTCACCCAGACGCTTCGCAGCCTTGAACGTGACGGCCTTGTCTCGCGCGAGAGCTATGCGGAGATCCCGCCCCGGGTGGAATACGCGGTGACCCCCCTGGGCCGCTCACTGTCCGAGCCGGTCATCACGCTGGTGGGCTGGGCCGGGGACAACCACCAGGCAATCCTTGCGGCGCGCACCGAGTATGACGGCCCGGCGGCGTAGCTTTCCACGAGCGGCCTAGCTTCGGGTCCCGAACTGGGCCTCGTAGACTTCCCGGGCGCGGAGGTCGGCCTGGCTGACCTGGTTGGGCACCAGCGTGCGCATGATGAACTCGCGCAACGGGCGCGGCAGGACATTGATCAGCCGCGCCAGTGGTCCCATGTAGCCCGGAATGGTGACCTCGAAGCGCGGCTTTGCAATGGTCCGCAGCACAGCCTGGGCAATGTCGGAGGGTTGCAGCAGCTTGGCCGCTCCTGTGCCGGTTCCGGCTGCCAGCTCGGTGTCCACCACGGCCGGCATGATCACGGAAACCTGGACGGGGGACAGCCGCAGTTCTTCGCGCACGGCCTTGAGGTAGCCCAGCACGCCGTGCTTGCTGGCCGAGTAGCTTGCCTCGCCGGGGGTGGTGAGGATCGACGACGCCGAGGCGATGGTGATGATGTGGCCGGAGCCGCGTGCCACCATGGCGGGGGCTGCGAGCTTCACGCCGCGCATGACGCCCATGAGGTTGACCGCGAGCTGCCGTTCGGCGGCTGCATCGGGCTCGGCGTCAAAGGGCCCAACCCACATGACACCGGCGTTGTTGACCAGGATGTCCACGGCGCCCCACTCCGCCTCAACTGCCGCCAGGTATGCGGCAAACGAGGCGGCAGAGGTGACGTCAAGGTCGACGCCGAGCACGGCCCCCTCCAGTTCCCGGGCCGCGCGCCGCGCCGCTTCCCCGTCACGGTCCCCGATGGCCACCTTGGCCCCCAACGAGGCCAGGAGACGTGCCGTCTCACGGCCAATCCCGTTGGCGCCGCCGGTCACGGCCACCACCTTTCCCTCGAGTCGAGGCGTGGCCTTCATGCCCGGATCCGCCCGTCCGCCGCCCGGGGGACCGCACGGGTGCTGACGCCCGCGCGCTGGCGGCCCCGCCGTCGTTCCCGGTCCAGGTCCCACAGGTAGTGGTCAAAGTCCACCTCCATGGTGTGCCTGGGCGAGGCGTAGAACTGCTTCTTGTTGCGTTCATGGTCGCGCAGCATCTGGCGCCGGATGCCGTCCGCGGGCGGGGGAGCGTACGTTCCGGCAAGCATCTCGGCCACCCAGGCGGACTGGGCCTCGGCCACGGGCATCACGGCACCGACGGGCTGGGCCAGGCCAATGAAAAACAGGCCGGGGAGATCCGGATGCACCGTGCGTTTCCACAAGGGCAGGTCGTTGTCCGCAGCCGAGACCAGCGACGGGTCCAGGAACGGGAATGTGACCCTGTAGCCGGTGGCCCATACAAGCAGGTCCGCCGCGGCGCGGGTACCGTCCTTGAACACCACCTCGCGGCCCTCAAAGCGCTCAATTCCCGGCCGGACTGACACGCGGCCGGCGGCGATGCGGGCGCGGATGGCATCGGACTGCACCGGATGCGACTGCCCCGGCTTGTGGGACGGCACGGGAAGCCCGTGCTTGCGCAGGCGGCCGGAGGTGATGGCGCCGATGCGCAGACGCACCCCGGTGACCCACCAGGGCATCCATCCCGGCAGGGCAACCTGGTCGCTGGGCTTGCCCAGGAGGGACTTGCGCAGCACCCATTGTCCGCGGCGGATCGAGAGCGCCACGCTTTTCGCGCGAAAGGAACCCTCCACGGCGATGTCCATGGCCGAGTTGCCGGCGCCGACCACCACCACCTCGCGCCCCTCGAGCTGGTCCCCTGAACGGTAGTTGTGGGCGTGGATCTGCTCGCCGTCGAAGGTGCCCGGGTAGGCGGGTTCGGGCCATTTCGGGTCCCAGTGGTGGCCGTTGGCCACCAGCACGGCATCGTAGGTGGCGGCATGCTCGCCGTCGGGGCCGCTGGTGCGCACAAGCCAGCCGCCCTGTGGATTCCGGCTGACGTCCTGGACCGTGGTGTTGAAGGTGATGGCGTCCCTGAAGCCAAAGTGGTCCACATACTTTTCGAAGTAGGCGTGGACCAGTTCGTGCCGGGGGTACGGCGGGTAGTCCGCCGGCATGGGGAAGTCAGAGTACGCCATGCGGGGCCCCGAGGTGTTGATCTCCAGTGTTTCGTAGCAGGCAGACTGGCCGTTCGGGTTGTCCAGGAGCCAGTTTCCACCTATGGCACTGCCCTTCTCGAAGCAGTCAAAGGGGATGCCTGCCATGTACAGTGCCTTGGCGGCCGCTATGCCGGAGGAGCCGGCGCCTATGATGGCCGCACGGGGGAGTTCACGGTTGGCAGGGATGGGGCCGGCCACCGCAGCGGCGAGGTGTTCGGGCTTCACGAGGTATGGCATGTGAGCAGTATTACACTGGAAATGGACGTTTTCAATGGAAGGGGCCGAGGCAAATGACGGCTGGCGCGCAGGCGGAATCGCAGCTGTGGCACGGCACGGAGCGGGATGTGCGCGACACGGAACGGCGGCGGAGGCTGTTGGACGCGGCCCTGGAGCTCTACGGGACTGTGGGCTACGGCGCCACCACAGTTGGGGCCGTTTGCAGGCTCGCCAAGGTCTCCACCCGTTCTTTCTACGAGCTGTACTCCGAGCACCAGGAGCTGCTGGCCCACCTGTACCTGGACCTGAACCAGGAGGTCCTGGGGGCAATTACGGGCGGGACCGGCGCGCCTGCGGGCGATGTCCTGGCCGCGACGAGGATGCTCGTTGCCGCTGCCCTGGGCCCAATGCTGGCCGATGAACGCAAGGCCCGGGTCATGCAGGTCGAGGTTGTGGGAGTCTCGGTGGAGTTGGAACGCCAGCGCAGGCACACCAACCGCCAGCTTGCAGGCGCCGTCGATGATGCCTTCGAGGGCTTCGCCGCGGCAGGCCTCATCGATGAGGCACCTGGCGGGCTCGCGGGGATCATCCTGATCGGCGGCATCACCGAGGCCCTGGTGCAGCGCGTGCAGACCGATCCGGGCCTTCGGGGACCCACGCCGGAATTCATTGACAGCATTGCCAAGGTCATCGTGACAATGACGGGGCGGCAGGCGGGCCTTCCGGGCAGCTGAATTGGCCCCAAACCATTGCCCCGCACTTGGCGGTGTGGCAGCGTTGTGGGTGATCCCGGCGCCGGGCCGGCGGCGGGCCACCGGGACGGAGCACGCGCATGGGACTCATCCACATTGACTTGTTCACCACCCTCGACGGCGTGGCGCAGGCCCCCGGCGGGCCCGAGGAAGACCCCGAGGGCGGTTTCGCCTTTGGCGGGTGGCAGGCGCCGCTCATGGACCAGGAGGTGGGTGACGACCTCGACGCGGGCATGGAGGGGATGGACGCCCTGCTGCTGGGCCGGCGCACCTACGACATCTTCGCGTCCTATTGGCCCAAGCAGCAGGAAGGGCCCGACGGAAGCGTCGCCGAATTGTTCAACCGCATCCCGAAGTACGTGGCCTCCCGCGGCAGGCTGGCCCCGGCGTGGGCCAACTCCACGCAACTGGGGGAGGACACCGCCGCGGCCATTGCCGAGCTGCGCGAACGCCACGAGCACACCCACGTCATAGGCAGCATGGACTTTGTCCAGACGCTGTTCGCCGGGCAGCTGTTTGACCGGCTCACGCTCTGGGTCTACCCCATTTTGCTGGGCCGCGGCAAGAAGGTGTTTGCCGACGGGGTGGTGCCCACCAACCTCAGGCTCATCGGGCCGGCCGTGTCATCGGGCAAGGGCGCCATCCTGGCGCACTACGCCCGCGAGGACGGCGTGCCGGGGGTTGGCGACATGTCCGGAGGCGGCGCTGAGTAGCATTCCTGGCCTCCGTTGCCGCTCAACTGTGGTGTTCGGTCCAGCACCCAAGGATCGTGGTGGCCAGTTCGTAGGCAAACTTGCTTCCTGTGACCTGGTGCGGGCCCACTGGTTTTGCAAACGCTGACGCATCCACGTGGAGAACCATGGAGTCCTTGGCAAAGATCACGTGGCCGTCGCCGGACTGGTATCCGGGCAGGCCCAGATTTGCCAGCCCGGCAATGGGTGTGGCCAGCTCCTTTTCGGCAAGTTCCCCGGCCAGTTTCCCGGCGGCGGCATTGCTGGCGGTCTCCGTCACCGACATCACGAAATCGCCGCCGTCAAGGGGATAGGTGCAACTGTAGGTGCTGCCATCCCAACGGCTGGCCGTGGCCGGGAGGGCGGGCAAGGCAAGGATCTCCTGGACAGTCTGCCTGGCCTCCTCTGCACAGACCATCGTGGCGGCCGCCGAGGGGGCTGCAGCCGTGACCGTCACAACACCGGTGAGGCCGCCAGGTTCGCCATGGAAAGGATAGCTGCCCGGTTTCCCCGGGGCGGCAAAGGCGGCTGTGCCCCCGGCCGGCACGCTGACGCTAAAGCTGGTGGCGTCGTCGGAAATGATCCTCTGCGGCGTGGCATCCATGTTCATCACTGTCACCATGGACCCGGAAACAACGGGCTGGGGGCTGCTGGCCTTGCCGTCCTGTATGTGGATCATCAGTTCCATGGGGCCGGCAGCCTGAGATGCACTGGGCGTGGGCGTGGGCGTGGGCGTGGGCGTGCCGGAAGCCGGCGCCGCGCATCCTGCAAGGGCAATGGCGGCCGCGACTGCCAATGCCCCGGCGAGGCTGATATTGCTTTTCATGGTTGCTCCAATCCAGGATGCGCGGTGGCCCGGTGCCACCTGTCCGGCTCCGCTAGCCGGCGTGGCTGGACAGCAGGTGTCCGTACACCACGGTGTTTTCGGTGAATTCGCCAGTGCTCGGTTCGTATCCGCCGCAGGTGATGAGCCGGATCTCGGCGCGTTGGGTGTTTCCGTATACGGCCAGCGTGGGGAATTGGTCCTTCTTGAAGACTTCGCTGCGGTCGACCGCGAACACTGCCACGGTTCCGTCTGCCCGGGCCACGGAGAACTGCTCGCCGGGCCTGAGCTCGTGGAGCCGGAAGAACACACCGTCGGGGGTGGTGGTGGTGTTGACGTGCCCCAGGATGACTGACGGGCCAAGTTCGCCGGGTGTCGGTGAGTACTTGTACCAGCCGGCCGGGGAGCCAGCCTCGCCCGGCGGAACTTCGGCCTCGCCCTGGGCATCCCGGCCCAATGACATTAGATCCGTGGTGAGCCCGATGTCCGGAATGGCCAGTGAAATGGGGGCGGATTTGGCCAGGATGGGACCCTCAACCGGTTGTGGGGCGGGCTGGGAAGTTGCCACGCCAATGGCCGACGACGGCCCCTGGGTGGGTGCGGAAGAAGACTCGGGTGCGGCGGCCGCCGGCTGCGCTGCCGCCGTCGAGCCTGTGGAAATGGGGGCGGATTCACTCCCGCATCCGGCAACACCAAAGGTGAGGGACACCAGGAGCACCGCCGCCGCCACGGAGGCCATGTGGCTTCCGCGGCGGCTGGTGGTGTTCGTCATGGGAACGGCCGCCGCTACTTTGCCGCGGCGAACTTCTGGCGGCGCAAGGTCAACGCCGCGCCACCTGCCAGCAGCAACGCCCCTCCTGCGGCAAACCAGGCTGCCTCCGGGGAAGCCGAGGCGTTTGCGGAGGCAAGCTGGGTGGTCACGCCGGTCCCGGGTGCGCCGCCGGGCATGGCAGCCATCTGGGAAGCCACCAGCGTCCCGCACAGTGCGGGGGAGGTGGCGGCCAGCGGCAGGCTCGGCACCAGGTCGCTCTTGGCTGCCTGGCCAGCGGCCGACAACGTTGCCGGATCCAGGCCGTGCACCACAACCACGGCCTTGCCGGCCTTCAGCGAGGCAATGGTCGCAGCGTTCATGGTGAACGTGCGCTCGTAGTTGAAGCTGGCACCCATGCCCCCAACGGCCAGATCCAATCCGGCCTTGTCACTGGTGTCACCGCTGGTGGAAAGGGTGGTGCCGATCTTTCCGTAGGACGGGCCGCCCTCGGTGGTACTGATGACGCCATCACCATTGGCGTCGGCGGCGGGTGTCGGGCAGACGCCGGCGGCATCAATGTGGATGTGCTGCACGTGCGGGTACGGCTTTCCGTCGAAAGTTGCGGCCAGGCCGCTGACGTTCTCGGTGACGGTGGCCTGGTCGCCCGTCAAGTTGATCCAGACCGTGCCAGCGGCGTTGCTGCCGTTGATGGCGCCCAGGTTGGCTTCAAAGGTGGTGGTGTCCCCGTCTGCGGCCAGGGCCGTGCCGGTGGACATGGACAGTGCGGCCAGGGCAAGCAGTGGTGCGAAGAGCAAAGCAGATTTCTTTTTCACTGGAATTCTCCTCCTACATTGCGGGCGGCCCGTCATTGGGCTCGTCCACAGTGTGGTTCGGAGCACAGTGGGATCTGGATTGGATTTCCAGGGGTCCCTTTTGCCCAGCCCCTGCAGGGGCGGCCGTCCCGGATCAGGAAGCCGGGCCGGAGGCTTCCGTGAGCCAGGCATCCACCACGGCAACGGCGATCTCTGCCGATCGCTCCGCGGCGTCGTCAACGTGCTGGATGAACTCGTCCGAGGCCGGACCGCACATATCCGAGATCCCGCGGATGGCCAGGAACGGTGCCCCGTGGGCGTGGCAGACCTGGGCGATGGCCGAGGACTCCATGTCGGTGGCCAGCACTCCCGGGAACTGTTCCTTGATAACGTCGGCGCGGTCCGGGCCCACAAAGGCGTAGCTGGACACCGTCAGGCCGTGGTGCACGGTCTCCGCCCGGCGCTGCGCCGGCAGGCCGCGGGCTGCGGCGTCGGCAAGGTGTTGCGGCACTGGATACGAGGCCGGCATGCCGGGCACCTGGCCCAGCTCGTAGCCTAGGGCGCGTGCGTCGGCGTCGGCGTTGAGCGTGTCCATCGACACCACCACGTCCCCGACCCGCACGGAATCGCCCAAGCCGCCGGCACTGCCTGCGCTAACCACCAGTGGCAGCGGGGCGCCGGGGGAGCCGGTGCCTGCCAGCAGGAGCGCCGAGGTGGTGGCCGCCGCGGCATTGACCAGGCCGATCCCGCCGCGCACAAACAGCACCGTCCGCCCGTCCAGGGTGCCCGTGCGGTGGACGGCGTTCCCGTGCTTCGCGGCGGCGTCCACGCCGGTGGCGCGTTCCAGGAACGGCGCGATTTCCGAGTCCATGGCTGCAATGATGATGACCTCAACCGGCCCGGTGTGTGAAGTGGTGATGGGATTGCCTCGCGCGTCGGTGGTGGTCCGGGCCTGTGGGTGGCCGGTCCCTTGCCCCATCAATGCTAGCTGGCACGGCGGGACGTGTTCGACGGCGGCAGCCACCCGGTTGCCTCGCTCACCCCTGCGTGACGACGCCGCCGGGGCCGAGCTGCAGCTGCCGTGCATGTCCGCTGGCCATGCGCCCGCGCCACCGGCGGTCGTGGGTGACAGTGACCACCGCCCCCGGGTAACCCTCAAGTGCATCTTCGAGTTGCTCCGCCAATTCCGGGGAGAGGTGGTTGGTGGGTTCATCGAGCAGCAGCAGGTCACTCGGGGCGGTGAGTGCCACGGCCAGTTCCAGGCGCCGCAGCTGCCCCACGGACAATTCATTCAAGGGCAGCGACAGTGCCGAGGGTGGGAACAGGCCCAGGCCCAGCAGCATCGCGGCTGCCTCCTCCGGATCGGTGCCGGTGGCCGCCGCAAAAGCAGGCAGCAGCCGACGCCCCGAGGGATCCGACAGGTCCTGGCGCAGCCAGGCCACGCGCAGGCCGGGGCGGACGGCGAGGGTTCCCCCGACGGGCGGAAGCTCGCCGGCGAGAACGCGCAGCAGCGTTGTCTTGCCGGAGCCGTTGGGGCCGGAGACCAGCCAGCGGTCCCCGGCGCGCAGCTCCAGCTGCTCCAGCAACAGCCGCGGGCCCGTACCGGCGGCCCCCAAGCGCACGCCAGACGCCGTGAGCAGCTGCTGGGGCACGCCGTCGTCGGTGGAATTAGGGGCGCCCGCCCCCGCCCGGGGTGGTGCGGTAAATGGCGGGGCGAAGCGCAGCGGTTCGGGTGGCTTGGGCGCGGGACTCTCCAGAAGCCGGGACAGCCGCTCCTTGGCCGTGCGGATCCGGGACATGGCCCCATGGTCGCGGCTGCGCTGCCGGAACGCGCCGTGGCCAAACGCGGCCATCTCCATCTTGCGCGGGATGGCGGAGAGCCGGAACGCATTGGCCTCCAGCATGGCCTCGGTGCGGGCAATGTCCCGGCGCCAGGCCTCACGGGCGTTGGCCAGGCTGCGCCGCTCCGCTGCCCGGCCGGCCAGGTAGCCGGAATAGCCGTTGCCGTAGCGGCGCACGGCACCGTCCTCCAGGGCCAGGATGTCCTCGGCAAAGCGGTCCAGAAACGCACGGTCGTGGCTGACCACCACAAGCGCGCCGCGGTGGCTGCCGAGGCGGTCCTCAAGCCAGCCCAGGCCCGCCTCGTCGAGGTCGTTGGTGGGTTCATCCAGCAGGAGCAGCTCGGCCTCCGCGGAGACTGCCGCGGCGAGTGCCAGCCGGGCCCGTTCCCCGCCGGAGAGTCCGTCAACTGCCGTGTCCCGGTCCAGCCCGCCCAGGCCCAGCTGCTCCAGCGCGATGTTAAGCCGGATGTCCAGGGTGTAGCCGCCGCGGGAACCATACTCTGCCTCCAGGTCCCCGAGCTGGGCCGCGAGAGCGGCCTGTTCCGCCGGGCTGCCCTGGCCCATCCGGGCGGCAACTGCCGTCATGCGCGCCTCGATGCCGCGGATCCCTGCCAGCAGGGAACCAAGGGCCTGTTCCACCGTGCTGCCGGGCGCAAAGGCGGGACGCTGCTGCGCCCAGGCCAGGCCGCCGGGCAGTTCCACCGCGCGCTCCCCGGCGGCCAGCGGCACGGTTCCGGCGAGCATGCCCAGAATGGTCGACTTGCCGGCGCCGTTGTCGCCAATGACGGCCAGGCGGTCGCGGGGGCCAACGTTCAGTTCAAGGTCGCGCAGCACCAGGCGGTCGGCGTAGCGGACGGCGCCGCCGCGGATGGTGGCACTTCGGTGCGCGCGGCGCAGGCCGGGTCCCATGCTGGAGGATGGGGCCGGTGGGAAGGGGGAGTGGTTCACTGGGGACTTCTTTCCCCGCAACGGGGCCGGGCCTGCCGTCGCGGCATGCGCGCACCGTGGTGGCGCAGGGGAGCTGGGGATGGATCTCGCACGTGGCGCCTGTGGCGGACGGTGCGCGTGGGACCCGCCGCGGAATCAATCGACGCGGCGTCCCGTGCTAAAGAAACAGTGAACCCATGTGTCCAAGGCTAGCAGCCTCCGTTCGCATGCGGCCAGTCAGTCCCCGGCGGGCCGCCGGCGCAGCGACTTGGTTTCCGAGCGACGCTGCTTGGCTGCCTGGTGGCGTCGCTTCGAGCCGCGCGTCGGCTTGGACGGGCGGCGTGCGGGCGCATCGGGGGCAAGGGCGGCGGCGACCAGGGCTGCAAGCTTCTCCAGCGCGATTTCCCGGTTGCGCAGCTGGGAGCGCTGTTCGGAGGCAGTGACGGTCAGCGCCCCGCCCACCATTCGCCTGCCCAGCCGCGCCTGCAGCCGCTCCCTCTGTTCCTCGGTGGGGACGGCGGAGGATGCCACATTCCAGAAGAGTTCAACCCTGCTGTCGGAGGTGTTCACGTGCTGCCCGCCGGGGCCTGACGACCTGGAAAAGCGCCACCCAAGCTCCGCCGCGGGGATCACAAAGCCCGCTGCCACATCCAAGTCCATGCAGCAATCCTCGCACGCCGTCCACAGGCGCACCTCATGCGGGGCCGTTCAGATGCAGCGCAGCGCCACGTAGGCCCCACCCAGCACGGCGGCGTAGATGCCCACCGCCCACCACAGCCCCAGGACAGTGGCCAGCCACCAGCCGGCCAGCAACAACAGGACCACAATCAGCAGCACCAGGAACCACGCCAGGCGCTCAACCAGCCTGTTCATGAGGGCAAACTTTGCGGGGCGGACGGTGTCCGGCGTGCAGACAGGAACACCGCTGCGCAGGTAGTGGGAAATTTGCGGCATGCGCGGCGGCTGGCCAGGGTGGTCCATGAGTGCGCTGCCGTGCCCGGGCGGGAACGCCAGCTCATGATCGGAAACTTCCGCCGGCAGGGAGTCTTCACTGAACCCGCGGTAGCCTCCCGGGCCGATGTCCTTGTTGAACGGGTGCAGGCCGTGCAGGAACGTCGCCAGGATGCCCACGGGCACATCCACCGCGGCCCTGTCGTTGTGCACCCGGCCCCGCAGCCACAAGCCGGTGGAGTCGTGCCGGCCCACCTGCCGTCGGGCAAAAAGCGCCGACCACCGGTAGTCCACCGGCAGGACGCTGCCGGCCAGGAAAATGTGGCGGAAGCGGACGGCAGGCACCAGTTTCATGGCCCTGCCCATCATGAACGTGCCGTTGCTGTGTCCGGCAAAGTTGAAGTTGTCGGGGTTGAAGTCGCGGCAGGCGTTTGCGTAGGTGGTCAGGAAGGTGTGCGTCTTGCGGTTCCGGGAGAATGGCAGGGCAAACTCATAGGCGCTCAGGTAGCCATAGTCCATGGCCACCACATACGGCTCCACGCCGTCGGGGTCATGCTCAATTTCGGCCTTCAGCTGCTGCACCCAGGTGTCGTAGGCGCTGGCCCGGATCCCGTGAACTATGAAGTGAACGGGCCGCTCCGAGACCGGGCTGGCAGCCTGGGGCTTGATGCTTGAGCCAAAGAGCGCCTCGCGCAGCACCTTCCAGCGGTATTCGGAGGTGAACGGGTCGCCCAGGTCCACCAGGCCGGGGTGGTTGGCCCCGTCCATGTGTGTCCAGCCGGTGTTGGGCATGTTGATGCTGTCCCGTACGTCCTCTTCATGGATGAAGTCGTCGTCGGTCCCCAGCACCTGCACCACCAGCGGCGGGTTGGCCTGGCCGCGCAGCGTCTCCATCCACAGCAGCCGCAGGTTGGTGATCCAGTAGCCGCCCATCCGGAAGGCCTCGGCGGCAAAATCCCAAAATGGTGAGGCAAAGGCGTAGGTCAGCCGGGCCGTGAACGGCATGCGCCGAGGGGCGAAGCCCTGGTTGGGGGTGCCCACCAGGACCATGCGGCGCACCTTGGAGGCCCAGCTTCCCACCGTGCTGGAGGACTGGTTGCCGTCCACCCCCAGCCCGCGCAAATAGGCCGACTGGATGAGCAGGCCGCCGAGGCTGTGGCCCATGAGGCGGACCTCGCCCACGGTGTGGGCCTCACCCGTGAAGTCGCCCGAGGCGGACGCGATGGCCACGGCCAGGCGGTCCACCGCCTGCCCCAGCCGGGGGTAGAGGGTCCAGGGCCGCACACCGTGCCGGAACACATGAATTTCCCAGTCGCTGCCGTACTCTGCGCGCAGCCGCTCCAGCAGCGGGCCACTCTTGTCGGGGCCGATTGCCAGGCCCGGAACGTAGAACAAAACCTTGCGGGTCGCCCCATCCTGATCCTGTGCCATCGCAATCCCTCCACCCAGAGAGCCACACCTGATCAAAAGGTAGCACCAGCGGGGCGCAGCGAACAGGATGGATTTCCCGGGCAGCTGCTTCGGCCCGGAAGGTCCGCGGGGAGGCTGAAAACCATGGAATTTTCCCGCTCCGCTGGCTAGAGTCGAAGGTGGGGGACGTCATCGCCATGGCAAGGAATGGAGATCGAACAATGTTTGAACACTTCACAACCCCGGAACAAATCTTCCTCTACAAGCTGGGCATGGCCCTCGCCATGGAGTACGAGGCAATGGAACTGCACACCGACCTGGACAATGCGGCCATGGGCGGCGGCGTCAAGGATCTGGTCCTCGCCCAGGCAAAGGAGAACCGTGGGCATGTTGGCATGCTCAAGGAGTGTTTCGAGCTGTTGGGCAGGGAAGCCCACCAATTTTCCTCACCCACCTCCAAGGCCCTTGGCAGGGAGGCCCGGTCATTCATTGGCAAGGTCTCCAGCCCACTGGTGGACGAGGTGGTCCTGACGAGCCTGCTGGAGGCCAGGCACCACGAATGCGGTGTCTACGAAAGCCTGGCCATCCACGCCCGGGCGGAAGGTGTGCCCGGGGTCGCCGGACTGCTCGAGCAGTGTCTGCGGGAGGAACAGGACGCCATTGGCGCCATCCGGTCGGCAGTCGCGGAGTCGGCAATCGCTGCGTCGGCGGCTGCGGGCACGGCACCACCCACGCAGTGAAATATGGGGTAACACTTTTGATGGGGTAACAGTAACGTTATTTAGTTGAACCATGCAGAGTAATAACAGGGCGTCCGAGATTGCGGAATTGCTCAAGCAGCAGGCCGGCCTGATGCGGGTGGGGGAGAAGCTTCCGTCGGTCCGTGAGTTGTCCAAGACCTACGGCGCCAGCCCGGTGACGGTCACCCAGGCCATCACTTTGCTGTCTGCCCTGGGGGTGGTGCGGGCAGAGCCCGGCCGCGGCACCTTCGTGGCCGGGCGTGACCTCCCCGCCGAGCCGGACTATGCCTGGCAGTCGCAGGCACTGGGGCGGACCCGTGTTGATGCGGGCCGTGCGGGCCGGCTGGGTTCGCCGGGCACGGCCGAACAGGTCCAGCTTTCGTGGGGCTACCTGGCCCCGGAACTGCAGCCCTTTGATGAACTGCGCACGCTCGGTGCACGCTGCGCCAAGAGCCACCGGGCCTGGACCATGGCACCGCCCATGGGGCTGCCCGAGTTGCGGCGCGCGTTCGCCTCCCAGCTGGATGCCGAGGCCGGGGATGTCCTCATCATGCCGGGCGGGCAGCAGTCGCTCGTCTTCGCCATGCGCACACTGGCCGACCCCGGCTCCACGATCATCACGGAGAGCCCCAGCTACCCCGGCGCGACCATTGCCGCCCAATCCGCCGGGCTCAACATCGCCGCTGTGCCCGCCGACGCGGACGGAATCATTCCCGAAAAGCTGGCCGAGGCCCTGGAGCGCACCCACGCCAAGCTCATTTACCTCCAGCCATACTGCACCAACCCCACCGGCGCCGTGCTGAGCCCGGAGCGGCGCGTGGAGGTCCTGGCCCTGGCAAAGGCGCATGGCGCCTTCATCATTGAGGACGACTGGGCACGCAACCTTTCACTTGACGGCGCGGCCCCGCCGCCACTGTTCACGCAGGACCCAGACGGGCATGTGGTGCACATTGCCACCCTCACCAAGCCGGCCGCACCCGGGCTGCGCGTGGGTGCCTTGGCAGCCCGCGGGCCGGCGGGGGAGCGCCTGCGGACCGCCCGCATTGCCGATGACATGTGCGTGCCGCCGCTGACGCAGGAGATTGCCCTGGGCCTGCTGGGATCCAGCGCATGGCCGCGCCATCTCAAGCGGCTGCGGAAGGGCCTGTTGGAGCGCCGGGATGCCATGGTGGCCGAGGTGCTGGCCACCATGCCCGGCGCACGCGTGCCCATCGTGCCCGCGGGAGGCATCCATCTCTGGGTCAAGTTGCCGGCCGGAAGTGGTTCGACGGCGTTGACAGCCGCCGCCAATGCCGCCGGCGTGCTGATCGGGGACGGCAGGCACTACTACGTGGACGAACCCACCGCCCCGTTCATCCGCCTGTCCTACAGCGCCGCATCCATCCAGCAGATCCAGGCGGGCGTCCGCCGCGTCGCGGCCCTGATGTAGCGGCGCCCGGGCCCTGGCCCCTCGCGCTGTGTCAGTCGGCGGCCGCGCCGGGCTGCGCCCACGCCTCGTCGGTGATGGCCAGCTCGCCGGCCATGTCGTCAAGGAAACGGATCACCACATTGCGCTCTTCTTCACTCAGCCGCGCAGCAGCATGGAACCGCTTGGCCTGCTGCCGGCCCACCGTGTCCATCGCCGCCTGGCGGGTCTTGGGCGAGATGGTGATGGCCAGGGCCCGCCTGTCGCTGGGATGCGGTGCCCTCGTGATGTGGCCCGCGTGTTCCAGCCTGTCCAGCAGCTTGGTGGTGGACGCCGTGGAAATCTTCAGGTGCGTTGACAGGGCTCCGGGGGTTGCTGTTCCGCCGCTGTTTGCGGCCACAATCAAGTAATGGAGGGCACGCATGTCCGTCTGGTTCAGCTTCATGAACTTCAGTGACGCGTCCGAGAGTTCCTGCTCGGCGCTGCGCAACCTGCCCAATGCCGCCATGACCTCCCCGATGTGGCTGACCGTGGCCGGGTCCATCCCCGAGCGGTCCACGAGCTGTTGCCGCGGATCGCTGGCGTCAACATCGTAGATGTTGGACGGCATGGGCTGGGATGTTGGTTCAATGCGTGCCATGGGGTTTATTCTAGCCGAGCCTGCATATATCAAGGCCGGAATGATGCATGTTAGGGTATTTGCTAGCTAGACTAGCAAAGTGTCCATGTGGCACACAACAGACCCTGCCGGGGAGGCGCATGTGAAAACCAGCCAGAAACCTGAGGTCGACGGGACCGTTGGGCTGCCTTCCCGCAGGGGTCCAAAATGGCTGCGCGTCCTCATTCCCACGGTGCTGATCCTGGCCTGGCTCGCCGGCGGGTCAATTGGCGGCCCCTACTTTGGCAAGGTCAGCGAGGTCTCCTCCAATGACCAGACCAGCTACCTTCCGGAGTCTGCCGATGCCACCCAGGTGCAGAAGCTGTTGGGCGAGTTCCGCGACTCGGACGAGATCCCCGCCGTCGTGGTCATGTCCGGCACGGACCCCTTCACGAAGGAGCAGCTGGCGGCGGCAAACCAGGCAATTGCGGCCCTGGTGGACATCCCCGGTGTGGGATCGGGCGTTTCTCCGGCCATTCCCTCGAAAGACGGCCTGGCGGTCCAGGCGTTCGTGCCCATTGCGGCCGATGCGGAGATCGCCGATGTGGTGGCTGCCCTGGGAGCCGAGCTCAGAGCCACCGCCCCGGAGGGTGTTTCGGTCCACGTGACGGGTCCGGCCGGGTTCACCGCGGATCTCATCGAGGGGTTCTCGGGCATTGACGGAATTCTGCTTGGCGTTGCGCTCTTGGCGGTGTTTGTCATCCTGGTCTTCGTGTACCGCTCCTTGCTGCTCCCCGTGGCGGTGCTGGCAACCAGCCTCTTTGCCTTGTGCGTGGCGCTCCTGAGTGTTTGGTGGTTGGCCAAGGCCGGCATTCTGGCACTCAGCGGACAAACCCAGGGAATCCTGTTCATCCTGGTGATTGGCGCCGCCACCGACTACTCGCTGCTCTATGTCTCCCGCTACCGGGAGGAGCTTCGCATTGCCACCGACAAGTGGGACGCCAGCTGGGCGGCAATCCGAAAGTCCGCCGAGCCCATCGCGGCCTCGGGCGGAACCGTCATAGCCGGACTGCTGTGCCTGCTGTTGAGCGACCTGAAGTCCAACAGCTCCCTGGGCCCGGTGGCCGCGATCGGCATTGCCTTTGCCATGCTGTCGGCGTTGACCCTGCTCCCGGCCATCCTGTTTGCCTTTGGCCGCTCGGCCTTCTGGCCGCGCCGCCCCAAGTATGAACCGGAAGTTGTGGCAGCCGAGCACGGCGTGCACGCCCAGGGGGTTTGGGTGAAACTCTCCCGGCTGATCAAGCGCCGCCCGCGGGCGATTTGGGTGGCAACCACCATCCTGCTGCTGCTGGGTGCCTTCGGGGCAACCCAGCTCAACGCCACAGGCATCCCGCAGTCCGAGCTGGTGCTGGGCGCCTCGGAAGCGCGGGATGGGCAGGCTGTGCTGGGGCAGCACTTCCCCGGCGGCACGGGCAGCCCCGTGCTGGTGGTGGTTCCCGGCAACCGGCTCCAGGCGGCAGCGGATGTGCTGCTGGGCAACCAGGGAATTGAGGGAGTTTCCGTGGTGGCAAAGGATTCCCCGAGCGGAACGGCACCAGTTACGGCGGAGGGAATCCAGCCTCTCGGTGCCCCCGGAGCGCCCGCACCGCAGCCCACCCTGGTGCAGGGGGACGCCATGCTGCAGGGGACCCTGGCCGCGGCCGCAGACTCAGATGAGGCGGCCGACGTCGTACGCGGACTGCGCGGCGACCTTGCCCAATCAGTGCCCGGTGCCCTGGTTGGCGGGGTCACGGCAACCGCCATCGACACCAACGATGCCTCAATCCACGACAGGAACTTGATCATTCCCGTGGTCCTGGGCGTCATCCTGGTGATCCTCATGTTGCTGCTGCGTTCCGTGCTGGCCCCCGTGCTGTTGGTGCTCACCACGGTGCTGTCCTTCGGTGCTGCGCTCGGAGTGGCCGCGTTCGTGTTCAACGACGTGCTGAAATTCCCGGGGGCCGATCCGGCTGTTCCGCTGTTTGGCTTCATCTTCCTGGTGGCGCTGGGAATCGACTACAACATTTTCTTGATGACGCGTGTGCGGGAGGAATCGCTGCAGCACGGCACGCGGGAAGGCATTGTGCGCGGCCTGGTGATCACCGGCGGCGTCATCACCTCGGCCGGCCTTGTCCTGGCGGCCACGTTCTCCGCACTTTCGGTGATTCCCATCCTTTTCCTGGTGCAGATCGCGTTCATCGTGGCCTTTGGGGTCCTGTTGGACACATTCGTGGTGCGGTCACTGCTTGTGCCGGCCCTGGCGTATGACATCGGGCGGAGCATTTGGTGGCCGTCCAAGCTTTCCCGGGCATCGCGCCACAGCGGCGGGGCCCCCGCTGATGGCTAGGTTGGTCTAGCGGGTGTCGGCCTTCATTTGTTCGTAGGCTTCCAGTGCGGCGCGGCGGGATTCCGGCAGGTCAACGATCGGTTCCGGGCCCAGGGCCGGTGCATGCTGTGCGATGTACCGGCCCTGTGGATCGAATTTTTTCTGCTGCAGCAGCGGGTTGAAGACCCGGAAATACGGGGCGGCGTCGGCACCGCACCCGGCCACCCACTGCCAGTTGGCCGGGTTGGACGCCGCGTCCGCATCCACCAGCGTGTCCCAAAACCATGCTTCGCCGGCGCGCCAGTGGATGCCGAGATTCTTGACCAGCAGGCTGGCAACCACCATCCGCACACGGTTGTGCATCCAGCCCGTCTCCCACAGCTGCCTCATCCCGGCGTCCACCAGGGCAAAGCCGGTTTCGCCCCGGCACCACGCCGTGAAGTTGGCATCAATGAGTTCCTGGCCCGGGCCGCCGGCCCCTCCTGCTTCCACTCCCGGCAGATCCACGGCCGGCCAGGCCCAGTCAAAGTTGTCGAACTCGGCGCGGATGTTCCGTGTGTCCATCCGGGGATGGTGGTAGAGCAGGTTCCAGCAAAAGTCCCGCCAGGCCAGTTGGCGCATCATGGCCCGGGCGCCCTCGGCGGCGTCGGCATCGCCTGGGGCCAGCGTGCCAAGGGCTTCCCACACCTGCACGGGACTCAGGTGGCCCCACCGCAGCGCCGGGGAAAGCCGTGATGTGCCGTCACGTCCCGGCAGGTCCCGCCCTGACGGGTAGCCCGCAGCAACCTCGGAGAGCACCCAGTCCAGGCGGCTGTGCGCTGCCTCTTCGCCCGGCTCCCACGCGGCGGCCAGACCTGCGGACCAATCCGGTACTGTCGGCAACAGCTCCCAGTCGCCGAGCGCATCGCCGTGGGTGTCCATGTCCGGCACAGGGGACTGGGCGGCCGGGGCAGGCAATGCCGGACGCAGCGGAAGCCGTTGAAGTGCGTTGTAGAAAGGGGTGAACACCTTGTAGTGCTGTCCTTCCTGTGTCTGAACCGTCCATGGTTCATGCAGGAGGGTGCCGGCTGAGCTGGTAGCCGTGCAGCCCTGCTGCCGGATCCTGTTCTTGGCCTCGGTGTCCACGGTCCGTTCCCCGGAACCGTAGCGCCGGTTCCAGAAGACGGACAGCGACTCGGGTTCCAGGGCCAGGCTGGCGCAAAGTTCACCGGCCAAGTCCGGCACCATGGACGCGCCCGGACCGCGCAGCAGCAGCAGTGGCACATTGAGCCGGGCCAGCTGCCCGTGCAGCTCCGCCAAGCCGTGGTGCAGCCACCATTTCGCCGCGGCCCCCAGGGGGCGGATCTCCGGGGAGACCTCATCGAGCACATAGACGGCAATGGTGCGGACGCCGGGACGCCGGTCTGCCATGGCGGCGGCCAGGGCCGGGTGGTCCGCGGTGCGAAGGTCGTCTCGGAACCAGACAAGGTTGATTCCCTCCATGGCGTTTTTGCCCACTTGCGTCCCCGATCTCAAATTCAGTGAATCCGGGCGTTTTCGCCGTCTGGATCCCTGCCCGCATGATTGCCACAAACATTACCTTCCCAAAGAGGTTACTAGCTCATCTAGCTAGATTTCCTGCATGCCCACAGCCGGACACAGACCGGCCCTGGCAAGTTGGCCTCCGGGTGGAGGCTGGACTATTCTGGGCGGAGGCAATTGCCAGGCCCCTGCAGCAGGGGCGGCACCGCCAGGAATCCAGCAGCACGAACGGGACGGCCCGTTTCGGCAATTCAACTCGGGGACGGCCTCGTGGAACAGGTTTGAACCCATGCTGACCTCATCAATGCGCTCCATCATCACCCCCGCGGCGTGGCTCCGCCTGCTGGTTGGCTGGAGCGCGGTAGCCGCCCTGCTCTTTGCCGGGCCGCTCCTGGAACCACCCGTGCCAACACCGCTTTTGCTCGGCACGCTCACGGCCATCATCGCCGTCATCCTCATCTGCTCCTTCGGCGTGGTCCATGAGGCCGAACACCTGGCCCGGCGCCTGGGGGACCCGTATGGATCTCTGGTCCTGACACTCTCCATTGTGTTGATCGAGGTGGTCCTGATTTCCGCCGTCATGCTTGGCCCGGGTGAGCACGCCACCATTGCCCGCGACTCGGTCATGGCGGTTTCCATGATCATCCTCAACGGGGTGGTTGGTCTGTCGCTGCTGCTTGGCGGGCTCCGGCACGGCGGGCTGCGCCACAACCGCACAGGCACCTCCGCCTACCTGGGCATGATCATTGTCCTGGCCACACTGGCCTTTGCACTGCCTGCCCTGATTGGATCAGGTGGCTCCTACACGCCGGGCCAGGCCGTGCCGATCATCCTGCTGGCCGTGGCCCTGTACGCCTTCTTCCTGTTCCGCCAGATGGGCAGCCAGGCCGGGGACTTCACCGAGGTCGATCCACGCCTCACCGTCGGCACATCAGGGGCAATTGCCCCGGAACGCGAGCCCATCACCGCCATCCTGTCCAAGCACCGCGGCGAAATTGTCCTGCGCCTGGCCCTGCTCGTGGCGACTGTGCTGCCCATCGTGCTGCTCTCCCATGACATGGCCACGCTGCTGGACGACGGGCTGGGCCGGGCCGGTGCCCCCGTGGCCCTTTCCGGCATCCTGATCGCCATGATCGTTTTCCTCCCGGAAACCATCACCACCATCCGGGCCGCACTCGCGGGCGAGGCGCAGCGTGTCAGCAACCTGTGCCATGGCGCCCTGGTCTCGACCGTGGGGCTGACCATCCCTGCAGTGCTGGTGATTGGATTGCTCACGGGCCAGGCCGTGGTGCTCGCGGAGAGCCCGGCGAACCTGCTGCTCCTGGGCGTGAGCCTGCTGCTGTCCGTTACCTCGTTTGGCGCGAAGAAGGTCACAGCCATGCACGGGGCTGCACACCTGGCGCTGTTCGCCGTCTACGGCCTGGTGGTCTTCTCCTAAGCCGCGAAAGTTCCGTCCTGACCCTCGCGCAGCGCCGGGGAGGGTCCTATCGTGGAAGGGGCAGCACAGCCACCTCAGAGTTGGGAGCATCGTGGAATACAGGACTTTGGGAAACACCGGGACCGTCGTTTCGAGCTTCGCACTCGGCACCATGACGTTCGGAGCGGAGGCCGACGAGTCCACCTCCCACGCCATCCTGGACAGCTACCTGGGGGCCGGCGGCAACTTCATCGACACCGCCGACGTCTACACAGGGGGCGCCTCGGAGGCGATCATCGGCCGCTGGCTGGCCGCGCGGCCCGGGGCGAGGGACGCCGTCGTGCTTGCCTCGAAGGGCCGCTTCCCCATGGGTGGGCACCCGAACGACGTCGGGACGTCCCGCCGGCACCTGACCCGCGCCCTGGATGAATCCCTGCGCAGGCTGGGCGTGGAACAAATCGACCTCTACCAGATGCATGCCTGGGACCCCATCACGCCCCTGGAGGAGACGCTGCGCTTCCTGCACGACGCCGTCACCGCCGGGAAGATCGGCTACTACGGCTTCTCCAACTTCCTGGGCTGGCAGCTCAGCAAGGCGGTCTACCTTGCCAAGGCCCAGGGCTGGAACCTGCCCGTGTCCCTGCAGCCGCAGTACAGCCTGCTGGTGCGGGACATTGAATTGGAAATCGTGCCCGCCGCACTTGATGCCGGGGTGGGGCTGCTGCCGTGGTCGCCGCTGGCAGGGGGTTGGCTCAGCGGGAAGTACAAGCGCGATGTGGCGCCGGTGGGCGCCACCCGGTTGGGCGAGGACCCGAACCGCGGCATGGAGGCGTGGTCCGAACGCAATGCGAGCCCGCGCACCTGGGACGTGGTGGGCGTTGTGACTGACATTGCCGCGAGCCGCGACGTGAGCGCGGCCCAGGTGGCGTTGGCCTGGACGGCGGCGCGTCCCGGGGTGGCCTCGGTGATTCTGGGGGCCAGGACCACGGCGCAGTTGGCCGAAAACCTTGGGGCGGCGAGCCTGGCTCTCACGCCACGGGAAACCGGACAGCTCACCCTGGTCAGCGAGCCGCAGGTGGGCGTCTATCCCTACGGGCCCAAGGCGCAGGAGCAGCGCAGCCGAAAGATCGCCGGCGGCAGGTAGCTGCCCCGTGCTGTCGTTTCCGCGGCCGTCCAATCGTCATCACTGTGCAAGGGCCGGGGCACACGCACCGGCTTTACACGAAGGAGAAACGACCATGCGCTACACGCTGCTTTTGCACTATCCGGAGATGGACGCCGAGGCCCTGGGAGCCGAGGCGTTGGCAGAGGGCCAGCGGGCCTTCGCCAGCTATGCGGCAACGCTGCACCAGGCGGGTGTCCTGGTCAGCGCCGAGGTGCTCCAGCCCTCATCAAGCACCACCACCCTGACCATGGTGGAGGGGGCTCTTGCCGTCCAGGACGGCCCGTTCGCCGACACCCGGGAGCAGCTCGGCGGCAGCTTCGTGCTGGACGTGGATGACCTCGATGCGGCCATTGACTGGGCCCGCCAGGCACCGGCCATTGAATGGGGCGCCGTTGAGGTGCGCCCGGGCGCCGTTTTCACTGTCGACGGCGCGTGGCGGCCCAACGAATGAGCGCAGGGGAGGTGCATGCTGCCGCCGAGCGGACGGCCCGCGCCTCCTACGGGCGGCTGGTTTCGCTCCTTGCCGCGCCCACGGGAGACCTTGCCCTGGCCGAGGACGCCCTGTCCGCCGCCTTTGAACAGGCCCTGCTGCGCTGGCCGCGCGACGGAATCCCGGGCAATCCGGAGGCGTGGTTGCTGACGGTGGCCCGCAACCGCCAGCGCGACACCTGGAAATCGGCCTACAACCGCGCTTTCGCGCCGCTGGAGGCCGCAGGATGGGAAGGTCGGGACGCCATGCCGGCGGACGAACCCGACGTTGACGCCATGGGGGACAAGCGCCTGGAACTGCTGTTTGTCTGTGCCCACCCGGCCATCGACCCCGGCATCCGCACGCCGCTCATGCTGCAGACTGTCCTGGGGTTCGACGCCGCCCGGATAGCTGCAGTCTTCGCCGTCCCCGCGGCGGCCATGGCCCAGCGCCTGGTCCGGGCCAAGCGGAAGATCAAGGAAGCCCGCATCCCCTTCACTGTCCCGGACCGCGGGGCCATGCCCGGACGCCTGCCGGCAGTGCTGGAAGCAATCTACGGCTGCTACGCCATGGCATGGCTCGATGAGGGCTGGGAGGCTGCGGCGCAGGGGGACGGGCCGGAGCAGGGCCCGGACCTCAGCGGCGAGGCACAATACCTGGCCCTCACCTTGGCCCGGACGCTGGAAACCGAGCCGGAGGCGTGGGGTCTTGCCGCGCTCATCACGCTGTCCATGTCCCGGAGGCCCGGCCGGAGTGACGAGGGCCGTGAATTTGTTCCGCTGGGGGAGCAGGACACCTCCCGGTGGGATGCGTCCCTGTTGGCACAAGGCGAAGCATTGTTGGGATTGGCAGTTCCGCCGGGGCTGCCGGGACGGTTTCAGCTGGAGGCCGCCATCCAGGCTGTCCACTGCGCACGGGCCAGGACAGGGCTCACGGACTGGGCGGCGCTCCACACGCTCTATGCGGCCCTGCTCGTGGTGGCGCCGAGCCTTGGGGCACAGGTGGCGCTGGCCGCCGTGGCCGGGCGAACAGGCGAGCCGGCATCCGGGCTGGCGGCGTTGGACGCGCTGGCCGCCACGGGCACGGCTGCTGGGCGAGCGGCCGTCGCGGCCTTCCAGCCCTTCCACGCCGCCCGCGCCGAACTACTGGCCCGGTCCGGCCGCACTGCCGAGGCTTCCGCCGAGTTCACGGTTGCGGCCGGCCTGGCCCGCCAGCCCGCCGTGCGCAACTACCTTTTGGGCCGCGCCGAGCTCAGCCGGCTGGGGTAGCCTCCGGCAGGCCCAGCAGTGCGTTCTCCACCAGTTCCGAGAGGGCCGGGTGGATCCAGTACTGCCCGCGGGCCACGTCGTGCGCAGTTTGTCCAAAGTGCATGGCCTGGACCAGCGGCTGGATGACCGTGGCCGCCTCCGGGCCAATCACATGCGCCCCCAGCAGCAGCCCCGTGGCAGGGTCGGCAAGCACCTTCAGGAAGTGCCCTGAATCCTCGCGCGCCCAGCCGGCGGCAATGTCGGAATAGTTCTGGACCTTCACATCGTGGGGGATGCCGGCCTTGACGGCGTGGGACTCCGTCATGCCCACGCTGGCGATCTGGGGGTCGGTGAACACAGCCGCCGGCACAAAGCGGTGGTCTGAGCTGATGGGCTGCCCCGGATGGGCCAGGTTGTGTTTGACCACCCGCGCCTCATGGTTGGCCACATGCTTGAGCTGGAACTTCGAGGAAATGTCCCCCAGTGCGTAGATGCCTTCCACGGCGGTCCGCTGGTGTCCGTCCACCACCACCCGGCCATGCGCGTCCAGGGGCACACCCGTCTTTTCCACGTCCAGGCCCGCGCCGTTGGGTGTACGGCCCGTGGCCACGAGCAGTACGTCGGCGCTGACAGCGCTGGTGCCGTCCGGCCCATGCAGCTGAAGTTCGACGCCGTCGCCCGAGTTTGCCACGGCCGTCACCTTGGTCTCGAGCAGGACCGTGTAGCGCGCCGCGGCTTCCTTGGTGAATTGTGCGGAGACATCTGCATCCTGTGATTTGAGCAGCCGTTTGCCGCGGGCAATCTGGGTCACTTGGACGCCAAAGGAGGAGAACACGTGGGCGAATTCGGCGGCGATGTACCCGCCGCCCAGGATGGCAATGCTGGCGGGCAGTTCCGCGAGCCGCATGACGGTGTCCGAGGTGTGGAAAACAGCCCCGCTCCCGGCCGTCCCGGCCGTCCCGGTTCCCGGGCTGGCGGCAAGGCCAGGAACGTCCGGGACAACGGCATGGGAGCCTGCGGCCAGCACGAACCTGTCGGCGGACACGGCGGCTGTGCCGCCATCGTGCAGGTCAATGGTCAGGGCCTTGTGGCCGGTGAACCGTGCGCGCCCCGGGAAGACGGTGATGTTGGGGCACTCCGGGCCCTGCCTGTAACGCCGCCCACCCTCCTCGATGGAGTCGATCCGGCCAAAGATGCGGTCCCTGATGCCGGGCCAGTCCACGGCATTGAGCTGGGCATCGACCCCCAGAGCTCGGCCATGGCGGGCGGCGTCGGCCAGCTCCGCCGGGTGGACGAACATTTTGGTGGGGATGCAGCCTACGTTCAGGCAGGTGCCGCCAAACAGGCCGTCCTCGACTATGGCGATGTTCCAGTGGTCAAATTCCGGCCCGGGGATTGAGTTCCCGGAGCCCGTGCCAATGATGACGAGGTCAAAGTGGGTCATGATCCTGCTTCCGTAGCTGGGGCTTTCCCCAAGGCTACTGGCCCCAACCGGCATGACCGCACCTTCTGCGCTTGTCGGTGGGCAGCTGCCACCAGTTGTGCGCGAAAGGTGCGGTCATGGGAAACCGGTGGCGGCTCAGACCAGCGAGTCCTGCCAGGCGCCGTGCAGCTTGGCAAAACGCCCGCCGCCGGCCAGCAGCTCGGCGGGGGATCCGTCCTCCACGATCCGCCCGTCATGCACCACCAGGACCCTGTCAGCGATGGCCACGGTGGAAAGCCGGTGCGCAATGATGAGCGCGGTGCGCCCGCCTACCCGTCCGCCGCCAGCCTCCCCTTCCATGGAAGCATGTCCGAGCAGCCTGTGCAGGCCGTCCTGCACCAGTCGCTCGGACGGGATGTCCAGGGATGAGGTGGCCTCATCCAGGATGAGCACGGCCGGGTTCGCCAGGAAGGCACGTGCAAAGGAGATTAGCTGCCGCTGCCCGGCGGAGACCCGCCCGCCGCGCTTGTTGACGTCGGTGTCGTAGCCGTCGGGGAGGGCCCGGATGAACTCGTCGGCGCCCACGTCGCGGGCGGCGGCCTCGATCTCCGCCCGGGTGGCCGACGGCCGGCCCAGGGCGATGTTGTCGGCAACCGTGCCGCTGAACAGGAACGCCTCCTGCGTCACCATGACCACTGCACGGCGCAGGTCTTCGGTGGAGAGCTTGCGCAACTCCACGCCGTCGAGCGCGAGGGACCCGGCCGTGACATCGTAGAAGCGGGCCATGAGCTTGGCGAGTGTCGACTTGCCCGCACCCGTGGCGCCCACCACCGCCACGGTTTGGCCGGCAGGAATGTGCAGGTCAAGGCTGGGCACAACAAGCGGGCCTTCGCCGTAGCGGAACTCGGCGCCGGTGAAGCGGATGTCTCCGCGAGCGGCCGGCAGCGGAACGGGGTGGCGCGGCGGCCGCACGGTGGGGATCTCCTCCAGCAGCCCGGACACCTTCTCCAGCGCCGCCTGCGCCGACTGGAAGGAGTTGTAGAACATGGCCATCTGGCCCACGGGCTGGTAGAAACGCTTGGTGGCCAGCAGCAGGGCCAGAAGCGCGCCCACCTCCAGCGCGCCGCCCAGGACGCGGAAGCCGCCCACCAGGAGCACGGCGGCCACGGCGACGTTGCCAATCAGCACCAGGCCCGGCTGGAACACGCCGTTGAGGTTGATGGAGCGGACGGTGACCTGCCGGTAGTCCTCGGCGAGCTCCTCGTAGCGGGCGGCGTTGTCATCCTCGCGGCGGAATGCCTTGACGGCGCGGATGCCTGTCATGGTCTCAATGAAGTGCACAATGAGCCTGGCCGAGACCACACGTGAGGAACGGTAGGCGGCCTGCGAATGCTTTTGGTACCAGCGGGAGAGCAGCCACATGGGGATCGCCGAGGCCAGCACCAGCAGCCCCGTGACCCAGTCCAGGGTGAAGATGGAAACCGCTGTCAGGACCATGAAAACGAGCCCGGACGCGAGGGAGGAAATGCCCGAATCAAGCAGCTCCCGCAGCGCCTCCAGATCCGAGGTCTGCCGCGAGATGATGCGTCCCGAGGTGTAGTTCTCGTGGAATTCCATGCTGAGCCGCTGCGTGTGGCGGAAGACCTGGATGCGCAGGTCCAGCAGCATGGCCTGGCTCAGCCTGGCCGTCTCGGTCAGGTAGGCGGCAGTCAGCCAGGACGCCGCAAGGGCCGCCACCACGTAGCCGCCGCCCACCACGGCAAGCGGCAGCCAGGGCCCATCGGGGCCGTTGAGTGCCGGCAGCGCCGTGTCGATCCCGTACGCGATCAGCAGCGGCCCGGCCACCTTGGCCGCCTGCGACAGCACCACAAGTGCCACCGTGATGGCGAACCGCACACGGACAGGCCGCAGCAAGGTGCGCAGCAGCCGCACGGAACGCTGGCGCACGGCACGGCTGTCGGCCTGGCTCAAATCAACCCGGTCTTCGCCTGCCGTGCCCTGGGCGGTGGCCGCCTGCTTGTTGTCCCGGCTCATTCCGAGGCCTCCTTCGCATTGCTTGTGCTGGTTCGCGGTGCCACGGGCAGCGCGCCCGTGCCGAGGTCGTCGGGCAGCTCCTCGTCAAAGCCGGTGTCCAGGTCCTTCGGTTCGGTCTCGAGGCTGGCCAGCACGTAGCGGTAGTGCTCGTTTTCTGCCAGCAGCCCTGCATGCGTGCCGACGGCCGTGATGCGCCCGTCCTGCAGCAGTGCCACACGGTCGGCCATCGCCACGGTCGAGGGGCGGTGGGCCACAATCAGGGTGGTGGTCGCCTCGAGCACCTGACGCAGCCGCTGGGACACCCGTTCCTCGGTGTTGACGTCAAGGGCGGACAACGGATCATCCAGCACCAGAACAGCTGGCCGCGCGGCGATGGCGCGGGCCAGGGCAATGCGCTGGCGCTGGCCGCCGGAGAGGCTCAGGCCCTCCTCGCCAATGAGTGTGTCCACGCCTTGGGGGAGTGTGTGGGCAAAGCCGGCCTGCGCCACCTCGAGTGCCTGTTCCAGCACCTCATCCGGGGACAGGCCTGGATGCGCCGCGGCGCCGAGCAGGACGTTGTCACGCACGGAGTTGGAAAACAATGTGGTGTCCTCAAATGCAACCGACACATGGGTGCGCAAATCTTTCAGGGACAGCTGGCGGATGTCGGTTCCGTCCAGCTCCACCGTGCCCGAGGTGGCATCGAACAGCCGCGGGACAAGGTTCAGCAGTGTGCTTTTGCCGCTGCCGGTCACGCCCACCAGGGCCATGGTCTCCCCGGCCCGCAGTGCCAGGTCCACGCCGTTGAGCAGGTCGGGTGTTCCCGCAACGGTGTCGGGGAAGCGGAAGTGCACGTCGCGGAATTCCAGTTTGCCGCGGACCGGATCCAGCCGGACGGGGTTGGTGGGCTCGGTGATGGTGTTCTTGGCGTCCATGACCTCAAAGTGCCGGTCCAGGGCCGTCTTGGCCGTGAGCGTCATTGAAAGCAGCGGCCCAACCGACTCCACGGGCCCGGCCACGACGGCGGCCGTGGCAAAGAACGCAACGAGCGTGCCGACGTCGAGCCTGCCGCCGTGGACCAGCAGGATGCCCACCACCAGGCCGGCGGCCAGCGCCAGCTCCGGCAGCAGCGTGACGATGAGGGAGAACTGGGCCAGGGACTTGGCCTTGTGGATCTCGGTGGCCTGCAGTTCCTGCGCCTGTTCGGCGAAGGAGTCCAGCGCCTCACGGCCGCGGCCGAAGGCCTTGAGCACGCGGATGCCGTGGACGGACTCCTCCACAACTGTGGCGAGGTCGCCGGCCTGGTCCTGGCTGCGCCGGCTGGCGCTTCCGTAGGAGCGGCGGAACGTGAAGCCGAAAATGGTGATGGGCACGGCGGCGGCCAGGAAGATCAGGCCCAGCTCCCAGCTCATGGAGAACATGAGAACCACGCCGATCACCACCGTCAGGGCCGTGACCACCAGCATGATGGCGCCGAAGGCCATCCAGCGGCGCATGAAGTTCAGGTCGCTCATGGCGCGGCTGAGCAGCTGGCCGGAGCCCCAGCGGTCGTGGAATTCGACGGCGAGCTGCTGCAGGTGGCGGTAGAAGCTGGTGCGCATGCGGGTTTCCACGGTGGTGGCCGGGACAATCACGAATTGCCGGCGCAGCACCATGAGCCAGGCTTCCATGATGCCCAGGACAAGCACGACGCCGGTCCCCAGCCAGAGCGCGCCTGTCCCCTTGCCCGGTTCCAGGGCCGTGTTGACAAGGACGCGGTAGACCTGCGGAATGGCCAGGGCCACGAGGCTGGCTGCGAGGGCCGTCAGGAGACCTGCGAACAAGCGCCAGGCTATGGGCCGCAGCTGGGGCGCCAGGCGTCCCAGGGATTGGAGGAGTGTGGTTTCGCTTTTAGTTGCCATGCGTATTTGTGACTGTCCAGTGCCTTGAGGATGCGGGTTCTTTCAACACTACGCCAGGTCGGCGGGCTGTGTGAGGTGGTCCACTGAGGATTCCGGCGTGGCCCCTCCTGGCGCGTGACACATTGGCCCGGGCGCTTGACGAGTGCAGTGAATCACACTAGATTCCATGTCGATAAAGAAAAACTTTCGAGAAGTTTCGAAACCAATTGAGTCGATAAGGACATCTATGACTGAGACCATCAAGCCCGGGGGCGGCGAAGCCCTCGTGGTGCGCGGCGGCTGGGACGGGCACCAGCCCGTTGAAACCACCGAACTGTTCATTCCGTTCCTGCGTGCGAACGGCTACAACGTGCGGATCGAAAGCGACGCGTCCGTCTACGCCGACGCCGACTACATGGCAGGTGTGGACCTGGTTCTGCACTGCACCACCATGGACACCGCCGCTTCCGCCGAGATCCAGGGCCTGCGCACCGCCGTCGCCGCCGGCACCGGGCTCGCCGGCTGGCACGGCGGCATTGCCGACTCCTACCGCAACAGCGCCGAATTCCTGCAGCTCGTGGGCGGACAGTTTGTTGCACACCCCGGACGCCCGGTCCACGAACGGCGCGGCGACGGCCGCGACGGATTCGCCCGCTACACCGTAGACATGGCCCCGGCAGCCGCTGTGCACCCCATCACGGCCGGCATCGACAGCTTTGAACTGGACACCGAACAGTACTGGGTCCTCAGCGACGACTACAACGACATCCTCGCCACCACAACACTTGCCGCCAAGGACGGGGACCCGTGGGGCCGGCCTGTCACCTGCCCCGCCATCTGGACCCGTTCCTGGGGACTGGGCAAGGTATTCGTCGCCACCCCCGGCCACACGGTCGAGGACCTGAACAACCCCAAGCTGAAAACCATCATTGAAAGGGGCCTGCTGTGGGCCAGTCGCTGAACACACCCATGAACATTGGCATCGTCGGCTGCGGCCAGATCGTGCGCGCCTACCTGGCCACCTTCCCGGCCCTGGATGCCGTCCGGCTCGTGGCCGTGGCAGACATCGACACGGCCCGGGCGCAATCCCTTGCGGACGAGCTGCCCGGTGTCCGCGCCATGTCCGTGGAGGCCCTGATGTCCGACGCCGAGGTGGACCTTGTCCTGAACCTCACCATCCCCGCCGCGCATGCCCAGGTTGCCCTGGCAGCCATTGCCGCCGGCAAGCATGTTTATGGCGAGAAGCCGCTGGCCGCCACCACCGCGGAGGCCCGCAAGGTCCTCGAAGCCGCCACCGCGGCCGGGGTCATCGTTGGCTGTGCCCCGGACACCGTGCTGGGCACCGGCACGCAGACCGCCCGCAAGGCTATTGACGACGGGCTCATTGGCCGCCCCGTTGCCGCCACGGCAACCATGGTGGTTCCGGGGCACGAGCGCTGGCACCCCAACCCGGACTTCTACTACACTCCCGGCGGTGGCCCGCTCCTGGACATGGGCCCGTACTACATCTCTTCCCTCGTCACTCTGCTGGGCCCTGTGGCCTCCGTCATCGGGGCAGCCAGCCACACTCGCAGCGAACGCACCATCGGCACCGGCCCGCGCGCCGGCGAAACCATCCCGGTCACCACCGACACCCACGTCACCGGCGTACTGGTGCATGAGTCCGGGGCGCTGTCCACCCTGGTCATGAGCTTCGACGGCGCCGCCACGCAGGCTGCGAACATTGAAATCCACGGCGAAAAGGGCTCACTCATTGTCCCTGACCCCAACACATTCGCCGGAAGTGTGCGCCTGCGGATCGTCGGTTCGACCGAATGGGAGACCCTGCCGGATTCGGCAGGGTACAGCGGAGCCAGCCGCGGCGTGGGCCTGAACGATCTTGCCCTGACGTCGGTCGGCCAGGAGCCGCGGGCGGGCGGCCGGCTCGCCTTCCACGTCCTGGAGATCATGGAATCCGTTCTGGAATCGGCCCACAGCAGCCGCGCCGTCCAGATTGCCAGCAGCTGCGACCGGCCACCGGCCGTACCGCTCACCCAGCCGACGGTCCACGCGGACGCCGCCAACTGACGCCTCAGATCCACCCGTCGCCGCAAATCCGGCGAGAACGCAATGCAAAACGAAAATAGGGGACAACCATGAAACGCTCCATCAAAGGTGACGGAGTCTCACGCCGCAACTTCCTGGGACTGGCAGGGGCCTCAGTTGCCGCCATCGCACTGACCGGGACACTCTCGGCCTGCAACACCTCATCGACCGGTTCGGGTGGCGGGGCAGCCGCCTCCAGCAAGGTGGTGCTGCCCACCTACAAGGAATTCAACCTCCTGACCCCGGATTTGCCCGGCAATGCGCAGGGGCTGCAGAGTGCCTTCCTGAACATGCCCAAGCCGGTACCCTCAGGTGCCGTGAAGCCGTTGACGGGCCCAGTTTCGGTGCTCTCGGAGACCTGGGCGCCCATGTCCGCTGCCATGCCCGACAACGAATATTGGCAGCGCCTGAACCAGGCACTGGGCGGCGAGTTCAACATGCAGATTGTGGAGGACATTGGGGACGGGTACCCGGCCAAGTTCGCCACAATCCTGGCCAGCGACGAGCTCCCGGACCTCATGTGGATCCCGCCGAACCAGGGCATCCCCAACGTGGGGCCCATGCTGGAAGCCAAGTTCCAGGACCTGACGGCACACCTCTCCGGTGATGCCGTGCTGAAGTACCCGAACCTGGCTGCCCTCAAGCCCGATTCCTGGCGCACCGCCGTGGTCAACGGCAAGATCTGGGGCGCACCCATCCCCAGCTCCCCGCTGGGGCAGATCCTGGTTGGCGGCACCGAGAAATGGGCGGCCGTGGGCGGCCTGAACGCCAAGGATGCACAGGAGTTCCTGGAGAAAGCCAAGGAACTGACCAACCCGGGCAAGAAGCAGTACGCACTGGAACCGAACTACATCAACATGCTGCACATGTTCACCGAGTGGTGGGGCGCCCCAAATGGCTGGGCCGTCAACGAGGACCGTTCGCTGACCCACCTCTACGAGACCGACGCCTATGTGGCCGGCCTGGAGTATGCCGCCAAGCTGTTTGCCGCGGGGGTGTTCTACCCCGATGTTGCCGCCACCGACATCAAGACCAAGGTGGTCAATGGCAGCATCGCCGCCTACGTTGATGCACATCCACAGGGCCTGCGCGCCTTCAAGTCCCTTGACCCGGGATTCCAGGCAGAGATCCTGGTGCCGTTTGGCTTCGACGGCAAGATCACCCCCACCTACGACATGGGCTACGGCACGGTGGGCTTTACGGCCTTCAAGAAGACCGACGAGAAAAGGGTCCTGGAGCTGCTGGAGCTCATCAACTGGATGTCCGCCCCGTTCGGCACCGACGAATACGTCATGAAGAACTACGGCGTGGAGGGCAAGGACTTTGAGTACGACGCCAACGGAAACCCGATCCTGACCAAGGAGGGCGAGGACAATGCGCCGAGCGTCGTCAGCGCGCTGAACACCATGTCGGCGCCGGAATCGGTGAACTTCCACCCCGGCTACCCCGAGGTGGCGAAGTATGTGCACTCCCAGTCCCAGAAGCTGCTGGAATTTGCGCAGCGGAACCCCACCAACGGCAGCTACTCGGACACCAATGCCAAGGTGGGCGCGAAGCTGACCAAAATGGTCAGGGACAAGTCGGTTGACATCATCACGGGCCGCGCCAAGGTTTCGGACCACGCGGCCATCCTGAAACGCTGGCAGTCCGAGGGCGGGGACAAGATGCGTGGCGAGTACGAGGCCCAGGTCAGCGCCGAGACCCCGGTCTTCAAGTTGCAAGCAGTCAAGTAACCGCAAAAAGCCGCGGCCCACGGGAAACCCCGTGGGCCGCGGCTTCAGCCCTGCGTCAGCGGTCGCAGCCGCCCGAACGGTCCGGACGGACCAGGGGGCTCGTGATGTCCACGGTTCCCTTGTAGGCATACGGGTCCTCGCCGGCCACCATGACAATGTCACGGAAGTCGTGGGTGGCCGCAGCCTCGCCTTCGGGCATCCGCTGCCACGGCAGCAGGGACTCGGCGCTCATGTAGTGGTTGGCAACGGCGCGGCGGTAGCCGTGGGCCCCCGAGTTTTCCAGGGATCGGTGCAGCAGGTAGCCGTTGAAGATGATGGCGGTGCCGGCCGGGATTTCGACGGGGACGGCCTGATCGTCGCTGTAGGGGAAGCCGTAGGCCTCGTTGGTGCAGTCAAAGCGGACGTCATTGGTTTCGCGGTCGGGGTACAGGACCCCGCGCTTGTGGGAACCGGGGAGAACCCACAAGCAGCCGTTCTCCACTGTCGCGTCATCCAGGGCTATCCACACGGCGGTGAGGGAACGGTCGCGGGTGGGGATGAAGTGCTCATCCTGGTGCCAGGCCTGGCCGGGCTTGCCCTCGGACTTGATGAACAGCATGGACTGCATGGCCTTGACGTTCGGACCGATGACGCCGGTCATGGCCTCGATGACCCGGGGCGCGTGCAGCACGTCGCGCATGACGTCGGAGACCTTGTGGGGGTAGTGGATGCACAGGAACTTTTTCATGAGTTCCGCATCGGACAGCCCGGGGTCTATATCGCCGGCATTGCGGATGGCGCCCAGCTCGCCCCGGCAGAACCGCACGGCTTCTTGGTTCACGGCGGCAATCTCTTCGGCGGACAGGGCATTGCGCAGGACGGCAAAGCCGTCGCGCCTGTACTGCTCAATGAATGCCTCATCGACAGAATCATGGATAGTGACAGATGCTGGTTGCAGCTCCTGCAGGCCGGGTGCGGCGGTCATGGTTTCTCCTTGTTGGGGATGGCAAGCGGTCAATTTCGAGCCTATTTCCGCGCTCCGGCGCGGACAATGGCCCTATCGAACGGAAAAATGCGTGATCATGACATCTGTCGGCCTCCAGGCCAGTCCCAGGTCTGTGGTCCAGGTGACCGACTATCCGCCGGGGGCGGTCTTTGGGCCCCGGCGGACGACGAACTTTGAGTTTGTGTGGCTGCTGCGCGGGAGTGCACGCCTGACCCTGCTGGAGGATACCCACGATGGCAGCCCCGGCGTTGCCCACAGCCTCGCTCTGGAACCGGGAGTGCTGCTGCTGACCCGGCCCGGCATGACGGACACGTACCACTGGGACTCCGCCAGCGGAACCGCGCACGCCTACGTGCACTTTGATGTGGAGCTGCCTGCGTCCGGCCAGGAAACGAGCTCCTGGCCGTTGCTGCGTCCTATGCTGGGAAACCCGCCTCTAGAGGGGCTGTGCTCCTACCTGCTCAGCCTGGCCGGCATGGACCACCCAGGTGCCCGGGCACGCAGCGACCAGGTGGTGGGCATGCTGCTGGACATTTTTGTACACGGCCCGCTTCCGGGCGAGGTCCAGTCCCGGTTGCAGCCGCGGCTCATGCCGGCTGTGGACCATGTCCGCGCTGCTTGGGCTGCCGATGGCCTTCGGATCGTGTCCGTGGAGGAACTGGCCCGCGCGGCCGGCCTGTCGGCAGGCCACTGTTCCAGGCTTTTCAGCCAGGAATTCTCCTGCGGCCCGGTCGCCGCCCTGGAAATGGTGCGGCTGGCCAGGGCAGCCACCCTGCTGCTGCGCAGCGAACTGGCACTGCAGGACATAGCCAGCCTGTGCGGATTCGGGGACAGCTACCACTTCTCCCACAGGTTCGCGGGCCTCTACGGGCTTCCCCCGGGACGCTACCGCCGTCGGGGGATGCCTACGGACGCACACTGGCCGCTTGCGCGCCCGGAGCTGATGCCGCTCTGGCGTGCACTGGGACCTTCCGCCGGACCGGTCCACAGTGCCCCCGGAGGAACCTGGTGAACGCCCGGGCGTGCCCACGGCGGCGGGCAATGGAACAGCATAGGCTGGAGCGGGCAAAGAATTTCCGGTGGCGGTGTGGCAAACAATGCATCAGGAATCTAGGACAGGGGTGAAGGTGGAAGGGCGCACTAAGAATCGCAGGCCGATCCTGGCAACCGTGGCGGAGCTGGCCGGCGTATCGGTGCCGACCGTGTCAAAGGTCATCAACGGCCGGGTTGACGTGGCGCCGAACACGCGGGCCCGCATTGAAGCGGCGCTGCTGGAGCTGGGCTATGAATCGCCCATGAAGCGCAGGGCCCGTGCCGCCATGCCGCCGGCCGTTGAACTGGTTTTCGGTGGCATGAACGAGGGCTACTCGCTGGAGCTGCTCAAGGGCATGCTGCAGGAGGCCGCCGGTGAAGGTGTGGAGCTTGTCTTGAGCAGCATGGCGCCGGCAAACCTCCACGAGGCGGACCACGAGGAGTGGGCCCGGCGTATGGTGGAGTCGGGGCGTGCCGGGCTGATCCTGGTCACCTCGGAGATGAGTGTGGAGCAGTTGGCCCTTTTCCGGGCCTGGAACATCCCCGTGGTCATCATTGACCCCTACAATCCGCCCGACAGTGGCTTTGCCAGTGTGGGGGCCACCAACTGGGCCGGCGGCAAGGGAGCGGTGGAGCACCTGATTGGCCTTGGCCACCGCAAGATTGCCCACATCGGGGGCCCGGTGGCCGCCGAGTGCAGCGTGGCCCGCCAGCACGGTTACCTGGCAGCTCTCATGGGACACGGCATTGAGGTCCGTGGCGAGTACATGGCCATGGGCTCTTTCTCCAACAGTTTTGGCAGCCAGTGGGCGGCTACGATGCTGGACCTGGACGATCCGCCCACAGCGATTTTCACCGGCAACGACTCCATTGCGATCGGCGTTTTGGGGGAGGCCCAGCGCCGGGGAATCCGCGTGCCGGAGGAGTTGAGTGTTGTGGGCTTCGACGGGACCGCACTGGGCGGGCAGGTTCTGCCCCGGCTGACATCGGTGGCCCAGCCCCTGCAGGAAATGGGCCGGGCCGCGTTGCGCTCGGTGCTGCGGATGTCACGCGGGGAAGCCCTGGACTCGCCCCGCATGGAACTGGCCACGACCCTGGTGGTCAGGGACTCCACGGCCCCGCCGCCCGCCTGAATGGGTGGGCGGCGGCACCTGCCTGCTAGTCGCTGCCGAGCATCATCTTGTCCATGAACGTGCGGACCTGGGCCTGCAGGCCGGCCATGCGCTCGGCCCGTGCCGCCGTGGCATCGAAGCCCACGTAGGCCGGTGGTTCGTGGCGGCGGACGTTGGCCGGGCACTCAAAGCGGGAGCACATCAGCGTTGCAACGGTGTTGCCGTTCCTCCCGGATGCCCCCGAGCGCTTGGCGGTGAAGTAGGCCACGTCATTGGGCAGGGTCACGTCATTGCACCAGGAGCACTGCGCGCGGGAGCGTGTCTTGCCCTCCACCTCTCGGAAAAGGATGCCCCGCGTGGCGCCGTCAACCCAGGCAATGACGTAGCCGAGTGTCTGGTACTTGCGGTCGCGCCAGCCGACGAAGTCGAGGTCTTCCCAATTCAGGGCCTCGAAATTCTCTGGCAGGTTGAGGTTGTTGCGCTCCCGCTGGGAGGCGTTCAGGAAGGAGGATCGAATTTGTTTTTCGGTCATGGGAAGCATGTTGATGTGTCTTTCTGTCCTGCCCGCCCGGGCGCGCGGCCTGGGCGGCTTCAGTGTGGATGGGTCCCGCATATGGGCGCGCAACAGCGCGGGCGGGCAGCAGCCATCAGGGGCCGCTGAGAAATCACTGAGGGATGGCGCTATCTGCCGCCGGCACAAGAAACGCCGGCGACCTCCAAGCACCCAGAGGGCAGAAAGTTCATTGAAAGGAACAACACAAGGACGATTCTATACCTGGGCCCGATGGGCGGGGCTAGCGCTTCTTGCGCCGGCACACCATGACGATGAGGCCAAGGATGGCCAGTGCACCCAGGACTGCCGGGCCGAATCGCCTGGCGAGCACCGCCAGCATTGTGGAGCCCAGGTCCAGTTCAGCGGCTGCAGCGGATGGGCGCGGGGCAACATGCCGGGGCGCCGGGGTCTCGACCACCGGGGTCTCGACAGGCTCGACCACCGTGACCCCTGGGGTCTCGCTCCCCACCCCAACCTCGCCAGCTCGGCCGGGGACCCCTGGGGTCTCGACAGGCTCGACCACCGGCCCAGGCTCGACCACCGGTTCCGCCTTGCCGATGACACACTGCACGAACTGCTCCAGCAGCTTGTCCGAGATGTCCTGGATGACGCCGCGGCCAAACTGTGCCGGCTTGCCCGTGACATTCATGTCGGTGGACACCTCAACTGTGGTGCCGCCATCGCCAGCCGTGAGCACAGCCGTGACAGTGGCACCGGCCGTGCCGTTTCCGCGCTTGTCCTTGCCCTGCGCCTCGATGACGACGGTGTGCGTGGCCTCATCGCGCGTCAGGAACGTCCCGGTCCCCGCGTAGAGCATGGCGATGGGGCCAAGCTTGATCTTGACCGTGCCCGTGAACGTGTCGCCGTCAACCCCGGTCAGGGTTGCGCCGGGAAAGCAGGGGGCAATCTCTTCCAGCTGGTTGAAAGAGCGCCACGTGTCCTCCAGCGGCGTGGGGACGGTGAACTGGTGTTTGAGTTCCATTGGCTTCCCCTCAGAGTCCGGCCGCAGCCATGACCGCGCGCTTGGCCACAACGGTCACAAGGTGGCGCCGGTAGTCGGCGTCGCCATTGAGGTCGCTGGCGGGCTCGGTCCCCTCGGCGGCATGGGCGCAGGCCGCGGCGATGGCAGTTGCATCCAGTGCGCAGCCGGCCAGCGCCGCCTCGGTGGAGGTGGCACGCAACGGGGTGCTGGCCATGTTGGTCAGGCCCACGCGTGCCTCGGCAATGACCCCGCCCTCAACGCGGACCATGGCCGCCACGGCCACAATTGACCACTGCTGGGCCACCCGCGTGAACTTGCCGTAGTGCGATCCCCAACCCGTGTACTTGGGCACCGTGATGCTCGTGAGGATCTCCCCTTCCTCCACAGCCGTGGTGAAGTAGCCCTGGAAGAAGTCAGCGGCCGCCACGGACCGGTTTCCGTTGGGCCCGGCCAGGTTGAACACAGCCTCCACGGCAAGGGCAGGTGCAGGCATGTCGCCGGCCGGGTCCGCGTGGACCAGGGCGCCGCCGAACGTGCCGCGGTGGCGGACCTGGGGGTCGGCCACGGTGGCCGCGGCCTGCGCCAGCAGGGGCACGTGTGCCGCCACCAGGGGGTCAGTTGCCACGACGTGGTGCGGGGTCATGGCACCAATGGTGAGGCTGGCGCCGTCGTCCGTGATGCCGGACAGGCCGGGGATCCGTCCCAGGTCAACCACCAGGGAGGGGTCTGCCATGCGCAGCTTCATGACGGGGATCAGGCTTTGGCCTCCGGCCAGAAGCTTGACGTCGTCGCCCGCGGATTCGGCGCCGGCCAGCAGGCCCAGCGCCTCCTCCACGGTTGTGGGCGCGGCGTAGTCGAATTGGCTCGGGATCATGCTGCACCTCCGGTGGTCTTGGCTTCCTGCAGGGCATGCCACACGCGTGCGGGCGTGCACGGCATCTTGATGTCCTTGACACCGAGGTGGCGCACGGCGTCGATCACGCCGTTGACAATGGCGGGGGTGGAGGCGATGGTGCCTGCCTCGCCCACGCCCTTGGCGCCCAACTGGTTGGTGGTCGACGGCGTCTCGGTGCGGCCCGTGATGTAGTGCGGCAGGTCCGCGGCGCTCGGGACAAGGTAGTCCACGAACGAGCCCGAGACCAGGGTTCCGGCGTCGTCGTACACGGCCTCTTCAAAAAGCGCCTGGGCGATGCCCTGGGCCAGGCCGCCGTGCACCTGCCCCTCGACGATCATGGGGTTGACCACCACGCCGATGTCATCCACGCACACGTACTTGCGGATGGTCACGGCCCCTGTTTCGGTGTCCACCTCGATGGCCGCAAGGTGCGTACCGTGGGGGTAGGAGAAGTTCACGGGGTCGTAGGTGGCCTCGGAGTCCAGGTTGGGCTCCATGCCGTCGGGCAGGTTGTGCGCGGAGAACACGGCGAAGGCGATCTCCCCGAAGGAGGTGGACGTCTCAGTGCCCTTGACGCTGAAGGAGCCGTTGGCAAACTCGAGGTCGTCCTCGCTGGCCTCCATGATGTGTGCGGCAACGGCACGGGCCTTCTCAATGACCTTGTCCGCCGCGGCCAGCACTGCCATGCCGCCCACGGCCAGTGAGCGTGAGCCGTAGGTGTCCAGGCCGCGCTGCGCAACCTGCGTGTCGCCGTGCAGCACCTCCACGTTTTCGAACGGCACGCCCAGCCGGTCGGCGACCAGCTGGCTCCAGGCCGTCTCGTGTCCCTGCCCGTGCGCCGAGGAACCCGTCACGACTTCCACGTTGCCCGTGGGCAGCACCCGCACCTGGGCGTGTTCCCAGCCGCCGGCCGCGTAGCTCAGCGCACCAAGCACGCGTGACGGGGCCAGACCGCACATTTCAGTGAACGTGGAGATGCCGATGCCCAGCTGGACGGGGTCGTTGCTGTCGCGGCGCAGTTTCTGTTCGGCGCGCAGCTCCTCATAGCCGAACAGGCTCAGGGCCTTCTCGGTGGCGGCCTCGTAGTTGCCGGTGTCGTACTCCAGCCCGGCCACCGTGGTGAACGGGAACTCGGTGTGCTTGATCCAGTTCTTCTCCCGCAGCTCCAGCGGGTCCATGCCCAGCTCCACGGCGAGCTCGTCCATCATCCGCTCAATGGCGAACGTGGCTTCCGGCCGCCCGGCACCGCGGTAGGCGTCCGTCCAGGCCTTGTTGGTGAAGATGTTGTGGCACTCGAAGTGGTAGGCCGGGAACTTGTAGATGGAGTTGTACATGAACGCACCCAGGACCGGGATGCCGGAGGTGATCAGGCCCAGGTAGGCGCCCATGTCCGCCAGCAGGTCCACGTGCAGTCCCGTGACAATGCCGTCCTTGGTGGCGCCGATCTTCAGCCGCTGCACCTGTGCCCGGCCGTGGTGGGCCACCTGCAGCGATTCGCTGCGTGTCTCGGTGAACTTGCAGGGCTTGCCCATGCGCCGGGCGGCCACCACCGTGATGATTTCCTCCGGCGTGACCTGCAGCTTGCCGCCAAAGCCGCCGCCGACGTCGGGTGCGATCACGCGGACCTTGCTCTCCGGGATGCCCAGCGTCAGGGCCAGCATGAGGCGCAGGATGTGCGGGATCTGGGTGGCGCTCCACATGGTGATCTGCTCGCCCGTGGGGTCCACAACCGTGGAGCGGGGCTCCATGAAGGCGGGGATCAGGCGCTGCTGGTACAGGGTCCGTTCCACGACCACGTCGGAGTTGGCCAGCGCCTCCGCGATGGCCGTGCCGGTGCCGGCATCGCCGGAGTCGAAAACCCAGGTGGCCGACTTGTTGGATGCCAGGCTGGTGTGGGCCAGGATCTTGTCCGTTGCGGCTTCCTCGAGGTCCATGACCACGGGAAGTTCGCTGTAATCCACGTCCACAAGTTCGACGGCGTCGCGGGCTGCGGCGGCGCTGCGGGCAATCACCACTGCGACAATCTCGCCCGCGAAGGCCACCTCCTCCACGGCGATGGCCGGGTGGTCGGGCGCCTTCTGATCCGGCGTGACCGGCCAGGCGTTGGGCAGCGAGCCTTGTTCGCCGGCCACGTCGGCACCCGTCAGCACGGCAAAGACGCCGGGGGAGGCCAGTGCGGCCGAGGTGTCAATCGCGGTGATCTTCGCGTGGGCGAAGGGGCTGCGCACCATGGCCAGGTGCATCATGCCCGGCAGCACCATGTTGTCAGTGAACCGGGAGCGGCCCGTGATGAGGTGGGCGTCCTCCTTGCGCAGCCGGGCCGAGCCCACCTCCGCGCGCTTGCCTTCTGCCGTGGCGGTCATTTCACACCCGCCGTTTCACCGTCTGTGAGGGATTCCGAGACAGAGAGTCCGGAATCGCCGTATTCCACGCCGTCCGCAACGCTCTTCACGGCCGCCACAATGTTTTGGTAGCCCGTGCAGCGGCAGAGGTTCCCCTCAAGCCCTTCCCGGATTTCAGTCTCGGTGGGGTGCGGATTCTCCTTGAGCAGCGAGGCCGACTGCATGATCATGCCCGGGGTGCAGAAGCCGCATTGCAGTGCGTGGCACTGGTGGAAGGCCTCCTGCAGCGGGGCGAGCTTGCCGTCCTGGGCCATGCCTTCAATCGTGGTGACCTGGTGCCCGTCGGCCTGCACGGCAAACATGGTGCACGATTTCACGCTGGCCCCGTCGAGGTGCACGGTGCAGGCCCCGCAATTGGTGGTGTCGCAGCCAATCACGGTGCCGGTCTTGCCCAGCCGCTCGCGAAGGTACTGGACCAGCAAAAGCCGGGGTTCGACGTCGTCCGTGTAGCTGACGCCGTCAACTTCGACGGTGATGGATGTGGAACTCGCCATTGAGATCTCCCTATATTCCATGGAGAAACGGCGCCACAGCCGCACCTCCAGCCCATGATGTGGCCCACGCTACATGATGGGGCAGGGGATAGTTAGGGCTCCTGCCAATGCTTCCGCATTAGAGTGCCGAAGCGCTGCTTTCATCCTCATGTGCGGCGTCGGCGACGGGAACGTGGTGTATCCGCACGTCCATTTCACTGAGCCGGGAGCCCTTGCCGCCCCACCGCAGGGCAATGATTTCGGCCGCAATGGACACCGCAGTCTCCTCTGGCGTGCGCGAGCCCAGGTCCAGGCCGATGGGGCTGGAGAGCCGTTCAAGCTCTGCGTCGGTTAGGCCCGCCTCGCGCAGCCTGTCCATGCGGTCGTTGTGGGTCTTGCGCGATCCCATGGCCCCCACATAGGCCAGTTCGTGCCGCAGGGCGAGCTCCAGCAGCGGGACATCGAACTTGGGGTCGTGCGTGAGGACGCAGACCACTGTCCGGGGGTCGACGAGGTCGGCGTCCAGCTGGGCCTTGAGGTACCGGTGCGGCCACTCCACCACCACCTCGTCGGCCACGGGGAAGCGGGCCTTCGTGGCGAAGACGGCCCGGGCGTCGCAGACCGTGACCCGGTAGCCCAGGAAGCTGCCCTGCCTGGCGACTGCGGCAGCGAAGTCAATGGCCCCGAACACCAGCATGCGCGGCTGCGGGGCGAAGCTGGCCACAAACACCCGCATGCCGTCGCCGCGGCGTTCGCCGTCCGGGCCGTACATGAGGGTGGTGTTGCGCCCGGCGGCCAGCAGTCCAACGGCATCGTCGCTGACGGCGTCGTCGGCGCGGGCGCTGCCCAGTGTGCCCTCGAAGCCGTCCGGCCGGACCACCAGGTGCCGGCCCAGCCAGGCCGGATCCGGATGCTCGATGACAGTCACCACTGCCACGGGACGGCCGGCGTCCACGTCGGCAGCCATGGCAGGCAGCTCCGGGAATGTCTTGCTGGACACGGCCTCCACGAACACGTCGATGATGCCCCCGCAAGTCAGGCCCACCTCGAAGGCGTCGTCGTCGCTGATGCCGTAGCGCTGCAGCACGGGGGAGCCTTCCGCAGCCACCTCGGTGGCCAGTCCGTACAACGCGCCCTCCACGCACCCGCCGGACACCGACCCCACAGCCTGCCCGCCGGCGTCGACCATCATGGAAGCGCCGGCCGGACGGGGCGCCGAACGGAAGGTGCGCACCACCGTGCCCAGCCCCACCGTGTGCCCGGCCTGGATCGCGTCCAGCAAATCCTTCAACACTTCACGCATTGCCAATCACACCCAACAACTCCTCGAAGCTCGTCAACGAGTGGCCCGCCACAAAGTGGTCAACGTGCGGCAGGACGGCCCTGATTCCCTGCTGCACCGGCTCATAGCCATCCTTGCCGCGGTGCGGATTGGCCCAGATGACTCGCCGGGCCACATGGTGCAGCCGCTCCGCCTGCCGGCCCAGGAGCGCCGCGTCCCCGCGTTCCCAGCCGTCGCTGGCCACCACCACGACGGCGGACCTCGCCACGGCGCGCTGCCCCCACCTGTCGTTGAATGCGCGCAGGGCCTCGCACAGCCGGGTGCCGCCGGACCAGTCGGGGACAGTGCGGCCGGCCTGGGCCAGGGCGTCGTCGGCGTCGGGCAGCTTCAAGGCTGGTGTCACCCGGGTGAGGCGGGTGCCGAGGGTGAACACCTCCACGTTGTGCGGGGCTTGCTGGACCACGCGGTGTGCCAGCCGGAGGAGGCTGTCGGCGTAGGGCGCCATGGAACCGGAGACGTCGATCAGCCACACGGTCCGGCGCGGTTTTCTCGGTGCCTTGGCGTGCCGCAACGGCCCCGGCTCCCCGCCGCGGCGAAGCTGTTGCCGCAGGGTGCGGACACGGTCGATGCTGCCCTTGCTGGCGGGCTGCGGGCGCCTGCCCCGACGCGTGGGGATCTTGACTGCCAGTTCTGAGAACATCTGGTTGAGCAGGGCCCGCTCGGCAGAGTCCAGGGTGGCAATGTCGCGGTGGCGCAGCAGCTCCTTTTGGCTGGCCATGGCCCGCAGCGCCTCCCGCTCCGCGCCGCCTTCACCACCTGCGTCGGCGTCGTCGAGCGCGGCGGCCCTGACGGTTGTTGCAGCTCCCTGTGGTGGTGCCGCGCCGGTGTGTGCCGGGGCAAACCAGGCCTCAAAAGTCCTTTGGTAGGCATCCAAGTCCTCGGGGGCGGCGCAAAGCGTGGCGCGGCCTGCCCAAAAAACGTTGGAGCGGTTGTCCATATTCAGGCGGGACACGGCATCAACAAAACTACCGGAACGGTCCGCGGTGACCTTCACTCCGGCGGCCCGAACGGCGGCAGCGAAGCCGAGCAGGATCGCCTCGGGCGGATGCACAGTTGCCTGCACCATGGTTCAGCCCAGAATCCTGGCCAGCACGGCCTGCACCCGTGCGGTGTCCTCGCGGTATTTGCATAGCGCGCCAATGCTGGCCGCCGCCGATTCGAGGTCGAGCTCCGGGCGCCCGAGCAGTTGCAGCGCCCGCGCCCAGTCGAGGGTTTCAGCGACGCCGGGTGGCTTCATGACGTCATTGGTGGCGCGGATCTGTTGCACGGCCTGCACCACTTGGCTGGCCAGGACCTCCGGGACGCCCGGCAGCCGGGTCCGCACGATTTCCACTTCGCGGGCCAGTCCGGGGTGGTCGATCCAGTGGTACAGGCAGCGGCGTTTCAGCGCGTCGTGGAGGTCGCGGGTGCGGTTGGACGTCAGCACCACCAGCGGCGGAACGGCGGCCTTGACCGTACCGAACTCGGGGATGGAAACCTGGTAGTTGGAGAGGACCTCGAGCAGGAATGCCTCGAATTCGTCGTCCGCCCGGTCAATCTCGTCGATCAGCAGCACGGCGGGGCTTTGCTGCAGAGCCTTCAGGACTGGCCTGGCCAACAGGAAGCGCTCGTCGTAGAGCGAATTCTCCAGCTTTTGGGTGTCCAAGTTGCCGCCGGCGGCTTCCACGCTGCGCAGGTGCAGGATCTGGGCCGTGAAGTCCCAGTCGTACAGGGCCTGGGTGGCGTCGATGCCCTCGTAGCACTGGAGCCTGATGAGCGGCAGCTGGTAGGCCTCTGCCAGCGCCTCGGCCATGGAGGTCTTGCCGGTGCCGGGCTCGCCTTCGAGCAGGAGCGGGCGGGACATGGCCATGGCAAGGTAGGCCACGGTGGCCAGGCCCTCGTCGGCGAGGTAGCCGGTTTCGGCCAGCTTGGCGGCCAGCTCGGCTGCGGAAGCTGGGGAGGCAAGAGGGCCTGCGGACGTCGTCGTCATGCCCCCAGCATAGGACCCCGCGTCAACGCACCCGTATTCGTTCGCCGGTCAGACCCTGATGAGGGGGAGATCTACGATGTCACGGGACAGGTGAAGGGTCAGGGTGCCAGGGTGCGGGCCAGCCACTGCCCGTCACGCGGAACCAGGCGTGGCTGGATCAGCCGGTGCCTGGCCGGCCCATCTACTCCGTCCGCCGTCTTTGCCGTGGGCGGGCTGCAGGCATCTGAGATGAGTTCCAGGACGGACGCAGCCACTTCCTCGAGGGGCTGTTCAACACTGGAGAAGCCAAGTGCGGCGGCCGTGGGGGTGTTGTCATAGCCGCAGACGGGGACGGAGCCGGCAGAGGCGAGAATGGCACCCAAGGCAAGGGAATCGCTCGCGCAGACAACGGCGTCGATGGTGCCCGGACGGGACATCAGCTCCACCATCGCCGCTTCGCCATTGCTGACCGAATCCATGGCAGTGGTTTCCAGGGCTTCAATGCTGGCCGTGTCCATGCCGGTTTCCTTGTGCATGGCGTCAAACCAGCCCCGGCGGCGGTCATCGCCCGTGCCGGAGGGGCTTGGCCAGCCAATGTAGGCTACCCGGCTGCGTCCGTTGACAAGGTGGTGCATGGTGGCCGCGTGCAGTCCCGAATAGCCGTCCACATCAACCCAGGGGTGTTTTTGGTTGTTCATGTCGTCCACGCCCCAAGGCCGCCCGAACGTGACGAACGGGTGCCCGTTCTCGATGAGCCAGGTGGTGCGGGGGTCGTTGTGGAACGTGGATGTCAGAACAAAGGCGTCCACGTCGGCGCTGTCCCGCAGCCGGCGGAACTGTGCAATTTCGTCCTCGGGGCCGGTGGCCGTGAACAGTAGGATCCGCAGGCCCCTCTTGTCGGCCTGTTCGGTCAGGGCGTGCAGGAACCGGTCCAGTACGGCACCGGAAATCCCGTTGAGGGCAGGGTCCAGGCGGACCCCGATGGTTGAACTCTTGTGGGTTCTCAGGCGCCTTGCGGAGGCGTGCGGACGGTAGCCGAGTTCCGCGATGGCGCGGTTGACCCGTTCCAGGGTGGCCGGCTTGACGATCGAGGGGGAGTTGATGGCGTTGGACACCGTTTGCCGGGACACCAGTGCCGCACGGGCTACGTCCTCAATGGTGGGAAGAGTGCTGGATGCCACCGGAACCTCCTTCTTGATCGTTCAAATGCTTGTCCATTCCACTATGCCACGACTGGCATGAAAGTTAGGTGGTTGACTAATCGGTCACAGTCCGGGTAGTTTTGAGGCATCCATTTGATCGTTCAAATTTCTACTATGTTGTCCCGAATTTGAACGTTCAAATTTGGGCAATGACCTGGCTCTGCAACTGCAGGACATGCACAGCCACTCACAGAGCACGTCGGCCACCGCCACACGGCGCCAGGCCTCAAGACGCAGAATTGAAGGAGAGAAACATGCAAAGAAGCAAGTCTCGCTGTTTGTTGGGCGCCGGAATCCTTACGGTGGGCGCGCTCATGTTGACCGGCTGCGGGGGATCGAACTTTGACGATCCCAAGGGCGCCGGTAGCGATTCACAGAAGATCACCGTCATGATCGGCTCCTCCGGCGATGCGGAAACCCAGGCTGTAACGGCAGCTGTTGCCGGATGGGCTGCCGACACCGGTGTTGATGCGAGTGTGGTTGCCGCCTCTGACCTGAACCAGCAGTTGAGCCAGGGCTTTGCCTCGGGAAAGCCTGCCGATGTGTTCTATGTGTCCACCGAATCCTTGGCCGGCTACGCGTCCAACGGATCCCTGTATGCCTACGGTGACCAGCTGCCCCACAAGGACGACTTCTATCCTTCCCTGGTGGAATCGTTTACCTATGACGGTCAGTTCTACTGCGCCCCGAAGGACTTCTCCACGCTGGGCTTGGTTATCAACACAGAGATGTGGGAGGCCGCTGGCCTGGGCGATGCAGACATCCCCAAGAATTGGGAGCAGCTGACCACCATTGCTGCGAAGTTGACCACGGCTGACCACGTGGGCCTGGCTTTCTCGCCGGAATACGCCCGCGTAGGTGCTTTCATGGTGCAGGCAGGCGGAACCCTGCTGAACGCCGACCAGACCAAGGCCACCGTGGACAGCAAGGAAAACCTTGCCGGCCTGGACTACGTCCAGTCGCTGCTGAAGTCCGGCAGTGCCAAGTTCACCACAGACCTTGGCGCGGGATGGGGCGGCGAGGCCTTTGGCAAGGGCCAGGCAGCCATGACCATCGAGGGAAACTGGATCACCGGCGCCATGAGCGCAGACTTCCCGGCTATCTCCTACAAGGTCGCTGAACTGCCAGCCGGTCCGGAGGGCAAAGGGACGTTGCAGTTCACCAACTGCTGGGGCGTCGCCGCAGACAGCCCCAACAAGGATGAGGCCGTGAAGCTGGTCGAAAAGCTGACTGGCACCGAGCAGCAGCTGAAATTCGCCAAGGCATTTGGCGTCATGCCTTCCGTGGAGTCCGCTGCTGGGCAGTGGAAGGCCGCCAACCCGGCCAATGCCCCCTTCCTTGATGGCGTCACCAACGCCAAGGGCATTCCGTCGCTGAAGGGCGCCGCCGATGTCATCGCCGACTTCACCTCCCAGCTGGAGTCCCTGGCAAAGTCGGATCCGGCCAAGATCCTCTCCGCCACGCAGAAAAACATGGAAGCCGCAGTTTCCGGCAAGTAGTGCCGCCCCTTCAACCGAACGAAACACCCCTTCGTTGAACTAAGGAATTTCATGACCACAGCAACCGAAACGGCGCCAAAGAAGGCCCCGCCGGTGACCCAGAAGCGCCGCCCCCGAGACACTGTTGCCGGCTGGCTGTTCACCGGGCCAATGCTCATCATTCTTGGCCTGTTTCTGGTGGTCCCCGTGGGGATGGCCCTGTGGGTGAGCTTTTCCGATTGGACGGGCAGGGGCAGCCCGTTCGCCTCAACTGTTTCCTTCATTGGCATGGACAACTACAAGGAGCTGTTGGCAGGGGGAGGGCTGGCGGAGCGGGACTTCGGCATGTCACTGCGCAACAACGCCTGGTACGTGGTGCTCGTGGTTCCGGTGCAGACCATCGTGGCCATCGTGTTGGCCGTGCTCGTCAACCGTCAGGTCCTGAAGGGCCGCGGCTTCTTCCGCACGGCCTTCTACTTCCCGTCGGTGACCAGCTCGGTCGCCATCACAGTCATCTGGCTCTTCCTCTTCGGGGCCACGGGTGCCGTGAACAAGGTGCTCTCCTACCTGGGCATCCATGGTCCCAGCTGGTTCCAGGATCCATCGGGCATCCTCCACAACGGGCTGCACGCCGTCGGCATCACCGAGGGCCCCGCATTTCTGGTGGACACCACGGTTCTCGGCCTGCCCCTCTGGGACTGGCTGGCCGGGCCGTCGGTGGCCATGACGGCCTTCATCTTCATGGCGGTGTTCACCACCAGCGGCACCTTCATGCTGCTCTTCATCGCAGCACTGCAAAACCTGAGCGGCGAGGTCCACGAGGCTGCCATGATCGACGGCGCCAACGGCTGGCAGCGGTTTTGGCAGGTCACACTCCCGCAACTGCGCCCAACGCTTTTTACGGTCCTCACCCTGGGCCTGATCGGCACATGGCAGGTCTTTGACCAGATCTACACCGGAACCCAGGGTGGACCGGGCAAGACCACGCTCACGCCCGCCTACCTGTCCTACACCTCAGCCTTCGAAAGCCAGCAATGGGGCCGCGGCGCAGCCATTGCCTTTGTCTTGTTCATCATCATCGTCCTTTTCACCCTTCTTCAACGCTGGGTTCTTCGTGAACGGCCGGTCTCACGCCGGCACCGGCGCATGTACGGAACACCGTCCAAGGGAGACCACTCATGAGCGCCACCCCGGTCATAGCTGAAATGCCCGCCACCGCCGGCGGAACCCAGGCATCCGCCCGGCAGCCCAAGCGCCGCAGCCGGCTGTTCCTCTCCAGCACCTCGCTGCTGTATGCAGTCCTGATTGCCATTGCCGTCATTTACATTGCCCCGTTCCTGATCAGCATCGCCACCTCCTTCAAGTCCGACGCCGAAGCTGCCTCAGATCCGCTGGCACTAGTACCGTCGACGTGGACCACGGCGGCCTATGGCAAGCTGTTCCTGAACTCTGACTTTCCCACCTGGTTTACCAACTCCGTCGTCGTCACCGTGTTCGTCACTGCGGGGCGGGTGTTCCTGAATTCCTTGGCGGGCTACGCCTTGGCGCGGCTGGATTTCAAGGGCCGCAACGTGATCTTTGCTGCCCTGGTGGCTGTCATGGCAGTGCCCGGCGTGGTCTTGCTGATCCCCAAATTCCTGGTCATCAACCAAATGGGGATTTACGACAGCTACGCGGGAATGATCATCCCGCTCTTGATGGACGCCGCCGGAGTCTTCATCATGAAGAACTTCTTTGAATCAATCCCGGCCAGCGTGGAGGAACAGGCCCGCGTGGACGGTGCCGGAACATTCCGTGTTTTTTGGTCCATCGTGCTGCCCATGGCCGCACCGGCCCTGGTCACCCTTGTGATCCTGTCGTTCCAGGGCTCGTGGAATGAACTCTCACACTTCATCATCTCCACCCAGTCGCCTGAACTGACAACCCTCACCAAGGGGGTGGCCTCGCTCGCCTCGGGTCAGCTGAGCCAAGGCACGCAGTATCCACTCAAGCTTGCCGCGGCCGCACTGATGACAATCCCCGTCGCCGTCGTGTTCTTTGTCTTCCAAAAGCGCATCATGAACTCCAGCGCCGGCGCCGTCAAGGAATAGCCGCACGGCGGCGAAAGCAGTTTTGCCGATTCCCGGCATCAAGCATGACCAGCGGGCCAGCGGAGTATCTGGCCGGTCCGCCAACAACCACCACCTCTGAGGAGATCTTCCCCATGTCCAAATTCCTGCAGCCACTTCTCCACGAAGCAATTGTGGTGCTCGCCGCACCCACCCAAGTCTGGTCCGCGGCGGATGGCCGTATGAACAGCGGCATCCACGGGGTGTATCACTCTGACAATCGGGTGCTTTCCTCCTACACGTTGACTGTGGGCGGAACCGCCCCGGAACCCATCTCCCAGGACAGCGTTTCGGCCTCTGCCGCACGGTTTGTTGCCCTGGCACGAAACATCGACGACGCCAGCGCCGATCCGCGGGTCCGCGTGGAAACCCTGCGCGAGGTGTCCGCGGGCCGGATGGGCGAAACCATCACCATCCGCTCCACGCTGAATGAACCGATCACCACATCCTTGCTGCTCAGCCTTGCCGCCGACTTTGCCGACATGCAGACCGTCAAGGCCGGCATGGCGGGAGACTCTGAATCAGAGCCCATTTTGGCCACGTATGAAGCCGGTACCCTGGTCCTGAGCCAAGGATCGGTGAAGGCCTCTGTGTCGGCTCCCGGTGCCGCCCTGGACACTAGCGCCGACGGAGGGAACATCACACTCGCCTGGGATGTCACCGTTCCGGCCAAGTCCGAGTTGGCAGTGTCCTGGTCGGTGGACCTGGCCGACTCCGCCGCCGTCGTCCGCGGCGCCTCTGCTGTGCCGCAGTGGCAGGGCGTTTCCGTGACGTCGGGGGACAGCCGCGTCAGCCGCTGGGTTGAGCGTGCCGTGGACGATCTGGGTGCCCTGCGGATGAGCACCACAGCGCATCCCGATGAGACGTTCCTTGGCGCGGGTGCGCCGTGGTTCTTCACCCTCTTTGGCCGCGATTCCATCATTTCTGCACGCATGCTGTTGCCACTGGGCACCGAACTTGCCGCCTCAACACTGCGCATTCTGGCACAGCTGCAAGGGACAAAGTCGGTCAACGAGACGGCCGAGCAACCGGGCAAGATCATGCACGAACTTCGTCCCAAGCAGCTGGTGATTCCCGGCGAAGACGTTTCCCTGCCGCCGCTGTACTACGGCACCGTCGATGCCACGGCGCTGTGGGTGTGCCTGCTCGTGGACGCGTGGCGCTGGGGCATGCCGGAGGAAGAAGTCAAGGAACTCCTGCCGAACATGCTCGCCGCCCTGAACTGGATGCGCACCGACGGCGACAGCGACGGCGACGGTTTCCTTGAGTACGCTGACCTGACCGGCCACGGGCTGGCCAACCAGGGTTGGAAGGATTCCGGAGATTCCGTCCAGTGGCGCGACGGCCGGCTTGCCGAAGGCCCCATCGCACTGTGCGAGGTCCAGGCCTACGCCTTCGAGGCGGCCTCCGGTGCTGCTGAGCTGATGGATCACTTCGGCCTGGAGGGTTCCGACGAGTGGCGCCACTACGCAGCCGGCCTGGCCGTCCGATTCCGCGAGCAGTTCTGGATTCCTTCGCCCGACGGCGCCTACCCGGCCATCGCACTGGACGCCAACAAGCGCCCGGTCGACACCGTCACCAGCAACATCGGCCACCTGCTGGGCACCGGCCTGTTGAACGCGGGGGAGGAGGCGCTCATCGCCGCCCGCCTGGTCTCGCCCGAGTTGAACTCCGGATTCGGACTGCGCACCATGTCCACTGATTCGGCCGGCTTCTGGCCGCTGAGCTACCACGGTGGATCAGTTTGGGCGCACGATACTGCCATCGCCATCCAGGGCCTGACCCGTGCCGGGTTCCGCGCGGAAGCTGCAGAGCTGAGCCGCGGGCTGCTGTCGGCCGCCGAAGCGTTTGACTACCGGATCCCCGAGCTGCACTCCGGTGACGCCCGCGCGGACGCCTCGGTTCCCGCACCTTACCCGGCTGCTTGCCGCCCGCAGGCATGGTCGGCGGCGTCGGCCATCGCCGTTCTTGCCTCGGCCTTGGACCTCCGACCGTCCAGGGCGGACGGAACCTTGCAGTCAGCGGACAGCAGCGAACTGGGCGTGCTGACGGTCACCGGCCTCCGTGTGGGCGGAAACGTGGCCGCAGCCGTCCAGGTGCGCTGATTCGCCGTTGAGGACCTAGGGTTCGGCGTGGTCTTCCATGGACGACGCCGGACACCTCCACCATGTTCGGCCCGCCACTTTGTCCTTCCCGGCAATGGCGGGCCGAACGTGCCTCTGGCCCTGGCTGATGGATCCCAAGCTGCCTGTCATCCGCTGATGGCTCGGGCGTGCGACGACCAAACGTTTGAGGTCCATCAGGTGTTGGTGGGCATCTAACCTGCGATTGTCGGAGCCAGAAGACTGGCTTCGTAGGGACGGAATTCCTGTCCCGCATAGGGCCCCTTCTCCGGGCACTTGTGCGGACGGGTCTTATGGGACGGTGTCAGCCTATAGTTCGCAGCGATCGAGCTTTTTGGCCGATGTGTCCGGTGGGGGACCGGCTTACGGGACACATTGGCACGCTCTGTGTGGGACACCCCTTGCGGCAGTGTCGGGGGGGGGGGGGGGGGGGGCGCCCCCCCCCCCCCGCCCCCCTGGCAGGGGCGAAGACCCGCGGAGGGGCCCCCGGGTGGGGGGGGGGGGGGGGGGGGGGGGGCCCCCCCCCCCCCCCCCCCCCCGACCCTGGTCATGTCCCTATGCCCGGAGTCCTGGTTCTGCCGACATGAATCGCACGAAAAAACATACGGCTGAAGTAGTGCCAGAAGGCAGGACGACCTGTAATGATGATCCTGGCTCCGGCTCTCTGGCCGGGGTTCAAATAGCTGGTACTTTGCCAGCTGGGGGAGGGGGGAGGTCCACACATGTTTGAAGTCGAAGCGACTAAAGACGGCCGCGAACACCGCATCATCGACAGGGCCACGGACGTCTACCTGAAGTGGCTAGTCGCGGGGGGCCCGTACTTCACCGAAGTTTTCGAGCTCGTACATTCTGGAGGAAGAATCCCCTTTAGCACGGTGCGCGAGGAAGGCCATGACTCTGATTCAGGGCTGCCCTACTTCATATTTAAGTTCTTAACTTTTGGTAATGCGCCGAAGGCTCACCGAAATACTAAAGATTTAGTTGACCGTACCTTCGATGATGAAACCGAAAAGCTACGCTGGATGAAAGTCGCAGCAGAGGCCCTTCTGGTTTTTGGGTGGGCCTACAACGGACTAAAAGCCCCACATCCGAGCTACACCCGCGTAGATCTAGATGGGAAAATCTACACTCTTGAAGCCTTCGGCTACACCCTCAACTCGAAATAGGGGTAACGCCGCATTAGCAAATTTGGGAACTGTGACAGATTTCAAGATTGATGAAGCAATTGCGGCGTTTTTAGTCTCAGCGAGAATTTCACGCAGACACAATTCGAGGAACATCTCCTTAGAGTATCGGTTGAACGGATAGATCAGAGCGTTCCGCCCGTTGCATATCTTTATAGCGGACCCAGCAATCCATACGAATGGGATCGCTTGCCTACCGCAACGGCTGAAGCGCTTGCCGCAGCCGGAGGGGTCAGATTGCCACTATAAATGGGGCGCATATAGCCAGGGCCGGGTGGGAGACCCGCCGTCAACCTGATGAGTTGACGGCTACAAATTCAAAATCATCGCAGTTCGTTCCTGACTTAGGAAAACAGTCCCAGTAGAGGTTCCCCTGCGAGACTGCCGGGCGCTTCCTCTTCACTTCCGAGATCCAAGGACTAGCGCCTTGGAAGTCGACCGGCTTACGGGACGCGCCGGCGGCGTCTCAATGGGACGCCCCTTGCGGACGTCGCGGAAGCAACATGTACGAGGAGGTGCGCGTTCTCTTCGGCTGTGGAACTTAGGAGAATTTCCCGACTTTGCTGCAGAGTGGAATACGCGGGTCGTATAGTTTGATCAAGCTATTAGCGCCTTGGTGATTGTGATGTTGCCAGTGTTTTGAAATCCACGTGTGGCCCGAACCGCGTTACCTGACTAGGAAGTTTGGGGGACGAAATGATGAGCTCGCGAACACATCCCGGCCTGGTGGCTCTCTGTGATGCCCTGGTGGGCATCGGATTAAGGAAGCGGGCCGGGACAACGTTCACCATGGACCTCAATGATGATGCTCTTGGCTGGCTCGGACTAAACCGTGCCAGTCGCGCTGGAGGGCCAGGAGAGCTGAAGATGAACCCGGTATGTGGAGTGCGTATTCAGTCGCTGGAACGAAGCTTGGCCGAAATTGAAGGCGAATCGTCTCACCTGTACATTCCAGCAACCGTGTCTGAGCCGCTGCGGTATTTGGTTCCAACCGAAAGCCGAATGGACTGGATACTGACTCGTGAAGACCCCGAGACGAATGATGAGGTCATCGCAGACATCCTTGCCAGCTTAAATGCTTATGGTTTGCCTTACATGCGCAAGAGGGTCACTCTAGAGGCCATGTCCCAGGCACTAGTGGCGAAGGAAGGCCACAGATGGCAGGCAGTGTTCCGTGCGCCTGTCGCGTTGTGGCTTCTCAACCGTAATGAGGAAGCCCTAAGTGCCATGGAGGCCCAGCTCACCGAAATCGGGAGTCAAGAAAACGCGGCCTATGACAACTATCGGGCCTTCTCGGCGGCCCTGAAACGGCGCATCGCCGAATCGGCTGCCCCGCGATAGTTTGAAGTCCCGTATACCGTTAGGCTTCGGTCATGGCAGAGAAAACCGTCCGGCGCGTCATCCGCCTGTTTCCTGACTATGGCCATCGGTGGCCGCTGTGGGAGAACAGCAGCGCTGATCGGCCGACGAAATACACCATGGAGCCAGCGGACTTTGGGCTGTCGCAGAGTCTCACGTTCCGACTTCGCACATGGTACGACGCCTGGGACGCCGAGAACTTGCACGACGGCGGTTGGAGTTCGCCTGAAAGTGAAACAGCTTGGAATGTGGAGGGTGCCAATATCGCGGATCAACTTCGTGAAGAAGTCAGAGCCTTCGCTGACGTGGAATACGACGAGTAGAACCCGCGTCTGCAAACGACATTGTCAGCGCCCGCTTAACGTTTCGCTTGCGGGCTTGCCTGGCGTCGAACTTCATGCTGCCGCCACCGAGAATTCCGTAGTCGGTCACCGACCTGACCTAAGGGGCACTCCGGTCGCATCCAAAAATGGTCGTTTTGCAGGACGATTCAGCAGATGACCCTGGCCCGAACTGTTTCTGGCACCCACTACTCTTCGCAGATCGCTACAAGAATATCGGTGTCTTTGGGCTACCGTGAGAATCGTGAACAGTCCCGGCGATCTGACCCAGAAGATACCCACTTATAGCCGGTGGCGTTGGACAATCCTTGTGGCAGCTGGAGTGCCCTGGCTGATTGGGTTCGTCTCAATTTTCCTGATTGCCCCGACCAACACAGGCGTCAGCACATGGTCGTCCTACGCATTATTCCAAACAGGGTCAAATTTCGGAAACATCCTTGCTTTAGCTTCATGGTCTGGCGCGGCCTTGGCCTCCGGATGGCTGTGCCTACGGAGTTCGGCTCAAATTTCGATACGCACGCTTTGCACCTATGGGGTGACGGCTGTTGCTTCCCTGTATCCAGCCGCAGTGGTCAGCAACGCTGTTTCCCACGTCGTGGTCATCGAGGACACCTTCGCGTACCGTGACGGAGTTGCCGGACCATTGGCCCTCTCCGGGGTAGTCGCATTGGCAGCTGCACTCATCCTCGCCATCCTCACACGCAGGCGTGAACCACAAGATTCGCAGTCAGGAATGATCCCGGAATAAGCCATCCCGGTCAGCGTTCCGCTTACGACGATGTGGTGACCCGTTGAACGACTTGGGATAGTGGCAGCCGGTGGGCGCCATCGCCCTATTCGTGCAAGACAATCTGGTACAGGATGTGGTCTTGCCAGGTCCCGGCGATTTGCAGGTATCGCGGAGCCATACCAATCTGCTGGAAACCAGCTTTCTGTAGCACTCGCTGCGAACCAGCATTGTGTAGCAACGTGGCCGCTTCGATTCGGTGCAATCCGAGTTCATCGCGAGCTTCTTCAAGGACCACCTGGACCGCAGCCGACGCCAGCCCGCACCCGGTGTACCTGGTATCCACCCAATAGCTCAGAACTCCACTTTGGAATGGGCCTCTCGATATTCCAGCAAGGTTGAAACGGCCGACCAAGGTTTCACCGGAGAACAAACCAAAGGAAAATCCATCTCCGGCTTCAATGGCAACAAGGCGGCGCGACATGTCTGCGGCCTGCCATGCCTCGGTGTAGTAGACCTCAGGATGAACCGGGTTCCACGGGGCAAGGTGATCACGATTGCGGACATACGCGGCGGCAAGCGCTGACGCATCGCTCAGACGCAATGAGCGCAAGTCGACGTCTTCAGTAAGTTGGCAGGATTCGAACACGGATCAACATTACTCGCGGTCACACCTACCGCTAGTCAAGGCCTGATCGACATAGCAGCTTTCCGCTCCGCGATCACCTGAAATCGTCCCGCAGTAGGTTGGGTCGGGAACACGCGTATCCCCTGAGCTAGGTGAACCAGCCTAGTTAGGCTGCCCCGGGGTCTCTCTGGAAGTGTGGAGCGGCCCTGCGGCACGATGAGCAAGATAGATCATGCGGATAATCAAAAGCAACCACAGAGTAGGTCCGAGATATATCACAAGGCTCTCCACAAGCGTGAAGTATCCGAATCCCGTGGTTTCAACGCGATTGCTGGAGATCCAGGTGAGAACCCATGCGTACATGAACAGGAAAACGGTCATTGCTGAGAAGCCAGCCAGTGTCAGGCCGAAGGTTCGGGAATCCTCACTGTTCCAAACAGACATCATTAATCCTTTCAATGACCTACCAGCTGCATCCGCGCACCCAGTAATGCTCATAGTTCCAGATTGACCGACCAAAGTTCTACACATCCCAGTTGGGCCGTTGCCTGTGCTCGCGACCGGGGAAGCATTCGCGGGCCCAGAAACGCGCTAACTCAATCTCAATCCGACCATAGCCCCGGATTTGGTATGCAGGATTCAAGATGTCCCGCAGAGCGTTCCGCCTACGGGAGGATGCAGCGACAAGCGTTGCCGGGTTTGGATGAGTCATGAGAGTTCCTGGTAACGAGGGGAAAGATCGTAGGCTGCTCAGCGACGGGGATGGGATGACTATCGTGATGGTTGCAGGCATTGCTGCACTCGGGGTGAATGTCCTGCTCGTGGCTGGCGCTGTTGCTCTGGTTGTTTGGCAGTCCTTGGAAAAGGCCAACGCTGTCGCCTTGTATGAGGCAGCCGGTGCCTATGCCGATAACGATGTAACTAGGGGCTATTACATCGGCATCGTGGGCGGGCTGGGCATCTCGCTGCTCGCAGTGATGGCACTCATTGGTGTTCAGAAAAGCAACCGGTGGGGGTGCTGGATCGATGTGCTCATCTGGCTCGTGATGTGGCTGCCAGCCGGCTTCGGCCTAAACATGTACCGCGAGGATGGTTTCGCCATCGCAAGCCTGGTTTGTTCAATGGGAATCATATTGGCCATCGCGACCCATCAGTTGTTGAAGTACGCGACCCATCAGTTGTTGAAGTAGAGGCACTAAGGTCTAAGGACCCACCGACTAAACGTCACGTCCCGATATAGGTTCCGCTTGAGGCACAGGAGCACTCCATTGAATGGCTCGCATTTGGATCGGCCAGAGCGGTTGCACTAACCGTCGGGACTGGTTTGATGGACTCATGAACGTTCTTGCACTGCCCATGTCCTGTGCTGTGACCACGAGCCCATGCGACGACACGGTGCCCATCGACTTTGGGTCAGCTAGCCCGTGGCCAATTCTCTTGGTACTAGCCCTGATTTGCGTGGTGGCTGCCCTGGCGATTTCACTTCGGCGCCGCCGGAAATAGGGGTAAGCACTCCACCAACACCACAACGGTGACCCGTGGAGTTCGTCGCGCGCTGATGGCACCCACCCTGTAGACAGAATCGTCCGGCCGAGCTGTCCCGCAGAAGGTTCCCATGCGGGAGGTACTCCCGGGGGTTTGATTGGACGCCCGTGCCCGACGTCGTTTCTGCTGTCTGCCACGGTTAAGGCTGGCCACGCCACAATGGGTAGTGTCATACTCACATACTCGCCCGGTGCCACTTGTTGCAGTTGAACCTCGGAGTGCATCTGCATGGACCCGTGGTGATCCTGGCGCCGCAGGATTAGTGCGAGACGTCAGAGTCGTCCAACTTGCCAATCGGCCTCCGAAGGCTGATCTGCGATGAATGGGGTGCCGTCGGGGAGTATTCCTGACTTGGCCGGAGCCGAGGAAACTCTACTCGGGTCAGCCAATGAGACATGAACGTTGCCGTCTATCTCAACGTATCCGCTTTGCGGTGCTGAGCCGAAGTAGGACGCCCATTTCTCGGGGTTCGCCGTGACTTCTCGAAGGATTTCAGCACGCGCTTTGTTGTTCCAACTCACGCGACTCCACACCAACGTGAGTTGCGGTGGGACAAGGGCGTCGATTCGATGGGCGGCTTCTAGGAAAGCTGCCTCTTGGTCGGGTTCTGCGCCGGTGTAGTAGTTGATCGTCGCGGTTCCGGACTTTTCGTCCCAGACTGCTTTGCCAAAGATGTCAGGAAACTCGTTCAAGAGCACCGTTAGGGCGGGATCGACTGTTTCCCCCCAGAGAGCTTGGTTCGGGGGTTCCGTTGCAGCTTCGACACTATCAGGGGTATGGGTGATCAAGTACGCTTTCGCGTCGATCGGCGACGGTGAAGTGGCAGGTGTCTCCGTGCCAACCGCCAAGGGTCCGCCAGCAAGGAGAACGGTGACGAGAGCCGCACTTGCGATCACGGTCACGGAGGCTTTGTCAGGAATATACATTAGTGCCTCCTATTCGGATATGCCCAAGCGTATCCGGGCCTAATCGCCCAGTCCACTGCCGGAATGCAAGCCAGTAAATTTGAGAACAATTTGCGTCCCACAGGACGTTCCTTGAACAGGCGTCACTCTTGCCTAGGCGCTCGGCGGCTGTGAGCATGGACAGATGATGATCGTGGAAGATATCTTGCTTGCGGCACGGCCAGCACTCGAGGCTATTCTGACGACGAAAGAGCTCGAGCACACCAGCATGGATGTGGTGACGGCGAAGGGCGAACCGGTCACGTCGTCAAGGATCATCAGTGCGGATTTGCTGCTGCGGGTCTTCGTTCACGACGAGCAAATGGGGTTCTGGCTGTATCCGCCCGAAGGAGCCAGTGGATTCACGGCCCGTTTGCGTAGCGAGTTGCAGGATTTCGTTGCGGAAAGTGGGTTCGGTTGGGGAGAGCTTCGCGGATAGCGTCCCGCAGGAGGTTCGCCATCTGACTCAAGGACCGACGGGTCCCGACGGGCATGCACGTGATCGCTGGAACTAAAGTCGCCTCACAAGTAGTTCGTCTGCAGGCTCAAATCCGTGTCTTGCATAGAAGCTCTGAGATTCGTCCGAAGGCGACAGTACTATGCGGGCCGCGCGAATGTCCTGGGAGAACTGTATCGCTGCGTCCATGAGACGGCTTCCAACGCCCATGTTTCGGTTGTCCGCGACAACGAATGCGTTTCCGAGATAGACCCAACATGTTGACTTCTTGCCAGGCCTCGGCATTCGTTCGAATACCATCAGATTCAGCATTCCGACCAACGCACCGTCCATGTCCGCAACGAACATCGTCCGCGGATTGTTCGCTTCCCAACTGCGATAGTCTCGCTCAAAATCCGGATCTTCCAGCGGCCCTCCCGCTTGTTCCGCTACCCATGTGGTCCGAAGCTTGATGAGGCTGGGCGTGTCCGAGGGGCGCGACAGACGAATCGTAAGCATCGCTCCACTCTAGCTATGTACGTCCGAATGGCCTGGCACAGTCGAGAAGCAGCGCCCGTTCAAGGTTCCCCTACGGCTGGATGAAGAGATTAACGATGCCGTGTTTGGCTGAACCATGCGAGCTTACAGAGAGACCGTGTATGCGGCTTTGAGAACCCCTTGAATCTCGCGGGCGTGGCAGGTGGATTTGTGATGTTCCTAACCCAATGGAGGAGCTGTCCTGAGATTGATGTCAGTTCCGCGGGCTGCCCAACCACCTGAAGCGATCAAGGTCTGCTGGGTGGTGCTGTTCGTGTCCTGCTGGTTGGGATCGTGCTTATGGCCCTAGTCATGTCCATAGAGGGAGAGCGCATTCCGCCCGATGCAGTCGGTAGCTTTGGGAGACTCCACTAGCGTCCGGTCTGGAGAAGGAGTCGCCGGACATTAGACTGATTCGCGTTGGCCAAATGGGCTGGCACAGGATTGGGGGATGTTGTGGGCAGATATTTCAGGACCATCACGACGGCGGTGCTCGGACTTGCCCTGGTGGGCGGACTGGGCGGATGCACTTCGGACCTACAGCAACCACCCTTGCCCACGGCTAGCCAATCCCCGGAATCAGTCCTTGACGCCAGCTGTCCCATACTGCCACCGGATGCGGTCCAGGCCGTAAGGATCCCGCAGGGAAACCCTGAAGAATCAATCGCCAACGTCTTGAATTCCTACAGCTCTTGGGTCAACGCGGGAACGGACATACTCAAGGGCTGGACCGGCACGGCGGGCACTGTGCCGGATGCATGTTTGGACGGGTTGGCTGAACAAAGCCGTATCGCCTACTCACAAACTATCTTCACAACACAAACCGATGTTGCGTGGCAGGACTACTATGCCGGGCAGCAAGAGCTCACGGCCCAGGCCCTGCGCAATGCCGTAGGGACCAGTGCCGACCGTCAAGGAACTCCAGGGCGTTTTGAATTGCTCAAGGAAATCTCTTCCAGCGCCACAGTGAATGGAACGTTCCTAAAATTTGATGCTATTTACCGTCCGGCGCCTGGCACGCCAGCAGATCCAACAGACTGGGCGGGGTTGGCCAAGCCAACCCGATGGTACGTGGAACTGGTGCCCTTCGACGGTTTTTTCATCATTAACTACATCGAGCAGAAGCCGGCGGCAGGGTACTGACCGTGCTCGATTGCCGCATTGTCCGCCACCGAAAATTTCCGTCAACGGGTATGCCTGATCCGGCATCGCTCCTACCTAGTAGGCGTAGCGCAGATAGACGCGCAACTGACCGCCTGCATGGCTAGAACTAGTGCAAATTCGTGTCAATGTGAGCAGGTTCCTGGCGCTACAGCGCTCTTGGGACAGATCCATCTCATTGATGAGCTCGTTGGCAACCACAGTCGAATCGGCCTCGATGGCCATTTCGCGCCAGCAGCCTCCCGAACCGCACTGCATCGAAATGCCCTTCACGACGGCCGGCCCGGGGACGTCCGGGAACGCCGTGTCGGATGGTATTTTCCCTTCGTTGATGAAGGTCAATCCAACACTGGTCACCCAAACAAACGCCATTAAGGACACAGCAATGAAGAGTAGTTTCCTACGGCGCTTTCCCATTCCACAAATCTATCCGGAATCCCCAGCAAACCCGGCCGTCGCCGAATACTCCTCGGAACAAACTCGGGAACAATTCATTTAACCTGCGTCTCGGCATCAAAAAGCCTGACTCACACGGTTGCCCCGTAGAAGGTTCGGTCTATGAGACTGTGGAGTGCGGTGAGAGTTCCTTGATTTGGGCCGTGATGCCGAACCTGTAGGGGTCATGCGAGGAGTTGAGTGAAGTGGCTGGATCTGACCAGTTGGTGCCTGGGTAAAGCCAAACCGGCTTGGAGCGCATTTCGGGAGCTTCCCATTGGTACCGCGGCCAAATGTGGGCATGCAGGAATGGGTCCGTGTTTCCAAGAATATCGATGTTGACTCGGAGGAATGCAGGGTCCAATTGTCTACTGGCTATTTCGACCGCTTCGGCCAGTACATCTACGCTGTTCAAGAATGCTGACCGTTCAGAGCGAGGTAGTTCTGAAAGACGATCAATTCCGGTCCGCTCAGTGAGCAGCACTGGGTACCCTGGAAGCCATTGGACGTCGCCGATGACTGCAAATCCACAATCGAGGTGTGCCATTACCGTGGGATTCTCGCCTTTGATCGCTGATCCGACGCGATCTATCTTCGAGGACTCCATAGTTGGCTTTTCGTGGGTCGGATGTCAGAAGCTGCAAGGATTGAACGGGCCGTTCCGTTTGGCTGCTGCCGAGCTGATACATGGTCGAACGCCACACTCTACCGGCATCCCTCGCCGCAGTGCCTGACAGATCGACGACCAGTAGATCGCGCCGGGCTTCTCCTGATGAGCATCCGTCATCCCGAAACTCGCCCAACCGATCGTCGTTGTCCCGTAGGAGGTTCCCCTGCGAGACGCACATCTCCATGCGAGTGTGTTCAGCGACGGGCCATCTTCGGGACCACGAGGTGCCGGAATCTGAACTAATCCGGGCTTCCGCAGCGTAATAGGATGATGCCATGGTTTGGATCCGCACAGCTATCGATGACGACTATTCTGTTCTACTGGCGATTTGGCGCCGCTCAGTCGAGGCAACACACACGTTCTTGAAACCATCGGATGTGGATGCCATAGAACAGGACGTAGCAACATATTTGCCTCAGATGTCCGACCTGCGTGTTGCCGAAGTAGAGGGGCAACCGATGGGGTTCATCGCGATCGAGAATGACACAGTGGAGATGCTGTTTGTTGATGCTCTCGCACAGGGCCAAGGGATCGGGAGTGCCCTACTTGAATCGGTCCTCACTGGCCGGCAGTCCATACGAGTCGACGTCAATGAACAGAACCCATCGGGACGAAACTTTTACGCCGCAAAGGGATTCGCTGAGATAGGTCGCTCCGAAACCGACGGTGAAGGCCGCGCATTCCCGATTCTGCACTTGCGCCTCGAGCCCACACAGGCACATCAACCACAAAGCTAACCGAGTCACACATGGATGCTGTCCCGAAGGCCGTTCCCCTGCGGGCGCCATCATCGATCTCGCAGCCATCGTTGAGCTGAGTAGTTCAGCGTCCCGGAGAGGGACCGGCTTGCGGGACCCTCGGAAATGCCTATCCGGACGGATCCCCTGCGGGTGCTTTTTGCGAGGATGGGACGGCGGGCGATCGACCACCCTCATGAAAGACCGAGGCTATTTTCCAGAAAACGAGCTCTGGTGTAGCGCCCAGGGCAACGGCTAGATTTATGTCTTCGGTGACTATTGATAGCGATCGTCACGACACATAGGGTAGCGGGGAACCCCATGAACATACGTAATTTTTGTACGTCGATGAAGGTCATCTGCTCGAACTACGACCGTTGCTGAAAGGTGAGCGTATGTCCGAGTGGTTTCGCATACAGGCCAGATCAAAACGCAACTACGTGTGGCTCACCGTCTGCGGACAAGGTAAGCCGAAGATCACCGGAGAACCTTGGTACATGCCCGACGGTGTCACCAGTGTCTATCCGTTCATCGTGGACTGGCGTCCTGATGAACTTCCCTTCCCGGTATGGCTTGCTCCCTACAACGGAGGCAAGAAGTACGGTGACCTACTGTGGACCGGTGGGAGCACGTTGAAGATTGCCTCCACTCGTTTCGTCGAGGCACTTCGCGCAGCTCAGGTCACCGGTTACCGAACCTTCGACGTCGAGGTTCGAGACCACGCCGACTCGCCTGTCGAGGGATACACCGGCTTCGCGACCGATCCGTCCCCGGGGTCTGACATTCAGAACATCTACGGCCAGACGGGTCAGAACTTTCCTTTCATCGCCACACAGCGTGTCGTCGAGGCATTACACGATCACGGAGCTGACCAGCTGGAGATCAGCCCCTACACCCCCGACTGACGTCGAACCCCTCGTGCAGAGGACGAATCGCGCGACCACAACCTGTGTAGGAACATACACCAGACTCAGGCGCCGCGGCCACAAGAGTACGAGACTATCGAGTCCATTAGAGACTTGTGCCGATCGGCGCGAAATTAGCGATGCTGGATCTTGAAAGATTTGCTGTCACAACGATTAGTTTTCGGGTCCTTTAGTCGGTTCGAAACAATTCTGGCGAAGGTTGTCCTGCAAGGGGTTCCGTCTACGGGCATCTCAAGGCCGTGCAGACGAGTACTGAAAATGACATCTGTGACTGTTAGCGGTAAATGGCGGACTTTTTGCGGCACTAAATGTCGCCCCTGCTAATCGGCAAACGCTCCTGCCAGAACGGGCGGGAATACCGGTTGTCCATAGAATCGCCCGAAGTCGGTGAACCTCTAGCGATATGGACTCGGACCGACGACAATCATAACGTCAGGCAACGACGCCTGGCGATATCGCTTGGGGGTAGACGTGAATGTTCAGAGTCCGCAAGAAGTAGACGCCATCGCGAAAGAGCCTAGGCAGGCAGTCGAAACTTACAGGCATCTTCGGATGTTCTTGATCGCGCTTCCCGTCTTCCTGCTGATAACGACTGCCATTGGCGGGTGGATGCTCGGCGACTTCGCCGACTCCATCAGCGCAAACTACGACACCCCGCTACGCGACATCTTGGTCGGTGTCTTGGTGGCCATCGGCGCTTGCCTCATTGTGTACCGTGGCAAGCCAGTGGAAGACCTTGCCCTGAACGTTGCAGGCTTCTACGCCATGTTTGTCGCGTTCGTTCCGTACTCACTGAATGAAGTCCTCACGGGCAGGACCATACTGCAGGGGCAAGAACTGACCGATGCAGAAGCCGCCGCGGATGAACTCGTGAAAGTTCTGCCCGTCATCGTCATATCGCTTGTCGTCGTTGCCTCTGTCTTCTTTGGCATAGAGTGGGCCCGGGGTCTCCTGAAGAGGCACACCATGAGTACGTCAATGGCGCACAGAATCTTGTTCTTCGTCACGCTCGGGCTGGGCGCAGGGTTCCTCATCCTGTTGCTGGTGACAGGGCTGATAATGCGCACCTATGCGGGCATTCACATGGTCGCGGCGATCCTCATGATCGTAGGCCTCGCCACCGCGATAGCCAGTCACGGCTGGGACACTGACGCCAAGGCGAGCACCCCCAAGATCGCGCTTCAGTATCGGGTGATCGTGGGGTTCATGGTCGTAGTCGGGTTGGCACTTATCTGGCACTTGACCTTTGGACTGCGCTTTGAGAACGCCGTCGCGTACATCGAGTGGGCCGCGATCCTCCTGTTCACCTGGTACTGGGTGGCGGAGACAGTCCGACAGGAGAGTCTTATCAAGACCGGTGCATAAGGTTGAGTGAACGCCAGAGTGGCGGCGCTCACTGAATTGCTCCGCCTCCGCTGCTGGTCGAGGCGGACGCGGACGTTGGAGTGGATGAAGGGGCGTATGTATGCCGTGACCGCGTGGGAAGTGAGTGGCTCCCAAATTTCGGAGCCCTCGCAGCTATCCAGCGCCCTGCCCAGCGAGTGCGCTGCCTCAGACAGGTCGTTGACGTGACTCGTAAGGTCCACCAAGAGCCGGGTATCGGGAGAGTCCGGTAGGACTACGAGCTTCGACTGCGGCGCACTTGTACCGTTACTGCCTTCGTCAGCTTGGCTACATCCACCACCAGCTTGAAAAACGCCCTCGTGTTCAAGCATTAGTGTCCTGCATGGGTGGCGACCCATTGCCGGGCGTCGAGGTTAGCAATAAGGTCAGCGGCTGTTTTGTCCGGTGAGGGACCGGCTTGCGGGACAGTTGGCCAACGTCGATGCGTTCCGACAATAGGTTGGCGGTAAGCCTGAGCTGCCAGTATGACCGGAACCTCTAGAATTGATCAATGCCAACCGCCCCTGAATTATCCAAGCCACGCTCGATCGTTGAAAAACGCCTTGATGTGGCCGCCCGTGGCTGCCTTCTGTTCTCGGGGGTAGCCGCTGCGGGCGGAATATTTGGCTACTTGTTGGTGTGGGGTTGGGTGGTTTTGCCGGGCTGGGTTATCAGCGCTGTATTTCTCTTCACCGCGCTGTTGATTGCAGTCATCCGGGCGGGAACCCGACGGTGGCTGGATCAGGATTCGGGGGAGGCTCTACGGCGGCGTCCTTCAGGCTGGTGGGCCGCATTTACCGTTGTAACCATTGTCTGCACGGGGTTGCTTGGGTTCGGAGATGTAGCCTTTGAGGCACGGTACACGGCTTTGACGCCATCAGGCCCTGGCTTCTGCGGGGCCGTAGTGCGTGAAGACTCGTTCCTCTTTGCCGGAGGCGGTGAATTGTATGCGGTTGGTTTCGGGGGCATTGCTCGGCCCGTCAGCTCCTGGGAGGCAGATGACGGCTACCGGCCCATTGACTCCGGCACCTATGAATTCACCTGGACTACAGATGGTGCGAGGCTAGAGGTTCATGGAAACGGGCACGATCCGGTCTGGCCCGGACTGCATGGCTTTGACTGCAGCTGAACCTGCAGAGGCAACAATTCGAACCACCAACTCAGCTCCAGATCAGACTTGACCAGGGCCAACGGAATCCGTGTCCCCTCCTCTGCCATCGTCTCGTCAAATAAGTGACCCGCAACGTCACCCATAGACGGCTCCACCTACGGGGTGATGCAAAGCGTAGGTTTGCTGTGTTTCGATGTATTGAAGATCAACCGCTCGACCTGTAACTAATTTGGGGAACTATGAAATTTGTTCGAATACTCGCGGCTGGGATCATTTTCACTTGGTCTGTCTCGGGCTGCACGATGGAGACAGCACCTATCAAGACAGGCCAGAGCCCCACTCTGGAGTCAGTAAGCTCCAGCCCAAGTGCTACCGCACCACTTTCTAGGACCCTGGCCGGAACATACTTTTCTCAGGCTGTTCCAACAAGCGGCGAGGTAATCATTACCCAGACTCCCGATAGCCTGACTCTGGAATTAATAGACTTTTCCACGAGCGCTGGGGCTGAACTGCATGTGACCGTGAGCACGGGGACTATGACAAAGAATGCAGCTGGAGACAACGTCGTCAATGAACCCACCATCTACAACGCCGACACCCGGGAGGCTTTCGGGACAGCAAATCTGCTAGAAAAATAGGCCACCACCAGCCAACGATGACCAAAGGTACCCAGCATGGATCAACCTCACGATGCAATGACTACCGAAGCGGACCGCGGCACAGTCGTTGCCCAAATCTCCCGCCACAGCATTGCGCTTCTGAGGGCCACCGCATCCACAGCGCTCCTCATCATCTACGTGGTCTGGACCCTAGCCGTTTCCTCCCAAATCTTGATCCACTCTGGCGGGGGCGCAACGCCCTATCTTGGCGCCCTAATTGGCTTGGCCTTCTTGATGTCGCTGCCCGGATTTGGCTATCTCTGCACAGTACGGGACAAGAACGGGAACTTCGCGGCCCCCAGTGTGATGGTTGTGCTGATTTTTATCAGCTATGGACTACTGGCTGGCGTTATTCTCGTCTTGGGGCTGTCCTTGGCACTCGAAACGTCTTCAACGGTGGGACAGGTTGCTATGTGGGCGGGTATCCTGTCACCGATTCTGTCCGTCGCTCTTTCCATGCCCCTCGCCGGAATCGTCCGCACAAGACTGGTGTGGGAACCGGAATCAACGAGACTCAAGACTGCCAAATACTGGCTGTACCTTTCGCCGCCGTCGTTATTCCTGATCTGCCAGGCGCTGTATGCCGTGGGCCACCTCGTCGGATGAACTCATGAGTGCCTTGAATGCGAGAATCAGCGTGGCCCCAAGATGCGCGCTGCCTCGCTGATTCAACTCTCTGGTTGTCGGCCAATCTCCTCGAAGATTGTAGCTACGGCTTCTGGGTGGATGGGTAACACTTCGCCGCCCTCGGTGACGCCAGTGACATCCGGGACACGGAACTCCTTCCCGCTGATGCTGGAGTCGCGAGTGACACGGTCAGCGTATGCATAGCTGTCCCGTAGGGGATACCCCAACGGACGGAAGCATCGATCTCACTGCCACAGTTGATTTGGGGATTCAATGGCTCGGAGCCGGATCGGCTTGCGTGACATGGCTGTGGCCTTTGCACCGCGCTCCCGAACACCCTTGATTGCTGCTGTGCCGGCACAGGTACAGTTGGGCAATGACAACCGATTTTGAAGTCCGCGGAGCTGAGCTAAAGGATGTCCAAGGTCTGGCGAGAGTCCATGTGGACACTTGGCAAGAAACTTACCGGGGACTGATAAGTGACGCTGTATTGGACGATCCTTCTCTCTTGGGCTGGCGAAAGAAGTTCTGGGAGGCAGCCTTAACCGATCCAAAGTACAGTCAGAACACTGTCGCTGTTGCTTCGCATGGAGGCACACTAGTCGGTATTGCAATGTCAGGCCCTGCTGATGAAGATGCCACCGCGCCACGACAGTTGTTTCTCCTCTACGTGTACACCGCGTTCCACGGTTCGGGCATAGGCGCGGATCTACTCAATGCAGTCATCGACCCGACAGCACCCGCTTCACTCTGGGTCGCGGATCCAAATCCGCGCGCACAAGCCTTCTACCGAAAGTATGGCTTCCTCAATGACGGGACAGTGAGAATCGAAGACGGAGTGCGATCAATCCGAATGCTCCGTACGTCCTAAGCAGCAAACTTCCGGTATGGGTTAGTTTTGGCACCTCAAGAAAGGATGCAATTGGGAGCGGTTCTAAGGGCACAGAATGAATCGGGCCAAACATGGGATGACCCATCCGAAGATCTCCCCTTGATGCTTATCGAGGACGTCGAACGCGGTGATGAGGCATTCTTGATCGTCGAGGAACTCGCCGATTCGACGGGGCAAACCTATGTGCAGTCCATGCGCAATAGTGACGGAACATTTGATGTTGAGCGTCGGGAAGGAACCCCTGATCGGCACTACGTCACGAAAGTGGTAGACATGCGAGTCGCACACGCCGTAGTCACGTCATGGGCGTTCGATGCTGCACCCAAAGTTGAATCCCTTGTCTGGAGTCGACTCCTATTCGAGGATCAATAGTACGAAGTGCCGCTGCGGACACCCCTCGCAACTTCTATCGTTATGGGCTTACCCGATGTAGCTTGAATCGACTAGGAATAGGTACTCCTGTCCCGCGGAGGCTTCCGTTTGCGGTCATGCGGACGAGTATTGAAAATGACAGTCTCTCATTGGCGCGGAAGTCCCACCAGAGGAGTGTCCCAGTTCCTGGGAAGTGGGAGACGTGGAGTCGGTGATCGTCTCGCTGCTGCAAGTTGAAACGGGTCTGATGATGTCATCGGCAACGTCACGGACGGTCGAGGATTATGGCGCCTTTTTTCAGTTGGTGCAGAGTAATGCGTCCTGCCCAGGGATGAACCTGCAGGCGGGTGACCACGGTTGTGTTCCACTTCCTTGGCAGTGGAACACTCTCGTGGAGGGAAAACATACACCCGGGGTCGTCTGCCCGGCGTATGAGTCGAAACAGATAGGTCAGTTGCTTCGTATCGCTGAGTTCGGGAGCCGAACTATTACTTCTCCGCAGGTGAGCAGAAGATCTACAGCGTTGGTTTCCAGAACGCAAAGGTCGGATTTGAAGGGTTTTGTGGAGCCCGTACCAGGAAATTTCGTGCTTATCCTTCCTTCAGAGTGATGTTCGTAGATGTGGGTGGACCGCTGGGTATAGACGCTGTAAGTGGAAGGGTCGATTACCCCGCTACTGACCACAACACTTTGGCCGTCCTCGATCGACACCTTGATGTAGTAGGTGCTAAGCAAGACCATTGTGAAGAAATGCAGAAGAAACAGCAGCTGCCAACGAGGCATCATGAAATGCAATATTTGACCCGTGTGCGATTCGGCCCAAGACCACAACATGACGACGGCGGATCCAAAAATAGCGGCCATGAGCAAGAATGCGGCACCCCAACCAAGGCGTCGGCGGTTCGACACAACGACAGGCGAATCGAGGGTGGCGGATATTTCAGAAACCACTATCTGTTCTCTAATTCATCATGGAAGCTTCTAGGTATAGACGGACCTCTTGGTGTCAGGCGACGCACTTCAGATCATTCCTTTGGCTCTGTAGCCGTAGGCGCGGCTAGGGCGGCAACTGGCTGGGAGTTCAGCTCCAAGTTTCTCAGCTGGAGAAATTTGCAGCGCCCTATCTAGGGATGATTCTGCAGGGGAGTCCCAGCGGGGGAGAGTGGTCCACTTTATTGGACGTGAGCCGCCTGGACTATGCGATCACCTCGCGGTTGGAAGTTGAACCGGGGCCGACAGTGTCATCGTCAATGTCACCGTCGGTCGGGGCCCCGGCTTCAACGGTTGTGGTTTTGTCGGGCCTTGAGGAAGAGATGAGGACGAGAATAGTCTCAGCGAAACCCGTAACGCCCCAAAGGATGAGGCACTCCACAAAGAACATCGCCTCCACGATCCCTCCGCCCGCCAGCCCTGATGACGATCCGGAAGAATCACGTTCGTCGGCAGCCATTCCCGTCAGGAAAAAAACGATTGCCATGACGGGGAGGCCCGCCAGGAGTAACCAAGCGGTGTACTTTGCCTCCTTGCGGCCGAGAAGGCGCAAGCATGCGTGCAGCAACCAGAAAACGCCGATACAAAGGGGCAGCTGGAAAAACGGGCTCATTGTTCTAGCCTTTCAGACGGTGAAGGACGAAACACCCTGCCCAGGGATGATTCTGCAGGGGAATATTTCGTTTTCTTGGAACTTGGAATAGTGCCCGACTGCGTACTCTCATCGGCGCCCCTTATGGAACGGACAACCGTGAAGCAATCTGAAGCCGACCTTCCGGTTTCGACGGCCTAAGTGTCACAATATGGGGTCACTGCGTCGCCATGAGTGGCTGCACACACCAGCTAGTCATCATCGGTTGTCATTTTGTTCCGCAAAGGGTTTCCCTTGCGAACCGTTGACCTCATCTAGAGTGAGCGTTTAGAAGCAAGACCATGTGTCAGGGGGACGCGATGGCCACAGGACCGCAAGGTACTCGATTGATTATTCGAAACGTTGCCGTTGTCGCGTCGCAGCTCGTCAATTTGTCTATTGTGGTCGGTGGGATCTACCTTGCCATCGTCGTTTCCGCCGACCTGGCACAACGGATTTCCACCTACGAGGCCATGTTCTGGCCCGTTGACAACGACGTTACGAGGGGCCCAGCAATCGTCATCGTCTCGGCGGGACTCGCTGCCGTTCTCGCCCTCGTCACCTTTCTGTTGCTGATCTACGGCCACCGGTGGGCCTGTTGGATTGACTGTCTCATCTGGATATTGATTTGGCCTGCGGCGGTGATAAATTCGCAAAGCTACTTTGGCGATACCGGGTACACGATCGCCAACACAATGTGCATTTCAGGGATATCCCTCGCAGTCATCACCTTTGTCGCCATGTCGTGCCGGAACAGCACTCAAACAAGAGACAAGGCACGCGGGCCCGGGTCCTGACGAGCTTTGTCCGCAACGCGATCCGGCTGCTTCAGGTCCGTTGGTATGAGCCGATGAGCGTATGGCTGAACGACATTCATGGCGTCGGGAAGACAACCACCGCTGCCTTCGTTCCGCAGCTGTTCCCTGATTCTCATGTGTTCGACGCCGAAAAGGTTGACGAGACCCCGATGGATGTCCACCCAGGGCTCCCCGACATGGACAATTTTCAGAACTGGCCACCGTGGCGGTCGCTTGTCGTCGAGACGGCTCAGCGCATCCTTGACTACACCGGGGGAACCTTTGTCATACCGATGACAGTTCTGGCTGAGTCATACTGGCGGGAGATCAGCCACGGTTTGGCCGCCTACGGAATCCCGGTGCGCCATTTCGTGCTTCACGCCGATCAAGGCGCCCTCCGACGGAAAAATCCAGGAAGACTCCGTGATGGGCCCCTCGGCTTTCGATTCAGCTACCTGACCCCCTGCACCGAAGCATTCCAAGGCTGGCTGGCAAGGGGAGCACACATCATCGAGACCAGCGCGGTCGCACCGGCACGGGCCGCGTCGGAAATTGTAGCGTCCGTCAACGCCTCGTAGCTTCCCAACGTTGGTTGTGGCCCACACCGCGACATGACTGTGCACTCAGGGTTCCTTGAGGTACATGGCGCTTTTGGGTAGCAACCGACACCGTGCACTGATTCCTCAAGTCGCAGCGTGTTTCATGGGAGGCTGGGGTCATGAGCCCGGGGCGAGACTACGAGAGTTATGCAGCGAAAATGCGCCACCATGCAGATGCTGGCACAGACATGGAAGTCGACGTACGTTTCATTGACATGATGAGCAAGCGATGCGCCCGGGTCCTCGATATTGGATGCGGCATTGGGAATGCTGTCAACGGACTGCGGGCCCGTGGCCACGCCGCGTACGGAATCGATCCCACGCCAGAGGTACTTGAAGTTGCCGGCGACCTCTATGACCGGACATGGTTTCGCCAAATGGCTGCCGCCGACGCCACCCCGGAACTCCTGGCACTCAACGGCTTGCCGCAGGCCTACGACGTCGTGCTCATGTCCGGAAACGTTCCGGCCTTTCTTTCAGCAAACGACCTACGCTCAACCTTTGACCAGGTGGGAGAACTGCTGGAGGCCGGCGGTATCTTAATCGTCGGAACCACCACAGCCATCCAGGGCGGACCCGTGGACCAGGACAATGCAGTGGCCGGGTCATCAATGACCCTCTCCCATCGTTTCTCGGACTGGCATCTCAGCCCGTTCCATGACGAGTCACCGTGGTCCGTGAGCGTATTCTCGGCAAACCGGTTGCGAGAATCCACTGAGGTTCCGGACGGAATGTTTATTCTGCAGGGGTAGCGGGGCGACGATACCCGTGCAGGGTTCCGCATTCGAGAAGGACCGCCAACATCCCAGTAACGGGCCAGCAGGTGTTTTTGCGGTGTCGGTTCAGAATGGGCGCGCGACCCAGGAAGCTCTGTGGGCGACTGTTCATTGCTCTGGCCGATTCCAGCGCCTAATCACATATGCTCCTACCATCGGGGATCTTGATGGTGTCAAGGACCTTGCCGGTTGCGGTGTCAATCACCATGGCATGGTTCTTCGGCCAGGAATCATCTACATGGACCTTGTAGTTGATGTCCTCTGGTGCGACGGCCTCTGCTGTCCCGTCCGGTGTCCTGCGCATGGCATCAAAAATCCGCCCTGTCTCAGACACTACCGTCACGGTCTCCCGGGGAAGTTCGGACGCATCACCCTCGACAGGGGTCGAATTCCAGATGTTCTCGAAGCCCCCGATACAGTTCTCCACGCGAGTAGAGATGTTGTCACCTGCAGCTTCAGGCGACACACCGCAGCCTGTCAGCACCATCGTTCCGACCACCGCAGTCACGGCCATAATTTTCTTCGACTTCATTTCCCCCACCGTTACGTTCAGATCTTCGCGGTATAGAGCCTAGCAGGGCTCTCCACGCCAATCTCAGGCATAGCCCTGGGCCACGATGGTCAGTGGCCGGCAGGGTGGCAACCTGGCGCGTGTTCACCGGTCAAGTCTTGCAGTTGGCACAAGAATGCCAGTCATGCCAAGGGATGAACCCATCTAACGAAGTGACCGGTGCGCATTCCTCCTACGGGAGGATGAAGCGACAAGCGTTGCCGTGCTTCGATGAATCACGAGAGTTCCTGGTAACGAAGGGAAAGTTCGCAGCTCGCCAAGCGACGGGGATGGGATGCCTATCGCGTTGGTTACACGCATTGGTGTTCAGAAAGGCAACCGGTGGGGGTGCTGGATCGATGTGCTCATCTGGCTCGTGATGTGGCTGCCAGCCAGCATCGGCCTAAATATGCACAGCGATGATGGGTTTGTCTTCGCAAGCCTAGTTTGTTCAATGGGAATCATATTGGCCATCGTGACCCATCCGCTGTTGTCGGAGAGCCACCAAGGCCTAAGGAGCCACCGTGTAAATGTCACGTCCTAGCTCGATCCAATACCTGCGTTTGACTCCAAGTTCGGTGCTGCGTACGTCTTCAAGGACGCCACCGTTTTTCTCGATTGTTCGTGCTGATGGCAGGTTTTGTTCATCACAGGTGAGCAGTACCCGTGTCAGACCAATGCTGCTGGCGTGAGGAAGGATAGATTTTAGGGCCCAAGTCGCGATCCCACGTCTACGAGCTGCTGGCCGGATGTTGTAGCCAATGTGGCCGACCGCGTCGAGCATGAGAGGCGTCAGAACGTGCCGGAGTTCGATCGCTCCCAGGTAGGTTTCGTTCTCCACAATCCAAAACCTGTTCGCGGTCACTTGCACCCCGCTGAACAGCATTGCTGGATCAGCGGGCAGGGTCAGGCGCTTTATCCAGGCTTCGAAGTCCTCAGTCGTTTCGAACCGATCGCCAGGGCGGATACCTGAACCGTCCTGGTGGCCGTCTGGCCACTCACCCTTGGCTTCCACCCATGATTCATGGAAGGAGACGGCCGGGTCGACAAGTTTAGGCATGAAACTCAGCGTACCAAGCGTCCCGGCGGGGGCTCCGTCATTGAAACAAAGGCTAGGCCCACTGAGTACTTCATCAGTACGCCAACATGCAAGTTGACGCCGTTGATGTGCGGACCGCTTTCGATCGAGCTGCCTAATCTGACAGAGTAAGTCCATGGATATCACTTTGTTGCTCGTCGTCTTGATTCTCATCGTTCTGTTCGCGAGCATCAGCATTATTGGTGCGCTACATCGGATTCGCAACGCGAGTGAAAAAGCACTCGCCATTCTGGAAAGTCAGAACGCTCGGCAGAACACAGACGAGCCGTCCCGGTAGCCGTTGGGCTCTCAGGTACTCACGATAGCCCGCTCCGTTTGTCTGTGCCCCTTGGGATATTGCTGTCCCAGCGATCTTGAGAGAAGTCTGGCGGCCAAGGAATTCGATTGCAATGGCTGGCGCCATGTCATGGGATCTTAGAAGCCGAGGCTTCCAGCACGGGATCCTGCGCGCAGACGTTTCTTGCTTCTTGGCCGTTCCGGCCACATATAGACCAGGTACCTTTCACTCGATTCCTCGACAGCGAGATCGAAGTCAGCGTCACGGCCGACAGCATGAACCCGAACCCTGTAATCCATTGGCCCATTATCAAGCACCCCAACCACGATCGGCAGGGATTCAAATCCCGCAACGACAATCTCGCCTTGTTCTGCGCGGAGCGGATATTCTTCGATATCTTCCCAACCGGAGGCCAGGTCCTCCGGTCCAACAGAGCAAACCTCGACAGTAACGTCCACAACGCCTGAATAAATGCCAGTTTGCACTTCGAGCGACATCGGCTGGACCGGCGCCGGGATTGCTCCTGTCATGCGCCCCTGTAGCAGGACCAACGGGTCAATGCGCGAAGCCTCTGGCTGAGACCCAATCACCAGACAATGGCCTGTCACGCTAACGCGAATCGGCTTGTTTGCTGCCATAGAGCCTTACCCCTTTCATAGCGTCCCGTTTAGGGTCGCCAAGAACTTCGAAGAGCGAATGAAATGACTGATCACTAAAAACATACGTACCATCCCGCGGAGCCTTCGGTTTGCGGCGCCAGATTCGCTCTACAGTTCTCGTGCTTAAGGGTGACGCAGTTGATGGGCTTTACGGATCTCGGACGAGAATGTTTTCCGTAACCTTGGTCCAGCCAGGTTCTAGTTTTTCTGTTTCAGAGTCATCTGCAAGGAGTCGTGCGGATGACATGGCTGCTCCAGTTGTCTCGAGGATCTCGCCAGGGCCGGTATTCGGGCCACATCCCATAACCCAATTCGGGGGCTCGCCAGGTGGAACTACTGCGAGGCACGCTGTCTTGGAATCATCGCTTTCCGCAACGAAATAGCGGACTCCATCACGGGTTGCCAGCAGCCGCGCTGATTCACGGTTGGCAGGATCGGGGACGGTGATGAAGGCAGGCAAAGCATCTTCGGGTGTGGCGTCACGGTCGAGTGCCGTGATTCCTGTCTGCCCGGAACAGCCGCTCAGCAGAAGAAGCGCAAGGCCCGAAGCAGTAACTAGCGAAACCGATGACCATTTCATTAAATCCCCCAAGATCGATTTCACTAGACGCTACAGCATGAGTGCCTAGCCAAACAACGAATAGGACCCCACGACGTTCGGTAAGGTTTCCCGCAGAGGGTTCCCCTGCGAAACAGCGTGAACCGAGAGTCATTGCGCCTCGGGTTGCGTGATTTGGCCTTGGAAAGAATGTGACTTTTTTAGCGTTGAAAGCGACAGCCTTGGGATGTGGCTGTGCCGAGAGCTTCTGTCTTCCTGCCGGGTTGATTTCCTGTGGGCCACTGGTCATCCGCTGCATTCCGGCCTAGCGTGGCTGGATGACATTGATAGAACGTTTTGTGAGAGAAATTCCGCAGCCTGAAGCCATCGTTGACCTGGTTGAAATAGCGGTCCTCCATCCTTGGCCCAAGAGTCAGGCTGAAAAGGATGCCTTGTTCAAGCGTCTGGGATGGGGCCCCGGAAAGAAGTTTCCCGCGAGCACAAACGATTCTCGTGACATCGCGGATCATTTTCACCTGGAAGCAAGTGACGACGGCCCTCCCATCTTCGCCACTTCGCGGGAACTTGACGGACTCATAGAGTCAATACATTTACAGCTCCGACTGGATTCAGCGCCGCCAGACCCCGATGCAACTCGTTGCTTCGACGCCATTCTCAGTCAGTTGACAGGCATCCACGGGGAGCCAACCATTCCATGGCACGGCCAGAAGGGTTTGCGGAAGATGTGGCACGTCAACGACATAGACATTGATATCACCTACAACGACAGCCGCAGCGCACTCACGATCGGAATTCAGGACGAACGGTCCTTCGCCGCAGTGGAAGCCTACGCCCGAGCCAACACCGTGGAATGAATTCCGCATCCTCCACCAGCTACCTTGCCCAGTCACGCAGTGGCGCCCGCTGTCCCGTAGACGGTTCCCGTCATGGTGCTGATCCTTCCTCGCTGCTAGAAGCCTGATGCTTTTTGGCAGGTCTGCTGATCCGCGTTCTGCCCGTTGAGAGGTTCCGTTAATGCGGGCGGAGTCGTTTCGGCGGGAGCGTTCAAAGTCGCCTCGGGGGCTTCGGTGGTGGGCTGTGCTGCGGTTGGTTCGGTTTGGGCTGGCGCCGAGGATTCCCCCGATGGCTGGGGTCCAACCGACTTGGCGATGTCTTGGTCGGCGATGATGGCCTGAAAGAGCCGTTTGGCCGGTTCTTCCTGGAGTTGAACCCGGTTGCTGTCGTAGATGTAGGCCTCGTTGGGTACGGTGACGAAGGAGACGTTCTGGGTATCGACGTCCTTGAGGCGACTGGCCAGTTGGAGCAGAGCTGGAATGTTGGCCAGAGATTTGTCCAGGGTGACGTTCTTGGTGACAGTGTCGGCGATGGAGTACAGCTTCGGGATGTTGGTCAGTGTGTCTTCGCTCTTGATCTTGCGCACGAGCGAGGAAAGGAAGCCTTGCTGGGCAGTGATCCGGGCCAGGTCGCTGGAGTCCCCGAAGGCGCTTCTGGTCCTCAGGAACGCCAAGGCGTCCTCGCCCTGAATCGTGCTGTTTCCTGCGGGCAACTTCAAGTGTGACTTGAGATCATCGATCGGCTGGTCAACACAGACTTCAACGCCGCCAACTGTGTTGCTCAGGTCCACGACCGCGTTGAAGTCGGCGACCATGAAATGGCCGAAGGAGATGCCAGTTAGATCGCCCAACGTTTTGCGGAGGCAGGATGGCCCGCCCATCTTGAGCGCGGCATTGAGCATTTGGGCATCCATGGCCGGCCAGGGGTCACCACCTGCTGCATCCACACAGCCGGGGAACGGGGCCACTGTGTCCCTGGGAATGCTGACGACTGTAACCCGCTGGCGATCACCGGAGACATGCACGGCCATCATGACATCGGCAAATCCCTCGCCGCCGGAATCGTCCGCACTGCCATACCTGGAATCCGCTCCCGAACGGGTATCGGTCCCCACCACCAAAATGTCGATCGGGCTCTTGTCATCCTCCGGTGGAGCCGAGGTTTGGGTCTCTCCAGGCTGGTACAAATCCTCTGACTGGATATTGTTCTGCAGCTTGACGTACGCCGCCGCCCCGGCACCCAGGACGAGAACCGACACCAGCAACAGGGCGATGCCGATCTTGGCCCAGATGGTTGGTTTCTTTTTCAGGGACAAATGCCTGGCTTGTGGGACGGTGCCGGACAGTCCGCCACTCGTGGCGTCTGGCAGGGGCCAATGACCTCGGCGCTGATTCTGTGGCTCGACCCCGGCCCGTCTTTTCCCCATGGAGCCTGATTCTACTGCGAGACCTCCATTTAGCCCGCCAGGGGGACCAGGACGGGCGCCTCAGCCAGAGCAACTGTTACAGGGGCGCCCGCGGCGACGGACACCACGGTGTCCCGGACCTTGAGCTGGAGGGGCGTGCCGGCGTCGTACGTGAACGTGATGCCGGCATGCGTGAGGGAGACGCCCAACAGTCCGCCGCGGATCTTCAGCTTGAAGTCCAGGCTGTCCCAATCGGCGGGCAGGCGGGGGTCGAAGTTCAGCATAGCACCCTGGTCTCGCATGCCGGCAAAACCGGATACGAGCGAGCTCCAGATGCCGCCCGTGGAGGCGATGTGGACGCCGTCGATCGTGTTGTTGTGCGAGTTGTCCAGGTCGATGAACAAGGCCTCGGTGAAGTGGGCCATGGCCTGCACCGGGTGGCCCACCTCGGCTGCCATGATGCCCTGCACGCACGCCGACAGGGTGGAGTCTCCGGTGGTGATGGGGTCGTAGAAGTCAAAGGCGCGCCGTTTTTCCTCGGCCGTGAAATCCTGCCACTGCAGGAACATCGCAAGCACCGTGTCGGCCTGCTTGAGCACCTGGTGCCGGTAGATGACCAGTGGGTGGAAGTGCAGCAGCAGCGGGTATTTCTCCCGCGGGGTGTCCCAGTCCCACGCCTCCAGGGTCATGAAGTCATTGTCCTGGGAGTAGATATTGTGCTCCCGGGAAAAGGGCAGGTGCATGCGGTCTGCGGCCTCCCGCCACACAGCCCTTTCCTCGTCGGTGACCCCGGGATGCGCGCATGCGGCGGCCGCACGCAGGTTGAAGCGCGCCATCACGTTCGTGTAGAGGTTGTCGTTGACCACTGCCGTGTACTCGTCCGGGCCGGTCACCCCGTGAATGTGGAAGGAACCGTCGGCGCCAAAGAAGCCCAGCGACACCCACATGCGGGCCGTCTCAACGAGCAGGTCCGCGCCCTGATGGTCCTTGAAGTCGGCGTCGGCGCTGGCCCATGCGTACCGGTTGGTAGCGAAGGCCACGGCCGCGGCAATGTGGAACTGCGCGGTGCCCGCGGCATAGTACGCGCTGGACTCCAGCCCGTTGATGGTCCGCCAGGGGAACAGGGCACCGTCAACGCTCAACTCGGCGGCACGCTCCTTGGCCAGCGGCAACAGGTCATGGCGGAACTGCAGGACCGCGCGGGCCGCTTCTGGCTTGTTGTACGTCAGGTACGGCAGCAGGTAGATTTCCTGGTCCCAGAAGTAGTGCCCCTCGTAGCCGGAGCCGGAGACTCCCTTGGCGGGGATGCCCGCCACGTCGGCACGGGCCGTGGCCGCGGCGAGCTGGAACAGGTTCCACCGCACCGCCTGCTGCAGTTCCGGCAGGGCACCCACCACGATGTCGCTCGTGGCCCAGTACCGGGCATAGTGGGCGGTGCTGTCGGCAAGAATCTCCGGCACCGGGCGCAACTCGGCGGCGGCCACGGCGCGCACATCCGTGTCCTGCCCACTGTCGGCCACCGCGTAGCTCACGGATTTCTCCAGCGTGAGCGTGTCCCCGGCTGCTACGGCCACGACGTACCGGACGGTGCTGAGGTCCTGGTCCACCACGGTCTCCACGGGCAGCTCTTGCGTGGACAAGACGTGGTCGACGGCGACTCCCACCCGTTGGTGCGACTCGGCAGTTTGCCAGGACATGCGCAGCGATCCGCCGGCACCCTCCAAATCAAGCGGCAGCAAGACCCTGCCGGCGTGACGGCCCGAGCGGCGCGGGTCGGAGATGGATTGGTCCTCCACGGGCTGGTCCTGCCGGTTCACCAGCATGGAGGTGATGTCAGCGTTGACATCCCGGTCGCTGCGCAGCGACAGGGACAGCCCAAGGTTGCTGCGCACCTCAAAACCCACAGCACGCCGTTCCGTGGTGGTGACCACGGCGCCGGAACGGCAAGCCCAGGTGATCTCGGCGGCGTAGATGCCTGTCGCGAAGTCAACGGAGCGCCGGTATTCAAGGACGGCGGAACTGAGCAAGGAGAGTTCCTCCCCGTCAATGACCACAGTGAAGTTGTGGGCGTCCGGCACGTAGAGGATCCGCTGGCCCGTGCGGGCAAAACCAAACGCGTTTTCTGCGTGCTTGATCTCCCACGTTTCGTGGAAGCCGTTGATGAACGTTCCGGGCAGTTCGGTGTCCGCGGGGGAGAAGTGGGCACCGCGGATGCCCAGATGGCCGTTGCCAATGCTGAAGTTGGTTTCCAGCGCGCCCGCCTGTCCGGGGGCGTGCCTTGTTTCCAGCAGCTTCCACGGGTCTACGGGAAAGCGGGTTCGATCTGATGAAATCAGTGCCATAGCGGTTGGCGGTCCTTGGTTACTAGTGGTGGCGTCATGTGGAATCCGGTGGGGCGGTGGTGCAGTGGTGCAGTGGCGAGTCACAGCAAGTCGGCGAGGTCATCCACCACGTAGCTGGCTCCGGCGTCGAGCAGCGTCTGGGCTCCGGCTCCGCGGTTGACCCCGATGACGGAGTGGAAGTCGCCTGCCGCCCCGGCCTGCACACCTGAGACGGCGTCCTCCACCACGATGCACGTGTTGGTGGGCAGTCCCAGCAGTTCTGCTGCATAGCTGTACGTTGCATGGTGTGGTTTCCCTGGCAGGTGCTTGGCGTTGGCCACCACCCCGTCCACCACGATGGGGAAATGCTTCTCCAAGCCGGCTGCCTTGAGCACCGCAGGGGCGTTCCTGGATGAGGAGACCACAGCGAGGATCAGGCCGCGGGCCTCGGCCTCGGCAATGAACCGCACAGATCCCGGGTAGGGGGCCACCCCGCGGGAAGAGACGATGTCATTGAACACCTTGTTTTTGCGGTTTCCCAGGCCGTGGACGGTGTCCAATGACGGGTCATCACTCAACCCGCCTTCGGGCAGCACGATGCTGCGTGAGGCCAGGAAATCGCGGACCCCGTCAAAACGGGGCTTGCCGTCAATGTGCTCAAAGTAGTCGTTGCCGCGGTAATGCTGCGTGGAGCGAATCCGGGACAAATAGCCGTCGAAGAGTTCCTTCCATGCGGTCTCATGGACCTCGGCGGTGGGTGTGAGCACACCATCGAGGTCAAAGAGGACTGCCTTGGCTCCGGCCCAGGGGTCGAGGGGGGAGTGTGCGTGCACGGTGTGTCCTTTCAGACGTGTGATGTTAGCGCTTGCGCCGGGTGCTTTTGCGGGTGAGCAAGGTGGTGGGCAGCACGTGGTTTGCCGGTTCAAAGTCGGCATCCGGGTTTTGCAGCCTTTCCTCGAGCAGGTTCGCCGCGAAGGCGCCTTGGTCGGCAACGGGTTGTTGCACGGTGCTCAGCCCCATGAACCTGCTCATCGGGTGTTCATCCAGGCCGATGATGGAAACGTTCTTTGGCGCGGACAGTCCATGTTCCCGCAGAGCAGTCAGGGCGCCGAAAGCAGTTTCGTCGCAGCCGGCAAATATGGCGCTTGGAAGTCGCCGGTTCTCAATGAGATCGTTCATGGCATGCTGCCCCCTCTCAATGCTGGAACCGGCGTCGATCATCAGGTCGGGGTCTGCCATGAGGTCCCGGTCGGCAAGGGCCAATTCAAAGCCGTGACGCCGTTCCGTGGCGGTCAGCACCGAACGGTTGCCCTTTTCGCGGTCGGAAAGGATGGCCAGGTCCCAGTGACCCAGGTCCAGCAGGTGTTCGGTGGCCGAACGGGCAGCGGCGACGTTGTCGATGCCCACGTTGTCCCAGGGCACGTTGTGCATGCCCACGCTGACCACTGCCAGTGGCGATGCAGCCAGGGCCTCGATTTCCTCATCCGACAAGTCGATGTTGAGCAGCAGCACACCGTCCACTTTTTGCGACAGTGCAGCCAGGTCCCCAAACAGGCGTTGGTGCACTGCTGGGTTGTTGCGCAGGCTGATGATCATGGTGTCGTGTCCGCTGGCGGCAAACACCTCCTCGGCCGACTCCACGGCATGGGCAAAGAACCATGCGGTGGTGGTGGGGGCGATGATGGCGATGGAGCCGGTGCTGCCGCCAGCCAGCCGGGAGGCCGCGGACGAGGCCACATACCCCAGCTTGGCCGCAGCATCGGCGACCTTGGCATGGGATGTTTCCGAAACGTTGGGGAGCCCCCGCAGGGCCCTCGAAACTGTGCATATGGACAATCCGGACAGCATGGCAACGTCCTGGATGGTGGCACGGTGGAGCTTACCCATTTAACACGGCCTCAGCCCTTTCCTTAACAGATGCAGTGGTCAATACGTGGTTCATAAATCGTGCTCACAAAATGGTGGATTGCGAACTCAAGCAGGCGTCAAAACCAGGGCGTTGTCCATGGAACTCACCTGCAGGGGAAAGGGCGGGGATTATGGGTAATCCTGCACTCACGGAGACTAGTGTAAGCGCTTACAATCGAAGATTGCAAAGGATTGGTGGAGGTCAATATTCGGTCGGCGCAGGTGACGGGGGAGCGGACGCTTAAGGCAGAACGGCGGCAGGCCACCTTTCACTGAAGGTGGCCTGCCGCCGTCGAAGCGATACGGCTCAGCCGTTGGGCAGAATCACGGCGCGTCCGCTGATCTTTCCTTCATGGAGCAGTTCGTAGGCTTTGGGGGCGTCATCGATGGAAAAGGTCTGGACCTCGACATGCAAGGCTCCTGTGCGGGCCAGTTCCAGCACCTCAATGAGTTCCGAGCGTGAGCCCCAGTAGGGTGCGCGGACAGCCATGTCGTACGGCACATGCCCGAACCCGACCTTGAGGGCGCCGCCGCCTATTCCCACAATCTGCATGTCGGCCTCGGACGCGGCCATCTGGGCGCCAAGGTCAACGGTGGCCTGCATGCCGACGAAGTCGAACACGGCGTCCGCTCCACGTCCGCCGGTCAACTCACGGACGGCCGCCACGGCGTCGGCGTTGGACAACAGGGCATGGTGGGCGCCCACCTTCCTGGCCAACTCCAGCTTTTCATCGTTGATATCCAGGGCGACCACCGTGGCGCCGCTGATGGCGCGCAGGATCTGGATGGCAACATGGCCCAGACCCCCGGTGCCGATCACCACGGCCGTTGAACCTGCACCCAACTTGGGCAGGGACGTCTTGATTGCGTGATACGGCGTGAGTCCCGCATCCGTCAGTGCAACATTGAGGGCAGGATCAAGGTCGCCCAGAGGCACCAGGTGGCGCTCATTGTTGACCACCATGTATTCGGCCATGGCGCCGGGGGCTCCGAGACCCGGAGGGCGGATGCCTTCCGTTGCGGCATTCAGGCAGTAGTTTTCCTTGCCCTGGGCACAGCGAATGCAGTGCCCACAACCCCACGGGCCGTAGACGGCAACCGGGTCGCCCACCTTGACCGCCGTGACGCCCTCGCCAATCGCGGCAACAATGCCGGCGCCTTCATGTCCCAGGGTGAGGGGCAGCGGCAGGGTGTAGGCCTCTGCCGGCAGGCTCATGACGAACTCATCGGAGTGGCATACGCCTGCGGCGGTCACCTTCAGAAGGACCTCGCCTGCCCCAATCACAGGAACGGGGATCGTCACAACTTCGGGGCGTCCGCCGATCTCGCGGTATTGAACTGCCTTCATGTGCATGGTCATGCGTGTTTCATCCTTTTCATGGTTGGCCCGCCTGAATGGCGGGGCGGCTGGCGGAGTGATTCCTTTAGTGGATTTCAGGGAGGGAATCCGGCGCTGCCTGCGTCCACCAATGCGGCATCAAATCCCTCAGCAGCCCGGACAGCTGGCCCGGCTCGAGTGGATCCGGGGAGTGCAGCCACACAGCGATTGCGCCGGTTGCCCCGTGGGCAAGAAACTGGGCGGTGACAGCGTCCATCAAGGCCTTCGGCCGCAATGAATCGTCCGGCCCGCCAGGCATCGATCCATGGCGGGCGGCGAGGAAGATTCGCACCGATTCGGCAAAGTGGTCGGACAGGAAATCCGCCAGAAAGCCGTGGCCATTGGCTGGGAGGTTGCGGCGGTAGACCATGCGCCTGGCCACGAGATGTTCTGCCACTGCCCGGTCAACAATCATTCCGCCAGGTCCCTGCGGCCGGGCCGCGGCCTCGGCCAGGAACTGTGCCCGGATCTGGTCCAGTTCCGGCCGGAGTGCAGCCAGCAGAAGTTCGCAAGGATTGGCGGCGTGGTTGTAAAACGTCACGCGGTTGATGCCGGCTTCCCCTGCCACCTTTGCCACTGGCAGGTCCTGGACATCTTCCTGCTCGGCAAGCGCAAGGATTGCCCTGTGCATGGCAGCGACCGTGCGCTGGGCGCGAATGTCCATCCGAAACCTCCTGTGCAGGACCACGGGCGGTCTTGCACGGCAAGCCTACTCCTCATTTGACTACATGTGTAGTCTAAATAATCCGGAGCTGCAGTCCACCGCGCACGACGGCGTGAGGTCAGCCACCAGCGTTGGGCGCGGTCCCGGCGTCAAACTGCACGTGAGTGGGACGGCGGCCGCGGCGCCTGGACAAGCCGGCATTGATGAGGCGCTGCATGGTTTGCTCCGACAGCGGCGGTAGCTTCGGCAGAGTTGCCTCGGGCATGCGCGCCAGGCCGACAATCAGCGAAACATCCATGCCCGGGCCGCGGGCTTCCGCGCGCGCGTAGGAACCCTCGCTGCGCCAGCTGAGGTGTTCGAGTTGGGCGAGCGCCACGGAAAACGACGAGGTGCCAGCGTCAATTCGCAGGCGATCCCGGGTGAAGTGGACGCTGCAAGCCATTGTCCTGCGCCCCACAACCGCCTTCACCAGCAGGAAGGCCGGCAGGCCAAGCGCCCCGCAAAGCAGGACGACAACCGTGCTGCTGCCTGTATTCATGAACCAGTCGAAAGTGAAAAGGATGTAGACCAGGACGGCAGCCACGGCGGCAAAGACAATGGCCAAGATCCAGTTCAGTGTTCGCACGGTCATGGCCACGGCATGGAAATGTACCACTGTGCCAGGGTTTTCAAGCTGCCATTCCGGCGCTGCGGGCGTCGCCTTCTTCCGGCGGGCGGACGGCCTGGACACGAAGTGGCTGAGACGGTGAATGAGCCCCAGCCAGATCCATCCGACCGCCGGAATGGCTGCCATTTGCGCGGCATGCAGCACAGACTTCACCACACTGGGCAGGTCATTGAGCTTGCCGCTGCCCTCGAACACGAGCCAGTGGAGGGTGAGGCCGAAAACCACGGCACCGGCCAGGTGGACCAGCGCGCCGATCCTGGGGTTATCCATCTCGAGCGTTGCGTTGACAAACGCAAAGCCGCACAGCCAGCCGCCAACGAGCCCGATCAGGAAGGGCGGGAAGTCCATGCCGTTGCCGGACAGGACCCAGGGCAGCATTGCGGCGGCACAAAGCAGCGCCCACAGCAGCGGTTTTTGCGCAAGCCTCCGCCACATCGTTGTGCGTTCATGTTGCGGAGCATTGGGAGGCGCCTGGGTCATGCGGGGTGGCCTTCCAAAAGATGGAGGTCGGCGGGGGTGTCGACGTCGGCCCCGTCGCCAAGGTCTGAGCAGTCCACCACGTCCACCAGGTCCCGGTGGGCCGCGAGATACTCCCGTGCCCCGGAATCACCCGTGGCTGAGTCGGCAGCCGCAGCCGCAAGGTCTGCCGGGAACAGCACCGGATTTCCTCGCCGCAGGGATCCGTCACCATGGGCCCCAAACGCGTTGGCGTAGCCCGCGGCCGTGATTCGCCCGGGCTGTTGACTGTTCAGCAGCCGAGCCACGAGTTTCGACGTCATTCCGGGCTGGTCCACGAGCGCCACGAGAACCTGTCCGCCGCCGGCAGCGGCGACCCCTGCGGCGAAGGAACTGCCCATTCCTTCGCCCCAACGCGGGTTCTCCACAAAACTGCAGGCCGGCGGCAGGGGAGTGGCCCGCACCTCGGCGGCACCGGCGCCAACCACCACGACCACCTCGGAACACCCTCCGTCCAGCAGCTGCCGGGCCGCGTGGGCCAGAAGAGTGCCGTCACGGAATGGCAGCAAGGCCTTGGGGCCCAGCCCTAGTCTGGTCCCGGCACCTGCCGCCAGCAGGACCGCCGTCGTACGTTTCATGGCAACAGCCTAGCGGCCGCCCAGTGCACGCAAGGCAACGGGGTCTAGGGTGGAACTCGTCAGCAAGCGGGCCGGCCGGCCGCCGGCGGGAAAGGGAGTGGTGGCGTGGACCGTTCAGCGGTGGAGGAATCCGTCCTCGCAGGGCTGGAAAATGAACTGGACTGGCTTGGCGAAACGTACAGGCAGCTGCACGCGCACCCTGAGCTGAGCTTCCAGGAGCATGCCACCTCCGAGATGGTGGCGGAGGCGCTTGGCCGGTTCGGCTTCGCGGTGCAGCACATTGGCGGCACCGGCGTGGTGGGAGTTTTGGCCAATGGCAGCGGCCCTGTGGCCATGGCGCGCGCCGACATGGATGCCCTGCCCGTCACCGAGGCCACGGGCCTGCCCTACGCCTCCCAATCCGACGGGGTCATGCACGCCTGCGGGCACGACGTCCACGTCACGGCCCTGCTCGGAGCAGCCAAGCTCATGGGGCAGGCCAGGAGCGCATGGCGGGGGACGTTCATCGCCCTGTTCCAACCCGCGGAGGAGGCTGGCGGCGGTGCCCGGGCCATGGTTGGGGACGGCTTGGCAGACAAGGTGCCCCGCCCCGGCGTCGTACTGGGCCAGCACGTCATGCCACTGCCGGCCGGAACCCTGGCCACGGCGGCAGGCCCGGTCCTTTCGGCCGCCGACTCCATCAAGGTCACCGTCCACGGCGTGGGATCACACGGCTCCATGCCGCACATGTCGGTGGATCCCGTGGTGCTGGCCGCCTCGATCGTGCTCAAGCTGCAGACAATCGTCTCGCGTGAGACCAAGCCGGGGGAGTTTGCCGTGGTCACGGTGGGCGCGCTCAACGCCGGCACCAAGTCCAACATCATCCCGGACCGCGCCACCTTGCTGCTGAACATCCGCAGCTATGACGACGCCGTGCGCCGCCGCGTCCTGGCGGCCATTGAGCGGATTGTCCGGGGCGAATGCGCTGCGGCAGGTTCACCCCGTGAACCCGATTTTGAGTACTACGACCAGTTCCCGCTGACCAGTAACTACCCCGGGACCACGGAAACGGTGACCCAAGCATTTGCGGCGCACTTCGGACCGCGGTCGGTGCAGGGTGCGCAGCGCCAGACCGCCTCGGAGGATTTCAGCGCCGTCCCCGATGCCTTCGGGGCCCCGTACACCTATTGGTTTCTGGGAGGCTCGGACCCCGCCGCCTACTCCGCCGCCGTTGCTGCGGGAACGGTTGACAGGGACATTCCGGCCAACCATTCGCCATTCTTCGCCCCGGTGCCCGATCCGACCTTGTCCGTGGGCGTCCGGGCCCTGGTGGTTGCCGCCCTGGCGTTCCTGGACGCGGGCTAGCAGGTCCGGATCATGCGGCCCGGACCAGCCTGTCCAGGATCAGGGCCAGCGCAGGCCATGAGCTGCGGCCCTGCACCGTCCTGGCGAAGGCGCGCAGCTGCAGGCCAGGATTCTCCAACGGAATGATGGAGACCCCGGGAACCGGCGGCCTGTCCAGCGGCAACAGCCCCACGCCAAGCCCGGCCACGATGAGGTCCTCCACCAAATCCAGGCTGTCGGACTGGTGGCGCAGTGTCAGTTCAAAGCCGGCCATGGCCGCGAACGTCCGCAACACGGTCTCGTCGGCCTGGTTGCGTGAGTTGCCGATCCAGTCGTGGCCGCGGAATGCGGAGAGCACCCCGGCCGCATTTGCTTCCGCCCCGGCCAGCGGTGCAGAGGCCGCCGGCACGCCCAGCCCCCACGGAGTGGTCCACAACTGCAAGGTGTCAATGCCGGGCCAGGGCGGCTCGGGTGCCAGGTTGTATTCGTAGGTCAGGGCCAGGTCTATGTGGCCCGCAGCCAGCTTCTTCATGGCCTCGGCCGGCTCATGCTCCAACACCACGATGTCCAGCGCCGGGTGCTCCAGGGCCAGCTCGTGGATCACCGGCATGAGCGCCCTGCGGATGGCCGTGGCGAAGCCGGCAACGCGCACGGTGCCCGAGGGCTCGGCCGCGGGGTCAAGGTCCAGGCGCGCCGCGTCCACGGCGGCAAGGATCACCCTGGCGTGTTCCGCCAGCCTCCGCCCGGCAGGGGTCAAGCGGACACCCCGGCCGTCCGGTTCCAGCAACTGGGCACCCGTTTCGGCCGCCAGCATGGCAATCTGCTGCGAGACGGTGGAGGTGGTGGCCCCGAGCTGCTCGGCGACAGCCCGCATCGAGCCCACACGGGACAGTTCCAGCAAATATTGCAGCCGCCTGGTTTCCATAGGTCTATTGTCCATGATTTGCGAACAATATAGTCCTATTTCTCACGTGGACGTGGACAGATGAATCGCGGTGTACTTGGGCAATGACATCCCCCTTGACCAGGAACTCCGCAGGCACCGGCACCCTGATGGCCTTCGCCGCCATGTGTTGCGTGCAGCTGGGCCTTGCCGCCTCGGTTGGCCTGACCGGCCAGCTGGGCGCCGAGGGAGTGGGCTGGCTGCGCCTGGCCTGGGCTGCCGTCATCATCGTGGCCATTGCCAGGCCGTGGCGCCACAAATTCACTGCCCGGACCCTCCTGATGCTGGCCCTGCTCGGCGTGGCGACCGCGGGCATGACCCTGTGCTTCATGCTCGCGGTGGAAACCATCCCGCTGGGCACGGCCAGCGCCCTTGAGTTCCTGGGCCCGCTGTCCATCGCCGTCATCCAGGGCAGGGGAGTGGCCCGCTGGTGGGCGTTGTCCGCGGCAGCGGGCGTGCTTCTCCTGACGGAGCCGTGGCATGGGGCCGCAGACCTGGCCGGTGTGCTGTTCGCACTCGGCGCGGCAGCGTGCTGGGCCGTCTACGTGCTGTTGACCCAGCGCGCCGGCGACTCCGTCCATGGCATCAGCGCCCTGGCCGTCTCCCTGCCCGTGGCCGCCATTGCCGCCACGCTCGTGGTGGGGCCGGCCACGATCGCCCGGCTCGACTGGCAACTGCTCCTGCTTGGATTTGCCCTGGCCCTGCTGTTGCCGGTCATTCCCTTCAGCCTGGAACTGCTGGCGCTGCGCCGGCTGACGGCCGCGGCCTTCGGCACGCTCATGTGCCTGGAACCGGCCATCGCCCTCGTGGTCGGCCTGTTTGTCCTGGGCCAGGTGCCGCGCCCGGCTGCCCTCGCCGGGATCGTGCTCGTGATCGCGGCCGGCATCGGGGCCACCCGGACCGGGCGACGCGAGCCGAAGGTGGCTGCGCCGGCCACTGCCGAACCCACGCTGGGTGTGGGGCTGCACTGACTCCTGCCCAAGCACGACGACGGGAGGTGGCTTGTGCTGGCAGCCGGCAACCGCCGTGGTGGATCAGGAAGGGACGTCGCCAACGCCCGTGTACGTGCCGTGGCCCGCGCTGCCCGTGACCTGGTAGCTGTGCAGGGCCAGGCCGCCCGGGGTTGCAGTGGTGCCGATCAGGCGCAGGCCCAAGGGGGCAACGCCGTCGGGGAACAGCCTGCGGCCGCTGCCCACCACCACAGGGGCAACCACCAGGCGGATCTCGTCGATCAGCCCCTCGGCCAGCAGGGACTGGGCAAGGATGGAGCTGCCGTGGATTTGGATTTCCCGCCCGGGGCCGGCCTTGAGCTCCCGGATCTTGCCGGCAATGTCACCGGACAGAACAGTGGTGGGGTTCCACGATCCTGCCGCAAGGGTGTTGGAGGCCACGTACTTGGGCAGCCCATTCATGAGTGTCGTGAAGGGGTCGTTCGGGTCGGTGATTTCCGGCCAGTCGCGGGCGAACGCGTCATAGGTTTTCCTGCCCAGCAGGAGTGCGTCCGCCTCCTGGAGCCACGTGGCGGCCTGGTCGATGAAATCCTGGTCCATGTGGGGGACAAACCAGCCGCCGCCGGTGAAGCCGCCGCTCGTGTCCTCGTCCGGCGAACCGGGCCCCTGGGAGACGCCGTCCAGGCTCACAAATTCCGTCAAGGTCAGTTTCATGGCTGTGCTCCTGGCTCGGCCGGCCGGTCAGACGTGCTGGTCCACGATGACGGGGTTGCCGTCGGGATCGGCAATGACGAAGCTCGCCGGACCGGTGGTGTCCGGGTCGGCCTCCGCAATGAACTCGACACCGTCTGCCTTGAGCTGCGCCTGGAGCTCGCGCACGTCGGTGAAGGGTGCCACTGCCTGGGCGTTTTGGTCCCAGCCGGGGTTGAAGGTGAGCGCGTTCTTCTCAAACATGCCCTGGAACAGCCCCACCACGGCCTCCCCGTTCTTCATGACAAGCCAGTTCTGGGCAACGTCGCCCACATGGCTGGTGAATCCAAGTTTTTCGTAGAATGCCACGGAGGCCTTGATGTCCTTGACCGCGAGGCTGACTGAGAATGCGCCGAGCTGCATGGGGTGCTCCATTCCTTGTTGGATTTCCTTGATCATAACCGGGCCGCACAGCTCTGGCCACGCCCCCTCGGCGGGTGGATGATGGAAACAGCCGGACACCCGGCCCGTACCAAGGAGCTGAACACCATGGACATGATGGGGCTTGCCATTGCCATTGGATGCATCGTGCTGGTCACGGTCATCATGGGCTTGATCGCCACGCACGGAACATACGGGAAGACGCACCACTAGAGTCAGCGCCCTGCGGCGCCCGCGTCCGCCATGCGGGCGGCCCTTGCGAATATCCTCTAACATGGTGCAGTGCAGAATTCCCAGCCCGTCACCGTTTCCATCGCCCGCTCCGTGCAGCCCGGCTACCACCGCCAGTTTGCCGCCTGGGCGCATGCCGGCCAGGAGCTGGCCCGCGAATGGCCCGGCTACCTCGGCTCGGGTTGGGTCCGGACTGCCCCGGACTCCGATGAATGGCACGCCATGTACCGCTTCGCCGACGCCGAATCGCTGCGGGCCTGGGACGACTCCGATGAGCGCAAGTGGTGGATCGACAGCGCCGGCAGCATCATGGAAATCACGCGCGTGGAACACCGCACCGGCATCGAGGGCTGGTTTGACCAGCCCGGCGACTCCCGCATCAGCGTCCCGGAAACCGTGGTCCCCCCGCGCTGGAAGCAGGCCATCAGCATCTTCCTGCCCTTCTTCCCGCTGAGCCTGCTGGCCAACTTCCTGCTGCACCCCCTGACCGGTTCCTGGCCGCTGCCGCTGTCCGTGCTCCTGAACGTTTGCCTCCTGACGCCCATGATGACGTACCTGTTCCTGCCGCTGAGCACGCGGCTGCTCCGTCCCTGGCTTCAGGCCCCGCGCAGGGACCGCGGAAAGCGCAACTGACGCGCCGACGTCGTCCGGGGCTGGCAGTGGCATGGAAACCTATTGCCGCTCGGGATTGACGGGGTGCCTGCGGCGGGAGATGCTGGGCGGGTAACCCGCCACGCTTTTGCCACGATGGAGTGTCATGAATCCGGTCCGCCGCACCGCTGTTGCCCTCGCCGCCATGGTCCTTCTAGTGGTACTCCAGGCCGCGGCCGACCCAACAGGCCTGCTGGCCCTGGTGGGATGGCAGGGGGCGGAGCTGCGGTTTGACCTTGGCCTGTGGCCGCTGGCGCCATACCTCGTCTTCATTCCCGTCCTGCTGGCCATGACGTGGTGGACCACGCTCCGGGCCGGAAACCGCTTCTGGACCCACGTGGCCGGCCTGGTGCTCGCCGTGTTGCTGGCCCAGGCTGCCGCGTGCCTGGCCATGACGTGGGACCCGGCCGTCGCGGGCTGGGCCGCAGGGTTTGTGGCCGCCAAGGCCGTGCCCGCCGCGCTCATCGTGGCTCTCGTGACCCGTTGGCTGGGCGGGCAGCGGAACCTGGTGGGCCACGACGCCGGCTCGCTGTGGATTCCCGCCGCAGTCCTGGCCGTTGCCGCGCCGCTGCTGGCCGGACACTGGTGGACCGGGGCGGTCTACGCGCCCGGAATCCCCGTGGCCCGCATTGACAGGGGGTTCACCTCGAGCCTTGTGGCGATGCTCCTGCTGGCTGTTTGCGCCCTGCCCGCGCTGCGTCTGGTCCGCGCCCGGGTTCCCGGCGTGCTGGGCGGCTGGATCGCGGCACTCGTGGCCGGCGGGGCGGTGGGTGTGGTGCAGGGCGTTGTGGGGTTCATGGTCGACGGCGGCTTCCGCGGCGACATCTGGCCCCTCATGGCACTGTATGTTGCGGTGGCCGACGGACTCGCCTTTGGTGCGTGCACGGGCTGGATGGTGGGGCTGGTGGCCGTGGCCCTGGACAGGCGCCGGGTGGCGCTGCCGGCTCGGGTGGCGGTTGCCGCAACTGCATCCGCCGGTGCGGTGGCGCTGGTCCTCTCACTCGGGCTCCCGGGCATCATGCCACGAACAGGTGTGGACGGGGCGAAAAATCCGGCCGCGCCCGCCATGCCGGCGCCCTTCCTGCGTGCCGACGGCAGCATCATTGCCGACGGCGACGGCAATCAGGTGCTGCTGCGCGGCGCCAATGTAAACCAGCTTGTGGACTTCTACCAGTACGACTCCGCACTTCCCGTGGTCCGCCCCCTCACGGAAGTGGACTACTCGGACATGGCCTCCCACGGTTTCAACGTGGTGCGGCTTAACATTTCGTGGTCGGCCCTCGAACCGGTGCGCGGTGCCGTCAACGCCGAGTACCTGGGCCGCATCAAGCAGGCTGTGGCGTGGGGCAAGCAGCACGGAATCTACACCGTGCTGGACATGCACCAGGACGGGTGGTGGAACGGGCCCAGCCCCGAGGACGTTGCATGCCGGCCCGGAACCGAGCCCATGTGGGGCTATGACGGGGCGCCCGAATGGGCCACCATCACCGACGGCGCGCCGCGCTGCCAGTTCACGGGCCGCGACATCTCACCCGCCGGCGACCGTGCGTTCCAGCACTTCTACTTCGACACGGACGGCATCCAAACAGCGCTGGCCCAGACCTGGGGCAAGCTTGCGGGGGAGTTCAAGGACGAGCCCATGGTGGCCGGCTTCGACCTCCTCAATGAGCCCGGCTTCGGCGAAACGGCCCCCGTCACCACGGCCCACCAGTTGGGCGCCTTCTTTGACAGGGCCATCACGGAGATCCGCGCCGCCGGCGCACCGCAGATGGTGTTCATCGAGCCGAGCATCCTGTGGTCCGGGCTGGGCTTCGACACCGGACCCATCCCCGGTTTCACGGACGATCCCAACATTGTCTTCTCCCCGCACCTTTACGCCGAATCCATCACGATGGACCGCGACCTCGGCATCCCGCCCATCGTCGGCATGGAACGCCAGTTCCAGCTGGCGCAGCGCGTGGCGGACAGCTACGGGGCACCGCTCTGGTCCGGCGAGTACGGCTACTGGGGCGAGTCTGCGGATGTGGAATCCCGCATGGCGCGCTACGCCGCCACGGAGGACCAGCACATGCTCGGTAGCGCCTATTGGGTGTGGAAGCAGGCCTGCGGCGACCCCCAAAACGGCGTGGGCTCCACGGGCAACGGGCTCATGGTCCAGGACTGCGCCACCGGCGGTGACGCTGCACCGCAAACGGTTATCCTGGACCACCTGAGCCGTGCCTATCCCATGCGTACGCCCGGCAAGCTCACCTCCCTGGCCGCCCAGGGGCCGGCATTCCAGCTGGCCGGAACCACGACGGCACGCAACTGTGGCCTGAAGATGTGGATACCGGGATCGGCCCAGCCCGCGGTGGAAGGCACCGGGGTTACGGACATCAAGGCAACGCAGGTCCCCGGGGGCTGGCAGCTGGCTGCCTGTGCCGAGGGCGCCTACACACTCCGCAGCAAGTAGGAGCCGGGGGGCGTTAGACAGCTTTCCCCTCCCCGGCCGTGGCCAGGGAGGGGAAACGAGGGGATCAATCAGCTCGCGTTGGCCATGGCCAGGAGCTGTTCCAGCTGCTCCGGCTCAACGCCAGAGCCCGGGAAGCCCATCATGCGTCCAATGGGGGCCGAGGCCAGCATCTTCAGGATCGAGGGATCGCTCATGAGCCCAGCATTGCTGCCGCTGCCCATGGCTGCCGTCATGATCGGGCCGGCCACGGGGTGCGCCATGACCTCGCCAATGCTGGAGTCGGTAGTCAGCGGCACGCGGACTTCATCGCCCGCAACATCCACGGCAAGGGACGCACGAATGTCGCGGCTGGAGGCCCCGATCTCCACCGTGTAGCTGCCGCTTTCCACGCTCCATGCCGAAACGCGCGTGTCCCAGTAGGCAAGGTCTTCGCGGCGAAGCAACAACTGCACGGCCCGGCTTTCGCCGGCGGCAAGGTGGACCTTCGCGAAGCCCTTGAGCTCACGCGGCGCCCGCGAAACGGCGGAGGAGGCCAGTCCCGTGTACACCTGGACGATCTCGGCACCATCGCGGTCGCCCGTGTTGGTGACGGTCAGCGAAACGGTGATGCCGGCTCCGTCCGCCACGGCGCTGGCACCTGAGAGCTCGAACGTTGTGTAGGAGAGCCCGTGCCCGAACGGGTACGACACCTCCATGTTGCGGGCGTCGAACCACCGGTAACCCACCATGAGGCCCTCACCGTAGCGGACGTGGCCATGCTCGCCCGGGAAGTTGCCAAAGGCCGCGGTGTCCTCGAGCCGCACCGGAATGGTCTCGGCCAGGCGGCCGGAGGGATTGACGACGCCGTACAGCACCTGGGCGATGGCCCCGCCACCGGCCTGGCCCAGCAACCATCCCTCCACGAGTGCCGGCACGCGGTGGGCAAAGCCGGAGAGCCGGACCACGCCTCCGTTGGAGAGGATCACAACTGTGCGCGGGTTTGCTGCCAGGACAGCCTCCAGCAGTTCAAGCTGGGCCGCGGGCAGTTCAAGGTGCTCGCGGTCAAAGCCCTCGGACTCCTGGCTGGCGGGGACGCCCAGGAACAGCAGCACGGTTTCAGCAGCCCCCGCAACAGCCACGGCCTGGGCCGTCTGCTCAGGCGTCCCCACGCCGTCCTCGCCGTAGCCGGGCGCAAAGGGGACCTCGGTGCCGGCCAGGGAACGGATTTCCTGGAGCGCATTCTCCAGCCGGGTGGGGTTGATCTGCGAGCTGCCCGCACCCTGGTAGCGCGGCGCCTGGGCCACGTGGCCCACCACGGCGACCGAGGCCGAGCGCGCAAGGGGGAGGACGCCGTCGTTCTTCAGCAGCACAACGCTGGCCGCCGCAGCCTCGCGGGCCAGGGAATTGTGGGCCTCGACGTCGTAGCTGGCGTTGGCATCCGCGCCGGCAACCGCCTTCTGCACCAGCTCCGCCACGCGGGCGGCGGCAGTGTCAAGGATGGCTGCATCCAGGGTGCCAGAAGTGACGGCCGCAACCAGTTCCGCGTCCGTGCGGCCGCTGGAAGACGGCATTTCCAGGTCCAGGCCGGCCGAAAGGGAGGCGACGCGGTCCACCACGGCGCCCCAGTCGGACACCACCAGGCCCGCGAAACCCCACTCGTTGCGCAGCACGGAGGTCAGCAGCCACGGATCCTGGGAGGCGTACGTGCCGTTGATGCGGTTGTAGGAGCACATGACAGTCCACGGCTGGGCATCCTGGACCACCCGCTGGAATCCGCGCAGGTAAATCTCGCGCAGGGGTCGCTCGTCAATGTCCGCGGAGACGCGCATGCGGTCCGTTTCCTGGTTGTTGGCGGCAAAATGCTTCAGGGAGCCACCCACGCCCTGGGACTGGAGCCCGTTGACCAGTGCCGCACCGAGCACGCCGGAGAGCAGCGGATCCTCGGAGAGGTACTCGAAATTGCGTCCGCACAGGGGCGAGCGCTTGATGTTCACTCCGGGGCCAAGCAGCACGCCAACGCCTTCAGCCCGAGCCTCTTCTCCGAGGGCTTCGCCCACCCGCACCAGAAGATCCTCATCAAAGCTGGAACCGAGCGCCACGGCCGGGGGGAAGCAGGTGGCCGGGACGCTGCCGGCCAGGCCAAGGTGGTCGGCGGAAGCGTCCTGCTTGCGGACTCCGTGCGGGCCGTCCGTCAACATGATGGAGGGAACGCCGGGGGCTTCCTTGGTGGTCCAGAAATCCGCGCCGCTGGTCAGTCCGGCCTTCTGCTCAAGGGTGAGGGCCGCGACGGTTTGTTCGGGGGTGGGGTTGGTCATGATGCTCCAATTTCGGTGGTTTTCAGTCGGGAATCGATGGGGGCTTTCGCCCTGCGCAGGGGCTTGCCGCGGTCCTTCTCCAGCAGGGGCGCGAACGCCCACCACAGGATCAGGGTGGCGCCCGCGCCTGCGGCCAGTCCGGCCAGGGTGTCGGAGAACCAGTGGGCGTTGATGAGGGTCCGCTGCCACACCATTCCTACGGATAGCAGTCCACCGGCGATCCACCAGATCCAACGGCGGGCCGGCGGAAGAAGTGCGGCCATGGCGACCACGATGAACGCCATCGTGACCGAGTGCCCTGAGGGCAGCGAGCCGTGGTCCACCTGGAACAGGGGCCCGTACAGCCCGTTGGCCTCATCGGCGGCGGGGCGGGGGCGGTCCACCAGGTTCTTGGCGACCTGGGCAACCAGAGTTGAACCGACCATGGAGGCCAACACAAACAGTGCAGAACGCCAGCGCCGGGCAAGGAACAGCAGGCCGGGGATGACGACGATGAACAGCAGGGCACCAAGTCCCTGGCCCAGGTGCTGGTAGAACATGGGCAGGGGCGCCGTTTCCGGACCCGGCCCCGATCCCACCAGCCCCCGCCAGGCATCATCGAGGCCCTGGACGAACGGGGCGTTGACGTTCAACGACACAAACCAGGCGAAGACGGCAAAGGCGAGCAGCAGCGCAAGGCCTGAGGCGAGCAGGCGGCGACGGTCCGGCGTCGTCCGGCTCGGGGTGGCCGGCACCTAGCGCACACCCTTGATGAACCAGACGGCAAAAGCGCCCAGGATGGACAGGGCAATGCCAATGGGGAAGAGGGCAATGTAGCCGCCGAAGGTGAGGATCACAATGCTGGCCAATCCCGGTGCGAGGGTCTGGGGCAGAGTCGCGGCAATGTTCACCACGCCCAGGTCCTTGGCGAAGGAATCGGCAGAGGGGAGAACCTCGCTCATGAGTGCCTGGTCAACTGCCTGGAAGGCGCCGAAGCCGAGGCCTGAGATGACAGTGAACAGCAGCCAGCCGGTGAAGGTGGGCATGACCATGGGGATGATCAGGGCCAGACCCACGAGCACGGAGGAGACGAAGACGAAGATCTTGCGGCGGCCGATCCGGTCGGACATGGGGCCGGCAATGAGGGTTGCCGTGATGATGCCGGCCAGGCTGGCGAGGCCGAACAGCGGGATGGCTGCGGCTGCGCCGTCGCCCAGGCCGATGTAGTCGGAAAGGATGTACAGCTGGTAGCCGGTGACGGCAAAGTAGCCGGTGTAGAGCAGCAGGCGCCCGGTGAAGGCCCAGAAGAAGTCGGGGTGGGCCATGGGGTTCACCCAGAACGTCTTCAGGAACACCGTGAGCGAGAAGGGTTCACGCTTCATGTCCTTGCTGGCGTGGTCCGGGTTGAAGACCACAAAGAGGGTGATCACCAGGACGGCCAGGCCGGCAAAGAACATGTAGCCAAAGGGGATGTTGGCAGCGAACATGGAGCCGACGATCTGCCCGCCAATGGCACCAAGCATCATGCCCAGCCCGGCAAGTGCCGAGAACGTGCCGCGGGCGGCGCGGGGAACGCGGTCCGGGAGGATGGCGCTGAGCGGGCCCTGCGTGAAGTTGTAGGCGACCTGGACAATGACCCAGGCAATGCCGATCTGCACGAGCGAGTTGGCCATGGCCATGCCGATAAGGGCCAGGCCGCCAATCAACGTGCCGCCCACCATCAGCTGGGCGCGCCGCCCGAACCGTGAGCGCGTGCGGTCGGAGATCAGGCCCGCAATGGGCTGGGCCAGCATGGCGGCGAAGGAGCTAATGGTGGAGATGACGCCGAGGTTGGCGATCTTGTTGGCCGGGTCCACCCCTGCGACCTGCAGCGGGAGAAGAATGCCGGGGACCGCGCCCCAGATGATGAAAATGCTGATGTTGGCCGGGATGATCCAGCCCAGAAGGCGCTTTACGCTGCCCTTGACCAGTGGCGGCGGATCCGCCAGCCCATCCATCACACCAGTTGCTTGGGACGTCATTGCCATGTCGGTAGTCCTCGGTAAAAGGGGCTCGTCGTTGAGCCGTGTGTGAATACCGTACATCGCTCGGTTTCGGCGCACAAGGGTTTTGCTGCATGGATTCACGGCAGCGGCGCACCATTAAATGCCAACCGCGCGCCACTCCATGAGTGGCGCGCGGTTGGCGGCTAAACGGTGCGCAGGTCCAGTGGCCCGGGCAGCCTGGTGGCTGCTATACCCGGGTCAGTGAGTCCCAAAGAAGGGAAAGGTGGGCCTGCATGTCCACGGTGCTGTCCAGCAGCCACTGGCTCTGGAGGCCGTCACTGGCCGCCAGCATGAGCAGGGCGATGCCGTCAGCGTCAAGGGAGGCCGGCAGCCGGCCCAGGTCCTGGTCTTCCCGGATTGCGGCGACCATGATCTGGCGGAAATATGCCGAGCGTTCCTGGAAGTAACCGTGGGCGGGGTGTTCGGCCTCTGAGGCCTCGGCGGAAAACTGGGTGTACAGATGGACCAGGCCGGGCACATCCGCGTTGTGCCGGATCACATTGAAGAAGCCCTTGATGCGTTCGGTTTCCCCGGCCTCCACGATGTACGTCTGCGTGTCCACATCGTCGCGCTTGCGGAGCACCGCAATGAACAGGTCCTCCTTGGTGCCGAAGTAGTGCAGCAGGCCTGTCTGGCTCAGGCCAACTGCCGCGGCAAGCTCGCGCAGGGACGTCTTGCGGTAGCCGCGTTCGGCAATGACCCGCAGCGCGGTGGTCAGAATTTCATCGCGCTTGGCGATGCCTTTTGCATATGATCCTCGTGCAGCCATGAAGCCAGCTTAGGGCACAAAAAACCCTTGACGCTGAAAACAGAGCGGGCTACTGTTTTCAAACATCCACCTTTGAGGAGTGCACGCGTGAACAATGAAGATCCGCAGGCCCAGGCCGTCGACACCAGCTTCCGGGACGCATCGCTCCCGGTGGCGGAGCGGGTTGAGATCCTGCTGGGACAGATGACCCTGGAGGAAAAGGCCGGGCTGTTCTTCCACACCATGGTGGTCCCCGGCGGCAACGGGACGCTGGAGCCCAGCGACTCCCCGTTCAAGCTGCCGGGCGTGACCGAGATGGTTGTGGACAAGGCAATGACGCACTTCAATGTACTGGGTTCAGCCCCCTCCGGCGCCGAGCTGGCAGCCTGGCACAACGCCGTGCAGGAACTCGCCGCCGGCACACGCCTGGGCATCCCCGTCACACTGTCCACCGACCCGCGCCACCACTTCTCCAACAACCCCGGCGCCTCCATCCTGGCCGGGCCCTTCTCCCAGTGGCCGGAAACCCTCGGCTTCGGCGCCCTGGACGATGAGGCACTGACGGAGAGCTTTGGCGACATCGCCCGCCAGGAATACGCAGCCGTCGGCCTGCGCGTGGCGCTGCACCCGCAGATCGACCTCGCCACCGAGCCGCGCTGGGGCCGCCAAAACGGCACGTTTGGCGAGAACGCCGAACTGACGGCCAGGCTCGGCGCCGCCTACATCCGCGGCTTCCAGGGGGAAACCCTTGGCCCGGATTCCGTCTCCACCATGACCAAGCACTTTCCCGGCGGCGGCCCGCAGCTCGACGGCGAAGACCCGCACTTTGCCCACGGGCGCGAGCAGGTGTACCCGGGCGACAACTTCGAGTACCACCTCAAGCCCTTTGAGGCGGCCTTCGAGGCCGGCACCAGCCAGCTCATGCCGTACTACGGCATGCCGGTGGGCACCGGACACGAGGAAGTGGGCTTTGGCTTCAACAAGTCGGTCATCACCGGGCTGGCCCGTGAACGCTACGGCTTCGACGGGATCGTCTGCACCGACTGGGGCCTGCTCAGCGATGCCCAGATCATGGGCGAACCCTTCCCGGCACGTGCCTGGGGCGTGGAGCACCTTTCGGTGGCCGAGCGGATGGCCAAGGTCATCGAGGCCGGCGTCGACCAGTTTGGCGGCGAGGCCATCCCCGAAGTTCTGGTTCAGCTGGTCCAGGACGGCACCATCGCGGAGGCGCGGCTGGATGAATCCGCCCGCCGGCTGCTGCGAGAAAAGTTCATCCTGGGCCTGTTCGACGCCCCGTTCGTGGATGTCGAGGCGGCCGCGCGGATCGTCGGCAGCCCTGAATGCAGGGCCGCGGGGGAGCGCGCCCAGCGCGAGGCCCTCACGGTCCTGGCCAACGGAGGCGACGGCGGACCCACCCTGCCGCTGGCCCGCGGCATCCGCATTTACGCCGAAGGACTGGATCCCGCCACGGCCGCCGGCTACGGCACGATCGTGGACTCACCGGCTGAGGCTGACGTTGCGCTCCTGCGCCTCTCGGCGCCGTTCGAACCACGCCCTGGTGTCTTTGAAAGCTTCTTCCACCAGGGCTCTCTCGCGTTCCCGCAGGAGGAAATCGAGCGCATCAATGCCGTGTGCGCAGCCGTTCCAACGGTCCTGGAGATCTACCTGGACCGTCCGGCCATCCTCACCCCGTTTGCCGGCACCGCCGCAGCCCTTGTTGTGGACTTCGGCGCCTCCGACCACGCTGTCCTGGACGTCTTGTTCGGTGACAGCCCCGCCCGCGGCCGCCTGCCGTTCGAACTTCCCTCGAGCATGGCTGCCGTTGCAGAAAGCAGGTCCGACATGCCCTCCGACACCGCAGATGCGCTGTTCCCCTTCGGCCACGGGATCACACTGTGAAGGCCACGGAGACCTATGTTGAGGCGGGCACGACGGCGGGTCCCGTCCGTGGCGCCTGGCGCAACGAGTGCGCCGTGTTCCTGGGCATCCCCTTCGCCGAACCGCCCGTGGGTCCGCTGCGATTTGCCGCGCCTGTTCCGCACGCACCGTGGGAGGGGGTGCGTGATGCACTGGAAATGGGGGCCACGCCGCAGCGCGGCGACAACGGCATCACGCTCATCCCGGAACCCTCGGTTCCCGGCCCGTCAACCCTGAACGTCAACGTGTTCACACCATCTCCCGGCACGGATGCCGGGCTGCCCGTGCTGGTCTACATCCACGGCGGGGGATTCACCTCCGGCTCCCCGGCCAGCCTCTGGTACGACGGCAGCTCCTTTGCCCGCGACGGCGCCGTTACTGTGGTGCTGTCCTACCGCCTGGGCTTTGAGGGCTTCGGCTGGGTTGAGGGCGCACCGCACAACCGTGGCGTCCTGGACTGGATCCTGGCCCTGGAATGGGTGCGGGACAACATTGCCGCCTTTGGCGGGGACCCCAACCGGGTCACGATCGCGGGGCAGTCGGCCGGCGGCGGCGCCGTGCTGACCCTGCTGGGGATGCCAAGTGCCCAGCACCTGTTCAGCGCTGTCTACTGCTCCTCGGGCGTTGCCGCCGACGTGAAGCCGGCGACGGCCCAGGCCTTTGCCCGGAAACTGGCGGGGCAGGCCGGTGTCGAAGCCACACGCGCCGGCTTTGAATCCGTGCCGGAGGAAACGCTGCTTGAACTGCAAAAGAAGGCTGTCATGCCGGCGGGGCCGCCCCTGAAGGCCTTGCAGTCGCTGGCCCAGGACGGGCTGAACCTGGGCCCGGTCATTGATGGCGATCTCATCAGCCAGCCCACCATTGAGTCCGTCCGGGCAGGTGTGGGGGCGGGCAAGCCGCTGGTCATCGGCGCCAACGACGATGAATTCTCCATGATCTTCGCCGACGCCAAAAACAAGCTCAAGTGGATCCCCGCGTCCTTCATGCTCGGGCGGATCGGGCTGCGGGGAGACAAGCGCCGCAACTACCTGTTGGCCAACGCTGATGTGCGGGCGGGCGGCACCGCGGCAATCATGGGCCGGTACCTGACCGATTCCATCTTCCGCACCTTCATAGTGGAGTTCTTGGCCGCCCGGGGCACTGCACCAACCTGGGTGTACCGCTTCTCCTGGCGGTCGCCGGTCCACGATTGCGCCTTCCACTGCCTCGAGGTGCCGTTCTTCTTTGACATCCTGGATCGTCCCGGCGTGGCCGAGGTTGCCGGCAGTGCCCCGCCGCAGGGGCTGGCCGACGACGTGCACTCGGCCGCACAGAGCTTCCTGGCCACGGGCGATCCCGGCTGGCCGCAGTATGGCGACCGGTCCCGGACCAAGGTGTTCGACGCCCCCAGCACGCTCATGGACCAGGGCTACAGGGCGGTGGTCCCACTGCTGTAGGCTGCCTTGCCGCACTGTCCAAAGATCCCCCTTTCGCGTTCTGCCAGCGGAGGGGGATCTTTTTACTGCCCGGGAGCCCGCTCTCCGCCATGCGCCCGTCACCGCCCAAATGGACTTAAGGACTGAGTCAATAATGGCGCTACCTGACCGACTATTTGTTTGCTAAAAATTGAGTTACCCGTTCGCGGGTGACGTCGAACACATTGCCTTCAAGGAGTCCCCATGCCGCACTTACAATCACGATTCGCCGCCGCACTGGCGCCAAATCTCGATGCCGGCGAGGTCGCTGGAATTCCGGAGCTGACGCCGGCACTGGCCCGGACGCTTATTGAACGCATTGACGGCATCCCGCTCTTTGCCCACGCATACTCGCTGCTGGGAAACTTCACCTACGGCACGCTCCGGCCCCGGGATCTTCTGGTCTACGCCCACAATCACGAACTCAAGGGCGTCTGCATCCACCTGCTGGACGGCGAGGAGCGCGGCCTGGGCAAGATGGACGACGCCGGGCTGCTGGAGTTCGGTGCCGAGGCCAAGGCATTGGGGCTGGACGTCCACCTGGAAATCAGCAGCACCGAAAAGGCAGACGTCGACGAGGTGGTGCGCATTGCCCTCATCCTGGGCGTGACGCACATCCGGGCTTATTCACGCTATGAGGGCTTCCTGTCAGAGGTGCTCGTCAGGGTGGATGAGGACCTGGCGTACCTGGCCGAACTGGCCGACACCCACGATCTCCAGTTCTACTTTGAACAGCACGAGGAACTGAAGAGCGGCGAGATTGCAGCGGCCCTGCAGAAAATCAACCACCCCCGCCTGCACGCGCTCTTTGACTTCGGCAACATGGTCAACGCCTGTGAGCGCCCCATGGATGCGTTGGCCGAACTTGCCCCACATATCCGCCAGGTGCACCTGAAGGGGATCAAGATCATCCCCGAAGGCAATGGCTTCGGCCACCGCGGCGTCCTTCAGGGCGGCGCCGAGGACGATCTCCCCGGCCCCCGCATGCTCTTTGAGCTGCTGATGCTCGGCGACAGCGAACCCCAGCTCATCGCCTTCGCACTCGAGCAGGAAAACCACTACCGGGCACCGGCGTTCCGCCTGCGGGACGAAGACCCGAACCCGTTCATCCCCTACCGGGACATGAGCACAACCGACCTTCCGGAGGGGCTGAGCCTGGCAGAGATGCTGGTGCAGGAACCCCAATGGGCAGTAAACCAACTTACCCACGTCCGATCGGTGCTGGCGCAACTTCGCGAGCTTGCCGAATGCCGCCTGGAATCCGCTGCAATGGCTGCAGCCGGCACCGGCGCAACAACCAACTGGAGCCAATCATGAAAACCTTCGACAAAGCGAAGTGGTCCAGGTTTGCCCTGCTCGTCATGGGCGGGGGAACCATTTACAAGCTGGCCAACCTCAAGGACGTCTTCTACGTCCCCATGCAGGAACACCTGGGCCTGAGCAACACCGAGATCGGCATGCTGCTGAGCATCAACTCCATTGTGGCCACGGCACTGTTCGTGGTGGGCGGCTACCTGGCAGACCGATTCCAGACCCGCAACGTGATTGCCCTGGGCCTGGTGGGATCGGGCGCGATTGGCCTGTACATGAGCACCTTTCCCGGCTACAACCAGCTGCTCATCCTCTTTGCCATGCTGGCCGTCTGCTCCGATTGCCTGTTCTGGCCGGCACTGCTCAAGAGCGTGCGCGCACTGGGTGACAGCAAGGAACAAGGCCGCATGTTCGGCTTCCTTGAGGGCGGCCGCGGCGTGGTCGACACCTTGGTGGCCTTCTCGGCCCTGGGCATCTTCGTCGCCATGGGCTCGGGCATGGGCGGCTTCCGCGCAGCCATCATCACCTACTCACTGATCGACGTTGCCATCGGTGTTCTCCTGTTCTTCCTGCTGGGCAAGAACGCGGCCGCCCGCAGCGAGGCAGGGGAAGTGCCTGCGGCCGCGGCAAAGAAGCCGCATGTGCTGGACGCCCTGAAGCAGATTGCCAAGATGCCCCAGCTGTGGCTGGTCAGCGCCACCGTCTTCATGGTCTACATCGTCTATGTTGGCCTGACGTACTTCATCCCGTACCTCTCCCACGTCTACGGACTGCCCGTTGCCCTGGTGGGCGTGTTCGGCATCATCAACCAGTACGGCCTGAAGATTGCCGGCGGCCCCCTGGGCGGCTACCTCGCCGACAAGAAGGTGGGCAGCGCCAGCCGCTACCTGGGCCTGGCCTTCTTCGCCCTCATCCCCGTCATGGCCATCATCATCCTCATGCCGCAGGGCGAGACGTTCCGCATCGTGGCCATGGCCGCCTGCCTGCTGTTCTCCCTCATTGTCTTCACCATGCGCGGCGTGTTCTGGGCCCCCATGGATGAGGTGGGCATCCCCGAGGAAATCAGCGGCACCGCCTTCGGTGTGGCCTGCCTGATCGGCTACGCCCCGGGTATGTTCGGCTTCCTCATCTACGGCGCCATCCTCGACGCCAACCCCGGTGCGGCCGGCTACCACCTGGTCTTCATGATCATGGGTGCCCTGGCTGTCCTCGGTGGCACAGTCGCCATGGGCCTGGCCCGCATGGCCAAGCGCAACAAGGCCCTGGCGGCCGTGTCCGCCTAGCATCGCGCCGCTCCAAAAATGCACGACGGCGTGCGGCCCCCCCCCCGGGGGCGGGCGCCCGCGTGCCCGCCCACCCCCGGTGGCCCGGACGCCGTCGTGCTTTTGCCGTTCAACTAGGATCGAGTCCATGAAAACGCGTGAATCCGCCCGGAGCCGGCCGTGGTGAAGGAAACCGGCGGGCGCCTGCTGGGTGATTTTGCGCTGGACAGGACCAGCGAGACGCCGCTGCACCGGCAGATCTACCTGCAGATCCGAACCCACGTGCTCAACGGGCAGCTGCCGGGCGGGGCGCGGCTGCCCTCGACCCGCACCTTGACGGCGGAGCTGGGGGTCTCACGCATTACCATTGTGAACGCCTTCGAAGAGCTGTGCGCCGAGGGCTTCCTGCGCTCACGCGCCGGGGATGGCACCTATGTGGGCGAGGAATGGCGCAGCCAGTTTGCCGCCGAGCCGGCGCCGGAGCGGCCAGTGCTCTCGGCCCGGGCCTCGGCCACCACCTCGTCCAGGGGCAGTGAACTCACCAGCCACGCACCCGCATCCTGGAACCCGGACGACGCCGAATCCTTTGTGCCCAGCCAGGTGGGCGTGGACGCGTTTCCCGTCCGGACGTGGAAGCGGCTGCTTGCCCGGCACGGCGAGCGGCGCGACGTGGACATGCTCGGCTACGGGGATCCCTTCGGACACCGCCCCCTGCGCGAGGCGATTGCCGACTACCTCAACGATGCCCGGGGGATTGGCGCCACGGCTGAACAAGTGGTGATTTGCACAGGGGCGCAACAGGCGTTCAATGCGCTGGCCCTGCTCATGGTGGATTCCGGCGATGAGGTCTGGATGGAGGATCCCGGGCACATTGCGGCCCGTCTCGCCTTCCTGGCCAACGGCTGCACTGTGCGCGGGATCCCCATTGATGCCGACGGCGCCGACCTGGCCGCCGGGGCGGCCCTCCACAAACCGGGGCGCCTGATGTTCGTCACCCCGTCCCGGCAACATCCGCTGGGTGTGTCCATGTCGCTGGGGCGCCGCATGGAATGGATCAAGTGGGCCAACGAGAACAATAGTTGGATCATTGAGGACGACTGCGACAGCGAACTGCGCTACCGCGGCCCGCTCATGCCCACCTTGTTTGGGCTGGACCGAAGCCAGCACGTGATCCACGTGGGCACCTTCAGCAAGATCATGTTCCCGTCCCTGCGGATCGGCTACGCGGTGCTGCCCACGGACCTGGTGGAACCGTTCAAGGCGGCGGTGCAGGTCATTGGCCGCACCCCGTCAACCCTGTTGCAGGCCGTGGCCACGGATTTCATCCGCGAGGGCCACCTGCACGCCCACATCCGCCGCACGCGCCGGCTCTACCTTGCCCGCCAGGATGCCCTGCTGGCCGCGTTGCGGGACCAGCTTCACCCTTTCATCACGGCGGAACCGGTGGATGCCGGAATGCACGTGATCGGCTGGCTGCCGGAGCACGTGGACGACCAGTTGCTGGCGGCCCAGCTGGCCGACCGCGGCATCTACACCTATGCCCTCGGGGACTACTACCTGGACGGCGGCGGGCGGCCCGCGCTGCTGATCGGTTTTGCCGCCACGGGGGAGGCCCACATGCCCCAGGCGGTCAGCCACATGGTCCGGGCGCTGCACCACATCGGCCACATCTGGTAGTTGCAGCAGCTTGGTGCCTGCGGCTGTTGTGCAGAGCAGGTTGTGGGCGCAAAATTGTGCACAGGCGCAACCATTGATTGGAAGCTGCCCCAGGGAGGCACGATGTCGGGAACAACAGCGTCAGAACGCGGCTGGGAGATCGGCAGCGGTGTAGGCGGTTTCGTGGGCACCGGCCTGTTGCTCAAATGGATAGGGCAAACCAACTGCCCGCCACCATTCATGTCCCCGTCCAGTGACTTTCTTGGCCGTCTTCCCGAGCCTCCCAACCCGGTGATGTGCGCGCTGGCTGGCGCAAATGACAGTGTCATGTCGTGGATTGCTGGCTTTGTCGTGGGCTTGCTCGTCTTCGGATTTTGGGAAATCAAGTTCGCCCTGCAACGTCCAGCCTGACTAGTCCGCCAGCAGCGCCAGGGCAGTGTCCAGCGTGGCCAGTGCCTGCGCGTTGTCCACGCGGGACAGCGTCATGGCGGCAACCACGAGGGAGCTGAGCACCGTGGCCAGCTGGTGACGGGCGCCGTCGTCCATGGCGGGACGCGCGGCGGCCAGTCCGTGACCCAATGAAGACTGCAGCTCCTCGCGGTACCCGGCGATCGCGCCGCTGACGGCGGCTTCGTGGGAGATGGGCGCCCCTGCGGCATTCAGGAGCAGGCAGCCATTGTGGGACTGCTCCGTGCCCGTCGCGGCGAGGGCCGCGCGGAGGCCGGTGAAGTAGTTGGTGACCGCATCCGGGGCAACGTCCGGGGGAGTGAGCGGGAGCAGCCGGGGGCGGATGATCTCGCTCAGGTAGCTGGCCACGGCGGCGTCAAAGAGGCCGCGCTTGCTGCCAAAGGCATGGTAAATGCTAGAGCGGCTCAGGCCCGTGGCTCGCTCCAGCTCGGGCAGGGACGCCTCCTCGTAGCCCCGCTCCCAGAACACCGCCCGGGCGGAGCGGACGGCCTGGTCCGTATCAAACAATTGTGTGCGTCCCACGAGGGCCCCTTTTTTGTGAATCGGTCAGTCCACTATATAGTGGAACAGTCAATCCATTATAGGCCACGTGCGGCGAATCCAGGCAGCACGGAGCCGTTGGCCCCGCCACCCCAAAGGAAGCCCACCGTGACCCCCACAGTCAGCACCCACATCCAGCTCGCCGCCCGCCCCGTTGGTTGGCCCACCGCCGCCGACTTCTCCTCCGTCGAGGTGGAGCTGGGGGAACTGCAGCCCGGCCAGATTCGGGTGGTCAACGAGTTCATGTCGGTTGACCCCTACATGCGTGGCCGCATGAGCGCAGCCAAGAGCTACTCGGCCCCCTTCGCCCTGGGTGAGACCATGACTGGCGGGGCCATCGGCCGTGTGGTGGAGTCCGCCAGCGAGAGCATCCCAGTTGGCTCCGTGGTGCTGCACCAGTTCGGTTGGCGCGACGTTGTGCAGGAGGACGCCGCCGGATTCAAGGTGGTTCCGGAAATCCCCGGCGTGCCGCTCTCGGTCTACCTGGGCATCCTGGGCATGACAGGCTTCACCGGCTATGTGGGCCTGACGGCCATTGCCAACATGCAGCCCGGCGACACTGTCTTCATTTCGGGAGCTGCAGGTGCCGTCGGCACGGCGGCCGGCCAGATCGCCCGGCTGCTGGGTGCCGGCCGCGTGATCGGCTCCGCCGGCAGTGACGAAAAGGTGGCACTGCTGACGGAAAAGTACGGCTACGACGCCGCGTTCAACTACAAGTCCGGCCCCGTCCGCGAGCTGCTGGCCGCGGCCGCACCCAACGGCATCGACGTGTTCTTCGACAACGTGGGCGGGGACCACCTTGAAGCAGCCCTGGACGTCTTCAACCCCGGCGGCCGGGCAGCCCTGTGTGGCGCGATCGCCGGCTACAACGTCACCGACCGCAAGGTGGGCCCGGACAACATGGTCAACATGATCACACGCGGCCTTTCCCTCAAGGGCTTCACCCTGGGCAGCTACCTCGACCTGGCCCCCGAGTTCAACGGCCACATGACCGGGTGGTTCACGGCAGGCAAGATCGCCTTCGACGAAACCGTGGTGGACGGCATCGACAACGCCGTGGACGCCTTCCTGGCCATGATGAAGGGCGCCAACACGGGCAAGATGGTGGTCCGCACCGCCGTCATGGCCGAGCTCATCGGCTAGGGCGGGCGCCAATTGGGCAGCTGCCTCTGGCCCCACCCGCCGGGCACCTATAACGTGGGCTCACACCTAGTTGAAGGAAACTCACCATGTCCAATGTTTGGGTCAAGCTGCCGTCACTGGTGGTCAATGCCACCGAGATCGCCACCGTGGCAAACAATTCTTTCATCCGGATGGACCACGGGACTTCCCAGGGCGTTCCGCTGTATCGCCGCGACGTTTCAGGCACTGAGGAAATGACTGAATCCCTGCTGGACCAAATCGCCATTGCGAGCACCACCCCCGGCGCCTGCATTGTTGAGTTTGATGGGCAAAGCAACCGGTGGACCCACCGCCGCCTCGGCCACCAGTAAAGTCACACCAGGGGTCCGCGCCGGCAGGTGCGGACCCCTGGTGCATCCCTAGGGCAATACAGGGATGGGTGGCAGCGTCATCTCCGCCAGGTGCTTGACGGTTTGTGACGTCCCGCGGCGGAGCTGGTCGTCCAGCGTCACCTTCAACCGGGCGGCCAGGATCTCGCGTCTCAGGGTCTCCAGCAGCTGCCCGCTGCCCACCGGCCCCTCCGCGCCTGCCGCGAGGCCGGGTGGCGCATCTGCCGCAAGAAGGAGCCGTTCAATGTCCGCATCCCGCAAGCCCGTGGAACTGTTTCTCCACACGGCATCCAGGAGCTCCTTGTCGGCATCGTCCGCCAACGTGCTCGTGGCCAGCAGGCCCAGCATTCCCGTCCCATAGGCGTACAAGGCAGGGTTTGCCGAAGCGGCCGCCTCAAGTGCCCACTCGGTGCGCCGCCACCACTCACTGCGGGCGTCGGCCGCCGTTTTCTGCGCCAGGGTCTGTTCATGGGCGGCCACCTGTGCCGCGACTGCGGCCTGTTGCTGCCGCAGGTTGCGGTAGCCAACCACGGCGGCCACCACCGCAGCAGCCAGGGCAACAACCGGCGTGAATGCTCCAACCACCGTCCACCAGCCGGGAACCACGGGCTCAACATCCGGCAATGCCGCGACCACCCTGCCGGCCATTGCCGAGAACTGTGCCTGCTCCATGTCCGCCAGCCTACGCCTGAGCGGGGACGGGAAGGCCAGGCGCCCCAGGACCTGCCACAATCGCCGACACAAACATCCGCCCGGCCAGACACCAATTGCGCACCCGGGTTGCCCCGGAATCCCGCGCCAGAATGCGAGTTTTGCTCCCAGAATCCAAGGTGCTAATCTAGCCATATTCCACGGACCTCCCGGCGCAATCCCTTGCCGGTTGCAGATAACGGGTGGACACTTGAATCCGTTAGTTCCCTGAGGAGGAATACATGCATTTGACGCCCCGTGAGCAGGAAAAACTCATGATCGTCGTCGCCGCAGATTTGGCCAGGCGCAGGCAAGCCCGCAGTTTGAAACTGAACCACCCCGAAGCAGTCGCCATTCTCAGCTATGAGCTGATCGAAGGCGCCCGCGACGGACGAACAGTTGCGGACCTCATGAGCTGGGGAAGCACCATCCTGTCCCGCTCCGACGTCATGGAAGGGGTGGCCGACATGATCAAGGACGTTCAAATCGAGGCTACCTTCCCCGACGGCACCAAGCTCGTCACCGTGCACAACCCCATCCGCTAAAAATCCCCACGCGCCACAAGGAGTCCTCCCATGAAACCTGGGGAATACGTTTTGCGTGATGAGCCCGTGCAGTGCAACGCCGGCTCCGACGCCATCTCACTGACAGTCACCAACCGCGGCGACAGGCCCATCCAGGTGGGTTCCCACTACCACTTTGCCGAGGTCAACGACGCCATGGAGTTTGACCGCGACGCCGCGCACGGCCGCCGCCTGGACATCCCGGCGGGCACCGCAGTGCGCTTCGAACCCGGCGACGCCAAGACGGTCAACCTCATCAACTACTCGGGCACCCGCCAGGTCTTCGGCTTCCGCGACCGCGTCAATGGCAAGCTCGACGCCGGATCAGCCCACCCGGGTGCCGGGCAGGCCCCCGCAGCCACCACCGCAGAAAAGGACGGAAAATGAGCTTCGAACTCAGCCGCAAGCAATATTCCGACCTCTACGGACCCACCACGGGCGACGCCATCCGCCTCGCTGATACCGAACTCTTCCTCGAAATTGAAAAGGACCACACCACCTACGGTGAGGAAGTGGTCTACGGCGGCGGCAAGGTGATCCGTGACGGCATGGGCCAAAACGGCCAGCGCACCCGCGATGAAGACATCCCGGACACCGTCATCACCAATGTGATCGTCCTGGACTACACAGGCATCTACAAGGCCGACGTGGCCCTGCGCGACGGCCACATCTTCAAGATCGGCAAGGCCGGCAACCCGGACATTTCCGACGGCGTCAACATCACCATCGGCGTCGCCACCGACATCATTGCCGGCGAAGGCAAGATCATGACCGCCGGCGGCATCGACACGCACGTGCACTTTGTCAGCCCCGACCAGGTCCCCGTGGCCCTGGCCGGCGGCGTCACAACGCTCATTGGCGGCGGCTCCGGCCCGTCAGAGGCCAGCAAGGCCACCACCGTCACGCCGGGCCCCTGGCACATTGCCCGCATGCTGCAGGCCGTGGACAACCTGCCCATCAACGTTGGCCTGCTGGGCAAGGGACACGCCAGCGCCCGCGAGCCGCTCGCCGAGCAGGTTCGTGCCGGCGTCATTGGCCTGAAGGTCCACGAGGATTGGGGCGCCACGCACTCCTCGATCGACATGTCGCTGAAGATCGCCGATGAATTCGACATCCAGGTCGCCATTCACTCCGACACCCTCAACGAGTTCGGCTTCGTGGAAGACACCATCAAGGCCATCGACGGCCGCGTCATCCACACCTTCCACACCGAAGGCGCCGGCGGCGGCCACGCCCCCGACATCATCAAGGTGGCGGGCCTGCCCAACGTGCTGCCGGCGTCGACCAACCCCACCCTGCCCTTCACGGTCAACACCATTGACGAGCACCTCGACATGCTCATGGTCTGCCACCACCTCAGCCCCGACATCCCGGAGGACGTGGCGTTCGCAGACTCCCGCATCCGCAAGGAGACCATCGCCGCCGAGGACGTGCTGCACGACATGGGCGTCTTCTCCATCACCTCCTCCGACTCGCAGGCCATGGGCCGCGTGGGCGAGGTTGTCCTGCGCACCTGGCAGGTGGCCGATGCCATGAAGCGCCAGAGGGGGAAGTTCAGCAACGACCCCGAAGTTGGCGACAACGCCCGGCTAAAGCGCTACGTTGCGAAATACACGATCAACCCGGCCATTGCGCACGGCATCTCCGACTACGTGGGCAGCATCGAGGAAGGCAAGTTTGCCGACCTGGTCCTGTGGGAACCGGCGTTCTTTGGCGTGAAGCCGGAGATGGTGATCAAGGGCGGGCAGATGGTCATGAGCATCATGGGCGACCCCAACGGCTCCATCCCCACCCCGCAGCCACGCACCTTCCGCGCCAACTTTGCCACCCTGGGCAAGACAGTGCATTCCTCCTCCATCACCTTCATGTCGCAGGCAGCCGTGGACGCAGGCGTTCCTGCGGAACTGGGCCTGGAGCACGAGGTGCGCGCGTGCCACGGCATCCGCAACCTCACCAAGGCGGACATGAAGCTGAACGGCGAAATGCCCGACATCCAGGTGGACCCCGAAACCTATGAGGTTCGTGTTGACGGCGTTGTAGCCACGGCCGAACCCTCCAGCGTGCTGCCCATGGCGCAGCGATACTTCCTGTTCTAAAAGGAGAACCCTTGATTATTGAAGCCATCCTTGGCAACAAATTTGACGACGCCACGGAGTCATTCGACCCCGCCGCCCTGGAAAAGCTGCACGAGGAGCGCGTTGTGCTGCCCTCGGCCCTGCTGGTCAAGCGCATCCAGCGCGTCACCACCGACCACGGCCGGGAACTGGGCATCCGCCTGACCGGAAACACGAACGCGGACCTGCGCGACGGAGATGTCCTGTTCATTGATGGGAAGGACGCCATTGTCATTTCCGTGGAACACAGCGACGTGCTGGTGATTGCACCGGGTTCCATCAAGGAAATGGGCGTCGTGGCACACAACCTGGGCAACCGGCACATGCAGGCCCAGTTCTTCGGCGAGGACAGTGAATACGGCGCCCAGGTCATGGTGCTCGCCTACGACCACACCGTGGAGGACTACCTCAAGCATGTTGGCGTGCCGTACTCCCGACAGGAGCGCGTCATGCCCGTTCCGTTCCGCCACGCAGAACACACGCACTAGCATGGGGGCCGCACCCAGCTACCTGCTGCCGCTGCTGCAGCTGAGCGACTCGGCCCTGCCCACCGGCGCTTTCAGCCACTCACTTGGGCTGGAAAGCCACCTGCACGAGGGAATCGTCCATGACGAGGCCACGTTTGCCAACTGGCTGACCCAGTTCGTCCGCATCCAATTGGTCCACTCGGACGGCCTGGCCATCCGCTTCGCCTACGAGGCGCAGACGGAGGCGGAGCTCTTCCGGGTGGACCGGGAGCTGCATGCGGCCGCCCTGCCGCGGGAAATCCGGGAGGCCGGGGTCAAGATGGGCGCGCGCATGCTGGACATTGCCGGTTCCGTCTTCCCTTGCGCGGAACTGGCGGCCTATGCGGCCGCCGTGAAGGCGGGGGAGTGCTCGGGCCACCCGGCCCTGGCATTTGCGGTGGCCGGAAAGAACCTGGGCGTTCCCTTCGAGGAATTGCTGACCACGTACTTGTTTTCCACTGTCACCTCGCTGACGCAGAACGCGATCCGCGGCATCCCGATCGGCCAGAGTGCCGGCCAGCGTGTCCTGGCCGCCGCACACCAAGAGGTGGGTGACGCCGTCGTACTCATCCAGGAGTTGGGGCGCGAGGACTTTGGGATCACGGCACCAGGACTGGAAATTGCCCAAATGCAGCATGAGCGCCAACGTGCGCGCATGTTCATGTCTTAAATTACGAATTGAAGGAGAGAAACATGAAGCCGATCAGGATTGGCATTGGCGGACCGGTTGGCGCCGGCAAGACGCAGCTCGTGGAGCGCCTGACGCGTGCGCTGGACGGCGAAGTTTCCAGTGCCGCGATCACGAACGACATCTACACGATCGAGGACGCGAAGATCCTGGCCGCCAACGGCGTGCTGCCGTTGGACCGCATCATTGGCATTGAGACGGGTGGCTGCCCGCACACGGCAATCCGCGAGGACACGTCGATGAACTCGGCGGCCGTGGAGGAGCTCGAGGCCCGGCACCCGGACCTGCAGGTCATCTTCATCGAGTCCGGCGGCGACAACCTCTCGGCCACGTTCAGCCCCGAGCTGGTGGATTTCTCCATCTACATCATTGACGTGGCACAGGGGGAGAAGATCCCGCGCAAGGCCGGGCAGGGCATGATCAAGAGCGATCTCTTCATCATCAACAAGACGGACCTGGCTCCGTATGTTGGTGCCGACCTGTCAGTCATGGAGGCCGACACCCTGGAGTTCCGCGGCCCCAAGCCTTACTGCTTCACCAATTTGAAGACCGACGACGGCCTGGAGCATGTGCTGAACTGGCTGCGGCGGGACGTGCTGATGCTCGACCTGGAACCCCGGTGACCCAAGCCGTCCCGGTGATCGAGCAGCAACCGGCGATCGAGGCGCGCCCGGTGATCGAGCAGCAACCGGTGATCGAGCCTGTCGAGATCCCCGCCACCGTCGGCCGGCTCGGTGCACCTCTCGAGTGGGCCGGCACGCTGCAGCTGTCCATCGACCGGCGCGAAGGCCGCAACATCGCGGTCAAGCAGTTCCACGACGGCGCGCTGCGGATCCTGCGCCCGCACTACCTGGATGATTCCGGGCAAGTTTGCTATGTGGTCATCAACCCGGGCGGCGCGTTTCTGGGCGGCGACAAGTACCTCATCGAGGTGGACGTAGCCAACGGCGCCGACCTGCTGTTGACCACGCAGTCGGCCACCAAGGTGTACCGCACGCCCGGCAACCGGGCCGAGCAGCACATGCGCATCACGCTGGGCGCAGGCGCACGGATGGAACTGCTGCCCGATCCCTTGATCGCGTACCGCGAGGCCACGTACGGGCAGGTGACGCAGGTCGAGATGGATCCCACGGCCTCGCTGGTCATGGCCGAGGTGGTCACGCCGGGCTGGTCACCCGACGGCAAGCTGTTCCGCTATGACGAGATCCGGATGCGCAACGAGATCTCCATCAACGGCAGGCTCATGGTCCTGGACAACCTGCTGATCCGTCCCGGGACGGGATCGCCCGTGGACAGCAGCTGCTTCATGCGTGAATACACGCATCTGGGCTCGCTGCTTGTGCTGGATGCCCGGGTGGAGCCGGCCTTGGTTGACGAACTCCACGCCCTGATGGCGCCGCTGGACCCGGCCGGCCAGCTGGGAATCACCTTGTTGGACGGTCCCGGAATTGCCGTGAGGGCACTGTCCCACTCGACCGAAACGTTGAATGAAATGCTTGCCGCCGCCGTGGACCTGCTCCGCGGGCGGTGGTACGCGCAAAAACCCCTGAACTTAAGGAAGTACTAATGACTGCCGTTGCCCGCCTTGGATATCTGGAACGCGAAAAGCTTCCGGTGGCCCGAAGGATGGGCGCCACGTTTCTGGCCGTTGCCCTGCTGCACATCGCAGTTGTGGGGCTCATGGTGTTCTCGCTGCTGAGCGATGTCCACCCGCTGGCCATTGGCCTGGTCATCACGGCATATTTGGCGGGCGTCAAGCACAGCTACGACTGGGACCACATTGCCGCGATCGACAACTCCAGCCGCAAGTTTGCGGCCCAGGGCAGGGGCCCGGTGAGTGTTGGCTTCGCCTTCAGCATGGGCCACAGTTCCGTGGTCATGCTTGCCGGCATCCTAGTGGTCAGCGGGGCCAGCATCATGGGCGCCGTGCTGGATGAGGGATCCGGCGCAAACATGGCCCTGGGCCTGTTTGGCGCCAGTGTTTCGGCCCTGTTCCTGCTGGCCATCGGCCTGTTCAACGGATCGGCATTCTTGAAGGCAAACGTCCTCTTCCGCCGGGTCCGCGCCGGAGGCACCGTCGGGGACGAGGAACTGGCCCCGACCGGCATGGTGGCCCGGCTCATGGACAAGCCGCTCTCGAAGGTCAAGCGTCCCCGCGACATTTACGTGCTGGGATTCCTGTTTGGCCTGGGCTTTGACACCGCCTCGACGATTGCGTTCCTGCTGCTGACGGCGTCGGCGGCCCTGGCAGGCATCTCGCCCGCAGCACTCCTTGCCCTGCCGTTGGCGTTCACGGCGGCCATGACCCTGTGCGACACCGCCAACGGCATGGCCATGATGAAGATGTACCGTTCGGCGGTGATGAACCCGGCCCGGCGCATTGGCTTCAACATGGTCATCACCGGCCTGTCGGCCACCTCAGCCCTCTTCATTTCGCTGCTGACCATGGCCGCCATCTTGCACGATGTGCTCGGCCTGGGCGACCCCGTCACCACCTGGCTGGCCGAGCTGGACCTCGGCCACGCCGGGCTGGTCTTGGTGGGCCTGTTTCTGGTGGTGTGGGGGATTGCGGCACTTGGTTGGCGCCGCTCGCGGGCGCTTTAGTCTTCGGAAACCTTGATGGTGACCTCGATGTTGCCGCGCGTGGCGTTGGAGTAGGGGCACACCTGGTGTGCTGCATCGGCAAGTGCCTGCGCCGCCACTGCCTCAACACCGGGCAGCACCACTTCGAGCAGGACTGCCAGTTCAAATCCGCCCTTGCCGTTGGAGCCGATCTGGACCTGGCCGCCCACGGAGGAATCAGTGATGTCCACCTTTTGTGTGCGGGCCACGAGCTGAAGTGCCGAATGGAAGCATGCGGCATAGCCGGCGGCGAACAATTGTTCGGGGTTGGAACCGGTTCCCGCGCCGCCCATTGCCTCGGGGACGGAAAGGCCCAGGTCAATGCGGCCGTCCGAGGAACGGACATGGCCATTGCGGCCGGCTCCGGTGGCGAGTGCTTCGGCGGTGTACAGCGCGTTCATTTGGTGCCTTTCGTTGCATTTTCTGATGGTTCATGGGGCAGGATTGCCTGTGCCCCGCTGGACGCGGCAAGGTGGCGCATGCCTTCGGTGATGCGGTGGAGTTCCGCAACCAGCGCGTCGGCCTGGGCCTGGCTGTCGAAGCCGTAGGCGCCGCGCAGCCCTGCCAAGCTTCCGCGGAGTTCCCCCAACATGTCCGCGCCGGCGTCCGTAATGGCCACGGTCACCACCCGCTCATCGGGTGACGTCCGGGACCGGGTTACCAGCCCCCGCGCGTCGAGCCTCTTCAGCAGGGGGGACAGGGTGCCCGAATCGAGATTCATCCTGGCTCCCAGGTCACTGACGGTGATGCCCCCGGCGGACGCATCCGTCTCCAGCAAGGCAATGTACTGCGTGTACGTCAGCTCCCACGGGGACAGGACCGCCTTGTGTGCCTTGGCCACGGCATTTGACGCCGAGTAGATGGCAAAGCAGACCATGGAGTCAAGGCTGTAATCGTTGTTGGGCATGGTTCAAGTGTACACAATTAAATTGCGCACAATCTACCCACGGGAAGGGCGACCCATCGACAGTGGCGTCACGGGCTAGGATTGATGGTTGCAAAGCACCCGGGCGGCACATTGCGCCGCCCCGCACCATGAACAAAGAAGTTAGGCCCATGAAGAAACTTATCCAGCTGTCCGTCACCGCCATCCTTGTTGCCGGACTTGCAGCGTGCGGCACCACCGCCCCCGCCAACACCTCCAGCGAATCACCCAGCGCCACGGCCACCACGGCCCAGGCCGAGCGGGCCGTCCCCAACGTAGTCGGCATGACCTACAAGGAAGCCTACGAAACCCTGGTCAAGGACGATTTCTTCGCCCAGCTCGTAGACAAGACAGGCGCCACCTGGATCACGGGAAGCCCCTGGGACGACGTCAAGGTGGCCTCCACGGATCCGGCCGCCGGCACCATGACCGCTGATTCCTACGTCAACGTTGCCCTTGAACTGACGCAGGAAGAGTACGCAGCGAAGACCAAGGCTGCCAAGTAGCGGCATCCCCGTGTGAAACCGCCAAGACAGCGGCCGGCCAGCGCCCCATCCTTTGGGCGCCGGCCGGCCGCTGTCTTTTAAGTGTGGCCGGGCGGCTGAGCAACAGGAACTCTTGGGGTCAGAGGCAAAGTCAGTGCGTGTGGTGCAGTAATTCGGTCGATCAGCGTGACGCACACCACCGATTCGCGCTTTATGTTAAATCACCGTCATAATGGACTGTTGGGCCCGGAATTCTGGGGTCCAGCTACGAATCTCCACGAAGCGTTCCGGGCCTCTGCTCAGGAATGCGCGAATTTTGCCCGGTCAGCAATTCTCTGGACCGCGGGCCAGGAAGCCACGAATGCATCAGAACCACTGTTCCTCGGCGTGTGCCAGGACACGATTGCCTGCTATGCCGCAGGGCGGCAACGCGGGTCGCTTCGGCATGACCTCGCCGGCTTGGCAGAATTCACCGTCCCGGGCAGGAGTCCAACACCCATGAGCAAGATTTCCGCAGATCCGGCCACAGACTTGGCCTCGCCGAAGCCGTCCAACAAGAACGCGCTGCCGGACAACGAGCTCAAGCGCGGCCTGAGCAGCCGGCACCTCCAAATGATCGCCATTGGTGGAGCCATTGGCACGGGCCTCTTCGTGGCTTCCGGCGGCACCATCGCACAGGCCGGCCCGGGCGGCGCCCTGCTCGCCTATGCCCTGGTGGGCCTGATGGTGTTCCTGCTGATGCAGTCCCTGGGCGAAATGTCGGCCAAGATTCCCGTGGCCGGGTCATTCCAGACCTACGCCACCCGCTTCGTGTCGCCGTCGTTTGGCTTTGCCATTGGCTGGAACTACTGGTTCAACTGGGCCATCACCGTTGCCGCGGAACTTGTTGCCGCGGGCATCATCATGAGCTTCTGGCTGCCGGACGTTCCCGGATGGGTCTGGGCCGGGTCGTTCCTGGTGGTCCTGACGGGCATCAACGCGCTCTCCGCCAAGGCCTTCGGTGAAAGCGAATTCTGGCTCTCCCTCATCAAGGTCGTGGCAGTGATCCTGTTCCTGGTGGCCGGAACGCTCATGATCTTCGGCATCCTTGGCGATGGCCCGCAGGGGCTCAGCAACTGGAAGAACCGCGAGGATGTGTTCCACGGCGGCTGGGTTTCCATCATTTCCGTGTTCATGATCGCCGGGTTCTCGTTCCAGGGCACCGAGCTGGTGGGTGTTGCCGCCGGCGAAGCCAAAAACCCCCGCCGCGAGGTCCCGCGCGCCATCCGTTCCGTCTTCTGGCGGATCATGATCTTCTACATCGGCGCCATCTTCATCATCGGCTGCCTGATTCCATTCACCGACCCGAGCCTGCTGGCTTCCGGCGAGGCAGACATCGCCGCGTCACCCTTCACCCTGGTCTTTGAACGTGCTGGCATTGCCTTCGCAGCCTCGCTCATGAACGCTGTCATCCTGACCGCGATCCTCTCCGCGGGCAACTCCGGCCTCTACGCCTCAACCCGCATGCTGTACGCCATGGCCCACGACGGCAAGGCGCCCAAAATCTTCGGCCGCACCAACTCCCGGGGCGTTCCCATTGCCGCCCTGCTGGCGACTTCAGCTGTGGGCCTCTTCGGCTTCCTGAGCGCGATCGTTGGGCAGGGCTCGGCCTACGCATGGCTGCTCAACGTCTCGGGCCTCTGCGGATTCATTGTCTGGGCCGGCATCGCCGTGTCCCACTACCGGTTCAGGCGCGCCTTCCTGGCCCAGGGCAACAAGGCCAGCGATCTGCCGTACAAGGCCTCGTTCTTCCCCTTCGGACCGCTGCTGGCCTTCGCCGTGCTGATCCTGGTGATTGCCGGGCAGAACTATGAGGCCGTGCTGGCCGGCCGCGCCATGGAGGTGCTTTCCGCCTACATCGGCATCCCGATCTTTCTGGGCCTCTGGGCTGTCCACTGGTATGTCACCCGGTCAAAGGTTGTTCCTCTGATGGCGATGGACCTTACCGGTCCGGACGACGTCGAGGAACGCAGCGCCTGACGGTCATTGGACGGGCCGGCCTCCCGGTTTCTGGAGGTCCCCGATGTCCACCCGGCGGTCGCATCGCCGCAGGGTCGATTCCCGGTGCGAGATGGTGATCACTGTGGTGGTCCCGGCAAGCCGTGCAATGGCATCCAGTACGCTGGCTTCAGCATCCGCGTCCAGGTTGGCCGTGGTTTCATCCAGCAGCAACAAACGGGGCCGCAGCACCAGCGCACGGGCAAGGGCGATCCGCGTTCGTTCCCCTCCGGACAGGCCGGTCCCTCCCTCGCCGATCAGGGTGTGGATGCCAACGGGCCAGGTGCCGCCATCCAGCGGCAGCCCGGCCTGTTCAAGCGCCCATGCAACCTCTTCCTCGCTGGCATGGGGTGCTGCCAGGCGCAGGTTCTCCAAAAGGGAGCCGTGGAACACCACGGTGTCCTGCTCCACCAGTGTCACCTGGGACCGGAAGTCGCTTCTGTCCACTGCGTGCAGGTCAACGGGCGTTCCGTGCTGCGTCAACAGCTCGATCGTGCCGCAGTCGGTTGCCCAGAGCCCCATGAGCAGGCGCGCCAAGGTGGACTTGCCCGCGCCGGACTTGCCGGCAATGCCAAGGTGTTCACCGGGGCGCACAGTCAACCACAGCGGCGCCAGGGCGGGCGCCGCGCCGGTGTAGGCAAAAGACGCCCCGCGCACGCGGATGCCGAGCGGACCGCGGGGGTCCAGTGTGCAGATTCCCGTGTTGGGCGGCTCCTCCGGTGGCAAGTTGATGCCCTCGAGCACCCTTCTGGCACTGGCGTGGTGGGCTTGCAATTGGGTCATCATGGCCACAGCCTCCACGAGCGGGGACAGGGCCACCATGGTTCCGGCAATGAGCGGCGGTATCCACGCCGGATCCAGGGACGGTTGATGCCAGGCCATCAGGAAGACGGCGACCAGGATGGCCAGGGAACTGAGCTCCCGAAGTGTCGAGGCCGCAGCTTCGCGGACCCGCAGGCGCCGCTCAAGCTCTTCCACTGTGCGGCTTGCAGCGGCCAGCTGCAGCCGGACCTGCCCCTGCAGGCCGTAGCTGGCAATCTCGCGGCTGCCCTGCAGAATGTCGACTGCAGTGGCGGACACGTCCGCCTTGGCAGCCTGCACAAGCCCGCCCAGCCGGGCATTGCCCCGCAGCCACGGAACGGTCACCAGCACGAGCGCGCCGACGCCGGCAACGAGGCAGGCCGCCATGCCGGGGGAGATGCCCAGCAGGGCTGCCGAGCAGCCAAGAAGCAACACCCCAGCGGAGGACAGTTGCGCCACGGTGTGCGCATAGAAGAACTCGAGCCGTTCCACGTCACCCATGGCTGTCGCCGCCAGTTTGCCGGTGTGCAGCCCCGGCCTGCGTGCCGGCACGCCCCGGGCGAAACCGTCAAAGAGTCCCATGCGCAGCGCCGCAAGCACCCGGTAGGCCACGGAATGGGACAGGTCCATCTCATGCCAGGTCAACGCCGCCCGCAACACCACGGCCACTGCTGCGGCAAGCCACCATGGTGGTGCCGCGAGCTCGCGGTGGAGCACGGCCAGCGCCACACAATGGGAGCCGGCCACGGCCAGGAAGACCAGCGCCGCATTGTTGGCCAGGTCCACGATGCCGGTCCACGCCACGGCGGCGCGCTGCCCGGCCAAGTGCGGAAGCAGGCCCAGTACCGGGTGGGCCGCCCACCGCCTCACGGCGACCGCCGCAGCGCGGTATCGGACAGTTCGCACAGGGCGCCATCTCTTAGGTGAAGCACCCTGTCGGCGGCAGCCAGGGTCTCTGCACGGTGGGCGATCACGAAGACTATGCGTTGGGACGCCAGGGTGCGAAGCGCCGCCATGAGTTCGGCGGCCAAGGATGGATCCAGTGCCGAAGTGGGCTCGTCCAGCAGCAGCACGGGGCGTTCGGCAAGAATGGCACGGGCAATGGACATCCGTTGCCTCTGGCCGCCGGACAGGGAATCCCCGGCCTCCGACACCGCCTGGTCCAGGCCCAGCGGCCATTGGGCGAGTTCACGCCGCAGCCCGGCCTGCACGAGTGCACGGCGCATCTGTTCGGGGCCGGCGGAGGTGTTGACGGCAGCCAGGTTGCTGCGGATGGTTCCCGGGAACAGGTAGCTGTGCTGGGACACCACGCCGACATCGTCTGCGGTGAGGGCTGCCCCGTCCAACAGGCACCTTCCTTCCGCGGGGAGAAATCCGAGGATGACGTCAAAGAGCGTGGATTTCCCCGCGCCCGATGGGCCGGCAAGGACCGTCACTTCGCCCTGCCGCAGCTCGGCGGATGCGCCGTCGAGCACCCACGGTTGTTCGGTGGAGTAACGAAACCGCAGGTCCTGCAGAACAAGCCGGCGGTCCCGGGCCGGTGTGCCGTGGCCAGGCTGTGCCGCCTGCCCGCTGTGCCGGGGCGCGGGGGACTTCGGTGCGGGTGTTGCCGCACATCCCTGCGCCCCGGCCGCTTCAATGCCGGCCAGGGCAGCGAGCCCCACGTAGCTTGCATGCCATTGTCGTGCGAGGTCGCGCACGGGCCTGAAGAGCTCCGATGCCAGCATGAGTGCCAGAAAGGCCATGGCCGGGTCTGAAACCACGCCGGGCGGCACCAGGCCGAGCCAGGAAAGTGCCGTGAGGGCCGCTGCGGCCAGGAGCCCGGCCTGGATGCCGAAGTCTGTCAGGGCCGTATCCGCCAGGGACAGCCGCATCGTGGCCACTGTTGCACGGTGCAGCTCTGTGGAACGGCGGTCCAGGCGCGTTCTAAAGCGGGGGACGGCGTCAAGGATTTTTAGTGTCCGCATGCCCTGCAGGGCGTCAAGAAAATCGGCGCCCAGGGATTCGTAGGAGTCCCAGTGGGTGCTGCTGCGCCTGGCCATTATGCGGTCCCAGAGGCGGGGAGCACCCAGGGCGATGGCGGCCGCCAGCAACAGCGCCGCCGCGAGCAGCGGGTTCAATGCCGCCACGCCAACCAGCAGGATCGGGCAGAGTATGCGCAACTGCAGGGCGTGGGGTATGTAGGCGGTGATGTAGCTGTCCACCCCGTCCGCACCATCGCTGAGGGCAACCCGGCGGGCACCGCTGCGCTCGGCGGTGAGGTGCAGCCTGGCTGGATCCAGCATGGCAGCTGCGAGGGTGTCGCGCACGTCAAGGCGGACGGCGGCACCCAAGGCGCGGGCATGGCGCACGTGCAACTGTGCGATGGCGCCGCGCACGAGCCCGCAGGCCAGGACGGCGGAGAGGAGGCCTGCCGCGGCAGCCCCCGCCGCTGGTCCGCCGGGGACCGGGCCTGACGGCGGCAGGAGTGCGGCCAGTGCGTGGGACAGGAACCACGCCTGCGCCCAGTATGTGGCTGTGCCAAGGCAGAGCGTGGCCGTTGCCGCCTTCAGGGATGTGTCATGGTTGCGGGCCATGACCATCAGCCGCTTGTTGATCAGCACGGAAGTCCTGTCTTCGTGAACGGTCCGGGCGGCCGGCTGGGCCTCCCGGACGGTCGGATTGGTGCCTAGAAGGCGGTCGGATGAAGGGCGCGGGCAACCTGCTCCACGGCCCGGATGTTGCCTAGGGTCCCCGGCATGACGTCGTCGGAGTCCAGTGCCACCAGGCGGTCGTTTTTCACGGCCTGGACATGCGGGAACTTTTGCTTCAGGAAGTCCCGTGTCGCCTGCCCGTGGGCTTCGTCAATCGTGGTGAAAACGATGACCTCGGGGTCCTTTTCCACCAGTGTCTCCGCCGAGATGACGGCCGAGAAGAACTGCGCGAAGGCCGCGTCGCTGGGACTAAACACATTCCTGCCTCCGGCGATGTCGATCATGTTGTGCTCGATGCCGGCCCCGATGGCTGAAATGGTGTTGCCTTCCACAAACAGTTCGGCCACAGTGGGCCTGACTTTTCCGGAAACGCGCTGTTGCGTTTCATCCAAGGCACCCTGCGCCTCCGCGCCGAGTTTCGCCGCCTGCTCCGTGGCCCCGAAGATTGTGCCAAGGTTGGCGATGTCCGTGAGCAGGTCCCGCACCTCCGCACTGCTGCGCCGCTCCAGGCAACCGGCTGTTGCGATGTAAGACTCGGCACCGCTGGACTTCAATTGCTCCACGCTGGCAAAGCCCTGCTCGGCCGTAAACTCGTAGCCCGTGGGCGAGTGGACCAGGTCGGGCGCCACCCCGAGCAGCACCTCACGTGAGGGCGGCCCCTGCTCGCTCAATTGCGTGGCCTGCCCGGCTGCCGCCAATTCGGGCAGCAGCTCACGGCCCTTGCTCTGTGCCTCGGCAACCACCTTGCCTGCTTGGCCGAGCCGCACCAGCAGCTCAGACTGGCCCGGGGTCATGGCGACGACGCGTTGCGGGGCGGTGGCGAAGGTGAGGGTACGGCCGCAATTCTCAATCGTGGTGGCCCCATCCACGTGGCCGGCGGTTGTCTTGCCAGCCACGGCCTGGCCGCATCCGGCCAGCAGGACTGTCCCCAGTATCACTGCGGGGGGCATCATCAGGCATTTCTTGTTCATGGCGTTCCTTAACTATGGTTCATTGGGTCTTGCGGGTTGGTGGGCCATGGCCGCCGCATCCGGTGCTGGCCTGGCAAGGGCGATGAGCGGGCGCTGCGTGAGCGGGTGGGCAAGGGTGCGTGCCCGGACCCCGAAGGCAGCCTGGATGGTGTCCTCGCCGAGCACGTCGCCGGGAGGCCCGACGGCGGCAATCCCGCCACCCTGGAGCAGTGCCAGGTGGTCACAGAATTCCGCGGCAATGTTCATGTCGTGGAGGGCGGCCAGCACGGTGAGGCCGCGCCCTGTGGCCAGGGCCATGAGTTCGAGCTGGAAAGAGATGTCCAGGTGGTTGGTGGGCTCGTCCAAGATGAGCACAGGCGTTTGCTGGGCCAATGTGCGGGCCAGCAGGACGCGCTGTTTCTCTCCGCCGGAGAGCCCGGCAAACTGGCGGCCGGCCAGTTTCAGTGCACCCACCTCACGCAGGGCCGTGTCGACCAGCCCCCTGTCGACGTCGGAGTCGGCGCCGAATCCACGCTGGTACGGCACGCGCCCCAACATGACCATTCCATGGACTGTTACCGGAAAGTCGTGGCTGGTTTCCTGTGCCATGACTGCGACCCGCCGCGCCAGTTCGCGCCCGGCCAGGGCGCGCACGTCGATCCCGTCCAGCCGAACTGCCCCGGAGGTGGGTTTGTGCCTCCTGTAGAGGGTCCGCAACAGGGTCGACTTTCCGCAGCCGTTCGGGCCCAGAAGGCCTAGCACCGAACCGCTGGGCACCTCCAGGTTGACACCGCGAAACAGGCAGCGCTCCCCGATACGGACGCCGACGTCCTCGAATGTGACCCTCACTGGTCAACCCCTGCGGCCGTTGCACCCCGGGTGCGCATGAGCCACAGGAAGAATGGTGCCCCCACCGCGGCCGTCAGGATGCCAAGCGGGATTTCGGCGGGCTGGGCGATGGTGCGCGCCAGCAGGTCGGCCACCATGAGGAAAAATGCGCCGCCGAGGACTGTCAGCGGCAACGTGGCCCTGTGGTCGGCCCCCACCAGGAGTCGGGTGGCATGGGGAACAACCAGTCCCACAAAGCCGATGCCGCCGCACACCGCCACCGTTGTGGCCGTCAACAATGCCGTGGCAAGCAGGAGGTTGCGGCGCATGGCCGGAACATTGACACCCAGCGCCGAGGCCGTCTCGTCCCCGGCCAGCATGGCGTTGAGCGCCCGTGAGCGGAGCATGGAGTACAGGACGACGGCGGCCAGGCTCAAGGCCGGCAGGACCAGTTGGGGGTAGCTGGCCGCCGATACGCTGCCGAGCAGGAAAAAGAGCACGCTGTAGACATTCTGTGCCTCGGTGCTGATGGTCAGGAAGTTGGTGATGGCGGCAAGCAGGGAGCCAAGGGCAACGCCCGCCAGGATGAGCCGGGACGGGGCAATTGCCCCGCCCTGCCGGGCCAGCAAGTAGACCAGCACGGTGGCAACTGTGGCGCCGGCAAACGCGGCGGCATTCAGGCCCAGTCCGGCCACGGCCGTGGAGCCGGCCACGATGGCCAGCACGGCGCCGACGCCGGCACCTGCTGATATGCCAAGGATGTAGGGCTCGGCGAGGGGATTGCGGACGTTGGACTGGAGCAATGCCCCGGCCAGGGCAAGGCTGGCTCCGGCGATCCCGGCCAGCAGTGCGCGCGGCAGGCGAAAGTTCCAGACAGCCTGGTCCTGGGCGACGGTGATGGTGCCATCGCCCATCCAGCCCATGCCAGGCAGCAGGTGCCCAATCATGATGAGCCACGACTCATGCACAGTGGTTGCCAGCGGTCCGGTGGCGGCAGAAACCAGAAGAACTGCGCCGAGGCCGGGAAGCAGCAGCAGGGCGGCCATGTTCCTTCGCCTACGAAACGGCCCCCGATGAGCGGTGGTGGCTGCGGCGTCGGGCCAGGGGCGCCCGGATGACATTGTTGTTTGCTTCACATGCCACAGCATAACTTAAATGAGAATCATTAGCGTTAAGGTTCTGCGTTGTGTCCTTTTGGCTGCCGGGCAGGGGCAGGCCGGCCCGCACCAAGGGCAGCCATGCCGGGCCTGTATGAACAACTTGCCCCTCGGCGCCAGAGCCCCGGCGGCTATCACCGCCCCAGCCACAAGCCGCCCCAATTGAACTTGTATGAACATGAACACCTCCCCAACAAATGTTCACCAACAGGTGCTCTTGTGTTGGTCAAGCGTTAGCAAGTGATGCATAGCATTCTTGAGGCCGGTCCAGGGAAGATCCCTCCGGCATGCAGACCTTGCAGACCTTGAAAGGCTCCATCACCTCATGAAACTCTCACGCCGCTCTGTCTCCACAGCACTGTTGAGCATGGCGCTCCTCACCGGAACCCTGGCCGGATGCTCCGCCCCCGCGGACAACGCCACCTCCGATGTCAACGCAGGAGCTTCGGCCGGAAAGTTTGCCGTTGATGCAAACACCCTCGTCTTTGGTGTTGTCCCCGACTCGGTGGACACCGAGACCAACTACACCCCCCTGATGGACTACATCGCCAAGCAGACCGGCAAGAAGGTCCAGTACCACGAGTCCACCGACTACGCCGCACTGATTGAAGCCGCCAACGCCGGCAAGATCGACGTCGCTTCCTTCTCCGGATTCACCTACGTCACCGCCACCAAGCAGGGCGCCAAGCTGACACCCATCTCCTCCATCGTGACCAAGGCAGGCGAAGAGCCCGGCTACTTCTCCCAGGCCATCGTCCCCAAGGGCAGCAGTATCAAAAGCTACGCGGACATGAAGGGCAAGAAGATCTGCTTCGTTGACCCGTCCTCAACCTCCGGCTACCTCTTCCCGAGCTACAACCTGCTCAAGGCAGGCGTTGACCCCGCCAAGGACATCACCCCGGTCTTCGCCGGCAAGCACGATGTCAGCGTCCAGAAGACGGCTGAAGGTGCTGAGTGCGAGGCAGGCTTCGCCGAGGACAGCGAAGTTGCCAAGAGCGACAAGGTCCAGGTCATCGGCGAGACAAAGGTTCCCGGCGCACCCGTCGTCATGTCCTCCACGCTCCCGGCGGACCTGCAGACCAAGCTGACCGAAACCCTCAAGGACGTCACGATCGACCAGATCATCGCCGCCGGCATCAAGAACGCCGACTCCGAGGCCTTCCGCAGCGTCTTCCACGAGACCAAGCCCGTCACGGATGACTACTACGACACCATCCGCGACATCTGCAAGACCACCAACGCCAAGCAGTGCCAGTAATAGCCACCACCGCAATTCCTGGACATAAGGAGTAACACCATGGGACACACCCAAAGCATGCCTTCACCTGCCACTGCCGGCATTGAACGCGACAGGACAGTAGAAGTAGCCAACATCGTCAAGCGCTTCGGTGACAACCCGGCACTCGACGGCGTCAGCTTCGAGGCAGGCCGCGGGGAACTCGTGGTGTTGCTCGGCCGCTCGGGCTCCGGCAAGTCAACCCTCCTGCGGCACCTGAACGGCCTGGAAGTTCCCACTTCCGGCGCCGTCCAGGTGCTGGGGGAGGACCTTGCCGCCCTGAACGGTGCATCACTTCGCCGCCTGCGCAGCCGCGTTGGCTTCATCTTCCAGCAGTTTGAACTGGTGCCCTCACTGACGGTGCTGGAAAATGTGCTGACCGGCTCGCTCGCGGCGGTCCGCGGACCCCGCCTGGGCCTCTTTGGCTACGGCAAGGCCCGCCGCCTGCGCGCCCTCGAACATCTTGAAACCGTGGGCCTGCTCCAGCTGGCCTACCAGCGAGCCGACACCCTGTCCGGCGGCCAGCAGCAGCGTGTGGCCATTGCCCGCGCCCTCATGCAGGAACCGGAAATCCTCCTCGCCGACGAACCCGTAGCCTCCCTGGACCCCGAGTCCAGCGACCAGGTCATGAACCTCATCCGCGACATTGCCCGCGACAAGGGACTCACCGTGGTGTGCAGCCTCCACCAGGTGGACCTGGCCCTGTCCTGGGCGGACCGCATCGTGGGCCTGCGCCACGGCAAGGTGGTCCTGAACACCTTGACCGAAAACATGACCCGCGAGGAAGCCATGGGCATCTACGGCCAGGTTGAGCCCACCAGCATCACGAGCGAGTTCCAGGCCATCGCCGAGGAACTCGACACCCCCGGACACCGCGAACGGATTGCCCGCGACCTCGCCGCCGCCCAGGAAAAGGCAGCAGCCGGGACGGGGCCCACAACACCATGAGCTCCGCAGCACTGACCCCGGGCACACGTGCCTCCAAAAACAGCATTGAGGCCCGCGCCCCCAAACGCAAGGCTTCCCCCGAGCGCATCAGCGCCACCATCACGCTCGTCGTCCTGTTCCTCCTGGCCATCCAGGCCCTGCAGGGCATCGGCATCTCGCCCACGGCCATGCTCGAAAGCATGGACAACGCCGAACGCTTCTTTGCCCGCGTTGGCGGCGTGACCTTTGCGCCGTTGGGCGATCTGATTCACCTGACAGCCCTCACGGTGGGCCTGGTGCTGTGCGGCACGCTCCTGGCTGCCGCCATCTCTGTGCCGGTCGCGATCATCTCCGCCTCCAACACCACCCCCGGCCCGGCCTGGCGCATGGCAGGGCGCTTCGTCGGCGTGCTCACCCGAGCCATCCCCGACGTGGTCCTGGCCATGGTCTTTGTCCTCATGTTCTCCCTGGGCGCCCTGCCGGGCATCCTGGCCATCGGCATCCACTCCATCGGCATGATCTCCAAGATGTTCGCCGACGCCATTGAGCAGGTCGACGAGGGCCCGCGCCTGGCCATCCGCGCCGCCGGCGGCACAAAGACCCAGGAATTCGTTTCAGGCATCCTGCCGCAGGTGCTGCCCTCCTGGGTGGCCACCGTGCTGCACCGCAACGACATCAACCTGCGCGGCTCCGTCATCCTCGGCTACGTGGGCATCATTGGCCTGGGCCGCGAAATGTCCTACGCGTTCAAGGCCATGGACTACTCTCTGGGCATGGGCTACGCCATCGTCATCTTCGCCCTGTGCGTGCTGATGGAAATCGTGTCCAGCGCCGTCCGCTCCGCCATGCTGGGCCACGCACCCACAGGCCGCGGCATCGGCGACGGTCTGGTCCGCCGCTTTGGCAAGAAGACGGCGCAGGCCACCTTGGCCGACGTCGTCCGCTTCGCCAACCCCCAGGCGGCCATGCACCGTCCCTGGAACCACGCACGACGCCGCAATGCGGTTTGGGGGGCCGCGGCGGTCCTGGTGGTGGTGGGCAGCGTGTTTGTCAGCGAGATCCAGTGGCGCGACTTCCTCACCGTGTGGGGCAAGATTCCCGCCGTGGCCGTGCAGTTCTGGCCGCCGAGCTTCGGCAACTACGACTACGCCACCATGCTGGAGGCCATGTGGAAAACCGTGGCCATTGCGCTGGCTGCGACGCTGCTGACGCTTGTGGCCTCGGTGGTCATCGGTTCCCTTGCAGCCAGGAATGTTGCCCCCAACGGGCTGGTCCGCAGCTCATCGCGCCTGGTCCTGGTCATCATCCGCGGCATTCCGGAGATCATCCTGGCCATCGTGCTGATCGTCATCACGGGCCTGGGCGGGCAGGCAGGAACCCTGGCCCTGGCCATCTGCGGCGTCGGACTTCTCGGCAAGCTCATTGCCGACTCCTTTGAAGAGGTGAACCCTGGCCCGGAGCGTGCGCTCTCTGCCACGGGAGCCACCCGCCTGCAGGTCTTCTTCGGGGCGACGTTCCCGCAGGGCGTGCGGTCGCTGATCGGCCACACGTTCTATATGCTCGACACCAACATCCGTGCCGCAACCATCCTGGGCATTGTGGGCGGCGGCGGCATCGGCTACTACCTGCTCAACGCCGGGCAGGGCTCCAAGTACGGCGTGGTCACTGCCATTGTCTTGATGATCCTGGTGACTGTCCTGGTGGTTGAGGGCCTGGCCATGTGGATGCGGAAGGTGTTCAAGTGAGTGCATCACCAGTTGTCCAGGAATCGCCGGCCCCGGTGGTCGAGCCGGCCCCAGTAGTCGAGCCTGGGCCCACCGCCCGCATCACACTCTCACCGCCGCCCACGGCCATGGCCTGGATGAAGGTTGGCGTCCCGCACGAGCTCATGGCCGTGCCGGAGGTCTGCCTCGCACCCGGGGATGCACTCGTGGAGATTGAGTTCGCCACGGTGTGCGGCTCGGACCTCCACACGGTTTCTGGCCGCCGCTCGGCCCCCGTGCCGCTGGTGCTGGGGCATGAGCAGGTGGGACGCGTGGCTGCCCTGGGCGCCGGCGCCGTCCGGGCCGACGGCACGCCCCTGCGCCTGGGCGAGAGGGTCATCTGGTCCATCATGGTTTCCTGTGCGGAGTGCGACCGCTGCCTCAGCGGCCTGCCGCAGAAGTGCCGAACGCTGGCCAAGTACGGACACGAACAGGTCCGCCACGGCTGGGAGCTCAGCGGCGGATTCGCCACCCACACGCACCTGCGGGCCGGCACGGCGATTGTTCCCGTGGCCGAATCCATGCCGCGCGAGATTGCCGCTCCGCTGTCCTGTGCATCCGCGACGGCCATGGCCGCGGTGGATGCTGCGGCTGCGGTCACGGAACTGGACGGCGCCACCGTGCTGGTGACAGGCGCCGGCCTGGTGGGCCTGACGGCGGCGGCCATTGCCACAGACCGCGGGGCCCGGGTCATCGTCTCGGACCCCGACCCGCTGCGACGGGCCACGGCGCTGCGCTTCGGTGCCGTGGCAACGGTTGATCCGCTGCTTCCGCCCGGTTCACCCACGGCGTTTGCTGCAGTGCTTTCATCGCTGGGCCTGGACGACGGCCTTGACGTGGCCATCGAGGCCTCCGGTTCGGCCCCGGCCGTGGCGCAGGCCATTGCCTGCCTGGACATTGGGGGAGTGGCGGTGCTGGTGGGCAGCGTCCACCCCGTGGGCCGGGTGCCCATGGATCCCGAGGCCATGGTCCGAGGGCTCAAGACCGTCCGCGGCGTCCACAACTACACGCCGCGCCACCTGGCTGACGCTGTGGAGTACTTGGAGAAGCGCCACTGCGCGTATCCCTTTGCGATGCTGGTGGGCACCACGTTCCCGCTGTCCGAGCTGGACGAGGCCATCACGGAGGCGGCAACGGGAGGCCATGTCCGGGTGGGCATCGTCCCGTAGACCATCACATCTTCGTGAACACGCAGTAGCTGCCCCCAAACCTGAGTTTGGGGGCAGCTACTGCGTGTTCACGGCGGTGAGTTCCTTGACGCCACGGTGCTGCCACCATCTAATGGACTGATGGGAAGGCAGACGCTAGGGGCCAGGGGCGGACACGCGGAACCGGGTGCACCATGACCATCACCGTCCACCCGGCCACGCCGGATCGATGGGATGATGTGGCCAAGGTGTTCGGAACCCGCGGCAATCCGTCATGGTGCGCCTGCCAGTACTTCATCGATACCCAGGGGAACCGCGGGAAGGAAGCCAACAGGGAATCCCTCCGCGGGCAGGTGGATTCATTGAATCCGGTACCCGGGCTGCTCGCCTACAAGGATGACGAGCCGGTGGGATGGATCCAGGTTGGCCCCAGCTCTCGATTCCCCAGGTTCAAGCCCACCGGCCACGTACCCGAGGACGCCATTTGGGCGGTCACTTGTTTTGTTGTGCGTGTGGGCCACCGCGGCACAGGAGTCGCCACGGCACTCCTGCACGGAGCCGTGGAGCACGCCCGGGACCATGGTGCCGGCGTGCTCCGGGCCCGCCCCTCGGACACTGCCATGGCCAAAAAGAGCAACGCGGACCTTTTCACCGGCATCCTGAGCACCTTCGTCTCCGCTGGATTCACCGAGGTCAACCGCAACCGCAGCCTGGTCCTTGTGGAATTGACGCTGCCGTGACCGTCCCGGGCCCTTCGGCAATCCAACGTCGCGGCTGGGCCGGAGCAATCCTCTGGTCACTGCTGGTTGTCCTGTCGATCGTGCTGATGGTCAGGGGCCTCTCCATATCAACGCTCATCCTGTTTGGCCCGGACCCCGTGTTCGATGAAGAAACACGCGTTGGGAACTTGCACATCCTGGGCGGAGCCGCGGCCTCGCTGGCAGCGGCACTCTTGTCATGGCGGCGGGGCCACCCGCATTGGGTGACGGTGTGCGTCGCTGCCCCGGCATTGCTCGTCGGCGGGGTGGCCGTGCTGATGCCGCAGGGCCTGGCCCGCCACCTCGCCGCCCTTGCGGCCCTGCCAGCAGCAATTGCGGGTATCACCGGCGGCCTCGTGGACCGCGGCTACAGGCGCGTTCGCCTGCAGCACCCTGCTGCCTGAGTCGGGCATGGCCACGCCGCCCAAAAGAACAGTCATGTGTTCATTTGCTGTTCAGTTGATCGCATTTGCTGGACAGCCCAAGGGTGACCTGGGCCATACTTCTGGAGAACGCTTTCCCTGGTGACAGGGCATTCAACCGGGCACCGCAAGCGGGGGAGCCTCGCGGCACGGGACGCTGGATCGAACAGCACGTGAATGGCGTTGGGCAGCAACAGGCCTCCAAGCAAAGGAAATTCAATGCAGAATTCATACTTGTCCCGCCGCACCGTCATCAAGGCCGGCGGCACAGCCGGCCTGGCGGCAATTCTGGCCGCCAGTGGCGCCGGCCATGCCTCCGCAGCCACGTTCGCACCACTCGGAAGCAGCCCCGCGCAGGACGGGCCGAAGGTTTTTGACCTCGGGCCGGCCATTGTCCAGTTCTCCCTGATGAGTGGTCAGTTGGTTGGCAACACGCTCTACATTGGCTCACGCAACGTTGAGCCGGCACGCATTGTTGCCCTGGATGTTGCAACCGGCCTTGTGGTGGCACAAACGGAACTTGCCACGGGCCATTCCGTTCAAACGCTCACGGCTGATGCCGAGGGCCGTACGCTCTACGCAGGCATGCTGCAAAAGAGTTCCGGGCCCCAGGCGAATGTGTACAGCTGGGACTTGAGGGATCTGGGCAAGCCAGCGACTGGGTTCGGCACCATTGGGGACCGCGATGTGCGCGACATCAGCGTTGCCCCGGACGGCACCGTTTTTGCCGTGGGCGGGGGTTCGGCCTCTGCACCGGCCCTGTGGGAATTCGATGCGGCGGCGGGCAAATTTGTCAGCCGCGGCATCCCGGAACCCGGCGCAACGCTGGCCCGTGCAGTGGCTGCCACCAATGACACCGTCTTCTTTGGGGCCGGCAGTACCCTCAACGGCGGTGGTAATGCAAGCCGTGCCTGCCTCTTCGCCTACAACCGGGCCACCGGGCAGTTCACCCGGGTGACGCCGCGGGAACTGGAAACGGATCCCAGCATCCGTGAACTGGCCATCTTCGGAAACCAACTCATCGTGGGAACGGCGGCTTCCACCGAACAGTCCAAGATGGCAGCCCTTGAATTGGATAACGTGTCCTCTTACCGGGTTGCCACCTCCGTCGGCATCACAGCCAAGGCCTTCGCCCGCATCGGTGACGTAGTCTACTTCGCCAACGAGATTGGCCTGCTCCAGTACAACCTGACCACCAACGCCGTCACCCCGGTGTCCTTCAAAGGGCCGGAACTGGGCGAGATTTGGGGCGTGGACGCCTTGGACGGGAAAGTCATTGTCACCTCGGCCTACGGCTTTGTCGCGGCCATTGACCCCCTGGCCGGCAGCTGCACCGTCACCGACCTTGCCGCGGCCGGCGCTCCCGTCCAGGCACAGACCGCAATGGGCATGGCCGCCGGAGGCGGCTACGTCTACGTGGGCGGCAACGGCTCCATTGCCCGGCATTCGATGACGGGTGAGCCGGTCACCTACCTGCGCGCACCCGGCGAGGCCAAGGACGCCATCATGGTCGGCAACACCTTGTACGCGGGGATGTACAGCGGCCAGGGCATCTGGAAATACAACCCCGACGACGGCTTGCCGATCACCCAGGCAGCAGCTTTTCCCAAGGCCCAGAACCGGCCGCTTGACGTAACCTGGGACTCCACGAACGGACTTGTCCTGGTCGGCGCACAATCGGACACCGAGGCCGGCGGTTCGCTGTGGTCCCATGATCCGGCGACGGGCGCCTCAAGGCACTTCATCAACCCCATCGACAACACCCAGTTGCTGCGGGCCGTGGTGGCCCAGGACGGTGTGGCCTACCTGGGCGGCGGAGGGCCGCAGATTCCCGACGGCGGCACCATCGTTGCGTTCGACCCGCTCGCAGGAACCGAGCTATGGCGCATTGCCCCTCAGGACTCCGGCACGGCGGCCCTGGCCATTCAGGGACACAATCTGTACGCGCTCTCCCGCAAGGGCACCATCACCGTCATTGATGTGCGCACCCGGCTACCCATCCACCAGGCCAGCATCAAGAACCTGTCCTACGGCTTCGGTGCCATGGTCACCAACAACGGCGTGGTCTACGGCGTCTCCGACACGAACGTGTTCCGCTTTGACCCCTTCAACTTTGCCGTGGAAACCGTCCTGGCCGACACAAAGGGCGGCTGGTATAGCGGCTCGCACCTCACCAACGACGAGGCCGGCAACATCTACTCCCTGCGCGGGCGCAACTTGGTCCGCATCGAGGTGCCCGGCCGCCCGGCCGTGGCCGTTGAGGTCACAGCTCGCCCCGTGGGAAGGAACACCCAGATACAGGTGGAGGTCAGCAACACCGAAGCCGTCCCTGTCGATGTTGACCTGACAACCGCCTTTGGCAGCAGGAAGTTCACGGGCATCGAACCCGGCACCAGCGCATTTCACCGCTTCACGGTGCACTCCGCTGCGCTGCCCGCAGGGGAAGTCACCGTACGTGCCAATGCAGTCATGGCAGGCGAGGCAGTGTCGAGCACGAAGGTGGTGGGCTACACCGCCAGTGTCTGACCCCGCGCCAGATGCCGCGTCGTGTGCCCTCCGAAGGAAGGCACACGACGCGGCTTTGTGCGGTTTTCCGCCAACCCCCCCGGGGGGCGTGGTTTCCCGAACATCCTTGACTTCCTGCCGCCAGTCCGCTGTAGTTCATAGTGAACAACTGCACACAAACAAACAACTAGGGGACTGGCCGCATGTTGACCGATGACCGCCGTGCGCTGATCCTGCGCGAACTGCACCGCAAGGGCTCTTTCAGTGTTGCGGATTTTGCCGCACACCTCGGAGTGTCCGGCATGACCGTGCGGCGGGACCTGGCCGCACTGGAAGCCGAAAACCTGCTCCAGCGCGTCCACGGCGGGGCCATCCCCGTTCAAGTTGCCGCGCCCGCGGGACGGCAGCACGCCGGCGCCGGAACGGGTCTTCGCCGCATGCCCGGCGCAGCCCCGCATGCCCCGCAAGGTGCCCGTGGCGGCCGAATGGCAGTGCCGACCATCGGCCTGGTCATGCCGAATGCCAGGTACTACTTTGCAACAGTGGTCAGGGGTGCCGAAGCCGCGGCACGGGACATGGGGGCCCGCCTGGTCCTGGCCGTTTCCAACTACTCGCAACTGGAGGAGGAGAGGCAGATTGAGCGGCTGCTGGCCAACAAGGTGGACGGGCTCATTGTGACCTTCAGTGCCGAATCCCTGGCCAATTCACGCACCCTGGAACTGCTGGCATCGGCAGACATTCCCATAGTTGTTGCCGAACGTCCCATCGACGATGTCCGCGATGACCTTCTGCTGGAATCAGTGCGCAGCGACCACGTGCGCGGGGCCGAAGTTGCCGTCAACCACCTGATTGGCCTGGGGCACACCAGGATTGCACTCTGCACGCGGCGGAACAGCCCCACGACGGCGGGAGTGCGCAGCGGGTACCGCCGGGCCCTGGAACGTGCCGGGCTGCCCTGGAACCCTGGCGATGAGCATTCCTTCGGGAGCAAACAGGAGGAGCCCGAATCCCTTCGCGCGGAATTGGAGGAGGCGCTTGAGAAGATCATGGCGGGGGAGTTGACTGCGGTGCTGCTGCTGAACGACCAGGACGCACTCACCTTCGTGGACAGCTGCCAGTCCCGTGGGATCAGCATCCCGGAGGACCTTGCCATCGTGGCCTACGACGACGAGGTGGCCTCCATGGGCGCCGTGCCCCTGACCGCCATTGCGCCACCCAAGTTCGACGTCGGCTACCAGGCCCTGCAGATGTGCCTGGACCGCCTTGACTCTCCGGCAGGAAAGCCCACCGCCCTGCGCCAGGTCAGCCTGTCGCCTGCACTTGTGGTGAGGGAATCCTCCGGGCATCCCTAGGCCGCCCAGCCGGCAGTGTTATCCCTTGATGTTCAGTTGTGTTTACTTCGCTGACATTGTTCATGTTTGAGTGTTTCATGGACATAGCTCATGTGGCACAGCGCACATGACCATCACACTTCGTTTTGGAATTCAAGGGAGAACACTCATGAAGCGTCGTCAATTCATCCTCGGGGCTGCAGGCCTGTTCGGCACCGGCCTGCTCGTGACCGCCTGCGGCACCACCGAGAAGCCCGCGGCCGCCAACAAGCCCACCACGGAACCCAAGGGTGAAATCACCTTCTGGTCCTCCCTGGCCGGCCTGGACAAGGTCACCGAGGCATTCAACGCCAGCCAGAGCAACATCAAGGTCACGTTCGAGACCATCCCCAACGGCGTCAACGGCGGCTACGCCAAGCTGGCCACGGCCATCACCGCCGGCGACGGCCCGGACGTTTCCACCGTCGAATACCCGCAGCTGCCCCAGTTTGTCAGCGACGGCCACCTGCTTCCCCTCAACGATTTGATTGACACGGCCGCCACGGTGGACAAGCTGTCCGAGCAGATCCGCGGCCAGGTGCAGTTCGGCGACAGCATCTACGGCCTGCCCTACGATGCGGCACCGCAGATCCTCTGGTTGCGCAAGGACCTCCTGGAGGAAGCCGGCGCTGCAGTTCCCACCACCTGGGCCGAGTTTGAGGAGGCGGGCAAGAAGCTCAAGGCCGTCAACCCCGAGCGCTACCTCGCCAGCTTCAACCCCAACGAGGTTCCCATCACCGCCGCCCTCGCCTGGCAGGGCGGCGGCAAGTGGTTCACCACCGAAGGTGATCAGTGGAAGATCGGCATCAACGACCAGCCCACCATGAAGGTCGCCGACTTTTGGCAGAAGATGATCGACGCGAAGATCGTCAAGGTCCAGCAGGCCGCCAGCGACGAGTGGGGCATGGACCTGGCCCAGGGCAATGTGGCCGGCGTCCTCGGCGCCAGCTGGAGCGCCCGCAGCCTGCAGAAGCGTGTGGAGAACGCCAACCAGAAGGGTGCCTGGATTGCCGCCGAAATGCCCACCTGGGGCGAGCCGGCAGGTGCCTTCTACGGCGGCTCCAGCTTCAACGTGACCAAGGGCAGCAAGAACCCGGCGGCCGCGGCAAAGTTCATCACCTTCCTGACCACCGACCCCAAGGCCATTGAGGCCCGCGGCAACGGCGGCTCGGCTGTCATCGCCTACCCCGGCCTGACCGCCGTGGCACAGAAGGCCTTCGATTCCAGCTTCTTCGGCAACGACATCTACGCGGTTTTCGATGCCGCGTACAAGACCATCACCCCGGGCTGGCAGTGGGGCCCCAACTGGGAAATCACCAAGGCCGCCATTGGCGACGCCTACGGCAAGCTCGGCACCGGCGGCACAGTGGGCGGGGCCATCACTGCAGCGCAGAAGGCCACCGTCGAGGGCCTGAAGCAGACCGGCCTTTCCGTCACCGAGTAGCACTTCGGCCGGCTGCACCGCGGCTGCGGGGCAGCCGGCCACACTAGGAGAACACCATGGCCATACAGGCACCAGCAGCACCTGTGCGCAGAAAGCGCACAGCCACGGGCAACAGCGGGCGTACCGCCGCACTGTTCCTGACCCCCTTCTTTGCCCTCTTTGCCGTGGCCATGGTGGCCCCGGTTATCTACTCCATCTGGCTGAGCTTCTTCAGCGAGCGGAAGTCCGGGCTCGGCTTCGGCAATCCCGTGACCACCTTCGTCGGCATGGAAAACTACGTCCAGGTCCTCCAGTCTGAGACGTTCCTCAGCGGCCTTTTGCGCCTGGTCGGATACTGCGCCATGTACATCCCGGCCATGGTGGGCGGCGCCGTTGTCTTCGCCCTGCTCCTGGACGCAGGAGTGGCCCGCGCCCGCAAAATGTTTCAGCTCCTGGTCTTCCTGCCGCACGCCGTGCCCGGCGTCATTGCGGCGCTCATCTGGGCCTACCTGTACACCCCTGGCATCAGCCCGCTCGTGCAGGCCCTGGAAAGCGGTGGCATCCAGATCGGCTTCCTCGATGCGCACATGGTCCTGCCCTCGATCGTGAACATCGCCGTCTGGGAGTGGACCGGCTACAACGTCATCATCCTCTTCACGGCACTTCAGGCCGTGCCCCGGGAAATCATTGAAGCCGCCCGTGTTGACGGCGCCAGCGAAATGCGGCTCTCGCTGGCCATCAAGTTCCCGTTGGTGTTCCCGGCCCTGGGCGTCATCATGCTCTTCACCATGATCGGCACACTGCAGCTTTTCGCCGAACCCATGATCCTGTCCAAGGCCACATCCTCCATCACGAGCACCTGGGTGCCCAACATGTGGGCCTACGACGCCGCCTTCAACCGGCACAACCTGAACCAGGCCGCCGCGGCATCCATCATCATTGCGCTGCTGGCGGCCATTCTCTCCTTCGTCGTCACACGCTTCAGCAACAAGGCGGACAAATCATGAGCACCCAAACCCTGACCCGTCCGGAACGGACCCGCCGGCAGGCCGCACCCCAGCAGCAGAAGCGGTCCAGGCGCGAGGACGGCTTCGCCAGCAAGTTCACCGTCAACGGACTCCTGGTCCTGGGCTGCGCCTACATGGTCATTCCCGTGCTGTGGCTGGTTTTTGCCTCCACCAAGGACACCGCCGACCTCTACGGCACCAGCGCCTTCTCCTTCGGCAAGTTCGCCCTGTTCGAGAACATCGGCAACGTGGCCGCCCAGGACGGCGGCGTCTTCTTCCGCTGGATGGCCAACTCCATCATCTACGCCGGCGCCGGCGCGGTCCTCGGCGGCCTCATCGCCGTCATGGCAGGCTACGCATTCGACAAGTTCAACTTCCGCTGGAAGGAATCCTTCTTCGGCATCGTCCTGGTGGGCGTCCTGGTGCCCAACACCGCCACGGTGCTGCCCATGTACCTGCTGGCCTCACAGGTGGGCCTGACCAACACCATGTGGGCGGTCCTGATTCCGGTGCTGTGCAACCCCTTCGGCGTCTACCTTGCCCGGGTCTACGCCTCCGGCTACATCCCCATGGAAACACTCGAGGCGGCCCGCGTCGACGGTGCCGGACCCATCCGCTCCTTCTTCTCCATTGGCCTGCCCATGATGATGCCCGGCTTCGTCACGATTGGCCTGTTCCAGTTCGTGGGCGTGTGGAACAACTTCATGCTGCCGCTGGTCATGCTGCAAAACCAGCAGCTGCTGCCCGTCAGTGTGGGCATCTCCATCTGGCAGGGCCACTCGGTGGCCTTCCCGGACTTCGCACCGCTGGTCATCACCGGATCCTTCCTCTCCATCATCCCGCTGCTCATTGCCTTCATCATGCTGCAGCGCTTCTGGAAGTCCGGGCTCACGGCAGGAAGCGTCAAGTGAACGCCCTGAAGGTGGCCCTGGCCATGCCCCAGGACGTGGCGCACAGGATCTTCCCGCCGCACGTACTGGACGCCCTGGAGTCCGGTGCCACCCTGCTCAGCCGCGAACCCATGGCCGAGTTCTCCAGTGACCGTTCGCTTGCCCTGCTGGCCCAGGCCGATGCACTCATCACCGGCTGGGGCTGTCCCATGATCGACGGCGCAGTGCTCAACTCGGCGCCTGGGCTCCGCTACATCCTCCACTCGGCCGGAACAGTCAAGAACCACATGGACGGCTCCGCCTGGGCCCGCGGCATCCAGGTCAGCACGGCCGCCGACGCCAACTCCATTCCCGTCGCCGAGTACACAGTGGCCATGGTGCTGCTGGCCAACAAGCGGGTGCTGCAAGTTGCCCGGAGCGTCCACAGGCTCCGGGACATGATCCATGCCGAGTCGCAGTTCCCGGAGCTGGGCAACTACAACAAGCGGGTTGGCATCATTGGCGCGTCCAAGATTGGCCGCCACGTCATCCGCCTGATGCAGTCCTACGAGCTGGAACTCGTGGTGGCCGACCCGTTCCTCTCCGACGCCGAGGCCAAGGCCCTGGGCGTGGCAAAGGTGACGCTTGAGGAACTGGCCGCAACCTCGGACGTGGTGAGCCTGCATGCACCCTCGCTGCCATCCACCCGGAACTTGGTGAACGCTGAGCTGATCGCCTCCTTCAAGTCCGGCGCCACGTTCATCAACACGGCCCGCGGGGAACTCGTGGACCAGGACGCGTTGCTGGCCCGGATCCAGGCGGGCACGCTGTTTGCCGTGCTCGATGTGACCACTCCGTGGGATTTGCCGGCAGATTCGGGACTTTTCGACCACCCCAACGTGCTGTTGACCCCTCACATGGCAGGATCACTCGGGACGGAGCTTGAACGCATGGCCATGAGCACCGTGGCCGAGGTACACCGCCTGTCCCGCGGCGAGGATCTTGCGTTCCGGCTCCCCGCAGAGGAACTCGAGCTCACCGCCTAGGGCTAGTGCCGCCGTCGTCCATCATTGCCGCCCTGCCCCGGACCCAATCAGAAAGCCAGCCACCTTGACCTCACAGACCCGCCAACGTCCCAACATCGTGCTGATCCTCACCGACGACCACGCGGCACACGCCGTGGGGGCGTACGGCTCGCTGGTCAACACGACGCCGCGGATCGATGAAATTGCCCAGAACGGCTGGGTGCTGGCAAACTGCTTCGCCACCAATGCGCTGTGCTCGCCCAGCCGGGCATCGATCCTGACCGGCACCTACAGCCACGTCAACGGCGTGACCACGCTGAGCACGCACATGGATGCGGGGCAACCCACGTTCATTTCGCTGCTCAAGGACGCCGGGTACCGCACCGCCGTGGTGGGCAAGTGGCATTTGGGGGAGGGGCCCGAACACGATCCCCGGGGCTTCGACTACTGGGACGTGCTCATTGACCAGGGCGAATACTTTGACCCGACGTTCCTGTCTGTGCAGGGGCGGCGGACAGAGAAGGGCTATGCTACGGACATCATCACGGACTTGGCGTTGCGCTGGGCCGAGGGGCTGGAGGGGGAGGAGCCTTGGGTCATCCTGATCAACCACAAGGCCCCGCACCGGCCGTGGCAGCCGGATGAAAAGCACGCGGGCATGTACAAGGACCCGATTCCTGTGCCGCGGACGTTTACGGACGACCTCGCAACGCGTTCGGCGGCCACCCACCGGGCCACCATGGGTGTGGCCGATTTCATGAACATGGACGACCTGAAGGAGCTGCCGCCCGAGGGGCTCAGCTACGAGGAGCTTGCCGTCTGGAAGTACCAGCGCTACATGGAGGACTACCTGGCGTGCGTGGCCTCGGTGGATGACAATGTGGGCCGCGTGAGCGACTGGCTGCGGGAAAGGGGCCAGTACGACGACACGCTGCTCATGTACACCTCGGACCAGGGTTTTTTCCTGGGCGACCACGGTTGGTTCGACAAGCGGTTCATGTACGAGGAGGCTCTGCGCATGCCGTTCGTGCTCAGCTACCCGGCCGCCCTGGCACCCGGAAAGACGTTCCACGGCATCACCACCAACGTTGACCTGGCCCAGATGATCCTGGATGCGGCCAACGTCCCGCACCACGAACGCATGCAGGGGCGCAGCATCTGGCCGGACCTGCGGGAACGGCCCGAGGCCGAGCCGGTGGAAGGCATGTACTACCGCTATTTTGAGAACGACGACGCCGCGCACCGTGCGCCCGCGCATTACGGTTACCGCACCGAGCGCTACAAGATCATTTACTTCTACAACGATGGCCTGGGACTGCCCGGCACCAGCGGGGCAGTGTTCCACCCCGAATGGGAAATGTACGACCTCCTGGCGGACCCCGACGAGATCAACAACGTCCACCACGACCCCGCCTACGCGGAGGTCCGGGCGGACATGGAACGCAAGCTTTGGCTGCGCCAGCACGAGGTGGGCGACGAGCCGCACCACAGCCAGGCCAAGCCCGCCGGCCTCTAGCATTTCACTTTTCCAAACACAGACTTGGAGCGTTGCTTGTGACACTGATTCGACCCCGCTCGGGCCTTGCTGCCTATTCCGGGATGGCCGCCTACGCGGGGGACCTGCACAACCACTGTGCCATCAGCTACGGGCACGGAACCCTGGCCGATGCCTACGCGAATGCGCAGCTGCAGCTGGACTTCGGCACCGTCACCGGCCACGCCGCCTGGCACGACATGCCCAGCGAGCCACCGCACGTCAGCGGCTACCACAGCGCAGGCTTTGAGCGGCTGCGCGGCCACTGGCCTGAGGTCCAGCGCATGACCGAGGCGGTCAACGTGGACGGGCAGTTTGTCTCCCTGCTGTCCTTTGAGTGGCACAGCATGACGTACGGCGACCACTGCGTCTACTACAAGTCCGGCACGGGACCGCTGGAACCGGCCCAGGCGCAGAGCCTGGCTGAACTCAAGGACGTGCTTCGCGGCCTCTGCGCGGCCGGGCTGGAGGCATTCGTGATCCCGCACCACATCGGCTACCGCGCCGACCGGCGCGGCATCAACTGGGGCACCTACGATCCCGAGCTTTCCCCCGTGGTGGAGCTGGTCTCCATGCACGGCTGCGGCGAAAGCGCCGACGCGCCCCGGAACTACCTGCACACCATGGGCCCGCGCGACGCCGGCAGCATGGCGGACCGCGGCCTGGACCTCGGCAACACGTTTGGCTTCATCGGTTCCACAGACCACCACAGCGCCCACCCCGGCAGCCACGGCCACGGCCGCGCCATGGTCTGGGCCAAGGAACTGACGCGCGAGGGCATCTGGGACGCCATCAAGAACCGCCGCAGCTACGCAGTTACGGGGGACCGGATCATGCTGGCCACCAGCATCGACGGGCACCCCATGGGCGCCGAATACAGCAACGCCGGAACCAGGGCAATATCTGTCGAGGTGCTGGGCGGGGACACCGTGGACTATGTGGAAGTCCTGCGCAACAACGAGGTCATCGCCAAGGCCGGCCCGCAGGCCAAGGAATCCTTCGAGTTCGACGGCATGCTCGCTGTCAGCGTCGGCTGGGGCGAGGTGGGTGTGCTGAACAAGTGGGATGTCCAGCTTGAAATCCGGGGCGGGCGCATCGAGGGCGTGGAGCCGCGCTTCCACGGCTACGACATTGTGGAACCCAGCTCCGAGGAGCCCGAGTCCTTCAGCTTCTCCCGCTGGGAGCAGCAGGATGCCCAGCACCTGAGCTTTGGCACCGAGACCAACGGCAACCCCAACGTGGTCACCGACGCCACCCAACAAATGGCCCTGCACGTGGTGGGCGACGCCAACACGGTCCTGTCCGTGACGTTCAACGGCAAAACGGTCCAGCGGACCGTCGCCGAACTGCTCCGCGGCCCCGCATCCGAATACCTGGGCGGTTTCCTCACCGGAGCCCTGCTCATGCACCGTGCGGTGCCCCACGCGGCACGGCACGTGGCACTGGAACTGGCCGACGCCGGATCCGGCGCCCCGCGTGACCAGTACTACGCCCGCGTGCGCCAGCACAACGACCAGTACGCCTGGGGATCGCCCACCTTCGTCCACGCCGCATAGCCCCACGCCGCCGTCGATTGCTCGAGCCGGACGCCCTGTGGTCAGGGTTTCCCCGGGGGAGAATGGGGGGATTCCCCCATGGCGGCACGGGCGCCCCGTCCGTAGCGTTGTCTTTATGGACTTCAAAGCCTCATTCTTCACGCCGGCGGGCCGCCACCATGACTGAGATGCTGCTGGCTGCGGCGGAACAGCCCTGGATCTACGCGGCCGTTGCCCTGGCCTGCCTCATTGACGGCTTTTTCCCCCCGATCCCCAGCGAGGCCATCGTGGTTGGCCTGGCCTCGCTCGGGGCATCACAGGGCGGGCACGGCCTGTGGCTGCTTCTGCTGACGGCCGTGCTCGGAGCCTTCGCGGGCGACAACCTTGCGTACCTGCTGGGACGCGGAATGGGCACGGCGCGGTTCAAGTGGATGCGGCGCCCGCTCATGCAGCGCGCCTTCTCCCAGGCGGGCAGGGAACTGAAACTGAGGCCCGTCAGCATGCTGCTGGTGGCCCGCTTTGTGCCCGTGGCGAGAGTGGCCGTCAACCTCACGGCCGGGGCAACCGGCTACCGCTACCGCCGGTTTGCGGCCGTCTCGGCCCTGTCAGCCACGCTGTGGGGTGCCTATTCCGTGGGCATTGGTGCCTTGGCGGGGGCGTGGCTGCAAGAGTATCCCGTGTGGGGCCTGGTCATCGCCATCGTGGTTGCTGGCGCACTTGGATTGTTCATCGACAAGGTGGCTGCAGCCCTGCGGGGTCGGCGCGGGCGGCGCCAGGTTGCCCCTTCCAGGCAGCTTCAGGATGCCCGGAACTAGCGCAGCGCGAGCCTGGTCTGGGTTTGTGCCGCGCCGCCCTCGGACTTGAGCCGCCGCAACAACTGGTCCAGTGCCCTGGTGCTGGGCACCACGGCGTGCACCAGGTAGTCATAGGGTCCGGTGACATGCACGGCGTCGCGCACTGCGGACACCGTCCGGGTCCAGGCGAGGAACGCTTGCGAGTCGGCTTCGGCACCCAGCCGCACATCAATGTACGCCTCCAGCGCCGGGCCGGCAGCGGGGAGATCGGCGGCCAGGATGGCCTGGTAGCCCACAATGACCCCGTCGTTCTCAAGGCGACGCATGCGGGCGGCGGCCGCGTTGGTGCTCAGCCCAATTCGCCGCCCCAAGTCACTGAATGAAATGCGTGCATCGTGGGTCAGAATACTGAGAATAGTTTCGTCTATGGCATCCATGCAGTGATTCTAGTGGCAGCACAGCAGATGTTGCTGTCACGGCGGAGTTCGGCATGCATGCTGGCTTGATGGAAACAATTGTGGCGTTCGGTGCAGGAATCGTGGCGGGGCTGGGAGTTGCTGCCCCGCTGGGGGCCGTGGGCATCCTGTTGCTGCAGGAAGGCATGGCATGGGGCTACCGGGCGGCCGCCCCGGCTGCGGCTGCCGTGGCGTCCGTCGACGCGGCGTACTGCATCCTTGCCCTGGTCCTGGGGGCCGCAGCCGCGCCGGCCATTGCCGCCCTTGGCCCGTGGCCGGCCTTGTTGGGCGGGGCCGTGCTTCTGGTGCTCGGCGGCTTGGGACTGGCTAGGACATTCAAAGGCGCACAGGCATCCAACGGTGGCAAGGCTCCGCAGGCAGCCGGCCGGACACGGCGGTTCCTGGCCTTCGCGGCACTGACGGCGATCAACCCCGCCACGCTGCTGTACTTCATCGCCCTCACCGCCGGCCTGGGCGGGCGCGCTGGTTCGCTGGGCCAGGCCGCCGCCTTCACGGCAGGTGTGGCGCTGGCATCCCTTGCGTGGCAGTCGGGCCTCGTCCTGGCTGGAGGACTATTCTCCGGCCGCTTGGGTTCCGGGGCCAGTCGCTGGGCCGGCGGCGTTGGCCACGGCTCCGTTGTTCTGCTGGGCCTGGCCGCCTTGGCTGCGGGTGTGGGCGGGTGGCACACCCCTTAGCGGCGGGTGGCATCACCGCAACCGGACCATTACGCATTTCGGGATTCCACCATTTGAAGTTTCGGCTTGCCTAAATTATTCTCATGGCATGACGCACAACCACCTCGGGCAGCGCCGCCCCCTCCGCCTCTCACTTGCAGCCGGCATTGCCGCCTGCGCCCTTGCCCTTGCGGCCTGCGGAGCCCCCGCCAATGGTGCCGGGGCCGACGGCGGGAGCCGCCCGGTGGTGTTGACAACCTTCACCGTGCTGGCCGACATCGCCCAGAATGTGGCGGGGGACAAGCTGACCGTCGAGTCTGTCACCAAGGCCGGGGCGGAGATCCACGGCTACGAACCCACCCCGGGCGACATCCGCCGGGCCGGCAAGGCAGACCTGATCCTGGACAACGGCCTGGGGCTGGAGGCGTGGTTTGAAAAATTCGTGCAGGACCTTGACGCGCCCCATGTGGTGGTTTCCGACGGCATAGAGGTGGTTGACATTGCCGAGGACAAGTACAAGGACCTGCCCAATCCGCACGCGTGGATGTCGCCGGCCAACGTCCAAATCTACGTTGACAACATGGTGCAGGCCTTCAAGGACCTGGACCCGGCCAACGCCGCCTACTTCGAGGCCAACGGCGCCGCGTACAAGGGGAAGCTGCAGGAAGTCCAGGACGAACTCCTCAAGGACTTGTCGGTCCTTCCCGCCAACCAGCGTGCCCTGGTGAGCTGTGAGGGCGCGTTCTCCTACCTGGCCCGCGATGCCGGCCTGACCGAGAAGTACATTTGGGCCGTCAACGCCGAACAGCAGGCCACACCGCAGCAAATCGCCGGGGCCATTGACTTTGTCCGCGCCAACGACGTCCCTGCCGTCTTCTGTGAGTCCACCGTTTCCGCGGCCCCCATGGAGCGCGTCGTCGAAGCCACGGACGCCGTGTTCGGCGGGACCCTCTACGTGGACTCCCTGTCGGAACCCGACGGCCCGGTGCCCACCTACCTGGAGTTGATCCGCCACGATGCCAAGGTCATTGCCGAGGGCCTGACCGGCGCAAGCAAGGAAGTGAAGCCATGACCGCCGCCATCGACGTCGACTCCATCAGCGTCCACTACGGGGATGTGCTGGCCCTGGACCAGGCCACCCTGCGGCTCGACAAGGGCAAAATCTGTGGCCTGGTCGGCATGAACGGTTCGGGCAAGTCAACCCTGTTCAAGGCGATCATGGGGCTGGTTAAGCCCGACGCCGGAACGGTCACCATATCGGGCGGGCCGCCATCGAAAGCCCGGAAGTCCGGCGTCGTCAGCTATGTGCCGCAAAGCGAGGACGTGGATTGGCAGTTCCCACTGTCGGTCCACGACGTAGTCATGATGGGCCGCTATGGCCACATGGGCTTTACGCGCCGCCCCCGCCGGGCCGACCGGCTGGCGGTTGCCGAAGCGCTGGAGCGGGTGGAGCTCACCAACTTCGCCCAGCGGCAGATCGGCCAGCTCTCAGGCGGCCAGCGCAAGCGCGCCTTCGTGGCCCGCGGGATCGCCCAGGGCGCCACCACGTTGCTGCTGGATGAGCCGTTTGCCGGCGTCGACAAGCGCTCCGAAGCCACCATTTGCACGCTGCTTAAGGAATTGGCGGCGGACGGGGCAACCATCCTGGTCTCCACGCACGACCTGCACGCCCTGCCGGATCTCGCCGACGAAGCCGTGCTGCTCATGCGCCGGGTCCTCATGCACGGGGCGCCGTCCAAGGTCCTGCAACCGGAAAACCTTGCCCTGGCCTTTGGCCTTGACGTCATGAACCGAAATGGATCCCCGCTGTGAGCATCTTCGAATTCCTGCTGGAGCCCTTCGACTTCGTGTTCATGCAGCGGGCGCTTGCCGTCACTGTGGTGGCCGCCGTCGTGTGCGCCGTGCTGTCCTGCTGGCTGGTCCTGATCGGCTGGTCGCTCATGGGCGACGCCGTCTCGCACGCCGTGCTGCCCGGCGTGGTCCTGGCTTACATTGTGGGCATCCCCTTCGCCGTGGGGGCCGTGCTGTTCGGCTTCCTGGCCGTGGGCTTGATCGGGGCCGTGCGGGACACCAGCCGGGTCAAGGAAGACGCGGCCATAGGCATTGTCTTCACGACCCTCTTTGCGCTGGGCCTGGTCCTGATCTCGGTCACGCCCAGCCAGACGGACCTGTCCCACATCATCTTCGGCAATCTGCTGGGGCTCAGCCACCAGGACCTTGTCCAGGTCCTGGTGCTCGGGGCCTTCACGCTGGGCATCCTGCTGCTCAAGCGCCGCGATTTCACCTTGTTTGCCTTCGATCCCACCCACGCCCACGCCATCGGCCTGAACCCGCGCCTGCTGGGAGCTTTCCTGCTGGGACTGCTGGCACTGACCTCGGTGGTGGCGCTGCAGGCCGTGGGCGTGGTGCTTGTGGTCGCCATGCTCATCATCCCCGGGGCCACGGCGTACCTGCTCACGGACCGCTTTGGCAGGATGCTCCTGCTTGCGCCGGCAATATCCGCCGCGTGCGCCGTCGTCGGGCTTTACGCCAGCTACTACCTTGATGCAGCCTCCGGCGGCATGGTTGTGCTGGCCCAGGGCACGGCCTTTGCCGTGGTGTACCTTTTCAGCCCGCGACACGGCCTAGTGGCCACCCGCCTTGCCGCATCGCGGCGCAGGCGGGTGGCGGCAGGAACGGCGCTGCGGCCTACACCGTGATCTGCTGTGCACCCACCACCTTGGCCACGAACAGGTGGAACTCCTTGAGCCAGTTGCGCAGGAACTCCTCGCTCGAAGCGTCGGTGACGTTGCCGTCGTCGTCAATGAGCCCCTCCGTGAAATGGATGTAGGCCTCGGGGTTGGCCAACTCGGGCGAGTTCACAAAGGAGAGGATGCTGCGCAGGTGCTGCTGGGCCACGGCGGTGCTTACGTTGCCGGGGGAGGTTCCCGTCACGGCCGAGGGCTTCTTGGCAAACGAGTTGGTCCCCCAGGGCCGCGAACCCCAGTCAATGGCGTTCTTCAGGACACCCGGGATGCTGCGGTTGTACTCGGGGGTCACGAACAGCAGTGCGTCCACGGCGGCCACGGCGTCCTTGAACGCACGGCCTTCCGGCGGGTAGTCGGCGTCGTAGTCGCGGCTGTACAGTGGCAGCCCGCCGATCGGGATGTCCACCAGCTCCAGCTCCGGCGGGGCCAGCTTGACCAGCGCCTTTGCCAGCTTGCGGTTGATGGAATCGGATGCCAGGCTCCCCACGAAAACGCCCACCTTGTAACTCATGGCTTGTCCCTCCAGGATTGTGTTGGCGGACGGCTGCCCGCAGGGCAAATGTAGTCCTGTCCGGGCCGCTTGCACACCCCCATTTCAAAGTACGACGCCGGGCACCTCACCTTTGCGGGCATTGGCCACCAGGGCGGCCATGGCGTGCTCTCCGTGGCCATGCAATCCCTCCACGAGGCCCGGAATGTCGTTGACGGGCCGGTTCTGGCTCAGCTTGGCCTTGGCTTCAATTCTGGTGATGACCAGCTCCACGCCCACAATGGCCCGCAGCTGGCCTGCCACGTAGCGGGCAGGGGCGTCCTCCACCGTCCAGGGGCGCTCCTTGTCCGCCTCGTTCAAGTTGCTCAGGGCCCTGAGCTGCTGCATGAGCCAGTCCGGGTCCTCGTGGATGACGAGCTCGCCGTACACGTGGGCAGTCAGGTAGTTCCATGTCGGAACCACGCGGCCGTGCTCAGTCTTGGCCGCATACCAGGACGGCGAGATGTAGGCATCCGCTCCCTGGACGATGGCCAGGGCTTCGCCCAACGCAGCTTCGGCCCATTGGCTGTTGTTCCTGGCCACGTGCATGTGCAGGGCCCCGTGCTCCCCAATGGATGGATCATGGGTGAACGGCAGCAGCGTGGCCAGCAGGCCTCCGGCAGTGGCGGTGACCAGGTTGGCTGCGCCCGGGCGGCCCAGGAGTTCCTGGATGGCGGCGGGGCTGGCGGCGAAGTGTTCAGGGGTGTACATGGGTTCAGCTGCTTTCCCGGGTGCGGACGGCAAGGGTGGCGCACAGGATCACGGCCACTGCGCCAAGGGTGGTGTTCAAGGTCAGGGCCTCACCGAGGATCAGCCAAGCCGCGATGATGCTCAGGACCGGCTGGACAAGCTGGATCTGGCTGACCTGGGCCATGGGACCAATCGCCAGCCCGCGGTACCAGGCAAAGAATCCCAGAAACATGCTCACCACGCCCAGGTAGGCAAAGGAAGCCCATTGCAACGCAGTGGCTGACGGCGGCGCCTGGGCCACGGACACCAGCATCAGGACTGTCATGAGGGGTGCTGCGATGACCAAGGCCCAGGAAACCGTCTGCCAGGCGCCGAGTTCGCGGGCCAACAGGCCGCCTTCCGCATAGCCGATCGCGCCGGCCAGGACGGCCCCGAACAACAGCAAGTCCGCCCCGCCAACGGAGCCCATTCCTCCCGGCTGCAGCAAGGCGAAGCCGACGGCGGCCACGGCACCAGCGGCGGTGGCCCGCCAAAAGGCCCTCGACGGGCGTTCGTGACCGCGCAGCACAGCTGCTGTTGCCGTGGCCGCAGGCAGCAGTGCAATGACAACCGCTGCGTGGCTGGCCGGAACGGATGCAAGCGCCATTGAGCTGAGCAAGGGGAACCCGAAAACAATGCCGGCGGCGATGACGCCCAACCGCAGCCACTGCTTCCCCTGGGGCAGTGGCTGCCTGGCAAGCGTGAGGGCCAGGGCGGCCAGGATGGCGGCGAGCACGGCGCGTCCGGAACCAACAAACAGGGGTGACAGCCCGCCAACGGCCAGTCGGGTCAAGGGAACTGTGAGGGAGAAGGCCGCCACACCGAGCAGGCCCCAGAGGATTCCATTGCGGCTGCGGTCCGGTATCACTGCGCTGCGATTGACAGTAGCGCTATCATTGAGTCTCATGGACAACGATAGCAGCTCCCGCATTGTGGCACGACTGCGGGAAATCATCTCCACCCAGGCGCCAGGCTCCAAGCTTCCTTCAACCAGGGCACTCGTTGCCGAATTTCAGGCGAGCCCGGTCACGGTGCAGAAGGCCCTGGCTACTTTGGCCGCCCAGGGGCTGCTCGAGAGCCGCCCCGGCGTGGGAACCTTTGTGCGCGCTGTCCGGAAGGCCCGCCCTTCGGACTACGGGTGGCAAAGCGCCGCACTGGGTTCACCCAGTGCGCTGCCCTCATCCGCCTCGACCACCATGCGCAGCGTTTCCAACGAGGCCATCTCCTTCCACTCGGGGTACCCGGACCGGGAACTGCTGCCGGAACGTCTTGTCCGGGCGGCGCTGGCCCGGGCCTCCCGAAGCGACGCTGCCCTGTCACGCCCACCCGTGGCCGGGATGCCCGAGCTGCAATCTTGGTTTGCACGGGAACTGGGCACCGCCACGCCGGCAGGAATCAACCCGCCAAGCCCCAGCGACGTGATTGTTCTGCCGGGAAGCCAAAGCGGGCTCAGCTCAATCTTCAGCGGCCTGGTGGGCCGCGGTCAGCCGCTGCTCATTGAATCGCCCTCCTACTGGGGTGCCATGCTGGCGGCCCGGAACGCCGGCGTCGTGCTCGTCCCCGTGCCCAGTGGCCCCGACGGCCCGGACCCCGAGGAGCTGTCCAGGGCGTTTGCCCGCACCGGCGCCCGGATGTTCTACGCGCAACCCCACTATGCCAACCCCACGGGCGCGCAGTGGTCGCCTGCCCGGTGCGAAGAGGTGCTGGAAATTGTGCGCCGCAACGGTGCGTTCCTGATCGAGGACGACTGGGCCCACGACTTTGGCATCGAAAGCACTCCCGTTCCCATTGCCGCCCGGGACGACGCCGGTCACGTCATCTACCTGCGCTCCCTGACCAAGAGCGTGTCCCCGGCCATCCGTGTTGCCGCCGTCATTGCGCGAGGCCCTGCCCGCGACCGCATCTTGGCCCAGCGGGGCGCCGAAACCATGTACGTCAGCGGACTGCTGCAAGCTGCAGCCCTCGATGTTGTCACCCAGCCCGGTTGGCAAACCCACCTCAGGGGCCTCCGGCAGCAGCTCCAGGCGCGTCGGGATCTTCTGGTCACCGGCATCCGCGAACATGCACCACAGGCACATCTTAACCGAATCCCCCGGGGCGGGCTCAACCTTTGGCTACGTCTGCCCGATGGCACCGACCTGGATCGCGTGAGTGAAGATTGCGAACGGGCAGGGGTCTTTGTCGCCGCCGGCACCGAATGGTTCCCGGCCGAGCCTGCCGGACCCTACCTCCGGCTCAACTTCTCCGGGCCCAACCCGGGGGCCTTCCCGGAGGGGGCACGCATCCTCGGGCAGGTGCTCGGTCAACACGGCTGAAGAACTCCTGTTTTCACCACTGCAACTTGACGATTGACAGCAAGTTCGGCCGGACGGAAACTTGGGGTATCAACAGCAAGGTGGCATTGGGCGCTGGGGAGCGTTGGGCCACCGGGGGCAGGGGGAAGTGATGTCTGCTGGGGTGGCGGATGTCGTTGCGGGCGCGGTCCGCGAGGTGGTTTCCGTTGTGCGGCCACCCACGTGGCGGGGGACGCCATTTCACCTCAACTATGTCTACACCGACCGTGAAGTTTCCGGGGCTGAACTGCTGGACATCCACAAGTGGGCTGCGGCGGAGCGGATTGAAAACCCGCGGATCATATCGCCCTTCGTGCTGGACTGGTCGTCGGTTTTCCACCCGCGCTTTTACCGGACTGCCGTTCGTTTGGGGGCGCCCTCCGGGACGGCACTCGCGCCACTTCATTTTGGGACCGGCCAGGCAGAGCTGGAGCGCCTGTGGCTCGAATCGGTGATGTTTCTGGCCTCGGTCACCCTTTCGGCAGCCGTGGTCCAGAAGCGCTACAGCGCCGGAACGCTGGCCAGCAAGTACGACCGTCTCTGGCAGGCCGGAAAGTACGCGGCGATGGGGCTGATTCCCGGCGTGGACGGGCAGGACATCATGGACCAGGTGCAAACCCTGGCCCACGGGATCAGCCTGGGCGAGCTGGACAGGCTGCTGGCCATCCGCCGCTGCTTTGAAGAAGTCATCAGCCATTTTGACGGCCCCGGCGAGGTCACCGAGGTTCACCTGACCCAGGGCGAAGTGCCGGCGGGACTGCGGCCCCGTTTCGCCTTCCTGCCGGAGCTGAAGGAGCGGATCGGCCCCGAGCTCGAATGCGTTGTGGTGTACGGATCCAGCATCAACAGCGACAACTTTGCCGACTACGACCTGGTCCTGGTGGTCAGGGATGCCGAATCGGTCCTGCGGAAACTCCATGGCACTTCTCCCAGCTTTGCCGGGAAGGAGCTCAACGTGGGTGTCTACTCTGCCCAGGAACTGTGGCGCATGCAGTGCCTGTCGGGGGACAACCTGGCCGACTACGGCCTGTGCATCTACGGAGAGGCGCGCGTGCCGGCAAAGGCCACGGCGGACCTGATGATGCGAAACCTCAGCTTCGGCATGGTGCGCCAAAGGCAGCAACTAGGAATGGTGGGTGCCGCCCTGGCCCACCGGCCGGACGCCGCGGACGGGCTGAACAACTTGTTCGAATACTTTGTGAAGATTCCGGCCAACATCGCCAAGGGCACCTTTGGGGCCGCGAACCAGCGGCTCAGCAAGAACCAGGTGCATGACTGGCTGGAATCAATCTGCGGATTCCGCACCACTGAGGCGCAGCAACTGGCACGCGATGGCGATCCCGGGCGTGCCCTGGCGCAATCCGCAGTGGCCACCGGAGCTGCACTCCGCGCCCTGAACCAGCTCTTCGGAATTGTCGGCCCGCAATTGTGCACTGAGACAGGAGAACCCCATGCCCACATCGACGCTTCACAGGAATCCGGCCGCCAGCCTCATCCTTGACCAATGCCACGACCTGGAACTGGACGTGCAGCTGGTGGCCAGCACACCGGAACTGGTCACCCTGAGCGGGCCAAGCGGCGAGCCGCTGCATGTTGGCCTGGACCACCAGCGGCATTCCTTCATGGACCAGGTACTGCAGCAGGTCCATTTTGATTTCACCCAGCTGCCGCTTCTCGTTCTGGGCGACAGCAAGGAGATCCGCCTGTTGACACCCAAGATCGCCCTGGCCCGGCTCCTGCCCACCCTGTACTCGTTCACCAACAACAGGTACGGGGTGGTGGAGGGGACGGAGGCCATCCGGGCCAGGTTCTCGGCCGAAATCTTCAGGTCCATGGCGGTGGCCCCGGGAAACTTCCGTCTCTCCTCGGCTTTCCTGTCACTGGTGGAATCGCCGCAGGGGCCCCTGCTGGCCGAGCGCAGGGTGCAGGTGTGCAACCTGGAGACCCGGGTCAAGCGATACCACATTGGTTCACCCATCCACCGCTACCTCTTCACCGAGGAGCACCCAACCGTCGCCGGACCCGCGCTGCAGCGCTGGGAACGGTTTGCGGAACCCGTTGTCTGCTTCGACTGGCGGCACCCGCTGACAGACCGGGAAGGCAACCGGCTGGCCGACGAGCCCCTGCCCGACGACTACGCCGCCCTGTGGACCCGCGATGTGCAGCTGGCCAAGCGCCTGGCCCGGGACACCTTTGCCTGGCTGGAGGAATTCTTCACCGCCGGGGGACTGAAGCTCATCGACATCTGCTTCTTCATCGACCAGGACAGCGGCACCGTCTACGGGGAAATCAGCCCCGACTGCATGCGGGTGCGCACCCATGCCGCCGATGATGCAGAGGCCCTCGACAAGGACCAGTGGCGCAGCGGCGGCGGGCCCGATTCCATTCTTGAACGCTACGCCCGGCTCCACACCATGTTGTTTGGGCCATCACTTCCCGTCAACCCGAAACAGTGAAAAGGAGATGCCATCATGAGCACCATGACCATCAAGAACACCCGCACGAAGGTTTCGCCCGGGGGTGTCATCACCTTGCCGGTGTCCGCTCGAAAGGCCCTGGGCATGGAGCCCAAGACCGGCTCGCGCGTGACCGTGGCGGTCAAGGGCAATGCCGTGCTGCTGGCACCCGCCACGAAGGACGGCGGATTCCGGGTTTCCCCCGCTGGCCAAATGGAGGTCCGTGGCGATGCCCTGAAGGTTCTCGAGGGAGGCAAGGCGCGCCACTTCTACCTTGAACTCGACGACGAATCGCACACGGTTGCCCTGCACCCGTGGGAGTAACGCGCAAGGCGTTGCCGCGGTTTGACGGCGTGGTCGGCATCGACGGCCACGACGGCACCGGCAAGACCACGATCGCCGTCAACGTCGCAGCCCAATTGGGCATGTTGTACCTGCGGCCCTTTGGTGGCAGCCGCGGGCAGGACCTGAGCCGGGCCAGTGCGGAGGGGGACACCGAGTCGGTCCTTCGCATTGGCGCATCGGCTCTGGAGCACGCCCTCCAGTCCGCGGCCGGCACGGGACCAACCATCCTGGACAGGTCCTGGCTGACGGTGGCGTCCCTGGTGGATGACGCCGTTTTCCAGGCCCGATGGACGTTGTGGATCCCCACCGTCCTGTGCTGGGCGGACCTTCCCACTACCCTGGACCGGCTGGCCACGCGGGATGAAGCTGCCGAATCCGTCGACTGGCATCGGCACTACATAGCCAGATACAAAGCCATCGCCGCGGCGAACGAATGCCCGCTCGTGGACACCTCCCGCGCCGGCGAGAAGGAGTCAACCACCGAAATGGCGGAAGCCGTACTCGCGCTGCTCAACCATGCCCGGCCGCACTGACCGCGCCGTTTCAGCCGGCGGGTTCCGGAAGCCAGCGCGACAAGGCATCAAGAATGGCCGACAGGCCAATTTCAAACTCGTCCCCGAAGTCATAGCCGGGCTTGAGCACATGTTCGGTGGCGATCTCCACCATGTATGGATACTCGCCCGTGGAAAACAGCTCCACGATGGGAGCCGTGACTGACGCGGCCGTGTCCTTTCCCCTGAAGGGCAACGCCGCCTCCTGGAGGGCGAAGCCATAGATGTAACTGTCCAGGAGGGCATAGGCATGTGCCGTGAGGGCCACGGAAAAACCCGCACGCCGCAGCACCCCCAAGGTTGCCTCGTGGTGGCGCAGGGTCGCCGGCCCGGGTGAGGTCCTGGACTCCAGCAAGCCGGTGGCCCATGGATGGCGGCGCAGCGCGTCGCGGACCGAAACTGCCCGGCTCCGCATCTCGGATTGCCACGACCCCGCCTCGGACGGCAGGGAAACCTCGCTGAACACAAGTTCCACGAGGGCGTCCAAAATGGCGCCCTTGTTGGGAAAGTAGTAGTAGAGCGACATTGGCTTGACGCCGAGTTCCTGCGCGAGCGAGCGCATGGTCAGCGCAGCAATTCCCGAGTTGTCGGCGATTGCCACGGCCATTCCGAGCACCCGCCCACGGCTCAGGGGGTTGCGTTCCGGGGCGGCTGCGCCCACTTCTGCCGTTTCCATCCACCTAGGCTATCGCATTTTCGTACACCGTAAGATACGATTTCTTACTAAGTAAGGTGAAGTGTTCCAGCGGCAACCACTGAGAGGGAAAGCCATGAAAAACAAGGTTCAGGCCGGTGCACAGGCGGATGGGAGGGCAGCGGGCGAAACAGATTCCATGCGCGCCGCCGTGCGGGAAGTTTATGGCCCGGCAGATGTCATTCACGAGTCCCGGCGGGCCCGGCCACGCATCAAGGCCGATGAGGTGCTCATCCGGGTTGGTGCCGCAGGACTGGACCGGGGGACCTGGCACATGATGACCGGCAAGCCCTATGCCATGCGCGCTGCAACCGGGCTGCGCCGGCCACGCAACCAGGTGCTTGGCCTCGATGTGGCAGGCACGGTGGCGGCGGTGGGGGCGGCTGTGACCCTGTTCCGGGAAGGGGATGAGGTTTTTGGCTTCGGCCAGGGATCGTTCGCGGAGTACACCGTCGCGAAGGAGCGGAAGCTGGCACCCATGCCGGCCGGGCTGTCCTTCGCCCAGGCTGCCGTGGTACCGGTTTCAGGGGCCACCGCCCTGCAGGCATTGCGCGATGCCGGGCGAATCCAAGCCGGGCAGAATGTACTCATCACAGGGGCCGGCGGTGGCGTGGGCAGCTACGCGGTCCAACTGGCCAAGGCCTTCGGCGCCACCGTCACGGGCGTGTGCAGTACAGCAAAAATGGAATTGGTCCGCTCGTTGGGGGCCGATCATGTCGTTGACTACACGCGCGAAGACTTTGCCGACGGCGGCCCCAAGTACGACCTCATCCTCGACTTCGCGGGTTCCCCGACACTGTCCCGCCTGCGCCGGGCGCTGGTACCCACCGGCACCGCCGTCATTGGGGGCAGCGAGCAGGGCGGGAACTTCACGGGACTGGGCCGGCAGCTTCGCGCCCTGGCCGTTTCTCCCTTTGTGCCCCAGAGATTCCTCATGCTGATCGCCGCCGAGCGCGGTCCGGACCTTGAGCAGCTCAGCGGATTCATTGCCGACGGCCACCTGACCCCATGCCTCGAGCGCAGCTATCCGCTGGCGCTGGTGGCGCAGGCCATGCGCCACCTGGAATCCGGGAGCGTCCGCGGCAAGGTGGCCATCACGCTTTGATCCAGGCGCACAAAAGGGCCAGGCCCGCCACCCCTGAATCTGGTGGCGGGCCTGGCCCTTCTTATGGTGTCAGTGCGCTTCGCTGGTGAGTTCCGCCTCGGCGGGCTCAGGCGCGGAGGAGGCTCCGGCGTCGGACTTGCCCATGAAGGCTGCGATGACAACGATGCCCAGGGAGACCACAGCGGCCACCATGAAGCCGCTGCTGAAGCCGCTGGCCTGGGCCTCGATGTCGCCCTTGCCGGCGGCAGCGGCAGCCACGGTTCCGGCCGACATGACGCCGACGAGCAACGCCGTTCCGGCCGCGCCACCGAGCTGCTGCAGCGTGGACAGCAGAGCAGAGCCATGCGAGTGCAGGGAGTGCGGCAGCGGGTTCAGGCCGGCCGTGAAGGCGGGGGTGAAGATGAACGCCAGGGCGATCGACATGAGCAGGTGCAGGCCAATGATGAGCAGCAGCGGAGTGGTTTCATTCAGCTGCGTGTAACCGAACAGGACAGCCGCAAGGAGCAAGCCACCGGGCATCAGCAGGGGGCGTGCGCCCACCTTGTCGAACAGCTTGCCCACCCACGGCGCCAGCAGGCCCATGAGCAGTCCGCCCGGGAGCAGGAGCAGGCCCGTGGTGAGCACGTCCAGGCCGCGCACGTTCTGCAGGTACATGGGCAGCAGGATGATGACGCCGAACAGGGCCAGCATGGCCATGACCATCAGGGCCAGGGCAAGCGTGAACTGGCGCTGCAGGAACGGGCGCATGTCCAGCAGGGCACTGTCGGTGCGCTGGAGTCGCAGCTGCAGGAGCACGAAGCCCACCAGGAAGACGATCGAGACACCCAGGGCGATCATGGCCACGGTGTGGGTGCGCGCGTCCGGGGAGCCGATGCCGCTGAGGCCGTAGACCAGGCCACCGAACGCCGGGATGGAGATCAACAGCGAGGGAACGGAGAGCCGGGACTTGCTGCGTTCGCCGTCGGTGGGCAGTAGGCGCGAGCCAATGATGAGCGCAATGATGGCCACGGGCAGCACCAGCAGGAACATGAAGCGCCAGGACAGCGAGTGCAGGATCAGGCCCGAAAGTGTGGGGCCAATGGCGGGTGCCACGGAGATGACAATGGAGACATTGCCCATGACGGCGCCGCGGCGGTGCGAAGGCACCAGGTCCAAGATGGTGGTCATGAGCAGCGGCATCATGATGGCCGTTCCAGACGCCTGGACCACGCGTGCGGCCAGGAGAACCTCAAAGCCCGGGGCCAGGCCGGCCAGCAGCGTGCCGGCGGAGAACAGGCCCATCGCCAGCATGAACACGGTGCGAATGGGCAGCCGGTTCAGCAGGAAGCCAGTGGTGGGAATGACCACGGACATGGTCAGCATGAAAGCGGTGGCCAGCCACTGGATGGCCGACGGCGTCACCTGGAATTCATGCATCAACTTCGGCAGCGCCACGTTCATGATGGTCTCGTTCAGGATCACGACGAAGGCCGACACGATCAGGACCGTAATGGTGGTGCGGTCCCTGGCGGACATTTTGTCCTGCACTTCCGTGCTTTTATCTGACTGCATAAGAATCCCAAATCCGTTGAGGATGAAAATTGCCGTGCCGGGCGGCCCGTTCGTGACGGGTGCCGCAGCGGCAGGCTGACCACCAAGTGTAAGGGCAGCCCGCCGCAAATTATTCCCCCTCAGGCGACCCGCGGCCCCGTGACCTCGCACTCCTTGCCCCTTCGCCGATGCGGAGTGGGCGAAAAGTGCGACGTCACGGATGCAGGGGACTAGCAGTGGTCCTTGCGCGTGTTCAACAGGCCTTCGAGCGAGCGCCCGGCCAGGCCCTGCGGATCGGGCCATCCCGCAACCACGAGCATGCGGGCAATCTTGCTGACCACCACCCGTTCCCCGGCCTTCATGTCGTCCTTGTTGATGGGCACCTGGTGCCAGCCCACGGACCGCGTGATGTAGTCGCGGTCGTGGTCCCTTGATTGCTGCCCGGGCGTGAAGTGGTGGCCGCCGTCATACTCGGCACAGGTCCGATACTTCCTGCAGGCCAGGTCTGGGGCCACTATTCCTCGGCCGGATTCGTCCAGGATTTCAACATTGGTTTCAAATTCGGGCAGCGGCGACCTCATGATGATCAGGCGCAGCCTGGTTTCGGGAGGCGAATCCGATCCAACGCGCACCAGCTCCAGGGCCGCGCGGAGCCGCCTCATGCCACGGGAACCCGCGTGCAAGGCAACGTAGGTTTGCAGCCGCGGCAGGGGCACCATGGCTTCTTTGGGCGGCCCAAAGGATCGGTGGTGTTCACACACGATTTGGTCGGCCATGTCCACGAGCTCGTCGATGCCCAGCAGCGGTGCCAGGTCCTCAAGCGTCCGCTGCACCGAGGTGACCGGGACGCCCTGGAGCATCACGATGTCGCCGGCACCAAAAAGCAATAGATGGCCCCGCATGCCGGCGCGCCGGGGCTTCGGTTCCCCGATCCTGCGGGCCAGGTCCAGCCCGGTCATCCCTTCCAGTCGCGGGGGAAGGAAGAGCCCGTGGAGGCGGGCGGCCGTTGCATGGCTGACGACGCCGTTGGGCACCACAGTGGTAAATGCCCGGCATTCTTCCAGCAGGTTTGGCGGAGCCTGCCGAGGTGTCCGGACGCCCCGACCCGGTGACTGAAGATCCTGGGCCCGCACACGCTTGGGCGAAAGTCCTGCCGTGCGTGCCTCCTCCACGGTGAAGGAACGCCAGCCAAGTTGCCAGGGGAGGGGTGAAGGGTTTCTCATATGTCCATCCAGCCACCATTGACCGCTGACCGGCGGTCCGGTAGCGGTATTTGTGGGCAAGTTGAGCGCTGAGGCGCCCTGTGGAGGAGCCGCAGCGGATCCAGCGGCCACCTGATCGCCGTTCCCCGCCCGTCAACTCGCACTCCTTGCCCAAATCCGGCCCCGGAATGGGCAAGGAGTGCGAGTTGACGGGGCGGGAATGCAAAAGAGGGGTCATGCGGTCCGGACGGAAGGCTGTCCGGGCCGCATGACCCCTCTCGAGGTGGTGCCTAGTGTTGGCTTGGGCGTGGGCGCGCCCCCAGCAACAGAAGCAGTCCCATGGTCAGGACCAGCAATGCACCACCGGCCAGAAGGGATGACGCGGCTCCAGTGCTTGCCAGGTCATCTGAGCTGTTTCCCTGTGACGAAGCCGTGGGCGACGCCGTTCCCTGCGTCTGCGCCCCGCCAGGAGTGGCCTCCGTGGTGGGGTCAACCGTGGGCTCAACCGTCGGGTCAACCGTGGCCTCCGTGGTGGGGTCCACCGTGGGCTCCACCGTGGGTTCAGTGGTGGGCTCCACAGTCGGTTCAACCGTGGGCTCCACAGTCGGTTCCGGCTCCTCGGCAACGGCGACGGCGGCGAAGCCAACGAGCGCTCCGCCCGCGGACTGGACACTCACAACGTGCCCACCGGCGGCGAGCCCGGCGGGCAGGTTCAACGGCGCCTCGCCGTTGGCATTGCTGAGTATCCACTGCGGTTCGCCGAATGCAGCCCGGGCAACACTTGAGCTGTTGATGTTCAGCAGCAGCCACGCCTTGGCCGGGAGGTTCTTCATCGTGACGAAGCCGCCGCCGCTGAATTCGCTCGAAGGGACACCAAGGTCAACCGGGGAGACCGCCGGCAGCGTGGCCGGGTCAATGGCCGCAGGCGTCTGGGCCGGGGCACCGGGTGCGGTGGTCCAGTTCAGGCCCGCAGTCTTGAAGTGCGCAATGTCTTGAACGGCCAGGCGCCCGCCCAGGGCTGCCGTGCGCTTGGTGAAGTCGGTGTAGTTGCGGTCGCCCTGCTGGGACCATCCCACCTCGGCCGTGGCCAGGGTGCGCGGGTACTGGTAGGTTTCCGTCTGGTCCATGCCGCGAATCCATTCGCCCCACTGCACGGTCTCCACGCCCAGGACCCGGTCGTCGCCAACACCGGGGAGGTAGGTGCCTGGATTCCAGTCGTAGTGGTTCTGCAGTGTGCAGCCGCCACCGCCGCAGGCCCAGGTGCCGCCCGCGGTTTGGCTGGCGTCCTGCTTCTGCGGGATGTACGTCTTTTCTGCGGGGGAGAGGATCGCTTTGAGGTTGTTGGCAAGGATCTTGTCCGCCGTGGCCTGCTTGTTCCCGTTCCAGAACTGCACAATGGCGCCGGCCGGCAGGTTGGCCGAGGTGTACTCATTCCAGCCGATGACCTGCTTGTTCAGGTCAGTGACCTGCTTGGTGAAGCGGTCCACCATGGTCACGTATTTATCGTGCGGGGTCACGTGGGATTCGTCGCCGCCAATGTGCACATAGGGTCCGGGGGTCATGGCGGCCAGCTGCGTCAGGACCTCCTTGGTGAACTCGTATGTGGCGGGGTTGTCGGCATCAAAGGTGGAGCCGCCCACGTTGCCGGAACCCTGGTGCGGTGCCGTGGTTTGTCCCGCCAGCGGCTTCGGCGCGGAGCCGGCCGAGTTCAGCTGCGGTATGGCGTGCAGGGCGGCAGTGGTGTGCCCTGGGACGTCGATCTCGGGCACCACCACCATCCCGTTTTCACCGGCGTAGCGGACAATCTCCTGGTAGTCGGCCTTGGTGTAGAAGCCCGTGTGGCCCAGCTCGGTGCCCATGAGGTCACCGGCGTCGTTGTAGGTCATGGCCGTCTTGCCGGAGATGTCCGTCAGGTCCGTGTACTTGATGCCGGAGGGGTTCACGGCTGGCTGGTCCATGGCAATGCGCCAGCCTTGGTCGTCGGTGAGGTGCAGGTGCAGGCGGTTGAACTTGAACTGCGCCGCGTTGTCGATGTGTTCCTTCATCTCCTCAACTGTGTAAAAGGAGCGTGCCACGTCGATCTGGATGCCGCGGTACTCGTAACGGGGGTAGTCGCTGACCACTACTCCAGCCACGGTCCAGGGTGTGGCCACCACGGAGTCGGATTCAATCCATTGCGGGAACAGCTGGCGCAGGGTCTGCACGCCATTGAGGGCTCCGGCGGCCGTGTTGGCTTCCACGCGGGCGCCGGCGGCGTCGGCCTGCAGGGCGTAGCTCTCGGGCTTGTCGGCGGAGGATCCGGGGGCAACTGTCACGGCAATGTCGCTGGACGTGGCCGTTCCGGAAACCACCGGCAGGGCAAAGCCCGTGCTTTTCCGGGCCTTTTGCGCAAAGTAGTTGGCGGGGGCGACGGCGTCGCCCGTCGCCACGATGCGGCTGGAGGGGAGCAGGCGGAAGGTGCCGTCAGCGGTCTCAGCCATGGACGCCGGCAGGGGCACCAGGGCCAGTTTGTCCGGGGCCACGGGGGTTGCCTTGTCGTAAATCTCGAACTCCGAGATCGAGTATCCGAAGGTGGACCAGCGCTTGGCGCCGAGCATGCGGATGAACTTGGCGTTGGCCACATCCAGCTGCACCTCGTCGACGCGGCCCGGTCCGGTGGTGCCCGCCATGGACTTGGCGTCAGTCCAGGCCAGCCCATCCATGGAGGTCTGCAGCTTGTACTCCCGGGCGGCGGCGTTGGGCCAGGTGAGCTTCACGTGGTGGATGGGACCGGCCGCGGCCAGTTCCACCTGGAGCCAGCTGGCATCCACATAGTTCGAGGACCATCGCGTCCCGCTGTTGCCGTCGATGGCCATGGCCGCCGTGTTGCCCGGCAGCGCCGACTCGACGCTTGAGGCAGTGGCGGTTCCGGTCAGGGCCAGGTTGACGGGCAACGGGACGGGGATGGCAGGCGGCACCACAATGGGGGCTGCCTGTGCCGGCGGAGCTGAAAATGCCGTGGGAAGGACCGCAGCAAACAAGCCGAGCGCGGCGGCGCAGGCGAGCCCGGCCGTCGTCGTTCTTTTCAGTGCTTTCAATCGATTACTCACTTACTTCTCTTGGGACCGCAAGAGGCATCCGGATCGGGTGGAGCTATTGGGTGATGAAGCGTTCGACGGCGGTGTCCGGCCGGACCCGCTCGTGGCTGGGGATGTCGCCGGCAAAGGCCAGCCACTGGGCAAACTTGTCGCCGCGCTCAACGAGCTGCCGGTACATCTCCCGGCGCATGGCGCTGACGCGTTCGCGGTAGACAGGGACGTCGATCACGTTGGTCAGTTCGTCGGGGTCCGCGATCATGTCGTAGAACTCGTCGATGCCCTCGGGGTTGGCGATGTACTTCACTTCCTTGTTGCGGATCATGCGCTGGGCATAGGGGAAGTGGTGGCCGTGGAACTCGCACAGGATGTCCTCGCGCCAGCCCTCCACCTCTGCGCCGGTGGCCAGGGGCAGCAGGCTCCGGCCGTTGACGCCGGAAGGGTCGGCTCCGGCAATCTCATGGAAGGTGGCGGTGAAGTCCAGGAGGCTGATGAAGCGGTCCTCGCGGCGCTCCACCTCCCCGGGCAGGGCAAGGATGGCCGGGATGCGGTAGATGTCCTCATACATGGCCGGGCCCTTGTCATTGAGCCTGTGAGCGCCGGTGAACTCACCGTGGTCGGCCGTGAACATGACGGCGGTGCTGTCGGTGAGCCCCAACTCGTCCAGGACGGCCAGGATGCGGCCGATCTCGTGGTCGATCATGGCCACGTAGCCCCAGTAGACCGCCGTGAGTTTTTTCCATTCCTCCACCGTGAAGCAGTCCGTGGACCAGTACTCGGCGTAGGCCTGCTGCACCATTGGCTTGCCGTGGAACGTCTCGGCGAAGGAACCGGGCAGCTCGATGGTGGAGGGGTCCACCATGTCGTACCACTTCTGCGGGATCAGGTAGGGCAGGTGCGGGCCAAAGATGTGGCAGGACAGGAAGAACGGCTGGCCGTCCTCCTGTGCCAGCGCGCCGTCGGCAAACTCCCGCAGTTTCGCGATGGTTTGGTCTGCAAGGAAGGCCTCGAAGGTGGCTTCCGTGGGCTGGTCGGTGACACCGGCAATCAGGTGGCCCTGGCTGCCGTCGGCCCGCGTGGTGTAGACGGGGGAGGAGATGTGGAAGTCCGGGAAGTCGTTGGCCTTGAGCCAGTCCTCGTAGCCGGGATCGTCAAAGACGTTCAGGGCGCCGGGCAGGTGGATGCCCTCGAAGCCGTAGTGCTCCGGGCCCCTGTCCTTTCCCACGTGCCACTTGCCCACATGGCCCAGACGGTAGCCCTGCCCCAGCAAGGCAGCGGAAAAGGTGGGCAGGCCGTCCGGCAGCTCCTCGCGGTGCCCGGAGTTCCATTCGTAGTTGGCCAGCAGCCCGTGTTCAAAGGGCTGCAGGCCCGTGAGCAGGCTGGCACGTGCCGGCGTGCAGATGGCGGTGGGCGTGTAGGCCCGGTCAAAGGTGGTGCCGCGCGCGGCCAGCCGGTCAAGGTTGGGCGTGTGTTGTGAGGTGTTGCCGTAGCAGCCAAGGGTGTCGATGCGCTGTTGGTCCGTCATGAGGAACAGCATGTTCTGGCGCTTGGCCGTGTGGTTCGGGGTGGTCATTGAGGGCTAGACCGCCGCGGTGCTGACGAACAGCTCTGAGTTGTAGAACGTCTTGGGGTCGGTGACGGCCGGGATCTTGCCGTCCTTCTTGAACTGCTCCTGCAGGCCGTCAAGCCAGGTGTAGACGGTGCCCTCGGAGGACAGGGCGTCAAGTTCCTTGGACGTGAACAGCTTGGCCACGCTGGCCTGCGCCTTCATGTCTTCCTCCTTGAGCTTGAGGAACTTGGCGGTCAGGGCGATAGTGCTCTCCTGGTTGCCGTGGCGGTAGTCGTTGGCGCTCTTGACCACGGAGATGAAGCTGCTGGCCAGGTCCTTGTCCTTGGCGCCGCGGCCGGGGGCCGCAACAAAGCTGGAGGGGAACGTCAGCGTGTCAATGAAGTCCTCGTTGGAGAACAGCTCGACGAGATCGGGCTGGCCCTTCTTGGCGCTGTCGATCAGCGGGTACCAGAGTGCTGCACCGTCCACCTGCTTGGAGGCAAAGGCGGCCACGATGGCAGGCGGCTCCATGGCGGTGACCTGGAAGTCCTCGCGCTTGAGGCCTTCCTTGGCCAGGGCCAGGCTGAAGAGCTGGTCGCCGGAGGTGCCGGTGGGCACTGCCACCTTCTTGCCCTTCAAGTCGGCCAGGGACTTGATGCCGGGCTGGGCGATGATGCGGTCCGCGTTGGAGACGGAATTGACGGCCCAAATTTCGGCCTTGCCGGAGGCGGGCAGCCACAGGGCGCCGGAACCGATGTAGGCGACGTCGACGTTGTTGGTGCCCAGCGCCTGGATGGCGAGCGGGCCGTTGGTGAACGGCAGGTACTTGGGCTTGAGTCCGGCCTTGGCCCAGTAGCCTTCCTGGTCGGCGACGGCCATGAGGGCCGCGCCGTTGTAGTCGGCAATGTAGCCCACCTTGATTTCCACGGCTTCCTTGGCGCCTGCCGTGGCTCCCGCATCTTCCGACTTGGCACCGCAGGCGGCCAACAGCGAAATGGCGGCGGCACCCATGGACAGCTGGAGGACATTGCGGCGTGAAATATTACTGGTCATGGCTTCTCCTGAAGGGTTCTTGCCCGAATTTGGGCAGGGGGTACGAGGGAAATGGTGCGATTCAGCGGTGGTTACTGGTGCGCCTCGGCGACACCGGGCTGGTGGTAGACGGCCTCCCAGACCTGGGCACGGAGGCGGGCGAACTCATCTGAGAGCCGCATTTCCTCAGTCCGTGGGTAGGGGAGGTCGATCTTGATTTCCTTGTAGATGCGTCCGGGACGGGCCGCCATGACGATAACGCGGGAGGCCAGGAAGACTGATTCATCCACGTCGTGGGTCACGAACATGACTGTGCGCCGTTCCTTGGTCCAGGTTTCCAGGAGCTGTTCCTGCATGTGGACGCGGGTCAGGGCATCAAGGGCGCCGAAGGGCTCGTCCATGAGCAGGATTTCCGGGTTGACGGCGTAGGCGCGGGCAATGGCGCAGCGCTGCTTCATGCCGCCGGAGAGTTCCTTGGGCAGTGCCTCGGCAAAGCGGGCGAGCCCAACAAGCTCAAGGTAGTGATCAACGATGGCGCGGCGTTCCTTGGCCGGCACCTTTTTCAGTTCCAGCCCGAACTCCACGTTTTTGCGAACCGTGAGCCAGGGGAACAGTGCGTACTGCTGGAAGATGACGCCTGTGCGGGTGCTGGGTCCGTCAACTTCGCGGTCATCCACCAAGACCCGGCCGCTGGTGGGTTCCAGCAGTCCGGCAGCGGCGTTGAGCATGGTGGACTTGCCGCAGCCGGAGGGGCCCACGACGGTGACGAATTCGCCGTCGGCAATGTCAAGGTTGACGCCGTCCAGTGCGGTAAAGGTTTGGCCGGTGAGCGTGAATTCCTGGCGCAGGTCCTGGAAGCGGATCATGGCGTTCTGTGTTGTGGTTGTCATGAAGATGTCCTTAGCGGCGTTCTTGCCAGCGGGTCAGGTGGGCCTCGATCATCAGCAGCAGGCGGTCCATGAGGAGCCCCAGGATGCCGATGACGAGCACGTTCACCAGGATGGTGGGCATGTCGTAGAACTGCTGCGCCTGCTGCATGCGGTAGCCCAGTCCGCTGGGAGCCGCGAGTAGCTCGGCTGCCACCACGGTGGCCCAGCCGGCGCCGAGGCCGATGCGCATGCCGACCAGGATGAACGGCGAGGAGGCCGGCACCACCACGCGGCGGAAGATGGTGAAGCTGTTGGCACCAAGTACACGGGCCGCGTTGATGAGCGTCTTGTCCACGCTGACCACCCCCTGGTAGGTGGAAATGACGCAGGAAAGGAAGGCGGCCAGGAAAATCACGAAGATCTTGGGAGCTTCGCCGATGCCCATGGTGACCAGAACGAGGGGGAGCAGGGCCAGCGGGGGAATGGTGCGGAAGAACTGCACCCAGGGTTCGATGATGGCCCGGCCCACCTGGTACCAGCCCATGAGGAAGCCCACGGGGATTGCCAGCAGGGAGCCAATGAGGAAGCCGCTGAGCACGCGGGCCAGGGATGCGCCGGTGTCCTCGGCGAGGGTGCCGTCGGCAAGCAGCTCGCCGCCGCGGACCAGGACCTCGCCGGGGCCGGGGAGCCCCACAATGCCGGCGGCCGAGCAAATGCCCCAGGCGGCCAGGCCGGCTGCAACGGAGGCAACATTGATGGCCAGAAGCGCCTTGCGGTTCATCTTGCCGCGGGCCGGCTTCGGGGCCTTTTTCGATGTGGGGGACGAGTCTTGCTGCGCGTTGCCACGCCTCGGGCTGCCGGTTGCGGCAGGCGGTGTGTACGCCGTGGTGGTGGAGTCTGTTGGTGCCATGGGTCAAAGTTATGGCACGGATCACATGATGTCAAGGCTATTTACATAAGTCGACATATTAGGCAACGAGGCCGAAATACCGGGCGATGCCGGCAGCATGCCAGTCGCTGGACGGGGGATCGGGACCGCCGGGTGGTATCGATAACAGCGGGCGGTCCTGACCTTTGCCTCAGCTGGTGGCGGCCAGCGCCCAATGCTTCAGGGCCATCCGGGCGGCACCGTCGCTGCCTGCGTTCGGCGCAAAGGGTGCCGTGGTGACCTCGGTGGCCCGTGGGCCAAGGTCCAAATTCTGCTCGGCGAGTGCGTGCCGGACGGGCTCCAGCAGCGGCTCGCCAAACTGGGAGAGCTCCCCGGCGATGACCACGCGGCTGGGGTCCAACAGCACGCAGGCGCCCACGACGGCCCGTGCCAGCAGCTCGCCTGCCCAGGACACCACATTGGTGGCAATGCCGTCGCCCTGCTCCGCAGCCACTGCCATATCTGCAATGGAGGCAAGGGGCTGGCCGCGGCGGGCCACCTCCATGAGGATGTTGGCTTCATTGACGAAGCTTTCCAGGCATCCGTGCCGCCCACACCAGCAGGCAGGGCCGGCGAAGTCGACGCTGATGTGGCCCAGCTCGCCGGCAATGCCGTTGCCGCCGCGCAGGAGTTTCCCGCCGGTAACCATGGCGGAGCTGACGCCCGCCGACAGCACCACATACAGCAGGTCGTCATTGTCCCGCTCGTAGGCCATGGCGGCCAGGCGAATGTTGTTGTCCCAGAGCAGCGGGGCCGGCAGCACCTGTCGCAGCGGATCCAGCGTGGCGCCCCGGGGTTCGCTTTGATGGTCGATGCCGTCGGAAAGCGATGCGGGGTTTGCGTGGCGGGAGGCAATTCCAACACCGGTGCCAATGACGGTTTCAGGGTTGATGCGGCCGTCCCGGATGAGGTTGGCCACCATGTCTGCTGCCAGCGCGATCTTCCCGTCCAGCGGCACGGAACTGGAAACATCGCTTCGCTCATGGGCCACGGCTGTGCCGTCGAAGCCGAGCACGGAGATGCTGATCCTGCGCCGGCCAAGTTCAATGCCAACCGCGGCACCCGCAGTCGGGTTCAGTGAAAGGGCCTTGGTGGGGCGCCCATTGCGCCCGGCGGCGTGGAATTCCTGGCTGTGCTCCGTCAGCACGCCGCGCAGGCGCAGGTCTCCGACAATTGCCGAGAGCGTGGTGCGGGATAGCTTGGTGTCTTCCTCAAGCTCCCGCCGCGTCCGGCTGCCATGTGCCACGACCGAGTCCAACACGCGCAGTTCGTGCCTGCGCCGGACTGCCTGCAGGGCGCTGTCGTCGGGTGTGAGCACAGCCCCAACCTTTCGTCTCAAATGGAGGGGCGGCATGGAATCGCCCCGGATGTCACCATTATGCAGCAGTGGGCAATGTTTATGTAAAGTCTCTTGCCTTTACTGAGCGTGTCGGGGCTGGCCGGCCCGGGCGGCCTCAATGAAGCTGCGAATGAGGGCAATGTCCTTGACGCCACGGCTGGATTCAACGCCGCTGGAGACGTCCACGCCCGAGGGACGGAGCGCTGCCGCCAATGCGGAGACGTTGCCCGGGTTCAGGCCTCCGGCCAGCAGCCAAAAGCCGTGGGGCGCGCCGTCGGCCAGGACGGACGCGTCAAAGGTGACGCCCGCACCGGGTTCCACTGCGTCCAGCAGGATCCGCTCGGATTGCCACGCCAGCTTCTCCTCAACGCTGAGGGCGTTGTAGGCGTTCACCGAGAAGGCACGCAGGGTGCGGAATCCTTCCTCGTGCAGCCGGCCCATATCCGCCAGGCTTTCATCGCCGTGCAGCTGGACGGTGGTCACGGATGCGCGCCGGGCCATGTCCACCACGTCCTCAATGGACTGGTTGCGGAAAACGCCCACGGTCTCAATGCCCTCCGGGACGCAGTGGCCGAGGTTGGCGGCCAGCCCGGCGCTGATGGTGCGCGGGCTGCCAGGGGCAAAGACGAAGCCGATGGCATCTGCGCCTGCCTCAACTGCCGCCGAGACGGTTTCGGGTGTCTGCAATCCACAAATCTTGACGTACATGCCTGGCTTTCACTCCTGGTGGTGGCGAGTTGCCCGGGCCCCATGCGGCTTCCGGGCCTTCTGCCATGTTAACAGCGGCAGTGTGCCCTAGGCGAAGACGGCGTCGGCCATGGCCCAGATGACGTATCCGCTCACGGGCACCAAGACCAGCCATTCGCGCACCGACCCGGCATTTCCCAGCACCGGGATGGCAATGTTGCCGCTGGGCCGCCAGATGTTCTTCACCAGCGGCACGCGCCGCAGGCAGCGCGGGGGCCGGATGCGGAACGGCCACAGCAGGTTGCAGCCGCCGGTGGTCAGCATGTCCCCGGCAATGTGGGCGGCCACGCCCAGGCCCATGGCCAGCGGGAACCAGTACTCTTCCTGCGGGGCGAACATGGTCACAAAGGCGCCCACGGCAATGCCGACTATCCACGGGAACTTCTGCATGGTGTCGGGAATGAACTTCAGCGCCTTGGCGGCGAAGGACGCCAGCAGCACTGCCAGAATCCCCGCTCCGGGGAAGATGGTGCCGTAGCCCGGCAGCTGCACGGTCCACATGCCGGCCAGGGCAGCGATGGCCACGAACATGGCCAGGCCCAGGATGGAGTGCGTGCCGTGCCGGTGTCCGCCGGACATCTTTCCCACCTGGATGCACATCATGTTGGACAGCGGCGGCAGCGAGTGGGCAATCGTGGCGTTGCGGTGGTCGGCGTCGGGCACCAGGGCGGCACCGGCGGTCACCATCGCCCCGGCCACCACAGCGGTGGGAGTCAGGTCAAACAGGCCCATGCCAACTGTCACCGACTCCGGCAATGCCGGGACAACCCGGGCAAGGCCGCTGAGGCCGACGTCGAACTGGGTGGTCATTGCCAGCCATACGGCGGCGCCGCTGGCGGCGTGGTGGGCTCCCATCATGAGGGCACGTCCTTGCATTCTCGGGTTCTTCGTTCTGATCCCGCAATACGTGGACAAAACCTGCTCCCACAAGCGTATGCCCAGCCACCGACATGCCGGTGCGGGCCGGCGTGCGGCGTCGCTCACCTGAACCATTGACGCGGACCGTGCACGGGCACACGATTGTGGCAGGGCGGTGCGCCGGCCGCCGCCCCCGGCGTGAGGGAGAGCCATGACAAGCACCGAATCCGATGGACTGCAGGCGCTGGGCGACGCCGCCCCCACCACCACTGCCCTGTCAGGGATTGCCGCAGCCGCGCTGGGCCGGCCCAGCGCCGTCGTCGAATCGGCGCACGCCGGGGCCTTGCCCCTGCCGCAGCTGAACATGACAACCGGCGGGCTGTGGCGGGTGCAGGGGACGGCCCTGCCGTCGGGCTCGGCGGATTCCCCGGCAGGCGCTGCGGCGCTTCCCTTCAGCACAGTGGTCAAGGTCATCCAGTCGCCGCTGCTCTGGCCGGGCATAGGCCAGGTGCCCCCACACATGCGCGACGACTTGGTCCGCCAGTACCCATGGCGCACCGAGGCCCTGGTCTATGCCTCGGAGTTGGCGGGGGCCCTCCCCGACGGCGGTCGGCTGCCGCAGGTCTACGCGATCCACGAGCTGGACGAGCAGCGCACGGCCATCTGGATGGAGGACGTGTCCGGGACCTCCGCGCCATGGGCAGAGGAAACGTTTGCCGCCGCGGCCAACTGGCTGGGCCGGCTGGCGGGCAGCTCGGCCGTCCGGGACGCGGCCCCTGCCCTGGACGCCGGGCGGGATGCGGAAAAGCTGCGCTTCTTCGTGGAGGGTGTCGGGACCATGGTCTTGATTCCCGCACTTCGGGGCGAGGAGTTGTGGCGCGTGCCCGCCGTGGCCGCCGCTGCGACACCGGAGCTCGTGGCGGGACTGCGGGCCGTTGCGGGGCGCGCCTATGGCCTGGTGGAGGAGATGGTGGCCATGGACCAGTTGCCTGCCCATGGCGACGCGGGACCCCAGAACTTCATGCTCCAGCCGGGCGGACAGACCTTCGCCGTCATCGACTGGGGCATGTTCAGGGGAGCCTGCCCGGGCTTTGACCTGAGCCAGCTTCTCTCGGGCCTGGTGAACGACGGCGTCATGGGTGGCACGGAGTTGGGGCGGCTGGGCCCTGCCTGCGTGGCTGCCTACACCGAGGGCCTGGCGGACTCCGGCACCCCGGTGCCGGAGTCGGTGGTGCGGCGCGGCCATGCCCTGTCCATGGCGCTTTTCACCGGCTTGACTGCCGTTGCCAGCCCCAGGCTTCAGGAGCCCGACTCCGCGGAACTCAGGGCGTACATGGCTGGCCGCTTGGAGATGGGAGGGTACCTGCTGGAGCTTTTGGCCGCCACGGACTAGTGCCTCGCCTCGTACCTGGCCAGGACCACGCCGCCGGCAAACGTCCGTGTCTCCAGCAAATTCAGCCGGCTCCAGCTGTCAAGAAGGCTGTAGAACGGCGTGCCGCCTCCCACCAGGACCGGATGGGTCACGACGGTGTATTCGTCGACCAGTCCGGCCCGCATGGCCGCGCCGGCAAGGGTTGCCCCGGCAACCCTCATGGGCCCGCCCTCCCCGTCCTTCAGCCGGGTGATTTCCGCGACGGCGTCGCCAGTGAAAAGGCGGGCGTTCCAGTCGACCTTTTCCAGCACCGAGGAGAACACCACCTTCGGGGTGTCCCGCCAGTTCCGCGCAAACTCAATGTCCGTCGGGGTGGCGTTGGGCAGCTGGTCGCCGGTGGGCCAATGGGAACTCATGGTTTCCCACAGCTTGCGCCCGTACAGCAGCAAGTCGATGGCCTGCTCCTGCTCGAGCCACCACTGAAACAGCTCCCCGTTCGGCTCGCTCCACCCGATGTCGTCGCCGGCCGCGGCGATGTAGCCATCCAGGGACACATTCATTCCGTAGACCAGTTTCCGCATCGCGCCGTGCCTTCCCTCAGCCGCTCCCGGAACTTCAGGCTAAGTCCTGGCGAAACGCGGTGTAAAGAACCGTTTGCTGGTCCATGCCCAGGGCCTCGGACGGGCCGTGCGGTGACAGCAAGGCCCGCCCATCCGCGGCACTGCCGCCTGATTGCAATAATGGGCACATGTCGTTCTCCAACTACCCGGTCCAGGGCTTGTCCGAGCATCGCGCCAACGCCATGGACCGTGCCCGCTGGCCGGCCACGCTGCCGCCCGTGGCCCAGGTGTTGGACCAAGGCCTGACCTTGTCGCCGGCGACAGTCTTTGTTGGTGAGAACGGTTCTGGCAAGTCCACCCTCGTGGAGGCAATCGCCATGGCTTATGGACTATCACCCGAAGGTGGTTCAACGGGAGCCCGGCACGCCACCAGGTCCACCGAGTCGGTGCTGGCCGACCACCTGCAGCTGACCAGAAACGCGGGCACATCGCGGCGCGGATACTTTCTGCGCGCAGAAACCATGCATGGCTTCTACACCTATCTGGAGGAGAACCCTGGCAGAAATGGTGACATTCCGTTCCATGAGATGTCACATGGCGAGTCGTTCCTGCAGCTGGCTGTGGATCGATTCCGGGGCCCGGGACTGTGGGTGCTGGATGAGCCGGAGTCGGCATTGTCGTTCTCCGGATGCCTGGCCCTCCTCGGCGTCCTGAAGGACATCCTTGCCGATGGCCGTTCACAGGTCATTCTGTCCACCCACTCGCCCGTTCTCGCGGCCCTGCCGGGAGCGCAAATCCTGGAAGTCGGGCCCTGGGGCCTGCGCCCGCAACTGTGGGAAGACCTGGACCTGGTGGGAAACTTGAAGAGGTTTCTGGAAACCCCTGAACGCTTCCTCCGACACCTTTAGGGAGACTTGATGAACAGCGCCCGGCCCGACGGCCCCGAAACAGAATTCCCACGCTCCATTGGCCGGCCGGCCACGGGGGCCCTGGCATTGGAAGGCTACACACGTTTCGAGCAGCTCGAACACGTCACCGCCGCTGAGCTGCTGAAGATTCACGGCGTGGGTCCGAAGTCCATTCGCATCCTGCGCGGCGAACTGGCCGCACGGGGCACTGCCTTCGCCGGGGAGTCAGCCGACGAAGGCAGCTAGCCAGGAAATCAGCGGCCCAGCTTGAGCAGCATCTCAATCGTGCCGGTGTTTTCGACCTTCACAAAGCCGAGGTTGGGGGCGTCAATGCCGTAGTCCTTGAAGGTGACGGGAATGGATCCCTGCACCTCGACGCCGTCGGCCGTCACCTGCGCGGAAAGCGTTGCGGTGACCTTCTGCGTCACGCCGGCCACGGTCAATTCGCCGGGGGCCTGGACGGTGGCCACGCCGTTGGAGATGGCGCCAATGTCCACGGGCCCGGTGAGGGTGAAGGTGGAGGTGGGGAACTCGGAGGTCTTCAGGATGCCCAGGAACTGCCCGTCCCTGCTGCTGTTGTCAGTGGTTACGTTCTTCATGTCCACGGTCACGGTGGCGGCGGTGAGGCTGGTTCCCTCCACGGTTGCCGTGCCGGTGACGCCGGTGGTGCGGCCCACCACTGTGACGTCCTGGCCATTGAGGACTTCCTTGACGCGGTATCCGGCCTGCGAGCCGTCTGCGACCGTCCACGTGCCGGCGAGGTCCGTGGCATCGGCGGTGGTGGCCGGGGCATCCGTGGCCGCAGCGCCTGCCGTTGCCGGCGCAGCGGACGTGGTGGCCGGGGTGGACAGGGCAAGCTCGTCAAGGGCCCTGCCGTTTTCAACGTTGGCGTAGATGGCGCTGCCGCCCCAAACTGCCGCGATGAGCACGAGCAGCGATGCCCCGATGATGATCCATTTCTTGCGCATGTGCTTGGCCCCTCGATTGTTTTTGCAAGTTGTTGAAATATTTTCAGCGCCCGCTGTGCGAACGCTGTGAACCCAACAGCATGCCGCTGTGCCTTCGCTGACAGTCTTGCACGGGCCACCCTTTCGCCGCCGTGGGGCCCGGCGTACGGTAGGACCATGGGCAAAGAAGCAGCAGACTCCATCCCTGACCCGGAACGGCCTCCCGTCCACCCCGATCCGACCCAGCCGCCGGACCCGGACAGCCCCTTCCCGCCCCCGCCGTTCCCGCCACCCCCGCCGGATCCGGGACCTTTTCCTGGCCCCGCACCCGGTCCTGACCCCGGATTTCCGCCCGGCCCCATGGCCTGAGGATTGCCGCCCGAATATGGGTCATTTGCCCCATGTGCCACGGGCCGCCCGCGCCTAGGCTCCTTGCATCAGATGAAGGAGTCCGCCATGGGAACCACCCCGCAACAATCCGCAACCTTGTCCGAACTTGCCGATCCGGCACAGCTCCTGCCCACCGGCAACTGCGAGCGCTTTGCCGGCTATGCCCTCATGGGCATGCCGTTCAGTTCAGGCCACTATCTGGCCCTCCGCCGTTTCCCGGCCAGCTCCGTGGGTCCTGGTTACCGCGCAGTGTGGCTGCGCCACCCTGACGGACGGTGGACGTTCCACGCCGACCAACCGGCCGAGCACAGCTGCGCCCGCTATTTCGGTGCTGCCTTCAGCGAGGTCCACCGCTCGGCAGTCTCCATCCGCTGGTCGGACCCGTGGCGGTTCGAGGTGGAGGTGCCCGGCGTCGTGCAGTGGGAAGTGGAACTCGCCGCCACATCGACAACCGGCGCGGCAACCGCGATGGCCCGGCGCATGCCGGCGGCACTGTGGCGCAGCGACAGCCTGCTGAACGCAATGGGGGCGGCCATGGGGCCCATGCTCCGGACGGGACGCATGGCCATGGCCGGTGCGGTCCCCAATGGCCAGTCGTTCCGGGCCAGGCCGCTGCGGGTGTGGGCCGTCAAGGGCGGCCGCGCCATGGTCAACGGCGAGGATGCCGGCACACCGCAGCCACTGCCACGGCAGGAGCGGCTCGCCGACTTTTGGCTGCCCCAGCGGGGGCTCTTTCTCGCCGACCTTGCCATTTCCTTCCCCTCCACGGCCCCGCAGCCGGCACTCCTGCCGGGCAGTCGGCATGAATCAGCCGCCGAAGGGTCCCCACTCGCAGGAGGCCTGTCATGAGCATCGTGGACACAGTGCCCGTGGGTGCCGCCGACGGGCTCATGGAATCCCTGTATGCCGACGACGCCCGGGCCCTGGGCTACGTGCCCAGCCACACGCTCGTGCTGGCCCTGAACCCCGGGGCCTATGCGGCATGGCGGGCGCTGCAGCAGGCCATCGCGGCGTCCCTGGGTCTTCGCCGCTACGAGCTCGTGACCCTTGCGGCGGCCCGTTCGCTCGGCTCCGAAGCCTGCCTTCTGGCCCATGGGAAGAAGGCGCTGGCCGTCATGGACCGCACGGAGCTGCTCCGGCTGCTCAGCGGCCCCGGCTACCCGGGCCTGTCCCCGGCGGAGCAGGCCATGATGGTCTACGCGGCCCGGCTGTGCCAGGATTCCGCCGCCATGGACGACGCCGACTCCCGGACACTGCGCGACGCCGGCTTCAGCGACACGGAGATTGTGGACATCACCCTGGCCGCCGCGGCGCGCAACTACTTCAGCCGGGCCCTGCACGCCCTGGCCGTGGAGCCGGACGTCCCGCCCGAACTGGACGACGAGCTGCGCGAGGCACTGCTGGCCTGGCCCGCCACCGGATGAAGAGCCCCGGCCGCAGGGCCGCTCCCGGACCTACAATGGGAGGGTGGCTGAGCACGGTTCGGGCAGCACCAGTCGGGCAGCTTCCGGACCCGCGCCGGAAGGGGCCCGCCTGCGGGAGGAAGCCCCGCGGCGCAGTGAAATCCTGGCCGCCCTGTCCCTGGCCATCGACCTCGGGCTGGGACAGCCCATGGAACACATGCTGCGGGCCACGCTGTTGGGACTGCGCATGGCGGAGGCGCTTGGCATTGACCAGTCCGGGCGCGGGCGCATCTACTACGCCAACCTGATCGCGTGGATTGGCTGCCATGCAGACTCCCACGAACTGGCGGCGTTGTTTGGGGACGACATTTCCTTCCGCGCCGACTACTACTTCATCGACGCCCACGGCCTGCCCATGCTCTCCCTCATGCTCCGGCACACAGGAACCGGATTGCCGCGCGTGACCCGCACCCTGGGCCAGGCCCGTTTCACGGCCACGGCCCACACCGCCGTGCGGGAACTCATCCGTTCCCATTGCACCTCGGCCGGGCGGCTCGCCTGCCGGGTGGGGCTTGACGGGGACATGCCGGCCATCCTCAGCAACACCTTTGAGCGCTGGGACGGGTTGGGGCTGCCGGCGGGACGGAAAGGGGCCGAGATTCCCCTCGAAATGCGCATTGCCCAGCTGGCCGACACCGCTGAGGTGTTCCTGCGCACCGCCGGTCTCGATGCTGCCGTGGCGACCGTCGGCGAGCGCCGCGGGACGCAGTTTGACCCGGTGCTGGCTGACGTGTTCTGTGCCCGGGCGGCGGAGCTGACGGATGGGCTGCTGGAGCTTGACCCGTGGCCTGCCGCCCTGGCCGCGGCACCAGTTGAAGCCGGGCTGGGGCAGGAAGCGCTGGATGGCGTGCTGGCCGCCCTGGGCGACTTTGCCGACCTGAAGTCGCCGTGGACTGCCGGGCATTCACGCCAGGTTGCGGCTCTCGCAGCCGGCGCCGCCCAGCAGCTGGGCTGCGCGGCGCCGGAGGTTGCTACGGTGCGCCGCGCCGGCTGGGTCCACGACCTTGGGCGCATGGGCGTCTCCAACGGCCTGTGGGACAAGGCCGGTCCGCTGACGTCCATGGAACGGGAGCACCTGGCCATGTACCCGTTCCTGAGCGAGCGCATCCTGGGCCGCGTGCCGGGAATGCGCCGCGTTGCCGAGGTGGCAGGTGCCCACCGTGAGCGGCTGGACGGCTCGGGCTACCCTCGCGGGCGCACCGCGGAGGGGCTGGATGCCTTGCAGCGGATCCTTGCCGCGGCCGACGCGTGCCAAAGCTGGCTTGAGCCCAGGCCGCACCGTGCGGCCATGTCGCCGGGGGAGGCGGCTGCCCGGCTGCAGTCGGAGGTTGCTGCGGGCAGGCTGGACCAGGCCAGCGTGGATGCCGTTCTCGCTGCGGCCGGCCAGAAGCAGGCTCCGCGGCGTGACACGGCTGCCGGGCTCACGGCCAGGGAACTTGAGGTGCTTCGGCTGCTGTGCCGGGGGATGGACAACAAGGCCATTGCACAGGCACTGTTCATCGCACCGAAGACCGCGCGCAACCATGTGGAGCACATCTATGAAAAGACGGGGTCCTCCAACAGGGTCACCGCAACGCTCTTTGCCCTGGACAAGGGGCTGTGGGACAGGGGCGCCGGCGCCTAAAGTGTGGCGGCCGTCCTGATGGCGCTGCGCAGGGATTCGAGTTCCGGCGTCCCTGCCAGCCCGCCGGACACTGCATAGACGCGGCAGGAGACCGCCGGCTCAGCGTCCGTGGGGAACAGGTCAACGCCGTTGGCTGTGAAGCTGGGTGAACCGTGGAAGCGCAGGGCGGCTGCCTCGTCGTCGTTGCGGACTTCCCTGACGGACAGCGCGGCAGCGTCGAATCCTTCAAGTGCCAGGGCCTGGGCAAACAGGGTCTCTGCGGGGGCGTCGTTGGGGCAGTCGGCAATCGTGAGCAGCTCAAAGTCCATGGGACCATTGTTCTCCACGAAACGGGAGCCGACTATTCCCCGCCGGGCCGGTTCCGGGTGTTGGAGAAGATGGAGTGGGGCCGCGGTGCAGGCTCGCCGTCCACGGTGAGGTCAACGGATTCGTTGTAGAACGCGATCCGGCCCTTGATGCGGGCCACGGCCGGGTAGGGGTCCGGGTAGGACCACGCCACTGACGGGCTGCCCGGAGCGTCCCAGTAGTCCGAGGCGAAGCCCTTGTAGGGGCAGTGGCTGTGGTTGCTGCCTTCGTGCAGCTGTTCCAGCCGCACATCTTCCCGCGGAAGGTAGTAGCGGGTGGGCAGGTACGTTTCGAACAGGAGCACGGGGTCCTTGCTGTCCGCAAGCAGCACCCCGTCCAGTGAAACGGTGATGTGCCGGGAGCTGGGGAGTGCCTCAACGCGCTTGTGGGGGTCGCGGGGGTGGCTGTGGACCTCCTCTTCCTCCTCGAGCCAACGGTCCATGGCCCCTGGCGCCCAGCTGAAGGTGATGCGGCCTTCCAGGGCGGGATCGTCCCGCGTCCAGGCGGCATGGGGAATCACCCGGTCCCCGACTTGCAGGTCGAACCACCTGGCCACAGGCCCCTTGGGGGAGAAGAACGACGGCGGCCCGTCCGGTCCCGCCGTCGACGGCGTCAGGAGGTCGGTGCGGACGTCCGCCGGATCGAAGGCGTAGGAGGGAACGGGGAACTCTGGCTCCCAGAACAGCATGGGCGCCCGGCTGTCCACCACGGCCGTGCCGTCCACCATGGCACGCACCCATTTGTCGCTGATTTCAACCCGCATCAGGACCACCTGGTTTCTTTTTGGAAGCGGTGGGGAAAGTCTACGCCGCAGCCGGCTGGCGGGCACGGGCGTCCGCGCACCCGCCAGCGCCGCCGCCTAGGCGATGTAGGAAACCACCGCCATCATGCCTCGCTCCGCATGGTAGGCGTTGTGGCAGTGGGTGAGCCACTGTCCCGGATTGTCGGCGTCGAACTGCACCGTGACAGTTTCGCCGGGACGCACGATCACTGCGTCCTTGCGTGCCCCTGCCTCGCCAATCTGGAAGGTGTGCCCGTGCAGGTGCATGGGGTGCCACATGTCCGTGTCATTGATGAATGCCAGCTGCACGCGCTCACCCGCACGAATATCGAACGTACGTTCGAACGGTTTGGCCATGTCGAAGCGATGGCCATTGATGCCCCAGTCGTACTTTTCCATGCCGCCCGTGAGCCGCATTTCATGCACCCGGTCCGGCGTCCTGGCGGCAAGCACCACGGCGGGATCTGCGGTGAGCTTGCCGCCGTCGAGCACGGTGCCGCCAAGCTCCATGGGCAGCGACGCCGGCAGCGGGGGAGTCCCCGTCCCCGTCCCCGTCCCCGTGCTGATGAGGCCGTGGACCAGCTGCCGCTTGCCCTCCGCGAGCGCCAGCACCGGCGTCGTCCCCTCCTGGACTGTGACCAGGGCGTCAATGCGTTCGCCCATGCCCAGCACGACGGCGTCAACCTCCTCATGCTTGACCGGGAAGCCATCGCTGTGGGTCAGGGTGATCCGCTGTCCCGGCAGCCCAACACGGTAGGCGGTGTCACCTGCGGCGTTGATGATGCGCAGGCGGATGCGCTCGCCGGCCTTTGCCACAAAGACAGCCGGGTCCTCGGAGGTGGCGCCGTTGAAAAGGTGAAAGGGCGTGGCCACGTCGCCGGCATCCCCGCCCAGGTACTCGCTCACAGCACCCATGAGCGTGTTGCCCATGGGCATGGGGCCGCTTCCCGTGCTTCCATGTCCCATTGAGCCGTGGTCCATGCCGCCCATGCCGCCGGACAGCTCCTTCATGACCTCGTCCGGGGTGGTTGCCGCGCCGTCCTTGGTGGCGACGCCGTCGATCCAGTCGTCCAGGACAATGACCCAGTCCCTGTGGTAGTCAAGGGGTTCCTGGGGGTCCTCGATGATGAGGGCGCCGTACAGGGCACGTTCACGCTGCATCTCCACATGCGAGTGGTACCAGTAGGTGCCGGGGTGCGGCAGCTTGAAATCGTAGAGGTGTTCACCTCCCGCTGGGGTCCCGTCCTCGGTGAGGCCGTGGACGCCGTCGGCGTTGTTGCGCAGGGCCAGGCCGTGCCAGTGGATGCTGGTGGCCTCGCCGAGCCCGTTCTTGATGGTGGCCTTGAGCTGGTCACCCACACTGGCCCGGATGGTGGGGGCCTGCAGGGCGCCGTTGTAGCCCCACGTCGTGATGGCTCGTCCGTTGAGCGCGGCCGCGACGGGCGCGGCATCCAGGGATTGGTTGACGACCTTGCCGGAGGAGACCCGCCGGGACTCGTATTCCGCGATGAGCGGATCTCCGGGCAGGATGCGCGCGGCATCCGGGGCGGCGGGTGAGCAGGCGGCCAGGGCTGCCGCAGCGGTGCCGGCCAGGGACAGGCCAAGGAAAGCACGGCGGTTCAAGGGGTTGTTGTTGTGCATGGGACTCTCCGTCTAAATGGTGGCGTGCGGCGGCACAGTGCCGCCAGGGGCGCAAAAGCGCGGGGCTGGAGGGGCCGGTGTCTTATCTGCGGTTCACGGAAAGTTGCTCAAGGGTGGGCGCCGCGGGAATCCTGCCACGGTCTCGGGGAACCGGGGAGGCAGCCGCGTGAGCCGGCGCCGCCCCGCCTTGCCCGTCAATGGACCCAAGCTGCAGGCCGGGGGCAGGGGGCGCAGGGTCGCAGCCCACATGCATGGAGGCGTGGCCGCCCTGCCCGAATGCCAAGCAATCAGGGTCGAGGTCGGGGGAGGAACCGTCATGTTGGGAATGGGAACTCCCTGCGCTCGCAGGCGGCATGCCACCTGCGGCCAGCGCGTGCATGCCCAGGATCCCTGCCATGATGCCCAACAGCACAAACATCAACGAGGCCCGGCGCAATGCCAGTCCCGGGTTCGAATGCCTCACTGTCCGCTCCAATGCATGTCATCTTCCATGGGCGGAAGGGATGAAGGATGCGTTGGGGGACGAGCTGCGGTGGCGGTCGGTTCATTCTGGCCGCGACAGGCAGCTGCACTGGCAACAGGGAAAGAATACCCTCCAGGGGTATCAGCGGCAAGCGCCGAGTCCGCAGCAGATGTCGTTTAGCGCCGCCAAAGCGTCAATTGCTGCGGTCTCGGCGCTTAGATGCTGCTGGCCTTGTCGTCGTGCTCCGGAAATGCGCGCTCGATGACCACGGCGGTCGGCTCGCGGCCAGTCAGCAACTGCTGGTACTGCTCCGCGGCGTCGCCGAGCGGCCCAAATCCCTGCCGCAGCCTCCTGCCCTTGGGCGCCCGGACCAGCCGGACCGCGACGCCGGCCGCAATGGCCACCGCGAGCCCCAGCGCCAGGAATGCTGCCAATGCCCCGGGTTCGGTTGCCAGCAGGAACACCGCCCCGCCGGCCGCCCCAGTCCCCGCCACTATCCACACACTCCGCACCAACCACGATTGCTTCTTCGCCATGGCCAAGCACCCCCTTTTCGCCAGCCTAGCCGAATCGGGGGAGTGCGCAAGGGCAGCCCGCACCGGAGGCGTGCCACGGGGTGGGATAATTGCCACTGGCGGCCGGAAGGCTGGCACCACCACAAGACTTTTAGGGGAGCACATGTCCACGCTCAAGGAAACACTCAAGAACGACGTCGTCGTGCACATGAAGGCCGGCAACAAGACCGCGCTGACCACGGTCCGCAACGTCCTCGGCGAGATTGAGACACGCGAAAAGGGCGGCAAGACCCCCGTTGAGTTCGACGACGCCCAAGTCACCGCGCTGCTCCAGAAGGAAGCAGCCAAGCGCCGCGACACCGCCGCCATCTACACCGAGGCCGGCGAAAACGACCGCGCAGCCGCGGAAATTGCCGAGGCAGAGGTCATCGAGGCGTACCTGCCCCAGCCGCTGGACGCAGATGAGGCCGCGGCCATTGTGGACCGCATCATCACGGCCCTCGAGGCCGAGCAGGGTGAGCTGTCCATGCGCCAGATGGGCATCGCCATGAAGCCCATAACGGCGGAAATCGCCGGCCGCTTTGACGGCAAGGCCGTTTCCGAAATGGTCCGCAAGCGCCTCCAGTAGCACCGGCCACCATCCACAACACACTTTAAGGGCGGAACAATGATCCAACTAAAGCAAGACGCCGACGGCTACGTCCGCATGAAGCAGCACTACCCGGCCAGGACGGTCATCGAGATCACGTTCAACGACGGTACGGTGGGCGAGTACACCGGCCTGCGCATGAACGGGCTATACGACGCCGCGCTTGCCGCCTACCGGCTGGGCAACAACCTCGATGCCAAGGGCTTCGACCGCCACGCCAAGAACATCCACCGCAGGAACGCCGTGGAGTACGTGCCGGTCGAGTCCGGCATGGCCCCCTAGCCTTCCCGGGGGCGGCGCCGCATTTCCCAACGCCCGATCCGAAGCAGCACGCCCGTGTCGCCATCCCCGGCGGCGCGGGCGTTCGCATTTGCAGGCACGACGGCGGCATCGGCAAGGATGGCGCGGCACTCGGCCTCGGTCTGGTTGGCAATGAACTCCTTGCGTGATCTCAACAGCAACTTGCCCACCTCGCAGCGGTACTGGCCTGCCGTGGCGGCCACCGCCAAAATGAAGGCAACGCCCCATAAGGCGGCCAGTTCCGGATCTGCCGTTCCATTCTGCGGCGCAAGCCATTCCTGGATCGCACACCAGAGTGACACCGCGGCGGTGAGTGCCAGCAGCAGCAGCCACTTCCCGGCCGCAACCCGGTAGTTGAGCAGGATCCGCCGGTGGAAGTGGCGCCTGCGGGCACGCTGCTGCGGATCGGCACGCAGGTGGCGGAGCTGTTCACGCGGGCCAGGACGCGCCGTCGATTCCTGCCCGGTAAACAGGGCGGCAAACTCGCCGGAAGTGTGTTGGCGCTCCCGTGCGGCGTCGCGCCTGCGGCACAAGGCTTCGAGTTCGGCCGTGTAGTGGGCAATCTGGCGCGGGCTGTCCAGGGCGCCGTACTTTCTGGCATCGTGCAGGTCTGCAAGTAACTCGGGAAGCTCTATGCGTTCATTCCGCAGGTAAAGTGCCGCGATGACCAGGATGGCGGCCACATAGATGATCAGGATCAGCACAGTGAACCCGATCCCGGGCAGCGACAGCAGGCTGACGGGGTCATGGACCTCCTCAATGTGCGCGGCGGCCATGCTGGCCGTGATCCCCAGGACGTAGTTGACCAGCAGGGTCAGGACGCCCAGGATCAGGGCCGTGTAAATAAACAGCCTGCCGCGCTGGCGCAATTCCTGGTTGGCGCCGGGTGCCACCACAAGCTTTCTGCGCTGGATGCCGTTCTCCAGGCTCAGCACCGAGATGGTTATGAGTGCCGGCACCAGGAAGATGATGATGAAGACAGGCTAGTCGCCCTCCAGCACGATTGTTGCCTCGGTTGTATCAGCCATAACCTGTCCTTGCCTCACTGAGCGCCCATCCGGGTGCCGCCGCGCTGATCCAGGGAACTCAGGCTACCGCCCGGCTGCCGGCCACGGGCCAAAACGCCGCGAGGTTACTCCATCATGTGGATATTCCACGGGGCTTCCGTAGGATCGTTGTCAGGAGGCAGGCCGGACAGCCAACGGACTGCCGACACAAATGAAAGGTCTCTCCTTGTCACTCTTGCAACTCATACCCCTCTTCGTCGGGTTGGGGGTCCTGGTGGTGCTGGTCATCATCGTGGCCGTCATCTCCCGCATGGCCCTGCACATAGCCAGCCCCGACCAGGCCCTGGTCATCTCCTCCAAGGACAACAAGTCCCAGCCGGACCCCAACAGCCAGCGCGTGGTGTTCGGCCGGATCTTCATCAACCCATTCACGCAGCGCGCGTACCCGCTGTCCCTCGCCTCGCGCCAGGTGGCCCTGAAGATCGAGGCCATCTCGCAGAACGGCATCAAGCTGCACCTCACGGGCGTGGCCCAGGTGAAGGTGGGCGGCGACGCCGATTCCGTGCGCAAGGCTGCCCAGCGCTTCCTGAACCAGCAGGACGCCATTGACCACTACACGCAGGAAACCCTGTCCGGTTCACTGCGCTCCATCGTGGGAACGCTGACGGTGGAGTCCATCATCAAGGACCGCGCCACCTTCGCCAAGAGCGTCAAGGAGGAGGCCGAGCACTCCATGCACAACCAGGGCCTGGAGATTGACACCTTCCAGATCCAGTCAGTGGACGATGATTCCGGCTACCTCATCAACCTGGGCCGCCCGGAGGCTGCCCTGGCCGAGAAGAACGCCAAGATTGCCGAGGCCCAGTTCCTCCAGGAGGCCGAGCAGGCCAAGGCCCTCGCCGACGAGCAGGTGGCGCTGGCCCAGCAGCAGCTGATCATCAAGCGCGCCGAACTCAAGGAAGAAGCCGACGCCCGCCAGGCCCGCGCAGATGCCGCCGGTCCGCTGGCCGCTGCGGAACAAAACGAGCAGGTCATCATCCGCGACCAGCAGGTGGCCCTGCGCCGCGCCGAGTTGCGTGAACGCGAGCTTGACACCGAGGTCCGCAAGCCCGCGGACGCCGAGAAGTACCGCCTCATCCAGCAGGCAGACGCCAAGCTCGAGGAACGACGCCGGGCCTCCGAGGCCGCGGAAATCGAGGCCACAGTGGAACTCGCCAAGCGCAAGCTCACTGCCGAGGGCGACAGGGTTGCCGCCGAGGCAGACGCGGCGGCAGCCACGGCCAGGGGCAACGCCGAGGCCGCCGTGGTCCAGGCCCGCGGCCAGGCCGACGCCAATGTCATCAAGTCCATGGGCCAGGCACAGGCCGAATCCACCGAGGCCAAGGGTGTCGCGGAGGCAGCCGGCATCGCAGCCCAGGCCGAGGCTTACGAGAAGTTCAATGAGGCCGCCATTCTCAGCAAGGTCCTGGAGGTCCTGCCGGCCATGGCCCGCGAGGTGGCAGCCCCCATGGCGGCCATCAAGGACATGACAGTCATCTCCAACGACGGCGCCAGCCAGCTGAGCAGGAACGTCTCCAACGGTGTCCAGCAGACCACGCAGCTCATCAAGGACTCCACGGGACTGGACATCATTGGCCTGTTGCAGGGCATGATGTCAGGTGCCGGGACCGGACAGTCCGCCACGGGGGCCACGGGCACCAACGGCTCAAACCACCAGCTCCGCCCGGAACTGGATTCCGAGGAAGCGAAGAGCTAGCGAGCCGCCGCCGCGGCCTACAGCCCCGCAGGGTCGGTGTTTGCCCCGCACAGGATGACCGCCACGCGCTCATCCGTGCGGGGCACATAGGCACCACACTGCAGGGCGGCGTAGGCCGCGGCGGCGCCGTTTTCCAGCACGATCCGGTAGTTCTCCCACAGGAACGTGCGGGCCGCAGCGATTGCTTCATCGCTGACCAGGACACTCTGCACGCCCGTCCGCACGGCCACGTCAAAGCCAATGGAGCCAATGCGCCGGGCACCGAGGGAATCCGCCGCGATCCCGGAGATGGCTACATCCACGGGTTCCCCCGCAGCCAGGGCAGCGTGCAGGCTGGGCGCATTCTCCGGCTCCACGGCAATCACCGTGGCATGCCCCTCAAGCGCTGCGGCCACGCCGGCCATGAGCCCGCCGCCGCCAACAGCCACCAGGACCGTGTCCACGCCGTCGAGCTGTTCCAAGAGCTCCAGCCCAATGGTTCCTGCCCCGGCCGCAATGTCCGGCTGGTCGTAGGCGTGGCAGTAGACGGCGCCCTTTTCCTCGGCGTAGGCCACGGCCAGCCCATAGGCATCGGCATATTCGGCGCCCTCCTGCACGACGGCGGCACCGGCCTTGCGCAGCTTGTCCACCTTGACCTGCGGTGAACTGAGTGGGACAAACACGGTGGCAGGGACCCCTGCGGCAGTGGCGGCGTGCGCATTGGCCAGTCCGGCGTTGCCGCCCGAGGCCACCACAATGCCCACGGCCGGATCCAATTCACCGCGTTCCTGGCAGCCGAGGATGCGGTTGAAGGCGCCCCTGGCCTTGAACGTCCCGGTGAGCTGCATGAACTCACACTTGAGCCAGACTTCGCCGGGGGAGTTCGCTGCATCCAGTTTCAACACGGGGGTTCGGCGAACCCGCCCTTCAATCCGGGCGGCGGCCTGGTCAACATCGGCACGGGTGATCATGGCTGGGAATCCTCACGGGACGGCAAAAGTGGCATGGCCGCGAGGGATGCCCCGGGCCATCCCCAGCGTAGGGCGGCAGCCTGGCCGCCGTCGAGCGCCCCGGCCCGAATGCCGCATGGTGGAATCCGTTGGTGGTCCCGGCAGACGCAGCGGGCACCGGGCCCTCCGATAGAGTTGTGGGCATGTACTTCATCGTTGTTAAATTCCCAGTCAAGCCCGAATACACGGAAACATTCATGGAACGGGTGGCCCAGTTCACCGAAGGCACCCGCGCCGAGCCGGGCAACCTGTGGTTCGACTGGTCGCGCAGCGTCGAGGATCCCAACGAATTCGTCCTTGTAGAGGCCTTCCTGGACGACGACGCGGCCGGTGCCCACGTCTCCAGCGACCACTTCAAGGCCGGCCTGGACGCCATCCGCCCGGTGCTGGCAGCCACGCCCAAGATTGTCTCCCGCAAGGTGGACGGCAGCGGTTGGGACAGCATGGGCGAACTGCAGATCGGCTGACCCGCTTGTCCCATCACCCCGCGGGCGTCCTCCCCGGCGGCCCGTTCAACCTTGCCGTGCTCGGGCAGGGGCTGGTCTTTGCCCAGTTCCTGCCTGAACTGGCCGGTATTCTTGGCCGCGCCGCACCCGACGGTGCCGCCGCCGTGGTCCAGGCCCCGCCCGGCACAGGCAAGACCACGCTGGTCCCGCCCCTGGTTGCCAACGCGCTCGGGGCAACTGCCGCCAACCGGATCCTTGTCACCCAGCCGCGCCGCGTGGCCGTCCGCTCTGCCGCCCGCCGGCTCGCGTCCCTTGCGGGCTCGCCGCTGGGCACCACTGTGGGGTACACGGTGCGCGGCGAAAGCCACAGCGGCCAGGAAACTGTCGTCGAATTCCTGACCCCCGGCATCCTGCTGCGCCGCCTCCTGCGCGACCCGGGGCTGGAAGGGGTGGCCGCCGTCGTGCTTGACGAGGTCCACGAACGCGGCCTCGACACCGACCTCCTCCTGGGCCTGCTGGGCGAGGTCCGCCAGCTCCGCAGCGACCTCACACTCATCGCCATGTCCGCCACCCTGGACGCCGCCCGCTTCGCGTCGCTTCTGGGCTCGGACGACGGCGCGTCCCCGGCGCCCGTGGTCGACTGCCCCTCCGCGCTGCACCCCCTTGAGGTGAAGTGGGTGCCGGCCCCTGTGGCCCGCACCGACCAGCGCGGCATCACCCGGGCGTTCCTTGACCACGTTGCCGACACCGCTGCCGCGGCGCAGGCCGTTGCTGTGGCCGCAGACCCCGGCGTTGACGCGCTCGTCTTTGCCCCGGGCGCCTGGGAAGTGGGGCACATTGCCACCCGGCTGCGCGCGTCCACAAACAATGTGGAGGTGTTGGAGCTGCACGGCCAGGTGCCGGCCCGCGAACAGGACCGCGCCGTCTCGGCCCGCGAACCCGGCGGCGCGCCCCGCATCATTGTTTCCACGTCGCTGGCCGAGTCCTCGCTGACGGTTCCGGGCGTGCGGCTCGTCATCGACTCCGGCCTGTCCCGCGAGCCCCGGCGTGACGCCGCCCGCGGCATGACAGGCCTGGTGACGGTGTCCACGTCCCGGGCGTCGGCCGAGCAGCGCGCCGGCCGTGCCGCCCGCCTGGGGCCAGGCACCGTGGTGCGCTGTTACGACCAGAAGACTTTTGCCGCGGCACCGGCACACCCCATGCCCGAGATTGCCGTGGCGGATCTCAGCTCGGCTGCCCTGACCCTGGCCTGCTGGGGCTCCCCGGAAGGGGCCGGGCTCGTGCTGCCGGACCCGCCGCCGGCCCAGGCGATGGCCGCAGCAGTCGAGGTGCTGTCCGGCCTGGGCGCGATTGACGCCGCCGGGCACGCCACAGCCCTGGGGCGCACGCTCGCCTCCGTCCCCGCAGATCCCCGCCTGGCCCGTGCACTCCTGGACGGTGCGCCTTCCGTGGGAGCCAAGGCGGCCGCTGAGATCGTTGCCCTCGTTTCCGGCGACTCCAGGGCAACCGGCGCCGACCTCCCTGGCCTGCTCAAGGCCATGCGTGCCGGCCGCGACCCGGCAGCGCGCCGCTGGTCGCAGGAAGTGCGGCGGCTGGAAAACCTTGCCCGGCAATCCTCAACTTCCGGTCCGGCCGGGGGCGCGGTGGAGCCGGAGGACGTGGTGGGGTTCGTCGTCGGGCTTGCCTTCCCCGACCGGGTTGCCCGGCTCGTGCCCGGCGCCGCGGGCCAACAGTACCTGCTGTCCTCGGGAACCCGCGCCGGCCTTCCCGCCGGCAGCCTGCTGGCCGGGCACGAATGGTTGGCCGTGGCCGAGGTGGCACGAGCCGACGGCCGCGATGCCGCCGGAACCGGTGCGGTGATCCGGGCCGCGGCACCCCTGGGCCAATCCGCCGCGGAAACTGTTGCCGCGCACCTTGTACAGGACTCCGTCGCCGCACAGTTTGCCAACGGCAAGGTTTCCGCGCGCCGGGAACGTCGGCTCGGTGCCATTGTCCTGGCCTCGACGCCCGTGAAGGCAACACCGGCGCAAGGCAGGGACGCCGTGGCCGCCGCGCTGGCCAAGGACGGGATGGGCATGCTGCCCTGGTCCGGAGCGGCGGATTCCCTGCGCCGGCGGATGGCGCTGCTGCACCGCGAGCTGGGGGAGCCGTGGCCGGACGTGGGCGATGCGGCGCTGCTGCAGCGGCTGCCCGAATGGCTGGGCCCGGAGTTGGAGTCTGTGGCTGCCGGCCGGGCCCTCTCCGCCCTGTCGCTGACCGATCCGCTGCGGCGGCTGCTGCCGTGGCCAGAGGCGTCGCGGCTGGCCGAGCTGGCCCCGGAGACACTGGCCGTCCCGAGCGGCTCGCAGATCCGCATCGACTACCCTGACGTGCACGACGGCGGCCCTCCCGTTGCCGCCGTCAAGCTCCAGGAGTGCTTTGGGCTGGCCGATTCGCCCCTCCTGGTCCAGGGCCGGGTGCGCGTGCTGTTCCACCTGCTGTCACCTGCCCGCCGGCCGCTGGCCGTCACCGACGACCTCGCCTCCTTCTGGAGCGGACCCTACTCCCAGGTGCGTGCCGAAATGCGCGGCCGCTACCCCAAGCACCCGTGGCCCGAGGATCCGTGGACGGCACCGGCCACCGCCAAGGTCAAGAAGAGGATGTAGGCACCATGCGCGAATTTCTGTTCCGCACCGCCATCGCCGTCCTGGGCTGGGGCGGCGCCCTGCTGTTCCTTGCCGGGACGGTTTCCCTCACGGGCGGCCGCACGCTCCTCGGGGCGCTGCCGCCCGCCGTTGCCATTGTTGGCGGCGGCGCCCTGGCCATGGGTGGCTTTGTGGTGCACCTTGTGCGCTCGGACTCCGTCCGGGCCCGGCGCCGCAAACGCCCCCGCTGACGGGGAGGATTGTCCGAGGCAGCCAAGCTACCGGCCGGTAACCATTGTTAGGTGGCGCGCGGCCCATCTAGCATTCTTCACAGGCCAAGGTGCTTGGCCTGTCCCAGCAAGAGGATGTGGTGCATCGTGTCAGGAATTGGAACATGCCTGTGGTTTGACGGCCAGGCAGAGGAAGCAGCCAACTTTTATGTGGGGCTGTTCCCCAACTCCAGCATTGGCGAGGTTGCCCGCTGGGGTGATGACGGGCCAGGCGTTCCCGGCTCCGTCCTGACCATCGCCTTCGAGCTGGACGGGCGCAGCTTCAGGGGCCTGAACGGCGGGCCCGAGTTCAAGTTCACCGAGGCCATCTCCTTCGAGCTCTTCTTCGACACCCAGGAAGAACTGGATGAAAAGTGGGACGCGCTCACGGCCGACGGCGGCGAGGAAAGCCAGTGCGGCTGGCTGAAGGACAGGTTCGGCGTCTCCTGGCAGCTTGTGCCCAACATGCTGACCCAGGTACTCAACGGGCCCGATGCCGAGGGCTCCCAGCGTGCCATGGCGGCCATGCTGGGCATGCGCCGGCTCGTGATTGCGGACCTGCAGGCCGCCCACGACGGCTAGTCGTTCTTCAGGAAGCGCACGGGGCCTGGCCACACATCACGCCGGTTCCGGCCCGCGCAGCGCGGCGAGTCCCTCAACCACAACGACGCCGGGCAGCTTGCGCAGTTCAGTTGGCGCCAGCCGAAGCTTGCTGGTGCGGTTGCCGCCGCCCATGATGACGTGATCCTGGCCCAGCACTGCGGTGTCCACGTAGACGGGCAGCTCCCCGGATTCACCGGAGCGCACGCCGAAGGGGGTGACGCCGCCAATCTGCATGCCCGTGAGTTGCATTGTCAGTTCGGCGTCGGCGAAGGAGGCCTTTTTGGCACCGAGCAGTTCGCGCACCTTCTTGTTGACGTCAAGGCGGGAGGTGCCCAGCACAACGCAGATTGCCTGGACAGCGGGCTCGGTCTTCCTGGACGTCACCACGATGGTGTTGGCAGCCTGGTTCAGCGGGACGCCGTAGTGGTCGCAAAAGGCAGCCGTGTCGGAGAGCTCGTCGGGGCAGGGGAGCACCTCATGGTCAATGCCGTGGGTTTCCAGGGCATTGCGGACTTCCGGCATCAGCAATAGTTCGGTGTCGTGGTTGGTCATGGGGCCATCCTGCCAGTTGTTCCATGCAAGACTGGGCCAACTGCCAACATCTAGCTGTACCAGGGCTGGCGTTCCAGCGGGTTGGCGGCCACCACGTCCAGTCGCTCCTCCGCCAGGAGGTCCGCCACTGCATGTCCACTGGCGCCGATGCCGGCCCAATGCGGATCCACATCCTTGGCCAGGCACCATGCATGGTCGGCAGGCCAGATAAATGCGGGCGCCGGCATCCAGCGCTGCCCCGCGGCCTGGTCCTCGGGAGCAATTTCCCACGCCCCTGCGGCTGATGCCCGGCCCCGGTAGAGAAAGTAGGAGCGGTTGGGGACATCGAAGCCGGCTGCCGGCATGGCGAAGCCGAATCCGTCCCAGAACGCCATGAACAGTTCGTCCGGGGTCGTGGTGTGACGGCACAGTATGCTGAGCGCGATTTCCAGCTGTTCGGTCTCGGATAGTTGCCCGGAGCCTGGTGCCGCCTCGTTTTCACCCTGGCCCGGATAGGCGGGATCGGGGATGAAGCGCAGCCTGCCATGGGATTCGAACCCGGCCGGGCCAAAGCCCACCAGCTTGTCCCATGGCACGCTTGAAGTGGCGATCCAGTCTGCGGCCGCGGCGTCCATGCATGGTTTGAATCCCATGACTAGACCCTAGCGGCAAGGTTGGCTGTGCTGGCGGAATTCCGGCAGCCGTTCTTGTACTGGCATACTCTGACCATGGCCGTCTCCTTTGAATGCACCACCCGGACCAGCACCCCGCAAGCCAGGCTGTTTGACCTTGCCCGCAGCATCGACGCCCACCGGGAATCCATGGCGAACTCCCGCGAGCAGGCCATAGCGGGCGTGACCTCGGGTCTCATTTCCCTGGGGGAACAGGTCACCTGGCGTGCGTGGCACTTCGGTTTGCCCTTGCGCATGACAAGCCGGATCTCCCGCATGGCGCCTCCCGACAGCTTCACGGATGAACAAGTCAGCGGCCCGTTCAAGTTCTTCCGGCACGTCCATGAATTCAGCGAGTCCGGCGGAGTCACCACCATGGTGGACCGCATCGAGTTTGCGGCACCGATGGGCCCGCTGGGGCTGCTTGCCGAGAAGATGTTTTTGGCCCGGTACATGAAGCGGCTCATTGAATCGCGGAACCGCCACCTTGTGGGCTCCGATGTGGAGATTCCATGAACCTGGAAAATGATCCGGACTTGGCCTCCCAACTGTGCCGCGAGGCGCAGGAACGCCTGTTGCTGCGCGTGGCAGGGCTGGACGACGGCGCCATGCGCGCCCCGAGCCGTCTGCCGGGATGGTCTGTGGGCCACGTGCTGACCCACCTTGCCCGCAACGCGGATGCCCATTCGCGGCGATTGGCCGGGGCGTTGCGCGGCGAGGACGTGCCAAAGTACCGTGACGGCCAGGAGCAGCGCAGCCAGGAGATTGAGGAAGGCGCCGGGCGCGCTGCCGCGGAGATCATCGCCGACCTGCACGCCAGCCAGGTGACTCTCGAGGAGCTCCTGGACCAATGCGGGGAAGCCAGCTGGCCCAACGGGCATTTTCTCGGCGGCGGCGATTACGGTGCTGCCGGATGCCCGGCCCACAGGCTTCGCGAAGTGGAGATGCACCATGTGGACCTGGGCCTGGGCTATTCCCACCTCGACTGGCCGGAGGAATACGTGGCCTGGGACTTGCCGGTCCTGCTTGCCAGCGCCGCCGGGCGGCTGGACTCCCCACGTGCCCGCAGGGAGTTCATGGCCTGGCTGGCCGGACGCGGTCCGTTGGATCCGGCGACGTCATTGGCTCCCTGGTGAGACTCGTTAGAATATAAATTCGAACTTGTCCATGGCTACCCCGCGGCGTCAGCGGAGCGAGCGCAGGTAGCGCCTGCGCACGATCCGCTGGGCCACCAACAGCAGGGGAAAGAGAGCACGCCACGGTTGCTGTGGGGCTGCACGGGTGAGGGAGCGCAGTGTCAGCCACACGTTCTCACCATCCCTGTGCACGATGAATGCCTCCTCGCCGCTGACGGGATGGCCCGGTAGCGTGCGGTAGGCAAAGCCCACCCGATTGATTTCCTGAACCACCGAGACCACTTCCACAGGTTCCACCACTGTGACGCCAAGCGCCTTGACCGTTACAGTGGTTCGCTGGCCGGACTCCACAGGGCCAGTGGATTCCACCCAGAAGCCGCTGCGGGTCTTGACCTTCCAGAGCAGGACATCCGCGGAGGCACGATTCCAGGCCTCGTCCCCGCGCCCCACCAGGGCAGTTGCCGTAAAGGACCGGAATCCGGTGTCGCGAGGGGCCCAGCCGTGGCTGGCAGGCTCGGTCATGAGCCGACCCCCGGCGAGGCATGCTGCCAAAACTGGCTGTTCCCCTCCTGCGCCCACTGCTGCCGCGTGCCTGCAACCGGAGGCATGCCCCGCAGCCAATACGTGGTGTCGGGCTCCCATCCGGCCAATACTGTGGCAAAGCCGCCATCCAGCGGGATGGCAAGGCCCGCCGTTGACAGGTACCCGCCCATGGTGAGGTGGACGCCGTCGTACGCTTCCTGCAGGCGCGCCCAGTCAGGTATGAGCCACGGTCCATTGCGGCCCGTGGTGCTGTACCAGTCGTGGCGCCTGGATGCTGTCACGTCCAGGGAATGCTCCCGGCACAGCCGCGCCCACGCCTCGGGGGAGTCGATCTCATGGATGCGCAGCGTGGGAGGCAGGGCCAGCTGTTCCACCACAGCCTCCCGCTCGCCAAAGCCGTCCTCAACCAGCCACAGCCCCACGGGCCCCAAACCCGGCATGGCACGTGTGCTGCCTGAAAGACCGTCCGGGCGGGACCACCAGATTCCGCCCCAATTCGCGGCTGGGTCGGCAGGGCGGTCGCGGGCGGCATTGAATTCATCAAGGATCGCGTCAAGCCGGCCCTGCACGAAGGCCTGTGCGGCAGGCCGTCCCTTCGGCAACGGACGGCCCGTTCCATCCAGGAACTGAACGCTCCACTGTGCGTCCGCCGCAATGGGGGCAGTCCACCACTGTGTGTGGGGCGAATCCACCACCGCCCGGGCAACGCACTGGAGGGCCCGGCGCATCTCGGGCGTGGCCGCGAGGTCGTCATCGCCGTCCGGCTCCTGCCAATAGCGCGCTGCACCTACGGTATCGACCAATGAGTGCAAGACTGCGTCCGCCGAGGGGCTGGACAGGGGCACTGCATCCAGCAGGGCAGCCACCTCGGCAGCCGTGGGCCGGGGCGGCTCAACTTTCGCCGTGGGGCTGAAATATACCGTTGACTCACCACGGCCCAGCCCGTTGGCTGCGTAAAACCGGGCATGGCCAAATGCTCTCGCCGCATCGACCATGGGCGAATCCGCTGCCAACCGGCTGGCGACTTCCAGGCACAGTCGCCTGCCGCGCGGTCCGCCGAGAAGGGCCTCTGGCGTCAAGGCCTGGAGTAGGGGAGACATGGGGCCAGCCTAGCGCGCAGGCTCCCGCTTCCCTGTGAACGGGAAGCTACGGCTTGCGGGCGGCCCAGGCCGTCCGGTGTCCGCGCACCACCAAGTCCGCGCGGCGTTCCAGGGAGTCCGGGCCGTCACCCAGGAGAACCTCGAGAGAGGCCAGGTCGGCGGGGGCTGCCGTGCCTGCGAGCGCCGAAGCCATGCGGCGCAGGAAGGTGCGGGCATAGCGGGCGGCGAGTTCCGGCGTCGCGCTTCCCTCGGTGGGGAAGTGGCGGCGTTCGACGGCGAACCCGGCACGTTCCAGCCCTGCCGTCCATTCGGGGTATTGGTTCCAGCCACTGCCGGCAAGGGCCTTGTGCAGGCGCGCCTCCAGGCCGGGTTCAATGGCACCGCCCCCAGGCAGCGACTCGGGCAGGAAGCTGGGCAGGCTGTCCATTTCAACGACCATGAGCAAGCCACCCGGATTCAACGCGGCGAACATCTCCGCCATGGTGCGCTCGGGATCTGCCAGCTCATGCAGGGACGATGACGCCCACATGAGATCTGCCGATGCGCTCGCAGGCCATGCCTCATTCAGGTCCGCCTCGAGTGTGGCCACCCGCGCAGCAACGCCAGCGGCCTCTGCGGAAGCCAGCGTCTGGGCCAGCATGCCGGGGGACCTGTCCAGTGCAGTGACCTTTGCAGCAGGGAATCGGCGGGCCAGTGCCAGCGTGCCTGCGCCCGAGCCGGCACCAACATCAATGATGCTGGCCGGTGCCGGGGCCAACTCAGCGGTCCATGCGGTGGCTTCCTCCAGGTACGAACCCAGGATGAGTGCGTCCAGGTCCAGCATTTCCGCCAGTTCCGCGTCGCTCGTGTGTGAGTGGCTGTGGCCGCCGTGCCCGTGGCCGCCGTGCTTGCCGTGTGAGTGTCCGTGGTCATGTCCGTGTGCAGTCATGCTTACACGGTATCGACTTGTAGCGTCACGCGCATAGACTATTGCGCATGACGCAAGAATCCGATGTTGACGCCGTAATTCGCCAGCGCATCCGCACCCTGCGCGTGGCACGCGGCTGGTCCCTCGACAGCCTGGCCACACGGTGCAACCTCAGCCCCTCGACGCTCAGCCGCATTGAGACTGGCCACCGCCGGATAGCGCTGGACCAGCTGGTGCCCATTGCACGTGCCTTCGGCACCACGCTGGACGCGCTGGTCGAAACGGCGGGCGACGAAGACGTCGTCATCCGTCCCCAGCCCGGACATTCGCCGGGCCTGACGACCTGGATCCTCTCCAGTGAAGACGGCCTGTACGGCAAGACGGTTGCCAAGCTGCGCATCACCCCTGACCGCCCGCAGCAGCCCGGCACCCACCCCGGCCGCGACTGGTTCACTGTGCTGTCCGGCATTGCCCGGCTGGAACTGGGGGAGCGGACCATCCTGGTCCACCCGGGCGAGGTGGCCGAGTTCTCCACCATGGTCCCGCACGCCATCTGCGCCCACGAGGGCCCCGTGGAGATCCTCAGCATCCTGAACCACGACGGCGGCCGGGCCCACCTCCACGGCGGCGACGGGTAGCCGCCCGTTAGCCAACAGTTTTCCTGTCTGTTCCCATGCATTGCCCCGCTGGCCAGATGCGCTCCCTAACCTCATGGAGGATCGCGGCCCGCAAGGGGCCGCTGCAAGGAAAGGCAGCAATGAACGAGAACATCATCACGGGCAAGCTCAGCCGCAGGGCAGCACTGGCAGCAGCCGGGACACTGGGTGCGCTGGGCCTGACCGTGGCTGCGGGCACGGCCGGCAATGCCGCACCGGGAGCAAAGGCGCCCAAGCCCACACTGGCTTTCCGGGCCGACGGCACATTCAAGGTGGTCCAGTTCAACGACACCCAGGACGACGAGCAGACGGACCGCCGCACCATTGAGCTCATGGAACGCACCCTGGATTCGGAGAAGCCCGACTTTGTGGTCATCAACGGCGACGTCATCAACGGCGGCTGCGTGAATGAGCTGGAGGTCAAGCAGGCACTGAACCACGTGGTGGCCCCCATGGAAAGCCGCAGCATCCCGTGGGCCGTGACGTTCGGCAACCACGACGAGGACTCCGTGGCGGCGACCGGCATGACCGAGGCCAAGATGCTGGACTTCCTGCAGGCCTACACTTTCAACGTCAATGCCGACAACATCCCCGGACTGACCGGAACCTCCAACACCCAGCTGCTGGTCCAGTCCTCGAAGTCCAACGGCAAGGACCCGGCGTTCGGCCTTTGGCTCATTGACACCGGCCGCTACGCCCCTTCGGCCATCGACGGCCAGGGCTTCTCCGGCTACCCGGGCTGGGACTGGGTCCGCATGGACCAGGTCAGCTGGTACCGCGAACAGTCTTTGGCCACAGAGAAGAAGTACGGCAAGAAGGTGCCTTCGCTCATGTGGGGCCACATTGCCCTCCACGAACACCGCAACATGTGGTTCGCCAGCATTGACTCGCGCACCAGCGCCGACCACGCCCGAGCCGTCACCCGCCACGGCATCGTGGGCGAACGCAACGAAGACGAATGCCCCGGCCCCATCAACTCCGGCCTGTTCAACGCCTTCCTGGAGCGCGGCGACGTGAAGGGCTACTTCGTGGGCCACGACCACGTCAACACCTATGTGGGCAACTACTACGGCGTCCAGCTGGGCTACGCGCCCGGCAGCGGCTTCGGTGCCTACGGCCTGCCCGGTGCCGACCGCAACCGCCTGCGCGGGGCCCGGGTCTTCGAAATGGATGAAAACCACCCCGGCATCTACAAGAACACGCGCCTGGTCTTCGCCAAGGACTTCGGAATCGACATGACGGCCAACCGCCAGACCACGGTGCCGCCGCTGCCGATCAACCAGAACAAGCCCGGCAAGAAGTAGGCCGCCACAACACCCGCCCGGAACTTCGGTTCCCGGCGGGTGTTTTGCGCCCACCGGCAGTGGCGTAGTGTGATTTGCGGTAGATCCACAGCGCACCCGCAGGAGATGAACCGCATGACAACACTTCACGGCCGAACAAAATCCGCCCTCGTTGTGGTGGATGTCCAAAACGATGTCATGGCGGAGGCTCCGCAACCAGGCCCTGTCATTGCCAACATCGCCTCGCTGGTGGAGCAGGCGCGTGCCGCCGGCACGCAGGTGGTCTGGGTCCAGCACTCCGACGCCGGCCTGGAAAAAGGAAGCAAGGGCTGGGAATACGTCCCGGAACTTCTCCGGCTGGACACCGAACCGCTCATCCACAAGACGTACGGCGACTCCTTCGAGGATACTGAGCTGGAGGACGTGCTGGCAGGCGCCGGCGTGGGCCGGCTCATCGTGGCAGGCGCGGAATCCGATGCCTGCATCCGCTCCACGATCCATGGCGCCTTCACCCGCGGCTACGACGTCACGCTGGTGGGGGATGCCCACACGGCCGGCGACAAGACCGACTGGGGCGCGCCTCCCGTGGAGCAGGTCATTGCCCACACCAACCTGTATTGGCAGTTCCAGCGGGCACCCGGCCGCATTGCAGCCGTCACCGCCACCGCGGACGTCGACTTCGGATCCTAACTGTACCTGGCCATCACGTTGGTGACACTCGGTTGATGGGTGTTGTTCCGGTGCTGGTGTGGATGCGTTCATTGTTGTAGTGGTTGAGCCATGGGTCAAGGGCTTGGGTGCGTTGGATGTTGCTGGTG